>NZ_FNIZ01000002.1:0-172300 GCF_900104185.1 Halobacillus aidingensis | reverse complement strand
GCGTCTCACTCTTCCTGCGCGCGTCTCACTCTTCCTGCGCGCGTCTCACTCTTCCTGCGCGCGTCTCACTCTTCCTGTGCGCGACTCCCCCCTATAAAGACTAATTCCATGAAAGACTAGAGAAAAGCCTCTACACATCATCCCCTCCACTCATGAATAGGATAGGTACAAGGACAAATGTTTCACTTCGCAAAGGAGGATCCGTATGATCCAGGTATCCGGGATGCCGTATCAACCTAGTGATTCGTGGAAGCCAGATCAAATCGAGACGACAATCATAAAGGCTTTACAAAAGACTCCGAACATCTACTCTTTTTCTTCGGAAAAGGAGCTTCTATTTGAGGTCAGAAGCAGAAAAAATATCATCCTTAGTGCTAAAGAAATGAACGATGGAGAGTCAACCTTTGCTACTTTTCGTACAGCGCGCTGCAATCCTGACTATTGGCAGCTGACCAGAGCCGGTGGTTTTTTATTGCGACGGCAGGCCTCCCCTGCTGCTGCGATCCAGGATATTTTCAAAAATAGTGATCAGTATAAATTCGAATGTGCGACCGCTTGTGTGATCAACTTTTATCACGGCCTCCTGAAAACGATGGGCGATTCTTCCTTCAGCACACTCTTTCCAAACCTCTACTTATACAGCTGGCACACCGATGATGATCTAGGGTTGTATTCAAATTTTGTGAATCATTATATACCGGGAGATGTTGTGTATTTCAACAACCCTGATGTGAACCCGGCCACTCCATGGTTTCGGGGAGTCAACGCAATCGCGATGGGAAATGATGAGTTTTTCGGTCATGGATTCAGTATCCGGACAGAAGCAAAAATGATCGAGGGCCTGAATACGAAAAGGAAGGAAAACAGTCAGCAATCGGCTTATTTGACGAGCTTGATCACACGCCCGTCTTTCCGACCATTAGCCAGATTCTCTGCCGGACGTACGATTCAGAAAACGAGGCCATTCATCGTCCACCACAACAAGACATCAGTATCGTTCAGGCATTACCTATATGAGCTGATCTATAAGCCTAAGTATTGAAAATCCCTGTTTTGTGTACTCGTGACATGCACCCATTTTTAAGGTTGACGGGCTCAACTTTCTGTTAGGCGAGTACAATATAGTGACAAAGAAACAAAACGAAAGGGATGTTTTCACATGGAAAATGTTAATGCTCCGTACACGATGGGTGCAAATGTAAACGCGCCATATATGGGTGCGAATATGCCTCACATGCCGTCCGCTCCTATGTATCACTGTCGTCCACGTCGAAACAATTTTGTTTTGATTGTGGTATTGTTCATTCTATTGATCATTGTCGGCTGCAGCATTAAGTGGTAAACCATCGCTGATTCCGTCCATCATATGAAACTTCTCATGGACGGCCGCCTGACAAAGATGAAAAACTAAAAAAGGACGATGGCTCCTGAAGAGCCATCGTCCTTTTTACATCGCCTTATTTCATATACTTGTATTCCATCAAGCTGTTCAAAATATAAATTTCCTGCAGCAGTTCTTCCCCTACATTCGTCTCTAAAACCTTCTTCCTCTCAAGCTCCTTATCTACCAACCGCTTCACAGACAAAACATCCGTTCCATCCCGCAGGACTTCTTCCTTCGAGTTGAAGCGCTTATGGGCGACAAGCTGCATGCCGAAAGAGTTATACAATAAGGTGTACCCAGCAATGCCTGTCGTCGATTGATAGGCTTTCGAAAACCCTCCATCGATGACGACCATCTTTCCGCCTGCTTTGATCGGGTTTTCTCCCTCGATTTCTTTCACAGGCGTATGTCCATTGATGATATGGCCCTGGTCTGGATTCAAGTCGAATTCAGCAAGAATTTTACGGCAGACTTCTTCATCTTCCCGCAAATAATAGTATGGGTTTTTTCTCTCTTTGTGTGTGGTTTTATCAGAGATGAAGTAGCGCT
Source organism: Halobacillus aidingensis (assembly GCF_900104185.1). Taxonomy (GTDB): domain Bacteria; phylum Bacillota; class Bacilli; order Bacillales; family Halobacillaceae; genus Halobacillus; species Halobacillus aidingensis. The sequence continues at coordinate 170,367 of NZ_FNIZ01000002.1, read as the reverse complement.
CGAACGTCGTCATTTCCCTTTTCCCGAACAGGGAAGAAAATTGACCTGTCCATAAATACCAAACCATATCTGTCGCCAAGTCATCGGTTTCTTTTGGATTCGCAAACGAATGACGTAGATAGTGCTCAAAAATATCGAGCAGCTCACGCCCGGCATAGGACTTGTCTTCAATCGTCATTTTCTCCATATTTCCTTCTTCATCAACCGGGATACACCCGTGAATCAACAAGTTGCCGTTGTATTTCAAATAAAGGCTGCCCTTTTTCATAAGGAATTTCATATGTCTTGCAAGCTTCTCCGAATGCTGGATGGAAAAGAGCAGCTTCTCGATCACCTTCTCCTCTTCCTCCAGGAGACGATTCGGGTCTTCGGGATCGATCGTTGCAAAGCACGGATTTTCAAGAGGATACGTTTTCCCGTGAAGCGTGATTTCCTCACGGTCATAATCCACTTTTTCAAGCAGCAAACGCTCAGACATATGGAAATACGGCCGCCTCTTAATGATCGAACTCTCGAGTTTGAACTGAATCATCGCGATCGCCTGATGCATTTTCGTAATCTGCAGCTGCTCATGTTCCGACGGTTCGTCATCAGTATGAATCTTAGGTCTGAAGGCAGCATGATCGCCATAATATTTCTCAGCAAGATTGAGCAGCGGCCTTAAATTGATGCCATACGCATCTTCAATAATTTCCAAATTGTTGTAGCGGGCGCAAATGCGCAGGATATTGGCAAGACACACCTTCGATCCGGCAAAAGCACCGATCCATAAGACATCATGGTTGCCCCACTGGATATCGACCGATGGATAATGGATGAGTGTTTCCATGATTTTATCCGGCTCCGGTCCCCGGTCGTAAATATCCCCGACGACGTGAAGGTGGTCCACGACCAGTTTTTGTGTAGCGTAAGCAAGACCGCTGATGAGCTTGTCCGCCTGTCCAAGAGAAATAACCTGCTGGACGATTTTTTTATAGTACGATTCTTTATTTGTGATGTCATCCGTTTTATAGAGAAGTTCTTCTATGATATAAACGAACTGAGTCGGCAGGGCTTTACGTAACTTGGAACGCGTGTACTTGGAGGAAGCATAGGAAATGAGCTTGATCATCCGGTCGATCGTGTGCGTGTACCACTTTTCCAGCTCTTCATTATTGTCAAAACCGTTCTTGATCAGCTTGATTTTTTCTTCCGGATAAAACACAAGTGTCGCGAATTCATCCAATTCCTTCTCCGTCAATTCATCTTCAAAAAGATCCCTGATTTTCTCTTTGACTCTCCCTGAGCCATTTCTCAACACATGTTGAAATGCTTGATATTCCCCATGAAGGTCACTGACGAAATGCTCGGTTCCTTTTGGCAGGTTAAGGATCGCTTTCAGATTGATAATTTCAGTGACGACTTTTTCTTCGCTATCGTATTTTTGAGCAAGTAAGTCTAAGTATTTTGTATTCAAGGTTATGTATCCCCTTTCAAAATTCACCATGAGATCATTTTTTTAAAGACGAACTCTCTGACAAGCCCTGCTATTCCATTTAATTATTTCAAAGGATTCTTTCTAAAACAACACTCTTTGATAAAAAAAGAGGGATTTCCCTTTTGGAAGTCCCTCTACAAGAATTTAAGCATTGGAATTCACTTGCACCTCTCTACTCTTTACAGGCTCATTCGCATGGGGGATCGACCGTCTCCAAATAAGGTTCTGGAAGACAACCCCTACGGAACCGACACCTACTAAGCTGAAGCCGATGATTTTAAAAGCCGCCGCTACACCGAACTGATGAATGAATAGACCACCAAGAAGCGGACCGATGATAAACAACAGACTCAAGGTGGAATCGACAATGCCGGATACCCTCCCAATGGCTTCTTTTGGAGGCTCTTTTTGAATCAAATAATTGACGGCAGTAAAGGCGAGGCCATTTCCGATGCCTCCTAACAGAGCAAGCCCGATGACTACAAAGAGGAAGGTCGAGGCATTCAGAAAACCGAACCCGCCGGTCATGACACCAATGAGCAGGCTCGCTGTGCCGAAAAACCATCCGTATTTTTTGATACCATCCAATTTGTTCAGGGCAAGCACAACGAGGAGCGAACCGATCCCGATTGCGGAAATGACCCAGCCGGTAAGCTCCGCTCTTTCAGGAAAGACCTCGCTGAATAAGGTGACGAACTGCGCATCAATCATCTGGATGGTCAAAGTGGTGACGATACCGTATAAGAGGCTGGCCGTCAGAATCCGGCTTTTCAGTACGAAGCTCCAGCCTTCCTTCCACGATGTCCAAAATCCAACATCCTCCCCTTGCTTTTCTTTCTGCTCATTCGCCTCCTGCTCCTTCGGACGAATGAACAGAAGAATTACTCCGGAAAGAAGAAAAGAAGCACTATTGATCGCTATTGAAAAAGAGGGGGAGAAAGCAGCGGTCAGGGACCCTCCGATCAAAGGCCCCACCACTTTCACGAGTTGAAACAAGCTGCCGTTCATCGTTACCGCCTTCATGATGTCCTCTTCCTCCACAATCCTCCTCACCAGTCCCTGCTGGGCAGGTAGACTGATCGCCCCCGCCGTATTCCTCAAAAAAATTAATGCCAGTGCAAGAAATGGGAAAGGAGTGAAAACGAGCACCAGCGTCAGGACACCTCGGATCCAATCGGAATAAACGAGGATTTTCAGCTTATCCTTACGATCCGCAAAAACACCAGCAAACTGGCCAAGCAATATGCTGGGAATCGCATACATGACAGGGATCAACGCAATCAGTAAAGGATCCGCCTGCCACGTATACCGAAATAAAATCAACACAGCCACAAAGTCAAACCAATTCCCTAAATTGGACAGCGCATTGGCTGAAAAGAACGTAACAAAATTCCTGTTTCCCCAAAGTGAATGTTTCATTTTAATACCTCCCCGTTCTCTTTTAAAAAGCATAACGGAGAAATATCAGAGGAGTATCAGAGGCTGCTATTTTTCCTGTTCAAATGAACATCCAGTTGGTATTCGATCTGGCTCTTCAACTCAGAAAATCGGTATTCAAAAGCGAGGTCCCGCCACATCTCCTTGTATGTAGAGAATAAATCACTCTCTGATCGGAATTCCTGGATGAAAAAGAGGATGACGTTCAGACTGATCATAAGTCCTGGAATATATTTGGCTTCCTTAAAAAGCTTAAATCCCTCTTGAAAGAAACGATCCGCTTTGTCTTCTTCATGATTCCAAAAGCAGTGGATGCCCTGCATAATCAAAAAAGTCGCTTGCTCCCGAGAGAAAGGGTACTTCTCAAGTGTCTCTCCCACTTCCTTCATCTTTTTCTCTATAGCCGGCTTATCGTTTTGCAAGAATACAAGGTAGAGTTCTGTTAATAGAGTCAAAGGATACAAGTTGTGCAACCCTCGATCATCGATTTCTTTCTTCGAAGCGCTGAGCTGGTTTTCTGCTTCAGAAAGCCTCTTAGTGAAGATCAAGAGACTCAATCGGTTCAACAATCTTATTTCTGTCCTATGGGCACCCGGCAGCTTCTCTTCAGCCAACGCTTTAGTGAAATAATGCAGGCTTTTCTCTTTATCTGGTTGAATGTAGGAATAGATATGCATCAAATAGTAACAGGTATCCCAAAACGAACGTTCATCCTTCAGGAACCACTCAAAATCACCCTTCATGAAGTGAAGATAACATTGGTGTTCGACGTCGAGTTCAAAACCGAAAATATCCTGGTTTTCCTCAAGCACCTTCAATGCTTTCCCCTGACCGTAGAGATGGTATTTGTGAAAAAGCACTTTCGCACTGGAGGCAACATCCTGGTCTTCGGCGAGGGGGCTTTGATGAACTTGCTCCTCCACTTTCAACAAATACCCCTTCCCCCTGACCGTGGAGATGCTTAAGAGAGAGGCTAACGGCCTCAGCTTTTTCCGGAGCCGGTAAATATGGTCATCGACGGTCCGGTCCGTCGGATTTTCCATAGACCATACCGCATCAAGCAAATCCTCCCTGGAAAACACTTGAAAAGGTCGCTCCCATAAATATTGCAGCAACTGATATTCTTTTGGCAGCAAAAGAACTTCTTCTGCGCCATATTTCACTTTCAGCTCATGATCGATCCACTTTAATTTCTCCATACCTTTCACCTTCACTTATACGGATCAGTCTCTTGAACATTCCTTTCTCTCATCCCAACGACAATCGTACTTAGAAAGCGCCATTTTCATTCGGTGTGTCTTCTGGAATCGGCTGGCCGATATCCCACAACTCAATGATTTTCCCGTTGTCAAAGCGCATCATATGGACTACGGCTGCTCCCGTGTCTTCCTGGTTTTGTTTAATGTGGGAATGGACGACAACAAAATCTTTTTCTTCAATCGCACGATGGACCTCAAGCGTTTTATGAGGGTTCTTGGATGCGTCCTCTTCCATTGCCCTCATCAGTGAACCTTTATCCCCCTGGAAGTAAGGGTTGTGATGGGAAAAACCAGAAGAGATATATGTTTGATAGGCGTCCCTTACCTCTCCATCTGCCACCTGCTTCAGAAAAGAAACCGCTCGTTCTTTGTTGGACAATGACGCAGAACTCATATAAAAACACCCTTTCATCCATACTACATCGATTTAGTTATGTACCTTTCAATTATTTCAAACGCTTTCAAAATACTCAAGGTTTATGAAAAAAGCGTAACCCTTTGAGAGGTTACGCTTTCCACATGGTTTGATGAATGCTTTTAGTTTTTCTAAGCTTAAAAGGAGACGCCTCCCTGCTGGCCATTTATGAAAGGATGTTCACAACCGTTCTTCCTCTCACCTTTCCTTGTAGAATATCTGACAAGGTATCAGGAAGCTCTTTTAGAGTAACTTCATTTTCGATTTCTCCTAAATCATCCGGCTTCAAATCCGCAGCCATCCGCTTCCATAACTTCTCCCTCAAGTCTTTAGGACAATAAACGGAATCAATACCGAGCAGATTCACACCTCTAAGGATGAAAGGGAAGACCGTTGTCGGTACTTCAACCCCGGCCGTTAATCCACTGACAGCAACGGCCCCGCCATATTTCGTATTGCTCAGGACAGATGCCAATGTTTTTCCTCCCACAGGATCGACCACACCTGCCCACTTCTGCTTACCGATCGGGCGGATCTTCTCTGGTGTCACTTCTTCCCGGGATATGATTTCTTCTGAACCTAACGTTTTCAAATATTCGTGTTCCGACTCTTTTCCTGTACTAGCTGTCACATGGTACCCACGTTTTGCAAGCATTGAAACAGCCATACTGCCGACACCACCTGTAGCTCCAGTTACAAGAATCGTTCCGTCTTCCGGTGTGACGCCGCTTTCTTCGAGGCGGTGGACAGAGAGCGCTGCCGTGAATCCTGCCGTGCCAAACGCCATCGCTTCCTTCAAGGACATATTCTCCGGCAATGGTACGACCCAATCCCCTGGCACTCGAGCGTATTCGCTGTATCCACCATAATGAGACACACCCAGTTCATAGCTTGTGACAACCACTTCGTCCCCTTCCTGGTAGCGATCATCATCCGATGAAACGACAGTACCGGCAAGGTCGATGCCAGGTACAAAAGGATACGATTGAACAATTTTTCCGTTCGGAATACTTGCTAATCCATCTTTATAGTTGACGCTGGAATAGTGGACACGAATTGTCACATCCCCTTCTGGCAGATCATTGAAAGATAACGATTCTACATTCACAGAAAAATCTTCGTCCGTCTTATTCACCACTAGAGCTTTGAATTCTTTGGTCATAGGTACATTTCCCCTTTCGAATAGTCATTTAATAGCTTATGAATCTATCATAAATCATTTTATACTGACCGGTCAATTTATTTTGACCGGTCAGTATAATACATTCGTGTACTTCTCCCGTTTCTTGTATAATGGAAAGGAATATCCTATGGAGGTTGTATTGAATATGGCAAAAAAAGCAGAACAGAGACGTAAGCAGATATTGAAAGCCGCCTTCCAAGCCGCAACTGAAAAAGGCTATGAATCCGTCACATTACAGGACATCGCCGATTATGCGGATGTCAGCAAAGGGGTCACCAACTATTATTTCAAAAATAAATCCGATGTCTTCACGCAATTGTTTGAATGGATTACGACACGCATTTATGAAAAAGAAGCCGCATCCATCAGTGAGCAGGAGACAGCCATCGGGAAGCTTGAAGCCTATATAAACCGTGTGTTCATCAGTCCAGAAGAAAATAAAAACTTCTATCGTGTGTACCTGGATTTTTTATCCCAAGTAAAAAATAACGATTCGTATAAAGAGATCAACCAAAAATTCTACGAAAACTGTTGGTCCATCGGCAGAGAAATCATCCATCAAGGGCTGGAAGAAGAGATCTTTGAAGTCGGTGATGTGGAACAAGCGGCCATCAGCATCCGCTGTATGATTGATGGGAGCTTGATTCAATGGTTGATGAGAGACGATGCTCAACTGCACGACTATTACCGGACCACCTGTTTCGAGTCCATACTAAAAATCCTTCAATACAAAAAATAAAGCGACCGCGACCGGTCGCTTTTTTCTATGAGACAGGTGTCATCATTTGATAGTACTTATACAACGCCTGCGTCCCATCATTATCTCCACCAGCTTCACTCAATTCCTCATATAACTGTTTGGCAAGTTTCAATCCAGGAACCGGGATCTGCATGTTCTCCGCTGAATCAATGGCGATCTTCATATCTTTTATAAAATGCTTCACATAAAACCCTGGATCAAAGTTCCCGTCAATCATTCGAGGTCCAAGATTAGACAGGGACCAGCTGCCAGCGGCACCGAATTCAATACTGCTTAACACTTTTTTGGGATGGAGACCGGCTTTTCCGGCATATGTAATAGCCTCACAAACGCCCATCATGCCGGATGCAATCGTGATTTGGTTACTCATTTTCGTATGCTGACCGGCTCCCGCTTCGCCCTGGAGGACGATGTTCTCACCCATCGCTTGGAAAACAGGAAGGATATCGTCAAACGGCTCCTCATTGCCGCCGACCATGATGGTGAGCTTCCCACTTCTTGCTCCAACGTCCCCACCGGATACAGGAGCATCATACGCATAAATATCCGCCGCTTCGGCTTTTTCGGCGATCTCCTGTGCCAAGTCAGGTGAAGACGTCGTCATATCGATGACATAGGAACCTGGCTTGGCATTTTCTAAAATCCCATCGCCACCGAAATATACTTCTTTCACATCGCTTGGATATCCGACAATCGTAATGATGATATCGGAATGCACCGATAAACCGGCCACACTTTCCTTCCAGTTCGCCCCTTCGGCTAAAAGGTCGTTCGCTTTTTCTTTCGTACGCGTAAATACGTTCAGCTCATATCCAGCCTTCATCAAGTTGCGTGCCATGCTTTTCCCCATCACACCTGCGCCGATGAACCCAATGGTTTGTTTCGTCATCTGCCTCTTCCCTTCATAAATAGAGTTGTCTCAAGTATAGCAACTTCAGTACTCTATATAGAAGTGAAACCCACGATTCTTAAGGAGAAATAGTTGTCCCTATAAGACTGATCTTTTTTTAAGCAGGCGTTGATTTCTCTACTTCCGCTTACCTCTCTTTTGTCACAGATTCGAAACTGTAATTTTCCCATCATGAGAGTGAATGTTTAGATGGTTTCCTTTGAATATATTTTTAACAATACCCGCCTTATGACCACCCCTATCCCTAAGCCAATCGGCAAAAATAATATAGGCAGCCATATCGGGCCAAATAAGTATCCAAAGAATGTGAATTCGGATGAAAATATTAGACCTGTTGTTACAAAATAGGCCGAGAATACAAGAGGCAGATAAGCAAAGGGTTTGTCCATTCCCCCACCCGCATCCTTATATGCATCCCAAATAGAAAAGAAATATAAACACGGATAAAACATGAGCCACAAATAATTGGTTTCAGCGATTGCTTCTTCGATCTTAAAATTAAAACTTAAAATAATGATTTTATTAAAGTTTCCCATTATATTAACCAGGATTTCTAAGATAACTAGGAATATTCCTTTTACATATTTTCCATTTAACAATTGCCCAAAGCCCGGCAAAGCAATACTCCATAATAAAACTTCTAATTTCTTACTTTTTTCAGAATAACCAATTCCCATAAATTCACCTAATTTGCTAAGCCTTTTCTATCAGCAGCTCTATTTACTTATCTTTTGCTATTTCCTTTCTATTCGGGGCAAGTGGTGGCTGTTCCAACCAATTATTTTTGGTCATTAAATTAAACCACTCTTTTGTAATCATTATATTTTTTAATATGATTTTTTCATAAGTCGTTACGAGATCGACTCGCATTGCTGATGCCAGACCTGAACCATGGTAGGATTGGGCAGATTGTAATAAGAAACCCATGTGGTACAACATTAACTTGTCTGAAAAGGGCGAATCCTGTGAAGAAGTAACCTCTGACTCCCATGACATTGGAACAGGTAAGTTATCTCCTTTTAAGATATTACCTAATGATTGAATTTGCTTGTTGGATGCATTTTGCATACTCTCTAAAAATTTTCTAACCTCTTTTGATTGGGCAACTTGGCTAAATCCTATAGAAAGTGACTTTTCCAATATTTTTTTCTTTATATTAAGGGATAGAGCAACGATTTCTGTTGCAGCTAAAGGGCGTTTATCACTTGAAAATCCATTAATAAAAGATTGACCTGAAACAAATTCAGGTTTTTCATCAGGGTAAAAGTAAGGGTCCCTCTGAAAATGCCCCTTCTCCAATAGTAATTCAGTCGTTCGCTGATACATGGTTATAGCATCATTACTGCATGATTCATAGAAGTGTCTGAGATCCTTTCTAACAGAAGAACTAAGTGATGTCGTATGCCCGATTAAACCGTGCAACGTCATAATATGCAAATAGTGTAAACAGAAGATGTCAGAAAACAATCGATTGGTGCCTTCATTAAGGTCGGATTCTGAAAATCCAACGGGAATTGGGAATCCTTCGTTGTCAATAAACCGTGCTATTTGCTGCTTTTGATTTTCTGAAATTTTTATTGCATCTTCAAAGATTACTTTAATCTCCTCATCTTCTATGGTGGACAGCATATATTTATTGACAATATCAATGGCCGTTCCATTTACGTACTGTCCCCACAATGTTCCTATTTCAGCAGATGTGAGTTTTAATTCATCTTTATCCATATCATCACCTCTTTCTCATTTTGCCCAAAGTGATAAGGTTCTATATAGATAATTGTTCAAGTGACATTAAGTTTCTAACGTTTACCTACAAACGTTAAGAAATTGGTTAGATAAAAAACACTCAAACGAGACGATCAATCACATGTATAACACGAGGGAATGCAAATATGAGCAGCATTTCCTTCAGGCAGAATAAATGCATTATATGGGTTTGTCTCCTTATCATAGTACTTTGATACCTACTATTTATGTAATAAGAACATTAAAAATAAAGCTACTTCCTATCTGAATAACTGTTATCGTCTTTACGCCAAAACATAAAAATGAACTGACTTATTGAAACTCCTATAAAAATTCCGATAAAAGACGGCCAATCGACTGTAAATCCGTCCAACATATACGTAAACATCACGCCTAGTAATCCAGCAATGATCGGATAGAAAATGAACTTCCATTTCACCAAAGAACACTCCCTTTTATCAAGCCCTTATGGATAGAAAACATACCCTGGCCGCTTAGAGCTTCTATTACCTCAAAAATGACCTCACAAACTTTCCCAAGCAAATAAAAAGGGCGATTCACCCCTGATGGAAGAATCGCTCTCTTCAGCTAAAGCTTTCATTTCAAGATTAATCAGCACCATCTGTTTTTCTTTCCCAAGTCACCTCGTACAACCATTTGAAAAAAGTCATAAAAAAAGAGAAAGCAACGGTCTCTACAGGGTTAAATGATGAGAACCATAACTGCCATAATGAAAGTCCAACACTCATAAATAAGAAGAACCTAACATAACTGAACACCTTAACCATCTCTATTTCTCCTTTGGAAACTGGCGTATCATTTGGTACCGTCAATCTTCATCTTAACTATATGAATAAGAGTAAAGAAATCGATCAGCCTGACCCATGCTCGTTACCACATAGGCAAAGGTAGGTAGAGATAGGCAGAGATCCTCATAAATAATCCCGTTTAAATAAAGGAATAGACGCCCCCACTTTCTCCTTTATTCTTTTTTCTAGTCCTTTTTCTTCAACGTAAACTTCATGCCTGCTTCTCCTGAAAAATCTACAAACAGCTTGGTCGCTCCTCCAGAATCAAGGGCCCCTGTCACGTGTAATTCAATCGTATCAAGCTCAAAGCCATTAAAAGAATTGACCAATTCCGTCAGTTCATCCGGTAGAAATTCTAAATACTTTTCGCTTGTAGTATCTGCGGCTGATGCCTGTTTTTGTTGATCAGGCAGCATAAAAGTTACTTTTTTCTCTTCACTCATCCGTGCACCCCCTCTTTTTTGTCATTATACCATCATCTGCCAATGTAAATAGCACAGCGTTAACATTGGAGGGGATCATTAATCATACCGAAATAAAAAGCAAGAGTTTTAGAAAATATGAATAATAGAGGATTGTGAGGGGTAGGAAAGGAATAGTAAAACCACATGAGGAGGATGCATCAAATGGAACATCGAATTTCACATAGAAATATGGACGAATTATTGAAAGGGCTTGAGGATGATTATGTAAAAGCAGTCAGAGGTAATGAGGCCAAGAGTGTAGATGCATTCGTTGAACAATTTTTGTACGATTCCTGGGATTATAATGATCAAAATATAGAAACAATCAAAGCTGTGATGAGCCGTTACACCCAAGGTGAAATCTATGAAACGACATTTAGTGGTGCTTTCAATGAAATGGTCGATCATGTGCAGGATAAATTGGAAGAGCTTGACTCTGACAAAGAATACCCAGTTATTCAAGACGGGCAAGGCGCTTCTATACTGATCGCTTTCGTTGATGGTCTTGTGATTCAATACTTTACAGGGTGTTGTACAGTGGACCAATTAAAAGAATTGGCCCCTCAGCATAAACAGATTCTTTTGCAGGCACTACGAACAGAAAAATAACTATTCCAAACAAATATGAAATAAAGCAGAAGCTCAGAAGGTTGAGATATCCTTCCTGAGCTTCTGTTTAGTTCCACACCATAAATAGGGTTCTCCAACAAGGTTTGCACTCCATTTATCGAACGGGTACCCTCCTGCCTTACTCCATAACCATTTATTATTAAGTGTTGTGGAATAGGCAAGGTTAGGTTGGTCGTTATTATGATATTCCTTAATTGCTTCGTTTTCTGAATGAGCCGTGAAGATCATAGCCTTCTCCTCTTTCACTATATCTTCGAGATAATTTTTAAAATACCAATATTTTCGCCCCTACTTAGAAAGTATAAAGTAAATAAACTAATCCAGATGGCCAAGATGGATTTTAAGTCTGTCTAAACCCTCCTTCAATTCTTCAAAGGAATTTGTGGCAGCCATAGAAATTCTCAGGTACTTCTTATCGGAAGTTTGTCCACCACTGATAAACCGATCCGAATGAAAAACATAAACTTGCTTCTTTTTTATTTCCTCCTCCACTTGAAGGCCGGGTGCTTTACTATGAATTGGCAGCCAACGAAAATAACTTAACGGGTTTTCGTATTCATTACTTATAGGAAAATAGGAGTTATATATTTCATTCGCTTCTTTTAGTAACGACTTTTTTTGTTTGAAAATAGAATGAGCTTTCCCTGTAAGAATCAGTTGTGAAACAACCTCTATATCAAGAGAAGAGGGTTTTGTATTAATATTATAAATGCCCTCCACTATTTTTTTAGACAGACTTTCCCCAAAGATTATGTGGGCTACCCTCAACCCGGAGCAGATGGTCTTCGATGTACTGTTAATATAAACGGTTTGCTCAGGCAATAGATTAAACATGGGTTGCTTGTAATCATCCAGTTCCTCCGCAATGAATAATGCGTTAATCTCGTCCTCTATGAGAATGAGCCGGTGCTTTTTAATGACCTCCGCGAGTTCCTTTTTCCTATGATCAGAAATCATATGTGCTGTTGGATTACAACCAGACGGCATTAGAAAAACCCCATGAATATTTGTTTTAGAACATATTTTATCGAGGTCACCGGCTGACATCCCATCTGCATCTGCCTGTATAGGGATCAGTTGAATGTGATACATCTGGGCCAATTGAATGAAATTTGCATAAGTGAAAAAGTCAGTTACGATCCGATTTCCCGGCTCAAAAAGGCTGGATAGAGATATCGCTAACGCACTCTGTGCCCCGGATACGATCGCCAATTGATTTGTACTTGCCTCAATATTTAATGGTTTCAGCCACTTTATTGCAGCCGTTTTATGGTGAGGCAACCCAGCTGGGTGATCATAATTGAGCAGCTCTTCCACACTTTTTTTTGATGCAACCTCTTGTATGGTATCTACAACCATGAAGTTTGTTTGTTCAAATGTAGCACCAAAAGCAAGGTCGATATCTGAATAACCGGCCTCTTTGGAAATGGTTATAGTCCTCGCAGCATTTGGAGAGATAAAAGTACCCTTTCCTGTGATCGCAAAAATTAACCCCTTCTTTTCACACAGTTTATACGCACGCGTAATAGTAGTGAAATTGATATCCAGAAAATCTGCAAGTTCACGCTGAGGCGGAAGTTTAGTACCAGGAGTTAGATGTCCACGAACGATGTCTTTCTCTAACAAATCAGCTAATGAAAGGTAAATGGGTCGTTTCAAGGAGGACTTTTCCGGTTTCCAGGACATCGGATATTGATCGAATGAATTAATAGGCATAACAAATAACCTCGCTCTACATACAATTAATTTAATTGTATGTTTTTGTTATTGAATATCTTACTATTTCCTCAGTATAACCACAAGTTCTTAACCAATCGATTACTTCTTTCAAAAAGATTTTATTGTAATCCATACAATTATAGTGTTTGTTGCAAATACTTACCGTGATATAAATTATATAAAGCTAAGCTAAGGAAGTGAAAAAATGAAAAGGAAAGAACTGTTGTATTTGGCATTTAAAGCAGCTTTTCCAAAGACAATCCCTATATTGACAGGCTTTATGTTTGTAGGAGCTGCCTATGGAATATTCATGCAATCATTAGGGTTTCACCCATTATACGCAACATTAATGAGCTTACTAATCTTTGCAGGATCTATGGAATTTGTAGCCGGGCATTTGTTGCTTGTCGCATTTAATCCAATAAATGCAGCTTTTTTAACTCTTATATTAAACTCCCGGCATTTGTTTTACGGGGTGTCTCTTTTAGATAAGTATAACGCTACCGGTGCTAAGAAATATTACTTGATATTTGGGATGTGCGATGAATCGTTTGCCATTAACAGTACAGCCAGGATACCTAAACACATTGATAAAGGATGGTTTATGTTTTTTGTGACTCTCCTCAATCATATTTATTGGGTATTAGGAGCAACAATCGGTGGTTTATTTGGGGCATATATTACGTTTAATACAGAAGGTCTGGAGTTTGTCATGACGGCATTGTTTACCGTTATATTTTTAGATCAGTGGTTACAAGAGGAAAATCACCAAAGTTCGATTGTAGGAATAGGGGGCTCCCTCTTATGTCTAGTGTTATTAGGACCAGATCATTTCATTTTGCCTTCATTGGTAGTTATCTTAAGTACGCTTATACTTATGAAAAAAAGTCCAGAGAAAAGGGAGGTACTTGAACAATGACGATGACACAAGAAATCATGACTTTAGGAGTTATTGTTTTAGTAACCATGTTTACAAGATTCCTTCCTTTTATTATTTTTTCATCAAGTAGACCTACTCCTGACTATGTCCAGTATCTTGGTAAAGTTTTACCCTCTGCCGTTTTTGGTTTTTTAGTCATTTATTGCTTAAGGGATGTAACATTTTATTCAGGGACCCGTGGCATTCCAGAAATCATTTCTATAGCCATTATAGCCATGATTCATTTCTGGAGAAAAAATATGCTTCTATCCATTGCCGTCGGCACCATTTCCTATATGGTATTCATACAATTGTTTTTTTAAAAGGACTAGTATCATTAAAGAAAAAAATCCTTAACTATCTGCCCCAATAATATTTAAAGGAGGCGAACCTTTTTATTAAGGGTTCGTCCCCTACACTTGAAGAATTGATTTCAATATATCTGGAATATTTAGTCATACGTCTCTCGGATTTAACCATTTACTTATAAGGTTTTCTCCATCGAGATTCTCGTATTTGAATATCCCAGTTTCTTGTATAATCGATAAGCCTTCTCATTTTTTATTTCATTACTTTATAGTGAAGCCAAATTGATCCATTACCAACAGTTTTCATATTTTTTAGTTCGATCCTGGTCACATCATTTAATTCTTTCAAATCCTCTGAGTCGAAGATTGAGGGAGTAGTCGTACCTCCTATCGCTAAAGGGGCAATAACTAAACTTATTTCATCTATTAGACCTTGCCTTAAGAACGCTCCATTTATTACTCCGCCACCACTAAGCCCCAATCTTCTGTATCCTAACTCATATAATTTATGTAGAGCTAGAGGTAAATCTATGTGAGCACCGGTGCCTGCTGATATATAGGTAATACCCTTCTCTTCTAATTGTTGAATATACTTTTTCGAAACATCTTCCCTAGTAACTACTAATAACCCCTCCGTTTGATACCAATCTATGCGCCCTCGCCCATCAAATACAATATAAGCTTTTGATTTTTTCGGCTCATAAATGGGCCTGTCCAGCTCTACCCCATTCGCGCCCCATACGATTAAACTTTCGCTACCTGAAACTAAACCATCACAGTCTAACTCGTCGTATAGTTGATGCGTTACTTCGTGGGCTTCTCCATCAATACCTGCTGCTGTCCATTCCGCTACATCTCTTTTCGGAGCAGTTGTAATTTTCCCATCGATCGAAGAAAAGACATTTAAGACTACTTCGGGTTTTTTCAATACCAGTCACTCCTTTACCGTTGTACTTATAATGGTAATGTATTCCAAAAAATAATGTCAGTGTTTTTTACGATTTTCATTTTCCTACGATATAAAGCTCGTTAGGTAAATGCGGAATTTAGTTAAATGCCGAACATACAAATTTATCAATCGCCCCCCGTTTCATTAAGACATATTAAATCAAGATAATCTGAAGAATATTCTTATGCGGCATGCGTATCTGATCATTTAGGGCAGAACAAATATTTTTTGTAAAATATTCCAATATGCCATATATTAAACATAAGAATTTATTTTAGGAGGGACTGCATGAAGGATTTGGATGGAGCTCTTACGATACTTCTTTTTATTTTTTTAATCCTGGTAAACGTTTACACCATTAAGTGGTATAGAAATGGACGTTTACATTTATGGGGTTCCGGTCTTCTACTGGCAATTGCGGGTGTTATACTGGGCTTTTTAACAGGTGCCATTCTGGTACCGTCGAGTGGCGCAGGAGGAGCGATGTATGGAGCATTCGTAGGTCTTGTTATCGTAGGCAATGGATTACTTCTTTTCCTCGCAGGGCTTGCCGTAACCATCGGAAAACGATTGACTAAAAAGAATACTCAAGCATAAGATTACCCAAAAACCGACCATCTCTTAATGAGATCGTCGGTTTTTTGGCTATGTTTATGTTTAGTGATGATATTACCCATACAAAATGACTTCTAGTTTTTTGTTTATATTATGCAAAATCCCCCTTTTCTACAAAACTCAGCTTCATGATATCTTCTTTTGTTGCATGTAAATAGATATAGCCGCATTCAGGTTAGCCAATATCGATATAATACCCATGCCTAATAATGTGAACCTAATTTCTACACTGACTGGATCAAGGAATAAAACAATTATTGATATACTGCTGGCCGTAAAAAATGCAATAAGAATTTGTACTTGATAATTTTTTTCGAACTGTTTTCTTGAACTTAAATTTGGAATATTTAACATTATAAAAACAATGCAGAGAGTAAGAGTATAGCAGTAATCAAAGATTAACCTCCTTAACCTAAAAACTTAGTTATGATATTTCATTGTGTTTTATTAAACTAAAGCCCCCGTTATTATAAGACTCGAATTCAAGATAATCAAAGCCAAGGGTGGTTCTTATGCTTTTGTCGGAAGCGCTAGAACCGTCCCCTCGCTTCCAAGTTAGATCTTAAGTTCTGACATTCGTTCACCTTTCTCTTATGACGTTGATTGGATGGCAACCTGGAAGACTCCTGAGGAAAGCGACCAGGTTCCGATCCAATCAACCATCCCATCCCTAAGAAAAAAGTTGAATCTCGTCGGTAAGACGCGATCCAACTTTACGATGCAAATCCTTTGGGTTCCTAATTAATAATTAACGGCTTCTTTTTCTTGTTGTTGTTTTAGATCCCTCTCAGTCTTTTTAATGTCTAACTTCATAAGAATGGAGACGACAAGCGCTAAGAGTATTAAAGCAAGAAAAACGTAAAATACAGCAGTGTAACTATCGGTTCTAGCCCGAATTTGCGAAACAATCATAGGTCCAAATACGCCACCTAAAGACCATGTTGTCAACAAGTACCCATGAATGGCACCGAGTTGTTTCGTTCCAAACAAATCACCAATAAATGCAGGGAGATTAGAGAATCCTCCGCCGTAACAACTAACAACGAGTAAAATTAGAAGCTGGAATAAGATGATGTTTGTTGTAATCGGAAGCATGAAAAAGGCAACAGCTTGTATTACGAAAAAGATCAGAAAAACATTGGGGCGGCCAATATAGTCTGAAGCTGTTGCCCAGCCAAGACGACCTCCCCCATTAAACACACCCATAAGCCCGACCATCGTGGCAGCTCCAACGGCTGATAACCCTACAACTTCTTGGGCCATCGGTGAAGCAACTGAAATCATCATGATCCCTGCGGTCGTATTAATAAGCATCATCGTCCAAAGCAGCCAAAAGCGCTTTGTTTTAACCGCTTCTTTTGAAGTCAATTGTTGTAAATCCTTTTTATAAACTTTATTCCCAGAGGCCATATTTTGTTTCATAGAAGCTGGCACCCAGCCTTCTGGGGGTGGGGCAATGTAAGAAGCACCTAATATAATAAAAACAAAGTAAGCTGCCCCTAATACGTAAAATGTATTAGATATTCCAATTGCAGTCATTAAGTTGGCTGCAACGGGCGCTGTAATGAGAGCTCCTGTTCCAAAACCAAGTACCGCTAATCCGGTTGCTAAACCTCTTCGGTCAGGGAACCATTTCACAAGAGTTGATACGGGTGAAATATAGCCAATGCCAAGTCCAAGTCCACTTGCTACCCCGTAGGACAATAGGAAAAATGGAAGTGAATCAATCGCGATCGCAATCCCTGAACCGGCTTGTCCTAATCCAAACAAAACACCAGCCAGAATTGCTGATTTTCTTGGACCATTTTTTTCAACAAACTTCCCAAACAATGCTGCGGATGACCCAGCCAGTGCCATCATAATGGTAAATGCAATCGTTACTTGAGTTGGGGTCCAACCCATTTGTTCACTTACGGGGGTGGTATATACGCTATATGCGTAGGCACCTCCGATGGAAAGGTGGATGGATATAGCTGATAAAGCAATTAACCATCTGTTTTTCATTGCTTGCATATTATGTACCTCCTTCACTCTCTCTGTAAGCGGATTCATAAAATAGGATACAACGGTTAGTGAAAAAAATCAAACTATTTAAAATTATTTGAAATAAAATACTATGGTGCGAGATTCCATACTCTCCACCGCCTGGACGGGGCTCCCTCACTAGAAAAGAAGCGATTGTGGACACAACGGGTTCCGTCCCCTATCGCAAAACTCGAAATTACACTTTAAAATGTGACTAGATTTGCTTAAATAATTGCACAGTATTTGTAATTAAAATTAAAAAAATCTCAGTTCAGTGAACTGAGATTTTTCTTCTATTTATTTTCAATTGCTTATTCAACTAAAGCCCCCGTTTGTTTAAGTCTCGAATCCAAGATATTTTAAGGCACAAAAGGGAATTTTTTAAATTTTATACTGTCAATTTAAAATGACTATGCTTGAAAACAAAGTTCCTTCGCTAAAGTTAATTTCAATCATATAAGAATTCCTCTCACCAGATTTATTGTACAATTGAAGCTCATCTACAATTTTTTTTCAAATCTACTTCCGTCTTCAAGGTCTGATCTTGTAAAACTAGTATCGACGGATATAGACTTACGATCATGGTCAAAATAAACATCCTTTATTCTGTCGTTACTGGAAAATTTGTCTTTTATGTAGTTAATAATTTCAGCTACCTCTTCCGTATCTTTCATCGATTTTTCAATCTCCTGAGTACTCGTCCTCTCGTTGCTTTCGGATCCAAAATAAAAAATGATCCCCCCTGCGATAAGGATAGTAAGTAAAAAAACTCCTGACCCAGTTGTCTTCCTCAATGTAAACACCTCCCCACTGAAAGTATATGCTCACACTAAAGAAGAATTTTCATTTAAGTAGATGCTTAATAAATTTTTTTCAACAACTCAATGTTTGCAGTAAAAATATCTATTTTACATGACTTGATACATTGGATTCTGATAACAATTCCCATAGGATATTAGTTAATATTATATCCAATTCGCAACAAATATTTAAATAAATCCAATTTTCTCTGCTATATTCAAGGTAATCAAAGTGATAATTTTTCATAAAATGGGCAGCATACTCTTCTAATTTTTCTCGAACTTCAATAAAATTGCCGTGCGCAATTTTATTGCGAATTTGCCGAATCATTTTAGCGAATAACTTTTTTTTACTTGAATATCTATCCGACTTTATGAACAGGGATAATTTCTCATCGAATTTTATTGGATTATCGATCTCATCTTTCCCTAAAATCATTTCAATTAAAGAGTAATTTTTAAAGATGTGATATGCATTATAGTTGCTATCATCTGCTATAGCTGTCAGGATATAATCAAACATATAAAAATCTTCTGTGTTCTCAAGAAATGAATCTATTATTTCTCCAAATCCTAGAAGACTGTCTATCCGCTTTTGATTAAAAATAATAGGACTCATTTTTATATCTAAACCCATTTCAGCATAAATCATTCTTAATACATGGGTTTCTTCGAACAAACTCTTTTCCGATGAATACAAACATGTTAATGGCAACCAACTTGTATTCTTAGAACCACTTCTAGTTAGAAATTTATATAAATTCATCATTTTTTCTCCGAACTCTCTTTCACAAGTAGGACTGTCTATATAAGAGTTCTTCTTTTGTAACATTGAATTTTCAAAGTCCTCAACACTTACACACATCAAGTTGCTTGCTATTTTCTTCAAGCAATTACCGCTTCCTTCACCAAAAATTCCTGAGAAGTTTTTATGTTCAACAATTTTTTTAATATTATACTGTTCAATATTTGGTATATTACTGTATTTCCTGAGTTTCTTTATGTCATATTCTCTGCGATGAATTTCTTCCTCCATCGTTTCTATTAATTCTTCTTGCCAATCCTGAGGAAGGTTAGATAACGTAATACCTAATTTTTTTGAGATTACAATGGGTTCAATTTCTCCAAAAATATTCACTACAATCATTGTTTATCCCCTCTCATTGAATGAAACCTTTTATTCAAGCAATGCCCCCTTAACTAGAAAACTTGATATCAAGTTAAATTAATTCTAATAAAATACTTATCTTAGAGTTGAAACGGTAAATTACTTTCTACTTAACTGTTAAAACCTAAGCTTGTCGGTGGAGTAGCTCTCAAACCTTCAGATATTCTTATGAATTCTTCTTTTATATCTTTGTGATTATTAAAATAGTCTTTTAAATTTGCACACATCTTATCTGGATACGGCTGTGCCATGAAAACTCTACACAAAGAGTTAACTACTTCGTCATCTAATCCATTATGTTCCAAATAATGTCTAACAGGATTTAAATTTTTGTTCCCCCAACTAAAATCATTTATTAATGTCTTAGTTTCGCTATCTATCCCAAATACTAATTTTCTAAAATGGTTTAGGTAGCCATATTGATTCAATAGCATAAAATCAAGTCCATCTGAAGGGATTTTATTATTTAAATTTAGTATTAGCTTCTTTAATGCCTCTTCTTGATTTCTCTCTTCAATAAGGCTGTTCCTTAACAGTGCACTCATAATCTTATATGGATCTTCAAAGTCCTTTATCTTCTCATACCACAAATTATGAATAAACTGTTTTTCTTCATGAAACAAAGCGATATGGCGTGGAAAATCCTGAATAACAATAATGAAAACATCAGCGCCATCTTCACTTTTGAAATATTGGACTAACGATGTTGAGAATGGCTCTCCAAGCTTGAATATTTCATTCCAAAAACTATTCATTTCAGAATCACTAATAAAAGGGTAGAATGGGTGGAGATCCTCAAATACTTCTTTGACATCTTTATAAAAGCTTTTCAAGTCTTCTTCATATAAAGAGTGCTTTATTTGTTGTATAATATGTGAAAAATCAGACCCCTCTGGTGTGTATCTAGAGTCAAAATGAAGTTTAATATTATCCAATATCGCAGCCCTACTTCCACGCACAACAAGTTTAGGTATATTAGATTGCATAAACGTCCAGAAAACTTCTACATGTGCATTATTGATTTCATTTTCTTTAGCATGTGCAGCGTCATTTCTTCTATCTCTCCAGTAGGATAGATGTCGATTCATTTCTTCGCGTTTTTTGTTGTCTTGGAGGAAGATTGGCATATTAGAAAACCCTGTAATTGTATCAAACACAGTTTCTTCCCACTTAGAATCATTATTAACATCTCTTTGTATGTTTCCCCATGCACCTTCATGAATATTATCAGGTCGTCTGGCGTCTAACAGCCTATTCTTAATAATCTTCTCAAATCCTAGATAGGAAAAAAGCAAGCCAGCTCTATATGCACCTGATTTATAACAGATAATGCCTTCATCTAGTAGGTTAGTAGCCTCTACCGGAAAATTTTGTTCAGCAATCCATTTTTCTATAGGCAAAATCACAATTTTCACCTCTTATGTAGAATTTTTATGTATCTTATTATGTCAATCTAACATTAGTAAGGACTCATTTTTACAAAAGACCTCTTAATACGCTTGAATGCTAATTATTTCAAATTATACTGATTAACTCAATCCTCAATTATTATCTCGAAACTGAGCCTTCAACTAACCTGCCTAAATTAAAGAAGGAGCAATTCTTATGGTAAAGAATTGCCCCGATTTAAGACTTGTTTCGAGATGTTTTAACTACTCCAATTGTTGTATATTTTTCATCCTATTTAAAGTATCATTACCAATAGGGATATAACAGTTACCAGTAAGCCGCTAACTTTGATTAAAGTTTCTTTATACTCTTTCCCTTCTTCCTCACCTTTTGCATTTATAACACGCCCAATAATCTCAATTGAACTGGAAGTTATAGCAAACAAGGGGATAGATGATAGAGCAATCAGAAAAAGGTTTACGGTTTTAATATCTTTAAACAAACTATAAAGGATTAATAGTATTAGACCGATAACTAATCCTACACTTATTATATCCATACTTTTCTTATTTTCCTTTTCGGGAAAGAAATCTTTTATACTTTGCAACATGGACCCACCAAAAAAGACTAACAAACATATTCCTATAATATCTGTTAATGGGAGGTTAAAGGAAAAAGATTTGATAGTAACAGTATAAGAAATATCAGTGTTTAAGAATAGGATACCCATTATTAATATTGTTAGTGACATACCCCACATTGGTGCTTCTTCGCTTGGATTATTCATTTCGTTAAACCTGCCCCCATTTTCAAGTTATAAAAAACCTCTTATTACATGTACGATACTAATCTAAATTAGTTTCAAATCTAATATTATCTCGAAACTGAGGATTCAACTAACCTGCCCAATACTTAAAGACTCAGTTTCGAGATATACGAATGTGTCCCAAAATAGTTTAAGATGAAATTTCACATAAAATAAGAATAAGCATTCATTAAATGAACGCTTATTCTTAAATTCACACAACGATCAAGAGTCCTCTTGATGTCCTTTTAACAAGGATTCAGGAGCAGACTTGATGTGCAAATCTCTTTGAGGAAAAGGAATTTCAATCCCGTTTTCATTCAGTTGCTCATAAATGGAGAAGTTCAGCTCACTTTTCATCCGAATGACTTCTTTCGGATTGGAAATCCAGAGAAACAGTTCAAAGTCCAATGACGAATCACCGAAACCTTTGAAATTCACAAAAGGGGCTGGTGATTCCAGAACGAACGAGTTCTCTTGCCTAGCCAATTCGGCGACCACGAGAAGGATTCTTTTCACCTTTTGAACATCTGTCCCATAGGCGACCCCAATTGGAATTGTCAGGCGGAGCCTCGGGTCCGCAAACGAACGGTTCACTACTTTTTCCTCTAAAAAATAAGAGTTCGGGTTGATGATGTGTTCATTCTCCAGCGTACGGACGACCGTCGCTCTCATACTGATCTTTTCAACATCACCGATGACGTCGTCAATGAGGACGCGGTCCCCTACTTTTATCGGGCGTTCAAAGAGGAGGATCAATCCTGAAATGAAGTTGGAGGCGATGTTTTGCATCCCGAAACCGATACCCACTCCTAAGACCCCGGCGAATACAGTAAGGGCACTCAAATCAATCCCGACCGTCGTCAAACTAACCAATACCGCGACTACCATGATGATATAGTGGACGACCCGCTCCATCGTGAACTGGATCCCCTTATCCAAATGATGACGCTCGAAGAAAAAAGGCAGGAGATGCTCATTCAAGATATTTGAAAGTCTATAGGCGAAGGTAATGATCAGGACAGCAATGATGATCAGAAATAACGTAATATCTACTTGGCCGATGGTGAAGAGAGGGTACAACAGCCAGGCCGAATCAGAAAAATAGAAAATCACAAATAAAAGCAGGCCATTGAACACAACCCAATTGATGAGGGAGAGAGCTGCTTTCTGAACGCTTCCCTTTTCTCGGAACAGCCGGTTGATCAAGACACCCGCTATCCAGCGTGTCAAGAAAAGAAATACTATAAAACCCGCCACCATAACAATATCCTGCCAGGGCCACTCATTAAAAAGATTGGTAGACATAATCATTCACTCCATACAAATGTAAAATCCTTCCCTTCTAATCTCTATTCCCTCACAGAAGAATTTTCGAACATCAGACTTATCCCATCGTACCTTTAAACTTCTCCGTGACGCAGACCACCGGAGTTGCGAAAGGACCGTTTGATCCGGATGTCCTTTGGCTCGACCCGAATACTGTGCCGACCATTGGTGATTATTTCCGAGAAGCAGGATAAGGGTGTATCTTACGATCAGAAATCATATAAAAAGGATGAACGCTCCTTACGTTCATCCTCTTTATTCCTTTCGATTAATCTATCCATACCGAGATCGCACCTAAAGAGGCACAGCTAATCAATGGGAATAGACATTCAATTCCCGCACATCCCTCAAGAAGCCATCTGAAAACCTAAGGAATCTTCCTTTTTTATTTTTATAATTACGATGCAGATCAGTCATTCTATTCTTTCACCAATCTTTTTTCCTGTAGTATAAATGAATCTCTCTATAACCTTATGCTAGAGAAAAAATACGACAACACCCATAAGTAGTAATGAAACCAAGAAGATCCCAAACAGACTGAGGGAAATTTTCAATAATAAAGACCCTTCTTTTAGGAAACGTGTGATATCCCTCGCCTTTTTCTTATACCCTCCTTGCCCTTTACGACCAGATGTCTCCCCATTTAATCTCTTTATTTTTCTTTCCCAGTGTCTTTTTCCTTCATCTGTGTATTGAAACCAGTAGGTCAACAGAGCTCCTCCGATAATTAGTGACCCCTGCATCAAATATTTAAGTATGAATAGAAACGCATCCATGTTTTCCCCACCTTTTCTCAAGGGCCATGCTATCAAAGATCGAACCCTTTGAATGCAGGAAAAGTGTTCCATAGTGTTTGATAATAAAAAAAGGCAAACCCACATTGGCAGGTTTACCCATTTCATGGTAGGAAACTCTTACAAGACCATTCGCATCTCAATATTCCGGTCCTTTTGTGTTTT
This sequence comes from Halobacillus aidingensis, assembly GCF_900104185.1. Taxonomy (GTDB): domain Bacteria; phylum Bacillota; class Bacilli; order Bacillales; family Halobacillaceae; genus Halobacillus; species Halobacillus aidingensis. The sequence continues at coordinate 146,292 of NZ_FNIZ01000002.1, read as the reverse complement.
TCTCTTAAAACCGATTTTTTCATAGACACGGATGGCTGCTTTGTTTTGTTCATCCACTTCTAGACGTATTTCATTAACGTCTTCGTGATAATGATGCATACCAAATGCTATGCCCTGCTTTACATAGGTTGCACCTATCCCTTTCCCAATCCAATCCGGCCTCAATGCTAATCCGATCTCCATGATCCTTCCATTCACATCGAATTCGAACAAACCTACCACTTCGTTTTCATGAAAGGCAGCATATCCTTCATATCCACCAGGACCTTGCAACTTCCCTGTTTGCTTGAATGATTCAAAATAAGGCGCCATTTCCACTTTTTCTACGAAGCCATCATAGTTCCATGAATCAATTTGTTTCACATCTTCCACCTTGATCGGCCTGAACTCAAATTCCATTGGACTCACTCCTTAACACAATTGTGCCGCATTCCTTCAAATGATTAGAACACTTGGTTAAAGGACATTGAACACATTAACCGTTAGTTATAGGACATTGACTAGGACTTAGAGGGCATTTAATGAGAGTTACAGGACATGGATGAAGCTAATTCCTTTTCCCCTGCCTCTTCTTTACAAAAAGAATGACGATCCCATACCCGAAAACGCCGCCGATCACTGTCAATAACAACTGGCTGCCATCAAAATGACTGTGGGTGAACATGTTGGCTAGAATTAAACCAAACAACACGCCAAAAAGCAGCAGAACAGCAGACTTCATATTCATGTCTTCTACACCTCTCCTTTTTATTTTTCCAGTCTCCTTAATTGATCAAAGGAATAATCAAGTCAACCAAAATAGGGGCTAATAATAGGAAGCCTAGAATTCCGATTACGTATAAAACAGGAGTAGACATCCCCTTAGATTCATGGATCTCATCTAACTTCTTATTCATTTTTTGAATTTCATCTAGAATTTCTTTCTCTCGTTCTTCAGACATATAAACCTCCCTGAAATGATTAAGTGAGGGGGTCAACTAATTATAGCTGGACTGACATCAAATCGATGCCTATGTATGCGATCCCTTACCTGCATGGTGGATAAAGGACTTAGAGTCAATTATTTCAAACCCTTCCTCAATACTCAAGGGGCACTTAAAAAGCGCAATCCCATAAAGGATTGCACTTCCTCACATACCTTCTCACACCTATTAGAATAGCTTTGTTATCTGTAAACACTGGCACATGTTCCTGCGACCGGTTCATAATAACAATGATTTTTATAACGCCCTGTGAATTGCTGACCATACCAGGTAGGAGGACACTCACCGAACGGATTGAAATACCATAGAGCATACTTTGCCGGGTGCATACGCCAGAATTTCAGGTTTCTTTCTGCCAATCTTTTTTCCATTTCTCTTGCCGGACTATAAAAAAGATTTCCTTTCTGAACCGCTTCAAAAGAATAATTCCCCCCCTGGACTTGAAAAATGACATCCCGGATCGATCTTACATCCGTAAAGTCCAGGCAGTCAGCTGCTGCACGGTTTACAATGACGTTGCCGACGTACAACATTCCTTGTTTCCCTTCCCCTACGGCTTCTGCCCGCATCATCCGCGCCATTAGAGCAACATCTGCATTCGTATATTTCACCCTCATTTTACTCACCCCAACATATTGTATGAAAAAAAGCTGGGTTGATGTCATGATTTAGGAAGGGTTCCCCTTCGGACGGCCTCGCTGAGTCATAGAATCCGAGCCTTAGAGAATGGATGAAAAGAGTCCCCTGGCTCGTAAAAGCTAGGGGACCTTTATCACAAACCATTTACGGTGTGGGAATCTCTCCTCCCGCCGCCTCATACCGGGCATAAAACTCTTGTAAAAATTGATTCGTTACTTTTTCATCATGGATAAACAACATGTTTTCATCGTTGATATCATTTCCGTTCGTGCTCCAATTCGTTGATCCGACAATCGCAGTAGGATCACTAGACGGATGGGTGGCATCAATCAACATTGTCTTCGCGTGCATTTTACGATCTTCCGCATCTTCATAAACAGGAGCGGCATGATTCCATCGTACATTAGGGTTATTTGTTGATGATTGGCTTGCCGTACGGCCGGTCATTTCAATGGAAGCCGACCACCATTGGTTCCAAAAGCTCTGGTCAAAAACACCGCGCACATCAAAGCCTGTCAAACTTCCTTCCAAGTCGTTGTACGAGCCTTCCCACTTGTATTTCAATTCATCGACAAGGGCCTGGTCACTCCATGCAAAGATGGAAAAATAACTGCTGTAATCCGCCTCATTTTTCACATAGGAAGTCATTTGTCCAACAGCATCATCACCTGCAGAAAAGTAGACATCCACTTCTTTCCCACCTACATCCACGGTATGAAGGGTGTTGTCCACTTTACGACCATGGTAATTCGAAACAGCCGGATCCGGATTCAGAGTAGCGCTTCCCCACATTTCATCAAACTCGGTTTTGAATACGTCAGCAAGGGCTGCGGAATTCAATTCCACAACATGCTGGGTGTTTCCTCCAAGGACATCATTCTGCATATTTTCCTCTGATCCATATAAACCGGTCACGGTGAAATTCCAGCTTCCTGTGAATACCCATGTTCCATCAATGACTGCAAATTTGTTATGCATTTGTTGTCCTGGCGAGTAATAACTGCCTTCTTCTTTTTGTTCGGCATCGACAAGTTTGTATCCGGTCTCTGTACCACTTCCGACTTCAACGGTCACTTCTTCCATTCCGTTCGTTGAAGTCGGAAGTCCGTACTGTTCCCGCAGCGCCTGATCTTCCACAGCGAACATGATGGAATCAGAAAATACCGTCGTATCATCGCTTGTTCCTAAGACATTGTCCTGTCCACGCACCAATTTTTCCACATACAAACGCATGGTTTGATAACGTTCTGCATAATGAGGGTCACTGCCGTCTTTCGCATCCGCAATGACACGGACGTCGACCCCTTCAGCCGCTTTGGCCATCAGCGCATCAATGATGCCTGGTAAGTTGATTTCATAGGTGGCAAGATCGATCGACGTCGTCGCCTGTTTGATGCGATGGATTAACCGGTCTTCTAAGTTCACGTTATAGTTGGCTCCGTTTCCGGAAGTCGCGTAGTCATCATAGGCGCATTTGTTAAAGTATACATTAATGCTCCCTGCTGACTCGCTCACGTTGTTCAATTTTTCATCTGACGTAGAACATCCTTCTGATGGTACGGAAAAGCTAGCGGAAGGAGTCCCAAGTCCTTCTGAATATGTATCGGTTGCTGTACGCCAGTTTGAAGAATTGGTCCCCTCCGATAGCGGATCGATCCGTTCCATCGTGGCTTTCGTGTTATTATCACCTGCATACCAAGCATCCACAGCATCAATGACTTGTGTACCATCACTCAGCTCAAGCACCTCACCTGTATTACTCATAGAACCTGTGTAAATCAAGTCGGCATCAACAGCCGTAACGGTCGAATCATCCGTTCGTTCGAGTAAGTAATACCCTCCGGCAGGAATCGTGCCAGTTAACGAAATTACTGGAGATCCGTCCGTTGCATTCAGTGACCATCCCTCCAGAGATATATCTGAACCGGTCGGATTGTGAAGTTCGATCCACTCATCGTTATAACTTACATCCGTCCCCATCCAGGCCACTTCGTTAATGACCACATCATTCGCCCCTGCTGCCTCGGTCACCTGCGACAAAGGGATACTCGTCCATCCTAATACAAAAATAAGTACAGCGATAAATCCCGGCTTCCATCTGCTCATGTTTCCATCCCCCATTCACTTTTTTCTCACAATTCTCAACGTACCATAAATGAAGGGGATGAATTCAGAATTTACGGATCATTTACAATAAACGAATCGATGGACCTGATTAACTTAGGAATTGATGAAACCCAGGATACATAATTTTTCCTCATTTTTACTTTTTTAATCAAAAAAACGGCTGGTTCATCCAGCCGTCTTCTTATGTATTACATCTGAGACAACCCTTCCATAAAAAGGGCAAAGACAAAGCTGACAAAAGTAAAGCCGGCTAGAGGAATGGCGAAAGCGGCATTATTCTTAAACTCTAATCCCGCAAAAACAGCACCAAAAGCACATAACACGAACCATACCGGAAGAAAAATGGCGTCTGCAACTCTCACAGGAAGCAAAGCATAAAAGCCCGATAACCATAAAACCCAATGGACAAGAAGTAAAACCCCGATACTCAAAGACCTCTTATACGGGAAAGGCCCTCTCCCTTGTTTTTTCACTATAAGGGAAGGGACGACCACCATAATGATTCCTACGATCACAAAGAAAATCAGCACGATCACAGATATACCCAAACAATCCCTCTCCCTTCCATTTCAAAATATGAAATCCCCCCTTCCATGACAAACAAAGGCCATATCACGGAGGATCTCACACCTTCACGAATATAACTTTCCACTTCCAAAACGTCCTTGCACGTTCGGACTGCTCTCCTCACCCATGAAGCTACGATTTTCATCAGAACCTTTCTTCACTCGCTTCAAGGTTGCTACAATTAGAAAACTCACAATCACTAACAAGAGCCAGGAACTCACTTTTCCTAGATGAACAAGACTCCATGCTTCAGCCTGGTTCGGGTATTCCCATGCGCTGAAATAAGTCGCGATATTTTCTGCGACCCATATGAAAAATCCGATCAGCACAAACGATAGCGCGAGCGGCATCCGGTAACGCGTGCCGTTCACCTCGTATCGAACCCATGCTTTCCAAAAAACGAGAATTACAAGCCCCGATAACCACCAGCGGATGTCCATCCAAAAATGGTGGGTGAAGAAATTCAAATAAATAGCAGACGCCAGCGGAACGACGAGCCAGGAAGACGGCCACCGGACCAGCTCCACCTTCAGCCTTCTCCAAGCCTGGCAAAGGTAACTCGCAACACTGGCATACATGAACCCACTATACAAGGGGACGCCGAACACTTTTGAATAGCCTTCTCCCGGATAAGACCAGGAACCCATATGGACCTTGAAAAGTTCGAGCGCAAGTCCGATCACGTGAAACAACGAAATCACCTTCAGTTCATCCCGTGTTTCAAGTCCAGCGCGTACCATCCACCACTGCATGAAGAGACAAATGATAAGCAGCCAATCATACCTCGGCAAGAAGGGCATCGGCACCCATTTGGTAATCGCCAAAGAAGCGAAAATAACGACTGGAAACAAACAGGACCATGCCTGTTCCCATCCGAAGTGTAAGAGCTGTTTCACCGCTCGCATCCGACCCCTCCTAATCTTCGTCTTCCTGATATTCCAAAATGTCTCCAGGCTGACAGTCGAGCGCCTTACAAATCGCCTCCAAAGTTGAAAAACGGACGGCCTTCGCCTTGCCATTTTTCAAAATAGAGAGGTTCGCCATCGTAATCCCGACCTTCTCGGAAAGCTCAGTCACACTCATTTTCCTTTTCGCAAGCATCACATCAATGTTGATTATAATCGCCATGTAGATCACCTCAGACCGTAAGATCATTTTCAGATTTGATGGTTATCGCTTCTTGCAGCAGTCTTTGTAGGACAGCAGCAAAAACAGCAATGACTGCGGAAGCGAAGATGATGATCATCCCAATCATAATCAGACCAGGAGCGTCATCAATTTCAGCGACCATATAGATCACCGGCATAAGTACAACGTAAAGAACGCTGATGGTAATCGCACAAAATTTGATCACTCTCAATGCTTTGACCGATAAATCGGAGAATGCCTGATTCCTGTCAATATAGGTCAGCAGCTTAAACGCTTGATACAACGCCATGTAAAAAGGGACGGCTGTTAGATACATATAAATAAAGACGACTGGTTCGATGACTGGAAAATCGGAAAGAAGAACGCCCGTAAATTCCGCAAACTCAGGAACGAAAAATATACACAGCGCAAGTACCGGCAGACCAATCAAAAAGACAGCCAGCTTCAAAAAGAGTGTCGATCCACGTTTCATAAAAAGCACCTCACTTCATAATGTCATTCTTATCATACCTTCCCATTTATCGTTTTTCAATAAATAATTATCTTTTTTAGGTATAAATATATTGATAAGGAATCCCAACTCTAGTCCTGATACCGTTTAGGTGAAAGGTCCCTTCCTTCATATGAGGACGAAAAAAAGAGCAGAACCCTGATCAAAATGGTTCTGCGCTAGGCTTGCTCCTATTTCACGTAAGTTTATCCTTTTGATGCCTGCAAGATAGATTCATTCAATTCAGCAATCGATGAACAACCGCATAAAGCCAAGGTGATATCCGTATCCGCTAATAGATTTCTTAACACCTCATGCACTCCTTGTTCTCCGGCAACAGCCAGTCCGTACATGCATGGCCGTCCAACAAGTACGGCTTTCGCACCGAGAGACAATGCTTTAATCACGTCAGCTCCTCGGCGAATTCCACCATCCATCAGCACAGGGAGTTCTTTTCCTACCGCCTCAACTATCGGTGGAAGTGCGTCAAGAGAGCTCACTGCTCCATCGACCTGCCTTCCACCATGATTGGAGACAATGATTCCATCTACACCAAAATCCAGCGCTTTCTTTGCATCATCCGGATGAAGAATGCCCTTCAGCAAGATTGGTAAATCGGTATGCTCTCTTAAAAAAAGCAGATGCTCCCACGTTAACCCCGGATTTCCGAACGTTTTAGTCCAATGCATGACCGCCTGGGCAGGATCCTCTTCTGGGGGTGCTCCCAGTCGAGACCGGAACACAGGATCTGTAAAATAGTTCCCCACACCTTCGCCTATCAAGAAAGGCAAGTACACATTCTTCAAGTCCTTTTCCCGCCAGGCCATCATAGGCGTGTCCAATGTGACGACAATCGCATCATACCCAGAGGCTTCTGCCCGCCGGACAAAACTTGCCGTTACTTCTGGATCTTTATTCCAATAAAGTTGAAACCATTTTGGAGCTTCCCCCATCACTCCGGCAACCTCCTCCATCGTTCTTGTAGAGGCAGAACTTGCGATGTATGGAATATTCAATGCTGCAGAAGCCCTTGCTGAAGCCAATTCTCCACCCTCATGAATAATCGATTGCACACCGATTGGCGCCTGCAAGAGGGGAGAATCATACCTTTTCCCGAACAATTCTACGTTTAAGTCACGATTCTCCACATTTTTAAGCATTCGCGGGACGATCTTCCACCGGGTAAAACTCTGAAGATTGTCTTTCATCGTTTCTTCACCGCCTGCCCCTCCCGCTACGTAATAGAAAGGACCATCCTCCAGGACTTCTCTTGCCCTCGCTTCCCATTCCTCATATGAAACGGGAAGCCTGTCAGGATCAGGCTGCGTCATCGTCTGATACACCTCGAATTGAACTTGATTTCCGAAATTAGACATTTCTTAACCTCCTCATCGATTTCGTTTTAACTGGTGACTTTTTCCATTGCGCACTTCTATCCTATCATATAATGAAAGCGCTTCATAAACGTTAGTGTAATAGTCTTAGAACTTCACCCTTTGTTTACGTGACTGCCCTACACTCAACAGAATTCTATGTCCACAATTGACTTTTAAAATGAACGATAATCCCAGAAACCTGGAGGAAACGGAAACGAACCAAGTGCTTCCATCGTTTTTATAATAATCTCTAATGTACACGCTGTCATTGGTTTACGGTTGCACAGACAAGGTAAAAGAGTATATGTTTAAGCTTTCCTCAGAACTACTGAACAATCTTTGATCACCTATAGGAAAAGATCTAATAAAGGAGTGCAACTATAATGAGTCAATCGATTCCTGAAATTCAATTGAACGATGGTCTCACCATTCCATCCTTAGGGTTTGGAACGTATCGCCTGAACGGAAACCGCGGCGCTTCAGCCATCCAAAGTGCCATAGACGTAGGCTACCGTTTGATCGACACCGCCTATAATTACGAAAACGAGGCGACGGTCGGCGAAGGGATCCGCCGCAGCAGCATCCCAAGAAATGAATTGAAAATTACGTCCAAACTACCTGGCCGGTACCATGAATACGACAAAGCCGTCACGGCCATCCAGGAATCCCTGTTCCGCGCGCAGCTGGACTACTATGATCTTTACTTAATCCATTGGCCGAACCCGAAAGAGGATTTGTATGTGGAAGCATGGCAAGCGTTGATCGACGCTCAAAAGTGGGGCCTGATCCGCTCCATCGGGGTATGTAATTTTCTCCCGGAACATTTGGATCGCCTTGAAAAAGAGACAGGCGTCTTACCGAGCTTGAACCAGGTAGAACTTCATCCATTTTTCAACCAAGAGGAACAAAGAGCCTATCACCAGGAGAAGCAGATCCAAACACAATCCTGGAGTCCATTGGCCCGTGTCCAGAACATCCTCGACAATGAGGTGATACAAAGTGTAGCGGATCATCACGATAAGACGGTTTCCCAGGTTATTCTGCGCTGGCATTATCAGCTCGGTTCAGTAGCTATTCCCAAATCGGCGTCACCACAACGCCAAAAAGAAAATCTATCTATATTCGACTTTTCTTTGACGGATGGAGACATGAACAAAATCAATCAATTGACTCGTGAAACCGGCAGAATGAAAGACCAGAACCCTGCTACGTATCAGGAATTTTAAATCATTAAAAACAAGCCGCCCCGTATAGAGGACGGCTTGTTTTTAGTTTCCATCGTCCTTCATTTAGAACAAAAAATGACCGCTTACTTCTAAAGTCTCTCTTCAATCACACCATCCAAAAATACCCACATATATACCTATGGGGGAATAAGAATGATTGTATTAAAATTGTGTTAAGACCAGCACATCATAAGATATCCAAACAGCTTGAAAAAGTATAAATCAGAGGGGAGCGCTATGCCAACCATCCTTTGCTTGGAAAACAGAATCGAGTCCGTAAGAGAACAATTGTATCAAGCCTACCTGGATTCCGTGGAATATAGTGAATTAGTAAAAATATCTCAAGAACTGGATCAATTGTTAAATCAATTAGATTCTTTGAAGCGGAGATAAGGAGCCATCATGGACGGCTCCTTTTTATTTGATTCAGGGACGATTTCGAACCGAGGTGCATATGGTTACTTATTCATTTTATCCTATCACAAAATGAAAGCGCTTTATAATTCAATCAAAAGATAGAGACCTTCCCCTTCCTGCCACTATAACTTCCCATCTTCAAAAAATTATACGGATTGCCCCTTTGTCGGTCGTTCCAGATATTCTGGAGTCGTCACATGTTCGGTATCCATCGAAAAAACGATCCGCTGGTTTTAGTCACACTATAATAATCTCCGCCACCGCAATGTATACGTATGGAGCGAAAAAGAAACGCCATACTTGTATCGGGAGGCACCTTTCGTAAATCTCGTTCCACACGTGCCCCTGGTGCTTACCTTTCACAGAAATACATATGGTCCCTTTCCATGAATGATTTTCATAATGATAAGAATACTATCCCTGTACCAAAAACGAAGGAGTGAAGATATGGGAATCTTAAGCGGAAACCAACAGCAAGAACCCCTTCATTATGGGGAAGTTTTCAGTCTTTGGAGTTATCTATCTGTAGCAAAGGGAGACTCCGCAAGCTACCAGACCATGTATAATCACGCAGGTGACAAAGAATTAAAACGTCTTTTGGAAGAACTCGTCCAGGGGATTAGACAGGAGACACAGGAAATAGAGGAAGTTTTAAAAGTAAACGGTGTCGTCCTTCCTCCGTCTCCGCCTGAAAGATCCGTGGCCGACGCTGAAGACATTCCAGTAGGTGCACGGTTGAATGATCCGGAAATCAGTGCGGCTATATCACTGAATATCTCTCAAGGGTTGGTCGCCTGCAGTCAGGCCATCGGGCAATCCACAAGAGAAGATGTCGCCATGTTGTTTGGTAAATTCCATATGAACAAGGTACAAGCAGGGGCAAAAGCCCTCCGCCTTAATAAAGAAAAAGGCTGGCTTGTCGTTCCTCCTCTTCATAAAAAGAACTGAAGACAGCTTCAATCCTTACCACAAGGGCTTCCCTTGTGGTAAACCTTTACTTCACCAACAAGGAGAGAGTGGATTTGAATAAAAAAATAACCCAGATTTATTGGATCCTTATAGGGAGTACAGTTCTCTCAACTGTTTTCAGCATTCTTATGTTAATGCTGACAGTAAAACACGATAAGAAAGTGACGAAAAGCAGCTGAAACCGCCTTATAAAGCTGGCTGCTCGCGTTACATAATAATCCATGGCTCCACCATTCGAATAAACTTGCAAGGAAGAGGGATAAATGATGAAAGCTGTTACCTACCAGGGAAAATATTCAGTAGCTGTCAAGGAAGTCGCCGCTCCAAAGATACAGGATAAAGAAGATGTCATTGTACGCATTACATCCACAGCCATCTGCGGATCTGACTTACATTTGTATCAAGGCAATTTCCCTTTGCCGATTGGTTATATTATCGGACATGAACCAATGGGAATCGTGGAAGAAGTCGGTCCGGAAGTAACCAAAGTAAAAAAAGGCGACCGTGTCGTCATCCCGTTCACCGTTGCCTGCGGTCATTGTCCATATTGTGATACAAATCATGTAAGCCAGTGTGACAACGCCAACCCCCATTACGATTCTGGAGGGTATTTCGGGTACTCCGAGAAATTTGGAAACTATCCTGGTGGACAAGCGGAATATTTGCGGGTGCCTTTCGGGAATTTTACGCCCTTTAAGGTGCCGGAGGACTGCGAACTGGATGACCCTTCCCTGCTGTTTCTTTCGGATGTCCTCCCAACCGCCTATTGGAGCGTGGAAAACGCAGGTGTCAAACCAGGAGATACGGTAATTGTTCTAGGGTGTGGTCCTGTTGGTTTGATGGCACAAAAATTCGCCTGGCAGAAAGGGGCCGAGCGAGTGATCGCTGTCGACCACCTCTCCTACCGTTTAAACCATTCCAAGATCACAAACCGGACAGAAGTCTTTGATTTCACAAGGCATAAGGATATGGGAGAAATCTTGAAAGAAGTAACCAAAGGCGGCGCGGATGTCGTGATTGACTGTGTAGGCATGGATGGGAAGAAATCTCCACTGGAATTCATGGAACAAAAACTCAAACTCCAGGGAGGAACGCTCGGTCCGATTCAAATCGCATCGAAAGCAGTGAAGAAATGCGGAACGGTCCAACTTACCGGGGTCTATGGAGGAAATTACAACATGTTTCCTCTCGGGGCTTTTTTCTCGAGAAACATCCAGATCAAAATGGGGCAGGCCCATGCAAGGCCTTATATGAAGCCACTTTATGAACAAATTGTAAGAAATGAGCTCGATCCAAAGACGATCCTTACGCACGAACTGCCTTTGGCAAAAGCAGCAGAAGGCTATAAAAAATTTAATAAACACGAGGATGACTGCATCAAAGTCATCTTAAATCCTTAATTTCCCAAGACTTATCCAGTAACAAGTGTAAGAAAAGCTGAAACCTGTTTGTTCTCTGTTACTCACTAATTTGTCGGGGCATACCCACTAAAAGGACCAACTCCTTTGACGTATATTTTTTATGCAATGGTGCATCTTATAGCTTGAGGAGGTGCCTTACATGACACACGTAAAATTACTGGCCCTGAAGTTTGTATTCACTTTAGGCATTCTGTTTATCATTTTAGGTTTAGGATTTGACGTCTCTTTCGGAAACGTCTTTCTCATTTCCCTAGTCGTTAGTGCTCTCGGTTATTTAGGTGACGTGACGATTCTTAAAAAGTCAAACAACACCATGGCCACAGCCGGGGATTTTGTCCTTAGTTTCGCCGTCATATACTTTATGACCGATGCACTGACAGTCGGTGACGATGTATTTGAAGCCACCTTAATCTCAGCTGTTTCCTTAGCGATTTTCGAATACTTCTTCCATCAATCGGTGGCAAGAAGCCTCGATCAGGAAAAGAAAGAAAATCACGAAGTACGTTCCACTGGCCAGCTGCAAACAGAAGCTTCGGAAGAACTTTTTCCGTATGATGAAGAAGATAAGGAAAAATAGGTACGTCCAAGGGAAAACATCCAATGTTTTCCCTTGTTTTTTTCACATATAAGTTGGCGATTACCCCACACTAAGAACGTGACACCACCACAAGAGGAGAGATGTTATGTTCTATCACATCAAAGAACTTCAATATAATGCAAAACCTTCACAACCTGATCCCGTGTATGCAAAAAAACTGCAGGAAATCTTAGGCGGACAGTACGGAGAAATGTCTGTCATGATGCAGTACCTTTTTCAAGGTTGGAACTGCCGTGCTGAAAATAAATACAAAGACATGATCTTAGATATTGCGACAGAAGAAATTGCGCATGTGGAAATGATTGCGACCATGATCGCACAGCTTTTGGATGGGGCGCCTGCAAATGATCAAGAACAGGCAGCCAAGGATCCCGCGATTGAAGCTGTTTTAGGTGGAATGAACCCCCAGCACGCGATTGTCAACGGTTTGGGAGCCCAGCCTAATGATAGTGTCGGCTACCCATGGACGGCCCGTTATACGGTCGCAAGCGGAAACCTGCTTGCAGATTTCCGGGCGAATCTCAATGCGGAATCACAGGGAAGGCTTCAAGTATGCCGGCTTTACGAAATGACGACAGACCCTGGAGTGAGAGACATGCTTTCTTTCCTCATTGCCCGTGATACGATGCACCAGAATCAATGGATGGCAGCCATCGAAGAACTCGAGCAGACACAAGGGGCTATCGTTCCGAGCTCGTTTAACAAGGAATACGAAAAGCAGGAAGTTTCCTACTCTTTCTACAATTTTTCTGAAGGTACGGAGAGTCAGCAGGGAAGATGGGCAAATGGGCCAACATTGGATGGCAAAGGTTCTTTTGAATACATTCAGGATCCTAAACCGATGGGCCAGATTCCCGACCTTAAACCAGGGCCTGCTTATATCCATGGAACGCCGCCAAAAGAAATGAGAGAAGCTCAAAACCAGACCTTCCAATCATAGGACAATGAAAAATCCCGCACACATGGAGGTTCTTCCTTGTTGCGGGTTACATAGGAAAATTAATTGGATATCTCTTCTTCCAAGTTATCCTTTCTTAATTTAAAGATATACAACACTGGGACCAGGAAACTGACGAAAATGATTCCTCCGATGAGAAGGCCGTTCCATACTGTCTGCCCATCTGAAAAGGATACGAACAAACCAATGATAGCGGCGAGTACACTAATGACCGTCAAGGATATATAAAGACTCTTAACAGGGGACCTCTGCCGTTCTTCATGATCGACACTTATGGTCATCGATAAATATGCATTTACAATAACTGAGACCATAAATACGATCCAGACCGGATTATTAGTCATCCCGTCTAACCCTTTCGTTGTAAGATCATAACCAAGAATCGCTAAAATTCCGAGCGTTTGAACGATGTAAACCACACGAATGTTTTTTAAGTTCTTCCACTGCAGCCGTTCATCCCTTATTTTCTTCAAAAGAATCGCTCCCCTTTTCCACCCAGAAAACTTCATCGAGGGTTTTATTCACGGCGTAACAAATTTCAAGACACAATTTCAAACTTGGATTATACTTCCCTTTTTCTATTAAACTGATGGTCTGCCTCGTCACACCGGTCTTTTCAGCCAACTGCTGTTGGGTGAGGTTTTTGCTCACTCTCGCCACTTTAACATGATTATCCATAAATACCTTCCCTTTCCACCAAACTATAACAGATACACCACATAATGCAATATATATATTACATCCGTAGTTTTATGGTGACTGCCTCAGGTCTAAGAAAAATCAGTCCAGAGAAGGAATATAAAAATGAATCTCTTACACTTTTCAAACGTATGTAAAAGTAGGATCAAATCTTTTCATATGGAGGTGATCATCTTGTTTTTCCGAATCTTCCATAAAGCCAACCGACCGACAAAAATTGCTCTACTTTCAGGGTCTGTTTTATTATTAATCGCTGGGCTCATTCTTCTCATCTTTTAAAGCACTCGACAGTTATTTAAAAAAATGAATAAAAAAAGCGCCCCAATGATGGAGACGCTTTACCTTCTAGTTGGTTTGATCCGTCAATTTAACCAATACATGAGCCATATGTTCACGTTCTTCTTTATTCGCTACATTCCATAATTCGTTTAAGACTTTCTCTTCACGGTTTCTCGGTTCCTCATGTTCAGCGAGGTAATCGGCTACCCGCTTGGCCCCTTTGGAAAGACCTTCTTCTCCGAGTCCCAGCTTTTCTCCTTTTTGCACTTTGTCACCTAAATAATCTTTGAACGTTTCAAAATGTTGGAGAATATCTTCTTTCTTTTCTTCATTCATTTGTTTTGCTGCTTGTTTTGGATCGTGTACCAATGTGATTCCTCCTTTATTTCTTGTATAAAGACCATTTCCTTTTTCAGAATTTAGTAAACATTGGAAAGCGTCGGGTCCGCGCATCCACTTTCCTACATGTCTCCCTTCCTATTCATGGGAAGAATGAGAAGCAGAAGACTCGAGAATGTTTTCTTTTTTCAGCACAGATTCAATGGCTTCACAAGCTTCTTCCAAGACCGATTCTTTCCATTCCTTCTCTTTCGGATAGAACATATTCATCAACTCTTCCAGGATCCATTCCCTGCTTTCCTCATGTTCCGTACCTTCCCAATACAGTTGGTTTTCTAAGATGATCGTCGTAAATTCCCTCAGTTCCGCTTCACGACTGGTTCCAAATGTACCAAACTCGAACAAGGCGGAGAATAGTGATGTAGAAGGATATTCCGCCTCTCTTAATTCATAAAAGTAATTCGTCGAATCGCCTTTGACGTCTTCTGGAGAAAACACTTGGATATTTTCCATGCCATAGGAAGCTTTCAGCTCATCTTCCTTTATGCCGTGCTTCTCGGAAATGACCATGGTCACTTCATTGGTCGGTCCAAGCGCTGTATGCCAGTCCATGTGAATGACTTTTTAGAATTGCCCAAGCAAATGCCTCTGCCATGTTTTGATATAGGAACCGGAAGGCTCTTCTTCATAACCGCCGAAATACACCCCGCGGTCGAACTGAAACTGCCCCATTCCTTTGGCTTGTTTGATTCCTTTATACCCCTCGTTCATCATCCCTTTACTCAAGGCTTCATACAATTCCGTCTTCTCTTTAGAAATCACATCCACCGGTTTCTTCGGAAGAAAGATGTGACTTTCTTTTTCATAGTTTTCATTTAGATCATAAGGGATATCTGTTTCTTCTAAAAAGTAATTCCGGTTCAGATCGACATTATTTTCTGTGACTCTGCGAAAATGCCTCATGCCCCAAGGATTGATGGCATGGACCAAACAAATCCCCGTCGTCGATGGATCGATGGATGCTAGGTAATGATCGACGAATAAATGAATAACAGCTGCTCCCGCGTATCCTTCAATTCCATGTTCACCCGATGTCAGCAGGGCCACTTTGTCGTTGGACGATGTCGCTTCCGCATAAATAACATCTATGGAGTTGTCTTCTTTTTCACCAATCGCATGTTGATAAAGCTTGGCTTCCGGCCAGACTTCTTGAATTTTGCTCAATAAACCTCTAAACGTTTCTCTGGATTCTTCATAATTATTTTTGAAATAGTTATTAATATCGATTACACTCACCATCCTTCATAGAAATAGACGAGACCTCTAAAACCAGCTATTTACTTTACTGAATCTCTCTAATGAATTTACCTTTCATTCAAAATCTCGAAACCTACGAACGATAAAAAAATGCCCGCCCCCGCTTTAAATGAAGCGGGGGCGGGCATTCGAATGACTTTCAATAAGCAAGCGGAAATTTGTGATGGTTCTCAGTCATAAAGACATCATACACACGTCGAGCCATATCCGAGCCATATTCTTCTTGTACGGAAACACTCCATACCGCTGGATGACTGTCGATCGAATGGACGTCTTCCAAAGGCATGAACTTTTTTTCATTCATCAAGGCGGTCTGCTTCCTTTTTTCCTCCTCATTAACAAAAATCAGGTGGATGGCCGCTTTTTGAATCTCTGTTTGAATGGTTTGGACGCCTAATTGATCTTTGTATGAGTCAAGCATTGATATCGTCTGGTCGAGGTCGTCTTTCTTTACCACTGCGAGAAGTTCGTCTAGGTGTGCATGAACATCCTTTGTTCCAATCACACCAGAATCCTTCATCCGCCTCAAAATTTTTTCCTTTTTCATCCTTCTTCCAAAAAGACGGACATGACAGAGATTTTTTTGATACGTGACCCCTGCCACTGAAGAAATAGATGTATCCTTTGATATCCAAGTCCCTTCGTGTTCACTGAAGCTCGAACGAATGACTAGAGGAACTTGGTATTCTTTCGCATGGGCGACAGCACGCGGATGAATCACCCCGGCCCCCATTTCAGCCATGGTGAGCAGGCTGTCGTAATCCATGTATGAATATATCGCTGCGTTTAGGATCACACGAGGATCTGCGGTATACACCCCATCGACATCCGTACAGATGTCACAGCGGTCCGCCTTCAGTGCTGCAGCCAAGGCAGCGGCCGTCGTGTCGGAACCGCCTCGGCCAAGCGTACAGAGTTCTCCGTTTGCGGCTACGCCTTGGAAACCGGCTACAATGACAACCTTTCCTTTTTGTAACTCCTTCTTCATGCACTTGGTATGAATCGCAGTGACCTTGGCGTTCCCGTGGAGGTATTCCACTTCAATCCCTGCCTGCTCGCCGGTCATAGCGATAGCTGCCTGCCCTTTTTCTTGAAGAGCGAGCGCCATCAGCGCGCATGACACTTGTTCACCTGTAGATAAAAGCAGATCCTTTTCTCTTCCATTCGTACAGGAAGAGACTTCACGGGAGAGCTGCTCTAGATGATTGGTGGAGTCTCCCATGGCTGAGACAACAACGACCATCTGGTTTCCTTTCTCTCGTTCACCGATGATGCGATTCGCTGCCTGTCTGATTCGTTCGGTTGTTTGGAGTGAAGTGCCTCCATATTTTTGTACAATGATCGCCACGATCCATCCCTCTTTTCGTCAGGTTATCCGATCGGCTGTTCTTTAAAAGCAGCCAGTGCGTTGGTGACTTTGCCAAATTCCGATGCATGCGGACGATCATCGCCATCGGCATAGCCATAATCGACCATCCGGTTGCGGTTCAGGCAAAGCTTCGTCATTTCCGGTTTGAAGAAGTCGAACAACTCAAATCGTTTCTTCAATTCAGGGAATCTGCTCTGGTAGTCGTGGATCGACTCTGCAAGCAGCTGCCAGAAGACTTCTTCATTTAATAGATGGTGTTTTTCTAGAATATGGCTCAAATAACGCAGATGGCAGATGAAAAGTCCCGTAAAGATAAACTGCGTCAAGCCTTCCGGTGGTTCTGTACGCAGCACAGCTTTCATCTCTTCCGTTACGTGCGCAAGTTCAGGGAACGGCTGGTCCGTCACGTTCACATCATCGACAAAATCCTTGATGGCAAGACGACGGGGCTCGTTATTTTTCAGTACCAGAATCGTATTCTGCCCGTGCGGTGAAAAGACTGTCCCATATTTATATAAGTAGTGAAGCAAAGGATCCATGACAACTTTATAAAACTTCTTCATCCAATCTTCCGGATCCAATCCAGACGACTCGATCAACGATTGAATGAACGGTTTCCCATTTGGATCTTCGTGAACGAGCGCTGCAAGTGTGATGGCCTGCTCGCCGTCTTCCAGATACGTATAAATGCTTTCCCGCCAAATCGTCCCCAGCATTTCAAGGTATTGATACGGAGCTTCCTTAACGGCAGAGTAATGTTTATGATCCACATTGATACTGGCGTTTTCCCCCGGCAGAATCACCCGGCATTCATTCTTTAAAAAGTCATCTTGTTCATAGAGGCCCTTGATCCATTCAGTGACTTTCGGCGCGATCACTGTCCGTTCTGATGGCAGCCCTCGATACACAAGAGTGTTCAAAATACTCATTGGAAGCTTCACATGATGTTTCTCTTTACTACTTCTGTTAACAAACGTACGGATCGACTGTTGAGGAAGATAAGCATCGTCGCCATCTCCAACTGCGATGATTTCCTTTTTCGCGATTTCCTCCGGGAAGTTTTGGATCAGCTGATTTTTCCACTGCCATTCATGGACAGGGAAAAAGTAATAATCTTCCGGATCGCGGTTCTGTTTGCTCACCTCGGAAAAGAAGCGTTCCCTCTCTTGTTCACTTAACTCCTCGTTCAGAAGTGTTTCATAGCTGAGGTTCTGAACCGATTGGAAGGTTGCTAGATTTTTATGTGCCGCAATCCAGGAAAGCTGCACTTCCTGCTGGTGCTCAGGTGCAAAACGTAGGTAGTCATCATAACCGAAGCCGATTCTCCCCTTGTTGTAAGTAATCCACGGGTGCCCCTTCATGTAGCCTTCAAGCTCCGCATAATCGAGAGTCACAAGCTCATCAGACCCCCGATCTGTCTTTTGCATCAAATGCACATCAGCGATTAACGTCGCGTTCATCTCTTTAATCAGATGGCCGAGGGTTTCTGCGGACATGCCGATGATTTCCTTTAAATCGATCAGAAGTTCAAGCGCGTGATCCGCCTCTTCTTCGATCCCCTGCTCGACTTTTTTCAGTTCATCAACGGAGACATCAAAACTGTCGAACAAACGCTTTTCCGCAACGAACCGGTACGACTTTTCGCTGGAAACGGAAAGCTTGTACTCTATCGTTTTCCCGTCTTCTAGTAAAACTTCCGGCTGGATCATATCCTCATACATATATTCCGCGAACATTTTCGCCATTAACTGTTGATTGGCTTTCTTCCAACTGTCTGCGTTCAATTGTCCATGAATGTCCTGTTGAAATAACAAACCGATCCCCTCTTTCTTATGATTGATGTTGTGTGACCAAGGTCTTCTTCGTTCCGAATGTTTGGAAGACATTTTTTTCCTGTATCGAATAAACGTCTCTTTTCGCGATCCTGTTTATGATTACCGCATTGCGATGTGCGCCAAGTCCAAGATCAGATGCGCCGACGCCGTGGGTATGGAGTTC
The DNA here is from genome assembly GCF_900104185.1 of Halobacillus aidingensis. Classification (GTDB taxonomy): domain Bacteria; phylum Bacillota; class Bacilli; order Bacillales; family Halobacillaceae; genus Halobacillus; species Halobacillus aidingensis. The sequence continues at coordinate 127,371 of NZ_FNIZ01000002.1, read as the reverse complement.
TCCATTTTGGATAAAAATGTGCCCATCTGCCTTTAGGTCCGCAGCCAGGTCATAGCCTTTGTTCACGGCAAACCTGCCCTGCTCATCCCAAATGATGCTGTCCTTTATGCTTGAGAAAAAGGCGGGCACGCGAGGCTGATACCCTGTCCCTAAAATGACCAGATCCGCTTCCATCTCCACTGGCTCCTCTGTGACCTTCTGATAACCTTTTAAGCTCAAATGGCTCTCTTTCTGTTCGATGGACGTCACTTCGGTCATCGCCTGAAGATGGATCGAAGGATCGGCATTGCCGACCGTCCGTTCATAAAGATGATCATAAATAGCGGCGATGGTTTCTGCACTGATGCCTTTATAGAGAAGGTCCTGCTTATGTAACAGCTGGTCTTTCTTCCATTGAGGCAGCTCATAGAAGAAATCGATGTAATCCGGGGAGAAATACTCAAGCCCAAGCTTTGAATACTCCATCGGAAAGAACCCATGCGACCTTGTGTACCATTGAAGCGAACCACCTGTTTCTTCCTGGTGCTTCGCTACATCAAGGAAAACTTCCGCCGCGCTCTGTCCCGATCCAATCACGGCGACAGACTTGGATAAGTCACACAATGGTTTTCTTTTCAAATATTCGGACGTATGAAAAACAGATTCTCCAAGGGCGTCTTGAAGTGCCTCCGGGAACCGGGGCTCCGTGCCAATGCCCATCACGATGTTTTCAGCTGTGTACGTGTGTTCCTCACCTGTGGAGGAATCGTGAGCGGTCACTTGATAGAGTGTCTTTCCACCGAGATCAGCGGTTGTCACATGGATGACTTCCTTACCGAACCGCAAACTGTCCAACCGGTCACTGACCCACCGGCAGTAATGATTGTATTCTTTCCTCGGGATATGGAACTTCTCCAAAAAATAAAAGTTATATAAACGGTTGTGTTCCTGCAGATAATTCAAAAAGCTGTGCTTGTTGGTGACATCCGCCATACTGACAAGGTCTGCGAAAAAAGGCACCTGCAGCGTTGTTCCTTCCATCAATAAATGAGGGTGCCACTGGAACTCTTCTTCTTTTTCCAAAAACACCGCGGACACATCCTCAACGCTATCCAGGAGGGCGGCCATTCCTAAGTTGAACGGCCCGAGACCGATGCCGATTACATCAAAAATCTGCTTTTCTGTATTCATCGTTCCACCTCGATTCAAATGCTTCTCGTTCACAAAACATTAGCTGTGCCTCTTTATCCGGCAGCTGTATGGGCGCAATCGGTGCGAACCCGCATTTTTTAAAAATATGGATCATTTTGTCATTCCGTATATCCGGTTCTGCCACGACTTTCGTTGTCGCTTCATGCTGAAACTGAAAACGCACCATCGCTCTCAGAAGAGGCAGGGCAAAGCCTGAACAGAGGTAATCCTTTTCCCCGATTAACAGATGGATGCCCTGGTCGTAAGCTTTGGGTGTGTACGCGTTTTCTATCACATCCCCTTTGACCCAGTAAGCTTCCCAATAGCTCATCACTTCCCCGTCGATCAGGCCGAGGTACAGCGTCTGATGGGTGTCGGCCACTGCCTTCTGAAAGTGTTTTTCAAACCGGTCAAACGGGAGATTCAACTGCCAGAAAGGATGCACGTGTTCTTCATTCATCCACTTGTGAACCAACGCGACATCTTCCATTTGAGCTTTCCGAAACGCAATCGTGCGCTGGATTGTTTCATCATAAATCTCAAACTCAATGCTCATGGCCGACTCCCACCTTTGCAGCAAGCGGGTTATCAACCGCTGTATAGACCGACTGTTCTTCCATCGGCCCGACCAGTTCATCCATATCATACAAACGCGTCAATAGGTTGGCCTTACAAGGAAGCTTGCTTTCTTCCAATAGACTTTGGACCAGGGAGGATGGAAGATGATCCATCAAACGGCTGCGAAGAAGGTCGATCAATTTTTCTTCATCGACCAATCGACTGACGCCGAATCCATTGATCAGCCCATATAAATGATTGAAAAAGAAATAATAGCGCAGACGTTCATCCGCGACGTCATCCTCACAGATCGTATCGCTTTTGCTGTTTAATGAAGGAAGCAGTTCTGTGAGTTGATCCGCTTTGGACCGACTGAAGTAATACCCCTGGTTATCCCTGTAATAAAACTTGGAAGGATACCCTTGTTCCATCCTGACAACAGAGTTCTGCTGATGGGCTTCAAGGGCGATCCCGTAAGTGTGATGCAGCCAGAGAATAGGCTCCAGGCTGATCGACAAATACTTGTCAAACCAATCGAGACTGACCTCTTCCAACGATCTTCCTTCGCTCTCAGCAATACTTCGGATAATCGTGGAGATTCTGGACTGCCCTCCATACGCATGATCCTGGACGAGCCCTGCCACAAGAGTCACCTGCTCATCATCGTCGTAAAAAGGATTTTCTCTTAACGAAACTTCAAACCCTGAAGTTTCTTTCGATAAACGTAGGTTGATCGACGCAGGATCTTTCATCATATGGAAATTCGGATGATGCTTCTTCATTTGCTCTCCAAGCTCTGTATCGAGCAAACGTGAAACTTCCACCCCTCTCGCCAGTTCCTTCGGCTGGTTCGCCCTTAAGGAGTTCGTAATTTTGACCGGGACAGAGAATTTGTACATAAACCGGGAAGATTCACTGTACAGCGTCCGGAATGAAGAGGTAGCCGTAAACCGGACACCCTTTGGCCCAAGGTGTTTGATATCTCCAGAATCAAGATACCCTTGGACTTCCGGATCTTTTAATACAACCGGCACTTGCAGGGGATGCATAGGAAGTAAAAGTCGGCCTTTGTTCCATTCCTTCACTAGTGGTTCCGCCCCTTCCGTATCTTTGACGCCTTCGAAGATGAGAGCGGATGCGGGACGATCCAAACTGGAATCTTCTTCAACAAGATCAGGATTCACACTGAAATAGTGGAGCTGGAAACGCCCTTTATATTCAGGGGAATATTCACGGTCCTCATCATCGGTCAGGCCTTGTTTGCTTTTCGGGGTCGGATGAAGCAAATGCCCGAACAGCAGCGACTGTTCCGCTTCGATAAATGTAAAATCTTCGTCCATCAGCTTGTGACGATCTTCGAATCTTGCAACTACATAATCTTTCATTTTCTTGCAGCTGAGCAGGACACGCAGGACGAGCTCATCTTCTGCCCATTCCTGTCCATTGCCGATGAGCCATTCTTTCACAAGGAGGGTGGTCATCGTGACATAATCAAGAGTATGGGTTTCTTCCTTTCCTTCTGTTTGATAGGTCATCGGAAAGTCAAACAGGTGCCTCCCCGTTAACGACCAATAGTTTACAGGTACATGGATGACCAAGTGTTGTCGGACCAAAGGAATGCGCAGCATTTTTTCATTCATTTCGCCAACATCCATCCCCTCATAGTTGCCTGTTTCTCTTAAGTAACAATTAAGAAAGCTTTGCATTGTGGCCATTTCGGCGATTTCTTTTGCTTTATTCAATGAGGTGTCCCTCCTAATATCTGTTTCGCTGTATTTTCAATCTCATCAATCACGGCCAACACATCTTCTTCCGTCGTACGTGGATTCAAGAGCGTAAATTTCAAATAGGTTTCTCCTCGGACTGATGTTTTCGCAATCACGGCCGTTCCTTCGTTGAAAAGTTTTTGCTGTATTTTCCGGTTCAAATCGCTCACATCCAGGCTTCCCTCCGGCTGGTACTGAAACACGACGGCCGAAAGTTCAGGAGATGGATTTTCTACCCGGAAAGCCTCGCGACGCCCGAGTTCCTCTGCAGCAAAGCTCGAGACTTCCATCGTCCGGTCCACCATACTCCCTAATAACCGCGTCCCGAGTACTTTCAAGGTCAAAAGAACTTTTAACGCATCAAACCTGCGCGTCGTCTGGATGCTTTTATTCACAAGGTTCACGATGCCTTCTTCTTCATCTTCTACAGGATTCAAGTAATCGGCATGGTGTGATAACAACCGCAGGTGCTTCCGATCTTTGACCGCAAACATCCCGCTGCTGATCGGCTGAAACAGCCATTTATGGAAATCGAGCGTCACCGAATCCGCACGGTCTATGCCTGCAAGCTTCCCATTGTGCTTCTCACTAAGCAGAAGCCCTGCTCCGTATGCGGCATCCACATGAAGCCAGAGGCCTTTTTCTTCACAAAAGTCAGCCAGACCCTCAAGCGGATCGATGCTTCCATAATCTGTCGTCCCACATGTACTGACGACCGCATACGGCAGAAGTCCATCCTGCTCCAATTGTTCAACCATACGTCTAACCTCATCCAGATCCATCCGATGGTCATCAAGGACGGGAACCGGAACGACCGCCTTCTCGCCAAGACCAAGCTGAGAAACTGATTTTTTCACAGAAAAGTGAGCTTCTTCTGAACAAAGGACCCTCATCTTTTTGAACGATTCCGGCAGTCCATCTCTTTGCACGATGTGCTCCCATTTCGATCGACAAAACGCATCGCGGGCGAGCAGCATTCCCATGTAGTTGGACTGTGTCCCACCACTTGTAAACACACCGTCTCCTCGAACCGAAAAGCCAATCCGCCCGCACCAGTACCGGCTCAATGCTTCTTCCACATAAGTCGCTGCAGGGCTTTGATCCCAGGAGTCCATCGATTGGTTTAACGCCCCGATGATCAATTCCGCCAACACGCCCGGTAAAACAGGAGGGCAGTGCAAGTGGGCCATACTCCTTTCGTGGGAAACGTGGAGGCTGTTTTTTATGACAGGTCCTTTGATTTCCCGTAGGACTTCATGCAGCGCCTGCGGTTCTTCTGAAAGATCCAGGATCCCGTTGAGCTCCTGCTGGATGTCTTGAACGGTCTTTCCTTCCAACGGTCGATCAACGTCCTGCAACACGTCAGCAAGTGTATCGACGACGAGTTCGACATGGTTTCGAAAATGCTCTCCCCCGAATTCCCCGTTTTGAAGGAAAAATGAATCGAATGCGGTAGCTGCTAATTGAGTCGTTGTGGTTCCCATTCACTCACTCCGAAACAGCAGCAGCGACAGATTCATTAAAGATGGAAATGATCGTATCGACCTGCTCTTCTGTAATGATGAGTGGTGGTAAGAATCGGAGCACAGACCCATGACGGCCTCCACTCTCAAGAATCAACCCACGGTCAAAACAGGCTTTTTGAATCCGGCTCGTCAAATCAGGGTCTGCTGGATAACTGCCCTCCATGCCGGCTTTACCAGATGGATCGACGATTTCCACCCCAAGCATCAGGCCGCGTCCACGGACGTCTCCAAGCTGCGGATAATCCTTTTGCAGTTCGCATAACGCTTGGAAAATCTTCCCGCCCATCTCTTTTGCATGTGTAGAAAGCTTGTGCTCTTTAATGTATTGGAGGGTGGCTGTTCCTGCAGCCATCGCCATCTGATTACCACGGAAGGTCCCAATATGAGCGCCGGGCTCCCATGCATCAAGGTCACGGTCATAAACGACAACCGATAACGGGAGACTGCCACCGATTGCTTTAGAAAGCACAAAAGCATCCGGTACAATGCCTGCATGTTCGAAGGAGAACATTTCTCCTGTCCGTCCGATCCCTGTTTGAACTTCATCGATAATCAATGGAATGCCACGTTCTTTTGTGATCCGGCGCATTTCCTTCAGCCACTCGATGGGCGCTGGAATGGAACCACCTTCTCCTTGAACGGTTTCAAAAATCATCGCTGCCGGAGGAAGAATGCCGCTTTCCGGATCGTCCAGCAATCGTTCAATATAGGCGGCACTCAGCTCTGCTCCTTCTTTTCCACCTTTTCCAAAAGGACAACGATAATCATAAGGGTATGGAAGGAAATGCGTATCCGGCATCAATCCCTGGACACGCTTTTTCGGTCCAAGGTTTCCACTGATCGCCATCGTTCCGTGAGTTGCACCGTGATAACCGCCCTGGAAGGTCAGAATGTTTTGTCTACCTGTCGCTGTTTTGGCAAGCTTTAACGCCGCTTCAATCGCATCGCCTCCGGTCGGTCCGCAAAATTGAACCTTCGCCCGGTCCCGAAACCCTTCTGGAAGACTGGAGAAAAGCTCATCCACAAATTGTTCTTTCACTTCTGTCGTAAGATCGAGTGTATGTAAGGGCAGTTTATCGTGAAGCACTTTTTCCATCGCTTCAATGACCACCGGATGATTATGTCCTAAAGCAAGTGTCCCTGCTCCGGCTAGACAGTCGATGTACCGGTTCCCCTCCATATCTGTGAGGTAGACCCCTTCTGCTTCCTGAATTGCTAATGGGAAACGGCGCGGGTAAGACCGTGCATTCGATTCCCGTTGATTTTGTTGATTCAATAATTCCTGATTGGATTTCTTTATATGAACACTCATGTGATTCCACTCCTTTTCGTTTGCTCAATGGCTTACCGCTATACTATTTGATAATGATTATCAATGTCAACACTAATTGAAAACCATTATCATTATCAATTGGGTCCCTGCCCTTTGATACAGAGCGGTTTTTAACGGATATTCAAGTCGATTATTTTTCTGATAATTAAGGAATTCGTCATGAATAAAAACAGGCGGTTTTAACTATAAAGGACCCCGTTTCTAGTATTTTCTTCCCCTGTGTAAAATTGGGTAAAAAAAGTCCACCTTCGTAAACGAAGGTGGAACACGTTATTCATACAGCATATCTTTCAATGTCCTCGTCATTTTGTCCAAAGCTTCTGCCGAACAATCGACGACGCCCGCCATATTGATAAAACTGTGGACGAGATCTTCAAAATGGAGATGGTTTACGGACACTCCTGAGGCTTGGAGCCGCTCAGTATAAGCAAATGCTTCTTCTCTGAGGGGATCGTATTCTGCTGTAACCATCAATGTCGGCGGTAACTCGGCCATGTTTTGGGTCCGCAGTGGTGAAACAAACACATCCCGCCCATCTTCCTCCTCTTTCAAATAGTGCTGGAAAAACCATTTCATTTTTTCATTCGTCAAGTTATATGTATAATTCGCCTTGTACGATTCCGTATCGAAGTTATAATCCAACACAGGGGTAATCAGAAATTGATGAGAAATCTCTATCTCCTCATCGTCCCTGAAATAAATCGCCGAAGCAGCAGCCAAGTTACCACCAGAGCTTTCCCCACCTACGGCCAGCCGCTTGAGGTCAATGTTCCATTGATGAGCCTCATTCGCAACCCATGTGACCGCATCCAAAGCATCGTGGAAAGCTGCCGGATATTTATGTTCAGGGGCTAATCGGTAATCAACGGAGACCACAACTGTTTGCGCATGACGGGAAAAGTACCGGCACACGTTGTCTGAACTGTCGACGTCCCCGAACACCCAGCCACCGCCGTGAAAATAAACAAGGACAGGAAATGGTCCTTCCCCTTCAGGCGTATAGATTTTCACCGGGACTTCATTCCCTGATCTGCCCTGAAAAGAAGAGTCATCCACGGCCACTCCGCCGACAGACATATCTTTAAAATATCCCCTGGCCACCTCGTAGTACTCTCTTGATTGTTTAGGGGTCAACTGGTCCAGTGGTGGATGTTCAAGCTCAATCATCCGATCCCCAATGGTTTTGAGTAAGTGAAGGACTTGTGCATCTACTTTCATACCACCAGCTCACTTTTAGACGCCTTCATCCTTGTCAACGTCTGGATTTCAACATCATTGGCCTGCAATGATTTTTCAAATGCCTCTTTCGCTCCCACAATTAAAGACGCTTGTTTCCCATGTAAATTAATGCGGCCCAGATTTTCTCCCCCCACCTTTTTCAAAATTGGTATCACAATCCGGTTGCGACGATCGGGTTCCCCGATGATTCTTTTCGCTTGGTAACGTTCAAACAGGAAATAGATCATCGCACGAACGATGGATAGACCGTCATCCATATTCAATAACGGGCGAGGGCCAATTAAGAGATGCATGCCTAAATCACCGTTCCGATAGTCGTAATAGTCTCTAATCGGATCCTTTCCAATCGCATACGCAATCAGATAACAAACAGGCTCGCCATTGTATGTACCGATGTAAGCATCCTTATGTTCAGCTTCTATGGACTTCCGTACCCAAGAACGCAGCTCCTCCATAGGAAGGTTCAGCTTCCAAAAGGGTGAAATATGTTTTTGATGCATCCAGTCATGCAGCAGTCCTACGTCTTTTTCTTCCAAGGGACGAAAAGAAAAAGCATCTTCCTTCGCTCCACCTTTCATCTTTAGTTCTGTACGATTAGTAGTATCGCTCATATTTTCTCCTCCTCAAATAAATGATAACGATTTTCATTATCATTTGGTGTTGATTATAGAGAAAGGTGGAAGAAAGAGCAACAAAACTTTTGAACTATACGTCCACTCATCAGAAATCTTAAAGCAGAAAAATTCCCCCTTTGTTTCCCAGGAAAGTACGGATTCATAGGCACAAACCGTCTGTTTAAATTAATTCCATATACCTAAAAAGAATGTAATAAAAGAGAGACTTCCTCTACCCGAGGAAGTCCCTATCAGCTTATTCTCCACTGTCCTGTTCATACTCAGCCAGCGTCACAGCAATTTCATCTTCAATATCCTTTACAGAACCAAGATAATTGTTCAACACAATCGAAAAGATGAACTCTTCCCCATCGGCTGACGTTACATATCCAGATAGCGATGTTACTCCCGTCAAAGAGCCCGTTTTAGCCCGCACGTTATCTTCGGCAGCTGTATCATTCATACGATAACGAAGCGTACCACCAACAAAACGTTCCCCATTGCCTGCGACCGGAAGAGAATTCCAATAAGCAGGGAACCACTCTTTATCTTTCACCTGGTACAAAAGGTTGGAAATCTCATTCGCTGGAACCATGTTCACATGGGACATCCCGGACCCGTCACGAAGCCGCATCGTATCCGCATCAACGCTATTGTCCGTCAAGAAATCTTCCACAACCTCCAACCCTTTATCCCAGCTTCCTTCATCATGAACCACTTTTCCCATCTCTTTAAGTAATACTTCCGCATGGCCGTTGTTACTGATTTTCATAAACGGGATAAACAATTCTTCAAGAGGGATGGATTCCTTAGAGATCACTACTTCTGCAGCCTCCGGAGTTTTACCGTCTACAACCTCTTTCCCTTTCACTTTGATTCCCTCATCTTTTAAAGCTTTGTGGAAGAGGTTCAGTGCGAGACCCGTCGGTTCGGAGACCGCAATCCATGACCTTGAACGGCTTCCATCCACTGGGATCGTTCCTTCTATGACAATTTGATTTGTCTCGTGTTTACGCTCAATGGAAATGTCTTTCGATTGGTCGGAAGGTACAGTTGTGGCACGGTTTACGATTTCCACATAATCGTTTTCAGGCGTCACTTTAATCTCTGCCGGTTCCCCAACCGTATCAGACGGATGAGCCGCTACAATGACCGTCCCCGCATCATAATCCTCATTCGGGGAAACCGTCAGTGCAGATATTTGAGCACCGGTATAGTTGGTTTCATCATTCCATGCAATATCTTCCGATAAACGAATATCATCATACCACGTATCATCTGCGACAAGGTCACCTTTCACTTCCCGGATTCCTTTTTCTTTCAACGACTGGGCCATAGCAGCGAAGTCCTTTTCCATCAAGGTCGGATCGCCTTTCCCTTTGACATACAAGTCACCGTGAAGTTTCTTTCCCTTAATATCCCCATCTGCCAGGATCTCTGTCGTAAACGTATAATCCGGCCCAAGGACTTCCATCGCCGCAGCCCCCGTCAACAACTTCATATTCGATGCAGGCTTTAGACGAATATCCCCATCATGTTCGTAAATCATTTCACCCGTCTCTGCAGATCGAATACTCACCCCGGCAAGCGCGCCATCCAGCTCTTCATCCATCAAAATCCGATTGATTTCATGCCCGAGGTCATCATTTTCTGCGTTCACTCCCGTGCTTTCATTCGTTTGAAAAGGAGTGACGATTAAAAAAGAAGCCATCATTAAAACAACCATTTGTTTCCACCGAAATGGATTCATCATTATGTATATTCCTCCTTGAAAATTATGGATAACTCTAACCTTAGCAAAAATGACAGAAAATTATAACTATTATTTAGGATAAGAATGAAAACAGTGCCATAGTCGCAGTCTTTAATACTTAACCCTTTTTTATACCGTCTTTTTCCATGCCCTCACTCCCTCACTTCTAATAAGGTGAAGCGGGAGTAAAGATCTGTAATGTCCGGTCTATATTCTAAAAATGAAAAAACAGTGAATGAAATTAGGCAAATTCACCAATTCGTAAGAAACGATAGGCGAAGATGCCGGAATTGAATAGGATGAAGAGATGTATTCAAGGGAGGCGAACGTTTATGTATCATATGAATGCTTATCCACCATATTTTCATCAGCGTCAGCAAGGGGCCATGATCTGCTTTCCACAAGGGCAGGGAGCTCAGATGCAAGGAGGCATGCAGGGAACGATTACAGGGGAAAACGGTGAAGAAATGACCGTCACCTGCTACCCTTTATATCCTCAGGCTGGGTCGCAGAATGGAGCGGGAAATCAAGGAAATGGAACCAGTAACGGTGAATCCGGTAGTGAGGAAAATGGAAGCGGTGAAAGTGGCGGAATGCCGCAGTCACCTCAGAGTCCGTCCCAGGGGCAGAGCGGAAGTGGAAATGGCAACGGGATGATGCCGGGGTTGCCCGCTCCCGGGCAAAATGGGAATGGAATGATGCCGGGATTCCCTATGCCGGGCCAGAACGGGAATGGAGCCACACCAGGATTCCCCGTTCCAGGACAAAATGGTGGTGGCAGCGGAAGCGGGATGATGCCAGGGTTCCCGCAGCCAGGTGGCAGCCAAGGGGGCATGCCAGGCGGTGGAATGATGCCGGGACTTCCAGGTATGGGAGGTCAATCACGCGAATATTTAGAACCAGCACCTTGGAGCTATCAAGATTCCCATCATTACTACAAATAGATCATTTGGTGCCTGCCAAGAAAGACTCCACAGAAAGGCAGGCACGCTCCTTTAATTCAAAATGTATTCCACCACATTTAATCTTGGTTGAAAAATCCAATGAAAAACCAAGTATTCCTTTCTTGTTCAACTCAATTCCTAAAACTCCATCAGCTACCTGAAACTTATAAAGGTATTTCTCTAGATCTAGGTTAGAGCCGAAAAGTTCAACCTTTATCTGATTGTTCGCTCCTTTTATGATTTGAACATCAGCGGTTGATGTATCGATATCAATAGAACGTACTTCCTCTCCTGAAATTGCTTGTTCGTTATGAACCTCCTCCGCATCTTTCCCTAACGCACTTGTCAGACGTAAAGAAACGATTCCTCCTATTACTCCTAGAATCAAGGTTAAGCTTACAGCCCAGGCTATTTTTTCATTTCCGTTTCCCCCTTCAGATGGTCGTCCCGTATTTCCGTTTCATATGTAAATCCTACATTAACCATTCCAATATTCCCATAAATTAATTGGGAATTTAAGGAAAATTATTAAGCCTTAACAACCTGCTTTCCATTATCTTTTTCACAAAAGACACACTCCCAACGAGAGTAGTCCTCTGTTTCCTGTGTAAAACAGTCTTTCTCTATCAACCATGAAAATAAATTATGATGAATACTCCATATATTTAAACGCTTTATAATAATTAATTTTTAAAAAATTGTAAATTCAGCATAATCTACTTAACGAACAAAGAAGAGAAGAGTAAAATCCAATATAGAGATGTGCTACTCTGGGTTGTTAGAAAAAAGGAGACTACTAAATGAATATAAAAAACATTTACGATCGGCTTAATAATGAAAAAATCGTAGGCATGTACTATAAGGTTTTAACGGAAATCTTTAATGGTACTTTATCGGATGTAATGTTCAACGAAGTAGACTTATTAGAAACCATTGCTGCAAAGAGAGGAATACAACTTTCTTATTTCAGATTCCAAGAACATATGAACAGTCCTTCTAAAGTGATGATACTGATACGATTCCATTGAGCATTTGATACTGAGTCCATGCCTATACTAAAAAAAGCCTCCCTGTAATGGAAGGCTTGATCATGCACGATGGACCTTATCTTCGTAAAGGTATTTTACTTGAATTCACCACAGGTTTATTATTTTCCTCTTCACCTTTTAATAATTTATAAATCTTAGTCAGTTGATGGAAGATTCCTAATAACCCCCCCAGTACTGCTCCTAACAATAACGTGTCTCCAAACCCTTCGGGGATAATTCCCAAAAAGAATGCGATGCCAATGCTAATCGCCATGTATATCAAAACAACCATAGGATTCTCCGTTTATATATTAGGTGTAAAGAAACAGGATTTACTATGAATCACGAAGGCATACATAAAACCAATCGTTATACTTTGGACAACATTTTTTTTATCATTCTCGTCTGCCCTCTATGATTGATCTCATCTTCAAAGACATGAAACCAAATGAAATAGTTGTTTGAAGAATGATGATTCCATATCCGGTCCTCGTACAACCAATCATCGGTCCGTTGCCAAAGTTCGTCAAGATTCATCATCATACGGTTCCTTTTCTGACTATGTACATTCATAAATCATAAAAAGTCATATGGGGTTTTGCCTTTTTGTAATAGTCGATCCTATCTTTCCGTATCCCTGTGTGAAATTCGAATTTATGACCATCAGGATCGGTAAAATAGATGGACCTTTTATCCCTCTTTTCACGCTCCCGCCCCGGAAGGATAGGCACGCCCAGGCTGACCAGCTCCTCATAGGCGTCATCAAAGTCACATTCTCTAATCGTGAAAGCGGTGTGGGTATAGGAAACTGAATTTTCATTTCTAGGAATATCTTTTTCTTCATTTAATGCAAGCCACATCCCCTGTAGATCAAAATAGGCGGTCGATTTCCCTCTAACTAATAACTCGGCTCCTAAGACTTTTTCATAGAAAGTGATGGATGTTTCTAAGTCAGATACTGAAAAAAGAAAGTGGTTAAGCCCCTGGATTTTCATAAAATCTCCTCCTTCAAAATTTTTTAGCGTGAAGCTGTTTCATGCCGGGACCATTCATGAGGAATTCACAATCCTAAAGAACAATTCACGCGCTTTTAGAAGCTGAAATGGGAACAGCCTTCTATACTGTCCCCATTCCAGCTATTCACCAAGACAAACGCATCACGATTTGCTCGCCAATTCTCCCTTCTCTACGCAGCCCTGTATCCACGAATCCACACTTTGAGTAGAGTTTTTGAGCAGGGACGTTTTTATGATTTACAGCGAGGACAATTTCGTTTACAAACGGAAAATCCTTTCCCACAAAATTCCTAAGCATCCCCATCGCTCGCTCCGCGCATCCCTTCCCTTGATCCAAATGATTGATGGAGAAGGCGGTAAGTAAAAGGGCATAAGGATTTTCGGTATATTCATAAACCCTTTCTGTTTGATTCAGCAAAAAGAATCCAACCGGGCGTGAGGATTCAAGGATAACGCAAGGAAATACGCCTCTCATCGATTTTTCCAACGTTTTCCCTGGCAGTGCCGTGAACCTCTCTTGATCGGCAGGTAAAGCAAATGCATTCAACTCTTTTTTGTAACGGTTTGAATAATGGACAAGACGTATCGTCGAAGAAGCATTCATGATCATTCCCTCCTATGTTGTTCTCCCTTTGTTGAAAGAACCTCTCTAAACCATAAAGGGTGCCGTTACGTAAAGGTCAACCGTTCCTTTACCTCTTTCCAGGCTTTCATGAATGCTCGAACATTCTTATACCTTGCCTCTTTATCCTTATTTACTGCTTTACTAGCCACTTCATAGAGATCTTCACCAGCTTCCCAGCTCGACAACGAGTGATCCGTCTCCCCTCCTAAAAGCCCAAACGCAATCGCTCCCATGGTGTACACGTTAGTACGCTCATCAATCACTGCCCCGAGCTCATATTCTTCCGGAGACTTGGACCGATCCGCTCCCCAGAACTCTTCGCCTATATCATTAAAGGTAGGGCATTTTCGATAAAAATCGATATCACAAATGGTCGTGACATCATTTATAAAATCATAAAGAATGCTGCCATCATAAAAGTCAACAGCCACAAATCCTTGCTCCTCCACAAAGGCATGAAAAGAAAAGATCGTCTCCAGCGTCTTCAAACGCTTGGTAACATCGAGATTTCTGAACCGGTAATAAGGGGAGGTAGGATCTGTATATTTCGCCGGTCCGCCATGAGACCAATGTGAATGCAGACACTCTCCCTCTGCCCAATCGAAAACAGCAGCATACCCCTCCCTTAATGCAAAATGATTTTTAAGCTTGATCAAGAAAGGGTGGTCCAACTGTTCATAAACAGGGATGGCTGTTTTCAACCGCTCCACCGCATCATCTGGCTCCCCCGTAAAGTCCATCGGTCTTGCTCCAGCATATTTAACAAAAAACTTCCCATCTACGTTTTCCACGCCGAAGCTGATGTTTCCTGAATCCTGCTCATCAAAGACACAAAACACGTGTCCTATTTCTTCCAACCAACGAAAATCATGGTCCTCCCGCAAAGAAAAGGTCACATCACCCATCATTTTTGTTTTCATAAAATCCTCCCTGTAATAGGGATAACGCGTAGTTTATAGGGGTTATGATACGCTCACCCTTAAAATGGCCCCCATATTTCTTCTATTGCTTTTCATAAAACAACGCCTCCTTTCAAGCTCTTCTATCAAACGGTATAAATCCAGACGTCTTTTCCATCCAGAACTACCGACTTCTCTTTTTCCATCCCCATTTTTTCAGCAACACGTTGAGAGGCGATATTTCCGGACTGAATCAAAGAAATCAATCGCTCCCGCTCCCTCTTTCCATGTTTCAAAAGAGCGGCAGCCGCTTCCGTCGCATACCCACGGCCCCAATAATCCCGGCCTATCCAGTAGCCGACCTCAATCTCTTCTTTTCCGTCAATGAATTGAGGAACAAGTCCAGCATGGCCAATCTTCATCCCATCTGCTTTACGGACAAGAACGTGCAGTCCATGATTTTCCGAAGCTTCATATGTACGGTAAATCCACTGCAAAAATTCCCGGGCTCCCTTTTCATCTTTCACTTTTCCGTCTCCGATAAAGCTTACAGTTTCCGGGTCCGTAACCATGGATAACAGAAAAGGAAAATCACCTTCCTCATACTTTCGAAAGGATAACCTTTCTGTCTCCAACCCCTCACATGATCTGTTCATAGATTTCCAGAAGGTTACCATCGGGATCTCTGAAATGAGCGACCTTAATGCCCCAGTCCTTCTGCTCCACAGGTTCTGTAATGAACATCACTTTATCCTTCCATTCCTGATACGTCTCCTCCACGTCATCCACTTTAAAAATGAGTGCAGCTCTGTCCTCTCTGCTCCCGTTCTTTACATAAACATTCCCCAGTGCTTCCACCATCTGCCTACGTTCAAAGACGCCTAACGTCACACCTCTGAATTTGAAATCTGCGTAGTTGGAGTTTTCATCTCCCCACGTCACTTCGAACCCGAGCGTATCCCGGTAGAAATAAAAACAAGCTTGGTAATCATCTACAAGCAATCGCACATGAGTCAATTCCATATACATCGTCCTTTCTATATGTTTTCTGTTTTAAAAAAAAGGTAATAACAGGAAGTAAACCTTTCATGGAGCTGATAAAATGACCCGAAGTCAACAAATTTTCCTTGGTCTCGCTCTCGGATTCGCCCTCTTCTTGGGTTTCCAGCTGGGACTAGCGGTTTCTAATCAATGGATCGTCATCATTCTCATTGCTCTAGGATGTGGATTCATTACCCGTTTCGTGCTGCAGTGGTTTTTCAAAAGGGGAAATCATGGGTAAGGAGGTATTCGTATGTGGCGAAGACTGCAATGGGGATTGATCACAGCTTTAGGATACATCATCGGTTCGTTGATGTTCGGCTTCTTTGTTGTTGGAGAAATTAATTTGAGTCTCATGATAGGACTGACTGTAGGCGGTTTTTTTTCCGGGGTCACTTACCTTAATCCTCCTCCAAAAAAATGGCGGAAAGGTCAAGGTGTTTGAGCTTTTAATAAAAGGAATTCCTTATTATAGTTTCATAGTATATGATTTCCAGTTAAACGTCCATGGTGCTCCCAAGCCCTGCATCTTTCATTCTTGCAATAGACCCTTATGTTTTCGGGACTCAAAAAGTAAGCAGGGCAGGTCATACTCTCTTCCCAGCAGTCCCTCTCTTTCGCTGACAATCTTCTCCCTTAAGTCATACCATGCTCCCCTTCCAAGAAAATCCCCATTGATAAGATGCATCGCTCTCTTTATGATGGTACATAACCCGAAGATTCAAAAACAAAGGAGTACAAAACCATGGACATCCGCCATTTGCAATATTTCATTGAAGTCGCGCGCTTCCAGAGCTTCACTAAAGCAGCTGAGCATTTATTCATCTCACAACCAACCATCAGCAAAATGATTAAAAACCTGGAAGAAGACCTCGGTGTGGAATTGTTTGAACGCACACGAAAAAAGGTCATCCTCACCGATGCGGGACGGCTGATTCTTATGCAGGCGAAAACCATTGATAAAGCATTCGAAAACCTCAATACCCAGCTCAATGATTTGCTTGGACTTAAAAAAGGCCACATACGAGTCGGACTCCCACCGATTATGGACGCCGAGGAGATCATTAACATTATCGGAGGCTTTCATGCGAAACACCCTCACATTACCTATCAACTCATAGAGGATGGGGCGAAAAGAATCGAGGAGAATATCCTTCAGGAGGAACTGGACGTCGGCATTACCGTGTTACCAACGCAAGAGGATAAATTTGACCATTTCTTTCTTTTAAGTGAGGAGCTTGAGGTCATTCTTCCTCCTGCCCACCCGTTAGCCGGACGAAAGCAGATTCGACTGGAAGAGCTCAAAGACGATTCGTTCATCCTCTTCAGTAAAGACTTCGTTTTAAACGACCGGATCATCTCCTCCTGCAAAGAGGCCGGCTTTATACCGAAAGTCATTTCCGAAAGCTCACAGTGGGACTTTATCGGCAAAATGATCGCTTCCAACCTCGGGATTTCCATCCTCCCCAAAAGCGTTGCCCGTCTGCTTACACAAGACGTAAAGCGACTAAAGGTCATTCAGCCGACCATCGCCTGGGAACTCGCTATCATTTGGCCGAAAAACCAATACATATCGTATGCTACTAAAGAATGGCTCGCTTATACACAAGATCGATTGAGTATGGATTAAAGATCGACCAGCTCCCACGAAGGGCTGGTCTTTTTCATGCCCAAAATCAATACTTGAAAACACTTCCATTGATAAAAGCTATACAACCTATGACGATTCGCTATTTCACTTATGAAGACATCGCTCGTACACTGAAATTATCAACGAACACAAAGACATGTCTTGATGTTGAAAAGAAATAATAAATCGAACCAAACAGGAGGCACACTCATGGAAGCGAAACGCACGAAAGAAAGTTTAGTCATCAATACAGATCAAGTGATGATCAACGATTTAAACAATTACAACACATTGTTCGGCGGGGTCCTCATGAAGAAACTCGACAACAATGCCACATTATCTGCGAGGCGCCATGCACGTGTGAAAGAATGCGTCACCGCTTCGACCGACTCCATCGACTTCCTGCATCCGATTCATCAAACAGACTCGGTTTGTGTGGAATCCTTCGTCTCCTATACCGGAAACAAATCGATGGAGATCTTTTGTAAAGTCATTGCCGAAGACATGATTACCGGTCACCGTCGAATGGCCGCTACTGCATTCTTAACCTTTGTCGCTCTCGATGAAAATAAAAAAGCGATCAAAGTTCCGAGGGTGATTCCTGAGACAGAGGAGGAGAAATTTCTCTATCAATCTGGTGAAGAGCGAGCCAAAACAAGACGAATTCGCCGGGAACACAGCGCTCAGCTCACCGAAATCATTGGACTTGGAAAACCATGGGAAAAAGGAGAGGATCAACATGTTGAAGTTAGCCAGCTTGGATGAATTATACGAAGCAAAAAAAGGGTTGGAAGAAGTCAGCCGCCGCTATCCGGATGTCTATGAAGTGTTGACTCATGTGGTCAGCTTCACCCGGCAGCTTCAAATCAAATATGGATATATGGGAGCCATGCTGATGGAAGAAGAATTGACTACAACGTATCCAGCATTCATCAAAGGTTCAATTCTCTCTCTTTACAAAAAAGAAGTGGAAAAGCTGAAAAAACACGAGGATTTCCCTGTCGTCAAAGATCTTTTAAATCAATACAGAGAAGTGGGAGATGCTAAACTCTTTCTATTAATACTAGGAGCTAAACCGGAACTGCTAAAAGGGTCCACGTTCATTAAATAGGCCATGCGGATCTCCTCGGCCTTCTGCCTCGTTCAGATGAAGGAGCAACTGAATGGGGCAAAGGCCCTTACCTTTATCGAAAAAAGGAGACACTCAAGGCCCCGGCTATGTGGAACGCCCCAATCCTATTATCCTGTTTGTTATGTACGATAGGATGCACTGGTCGTATGGATTTCCCCCAATTCAATACGATTTCCATCCGGGTCCAGAAAGACCGCAATCTTCCCCCATTCAAACACACACCTCTCTTGTAAAAAGTGTATGCCACGTTCCTTCAGGTTATGGACTTCCTTGCTGAGGTCTTCCACATCAAAACGAAGAACGGCCGGGTTCTGGGCCCTCGTTTTCTCTCTCGTTTGAGCCACCCCGCCTTTTTCAACCATAAGATAACCAATGGAAAGGTCGAAACAGACGAGCATGTCCTGACTCCTTCTTACAGGTAGTTGTAATAGATTCTGATAGAAACTAACGCACTGTTCAAAACGCTCGACAAACAGAATCAAACCAAATTCAT
The DNA here is from genome assembly GCF_900104185.1 of Halobacillus aidingensis. Classification (GTDB taxonomy): domain Bacteria; phylum Bacillota; class Bacilli; order Bacillales; family Halobacillaceae; genus Halobacillus; species Halobacillus aidingensis. The sequence goes on along the minus strand of NZ_FNIZ01000002.1, from coordinate 108,604 downwards.
CAACATTCATCCTACCAATCCCCCATACGTAAGATTCTTGCTATAAAAACGTTCACTTACGTTGCAAATAATGTTCCATTAATGGCACGTATGTAACGTTCCGCCGACTTTTGCACAACGTCATCTGCCTTCGTATTTACAACGTTGTGAAAAGCATTATAAATACGATCGAAAGCAAGTCCATTCACCTTCTCTGCAATCTCTGCAACTTTTGATGCCGGCAGAGGAATCAAGTTCGGATAACTGTACATGAAGCTCACCCACCGGTTATCTGCAACAACCTGAATAATATCTCCAGTCATCAGCAAGCCCTCTGCATCACTTTCCATGTGCAGGACCGCACCCCCTTTGAAATGTCCTCCCAGACGTTGAAGGGATAGATTTTCTGAGAGTTCCATAGATTCCCCCTCCCAGAAGTGAAGGTATGCGCTCTCTTCCATGACCCACTCTCTGTCATCCTGATGAAGATAAACGGGCGCATCGAATGCTTCGGCCCAACCGGTCATACGGGAATAATAATGCGGATGGGAAATGGCAATCGCATCAACGCCTCCGAGATCAAGAATCACATCCACCGTCTCTTGATCGAGATAAGTAATGCAGTCCCACAGAACATTCATGCCATTTTTTTGAACCAAGTACGCCGTCTGCCCAATCCCGAATTTAGGAGTTGTCGTAATGCTGTACAACCCTTTTTCCTCTTCCTTAATGATGTTTTTATATCGTTCTGTCTGAACAAGTTCTTTATGTGTCGTCCATGTCTGCCCCTCCGGGTTTACATACTGCCTTTCTTCGCTGCATATCTCACAATTATTTGGTGCTTCTTTTCTTTCCGAATACTGAACGCCACATGTCTCGCAAATATACTTTCCCATCGATCTTCCTCCCCTTTGATTGTTCCGCTTTTGTTCTATCTTCAGCTTAGCTGGAAAATGAAAAAGGGAGCACCTGCGATGGTTGGAAAGCTTTCTACAACTTTGGATGTATAAAAAAAGAGACTCGTGAAGAGCCTCTTTTCTGATCATTATTCTTCTGTTTCCAAATTTGATTCCTGCGTCACGAGTTTCAAAGGCACCGGAATCGTATCTTCGACTTCCTTCCCTTGCAGTACATCTGCCCCTGCCTGTACAGCAAGCTTCCCAATTTCCTCTGGCTGCTGAGCAACGGTAGCGGAAAGGTTTCCATTTTTAATACTAGTAATGGCATCATCATTCCCGTCAAATCCGACGACAAGAACATCCCGACCGGAACTTTGGATAGCCTGGTAGGCTCCCAGCGCCATTTCATCATTGTGAGCGAAAACAGCTTCGATGTCTGGATTCCCTTGAATGATGTTTTCCATCGTATTCAAGCCTTCCGTCCGATCAAGATTCGCCGTTTGTTTAGCTACGACATCCAGTTTTTCATCTGCGATATTGTGGAAACCAGCGCCGCGTTCACGTGTTGCGGACGCGCTGGGGACACCTTCAAGTTCAGCTACTTTGGCACCTTCACCAAGCTGCTCAACCAAATACTCCCCTGCCATTTCTCCACCTTTTTCGTTATCCGAGCTGACCAATGTCGCGACTTCTCCTTTTTCTGCAGAACGGTCAAGCGTTACGACCGGTATGCCCAAGCTGTTGGCTGACTGAACGGCAGTCGAGATGGCGGAAGAATCAGTAGGGTTGATCAGCAATACATCGACGCCTTGCTGGATCAGATCCTCCACGTCATTGATTTGTTTAGCTGCATCATTTTGCGCATCTACGACAACGACTTCCATCCCTTGAGCCGCAGCCTCATTTTCTACCCCTTCCTTCATAGAGACGAAGAATGGATTGTTCAGCGTGGATACAGATAAACCAATTTTGATATCATCCGGATTTTTATCCCCTTTGGGTTTGGCCCATTCCGGTGGCTGCAGCGAGCAAGCACCAAGGAACACCAGGGATAAACTCATCAGTAATACGACTAGCTTCTTCATGTTACCCCTCCTATGCTGCTTTCTTTCGATCGATTAGTACGGCAATGATGATGACGACACCTTTGACCACCATTTGGAAAAAGGATGATACGCCGAGAAGATTCAAACCATTATTCAACGTTCCGATAATCAGAGCTCCAATCAACGTCCCAATAATCAAACCACGTCCGCCGGAAAGGCTCGTCCCGCCAAGAACAACAGCAGCGATCGCATCAAGTTCGTATGACGTACCTGCTGTCGGCTGTGCCGAGTTCAATCTCGATGTAAGAATAGCCCCGGCAAGCGCTGAAAGCAGTCCAGCGAGTGAGTAGACCATCACTTTAATCCGAGAAACTTTGATACCTGAAATGAGTGCAGCCTTCTCGTTGCCGCCGATGGCATACGTTTTACGACCGAATGGAGTTTTATGCAAAATCACCCACAAGACAGCAAAAGCAAGCAGCATCGTAATCGCTGGAACTGGAATCCCCAGGAAATATCCTCTTTCGAACAGTTGAAAAGCATAACTGTCGCCAAGACCTGTAATCGGGTTTCCGTCGGTATAAACGAGCGTCAGTCCGCGGAACATCGTCATCGTTGCAAGGGTCGCGATGAACGGAGCCATCTTCCCTTTTGTAATAAGCAGACCGTTGACCGTTCCCATCAATGCACCAAGCAAACACCCAATTAAAATTGCTAAAATCGGGTCCACACCTGAGACCATCATCCCGGCCATCAAGGCACTGGATAAGGCAAGAATCGATCCGACGGATAAATCGATGCCTCCAGTTAAGATTACGAATGTCATCCCATAGGCAATCAGAGCATTAATTGCGACTTGCCTCAATAGATTCAATAAGTTCAAGGGTTCAAGAAAATTAGGGTTAATAATGGAAACTGTCGCCATCAATACAAGTAAACCAACGAATGGTCCTAATTTCTGCATCACGTTTCCTACATGATTTGATTTTTTGATTGCATTAATCATTGACTTTACCTCCTGTTGCCAGTGTCATAATTTTTTCCTGATCAGCTTCCGCTTTGGAAAGTTCTCCAGCTATGGTTCCTTCATGGACCACGAGCACACGATCACTCATCCCCAATACTTCCGGAAGTTCTGAAGAAACCATGATGATCGCTACTCCTCTGTCGGTCAGCTCATTCATCAATTGATAAATCTCCCGTTTGGCACCAACATCGACACCCCGGGTCGGCTCATCCAAGATGAGAACTTTTGGACCGATCCCGATCCATTTTGCAATGACGACCTTTTGTTGGTTTCCACCTGACAAATTCTTTGCTTCCGTTTTGGCTGATTCAGTTTTAATCGTCAGCCTTTTGATGAGCAAATCGACAAATTCTCGCTCGCGCTTTTCTCCGATAAGTCCTTTATCTGTAAAACTGTACAAACTCGGGAGGGCGATGTTGTCCTGAATCGGGAAATCGAGAACGAGCCCTTCTTCTTTTCGATCTTCCGTAATGAAACCAAGGCCGAGCTTGACCGCATAGCTCGGGCTTTTCACTGTCACTTTTTCTCCATTGATGAAAATGTCGCCCTGGTACTTCCCATCCAAACCAAAAATCGTGCGCATGATTTCCGTACGCCCAGCGCCCATCAATCCGGCGACGCCGACGATTTCACCTGACCTGGCACGAAAGTTCACATTCTCGAAGAGGCCTTTTTTGGTAAGGTTTTTCACTTCCAGCATAGTTTCTCCAGGCTTCGCTTCTCTCGCAGGAAAACGATCGGTCAGTTCACGTCCGACCATCTTCCGGACCACGTCATCAAAATTCGTTTCAGGAATCGGCTTCGTATCCACCGTCTGCCCATCACGCATGACCGTGATCGTATCGCAAATCGTAAAGATCTCCTCCATCCGGTGGGAGATATAAACGATGGATACGCCAGATTTTTTCAATGACCGAATGACGTCGAAAAGCTTCTCTATTTCTTTGTCTGTCAAAGCAGCTGTCGGCTCGTCCATAATGATCACTTTGGCATCCGTCATGAGGGCTTTAGCAATCTCGATCATTTGTTGCTCACCAACCGAACACTGACCGGCTTCTTTATGAAGTGGAATAGAAATGGAAAGCTTCTCAAACTGATCATTAGCAACCGCTTTCATTTTACTTGTATGAATAAGCCCAAAATGTGTAACCGGTTCCTTATTAATAAACAAGTTTTCCAGCACCGTCATTTCCGGCCAAACATTCAACTCTTGATGAATAAAGGCAATGCCGTATTCTTCCGCTTCCTTCGGATTAGCAAATGTTTTTTCCCTTCCATCAATTTCAATTGTACCTTGGTCCTTTTTATGCAGCCCTGTCAGGATATTCATAAGCGTAGATTTCCCAGCGCCATTCTCACCCATCAATGCATGAACTTCTCCGTCTTTAATATGAATATCAACGCCTTCAAGGACTTTGTTCTTTCCGAAAGCTTTATGAATCTGGTTCATCCGGATTTCCATGATCGCTCACCTCTTTAAAAAGTTACTCCAGCGTGAAGAATACAGTTCGCATATGGGCTGACTTCCCCTGTCCTCACCACTGCTTTCGCCTGTTTTAAATGATCTTTCAATGCTTCATGAGAGAGATAATCGACTTCCCCAAACCATTCTTTCATCCCTTTATGAACAGAGGGGTTCTGATCCATTTCCTCTGCTATCGTCACACGTTCGACAACCATTTCTTCTTTCAATACCTCTACGACGTCAAGAAAAGAAGGAACCCCCTCCTTTAAAGAGAGGTCGATCTTTCTCACTCCGTCCGGCACGGGAAGTCCCGCATCAGCAACAACGATGGTATCGGTGTGACCGAGGTCTGCAAAAACTTTGGATAGATGGCTGTTCAAAAGGCCGTGTCGTTTCATTCCAAGAGTCCTCCTTCTACTTCTTTCCTCGTCGGCATGCCGCCTTGAGCTCCGAACCCTGTAACTGAAAGAGATGCCGCTCGATTCGCGAAGCGCAGACTGTCTTTCAAGTCCATCCCTTCTGCAATAGCTGTTCCGAAGGCCGCATTAAACGTATCGCCCGCGCCCGTGGTGTCTATAGGTTTCACAGGATAAGACGGAACGAGCACTTCTTCTTTTCCATCAAAGTAGCGGACGCCCGCCGCTCCTTCTGTAATGAACAGTTTATTCGGATATTTCTTTAATGCTTTTGCAAGTTCTTCTCCTTGAAAAAGGAGGGCAGCTTCATGTTCATTCGGCGTAAGATAGCTCACTTGTTCCACCACTCTATCAGGAATTTCCCTTGCTGGTGCCGGGTTCAATAACAAGGGCACACCAAGCTCCTGACACAGTCGGGCCGTTTCAGTCACGGTTACTTCGGGGACTTCCTGCTGAATCATCACAAGGTCACACGTCTTAATGAAGTCTCTTTTATCCTTCACATACTCAGGCGTAACGTGATCGTTGGCTCCTTTTACAACTACAATGCTGTTATCTCCTTCAGCTAATATGATGTGAGCTGTCCCACTTTTTTCGTGTGTAACCGGTTCCACATAATCCGTATGAACGCCATTCGATTTAAAATTACTTAAGATGTCCACCCCATAGGCGTCTTCACCTACACGGCCGATCATATACACATCTGCTCCCAAACGTGCAGCAGCAACAGCCTGGTTCGCTCCTTTGCCTCCAGGTACGGTTTCAAAAGATTCGCCAAGAACCGTTTCACCAGCTCCCGGCCGCCGTTTGGATGTAACAACTAAATCCATGGAAGAGCTGCCGATGACAGCTATTTTAGGTTTCTTCATAGGTTTCAATCCTTTCGTGTCGTCTTTCTTTCTACTAATTCCACAGGCATTTGAATGGTTTGTTCCACACCTGGTTCTTTTTTTATCGTTCGGATTAAAAGTTTTGCCGCTTCTCTGCCCATTTCATAGGCCGGCTGGCGAATCGTGGAAAGGGTCGGGTAGGACAGGCGGCTTTGTGGAATATCGTCATAACCGATAATTTGTACATCATCCGGAATACGCTTTCCACGTTCCAGGGCCTCATGAACGATCGCGATCCCGACAATGTCATTACTCGCAATGACTCCATCTGTATCTGAGAACTTATCAAACAATTCTTCCGCCCAGCCCTGCGCTTCTTCAAAAGAGTAGGAGGTCGTGGACAGGACAGAGAAATCAACATCTGCCTGGCTCAGCTCTTCGATAGCTCCTTGGAAACGATCCTGGGCAGGCTTTATATTGGCCGGTCCTTTCACGAGCGTAATTCTTTTTGATCCCTTTTCAATGAGGGTCTTTGCTGCAAGGCGGCCACCCTCTCTACCATCTGCAAAAACAGCTGGATAGTTTTCCGACGCCCTGTCCAAAAGTACGAGTGGCAAATCCAGAGCCTCATAGATTTTATAATCGACGTGATTGGTTGCCGTAATGATTCCGACCACATTATTCTGAACGAACGTTTGTATATAATCCAATTCCTTTTGTATATTTTCATCACTGTTCCCGAGCAGAAGTCTATAACCTGCCTGGCTCAGTTCATCTTCCACCCCTCTCGCAAGCTGGGGAAAGAACGGGTTCGTAATATCAGGTAAAAGCAGACCTATTAAACGGGACTCCCTTTTGTAAAGGGAACGTGCCACTTCGTTCGGACTGTAGTTCAATTCAGCAATGGCTTCCATCACTTTTTTTCTAGTATCTGCTCCAACATAGCCGTTATCATTCAACACGCGTGAAACGGTGGCTACTGAAACACCTGCTTCACGTGCAACATCTTTGATTGTTACCATACGTTCACCTCTGTGTGTAACCGGTTACAGATAAAGTACCACACCTTTGTAATCGTTTGCAAGAACTTTTTGATAAGAACAGATACAATTTGAATTTAATTGGCTGTTTTTAATGATTAAACATGATGAAGATAATAACAATAAAAAGCTTTTCCTGAGTAGAATTCAGGAAAAGCTTTTTTACTTCACTACATAAGTAAAGGAATAATCAATCCAGCAAGCAACAATATGAGAGCACCACCCAAGCGGGAAGAAATTTGAGCAAAAGGCATCAGTTCCATCCTTTTCGATGCAGATAAAACAGCCACATCCCCTGTTCCACCCATATTTGCCATACATAAACCTGCCGTAATCGCGGACTCGATCGGGTAGAAACCAACCAGCTTCCCAAGCAACCCTGCTCCAAGGACCGCTCCTATAATGACACCAAGAACCGTAAGGATGTACTGAAGCGTCAAGGCTTCAAGGACCGTGTTCAAGTCTGTATAAGCGATTCCGATTCCAAACAACAGCGCCAGCGTCCAGTTTTTAGCGACAAATTTATACCATTGATTCGCGCCATCAAGTACGCTTTGGGGCAGAATCCCTGCGATTTTCACAACAGCTACAATGATGATCATCAAAGCATAGGCGTGAAGAGGTATAAAACCAGCCAATAACGTCCCGACCGTAAAGAAGAGAATGGCGGTCATCAATCCTACACCCATCTTCTGCACGTCAAAGGATGATGGCTTTTCTTTGAATTGGAAACCTTTCAACAATTGCCCGTTCCCTGTTAACGAAGGATTTTTCTTGCCAATGATATCGAGAATACTTGCTAGAATAATGGCAAACACATTTCCGAGAGCAAGTGCTGGAACAAGCATGGAGATATAGTAGCTGGGATCGTTCCCCATCAATTCACTATAAATCTGGCTCATCGGAACGGCTCCAGCCCCCATTCCTCCTCCCATGATCGGCATCGTAATGACAAGGACTGCATCCCTTAGAGAAAACCCTACAAGAGATCCGAGCAGACCAGCTACAGCCATAGCTCCGATCACGGCTCCGAAGATCGGAAGGAAATATTTGAGGCCGACTTTTATGAGAATGCTTTTATCCATACCAAGAATACTTCCCGTGATTAAAGCAGCAATATAGAAATTCAGGAACCCTCCGCTTTTCATGAAATCCGTGATCATCGTTACCGTTGATTCAGGAATCCATCCCCCATACACCATATAGGCCGCTCCAAAGATCGCGATGATCGCCCCGCCACCTAAATAGGTTTTAACGATTGGGGTATGGTCTCCAAGCCAACCGAAGAGCTCACCAAGCACCATCATAACGAGAAGGCTTCCGAGCATTCCTCCCGGCAGGTTTCCTGTGTACATACTGACCAACGTCACTGCAGTAATGACACCAAACCAATGTAGAGGAAGACCAAATATTGTAATCGCTTTCTTTTTTTCATGTACAAAAGGGGTGACGTTTGCCTCTTTGGACGGATTCCTATGAATCTTTTCCGCTGAACTCGACATGTAATCCTCTCCTTTTCTTTTAATTGGTGAACGCTTAGCAGGTGGCTAAGCGTTCAACTCTATCTTCTACAGACTCTTCAACAGCACGGGCGACTGCGCGGGCCACTTTTTCATTCAAGGCACTTGGAATCACATATCCCGGACTAAGCTCGTTCTCAGAAATGACCGCCGCAATCCCTTCTGCTGCAGCGATTTTCATCTCAGGGGTGATGTTTCTGACCTTCTTGCTCAGTGCTCCTTTAAATATTCCGGGAAACGCCAGCAGATTATTGATCTGGTTCGGGTAATCCGATCTTCCGGTTCCTACAACTTTCGCTCCTGCTTTCCAAGCTTCTTCTGGATAAATTTCAGGGATAGGGTTAGCTAAAGCGAAGATGATCGGGTCCTTGTTCATCTTTTGAACATGTTCTTTGTTCATGACTCCAGGAGCCGAGACTCCGATGAAGATATCAGCCCCTTCAATGGCCTCTTCCAATCCACCTGAACGCATGTCATGATTCGTGCGCTCAGCAAGGTTTTTCTGCTTCGCATTCATCCATGCTTCTCCTTTTCTTAAAGTACCTTCAAGGCTGACAAGGGTGATATCAGAAAAACCGGCATATAAAAGCAATTCAGCGATGGCAATGCCTGCAGCACCTGCTCCATTGATGACGACTCTCGCTTTTTGTTTCGTTTTCTTAACCACTTTCAATGCATTTAGCAATGCCGCTAAGACGACAATGGCCGTCCCATGCTGATCATCATGAAAAACAGGAATATCCAACTCTTCTTTCAACCTTGCTTCGATCTCAAAGCATCTTGGAGCTGAAATATCTTCAAGATTTATGCCAGAGAAAGTAGGAGCCAGAGCTTTGACGATTGAAATGATTTCTTCAGGGTCTTGTGTATTCAGGCATATAGGAAATGCATCAATGCCCGCGAATTTTTTGAACAACAAACTTTTACCTTCCATGACGGGGAGAGCAGCTTTAGGGCCTACATTTCCCAGTCCTAATACAGCCGTTCCATCTGTCACAATCGCCACCATGTTCCCTTTGGACGTCAACTCATCTGCTACATCCGGATTTTCTTCAATGGCTTTACTGATCTCAGCCACCCCCGGTGTATAGACAAGACTTAACTCTTCTTCTGAATCCACCGGTAACTTGCTGCTGATTTCGATTTTCCCACGATAAGCTCGGTGCAAATCTAGTGTTTCTCTCTTTCTATTATCTTTGTGCATATTCATTCCCTCCATTTACGAGAAATCGCTTTCAAATGATGGTTCCATCATAGGAATAATCAAAGACCATGCCTACCATATGAAAATAATGATTTTATTGTAATTAAAAAAAGCAGCCTGAGAAGACTGCTTTTTTTCATAGATAGAATGTGGAATGAAGGGCTCTCGATCCATTGATATGATATTGATAGACAGGGCGCCCTACTCCATAGATCAGCGTTTCTTCAAGGATGTCCTCGGATGTTAAAAACTTTAAATATTTCCTCACCGACACCCTGGATATCCCCGTTTCTTGAGCGATGTCATCTGTAGAAAATGCCGTCCCCTCTTTCTTCTTAATGACCTCAATAATATGCTCCAAAGTATTTTTCGTTAATCCTTTCGGTAATGGAATGTTTTTATCCTTTGGATATTCATTCTTACGGAAAATCTGATCAAGCTCCCCTTGGTTCACTTTCTGCTTATCTTTTAATATAGAAGTATTTTTTTGATAGTAAAGTAAAGCGTCTTGAAAGCGATTGAATTCAAAGGGTTTGACCAAATAATCCACCACCCCGAGACGAAGGGATTGTTGGATCTTCTCCTTCTCAGAAGCGGCCGTAATCAAGATCACATCCAAATCATCTTCCCTATTTCTAAGCTCTTTCAACCATTGCAAACCATTTTCCCCAGGCATATAAACATCCAATAACACGAGATCAATGGCAGCCCGGTTCAGCCAGTCATGAGCTTCCTCCGTGTTAGCGGCTGTTGCGATCAACTGAAACCCCTGAAGCTGATTCAAATATTTGCGATTCAATTCAGCCACCATGGGGTCGTCTTCTACGATTAGTACGCGAATCATTCCACATCCTCCTTCAATTCAAATGGGATGATGACACTCACAGAGGTTCCATTCTGCCCATTCGACTCGATCTCCAATGAACCTTCCAATGCCTCCACACTCGTTTTCACCAAATGTAAACCATACCCACGATTGTCACCTTTCGTTGAAACCCCCTTCCTGAACATTTCTTCTTTAAATCGCTCTTCAATCCCACTCCCGTTATCGCTTATGTCCATGCTTAACAAATCATCCACATATGATAGGTCAACAGAAACTTTTTTTCCTTCTTCCGTATGGAAACTCTCAATCGCATTATTTACTAGATTTCCTATAATGGTAATCAGTTCATGGGTTACGTTTGGATCCTTTGCCGGGGGAATGATCGTCTCACATTGAACGGTCAAATCGACTTGTTGTTCCCTTGCATAACTGCGCTTCCCAATCATAAATCCAGCCAAAGCAGGATCTTTAATTTTATCCGTCAACGAAGTGGTCTCACGAACTTGATGGTCGACTAATTGTTTAATGTATGTATGGACCTCCTGATAAGATTTCATTTCAATCATACCAAGCAGCACATGCAGTTTGTTCTTGAACTCATGAGACTGGGCCCGAAGAGATTCCGCATACAAACGTACACCGGTCAGCTGTTCAGCCAGTCGATTCACCTCTGTCTTATCCCGGAAAGTCGAAATCGCCCCTACAACAGCTCCATTCACAATCAAAGGAACCCGGTTCACGATAATGGAAGACCCTTGAATGTTCTGCTCTTCATCCACTTCAGCCTCCCCCGTTTGTAAGACACGATCGAGCTTCGAATCAGGAAGATATTCAGCAATCGCAAGTCCCACCGGTTCCTTTTCATAGATGCCTGCTTTTTGAAAGATTTCCTTGGCTGAATGGTTGATAAATGTAATGCGAGCCTCCTCATCTACCGCAATGACCCCTTCTCTCACCGAATGAAACATCCGGTTTCGTTCCTCATAAATCTTCGCAATCGCTGCCGGCTCCAGCCCAAACAGGCTCTTCTTGATGTAGCGGGCCAGAAGAAACGCACCAATGACACCTACGAGGCTTCCGATCAAGGATCCGATTAAAATGTTTTGATGGTTCTTCTCCAATGCAGCTTCCACGGCATCTAAGGAAAGCCCTGTAGCGACCGCTCCCATTTGCTCCCCATCCCTTCCATAGATCGGGGTGAACGCACGCACAGAATGTCCAAGCGTTCCTTCCGAAATGGAAATATACTCTTCGCCGTTCAGCACTCGTTTTTCATCTCCCCCTACAAATGCTTGACCAATCCGCCCGGGGTCTGGATGGGATTGACGGATTCCCTCCATATTCATAACGACGACGAACAGGACGTCACTCGCCTCTTGAATACTCATGGCATAGTCCTGGATCGTCCCTTGAATTTCTTCACTTTCCAACTCTTGTTGAACAATTTGTGATTCAGCGACCGTCCGTGAAATAATCAATGCTTTCTCTTCCAGCTGTCCACGAATCTCATCACTCGTATTTTCTGTAATCAACAAATCTGTGATTAACAAAGAAAAAAACACAACAAGTAGAACGAAGAAGATAATGATGGTGCTCAATTTATATCGTGGTTGTTTCATGTCCATTCTCCTAAATAGGAAGTGATTAATCGTACATGTGTCATTAAACAATAACCGCTTTTCAAAATTGTATCAATTTTTAGTATAATAACAAATGTCAGATACAAATTGAAGGAAGGAGTGAGTCCATTGTCAAAAGGACTGATCTTCGATATGGACGGAACACTGTTCCAAACCGAACGAATTCTTGAGGTTTCTTTAGAAGAGACCTTCAACCACCTGAAAGACAGAGGCGAATGGCACGAAGAGACCCCGCTGCAAAAATACAGAGAAATCATGGGGGTACCGCTGCCAACGGTGTGGAAAACGTTACTCCCTAACCACTCGGATCATCAAAGGAAAGAAATCGATGCATATTTCTTAGAAAAACTCATCATCAATATTCAAAAAGGGAAAGGCGCGCTCTACCCACAGGTGGAAGAAGTCCTGGAAGCTTTGCATAAAGAAGGCCACTCTCTATACATAGCAAGCAACGGTCTGATTGATTATTTACGTGCCATCGTCGAATACTATCGTCTGGACCGATGGGTGACAGAAACGTTCAGTATCGAGCAGATCGACTCGTTGGACAAAACAGATTTGGTGGCGGCCATTAAGGAAAAATACAACTTTGAGCAGGGAATTGTCGTCGGAGACCGCTTATCCGACATTCATGCCGCTAAGAAAAATGGTTTGACTTCTGTAGGCTGCCGGTTTGATTTTGCTCAAGAAGACGAGCTCGCCAAAGCGGATCATGTCATTGATGACTTCTCTGCACTAAACCAAGTGATACGAGAAATAGAAAAGATGTACGTTTGACGAAGATATAAAAAATCAGCTTTCCTTAACGAGGGAAGCTGATTTTTTATTGGATACTTTTAAATAGACCGTTCAAGTAATCAAGGTTCTCATATGTTCGTTATTCAATAATACTCAAGAAGGAATAGAGAGGACAGGACTTCTTCTAATTCGGGATTCTTCCTTAGCCAAGTATGATGGATCCTTTCAGCCTTTTTTATTTCCACCCCAAAAAAACCTGAATCCGAGGCAGGATTCAGGTTTTAATCGTTTATTTAATTTTGCCTGGAGCTTGTTCGTTAACCACTTTCGTGCGGTCATTTTGAAGAGCAATTTTCAACGTTGGCGCTAAAGTACCGCCAAAATGAGACATTTGGTACTCTGGAGATGTACCACCGAGATCAGCAATGTTCTTGCCATCTAAGTCATGGAAATTATAGAAACTGATTACTTTCCCGTTCGGAAGCACCATCCAGGAATACGCTTGGTAGGCATGGTTTTCTGGGTTGGCAAGGACAAGGCCGCTGTCGTTCAGTGGCTCATAGCCTGATGTAAGCTGATCAGATGAAAAGCCGTACAACCCATCCGGAGCAGACAAGTCAGGACCGAATTTGTGCTCGTGGGTGTTTGTGAACAAGTAGTACTGGTTGCCTTTGGTCACGATATGTGGACGCTCAAGCTCCTGGTTCACGTAGTTCGCTTCAAGAAGGGGCTCCATTGCTTCAAATTCTGTGTAGCTGTCATTGGTCGCTTCTGCGATTCCAATCGCGCCGTTGAACAGTTTTGCAAAGTCTTCATTTACAAAATCGAAGGAGCTTTGGAAGTCTTCGCTGCCGATATAAGCTCGGTCGAGCGTTCGTTCTGATGGTGTACCTGCAGAGTTTCCTTCAAATAAAATGTAGTCTTTTCCTGTTTTCGGATCTTCGAAGAACCAAGGGTCACGGAACGTGTAGGCGATGTCTCCGGCTTCCGCCTGCTCTTCGGTCTGATAGTACTTACCTTCCGGTTCAAGGATGATCGAGTGGTCGAAGTTAGAGAAAGAGATTCCTTTCCCATTCGCTTCCACGTCGCCTGTTGCAAGCGCTAAGCGCTGTTCGTAGGTGACGCTTTCCTCTCCTTTACGTCCAGTTGCTGTATAGAAAAGGTTCAGCTTCCCGTCTTCAATCATTGCAGAACCAGCCCACTGTCTGGAACCATAAGCCTGCTTTGTATCAAAAGCTTTACCGCCAAGCTCCCAGCTCTTGCCGTCTTTCGAGTAGAAGTAACGAATTGTCGCTACGTCGTGACGCTTACCAGGAAGCAAGTCAGAGTCGGCCGTTAATGAGAAAATCACATAATAGCCATTTACTTTAGCGATAGAACCATCTTTTTCGCGAAGCGGCCATGTGTCCCATACGTGCAGTTCAGGTGCCATTTTTTCAAAATCTGGTTCAATATAGGGAGCTGTTGTATCATCCGTACGTTCGATCTTGGATGCATCTTCAATCGTCCAGTTGGATGTACCGGCTGTTTCAGCAGATGCAGCTGAAGAAAACCCGAAGGATAACGTCGATACAATCGCAGTTGTCAGCAATACATTGCGGGCCATAAATTTCTTAGTGTTCATCTGTTCTTCCTCCTTTTTATTACAAAAAGATTACAATAGATGCTTGTTAAGAAAGAGAAGCTAGCCGATCACAGCTAGCTTCTTATTCCAACATTATCCGTGAATTTCGCCTTCACCCATAACACCCTTGATTTCAGAAGTGTCATCTTTAAGCTTCAGCTTCAACGTCGGCGCAAAAGATCCGCCAAACTGGAAGTCGCCATTTTCGTCATAAAATTCGTTGACAAAACTGATGACTTGTCCATGTGGAAGAACCGCCCAAGAGTATGCCTGGAATGGATCTTCTTCAGGGTTCGCAACCACAAGACCTGTACCGTTCATCGGCTCATAATCACCGAATAGAGAGTTGGCATGGAAGCCATAAAGCCCGTCTGGACCTTCCAGGCCGGGAGCGAACGTGAACTGGTGAGAAATGGTGAACAAATAATAGTCGTCACCTTTCTGCACAACGTGCGGACGTTCAAGCTGTTGGTTTACACCGTCAGCTTCAAGAAGTGGTGGCATAAGTTCAAACTCTGTCAGATCATCGTTTTCTGCTTTCGCAATACCAACGTTTCCGTTGTAATCTTCTGCACCAGCTGGAATTGGACCATCAACGTTACCTATGTTATCGGCCTCCAGTGTCTTATCTGTGCCGCCAGTATTACCTTCAAAGATTAAGTATTCCTCGCCTGTTTCCGGGTGCTGGAAGAACCAAGGATCACGGAAGGAATAAATGATATCTCCCGTTTTCTGTGCTTGTGTTTCGTAATAAACGCCATCAGCTTCTGCAAGGATTTGGTGCTCTCCATTGTTCTTTACTTGGAATCCTTCTTTGTTGTCATAATCCATTTCGAATGTCGTTTTCGCTAGACGCTGTTCGAATGTAGGACCCTCATCCTTCCGACCGGCCGCTGTATAGAACAAGTGGATTTTATCATTTTCGTCGATCATCGCAGATCCAGCCCATTGGCGGAAACCAAGTGCTTTATCTTCATCATAAGGAACCGTTCCCATTTCCCAATCTTTACCATTCTTAGAATAGAAAGTACGGATAACGGCATGGTCATGACGGCCGGCCCATGTGTACTCTTTGCTTGCAGTAAGAGCGAACTGGACATAACGGCCATTGATCTTAGCCAGAGAACCATCGCGATCACGAAGCGGCCATGTGTCCCATACCCAGTAATCCGGGGCCACATCTGTGAAAGAATCGATGTTCGGTGCCGTGTTTTCGTCTGTCAACGTAAAGTTTGAAGCATCCTCACGGGACCACGTTGGAGTATCCTCCGCTGCTTGTGCTGAAGAAGCTACAGGAAATGCTGTGAAAGCACTGGACACTACAAGTGCTGTTAGGGCTAGTTTGGATAAAATAGATGATTGCTTAGTCTTCATTACTTAACCTCCCGATAATTTGTAGTTGGGGTGTGCTCCGGAACACACCTTAACTCTAAGGAAGCTGAAAGCACTGGTCAACGGAAGATTTCCCGTCATCTCTTTAAGGGTAAAAAGTCACAAATAGCTTATGAAGTATACATTGGTAACGTTTCACTTTAAAGTTGGAAAGGGTTACAATGTTTTCCAAAATGAGAGGAAATACATAGATACAATGTAAAATTAACCCATATAAATGAAGCTTAGGGTTTGGTTTAAAACTGGCCATATGAAGGAGTTTAAAAATTTATAGGGATCTATTCTCCCCGTTCATAAGGAAAGATCACACTCCCTCATTTTTCATGTATCCGATTTCAAAAATGTTGATCTATCAATGGTTAAACATTGTTTTACAATCATTGAGATGACATTTACAACTAGTTAAAATGGTAGAAAAATTGAATCAATCGGTTTCCTAAATTTTTCTTCATTAAATTTGAGTCATAATAAGTGAATAGATGCACCTCTTACCCTACGTCCTAGTTGAAATCAGTAAAGTCATGCCTTGAACTTTGTATCCTTGTAGACTTTTCTTTGAAATTCGACAGTCATCTTTCGTGAGTCCCTCCTCTCTCCTGAGGAGGTTAATTTTTCACTAAGAAATTAAAAAAGAGAAGGACAACCGTAAAGGTCCCTTCTCTAAAATCATAAAATCACACATCACCTCTTCTCCCGTTCAAGAATTCGATCCACTTTCGCTTCCACTCTGTCCAGCTGACTCTTCTTTCTTTTTACCGAAATGATGATCGATACCGTTCCTATAATCACTCCGATTAACAATACAAAAAATAAAAGTTGAGCGATCATATCACCGATAATGAAACTGCCTGCACTCTCCACTTCAGAACTCCCCTCTTTCGTTCTTCTACCATTATTTAACGTACTCCAAGTCAAACGTTTCTTCCCTTTCGCCCCATTCAATGGTCACCTGGATCTCATGATTTTCCTTTGTCACCGCGCAGCCGGAGCAGAAGTTCCCCATTTGTTGGACCATCCCATCATTCAACAGAACGTAGTCTCCCTCTCCACTGCCGGTAGGACTGTCCAGGATGTAATTGATATGTTCCGGAGCTTTCTCTTCACCTACATAGGTGATATGAAGACTTGTCGATTCACTGTCTTCTGATTTTACATCCGCGATATATTCGACCTGCCATTCTTCGCTTTCTTCTTGAAAGTGCAAGGTCTTCTGCCCAAAACACCCTGTCAATATCAAAGCGGTCAACAAAAACAAAATAACCTTAGGATACTTCATAACATGGGCTCCTTTCTCCATTGTTTACATGCATCAAGGACACAATCCCATTAAAAAATACGGTCGGCCGATGAAGATAACTTCCTCACCTGTCTCAAATAAAACGTCATGTTTTCATCCTCATCCCATTGATATGTAAAAGAGAATTCATCCGCTACATGTCCAGCCAGTGTCCGGAACAAATCACCGGCAACAAACAGTGCATCCCAAATATGTTCCGCGTCACCGTCCGCATAGGTCGCTTCATACATCGTCCAATACTCATCCGGCAGAAACTTTTTAAAATAATTCCCGATCTTCCCTGTCGAAACTTGAAAATCCGTCTTTGTGCCAATCCACCAGGAAACCATCTGATCTAAGTCTCTACGAATCACACATTCCAGCATGAACTGCGCATACGGCACTTCATCGCGCCACAAGCTTTTCGCAACGTTCTGCTGACACCACCAGAAGTTGTTGCAGCGAGCGAGATACTCCTCTTCCTTCGGCTTTTGCACATGATAATCTTCATCTGTCGCATCAGGAATTTCAGGCAGACAGTCATCCTTGTCCATCAAAGGGACGGTCAGCTTGTCGTCCCCGTAGTGTTCCTGCATATGCGGAATGGTTTCTATATGTAAATCGATCCGGTTACCATCCGTAAATAGCATCAAATAGCCATAAAAGTCCGCAAACTCGCCATCTTTGCCCTGATCATTTTTATCCGGTTCCTGCATCATCAGCCTTTCACCGAACACATCCACCCATTGCTTATCTTCCAAAAAAGAAGCTGTTTCCGTCACAACGTAGACGATGTCATAATCCTGAAAAAGATCTTCTTTTAATGTGGGATTCGTTCGTGACCCGTTCATGTACGCCGCACGGATCCGCTCATCCTTCTCGGCGACAGTCAAAATCAGATCCATCATTTCCTTATCTGATCGCATTCTTTGCTCCCTCCCCTTTACAGTCCATCTTTATGATCTGAATAAACTTCGTATCGTTCCTTCCACTCTCGTCTTTTCATTTCTATACATACACTTTTCTTCAGACTCATCCATGATAAAACGAAGAAGAACAAATATATGAAAAATGGATTTTCCTGCTGGATGACCTTTTCCTTCACTTGCTTCCCTCCATATACAAGAGCATAGTTTTTTTCCACCTTCTCAATAATAAAAAGAAAAGGAGGTTCCGAAATGCACAGACGTCTCCAATGGCTATTGGCTTTGAACCTTTTCCTTTTCGTATTGTTCAGCTTGGGAGTGATGACAACACCCCCCTTCCTCACAACTATGGATGAATGGGGAATGAAGACTACAGCAGACTCAGACGACCAAACCACCATCCAAATCGCTCGTTTCTTCTCTACAGTAACCAGCTACAAGGTTTGCCTCACTACAGGCTTTATCGTTTCTTTTATTTTTATTTATTTGAACAAATACCGAACCAGCTTTTTCATCCTTTTAGGAGCCGCATGTAGCAAGTTCATCAGTGCAGGTTTGAAAGATTTCTTCAGTCGAGAGCGCCCTCTTGTCGATTCTTTTGTATCAGTCAATGGGGGTGCTTTCCCGAGTGCTCATATGATCTATGCGGTCTTCCTGACAGGATCCCTTTTTATCCTCTTCTCCGTTTACTTGAAACGTACAGGACGGGGGATTTTTATGTTAGGTGGCTTTCTTGTGGTTGGAATGGTTGGGTGGTCCCGCGTCCATCTCGGCGCTCATTATATAAGCGATGTGCTCGGTGGGTTTTTCATCGGATTCGTGTGGCTTCTGGTGATGGATCTTCTATCACAAAAGAAAATCTCTAATGATGTTCGGAGGAAAGATTCTTGATAATATGCTCCACGATGTTCTCCACGCTCAGCGTTCCATCGACGACAAGATCGGCATCGGGTTTAATGGACTGGAGCATTTCTAAATAAGCATTTCTTCCAGCATGCAAATAATGAGTCAACTCTTCCTTTACGCCTGGCCCTACCTCATCACGAAGCAAACGCCTTGCCATAGCGATATCCAGAGGTGTATCAATATAAACCGAATAGTCAATCCAAGGCTTCACTTTCTCATGCTTATAAGAAAATGGGTAATCGAGGATGAGAAAAGAAGCATTTTGTGCTGATTGAATATCCTCAATCAGCGGATCCAGT
This sequence comes from Halobacillus aidingensis, assembly GCF_900104185.1. Lineage (GTDB taxonomy): Bacteria > Bacillota > Bacilli > Bacillales > Halobacillaceae > Halobacillus > Halobacillus aidingensis. The sequence continues at coordinate 89,551 of NZ_FNIZ01000002.1, read as the reverse complement.
TCCCATTGTTGATAGTCCGGTCCAACTTCCACCCACTCGGTGATGTATTCCGGTGCACCCTCAAATTCATACGCATCAAAGAAAAGCGCTTCAGATCCAGACAAGCGCTCCCGAAGCTTTTTCGTAATCGTCGTCTTCCCGCCACCCGAAACGGCAGCTACTGCAATAACCGTTGGATATGTCATTGGTCCCTCTTCCTTAATTTCACTAGTCGTTTCTTTTCACATGGACCGACATCGCTTCATCTCCTCATGGTAGAATCAAAGTATAATATTCCCATAGAAAATTTTAACACAAAGGAGAATACATATGTCGCTGAAGGAAAAATTGAAAGCACTGGAAACCCACCACCTACAGTTAAGCACTCGCAAATCCACAGAAGGGCTGGATTACATATTGGCCGATGACTTCTGGGAGATCGGAAGTTCCGGCGTTCCTTATGATAAAAAGTTCTGCCTGGAGCAGGGCGTCCTCCTGACTGAGATGGCTCTCGATCATTATGAAATTCAGCCTTTATCAGAGGATACGGTCCTCGCAACGTATTATGTCACGGACACAACAAGAAACAGAAACACACTCCGCAGCTCCATTTGGAAAAAGATCGATGAGCGCTGGCAATTGTATTTTCATCAAGGAACCATGACGGATTTACTAAAGGATGAGTATAAAGAAATGCGCGGACTTTGATCTTGTCATCACCATCCCGTCAAAAGTCCTTTTTAAAGCCAGAAACGTTTGTATTTTTTTAGTGGTGGGTACAACATAGGAAGAATTTTGAAGAATGGGAGGTTTCTCTATGGGTTCAAAGTCCCTTCATTCTGAACGTAATCATCACTCAAAACGGAACCTATGGTCCGGAGTCTTGTTCGGAATCGGCCTTGCTGCATTTATAGACGAAACGATTTTCCACCAACTGCTTAGATGGCACCATTTTTATGATCAATCCACTACAGACATCGGACTGATTTCAGACGGATTGTTCCACGCGTTCAGTTGGTTCGCAACCATTGGCGGTCTGTTTCTTTTTGCCGATCTAAAACGGAGGAATGGCTTATCACTGAAACGTTGGTGGGGCGGCGTTCTGCTTGGAGCAGGGTCTTTCCAGTTGTATGACGGAATCATTCAACATAAACTGATGCGCCTGCACCAGATCCGTTATGTGGAAAATGTGATCCCTTACGACCTTGTGTGGAACATATCCGCTGTGCTTATGATTGCTGCAGGTCTACTCCTTCTTAAACGTACCAGCAAAAAAGGAGCTCCTTCCCATGCATGAGCAACATGCAAATGGGGGCGGACTCCTTTTTGACGTGATCCTGTCGTTCCCTTTTCTAGTGGCCATCCTTTTGTACATAGGAGCAGGCATCGTTTCTAATCGTTCCCGTCATCTGCAGAAATGGCCGGTTTGGCGTTATGTTCTTTGGTTTATCGGAGTGTTATGTGCAGGTATAGCTGTCATCGGCCCGCTAGCAGACCAAGCGCGCATCGACTTTCGCGCCCATATGATGGGGCATCTGCTTTTAGGCATGCTCGCCCCACTCCTGCTCGTTCTTGCTGCACCGATGACCCTGTTGTTAAGAACACTTCCCGTTTCTGCTGCCAAAAAGATATCTTCTCTCCTGAGAAGTTCTTATGTGCGTGTCATCAGTCATCCGATCACAGCTTCCATTCTCAACATCGGTGGGTTGTGGGTGCTTTACACAACAGATTTATATCACATGATGCACGACAACCTATGGATTCACATTCTCGTCCATCTGCACGTCTTCCTGGCCGGTTACCTTTTTACAATGGCTATGATTTACATTGACCCTGTCGCTCACCGCTACAGTTATTTGTATCGGGCAATCGTATTCATCTTCGCTCTTGCAGGACACGGAATCCTGTCGAAATACTTGTATGCCTCCCCGCCAGAAGGAGTCAGTCAAAGCCAGGCAGAGGCAGGATCCATGCTTATGTACTACGGGGGCGATGCGATCGATGCCATTCTTATTTTCATCCTTTGTTGGCAGTGGTACAAAGCTACTCAACCAAATAAGAGGCTGGCAGCAAGTCCATGAAAAGAAACCCCTACCAAGTTTGATCTAGTTGAGCCGCATAAAAGGAAATGGCTTTTTTATACTTTTCAATCCAGGGACTGTCTGCATGAGAACCCAGCACCGCCAGCAATTGTTCCACCGCTTGGGGGGACTGCTTCAAGTTGTATAAGGTCATCGCGTGAAACACCTGAATCGCGGGATTCCCTGGAAATTCCTGCGCTCCCTTTTCCAGGACCTCCCTCGCTTCATGATACTTCCCGATGCACCTTAGACTGCTTCCCCACTGAATATAGGTCTGAGTTCTACGGTCGCCTTGTATTCCATGGTCAATGGCTTTTTCATAAAAGGGGATGGCTTCCCGCTCCATCCCTTGCGCATCATGCGATACCGCACACAAATAATTCAAATCTGCGTTTTCCTCGTCCCGTTTCAAGTGGTTCAATGCTTCAACTCTAGCTTTCTCGCTCTCTCCTTCATCCAACAAGAACTGGATTTGATTCATAAAATCCCCCTTCCTCCCTTGATTAATTGATATATTCTTCATTTGGTTGATATCTTTAGATTTTAATTGATATATTTTCAATTCAGCCGATAAAATTTCATTTTGGCCGATATTCCAACGATTGACTTAAAGCTTCTGCAAATGATCAATCCAGGCATCCAGCCGTCTGCGATCCCCCGGCCCTTCCAGCAGCTTATCGTAAATCCGGTACCCTTCCACATCGTGCTCACGTAACCAGTTCAGCGACTTTTTCGGACCGAGGTACCAGCGTCCGATCATCTCAAAATAAATTTCAAGACTTTCCTTCACTAGCCAGTGAAAGCGATAGCGGCCCTCCATATCCCCTTTTCTCGAGCGTATTTTCATCTTAATCAGCCAATCTTTCAAAAACTGCTTCTCCTTCGGCTGCAAAGACGACGGTCCCTCGTTGAAAATAGAATCAATCTCTGTCATCCATTTTTGGGCAAGGTCATGATCATCGACGAGGACCTCGGCACGATGGACTTTCAAAAAGTTGGCCGGCTCTTTCATATCATCCGTCTTGTGGACCCACACATCCAAAAGCTTGCCACTGAACGTTTCCACTTTATTCTGTGTTTCCAGCTCATCGGAAAAACCAATCAAATCGACATCACTTTCATTCGTAGAGTCCCCGGTTTGATAGGAACCGTACAAGAATACGGTATGACACTTATAGGTCTCTCTCATATGTTCGGTTGCTTTTTCTATAAATGCTTCTCTTTCCATCGCTTCATTTCCCCTTTTCTTCTCCAATCAGGATGAACTTCTTAGCCGTACAAACTTCCGTTTCCCGACTTGAACCACTACCCCGTCTGTCACTTGCACCGTTTGATTGACATCCGTCACTTTCTCCTGGTCGATCCGGACCCCGCCATTTTTGATCATCCTTCTCCCTTCACTCTTGGAAGGTAAAAGTCCGAGTTCCTTGACGAGGTCGACAATGAGAAGCTCCTCTTCTCCTTTCCACATCACTTCAGGAATCTCATCCGGCATCGCTTTTTTCTGAAAAACATTGATGAACTGTTCTCGGCTTTGACGAGCTGCCTCTTTTCCATGAAGCATTTCGACAAAAGAAGCGGCAAGCTTCATTTTGGCATCCCGCGGGTGAAGCGTACCTTCATCAAGCTTCCGTTTCACTTCCTGCACTTCTTCTATGGATAACGGAGATACGAGTTCAAAATATTTCATGAGCAACGCATCAGGAATCGACATCGTTTTTCCAAAAATGTCCTGCGGCCGCTCATCCACACCGATGTAATTGCCTTTCGACTTCGACATTTTCTCCACACCGTCAAGCCCTTCAATCAAAGGCATCAGCAGGACGACTTGCTTTTCCCTGCCGTAGTGCTCCTGAACTTGCCTTCCGAACAATACATTGAATTCTTGATCGGTCCCTCCGAGTTCGATGTCTGACTCCAAAGCATACGAATCATATCCTTGCATGACGGGGTAGAAAAACTCATGAAGGTAGATCGGCTTATTCGCTTCGTACCGGTTATGAAAGTCATTGCGCTCGAGCATCCTTGCCACCGTCACCGTACTCGCCAGTTTCAACACTTCTGAGAACCCAACTTTGGAAAGCCATTTCGAGTTGTAATGGAGCTCTACTTTTTCCATGTCGATCACTTTGCCGAACTGTTCAAAGTAAGTTTTTGCATTGTGCTCCACTTCTTCATCCGTCAAAGCGGTACGGGCGATTGACTTACCCGTCGGATCACCAATCTTCCCTGTGAAATCGCCGATGATCAGCTGAACTGTGTGCCCGAATTCCTGAAACTGTTTCAATTTATTCAACACAACCGTATGGCCGAGGTGGACATCAGGAGCAGTCGGATCGAGCCCCAACTTCACTTTCAGTGGCTTCTCATTTTTAATCGACTTCGCAATTTTCTCTTTGAACTCATCTTCCGGAATGATCGAGGAGACACCATAAGATAGAACCTCCCATTGCTTTTCCAGTTCTCTTTTTTGCACATCATTCAATTGTTCGATCATCTTACAGCCCTCCATTTTTTAGAATATAAAAAAGACACGCCCCATCATGGGACGTGTCTTCTACACGCGTTACCACCCAAGTTGAAGATGAATGTCTTCATCCTCCCCTCAAAAAGATAACGGATTTACCGTCTTCCACTACTCACATGAGTTTTCGTAAAAGAAGCTCCAGAAGGTAATTCATGAAGAGGTGTGTATCGACTCGCAGCAACCGTCGACTCTCTGACGACAGGGATCTCTTCACTACTGGGTTTCTGTCATTGCCGTAGGTATTAAAGTTAGGATTATGTTACGCGGAAAGGAAGAAGATGTCAACGTTTTTCTGAATATTTTATTTCTTATGAAACACACTCCCTACGTTTCTTCTTTGGAGGAAAAACACACCTCCAAGATTGACCGCACCTACGAGGAAAAGGATGCTTGTAGAAGAAGTAGAGTCTTCAGACACGGGAGTTCTCTTTTCTTTAGATGGATGTTCCTTCATAAATTCAGTATAGAAAGTTTTGTCTTCACCCTCATCTTGAACCGAGTCACCCATTAATTGGACCATCCCATTTGCAGCCACCACTGGTGTTAGGAAATCAGTCTCCGGGATATTTTCCAAAAGAAGCATGAACCTGCCGCCTTTCTCTTGAAAATCTTTCGCCCAACTGACATCAAACCGATCGATTCCGGCTGTAATTTCCTCTCCGACCTTTCCTTTAAGTACCAAACCCGGGGCTCCCACGGAAGTCCCGGGCTTTCTCCTTTATTTCACACGGATGGTTGAACCGATTTGGAGATTTCTCGCATCAATTCCAGGATTCAATTCGTACAAATCCTCCACGGTTACGCCCTGGTGGATACCAGCTATTCCATATAGAGTATCGTAAGGAGCGATCGTATGGTAGTGGACATTCACATCTTCAGCCGGTGAAACCCGGACTTCCTGACCTGGTTGCAAGTTCCATGGGTCGATGCCTGGATTTAATTCAAACAGTTCTGTGAGTGTCACCCCTTCATGAAGATTTGCGATGCTGTACAACGTACTTCCCGGTGTAACGGTATGAAATTCTTCATTCGGATAATCATCTTCATCAAATGTTTCCTCTGTTTTCACTGTAATTCGAGACCCTGGTTGAATGATGTCTGCATCAATCCCTGGATTCCATTTGTATAAATCATCAACGGTCACATCATCATATTGTTCTGCCAGGCTCCAAAGCGTGTCCCCTTTTTCGAAGGTCACTTGATAAGTTTCCGCCGAAACACTATAAGCTCCAGCCCCAAGCGTCATCCCTAAAGCGAGTACAGGTGCCAAAATCTTCTTTTTGTTCATCCATGGACCCTCCTTAAGGTTAAAAATGCTTTCAGTATTTGTGTTTCGGTTTCGCTTGTCATCTAAACGTAATATTTTGAAAAATATAGTTTCCAATGCTCCCTTGAACTATGTAGGACAAAACAAGAACCTGTAAAAAAAAGTACGTTATATTGTTGAAGGAGAAAATCATTGTTGTGGTTGATTTTTGCTGAGCCTGGTGATCGCTTCCAACCCCGTGATACTCGTTGATTTACTCTCTTTACTTCAGTTCCATAGTGCACCGAAGCCAACTCTCTTTTTCTATTTCTTCCCCTTCCTATCCATACAAATACAATCTTCCAAGTTTAGAAAAAACAATCATTACCATGAAAAAAGCCAGCACTCCTGCTGGCTTCTTATAACCTTCATCTTTCAGCAAGGTTTCGATTTTTTTAATGAAACCCTCCGAACCCTCCGTGGTTACCCTGATTTCTAGCTTGCTGATGAACTTTTCCCTTCCGAATTTCTGCTTTATCATACCGTTTTTCAACAGAAGTACGCTTTTGTTTATTCATTTCATCTCCGTAAAATTTGTTCCTGTTCCATCCGAAAGCATCGCGCAAAAATCCGTACAATAGTGGCACAACCAACAAACCGACAAGGCCGAGAAAAAACCACATGTGCGAAACCCTCCTTTTCGTCTTATTACATGTACGTAAAGCCATCAGGATAAGTTTCATAATTCTTCTAGAGCCGTAGCTTCAGCCTATGTTACAGTGGGAGGGCATGTCGTTTTGTTAGGAGGTTTAGGAATGAACATTCAGAACCCTGCAGGTCTATGGGTCCGTGTTTTTGCAAGAGTCATTGACGGAATTCTCATCACCGTAACTTTAGGTATTCTTTTCTATCTCTTTTATGGAGATTTCTTCTATCAAGGATTAACATGGGTGGATATCGTTGGCATTGCTTACGTTGTAGGCTTACCTGTCCTATGGTCCGGATATACCCTTGGAAAACGGGCGGCCGACAATCGGATTGTCCGTGTGGATGCTAGTAAAAACGTACATATCGGAACTATGCTTCTGAGAGAAGTCGTCGGAGGCATGATCTATTCCTTCACGTTTGGCATCGCCTTGGTCGTCAGTGCCGTTATGGTCGGGGCACGCAAGGATAAGCGAGCGATACACGACTTCCTTGCTGGTACCTATGTAACCGAAAATAAACCGGAACAGGCCTAATGTCCAAAGCCCTCCTTATTATGAGGGCTTTTTTCTATTCATCATCCGGATTAATGATTGCAAGAACTTGATGATCCTCCCACTTTCCATTGATTTTCACATTCTTTCTCGCCATTCCTTCTTTATGAAAACCTGCTTTTTCTAACACACGGATGGATGCTTTATTATGAGGCATGACTCCTGCTTCAATCCTATGTAAATGGAGACCAACAAAGGCATGATTAACGAGAAGCCTTACCGCCTCTGTCGTAAAGCCTCTTCCATTGTAGTCTTTATCGAGAAAATAACCGATGAACGCACTTTGCAATGAACCACGGAGGACTTGGAACAGATGGACTGTTCCAATAAGCTCATCTGTGTCTTTATGAAAAATACCGAAAAAGTACTCCGTGTCCTCGACAGCTCCTTTTTTAAAGGTTTCCATACGCTCCCTCTGTCCTTCCACCGTATAAAAGCCATCCGCCCTTCCCATAGAATACTGTTCAAAAAATGAGCGGTTCTTCTCTTCAAAAAGTAGCAAATCTCGGGCATCGAGATTTGCTACTGTTTTAATATAAATAGACGTTCCGATCATCACATGCCTTCTCCTCCCCCTGGTCCGCCACGCCAGCCTTTTTCCCGTGCCACCGCGCGCTCCACTTCTTTTTCCTGTTCCGTCTTTTGCACGGGAGGCTGCCCTTTGCGTTTTTTTCTCTTTCTCCGGTCCATGTAAACCATAAAAGCAATGAACAAAACAAGAAACAATCCCCATAAAATGTTCGCAAGCATGGAACCTCTCCTTTCTTGTTCTGATCTTAGGAAAATACTACCTTTTTCTATTATTTCAAAACGTATCCATCCCTTCAATAATTAGACGCCACCATCATGGTGACGCCTGTATCATTGGATGTTCTTCTTGTCCTTACTAAGAACATAAACCTCATATTCATCTTCTCTAATCGGAGCGGTTTTCTCTCCGGTTTGAATAAAGAGGTCAATCTCTTCTCTAATTTCTTCAGCAATCTCCTTCGAGCTTTTATCAGAACGATCAAGGGAAGTTTTAATTTTGATTTGCAGCGGATACGGATGGAAAGAAAAAGCAAAGCCTGTGACTGGATATTGTTCAGACTCCATCATTGCCTGGGCAATATCATGGATAGCTCCCGTTTCTCCCCAACGAATTTCCTGTTCCCTTGCTTTCTTTTCTACTTGCCGAATATCAAGTTCAGGTTCTTCGTTATATACATGCCCTTCTTCCAACATGATTTCTTCCAATAGGCTTAATCGCGTTTCTGTTTTTGGAACGATCACATTGATATACACTCCCCGAGTCGGGTTCATCTGGACTTGGACAGGGAACATGAGCTCAAAATTTTCCTCTTTCAATCGTGTTGTTAGCTTCTCTTCCAGCTCTTTCGTATTTTTATAGTACTGTTCCATTTCCTCTTCGGTCACATCCGACTGCTGGACTCTTTCTTCAAAAGGCTGCACGGAGACCTCATAGTCATGAAAGCCGTTCTTTTCTAAATGTTCTTCAACAATGGTTTGGACCTTCTGTTTCCCATCCTCCATCTCGATCAGTTCAACAATCACTTCCTTGTCATCCCTGCTGACCTGCATGTTCCCGATCTGATATCCTTCTTTTTCAACCGTTTGAGTGGCTTCACTGAAAAACGTCTCCATCTGTTCCATTCGATCTTCTTCCTGCTCGATAAACTGACTGATGTAAGGAATTTTAGCAACGACGTGTTCCATCGCAGGTGTGAACAACAATCCACCTAACAAAAGAACAACGACAGCAGCCGCCATCCACAAACGCCCGATTGTTCTCTTCTGTTGGGGTGTAGAACTCTGCAAATGGTGGAACACCTGGCTCTGATGCTCTTCTTTGAACTTCATCTGCTGGACCTTTTCAGGATACTTCCATCGGTTACTCAAATGCCTCTCCTCCTTTCAACATTCTTTTCAAACTGTTCCGCGCCCTGTGCAGCCTTGTTTTGACTGTATTCACATTGATTTCTAACAACTCAGCGACTTCCTCCACCGATAACTCTTCGTAATAATAAAAGATGATGACTTCTCTCAACTTCACGGTAAGTTTCAACACTTTTTGAAAAAGAACCTCATTTTCCTCTTCTTTTAACACTTGTTCAATAATACTGTTAGCTTCCTCTCCTTTTTCCATCTTCATCGGTTCAAATGGAATCAGGTTCCGAAACGACCAGCTTCTGACGTGGTCTTTGCAATGATTGACCGTTATGCGATACACCCAAGTCTTGTAGCTCGATCGATGTTCAAATGTATGTAAATGTTGATAGCAGCGGATAAATACTTCCTGCGCCAAATCCTCTGCTAGTTGCTTCTCCTTCACATATGTAAAAGCAATTCTCACGACCATGTCCCCATAGGATTCCATTAAGTCGGCTAACATCTCTTTATCTGTTCTTCGCTTCATGTGTTCCTCATTCATAAACGTTCTCCCCCCTTTTTCATTACCTTTGACGAAATCGGACGTTACGAGGTTCCATAAAATTATTATGTGCTCATCTGAAGGTTATTCTTTTTACATACATGCGGAAATTTCTTACTATGAAAGTCATAAGGAGTGATAAGGATGAAAGAACAAGCGTGGAGTAAAGAAGACATTCCTTCTTTGAAAGGTCAAACGGTGATTGTAACTGGAGGGAACAGCGGTTTAGGATATGAGTCAGTGAAAGTTCTTTCCAAACGGGGAGCGACCGTCATTCTTGGCTCAAGGTCGATGGAGCGTGGACAGGAAGCCTATCTGTCCATTCAAAAAGAAAACCCGAACGCAGATATTGACGTCATGGCACTAGACTTAAGCGATTTACAATCAATAAAGACATTTACAGATGCCTTTAAAGAAAAGTATGACAGACTGGATCTTCTGCTTAACAATGCTGGTGTGATGACCACCCCTTATGGAAAAACAAAAGATGGTTTTGAACAGCAGCTGGGCATCAATCACCTCGGGCATTTCGCACTGACAGGGCAGCTGTTCGAGACGTTAAAGAAAACGCCGAACGCTAGAATCGTCAATATCTCAAGCAATGCCCATAAATCTGGAAAAGTGAATTTCGATAACCTCATGTTTGAAGGTGGAAAAGGCTACACACCAATGAAGGCTTATGCCCAGTCTAAGCTTGCCAATCTATTATTCACTCAAGAACTGCAGCGGAAAATCGATGAGAACGGTTTAGACATGACCGTAACGGCCGCCCATCCCGGTATTGCAAGCACCAATCTCATGAGGCACATTGAAGATAAATTCCTTTACAAAATCCTGGGACGTTTGCTTGCACCGATGACGCAGGAGGCAACAAACGGAGCACTTCCCGGGTTAAGAGCGGCAACAGACGCTGATGTAAAAGGGGGAGAATACTTCGGCCCAGGAGGCAGATGGGAAATGAAAGGTAGTCCTGTCGCCGTCTCTCCAATTACGAAGTCCTACGATGTCATGGACGCCGATCAATTGTGGAAAATATCCGAAGAGCTTACCGGAGTTACCTACCCTCTTAATAAATAATCATAGATGTTCAAAGCTGAAGAGGCCGTACTCTTCAGCTTTTTATTTGTTAAAAATACAGACTTTCAGTTGAACACTCTTCCTATATTTGGAATAATAAAAGGTATATAAATCCACGGAGAGGAGCATCAGCATGGCTAAGAAAAAGGTTTGGGGTCTCGCTTTTTCTATTAGTCTCCTATCCATGCTTGCCATCTATGGACTGGCGATGGACTTCGAATTTTTGAAATATGAAGTCAATGAAAAGAATCAATTGGTTATGTACGATGGCTTAAACGGACCAAATCCGATCATCAACTCTGATGTAAGCGAGGAACAGGAAAGCCTGTCTGTTTTAGGTTCCTATATGAGTCAATTTAATCGTTGGTTTCTTGCAGGAATACTGATCGCCCCGTTTTTCATCGCCTCTTATTATCTGCTGTTCAGTGAAAAATGGATGGGGAACCACCCGAAGAAAAAGAAGTACCTTTCTTGGACACTCTCGGCGAATGGAGTGGTCATTGCAGTGGCAGTTCTTGTGTGGAACCGGTATATCGAACTCGTGAACGAAGCTTATCATCAAGTTTTATTTTGAATCACCTGTGAAGGGCGTAAGATGACTGTTCGATCGTTGATTTTAATATTAAAAAAAAACGGAAGAACTTATATAAGTCTTCCGTTCTTTCCTGTTTAACCCGTCAGAATATCTTCCTCCGGATGTTTCACAAGATCAGGCGATTGTTTAGCAAAGGCAAAGGCAAACGTCAGCGGCCCGAGCTTACCGATCAGCATGGTGCCTATAATAGTTATTTTCCCAATAAGACTCAAATCCCCTGTAAGCCCCATAGAAAGACCGACGGTTCCAAAGGCAGAAACACTCTCAAACAAGATCATTAAAAACGGAGCTTCCTCCGTTAAATTCAAAAGAAATGTCGTAAAAATAACCACACATATTCCTGCAATCGTCAGTGCCAGTGCTTTAAGAATAATGTGGGCGGAAAGACTTCTGTTATAAATGGACGTTTGCTCTCTTCCTTTAAAGAAGGAGAACGTGGCGAGTAAAATCGCCAAAGCTGTCGTAAGCTTGATTCCTCCAGCAGTTGAGGCACTTCCTCCCCCAATGAACATCAGGGTAATCATATAAAACAAAGAAGATTCTTCCATCTGCCCTATATCCAGTGTGTTGAACCCTGCCGTTCTAGGAGTCACTGCTTGAAAATAAGCGGCTTGAAGCTTTCCGAATGTCGAAAAGTCTGCAATGGTTGCCGGATTATTAAATTCCAGAACAAGAATCACAAGGAAACTAACAGTGTTCAGAATCAACGTACCGACTATCATTAACTTGGTCTGTAAAGCCAAGCGATTGAACTCTTTCGTCCTCCACATATCAAAAACAACAGTGAACCCAATTCCGCCTACAATAAACAAAAACGTAATGATTATATTGACAGCAGGATCGATGACATGGGCAGATAAGCTGTCTGACCAGATGGAAAAACCGGCATTATTAAAGGCAGAAATGGAATGAAAGACACTAGCATAAATGCCTTGAAACCATCCGTACTCGGGAACCCATCTTACGGACAGGAACACAACAGCTATGAATTCTACTATCAATGAAAAAACCAGCAGCCGCTTCGCCAGCCTCACCACTCCACCAATTGCCGATTGATTTAATGCTTGTTTAATAATCAGGCGATGCTTTAATCCAATTTTCTTACCGACCGTGATATAGATGAGAACGGCGAATGTCATAATGCCAAGTCCTCCTAGCTGGATGAGAAGCATGATGACAACCTGTCCAAAAAGCGTGAATGCTGTCGCCGTATCGACTACGATCAGACCGGTCACTGTCATTGCAGAAGTGGATGTGAAAAGCGCATCAACAAAGCTTATGCCACCTGTTGTTGCGACGGGGAGCATAAGTAACCCCGCTCCTAATAAAATAAGGGTGACAAACGTCACAATTAAAATTTGTGGTGGGCTCCATGAATCACGTTTCATTTTTCCGACCGCCATTTCTTTTATAGATGATACTTATTGTATAGCGGGTCCCTTGTTTTTTAAACACTTTTCTTGCAAGTTTTACAATCCACTCTCTTTAGAATCGACGATATAAGCCCTTCATTCCTTTGTTTCTAGGCTCGAACGGGTGAAATCACATGGACCTGATCATCACTTTCCGCACTCCGAATAACCAGCGGACTCATCTTTCCATTATAGAAAAGATGAATATGATTTCCCTGTGTCGCTTTTAATGCTTCTGACAGAAACTGACTATCAACATAGACATCCATCGATCCCTCACCTGACACTCTTTCTACTCCTTCTAGAGGGATATTTTCTTCAATCGTTCCTACTTGTTGTGAAAAAGAAGATATGTTTAGTTTCTTTTCTTCCGAAAAACGTAACTTCACTTGATGATTGCTGGTATCTTTCGCAAACAAACCAGCTCTGTCTACACTATTTATCAAACGCTTTTTATCTATGAGCAATTCTGCCTTTGATGATTTTGGTAAGAGAGCTTCCATTTTGGGAAATACTCCTTCAAGCAACTTGGAAACCAATGTTGATTCACTCGATTCTACTTTGAATAGTTGGTCGGTCATAGATATCCTCAAAGGACCCTTTACATTCTTAAAAAGTTTTATCAGCTTACTCAACGTTTTCATTGGCACCGTACAGGAATGATTCTTCCCACTCCTTAACCTTTTCCTCACGAAAGCTAAGCGGTGGGAGTCCGTAGCCACAGCTTGCACATCGTCCTCTGAAAATTCGAAGTGAACACCTGTTAACACGGGCCGACTTCCTTCTTTTGCTGCAGCGAAAAGTGTTTGGCGTACCAACTCCACCAAGTCCTTACTATCCATTAAAATAGATCCATTCGATTCAATATCCGGGATCCGCGGATATTCATCGGTTGAAAGCGCGGATAAGGAACTTTTCACTTCACCGGATTCGATCAGCATACGGCTTCCATCTTTCATCATGTGGATGGGTCCAGGCATTTTCTTTACTAAATCATGAAGAAAAGCTGCTGGCAGTACACAAGCACCTGTTTCCATCGATTCGAACCCACCTTGTTGGACAGGTATGACTTTCTTTGTCATGAGCTCCCCATCACTTCCCACCAGGACAAGCCCCTGTTCCCTCACTTCCATCTTTATTCCATTCAGGACCGGAAGCAGCGTCTTTTTGCCAAGAACAGAGGCTGCTTCAGACACAGCTTCTTCCAAACTCCCTTTATGTATTCGTAATTCCACGGAATGAACCTCCTTTTTTTCTACTCTGTTAGTTCGACACGAACACACGTTTGTCCTCCTTCACAAAAAAAGAACTCTCTATTTTGTATAGAAAGTTCTTCTGAATCCCGTTTTTTTACTTGAATCACTATCCTACAACAGGCGTTTCTCGTTGATTCTTTACATCGTCGATAACCTGCTGATGATCTTGAAATATGTAATCAGGGAGATCATCGAGATCAAAAAAACGATTACTCAGAGATTCTTCATTCTCATTAACCAATTCCCCTTCATAAGACTGACAACTAAAACAAATTTCTACAACCGCGGCCTGGTCTCCATTTCCAAAGACTTTATGCTTTTGAGGACCAGAGTAGATGCCGAATAGTTCCATTTCCTTTAAAATCAATCCTGTTTCTTCAAAAACCTCTCGCCGTGCTGTATCCTGAACCGACTCATCCAGTTCCATAAAACCGCCAGGCACTCCCCAGCTTTCTGAATCTGTCCGCAATTGCAGCAATAATTGGTTCTTTTCGTTAAAAACAAGCGCGCCTGCGACGACCATCAGCACCTTCTCATGGCCGACCATGGAGCGCAAATGACGAATATAATTCATAGCTTTCTCCTTTTTTATGAAGATTCTCTTAATGCCCTATGCACCACATCGACCTTCTGCATCCGTCCGGATACACGATAATCATTCGTATTTAAGCGGAAATAATGGCGGGCACCAGTATAAGTGGTGTACCAGAGATTGTTAATGATGACCATTTCTTTTCTTTTCTCATCCGCCTGAATGGGATGATAGGAAGACCCAAACCGTTCGTCTTTCCGTTCAATGACGCCAAGCATGCCTTTTTCATCTAACCACATCGCTAATATATCCTTCATCATTTCCGCCCCCTTATTTAAGCTTGAACGACTGTTAACCGACCATGTTTATCAACTGTGATGGTTCCTATGTTTTTAACGACCACTTCAAGGGGATGAACCTCAGAAACTTGAGTAGAAAAAATCCACCGTCTTTCTGGTTCAACGAGAAGGAGATAAGAATCACTTCCATCATCTCCCATAAAATTCAGATATGCCCTGTTTATCGGATCGTTGTCTCTGGATGTTAAACCGATGCGCTGCAATTCTTCACTAGCTTTTAAAACATGGCTCACCGTCAAACTCATTTCACTAATGTTCAAAAGCGTTTCTGTACAAAATGGACCTGAGTGAAGAGGGGATTGCTCTCTGGAAATGAACTCCACAATGTTCCCCCCTGGGTCATTAAAATAAAAAGAACGGCCACCAAGCCTCTCAAATACGATTTCATCCTTATCGCCTTCCGTATTCAGGCATACTTTATCCCTCACCCAGTCCTTTGCTTCTTTAAACTGGTTGGAAGGAATATTGAATGCAAAGTGATAAAAAGGCTTACGCGCTTCTTTTTCTTCCAAGAACTGAAGGACACTATGGCCAACCTTGATAGATAAACATCCTTCTTGTCGTTCGATTTCTGTGAAATTTAAAAGGTCAATATAGAAACGTCTCATTGAATCTATATCTCTCGCTTTCAGTATTACAGATTCGATCTCCACATCGCTCACCTTCCTTATACATCAAGGATAGCGATTCTTCGCAAAAATCACCTCAGGTAGCAGAATGATTTCATCTACGACTTCAGATGGATAAAAGTTCCTCTGGTAGAATTGTCCAGGTACACATGGGGTCCAGTGATGGCCAGTATGACTCAATTCAAAAACTTTCAGGAGAAGAAGCAGTTCGATGCCGCTATTTCTTGAAACTTCATTCCATCTGTGTCCGTAACTATAAAAGAGAGGAGGGAATCAGGATGTATTTCCCATCAAAAAAAGATGTCTTTTACACCATCACCATCTGGGGCGTCGTCCTTTTTATTGTTTTCATCTACGTCTTCGGAGAAGAGCCCATCGGTTTTCAACTCGTTTCTTACCGTGATCCTTTAGGTTATGTATTGGCAGGGCTGACCATTGGTGTTTTATTGTGGATCTGGTTCCATACAGGATACAAAGTGAAAGATGGGTGCCTTTTCATCCACTCCGGCCCCTTAAGAAAGCGTATTAAAATCGAGGACATCACCAAAATCAAACCAACCAAAAGTCCGATGTCTGCGCCATCCTTATCTTTAGATAAACTCGAAATCTTTCACGGAAATTATAAATCCACCTTAATTTCACCACAGAATGAACAAAAGTTTGTTGAGGTTTTATCAAAAGAGAATCATCAATTAGAAATTGATTGTACACTAAAAAAATGAAGTCACCTTTTTCTTCTTTTCATATGGATAGGAATGTTCCAAGAAAATCTTCATACAAAGAAACTTAATTTTCTAGGCCCTAAAAGCTTTGCCGTGATAAACGAGAGAAGCACAGAGCCCCCCTTACCGGATGACCATCTTTCCGCTCGATTCCTGCAAGATGGATAATTCGATATATGTCCATAGTCGATTCAACCAATAAAACAGCATCATCGCATACGCGATATGCTTCCTAGCGAAAGGTCTTCCAGCTTCGTATATGTATTCGGACTCCTTTCCTCATAAACTCTAACCCGATTGACCTCAAACGCTGGAAAAGGACGAAATTCCTTATCCGCAGCCGGCGCCATATCGATCAGATCTTGTTTAGACAAACCATGGCTCGTCTTCGCCAGTGTCATATGAGGGACGAAATGATTCAACTCAAAATAAGCGTCGATTTGCTCCTGTGTCGGGGCAGCGACTCGTACCATTTGTTTATGTAGACCATAAAGTTTGTCCGAGCGCACACTCAAATAAAGCACCTCTTCACCAAAAAAAGCGGGTGCGCCTAATTGAATCCGGAAAGGTTTCGTTCTCCGACACGTTTCTCTCACATGATCCAGCCATTTCCGGTCTCGAGTTAAGCCTCCTTGAGCCTTCAAGGTGATATGAGGTTCAACCACTTCTGTGATCGTATTTCCGGTCCACCTCTTTTGAAAGTGGATGACCTTTTCTTTAAAATCTTCCGGTGGTACCAAACCGATGATGTGCTGCATTTCCGATCCCCCCCCTAATCAGGTACATACTTATTTTATGCAACAAACGGTTATTCCTAGCACTTTCCCGTACCCCTATGATTACGATGGAGTGACCTACAAAGTTTCACCAATTAAAAACAAGTAAACTTATGGAGAATACCCCATGTGTTTAAAATCCTCAATATCTCCAAAGGTCCTCCTCTGCTTTTCACTCCCATTTCCCATCCGTTTATAAAGGGTATTCATACATTCCTATCCTACTTTCAAATCGCCTGAGCTCGTCTCAGCCGTTAAATGGAACTCACCTTCTGCTTTCGTCCCCCGCACTTCATTTTCCTTTTTCACTTCATAAACAAGGCCCGTCCAATTAATCTGCGCTTCCCCCGAATTCGATTGGTAAAGAAGTTTACAAGAGACCGGTTCTTCCTCATAGAAAAAGCGGATGTCCCCGCTTGAAGTAGAAGCTTTCACATCTCCAAGCATTTTTGTTGCTTGGATGCGGATTTCCCCCGACGAGGAACCAAACACACCTGTGCCGTAATCAAACTTCTCCCCAAACATTTCCCCACTGCTTGTATGGATTTCCGTGTTCCCGCTACGGACCTTTTTCAGTAAAACATCACCACTGGACGTTTGAATTTTCAAATTCTCGTGAACCACATCTGCAATCGTCACATCCCCGGAACTCGCGGTAAGCGTGGAATGATTGATTGCTATGCCTTTGATGTCGATGTCACCGGAAGACGTTTCTACCATTAAAGATCCTATGGTCTCCACTGGAACTTCTATTAAAAGTTTCATATCTTTCCGCATTTGAATGCCGAGCCGCGTTTTTTCTTCCATTAACTTTACGGTCAAGTTCTCCCCTTGTTGATCATGGGAAAGGGTGAAGTGCTCTTTGTCCTTTTCAAAAACGGAACCAGATAATATGACACTCCACTCCTCACGGTCCACTTTCACGACTTCCACGTCCACAGACGTCGATTCCACCTGAAGATTCTTAATACCTCCAGAAAACCTTTCCTGTTTATGTATCTGGTAGGTCTTCCCTCCATTCGAGCGCTGGTAGAGAAGCGCTACACCAACAATGGCAATAATTAAAATAAGTAGAAATTCCATAAAAATGACTCCTTTATCTATTAGATTGACTCCTACCCCCTCCTAAAAATTCGACAAAACTTTCCAATTCCCTCCCAACTCCAGTAAAAATCCCTGGTCCATAACAACCAGGGATTCATATTCTATGATTCTGCTTCCGTGTGTTGTTTCAACGTGCTCTAACGCATAAACACACGATTTTTCACCCTCATCATCCGGACGCGGTTATACCTTTGCACGATTATAAAAGGAAGGTTGAACAAAATCGCATAAACAACCATGATCCATCCAGCCCACGGCGGGTTGAACAAAAAGAAAAAAGGGGCAGCGAGCATCTGGACCCAATGAGACAGCTCCGAACGATTCGTCTGCTTTTCAAAACGATCCCATTGCGAAGGGTTGCGCAAATGTGCTGCTGTTTTCCCTCTTCGAAACCACTTCCGCGCTTCAGGAAGCCGATCTTTCCACTTTTTCACACCCAGACGCTCATAAACCTTCGCCTGCGTTTCCCACCTTCGAACACGATATATTCCTGCGAAGGCATTCACCAAAGCCTCCGGAGCAACAGACACAAAACCGCTGACACCAAGATGGATGCACAGCCAGGCGACTATATTGACGACCATTAAGAGGAACTCCTTTTCTTATCAACGATCGCTCGGCCTTTCCATGTCGTTTCCTTCATGAAAAAGGTCTTCCACAACGAGTAAGCAAAAACGAATACAAAAAAGAAGAAGTGTAGCGGAAACAACAGGGCATCATACCACTTGAAGTTGCCAATCCCGCCCCAAGTTCTATGCAACAGGACAACTAAGGCCAGATACCCTGCAGCCCCCCACCACCCGAGAGCAGTAAGGTTTACCAAAAAAGATAAAACGGCGGTGAGCCACACGACGTTCGCCATCGTCATAATCGGTGACGCTGTTTTTGCCCCTGTCGAAAAACTTTTCGCCCAGCCCTCAATCACTTGTTTCAGATCCGCATCATACATCCGCATCTTCAAAACACCACGCCCACTATAAGCTTTCGCTTCTATCCCCTTGGAAGCTGCTAATCTGGTAAATGCCAGGTGTTCAACGATCTCTCCTCGTATCGCATCATGACCTCCAAGCTTCCAATAAGTATCAGCAGCTATGACGAGACAGGGACCGAAACCGCCCTGGGTCCCGAGTTTATCTTTAAACACCGTCGTCAAACCAGAGGATGCTATAACGACCAAATGAAAAACACCGGATAACTTTTCCCAAAACGAGCGCATTTCATGATAGGGATGAACGGTCAGGACGGCACCTTCTCCTTCAAAAGCATTCACCAAACGATCCGCCCCTCCATCAGAAAACCATGTATCTGCATCCAAGAACACAAGCGTCTTTCCTTTCGCCACTTTCGCTCCGTTATAGCAGGCCCATGATTTCCCCATCCACCCGGAAGGTAAAGGGGGATTGTCCACCACTTTTACGCCAAAAATTTCAGCGACATTTCTCGTCTCATCCTCTGAATCATCGTCGACGACAATGATTTCCCGTTGTGGATCTGCAGACACTAAACTCGGCAGCAGACGTTTCAAGTTTTCCGCTTCATTACGGGCTGGAATAATCAATGTGTACATCTCTGTATTCTTACGTTTTCCTTTAGGAAACGATAATTTATGCCAAAAAAGGAGCAGGGTTGATAAAACTGCCAGGATCATCACCCACATTCCGACCACCTCCCGATGTACTTCCATTGTCACCTCATGAACTCTTGATTATACAAGGACAAGAGCGGGTACAATGGTTATTAAAAAAAGAGGGTTCAATGATGCTTAAATTATGGATGGCACGATTACTGCGACTTTTCCCCAATCAGGCGGAAAGAAACCTGATGGTCCCGTTTCAATATGTACATAAGAAAGTAGACTTGATTGTCGATACCGGGGTGAAACCGACGCCTATCAGCTTGTACTATCCTGCTGCACCTGATGGGAAGCGATTCCCCGTTTATATGAACATGCACGGCGGTGCCTTCATTATGAATGAAAAAAGAATGGACGACCCTTACTGCCGTTTTCTTGCGAATGAAACGGGGTGCGTCATCGTCAATGTAGATTATGCAAAAGCGCCCGAGTATCCTTTTCCAAAACCTGTCGAGCAGTGTTACGAGATTTACCAATGGCTCAAAGCCCATGCAGAAGAGCTCCATCTTGATCACGGCCAAATGATGGTCGGCGGGCAAAGTTCAGGCGGGAATATGGCCGCTGCCCTTTGCCTTCTATTGAAAGAGCGCTCCGAACGACAGCCGCTTCTGCAAGTCCTGTCCTATCCGATGCTCGACTTCGTCACACCGCACGGCGATAAACCAGAACCGGATAAATGGCGGGCGAAGTACCCGGAGGCCGCCCATTTTCTCAACTATTGTTATGTCCCAGAAAAAAATCAAGCGGAGCACCCGCTCGCATCCCCTGTAAAAGCAGAAAAGGTTGGTGGTCTGGCTCGAGCGCTTTTCATCATCCCTGAATATGATGCTTTTACAATGGAAGGAAAAGCCTACGCGGAAAAGTTGAAACAAGCGGGTGTCGATGTAGACGTACATGTATTTGAAGGCTGCTCCCACGCATTCACCCACCAGGGGCCGCGGGATCAAGCAGAGGAAGCCTGGCGTATGATTGCTAAAACAATAAGCCAGGTCACAGAATCGTAACAAAACCAGACCGATTATCCTTTGCCACCCCCTGCTTTTTGACTTATAATGACGGTTAGTGTCGTATTGAGTTTTATTAAAGCAGGTGATCCATTGTTAGAATATAAAGTGTTAGGCTCCGACCCGTCCAAGGAGTATGTCATCTTCCTCCATGGCATCGGTGGAAGCGTCAACATCTTTTTCCCACAAATGAAAGCATTCCGAAAGTCTTTCAATATCATCGTTGTCAATCTACCCGGTCACAAAAATTCACCAAGCGTGTCCAGTTACAAAGAGACGTTTTCCTTTAAAACCGTGACAGACGAAGTTCTTGGTGTCCTAGATGACCTTGGAGTGGAAAAGGCACATTTCGTAGGGATTTCTCTAGGTTCCGTCGTCATTCAGCACGTCTTGTCCACCGCCCCTCACCGCGTCCAGACCGCTGTGTTAGGCGGAGCGATCACAAGAATCAACCTTTTAGCGAAATTCCTTCTTGTATTGGGGACGATGCTGAAAAATGTCACGCCACACTTGTATTTGTATTCGTTGTGCGCACGCATTTTAATGCCGAGAAAGAACCATAAAGAGTCAAGAGACGCCTTTATCCATGAAGCCTCCCAAATGAAAAGGGAAGATTTCTTAGGGTGGTACAACATCGTTTATTCGGTTCCGGACACGTTTACACACGTGAATGAGAACGCCGCCTCCGTCCCGAAATTGTATATTACAGGGGAAGGCGACCACATGTTCAGAGATGATGTGATGAAAGATACACGGCACATGCCGAACACATCCTTCCTCCTTTTATCTGAGAGCGGACACGTCGTGAACTTAGATAAAACCGAGTCCTTCAACAAACTGGCCATTTCCTTCATTCAGTCGGAAGGTCAGATGGATCTGACGGACGTAACGGAAGAAGTCATAAACTCCAATCACTAAGAAAAGCGCCGGCATCACGCCTGGCGCTTTTCTTTTATTTGGACTCTAAATGCTTGACCCATCGAATCGCCCAGTACAAAACAATCCAGGGAAGGATGAACTTTGTTACCCATTCCACAATCGTCATCAAGGTGAGCAAAACAAAATAAGGGTTCACTCCAAATTGCGGGAGCGTAAAATAAAGGACGACTATGAAAGCCAGACCAATGATTATATCTTTCCACTCTATTCTCTTGCTCCCTATTTGCATCAACTCCCACCTCTTTCCTAGTTAAATATTCTTCCAATATCTTAGCGACGTGTATTTTTCTGCTTCTTCACTTCCATAGCCTTTTTGTTTATGAGAAAAAGCGAACCCTTTGGCTTCATAAAAAGGAATACCCTCATGGTTTCCTTCCTGAACAGAAACCCACAGCTTCTTTGCTCCATACTCTACTTGTTGCTTTGTAAAAGCTTCCAGAAGTTTAGTCCCGATCCCTTCATTTTTTCTGACTGGATCCAAATACATGACGTAAAGCTCAGAGGCATCTTCTGCAATCATCCCGCCCCCACACGCTCCGACAACCTCATCACCGTCAACGGCGACGATATATCCGCCCCATTCTTTCCCTGTATGTGTGACCTCACCCAGAATCCTTTCCTTTGTGTAAAACTGTTGGATGATCTGCTCTATGTAATCGGCGGGGTATAAATCCGCGTATGTGGTTCGGTTGCCTTCTGAACAGACACGAACGATTCCTTCAACATGCGCCTGTTCGGCTTTTAAGATTCTCATGATATTCTATCTCCTTTCTATTTAATGAATAGCAGAATCGTTCACTCATCCATTGCTCTGTATTGAACATTACCTTTCCGAATAAATGGTAAAAACTTATTTCAAATATGATAAAAGCTACAACAAGACTTCTCAAATATGGAGAGGGAGAGTCGATGGCTAAGAAAACAATGAAACACAAAGCAAAAGTAACCAAACCTGTAAGTAGTGAAACCTTCATATATTCCCCCTTTAGTAGGTATGATGAACAATTTCTCTATGAATATTTTCATAAAGTTACTGCCAATGATTAAGGCAAGACCTAATAAGGCAGTGTCCACCTTAAATAAGCAAGATTATAATCCACTAGATTTATTACATCTGTGACACCAAATGCGAAAATAAAAATACCAATGGCCCTCCATCGAGGCCTATTCAAAACATTCCCCCACAACTTTTATGTCTCTTATTATTGGATACGATTATGGTGGGGGTTAAGTTCCATACAAAGCCAATCACCCAGAAAAAATGGCGTTTCCTCTGCATGATAATTATGTAATGAATAAAAGCCCAATATCTCAAAAAAATTGAGCTATCGAGCTTCCGTTCGTTTAAATTCTGCATTAATGGTAGGATATACAGCCACAAGCTAGTCTTAAATTAATCCTCAAAATATGATGACTGTCGATCCAACTACACCCTCTACTTCCATTATACAGCCAATAAAAAAAGATTTATAGACTACTCTTTCTGCCTTTCATCTCCTATACTGTTATATACAAAATCTGAATAAGAGGTGTTTCTGAATGAATGATAAACAAGAGGTCATCGATCGTGGTCCTTTCTTTCATGGTACTAAAGCGGAACTGAAAATAGGAGACCTATTAAAGCCACAGCACTTATCCAATTATCAAGACAAAAAATCCAACTATATATACTTCACAGCTACATTGGATGCGGCTAAATGGGGGGCTGAATTAGCGCAGTCTCCCTCTAAAGAGCGAATTTACATTGTAGAACCATTAGGGGAGTTTGAAAATGATCCGAACCTGACGGATAAAAAATTCCCCGGAAACCCAACACGTTCTTATCGATCAAAATCATCTTTGAAAATAACAGCTGAGTTGAAATCATGGGAACGACATTCCGATGATGAAATAAATCAAATGCTTACCTTCTTACAAAAGTTACGTGAACAAGGAGAAGATGTGATCTACGATTAATATTGATCTTTATAATTCCGGGGGAGACCTACTGCTGAAATGACTGCCCCCACCTTCCCCGATTTCCTCTCTTACCTTCCTAAGAGGTACTTCTGAATTCTTCCTCCTCTTCGAAGTACCCGGCTTTGCTTGGCATAAGAACCAACTTGATCTGCCAAAAGCTCAGCACCAGCAATAACATCGAAGCAGCAACAATACTGTACCGAACTGGAATGATATCACCTGTAAAACCAATCAATAAAATAAAGATGACTTGAAGGACACTTTGAAAGATTCCGTATATGCTGGAGATCCTCCCCATCATTTTCACCGGAACGTTATTTTGATAAAAAGTCATAAACCCAGTACCAGAAAAGGAGTTGAAAAATCCTAACACCATAAATCCAATGGCTACGGTCCAGAATGATACGGAAAAAGCATAGACTAAATAGCCAACCGATACCAGCAAATACCCGCTTGTCATTAGAGCTTTTATAGACAATTTTTCAGCCACAAGCGAAACAGTGGCCGCTCCTAAAATAGAACCTACTCCTGTAAGACTTATGAGCAAGCCGTAGTCTGTTTCAGATAGGTGTAATACCTGTTGAGTAAAGACCACCTCTTGAGCATCCATGCCAAGGGCAACAATCATAAATAGTTGAGCTAAGAAGTACACTTTTACAACAAAGAGGTTGCTCTGACTGAAGCTAAACACTTCTTTCCAATCGCTTCTCAACATGGTCAAACTAAATTTATGTACAGTTTGTTCATCCTCCGTCTTCACGTTTGGTAATAAATACATCATAATACCAGAAACAACAAAAGAAAAAGCATTCAGCCAAATGGATATATGTACAGTGGTTATGAGCAGTAGTGCTCCAGAGACAGCCGGGCCGATCAAAAAGGCACTTGAAGTAATCAAACTTCTAAAAGAATTGAATTGTTTCCGCCCCTTCTCAGGAACAACATTTGTAATATAGGTAATGGCTGCCGGTTCAAAGAACGCTTTTGAAATGGAGAGGAAAAATAGGCACACATAGATCGGCCAAATCAAGTTGAAGAAAGGAATGATCGCAACTAAAACTGCACGAATGAGGTCTGTGCCAATCATTATTCTTCGAATGTTCAAACGATCGATCATACTTCCAGACCAAAATTTCGTGACCATCGAAGCGATCGGTCCGATAATCCATAATCCAGCTACTGCAGCAGCTGACCCTGTTAGTTTTAAAACTAAAACATTTATGGCAACGAGATAAATAAAGTCCCCTAGAGTAGATATGCCCAATCCAAACAGTAGCAAAAACGAATTCTTCTTTTGGGAGAAGCTTGGTTGACTAATAATAACACCCCGCTTAAGAATTCCTTCTACAAAAATTGGAAATAACCTGCGGATATGAATAGTTGTCACAAAACCTTCATAACTAAAAAAAGTACACCTCCGTTCAGCAAGCTTCCGTACTCCTGGTCTGAAGATGAATCTCCTGAAAAATTGTATATTTTTTATTTTTCCACTTGTATAACAGGTAAATGACCTGCTAAAATTAGGGAACATTTGTTAATGATTACCAAACAAAAGTGTATGAGGATGCTAGTATGGATTGATCTTTCTAAAAGGAAGCAGTCTTCTCGTTATACTTCTATCAGTCTCATCTTTTATGGTTTTATCATGAACCTCTGCACGCAAAGCTCCGTATTCTATGAAACTATCATTTCCCATTGATGTTGAACGTTAAATCTATAGGAACTCTTTTATGCCTCTTTATAAATATATTTGATTAGCAACGAACAGAAAATGTTTCGGCTCTTGAACTTCCGTCATTATTAAGCCCTTTTAAATTTTAACCAAGGGATTAAAAGTTGCATCATCACTATTTTAAGGAGGCATACAAAAGATGAGATCTGTAGGTGTAAGCTTAGTTATTCTTGCAGCTATATGCTGGGGAGTTAGTGGAGGAATTGCAGATATCTTAATGAATAAGGGGTGGGATCCTATTGTGATCTCACTCTATCGTGGGGCTGTTGGCTTTGTATGTTTTTTTGTATGGTTTCTTTTAAGCATTAAACAAAACTGGAGCTCCTCCACTCCAATATACATATGGTCCTTATTGGCTGGCGTAGGTGTGGCCGGGAATTTCACTTTTTATTTTCTTACCATCCAGGCTTCAAGTGTGGCTGTTGCTTCTACTTTAATGTACACAGCACCGGTTTTCGTCCTTGTCATCTCTTTTTTATTACGAATTGAACGTTCGACTTGGTTTAAATGGGGATGCATATTAGGAGTGCTTATGGGGATTATTCTGCTTACAGGTGCTTACAACACCGATTCGATATCCGTGGGTATTCTAGGGGTGGCATTCGGGCTTGCTGCTGGCCTTTCCTATGCATTATTTATCTTCGGATTTAAAAACGCCTCTTCCATCGGCAAGCCACAAACCACTTTAACCACCGCATTCTTCTCATTCTGTCTTATCCTTTTGCTTATCGCGGACATGGGTGAAGTCGCTAGAGTGATGACCTCAAACGACATAGGCTGGTTTCTTTTATTGGGGATATTGGGTGCTGGGATTTCGTTCATCTTCTATGTAATCGGCATTCAGTGGACGGCTCCAACGACAGCTTCAATGGTCGCTATGGTTGAGCCTGTTACCGCTTCATTATTTGGCTTTCTGCTAATCGGAGACCACTTGACCCTCATTCAACTTATTGGAATGGTGCTCATCCTGTTTACGGTTATCGTACTTAGCGTGAAGAAGCCTCCTCACCCTCAAAGGGAAAGGGAAACGAAAGCGGTATAATATACACGTTCTTCCACATCCCTGATCCGTTAGCTCAATAAGCGGTAGCTACCGTACAACTAGCGCGCCTTATCTTGAAGATTCAGTATGTATGTAAATAGATATAGCCTTTTTCATGTTTGCCAATATCGATATCATACCCATACCCAGCAATGTGAACCTAATTTCTACACTCAGTGTACCAAGGAATAAAACAATGATAGAGATGTAAATAACCGTAACAAATGCCATTAGTATTTGTACGCTATAACTTTTTTTAACCTGTTGGTAATGGCAATTTCCCTCTGCTAGTTTTAGGATAACCTTCGATATTTTGTTTATGGGCTATATCATCACCCAATTCAGCTTCAATACTATCTATTTTCTCGAAACTGAGTCTTCCAGAATACTGCCCGATTCTTAAAAACTCAATTTCGAAATAAATCCGATTAACTACCCACTTATCCTTCGCAAAAGAAAACCTCTCCTAAGAAATATGATTCAATGTCAGAAGACCACTGAAACCAGCTCTCCACCTGTGAGTGCTTATACATACGGACAAGCGCCCCTTGCATATCTTCATAAAAAAGCACAAAAAGGAGGGGCGAAATGATCATACACGCTGTAGAAAATGGTGACACCCTATGGAAAATCGCCCAGCGATATGGAGCCGATATCAATCAAATCATACTTTTGAACCAACTGAACAATCCAGATGTGGTCGTGATCGGTCAGGCGCTCGTCATCCCCGAGCCGAATAAAGAATATGTCGTCCAGCCAGGAGACAATCTATGGAACATTGCGAACCGCTACGGTGTTCGTGTACAGGACCTTGCTGAGAAAAACAACATCGCGAATCCAGCGCTCATTTTTGTCGGGCAAATGCTCCTTCTTCCTTTTACGAACTATACGGTACAGGCAGGCGACAGCCTCTGGAAAATCGCCAACCAGTTTGGCGTATCTGTTTCTGAGATTGCGGAAGCAAATGGCATTGAGAACCCATCGCTCATTTCTGTCGGTATGACACTCGCCATCCCTTCCCCTCTTCGTCCTGTGAAAGAAATCAACGCTTACATCACGAGAACGAATGCAGAAGGAGCAAGGGAAGTAAACACTCTCGGCAGCCATTTCACCTATCTCTCTCCTTTCACACGCACCATCCAGACAGATGGAAACCTGACAGATTTGGATGACGCAGCGGTTTTACAGGCGGCCGCTGCCCAAAACATATCCCCGTTGCTGGTGGTCACTAATTTCGTCGGAGGCAGCTTCGATTCAGATCTTGCAGCCACTTTTTTACGAAACCCTGGGATTCAGGATACCTTTATCGAAAACCTATTGGAACAGATGCGTGCGAAAGGCTATTCAGGAGTAAACTTCGACTTTGAATATGTGTATCCGGAAGATAAAGAAAATTACAATGCTTTCCTTAGAAAAGTCGTCGGCCGTTTGCGTCCGGAAGGTTTCAGCGTCTCCACCGCCCTCGCGCCAAAAGTACGCGAAGATCAGCAAGGACTGCTCTATGAGGCCCATGATTATGAAGCCCATGGGGACATTGTTGATTTCGTTGTGCTCATGACATATGAATGGGGCTGGTCAGGAGGAAGACCGTGGGCCATCGCACCAATCAACAAGGTCCGTGAAGTGCTCGATTACGCCGTCACCGTCATTCCTCGTGATAAAATTCTGATGGGAATGCCTTTGTATGGACGTGAATGGGAAATCCCATGGGTGCAGGGCACATACGCCCGAACGGTCAACCCACAGGAAGCGATCCAACTCGCTGCAAAATACGGGGTTCCCATCCAATACAATGAAGAATATCAATCGCCTTTTTTCCGATATACCGATGAAAGTGGGCAGGAGCATGAAGTTTGGTTTGAAGACGCAAGGAGTGTGCAGGCTAAATATGATACGCTCGAAGAGTACGGTCTGAGAGGCGCAAGCTACTGGGTTCTAGGGAGCCCCTTCCCACAAAATTGGCCGGTCCTTCAGCGCAATTTTAAAGTGAAAAAAATGTGAAGCCTCCTTTCTTATGGAGGCCTTCTTTTTACTCTAGTATTTTCAAAGTAAATCCACCCGCTTCTACTTTTCTCTTTCTCCCGTCCACATCTACGATATAAATGAACGGCTCATCCGTGGGATGGATCTCCCCCACCTTTTGATCTCGTTCTTTGAAAAATGCGTGGATTTCACGTTCGTCCTCAGGGTCTACCTTAGAAATGTCATCCACTTCCTTTTCATATGTAAAATTATACTCTTCAGCTTCATGATCCGTACCTTGATCATGAATCCCCTGCAATAAATGGACAGCTTCCGCAAAACCTAAAAACAGAACCCCCATCACGAGGCTTCTGGTTAAAACACTAATCCCCTGAACCCCTGTCCCAAACCTGTGGTCTAGAATAATGACAAAGAACGCAATCACTCCAAGGCCCATGATCCCAAACGCACAATAAGTCAATAGCTTTGCGATTCTATTGGATCTTTTCAATGGTCTATCCCTCCCTTCTCCCTGTTTCCGCCACCCAGCTTTTTTAC
Organism: Halobacillus aidingensis; assembly: GCF_900104185.1. GTDB lineage: Bacteria > Bacillota > Bacilli > Bacillales > Halobacillaceae > Halobacillus > Halobacillus aidingensis. Next base: position 60,737 of record NZ_FNIZ01000002.1, on the reverse strand, counting down.
CACGACCTCCTGGCCTTATTTAGAGACTATCTTCTTGCGCAAGCAACGTTGAATTGTTCGTTATTATTTTTTCTCCCACTTAATGAACAAACATAGTAGAAATAAAAAAGCCAAGCGGAATCGCCACGTCTTATTCAAAATGAACCTCCTTACTCTTTCTTCTCAGCGAGCAATTCCTTGATTTCTTGTAAATGTACAATTTGCTCATCTTGCTTATCTGTTATCCGCTTCGTCATTCTTTCCAACGTTTTTGTGATTGACCACAAGGAAAGAATGATGATCAAACTTATGAAAACAGCCACTTGTTCACCCTCCTTCTCATTCTTTTACGGTGCGGAATTTTATAAGTTTCATAAAAAAGGAGGCCTTTTTCCCATCAAGGGATTATAGTAAAATAATAGCCATACAAAAACCAGGAGGATCTCATGAATAAAAAAGAAGGACTCGTCATTTCCTTGATTCTACTTTCCTTTGCCGGCCTGTTTATATGGTACAGCTCGGGAGCGAAATCACTCACAGGACAGTCCAAAAGTTGGTCAGGTCAATATGTAGGTGATGAAGAAAACGGAACCATGTTCAGAGAACTCATCCTTACATACACGGGTGATTCGGATATTGACGACCTCCCTGTTACCTACACAGTGGACACAGAATCCACGTGGGGAGGGAAAGAGATCCACTGGAAAGGAACGAAGCGGCTATCCGGCCAACAACTATACCTGGAGTCGAAATGTAATGATTGTCGCATCGCACTCAAAAGTGATATGACGATCACCTTACAATGGGAAGATAAACAGGAAAAACTCGTGTTGTCCAAATAAAACGTCTAGAGAGTTTTCTCTAGACGTTTCTTCAGTTGCTTCAGATTCAGAATCTCATTATTCCTTATTTCGTAAAGTCTCCTGCTCTTTCCTAACATTCTCTTTGTGAAAAGGAGAATTCAAGTCCTCATCCACTACACTGAACACATTTTGATCGGGATCAAAAAAGTCAAAATGCTTCATCCCACCAAACTCTTGAATGTCCGTCGTCTCAACCCCTGCATCATTCAACCTCTTGAAAGCGGCTTTGATATCATTGACAACAAAATTGAAATAACTATTCTTTTCGCTCTTGTTTATTTCGAATTCTGTAGGCTGTGGATGGGAAACTTCAATCAGTCCGAACTGCACGGAGCCTTGAGGAAAGAAAAACCCCGCGCCCCCTTCCCATGAGTCGATTTCCTGTACATCCAAGTGTTCCTCATACCATCTTTTCGATTTCTCAAGGTTTGTCACCGGGACAAACACACTCCCCAATTGAAACATGCTTAACTCCTCCTTTTTTTTCACACATAAAACCACATACAGTAAACCTCAGACGAAGCAAACGTCCTTATGTATTTCCCTGCTGCTCTTGATCATTTCCAACCTTGATTTTCAGTAAAAGCACCGTCGTATCTTGCTTGATCATACGCTTTACTTGTGCCGCATTCTGCAAATCAAAAGCTTCCATCGTACCTGAAGATGACTGACGATAAGCTCCCAATAAGACTTCTTCGCCTAATGCAAGCTTTATTCCTTCTTCCCCAATGGCATATTCCCATGTACTGATTCCCGGGTCATTCAGAGGAAGCGGACTCTCCCTTGGCATTAAAGATACACCTGGAGCATACAAGTGCAGCAACGCCCCATCTCCCCCGTCTCTAATGATTCCGATTCCCATCTGCCCTTTTTCAGTTTGATCTGGATTTTTCCCATAGGAAATTTCAACTAATGGTTCTTCTATTTTCTTACCATCGTGATAGCCTTCCACCCAGACTCTTACCCATCGTTCACCTGCTTTTGGGAGCGTGAATTCAAAATCGTGGATTTGACCTATTCCTAGATCCTTGTAGGTCTTTTCATAATCCGATTCAGGATTCGCTTTAATAGAGGGATCCGTTCCCCCGGCCACCGCACAGCCGGATAAGATGAACAAAACGACAAGGATAAAGACCTTTTTCATGCTTCACCTCCTTTCTTTAGGGGTGACCCAGCGACGACTCAGGAATATAAAAAAGAGAAGTGCGATCACAAATCCACCCATGACCAACACCCCTAAGTTTTCATTGAACGTCTCTTTGGCTGCATGCGTCTTAGGTTCTGGGATCGGCTCTTTACGATCTTCCACATAACTCAAATGCTCAACCGTATTTCCTGCCGCTGCAGGCTCCCACCCGTATTCCCCTTTATCCAACCAGAGTTCAATTTCGTCTCCTTCATATATATCCATCTTACTTCCGCCTGCCATGGCGACCCATGAGGGAATGTACGTGTAAAACACTTCTATGGAACGCTCGCGATTTATTGTACCGGGAGCCTTCCTATATTCCTGCACGCTCAAGCGCATTTTTCTTAATTGCTTAGGAGAGTTATCTGTAGATAAGTCTTTCACGAGTACATCGCTCTCCACACTTCCGATGACATGCAGAGGAGCTTCCCTCTTAATCCCTTCCACTTCTTCAGGATCCATCGCGCCATAAGCTGTATCGGGCATTAAAATAAGAATCATACAAAACAACAGCAGTGGATGAAAAGACCGGCTTTCCAAAAGGCTCCCCCCTTCCAGTTAAAAACTGTTATATTCATTGTCCCACTTTCTTTATTTTATGTAAATTATATCCAATCCTTTTATTATCCTATAAATGGTGAAAGGAGTTGTAAAATGAAGAAAGAAGATATAAAATCCATATATAAATTGATATCCTTACCTGAAGGAGTATTTATATATGATCAAGACCCTAAAAACTAAATTCAATCAATACTTTGACCGTTTGACTCCTTTTCAGGTGATCGTATTGTTCTACGCTTCCGCTGTTATCGTTTCAACGATTCTCGTAAGCCTTCCATTTCTACATAAAGAAGGAGTAGAACTCAGTTTTATTGATTCTTTGTTCACTGCTGTAAGTGCCGTCAGCGTGACAGGGCTTACTGTTGTATCAACTGCTGACACGTTCAATACACCGGGATATTTTGTCCTCATGTTTATCCTCCAGTTCGGAGGCATCGGCGTTATGACGCTGGGAACGTTCATCTGGCTGATGCTCGGAAAAAAAATTGGTTTGAAAAGAAGACAACTCATTAAAACAGACCAGAACCGCTCTACGTTTGCAGGAATGGTCAAACTGATCAAGCAAATCCTATTGATTATTCTTTTGATTGAAATAGTAGGTGCAATCATTTTAAGCATTTACTTTACTCAATACTTCCCTACAATAGGGGAAGCTGTTGTCCAAGGAATGTTCGCCTCCGTCAGTGCAACTACAAATGCAGGCTTTGATATCACTGGTGTTTCTCTCGTGATGTTTGAAAATGATTATTTCGTCCAATTCATTAACATGCTTTTATTGACTCTTGGTGCGATTGGTTTTCCTGTTCTTATTGAAATTAAAGATTACCTCACTCATCAACAGAAAAACGTCATCCACTTTTCACTGTTTGCTAAATTGACATCCGTCACATTTGGGGCCCTTGTGGTGGTGGGGACGGTTCTTATTTATATATTGGACAGAAATCATTTTTTCGCAGACAAGTCCTGGCATGAGGCTCTTTTTTTCTCCCTCTTCCAATCCGTAACCACACGGAACGGTGGACTTGCGACTATGGATGTGGCGGAATTCAGCGTACCGACTTTGCTCGTCATTTGTATCCTCATGTTCATAGGCGCGTCTCCAAGTAGTGTAGGAGGAGGAATTAGGACGACAACCTTTGCGATTAGTTTGTTAAGCGTCATCTCATACGCTCGAGGGAAAAGTCATGTGCGTGTATTCAGGCGTGAAATCGATCCGGATGATATCTTCCGTTCGTTCATCGTCATTAATACAGCCATTGCGATTACAGGCATCGCGGTGATTTTATTGAATTATTTCGAACCGCAGTTTTCTTTGATGCAGATTTTATTTGAAGCGTGTTCGGCATTTGGTACGACCGGGCTGTCGATGGGCATCACCCCTGACTTGCATACAGCCGGTAAAATCATTATCATCACTCTCATGTTTATCGGAAGGATCGGCATTTTTTCCTTCTTGTTCATCATTAGAGGGAAAGGCATCAAAGACAAATATCATTATCCGAAAGAACCGATGATTATCGGCTAACAGGAGGAAACCAACGATGAAGAAAACATTTGCTGTTGTAGGACTCGGCCGTTTCGGCGGGAGTATTTGCAGGGAACTGAGCCGCGAAGGCATGGAAGTGCTTGCTTTAGACCTTGATGAAAACAAAGTCAATGAATACCGGGACATCGTCTCTCACGCTGTCATGGCTGATTCTACCGATGAACTCGTACTCAAAGAGTTGGGGTTCAGGAATATTGATCACGTCATCGTAGCGATCGGTGATAACATCCAAGCAAGCATGCTGACGACATTAATTTTAAAAGAGATGGGCATAAGCATGATCACCGTCAAAGCCCAGAACGATTACCACGAAAAAATATTGAACAAAATCGGGGCCGACCAAGTCGTCCACCCAGAAAGAGATATGGGAAAACGTATCGCTCATCACATCATATCTGATAATATTCTTGATTATATCGAGCTATCGGATGACCACAGCGTCGTCGAGGTAAAAGCAGGAAGGAAGATGAGTGGAAAGACGTTGATCGATTTAGATATCCGCGCCCAGTACGGGTGTAACATCGTAGCGATCAAACGCGGAAAAGATGTCATCGTCTCCCCAATGGCTACCGAACAAGTGAATGCCAGCGACATTCTGATTGTCATCGGAGCCGATAAAGACGTCAACCGTTTCGAAAAAAACCTCGTCGTCGAGGATTAATAAAAGCAGCAGCTGTCTGACAGCTGCTGCTTTTTTTCATGATTGAATATCGCTTGAGTGATGCGTGTGACCACTCCGTAAACAAGGCGGAACATAATTGGAAACATAACAAGAACCATAATGAAACTGAGCCAAAATTCTCCGTCACCAGTTAAAATAGCTGCGGTCAACAAAAAGACAGCAGCGATTATGTACATCCAAACGGCCATCCAATAATACAAAGTCATAAGCTTTGATTTCCTGTAAGGGTGACCAAACAAAAACGGAATGATGCTTTTCATCAAACATTTCCTCCAATATTACAAACCAAACGCTTCTTGAATCTTCTTTGCAACAGTTTCTGAATGGATCCATTCTTTTATAGGCTTTGATTATAGTTAGGTTATGGATCGATTTGATATGCTCTTGCTATTGGCTTATTTCGGTATTTCTTTGATTATCTTAGACCTCATTTGGTTTTTTTTATTCACGCTCCTCTTCACCTTGAGTCTATTACTTGTCACTCCACTTGAAGTAACGGGAAGCTAGCACAATCGAAACGACTGCAATTGCTAGTAGGATCCCGACTTCAAAGCCGAATTCAGAGATCGGAGCCTCATTCCAAGTTCCACGCAGCAACTGAATGACATAATACAAAGGCAAAACTTTCGCTACGTACTGAAGAATCGTTGGCATCATCTCCAGCGGAAAGGTGGCACCAGATAGAAAAAGCATCAAGTTTAGAAAAAGCGAACTGATGGCTGCTGCCGACTGAGTGTTTTTAGCCAGAGAAGTAACGAACAGCGCAAAAGGGAAAAACGCAAGAATGCTGATGAATAGAGCCAAAAGCGTACTCCCGATATACATCGGGGGCTGAAGGTCGTACATGACCATTCCGAAAATCATAAGCAATAGGGCAGAAATGATGAAGATTACTGTTCCCTGCATCGTGTGAGCGGCGAGGATCTTCCACGGTTGAAGGGGAGTCGATTGATACCTGCGGAGTACACCGGTTTCACGGTAACCTGCGAGAACGGTACCTAAAGTGAAAAACGAAGTGGTGACAATATTGACACCGATCCAAGACGGGATGAAGACTTCAGCAAAGGTAAAAGGACCAGCCATGTCGCCGCTGAACATCGAACCGAACAACCAGATCATCACAACTGGAAATAGGAACGTCCAGAAAACACTGAGACGATCACGGAAAAACATTTTCGTTTCCAAGTTTGCTAGTTTTACAACGGTATTCATCCAGTTTTCTCCTTTTCTAAATATTGAACGAACAAGTCATCCAGCGATCCTCGATCAAATTTGAAGTTCTTCAATTCGATATTCTCTTCATGGCAGTATGTGAAAATTTGATAAGCGGTATGTTGGAGGTCCTCACTGAACACTTTGAAATCGGCTTCGTCTTTTTCCACCCGAACCACATCACTCAGCGTTAACAGGTACTCATAGGACATTCGTTCACTTTCAAACCCGATATAATGGGTCGCCACATCATCCAGTAGAGCATCCGGATTGTTCAATGCCTTCAGCTCCCCGCTATAGATCATCGCAACACGATCGCAAAGCTTTTCCGCTTCCTCCATGTAATGGGTTGTCACAACGATCGTGCTGCCATTATCTCTTAAGGTGCGGATCATCCCCCACATTTCGCGTCTTGCATGTGGATCGAGGCCCATACTCGGTTCATCCAGAAACAACAGTTCAGGCTGGTGCAGCGTAGCCAAAGCAAGGGTGACCCGCTGTTTCCAACCACCAGAAAGATCTTCGAAATGGACATTAAGTTTCTCACCAAGACCGAGCATATCAATCAATTGATCCTTTTGTGTTTTTCCTTTATAAAAGCTTGAAAATAAATCCAGCGCTTCTTTCACCTTCATCTTCTTCTGAATAGAGGTAGCCTGGAACTGCACCCCAATCCTTCGATTCAGTTCGCGCAGTTGTTTCTCAGGATTCAGCCCAAGTACTTCCACTTCACCTGACGTTGGTTTCTGAATCCCTTCTAAAATCTCAAGGGTCGTCGTTTTTCCTGCTCCATTCGGGCCGATGATGCCGAAGATTTCTCCTTTTCTTACCGTAAATGAAAGGTTCTTAACCGCTTGAGTGGTGCCGAACGACTTGGATAAGTTTTCAACCTGGATGACGTGTTCGATGATGACCGCTCCCTTCTGCTAAGCTTTATATATGTATGTTCGTGTGCAGAGTTATTTTTCCTCTTTTTTAAAAGTTTTCTTTATTCCAAGTCCTATTAGGGTACCAATGAGGCCGCCGATCCCCAGATTAATGAAAAGACTCCAGTCTAAGTTCCCACCATTCCATAGACTTATAATGAATATTCCTGCAAGAACACCGACCATCCAGCCAATCCAGGACTTAAAGAATCTTTTAATAAAAGTACCCCCATCCCATTCGGTATGTATTTTAGTTTTTATTATCCACTATGGGGTTTTGATATGGTTGATAAAGCAGAAACATCCAACTCTTCACTTTCAATGACAATCGCTGTCAAACCGGCTTCCGTTTTCGTTTCATGCCACTCGCCTTTTTCCCAATAGACGGCATCCCCACTACTTACAGGAGTAACCCTCTTCTCTTCACCTTTGACCATCCCTTCTCCTTCGACCACAAGCAATAGCTGAGGAACGACAGCTTGATGGTAACCGATCACTCCATGTTCTTCTAAATGCATGCATCCGATATGAACGTCTTTTTGAGTCTTGGTTATGCGTGACATGATGAAATCCGATTGGAACTTTTCAACCTTTTTACCCGTTTCTTTTTTAAATGAGTAAATATCCATGTTTACCTCCTGATCAAGTTTGATGAATGAATAAGCTTCTTATGAGTTCATCCAGACGATTGGGAAGCCGCCGGCATATACCTCGTATAATACGCGCCTAACATGAGGAGGAAAATCGTGAGGACCCAACTAATGATGCCAAGACCATCCAACCAGTAAGCCACAAGGTTCAGTACAGCAATGGCGTAGAAGCAGATAGACGTGAGGGCTGTTTTCCATCCCTTCACTCCTGCCTTCTTACGCTTATGTACAAATACAGCCACCGATACAAAGAGCCCTAGAAGAAACAAGCTTGAGAGAAGTATTTTCACCAAAATCAATCCTTTCTTCTTTCTTAATAATTTTCCATATAAGCCGTAAACTGAATGGAAAATCCGATTAGAAGCAGAATGCCTACAAGAAGACAACCGATATGGATCACTCTCTGAAATAACGTTTCTTCCTTCACTTTTTTAATCGTCACAAGCGGCAGTAATGTCAAGAGAACGCCAAATAGTAAAGCTAAATCCATAACTAATCCCCCTTATTATTGAAATAAATGATGAAACAAACGATCTTTATCATCAAAAAACTGCTTCATGATGGTGTAGTGGTTCGTCGCTTCAAGCGAGGTCTCCTTCATTCCGTTTTCCGTCAACTCCATGATTTTTGCATCAGGATAGGCCATCAACAACGGAGAGTGTGTGGAGATAATAAACTGGGAGCCTTCAACAACAAGGTCATGAATTCTTCGAAGCATCGACATTTGCCGTAGAGGAGAAAGAGCAGCTTCCGGCTCATCGAGAATGTATAATCCTTTTCCTTGGAAGCGCTCGGTGAACGCTGCAAAAAAAGATTCGCCATGTGACTGCTCATGCAGCGATTTTCCTCCGAACGAATCGATGATCTTCCTTCCACCTATCTCTCTATCCAGTTCTTCAATGTTCGTCGCGACATTATAAAAACTTTCAGCTCGGAAGAAGAAGGAATCCTTCGGTCTATGCACTCCTTTGGCGAGACGGAGATATTCATCTAAATTCGAGTGGGAGTCATAGCTGGAAAAATTGAAGTTAAGTGTCCCGCCCTCCGGATTAAAACCGAGCGCAATCGCCATCCCTTCAAGCAAGGTCGATTTCCCCATCCCGTTTTCACCGATGAGATAGGTGACATTCGGATGTAGTTGTAACCGTTCAAAATTTCGAATCACGGGGAGATTGAGTGGGAAATTCCTGTAGGACTGTATTTTTTCACTCTTTAATTCAATGGAACGAATATACTGGGTATGGCTATTTAGTTTTGTCATTCTACCACCTCTAAAAATAAATGTTTTGCCTATTTTTGATCAATGCTTTTAAGATGATGATGGCTCCCGCAGAAACGAAGAACATAAGAATCATGTTTTCCGTTGATTCATGAACAACTCTTATGTTTGCAAGAATCATGCTTGCATATAAGATAAATTTCATCACATCATGCTTCTCCTTTTACTTCCTAAGCTGTCGATCGGTCGGCATGACCATCGCGGCTATAATGTAAATAAGCCACGTCAATCCTCCTGTGAAAAATCCAGATACCACCACAATAATCCTCAGGATGCTTACGTCAATGTTATACGTTTCACTTAGACCGCCGAGAACTCCAGACAATTGGCTGTCATTTGTAGAGCGATATAATTTCTTCAAATTCGTCTCTCCTCCTTCATCATTATTCAAAGATCCACTCAAAAAATGTGATTACGTAGTACATACTGAAAAAATACAATACTTGAAACCCTAAAGATAATAGTAGTACCGCTACCACACGTTTCATCGTAGGTTGTTTCAACTGAATGAAATATCCGAGTCCCCAGATCACATAGACCAGTAGAATACTAAGGTTTTCACCTACATACGGATCATCCTGTTCTACGAAGTGAGTACCGAAATAAAGAAGAAATCCCCAGGCTAATAAAAGTACGAATAAAATCAGATTTGTCATATGAATCTTTTGACGAATGGTCACCACTCCCTTCCTTAAGGTTCACTGATTCCCATCGCAAGAAGAAGAAAACCCATAACAATCAAAACACCGCCGTTCAATACGAACCCAGCCGTACCTGCGATGATTTTTTTAGATAGCACCGCACAGACGATGCCTATGATGGAAAGGGAACTTTCAACGGCCACCACCAATGGCAGATTGACGTTTGGCCCTCGCAGCAATAGAAACAAAATAAAATTAACGATAACCATCCCTAAGGACATCCAAGCCCACTTGTTCATGATTCGTCTCTCCTTCCTTTACAAAATGAACTTCGTTTTTCCTTCCTGTGTACCATTGATAGGCTGTTTCCGCCCAGTGTGCTGGGACATCCGCCATCGACGTATGCCGGACAGGGTTCGCCTGATTGACTGTATTGATGGACGCAAGCCCCAATAACTTTTGAAAGAGTGTTTGTGAAGCTTCCAACTCAATGATTCTACTTCTTTTAGACAAAAAGAGACTTGTGGTAAATCCTCCGGTACGAAACTGAATGTAATGATCATGAATAACATAATTAGAATGGTAAAAGTTCAGAGCACGTGAAGCCATGATGAGCACCAACAAAATGACGGAAAAAACCCACCAGGCTGATGATAGACCGAACGGTTCAGGTTTTAAGTAGAAAAGGGCTCCTGTCGAAATCATCCAAAGCCAGCTCGGCTTCAGCATCTGAATCCAAAATGCTTCCCTTGGCAATCGTTCCATTTGTTTTGATAATTGATAATCCGGAAGTAATTCCTCTATTAGGGAACAGGCACGCCTCACAGGCAGGAATGGATAAAGCGCGCTTACTTCCGATTCCTCTCCATTCCCTCCAGCACAAACCAATTTCACTGTGGCAAGCCCCATCATCCGTTTCATAAACGATTGTTCAATAAGAATCGCCTGAACTTTGTCTTTTGAGATCGATATATAATTCTCATCCACCATGCCTTTAGTAATGAAAATCGTTTCTTTATCAGAGGCAATTTCATATTTCCCGTATTTTACAACCGTCCTCACAATCCCAAACCCACCTGAGAGTAAGACAAATAGAATGGTAGTCGTCACAAGCATCGTCGTCGATCCAAACAGGAAAGAAAGGAAACCATCCACTTGTTTTTCAAAATGAAAGTCATCTAACTTCGACAATAATGAACCGAGAATAGGAAGGAATGCTAAAAAACTGAGAGATGCAAACGCCGCCTTCATGATTTCCTTTTTTGTTGGAGTGAAATGCACCGTTTTTTTGGAAGCTGGTTGATTTGTTACTTTCTCATCCTCCACCTTCTCTTCTTCAAATACCGGAAGCTCAGTTTCTTGTGCAGCTTCTTCTACGCGAATAACAGGGGTAGACGTCTTTCCTTGAACTTTCGTCTCAATCGACGCTGCTTCTTCCTTCCTCAACACAGGGAAGCGGATTGAATGATCTTTCCCTTGCACACTCGTTTTCAACGTTACTGAAGTCATACCCAGTATCCGGTGGAACCATTTCGTCTCCTTTTGTACATTTTGAATCTTAGTATAGGGAACCGTTTGCTGATTCCTCACGAAAAAGTTACGCGTTATATGTAAAGACGCCACATCTAATTGATATGTACGGGAATACCATTTAATTGGAATACAAAGCACGGTCAACAAAAACAAACCAACGACAGCATAACGTCCATACACGAAAAGCCAAGCTTCAGAACCAGCTTTTACTACAAAGAAAAGGATAAAAAAGAACAGACTATTTTTAATCAGATTCCCTAATTCATAGACCATCATTAGGGGATGGTTTCGTTTTCTACTCATATCTCCACCTCCTCCACTTTGGCATACACAGCAATTCGATCTCTTAATTCAAACGCTTTCGCCCTAGGCAAGGCTGGAATTTCATGATCGGATCCCACCGTATTTATTTTGACAGAATAGAGATTGTACTTTTTAAGTAAGGGACCCTGGTGAGTCGAAACCGATTGGATTTTTGTCATAGGTATGATGTGATGCTGTTCATGCAGGGCTCCAGATTTCAGTTGCAAATATTCTTCATTGACGTCATACCGCCAGTGCTTATATAACAAGGAAGCTCTATAGAATGACCAGATGGTTGATAAAATGGAAAGCACCGTAAGAGCAATAAGGAGCCATTCAACCCAGTCGGGCCAGGAAAAATAATGATCTGTGACGAACAGCGCTGCAAGAATCACGAAACCAATCAGATTCCCTATGGTTTCACTAATGATCCATACTTTCACACTGTCCTTCGATAATTGTTGTTTGGGAACTTCCATTAACGCCTGCATTTCCATCTCTCCTCATAAGCTTATGATGTAAGAAAGTGTCATTTCTTCCACTATCTTATACGACTGTGCATCCAAACGGTTTCATAATTTCCGTGTCGAGTCTAAAAAAACTACAATGCATGATTGTGTAAGAGCACAAATAAAAAAGCCTCTTCCCTGGGGAGGAGACTTTTGATCAAATTAATTTTCTATCGAACGGTCGGCAAATAGATTTTCTTTCATGGCGTAAATCGCCGCCTGTGTACGATCATGGACCTGCAGCTTGCTTAAAAGATTACTCACATGCGTTTTGACCGTTTTTTCTGTTATGTACAAGTCGCTCGCAATTTCTTTGTTGCTTTTCCCAAGCGTGATTTGATAGAGTACATCTTTCTCCCTGTTCGTCAGCTTGAAATGGACGCCAGGTTCTTTCTTTTCCCCTCCATTACTCATTTGTTCCAAAAGTAGATTCGTTGCTTTCGGGTGCAGAAGTTTTTCCCCTTTGGACGCGGCTCTGATTGTTTTTACAAGTTCATCGGGGTCGACATCTTTCAGCTGATAGCCGACAGCCCCCGCTTGCAGCGCAGGAATAACATGATCCTGATCAGAATAGCTTGTCAGGACGACCACCTTTACTTCCGGATGGGCTGCTCGTAATTTTTTCGTCGCTTCTACTCCATCCATGACAGGCATCATCAAATCCATCAGAACAACATCCGGATTCCATTCTTTATAGGCGTTCAGTGCTTTCTCCCCATTTTCCACTTCACCGACGACCTCGATATCTTCCTGCGTGTTCAGAAAAAACTTCAACCCTCTTAACACGACGAGATGATCATCCACGAGCATCACTTTAATTTTCATCCTCATTCCTCCTCTCCCTCCGGTACGGTAAAAAGACATCAATGGTCGTTCCTGTTTCCGGTTCGCTTCTCACAGCAAGTTCTCCACCTAATAGTTCTGCCCGTTCTCTCATGCTGATTAGTCCGAGCGTCTGTCGCTCGTCATCCGCTTCTATTTGAAATCCACTCCCATGATCCATCACAGTCATGCCCGCTCCTCCATCTGTATCAAAAAGGCGGACCGTGACCTCTTTCGTATTCGCGTGCTTCGCCACATTGTTCATCGCTTCCTGACTAATTCGCCACAGCGTTTCTTCTGCCTGGCGTGACCAGTCGGGGAGACGTTCCATTTCAAACTGAACACAGAGGCCGAGATGCTCTCCATATTTTTTCATGGCAGAAAGCAGTCCCTCTTCCAGTCCCACCGGTCGCAGCTGCCAAATCAATGAACGCATCTCTTTCAAAGACTGCTGGGACATGGACAACATTTCATCCATCAATTCTCCGAGTGACGAGTCATACTTGGACACGATTTCCTTTGCGCCCTTAGCCGTCAACGATAAGGAGAAGAGTTTCTGATTCACAGAATCATGCAGATCGCGTGCCAGGCGTTTCCGCTCTTCATGAAGCAGCAACTCCTGCCGTTTCTCTTTTAGGGCGATGCTTTCATAAACGAGCGTCAAATGCCGTCCCAATGCCATGAAGAATTCACGGTCACTAGGCTGGAACGAGGTGCCCGCTGGTTCGATCCAGACTGCTCCTGTTACAACCTGTTGTCTTGTAATTGGTATGACCCCAAGAGATTCTTCGACTCTGACTTCTTCCGTCAACGCAAAAGCAGGCTTCTTGCCCATTTGATTTTCTATGTAACAACCAACCGAAGACCAGCCAAAAATTCCCCGCCCGTCCTTCTCTAAGATCTCTTGCAAATCATAAAAGTCATCCGCTGACCATAAAAACCCGGCAAGCTGATTTAATTTTTCAAAGCTTTCCGCTCGCCTCCGCTCATCTTGATACAAACGTGTCCTGCGTATGGCTGTCCCGATTTGAAAACCGAGCGATTGAAGCAAAGTTAATTCTTCCTGTGAAAATTTCTCCTTCCGGGGAGAAGCGACGTTCAACAACCCGAAAGATTCCTCCCCGTCCCCAAGAGGGATCGTCGCATGGTGGGTGATGCCATTCGTATCCCCCCAAGCGTGCTGAATCGCTTCATTCAGCCGCTTACATTCAATGATGTTGACCGGCTCCGTCAGCTTCCCATTGCGATAACGGCTCAAGCAGTAACAATCCCCGCTGCACATCGGCTTGTACGCCCCCCACGATAAAGCTGGAGGAAGCCCATGATGAGCAGCGAGCACATACTCCTCAGGGCTGTCGATGAGAAATATCCATCCCGCTTCAAGCTTTGTCAGCTCGAGCAATTTTCCCAACACGGTCTGAAGCATCACCGTCATGTCATTACAACGGTTAAGCGTTTCAGCAATTACTTTCATAATGTTCAATTCTTCGACGCGTTCATATCCACTCATGGCTCTACCTCCTTCCGCTTAGTTGTGTCGAATTCCAAAATTCGTTTGTCGAATCCCTTATTAACCCGCTCAGATTCTTAAATAACGGAGTCGAATACTTAAATAACATTGTCGAATTCTCAAATAACACCCATTCAACTGCTCTTTACGTCCAAAAAGCGACCCGCCATAAATTCCGCTAACAACAAATCCAGCTTTTCTTCCATTTCCAACCTCAAACGATTCCCCTCAAAGTGTTCCGGATCAAAGATCAACTGCCCGGGAGCGACGGCTGCGTAGAGTCCACGCCCGACCGTGCGCATTTGATTCAGTGCATTGATGCCGCCTTTCCCACCTCCAGATACAGCAAGCAGTAACGTCGGTTTCCTTTTAAAATGCGCACCACTCAAAAACTCCAACGCATTTTTCAAAGCACCGCTCATACCATTATGATATTCCGGCGACACCCAAATAAAACCTTCCGCTTCTGCGACAACCCTCCGCAGCCACTGGACCGATGGATGATCTCCCTGCGTTTCTTCCCCATTGAATAATGGAAGATCCAGCTTGCTTAAGTCGACCAACGTGCCATTCAATTTATGTTCTAAAGTCTGAGCCACAATCTTTGTCCGTCCATTCTTCCTCGGTGTTCCACTAAAAATAACGATACTCATTTTTCATAACCTCCTTACTTCTTAGGTTATGGGAAAAGGCATCGACTTGAATCCGAGATTGGAAGGAATATCATCTACACCATTGGTCTGAAAACGTACGTTCGTTTATAAAGGAAGGAAGTCATCTGGTTGAACGGTTTGGCCCGGCGGAAGGGGTTGAACATCCCCACCTTCACCTGGAGGAAGCGGGCGGGTGTGAATGGAAGGATAAAAGAGAGAGAAGAAGTCTTTTCTGGACATGGACATCGTTTCTGCGTTTCCAAGCAGATAGACGTTCTCTCGATCCTTACCATAATAAACATCAATCAGTTCTTCATTTCCAAAATCCAGGGTACCCAATTTTTCCCCTTTCGCCCATTCTCCTTTAACAGATGAGGCTCCCTTTATCCCTTCAGTAATCGTCATAATCTCCTTTATAGATTCGACCTCTATCTTTCTTTTCATCTCAGAATCATAAAGAATGACGATTGATGGAAGTTGGGTGGCGTCTAGGTGGTTCGATTTCTCTACCACTATAGTGTCCTCTTTGACGACATAAGCATCCACAGGCATAGCACCAATCAGCACAAGCATCATGACGAGGGTCAACCTCTTCATCCACTCACCCTTCCTAGGATTTTATACAAAAAACACTTGAACCTTCACTGGATTCAAGCGTCTCTCGCTGCTATTTTTTGAATAAGGACATGATTTTACCAAGGGTTCCCCGGGAATGTTTGACCGAATGTTCCAACCGTTCATTGAACTCACTTTGGGAGCGCCACACTTTCTTCTGTTCTTCCCGCATTTCCTGGAGCTCTTTTTGCAGATACTCTGATTTTTCCTGCTCCTGACGCAGTAATTCATCGTACTGTTCTTTCTGCTGCTGCATCATCTTATCCATTTTCGTATGCGTCTTTTGTGAAAAGTTTCCGACTCCGGAGCTTATGACATGGTGATCCTGTTTTAAACGGGATACGGTCGTTTTCAGTTCATCCATATCATTTTTCAACTGAACGTTCATTTCTCTTGAGGCCGCAAGCTCACTGGCTAGAAAACGGAACATCTCTTTCATCTGATCAGAATCTTGCAAATCCGTTCCGTCATATGTATCCGAAAGTGCGAGTTCCCGAGACTCATAGCCTGCAAGAAGCTCCTTCTGTTCTTCTACAATTTCTTTTATTTTATCTTCTTTCGGCAATTCCGAATCGCGGATTTTTTTGAGAACCTCGACATCTGACCTTACAAAAATCCGCCGGTCGCCATCTTTGAAAAACTCATACCCGTTCTGTTCCAAAAGCTGCCCATACCGTCTGACCGTCGTTGTGGCGATCCCGACTTCTTCAGCTACTTCCTTCGTAGAGAAAGCGCGTTCGTTCGGTTGTATATCGTGTCGCATATCGGGCCTCCTTTTCTTTCTATATAATCGTAAACAAAAGTCACTACTTCTATTATAAGAGTTTTTCGACTTTCTGCCCATCCACATTCCGTTTTATTTTTTCTCTATTAAACTTCCGTTTTTGTTTCTCTTCACAAAAACTTCTCCATACGGATGTCGGCCCACTTGCTTCCGTTCCAATACGTGAAATCCGGGATTCTTGCAATCTCTTTATACCCGAGTTTCCTGTACAGCTTCTGTGCCTTCTCATTGAATTCGAACACCCCAAGCTCAACACGGTCCAACCCAGCCCCTTTGATCCGACCTTCCAGATAACGGATGGCTTCGAATCCGATTCCTTTCCCTCGACCGGCTGCCTCACCAATGGTAATTCCAATCCAGGCTGTATCTTGTTCTTTGCTATGTAAATGACCAGGGTTGACCATGTAATTCATTTCTCCAACGAGTTCACCATCCATATAAATAAGGAAAATCTCATGGTTCTTTAATCGTTGTTTCAAACTTTCCGTTGTCACTTCATACCTTTTTTCCAATGCGTCCTGATCAGGATTTGGTCGGACCATCGGAATGAGCGATGTATCATTTTCCCATCGGTGGTATGCGGATGCGATTTGTGTCGTTGGCTCTGTCAGTTTTTCAAATGTAACCCCCATGACTGCTTCCCCTTTCGCTACATAACCTAAATGATTTTCTCCGCCAAATTTCCCATGCTATAGTTTTCGGAATGTTTTCTATATATATGGGAGTCTCCATCTAATCGTTGTCCTTCTATTAAAACATATTCCATCCCTTTCAAGCATAGATTTGTTGCTTTATACTTAGAAGAGTTTGAACTTCAGGAGGTTACATGTGAGGAAAACAATCAGCATGATCATCGTGCTTCTTCTCTTGCTCACCGGGTGCATGAATGAATCACCAAACAAGGAAGAAACGAAAGAAGAAAATAATAGAGCATACACAGCAGATAACGTCTACCAATGGCTCAACGAATCAAACCTGTTGGAAGGTGAGAAAGAGCCTTTATCTGAAAGTGTCCAGTCACATGAAAAATTCGTAAACGGATACTCTACAGGAGATATCGACATCATCGAATACGAAACAGCTGAAGGAACAGAGCAACTCAAAGATCATCCGATCGCCCTTGTCCATGAAAATATCGCCCTTATGTTCCTCGGTCAGATGTCACAAAAAGACAGCTTCAAAGCAGTCCTTGAAGCCAGAAAGCCCCTTGAAGGACTCTATAGAGGCTACTTTAACTCTGCAGAACAACAGTCTTTTGTCCACCAATTCCGTGATGGGAAATTCAATGGATTCGAAGAAACGGTCGACCATTTTTACAAGCTGGAAGATTCATTGAAGTCTGATACGTTCACAAGGTTCATGTATCAAAAAGAGGTGACATGGAAAGGCAAGCTCGTCCAAACGTTTCCTGACTTTCTCGTCGTCTTTGCGGGCGGCACTTACAATGGAGAGAATTGGCTGAATATCGAGACGAACAGCACAGAGATGCTGCCCTACACCTTTGTCGTCGAAACCCAGAACCTCGAGGGACAATCATTGGATCTAAAAATGGAGAGAGGAGACTCCATTACTGTTAAAGGGAAGGTTAACAAACAAGGATCTTTAGAAGGGGAGACTCATTGGGGATTAGAAAACGGTCTGGTCATTCAATAAAGGGAATTCAGGCAATTTTCGAACGGCTTTATACTAACCCATTCGACTTAAAAATGAAGATGATGGTCAGGGTTTATTACTTGGTTACAATCCTCTCCCTCACCTTTTTCACGGGATAGGCACAGGGACGATCTCAAATAAATACGCGAAAAACAACACACATGCCACCAAAGAAACGACTAATTTCCGCTTTTTGAATTCAATGATTGCAAAAACTGCTATCGCGATGATCGTCAAACCATAAAAAACAAAATCAAACCAACGCTCCTCTATGAAGAAGGTTTTGGCTGTATATAAAAGCCAGTAAATCACGACTACATAAAGGTACCATTTATTTCGTTCAGGCTCTCTTTTCTCGTCTTTCAATGTCTTCCTCCTCAACAACCATACGTTATAAAATTATACTCATATAATCTATATCCACATAATGACCTTCCACTTTCTCCGGTCTTTTTTTCATTTGGAATGACTTAATATCAGGACTCATTCGTGTATTTGCGAAAACGAGGCTTGCTGAAATAAGCACCTGTTAGTAAGAACACCAAAGATGCAAGGACCCCTGCTGCCGCCTGGTCAACAAATAAAGAAACAGGAACAATGATAGATGATAAAAGAAAAAAGAATTTCATCAATGTTATCCCTCCAATAAAATTTTCTTATGTGAAACATCTAAAAGGAAGCACGGTCAGCATCCATCGTATTGGCAAGAATAATGTAAAGGAAGAAGGAGAAAGGAAGTGTAACGATAAACAAAAGGCGAATGGCCATAGGATAAAGACCAAGATGATGAGCAATACCTGCGCAAACCCCATGCAGGGAATGATTTGTAACGGATCTTTTCATTTTTCATCCCTCCTTCCACCTCGAAAAAGTCTATAAAACTCCTCATTCATTTAAATGGTACGAAATCTCATAGATTCAATGATAACAACAAACTTGAAGTCGATTTTCATCCAAGTCGTAAAAATCGAAATAATAGTTTTCAGAGTCTTTCTGCTTGTCCTCAACGTCCACCTTTTTCTCTTTCAATTGTTCATACGTTTCATCTAAATCCTTCGTGAAAAAGATTGGATAATTTCGACTTGATGATCCCACGTTTTCTTTCTCTTCAATGGTCAAGGGCACCGGATGATCGCCGATGGACAGCACCCGGTACCCATCCCCATTAAAAGAAACGGTAAATCCAAGCTTTTCCTCATACCATGTACCGGCTTTTTCTACGTCCTTCACAGCCAGACACATCGTATCGATCTTTTCAATCATACCGAACCTTCCCCCTGCTCATATATTTTCCTCGCATTCGCCTTTTTCTGCGCCTGCCACGTTCGAATCATATTGGGAACCCCGACGCTCAAACTGACTAATAAACTCCACATTACGTAACGCCACTCCCCTGTAAATAAAGCGACGACAATAAAAAAAGCGAGCTGTCCCACAAGGGCAAACCATGAAGCAATCCAGGCAAACGTCAGGTTTTCTTTCATCCCATCCCCACTCTCTTATGGTAAATGATTCCTTTTACTCATCGTATCATAAAAATGGTCAGACAGAACAAAAAAGCCACTGAATCTTTTCAGTGACTTTACCGGTGTTTACCACCAATATGAATATGGATAATAGTACGGCCACCACCTGCGGATTCCCCAAAACGGAAAGCCAAAAAGCCCGAACGGTCCAAAGAACGGGAAAAACAGACGGCTGTCTTCCTCGTTGATGCCCCTATTCTGCCCTTGCTGGCTGGTGGGCATAATCAAATTCATTTGATTTTGATCATAGCTGTGCAATAGTCCGGTGTGTGTCTGCCCATCAGCCATTTCAATCTGTACCATTTGATAAAGGTTTTGTCTGCAGAAATCATGGACATTTTGAGGCTGGCTGCCACTTCCCTGCACCTGTGTGTTCCCTGTATGGTTCACCCCATCACCCTCCTTCGACTCCTCACATTTTATGCAATGCGCCCAGGAAGGTGATTAAAAAACGTTTACCTTCATGCTCAATCAATGAAGGTGAGCGAGTTCCCAGCTACTCTAACCATTCGCAAAAGGCTCGAAACTTAGTTTGAAAGAATAGGCATCGGATGGTTAGTTAGTCATCGTGTATCTGTTCTATTTTCCCGACTTTTCCTTTAGGAGGCTGGCTGTCTAGAATTTCACCCTCGATCCATATGCTATACTCTCGGCCTTTTTCAAGGGATTCTTTTTCAACAGTCACGATGATTTCTTGTACTTTCATCTGTCCTTCTTCATTCCTCACAAGGACTTGATTGGAGGATAGTCTATCCACTACAGGACCTTGAATGTCTGGAGGACGATCATCATTGACTGCAGGACTTCCACACGAGGTTAACAGTATAACGAATAACAACAGCGTCGATAACCGCATATGTCTTCCCCTACAGAAAAAGATTTCTCAAGTACAAAATACCATAAATAGCTCCACCCAGAAGCCCAATAAATAATCCGACCATAATAAATCCATAGGTGAACCCTTTGATCATGGAGATGAAATCAAGGGCCATGTTTTTGAATGTGCGTAAAATAAAACTCATGTGACGACTCCTTCTCTACTGCCATTTCTTAAATGCTTTCCAAAGCTTCTTCCACTTCTGCTCCACAGGCTTTTCTGATTCTGAGCGTTGTTTCTGCCATTCATTGTAACTTGCAATCCCGATCAGAACGAGCCCGGCAATCAATAGATAAACCCACCACGGGAGATTGCCCCAATACGGTCGTGTCTGATAAATGATGTTGAAAATGAGGACACCCATCCCGACAAGGAAGTACGATTTGATCCGGAGCTGCATGCCGGCAACCATCGAAGCGAGCGATAAGCCCCCGATGATCCAGGCATCCCAAATGGTATGGCTCTGGATGGCATCAACGACAAGGTAGCCTGAGATCAAAAGCAATGCAGCGAACTGAACGTAACTCATCATCTCTGCAGACGCAGACCAGATGTTTTTTCTTACAAAAGCGAGGACAATCAGAACCGGTAAAGCTTGAACCTCTGCAATGATCAAGTCAGGGATGTATTCACTATACGCTGCAGCGATCATCAAGTAAGCTCCATACAAACTGACTGCCGCACCTGTATAAAAGACGTTCTGAAGAAATTTTTCGGAACATTTCTTTCCGCCAAGATAAAACCACAAGCTGAGCAGCACAACAGGGAGGATGCGTATCCAGACACTTTCATCCCACAAGGTGTACAAATTCAAATAACCGATATACAAGAGTGCTGTCCACGTATAGGCATCAGCATCGACCCCAGGGCCAAACAGTCTTTTTTGCAAAAGCTTCCCTGATCCTAGAAGACCGAGGATACTTAAAACAAGGACAAGGGTCATGTCCATATCGGTCCAAAACACCCGCAGCTTTTCCCATAACCCGAAGGTCAAGATCAATGGAACGAAGCGGACGAGCGGCCATGACCTCTGATGCAGGAAGAAAAGGTTGAAAACAGTGTAGCCGATCACCAGCAGCCATTCTCCTTCCGCCTCTAAAGGAACGTCACTGATCACGACGAACAGACCTAAAATGGAAAATGGAATGATGTACCACTCGATGCGCTTTTTCCACTCGCCAGAGACGAAAAACCAAAGAACCGCATACAAGAAACTGCTGGCCAAAAACGCATCTTCATAAGAGACCTCATCCCACCCGAGTTCTTTCGATAGTGTGACAATAAAAAGGTACCCAGTCGTCAGAGCAGCATACAGCATTGTTTTTGTTCCCGATTCTCTTCCTGCTTTCAAAGCACTGAAGACGTACACCCCTAATGGAATCATCAAAAGAGCGGGGTGAACATATTCCGTCCCCAGCTGATCCAGAAGAATGAGAAGGACGATGAACGGCTGAACGATATGTCCCAGCATATAGAAATGCGGCCGCATCCCTTTGGATTTCTTTTCTCCCCATTCTCCGATGGCAATCAAGACCACAGGAGCGAAGATCATATACATCAGTACGTTAGAAAATGAATCAATACCGAATGGGTCGATCAATGATGTATAAAAAGCAAGTGACGCGACAGATACGAAACTCCAGTAGTACGTCTTTCTTGAATAGCGGACAAGCAGGTACATCATCCCGATGCCTGTGAGCAACAAGAGCGGCCGGACAACCATCGGGTCCACTCCGTCATCTACGAGCAGGAGCATTATTGCAGCCACATAGGTGCCCTCGGCGATATAAAAAGTCGACATCGCAAAATCGTCTTCTTCCGCCTTTTCCCATACATAGTGGAGACCGAGTAGAAGGACGCCTGTCAAAGCGATATGGAATGAAATCGAATACCCTTCACTGTAAGCAGGCACCCATTCGAGAAGCTTTTGATAAAAGATGGCGGAAGCAGCCACCAAGCCTGACGGAAGCACCCAGACCGCCGTACTCTTCATATCGGCATGGGCGGAACTCTTTTTCACAAAATAAGAAAGCAGACTGACGATGAGCAGCATGATGGCACTATACCCATATTGCAAGTCATAAAGGGCGTAATATAAACATCCCGTCAACACAAATAAAGACGTGTAAAGATTGCTATCCTTCAATACCTGCAGCCACTTGACTTTTGTCCAGATTCCTCCGTAGAGAAAAAGGAGAGATGCAGCTGTGTACAAGAAAAAGAACCAGGGGCCCGTTTGAGTCAAATCCCATAGCTGGGCCATGGAAACAAAAAAGAATACAGGTGCTAAATACGTAAAAATCACATATTTTGTCACATTAGATAGGACGAGATAATTGACCATAATGACAACATAGGCGGCGAGCAAGAGCCATGAGCTGCTTTGCTCCTGGATCAAAATGCTTTCATATGTGATATAGATGAATGCTAAAAAGGAGACAGCCCCGCTCGTTAACCGGAATACCTTTTCAATGAACGTATGGTTCCTGAACGCGTACGCAAACCCGATGTAAAGTATGCCGACAAGCGCATATACAAGCGAATCGACGGCATACAACGGCGTATTTTCAACGAGTTGATACACGGCATACACAAGCATCACAGAAAAAACAAACTGATATTCTTTCGTTTTGTAAACAAAAACCATCGCCATATAGACACTGGCTGTGAGCAGCAGGTTGAAACTGTAAAACACTTCATTTTCAAAGAAAAACAGCATCAACAAGGTGGAAATGACAGATTCAACTGGGCGAATAATGGCACCTCTTTGATGAATAACTGAAGGTGAGTCCTATTTTCAAACCGGATATAGGCGACAAGCAACCCGGCATTATACAACATCATCCCAAGATAAAAAGCATCAAGGGATAACGGGAGAGCTCCAAGCATGAACCCTACAGAAAGCGATAGAAACAAAAGCGCAATCCATACATAAAGGCGCGAACGATGGACGAACGCATGCCTTACGTATAAAGGAAGCGGAATCGCCGTTCCCATCAAACCGAGCAAGTGCCTCCCTTCTCCATCAAGTGATAAGTAGGGCCCGAAAAGCTCAAAGTAACCAATAGCAACAATGATAATCGGAATGAGCAGACTTCCGAGTGTCAAAAAGGCAAAAGCAGTCTGCTTGATTTTTAAGAATCGGCCGGTGCCATAGCTCAACGCAAAGAAAAACAGCGAAACAAAAGAAATAGAAACGACTTTCGTCGCCGCTCCCATCTGGTCCCACTGACTTGTCGCAACGATCAAGCCTGTGATGAGCAGGATGGAAACACCTAAGATAAGCGTCCATGTTATGTTCCTTTCACGGATTTGTTCTGGAGAGCGTTCTTTTTTCTTTTTGACAGGCCTCGGTTTAGGTGCTGGTTTCGGCTTATGAGCTGGTTCTGGTTGAGCTTCTTTCTGGTACACCTCTTGTTCATTCATAGTCTGCAAGATACGCCCCCTGCGCCTGCAGCAGTCTTGTGTACTCCTGATCTGTTATGTATCCATTTTCCTTCAGGTGATTCAACTGTTCACGGAATACCCTCTGTTTCTCTTCCTTGGATAAGGCGCTCATTTCTTTTCCCTCCCCCATTGTTTCAATGGTGTAATTTTACACCTTCTTTTATATTTATTCAACATTTTTCCATTCATGTCCCAGCAGGTACGTAAATTTCCCCATCGATGATGATGGATAACTTCATTAATAAATCTTATAACATATCCATTCTAAGGAGTCTGAATTCATTTGTACAATTTTTCCAATTAAGTGACCGCACTCATCATACCACTCACCCTCTCCACTTTGCCACTTACCTGCCTTTTCATGACAGAAATCACACACACGTCTATACTGACAATAGAAAGAATGACGGGAGGGAAAGGGGAAATGAAACTGATTGTGGATATCAATGACGCGCATAAAGAAACAAAGGTGACCGTCGAGTGTAAGGAAGTTGATTCATCCATTAGAAAAATTCTGGATGCTTTGGAGGAGGAAAAACATGATTTGGTGATTGGTTATAATGAAGACCGGCAGCATCTTCTTAAACCTCGGGACATTGAGTATTTCTACACGGAAAAAGAAATCGTCTACGCCGCTCATAAAGAAGGAAAGTACAGATTGAGAGAAAAGCTTTATGAGCTGCTCGAAACTCTACCATCTGACCAGTTTATCCGTATCTCGAAATCTGCCATTGCCAACCTATATAAAATCAGTCATTTTGAGCCGTCGTTTCACGGCACGCTGGTCGTTCATTTTCAGACAGGAAGCAAAGAATATGCGTCGAGGCATTATGTGAAGGAAATCAAAAATATGTTAAAAATGAACAGGAGGAAAGAAAAATGAAAACCTTTTTATTCAGAACCATGATCGGAATCTTCTTCGGCGCTTTTCTCGCCCTTGTTATGACTTACGCCGTCATTTGGTTTGGGGATGTAGAAACACTTTCGAGTGAAGCCTTCGTTCGTAACTCGCTTGGCAGTATGTTTTGTGGCTGGTTTTTCTCTGTGACACCTTTGTATTTTGAAATCACAACGCTCAAACTATGGCAGCAAACCCTCTTACATTTCATCACGGTCTCCCTGCTTTATTTCATCATCAGCTTCGGCATCGGATGGATTCCTTTTCAAATGACCACTGCTTTGCTCTCCATTCTGTCGTTCTTGTTCATCTATTTCATCATATGGATCGGCTTCTACCTTTATTTCAAATCCGAATCCAGGAAGCTCAATGAAGAACTGAATCACCTATAATAAAAAAATCGACTCAAACCTTTCTTAGGTTCGAGTCGATTTTTTATGCCTTATCAGGAAGAGGATGCAATTAGATCCCCGTCTTCCTCATAATGGTCAAGCACGGCATCGACATAATATATATCTCCGTAACAAGCATCATACTGTTCGGCTTCTTCACGAATACAGCTGTATTTACCTGTATGTTTTAATTCTTCATATTTCTTCGATGAAAATTCGATGGCCAGGTCCTGCGTATATTTCCCACCATTGTTCATCACAAAATCAATGAACCCTGCACCAAAATTGTACGATTGAAGAGCTAGTTTCACATCCCCGTCGGACCGTTCCAACGTTTTTGCGAAATAAGCGACCCCCTGTTCTATGGACAGTTCAGGATTTCCAATACAGCCCACTTCCCCACAATGGGATTCAGACGCCTGCATCGGGTCGTCCCCACGTCCACCAGACTCCTGCATCATCAAAGCCAACAAGATATCCTTGTATTCACCGATGCCTTCCTGCTCGGCGTACGTTTCGATTTCATCTTCATACTGCAGCACCTGCTGAGGAAGATCAGGTTCACTCTCTTCGACTGTTGTCCAGCTACTCATGATTCCGTCTCCAAGCTGACTTTTCATTGTAAAAAAAACGAGTCCAAGTAGAAAGATGGGGAGAAGGAAGGCTCCCCATGAGCGGTTTTTGTTTCTATGATTCTTTTTATTCACCCTTCTCCCCCCTCTCTTCGACGTGATTCTATCAATATCTTACCATGTTCCAAGTCAAATGGCTTTGAACTTGCATGAAATGAGCCGATTCAGGAAGAGGTTTCAAAACTACTTTTATAAAAGGAGTAGATCCATAAAATCAATTCATAAATCAGGGCAATGGCTACAACCCAACCCCAGAGATATAGAAACCATTGCTGGAAGTCGGAAAAGACGGATGTGTACAAAGGACTCTCCAGCATAACCATCGTAAAAGCATAAAACATCCCGAACGTAAAATTCCTCGACCACTGACTTACATGGTATGTGCACACCCCTTTATGCCAGCCTAGTTTTTTCACACGAAGGTAAGCTCTTACCAGCTCCATTCCTTCTACTACTAATAAAATTCCTAATACAAACCACCATAGAGAAGTAACAAGAAAAGAGGAAAAGACTCCTGTCGAAACAGCAGCCAGGCCCGTAATCGAAAGTGCTCCATGTAAAATGCAATTGGTATTTGTCCAATCATCTGTGATGGCCCACGTTTTGTTTTTGTATCGAATGAACAAGAGAGCTGAACAATTCAAATAAATCAAAATCCCCATGATGATTAAACTTGCGACCATGGTTGTGGGGATGCCAGGAAACAAGTTTGCCCATGTAATAACGAGCGATTGGATGGACACCGTCGACAACAGAATGACTCCATGGATATGGTGAAATGTCGGACGAAGCCAAAGCTTTTTGAAGTTGAAAAGGCATAGAAAGAAAAAGAATAAACAAAGCAGTGTATTAAGCCCCGCTATTCCAATAACTAAAAACTGCACACGTTCCAAATACTTGAGGATCACTTGGGATAACACAGCCAAACCGGCCACCCACGAACCGATAACAAAGGAGTTGACAGGATTGGATAGGAATGGCTTCCAAAAACCTTTTTGCAGACTTTGCCTGATGAGCATAAGATAAATGATGAGAGTCAGCAGCAAATAGAGACCAGAAACTACAGCTCCATTGGTGAAAAATTGCCGCCATGCCCCATAAAGAAAGATACCGATGGCCATAACGATGGCACCGGCGGCTGGATTGATGATTTTTTTCTCTTCATATATCATATATTTCTACCTTTCCATCAAACTACATCTATCCATTGTAAGTCGATTGATCGAATATGGAAAGGAGAGCAACAAAAAAACCGCCACGAAATGTGACGGCTATTTCTTTTCATCTAAATAGATAAATTCCGGTTCAGGATGGCTCAAAAATTCATGATGGGATATCGTCCATGCATAAGCACCAGCATAGTCAAAAATCACAACATCTCCAGCTCTTAGTTCTTCCACATATTCACTTTTCACAAGGACATCATTAGGCGTACATAACTCTCCGGCAATGGTCACTTCCGCCTTCTTCATCCCTGGCCTTTCGTAAGGAGCACCCCACCCTTCGACCGGATGAATACGGAAAGGATGGCTCATTTTCCAGGCAGCAGGCAGTCTGAGGTGGTGCGACCCTCCTCGGATGAGGGCGAAATGATGATCATGGTTGGCTTTCACATCTAACACCTCGGTCACGTACGAGCCCGCAGCGGCCGTCATGAACCTTCCAAGTTCAAGCACTAAACTCAGCCCGTCCATTTGGGCTTCCAGTTGATGAAGTCCGGAAGCGAACGTGTCCCACTCAAACCCAACGTCCGGGTCCCAATAATTGATGCCGATACCTCCGCCGATATCGACGGTTCGGATCTCCAACCCAAAATGGTTCCGCCAACTTTTGGCTTTTTCCAGGCACATAGCCACAAATTGCATATGAGCTTCAGCATTCAGATTGTTAGACATCGCGTGGAAGTGGAATCCTTGCACACTCACATGATTCATTTGAAGAGCTTTTTTTAAAATCTCCGGCACATCACGTTCATCAACACCGAATTGAGTCGGGACGCCGGACATCATATGATGACTTTCCGGGACATCACGACTCAAATTGACGCGGATCAGTATTGGAGTGACGACATCTTTTTGTTTGGATAGCCATTCGATGCGGTTCAAATCATGGAAGCTTTCAACGTTGATGGCTTCCACTCCTGCATCGATCGCTTCCTCTATTTCGGCTTGCTTTTTTGCGGGAGCCCCAAACAGCACAGGGTTATTATGGGGAACTTTCTTCAACTCCCCACCGGAAGCGACTTCGAATCCATCAACCATCGTGGCGAGAGTTCCTAATATGCGCGGATCAGGATTCGCTTTTACTGCATAAAAAAGCCGGCAAAAATCCGGAAGACTGCTTTTCAATGTATCCACATGCTTCCGTAACTGACCTAAATCATAAACATAAGCACAGATAGGCCCATCATGCTTTCGTTTTTTATTCTCAATATATTGTTCAATTCTCATGGCTACATCCTCACACTTTCTTCAAGCTAAAGGGTTCGGCACTTCCGTGTAAGCGTCCCCTTTACTATTGCTCAGCCTCATTTGGGTCAATGACTTATGCATGACGGTCGGCTGGAATAGAAACGTTCGATCTTCTGCTACTTGGACGGCTAAATCATCCACCAGAGACAATCGATCCAACTCTTCCTTTACCACTCTTTTTACTTCCATCCAAAATGTTTCTTCCGGCAGTCCGGAATATGTGACGAGCTGACGGATGATTTCTCCCAAATGGTTTTGAAAAACGGTGTAATACAACTTGTTATGCACCTGAGAACGATCATTCGTCACACTGACCGAATCAGCGGCGAACTTCGGAGAAATCCCTTGATTCCGAAGACGTTCCGCATAAACCCTTGCTCCTCCCCAGTCCCGGAAAAAGAATCGGGTCAATCGTCCATTCTTGAACACAGGCAGGCTGTTCTGCAGATGCCCCTCCAATGCCACTCCATACTTGACCATCATCGTCATATAACCCGGGAGCACCTTTTGTATATAATGACAGAAAAACTCTTTGGCCGCTTCGGTCCGACTGAGATGGTGTTTCGTCTCAAATTCCTGGACAAGCTCATGAAGGATTGTCAAACCACTGATCGGGGATTGCGCGTACAAGCTCATCCCAGCAACCGCCACTTCCCCTTCTTCCAGATGCGGATGAAGAGATTCACGAATTAACATCGTCAAATTACGGCTTTTCAACCGTTCTTCAGATCGGAAAGCGGCCCCGCCCCATTCATTTAAGGGGACAAAGGAATGCAAATGAGGCTCTCTATCTTTGATTTCCTCCATCATTTTTGAAAAAACGGTGGAGTTCATCGCTGTCTGTGTGGAAATCGAACGGACGGTCGACGTCATCTGGCTGTTCACAGCAAGCTTCAACACAGGAGCTTCTTTCCTTTTAGGAGCTACCGTCCGGAACGAAGAAGTCGCCTCTGCACCCATAGGTCTTGAAGATAAAAGGATTACTTCTTCATCCTCGATTTCCTTTTGATAAATCTCAGGGATCGCATGTTCAAACTGCCAGGGGTGCACAGGTAAAATCGTATACGAATCCTCCACGTATCCACGATCCTTTAACTCCTTTTTCCCTGCCTCAGCGGTTTCTGGAAAACTGGATTCGAACGTTGTTCCAGTGCTCAATACCAATGTATTCTTAACGGCAGCCAGACGGATGGGAAACGTCTGATGAAATTCCGGGGAGTACCGGAATGTATCTTCATAGGTTAATCCGATTTTCGTCTTAGCCCCAGGATGAAGATGGTGCCCTTCAACGACAAGCTGTTCGAAAAATAAATGGGCGTCCTCCCCTTTTTCCAACACATAATCAATAGATGTTTCCACCTCAAGGTTCGCAGCTTCCGTGCGTACCGCCTGTTTCCATTCCTCATGAAAAGTTAGAGCGAGCGCAAGATTTGCCGTTCCATTGTTCAATTCCAGTACAAATGTGTCCCGATTTGGGTAGTCTTCCTTTTTAAACAAAAGAAACACAAGCTCTGATGCGGAAGATACAGGACGGACGCCTCGCCCTTCAACCAGCAATGGCACATCCACTTCAACAAAGCGGAAAGCCGATCTGTTTAAAACCGGGAATAAGATTTTGTTCCCCTGCTTTTGTACCAGCAAATATGTTCGGTCTTTCTCTAGTGGAGAATCTCCGCCTTCAAAAATGGTTCTACCTAAATATGAATTTTCACCATCCATAGGAATAGCACCGGAATAAAGGTCATCAATATTTTCACGAATAATGGAATTGGCAAGCTTCAACAGGATGCCTTTTCTTGCTTCAGCCCGGCATTCAAAGAAACGTGCAGTATAAGCAGGATAAGCGCTATTCAAGAATTGAAATGCTTGGTCTTCTTCTTTATGCAAACCAGGATTTCGCGCGTTCATACGTTCAGTTAAGGGCAGGATCATTTTGTTTCACCTCTTTTCTTTCAGCAAAAGGATGAGGGATTTCCACATAAAGATTTTCCGTATATTGATCAGACAACCGCATATTCACGAGGGCCTTCATCTTCGTCGGTTTCGTGAGAATCTCCTCTTTATCTAACAGGGCTTCCGTTAGAATTTGTTTATCCTCTTTCATATGTTCATACGTTTCGTGGATCACCTGCTCGACTTTACTCCACATCACTTTCTCACTGACAGCTTTTCGTCTAGCGAGCGCGACGATAATCTCCCCTAAATGATTATGGAAAAGCGCATGGGAGAACACATCCAAT
The DNA here is from genome assembly GCF_900104185.1 of Halobacillus aidingensis. Lineage (GTDB taxonomy): Bacteria > Bacillota > Bacilli > Bacillales > Halobacillaceae > Halobacillus > Halobacillus aidingensis. Next base: position 30,344 of record NZ_FNIZ01000002.1, on the reverse strand, counting down.
AACTCAGACCGATCTTTTGTCAATAAATTCGTGCTTGGATCGATCGGCTGTTGGTCAAAATACTGTTCTAAGCGTTCGTTCATGATCCGGATGCCTCCGTAATCACGGAGGACCGCCTTTTTAGGCTTCCCTTTTTCAAAAATAACGACACAATTCTGGAGATGGGCCTCCATGCTGATGCCATATTTCGTAATCAACGTAAGCACACCGGGCAGTACCGTCTTGGCATAGTCATAGATGAATGCTTCAGGTGAAGGATAGGCTGCCGCCACTTCTTCTACGACCAGCTTTCCTGAAAATGGCGAAGGCGCAAGCAAAGAAGCTGCTGGCAGCGCTACCTCATCCCCTCCCAAATCTTTCTCTGGATTTTCTCGTAAAATCGCCGCCGCATTTTTCTGCAGGAAATTCTGGCTCTCTTCTTGATAGGGCTTATAATGAATACCGACCTCCTCTCCCATGATGGAAAGTGAGCGTGATAGATCCTCATCACGACAGAAGATCGTTTGCAAGAGTCGGGATAATGTGGGACCGTTTTTAGTCGATGCCGCTGAAACGGTTCGAACCGCGCTCGTCATCTGTACATTGACAGCCGTTTTAATGTGATGCTTGGTCCGATCGTCCAGAGGTGCAAGCGACCGGAAAGAAATCAGTGCGGATGTCGGGATCGTGAATTCATTGACCGGAATTAGTAATTTTTCTTCCAAATCATCCTTATAATATTTTGTGATGGTGTGTTCCCATTGCCATGGATGGATGGGAATAATTTCATAGTCTTCCTCAACTACATCATGAGTTTTACAGACGTGTTGGAATGCTTTTTCAAACTGCGGGTATTCCTGCAAAAGGATGGACTTCATGCTTTCACCATTTTTTGAAGTCATATGATATCGGTCTTTATGAACAAGCAGTGGCAGTACGCCTGGTTTCCCTTGCCATTCTGGAGCGTACCGGGCGACATCCTCAGGTGTCAGGCCCATTCTTGTTCGACTGCATGGGTGAATGGTATGCCCTTGGATGACCCACTGTTCAAAAAAAGTCAGCGGGCTCTTTTGAGAAGCTGCATAAGAAAACGCATCTTCTGCCAGGTTTCCGATTTGTCTTCTTCTATGCTCCGCTACTGTAAGTGCCAGAGCCAGATTCGTCACACTGTTCAGGATTTCTTTATAAAAATCAGATCGATTATTTCCCGGGAAAAGCAGTTCTAAGCAAGTTTCGGACTTATCGACCAAGGATTGATTTCCCTCTTGATCCACAAACCTTATGTCTCCATCAATATCGATGTGTTGAAATATGTAAAGATTAGAAACAGGTACGTGAAGTTCTCCATCGTTTACTAAAAGAACCAATGTATTTTTACGGTTCCTCCATTCATAGGGAACGACACGCTCCCGAAAAATCGCTTGAATCAGTTGATGTAAAGTAAGAGTATCCGCTTTTTTTACATTTTCTAAAAATGTTGATTCATAACCCGGTAATTTCTTTTTTATTAAATTCATGGCTTCCATTTTGTTCACCTCCGTGGAGGAATGATATTGTATTGTAAATCTGTCTATTCCCTAAAACAACGAATCATAATCGGACCTACTTGTGTTCATAACCTTAGCTTACTCCCAAGTCCATGTCCATTATGCTTCTTCAGTTGTTGTATGTTTGGTTTTATTTTATAATTGAAAACAGTTATCAGCAAAAATAAAGCTTACAAACGGGAGACATCGAAATGAAACGTGTATTCGAACAAATTCAGAACGATCATCGCATCTTTGTTGGTTCTGAGTACAAGGACCGTTCTCATTACAAAGTCGATGATCTCATTCAAAATAAAAAAGCGATGAAAGAATTACTGACGAAACAAAAGGACCAGCTGAATGCCCCGAACTTGGCCATCACTGGTTTGCTATTCGGAAAAATGTATTCCGTTCTCACCATGGGTTTGTTTGAGACGATGATCAGACATGGGGTCGTCATTGATGCAAGTCCTGAAAATATCTGCATTGAGCTAAAAGAAAAAAATGCCATGAATTATATCGTAGACGAGGATGCCGTTCACAAAATCGCGGACTTGCCTGAAGAAGAAGTAAAAGAATCAATTCACACGTTCATTACTCAGCACTTGCAACCATTGTTCCAAACCGTCGCACAAGTGTCCAAGTGTAAGACGACACACATGCGTTCCATCGTCTCTCACAACCTCCATCAACGAAAGTGCGTCCTTGTGAAAGACCAGGCAGATGAATGGACAGAGACCGTCTTCCGCTGGTTCACCACCCATGAACTGTTCAAGGAAAACAAGCGAAACCCGCTGCATTTCAAATTCCGCTTTTACCAGGCGGACAACGGAAAAGAAACCTATGTCAGACGTCACTGCTGCATGAAATACATGCTTCATGACGCAGACAAAGCCAAATGCTGCCCCACCTGCCCTCTCATCCCCGACGAAGAGCGCGACGACCGCATCAAATAAAGCCCGAGCTTATCAGAAAAGCTCAGGGCTGCTTTTTTGTGTATAGATGGAATAATTTGTATGACCTGGTACACCAATATTTCCCATGCATGCACCCTATTCAAAGGCTTTCCATTCGTGGATAACGAAAGATCCCCACAGGATTTCCTGTGGGGATCTTTCGTTATGTTAGTTCATCTCTTTATACTTTTGTTCTACCAATTGGACTAAGCGGTGATTAGCATTTAGTTCGGAGATATCCTTAAAAGCAGCTGTAGGGCCATGGTCTAAGACTTTCTCCTGCAGCTCTTTCGCTTCAGAGTCTGCTTCATTTTTGTAACTTAATGCAGCTGCAATCACTTCTACTAAATAATGCGGATCCTCTTCTACTCGTTCTAAATATTCGACAGCTGGACGTACAAGACGGTCTTTCGGTCCAAGCTTACGGATCGGGCCACGTCCTACACGTGTAACTTCATCCGACAAGTCCGGGTTCAAGAAACGGTTGATGATCTTGTCCACATAGCCTTCATGCTGCACCTTGTCAAATCCATACTTTTCTATGAGCACAGCACCTGTTTCCTTCAACGCGCCTTCCACTTTCTCCTTAACTATAGGGTCATCCATCGCTTCTTTGATTGTGGAATGTCCATAATAGCTTCCAAGATATGCAGTCGCTGCGTGACCTGTATTGACCGTGAACAACTTTCGTTCAATATACGGAGTAAGATCCTCTACATAGGTGATTCCTTCCACTTCCGGCTGCACCCCTTTGATGGCAGGCGTTTCTACTACCCATTCATAATAAGGTTCAACTTTAACGGTCAAAGGATCTTCATTGTGCTGGTCGGGGACTATCCTGTCCACGGCTGCATTTGGAAATCCGATCAAGTCTACCAATCGCTCATGCAAGGACTCATCCATGTTTTCAAGCACATGCTGTTTCAACGCTTCGGATCCGCCGATCATGTTTTCACAAGCGATGACATTCAAAGGTCCCGCTTGTTCCTTCATGCGCTTTTCTAATCCTTCTGCAAGAAGCTTTGAAATGACAGGAAGGATATTAGGTCCAACGGCGGTCGTGACAAGATCCGCATGAACGAGCGCTTCCACCACCTCATGTGGCTGTTTCATACTATTCAACCCACTGACATTCTTAACCTCAATTGTAGAATCGGCGCCAGCCAATTCCACATGGTACTGATTGCGCTCATTCAATAGATCAATCAGCGCTTCATTCACATCAACAAAAACTGTCTCATAGCCGGACTGATCGAGAAGCGCGCCAATAAAACCCCGCCCTATATTTCCTGCTCCGAAATGAACAGCTCTCATCTTACTCCACCTCGCTGAACGTTTGAAGAACTTCTTCTTTCGTTTCCGCTGCAATCAACTTTTCAACATTCTCCTCTTCAGAACAAACGATAGCGATTTGAGAAAGGATTTCCAAATGCTCATCCCCTTTACCAGCAATTCCGATCAGAAGCTTGACGATATTGCCACCTCCGAAATCGACGCCTTCCGGTACAGTGACGACAGAAATTCCTGTTTCGTTAACAGACTTTTTCGCTTCCTCTGTCCCGTGAGGAATGGCTACGAAGTTCCCCATGAATGTAGAAGTGATTTCTTCACGCTTCAGCATTTCTTCAATGTATGCTCCATCCACATACCCTTGTTTGTTCAAAATGCCACCAACATAGCGGATCGCTTCTTCTTTCGTTGCTAGACTTTTGTTCAGTTCGATGTTTTCCTTTTTCAAAATGTTTGTAGACATGATAAAAACTCCCTTATCCTTTAGATTTTAAAAATATATAAAGTTGGTTTGCTAAATAATGAAGGATTTTTTCCTCATTTTCAGATTCTAAGATCGACGTGCACTCTTCATCTTCTATAATGAGAGAACTAATGAAGCTCAACGTTTCCAATCCTTCTTGACTCGGCGCTTCAGGTGCGAGCATGAGCAGCACCGTTTTGATGACCATCTCCTCGCCATCCATTCCTTCAACCTTCAAGGGGTCATCTAAAATATGAACAGAAAAGGAAGGTTGGTCGATGGAAGAGCTTCTCGCATGATAAAGCGCAAGGCTTGTCTCCGGAATTCCTAGTCCTCCGATTTTTTCCCGTTCCAGCAAATGGTCAACGATGTCGTCCACTTCAGAAACTGCCCCGGCCTCTTTCAAATGGTGAACCGCCTGATCCAGTGCACCATCCACATGAGTAGCTTTTATATTCGTCACATGCAGGTGGTCAAGAACCTTACTAATGTTACGGGCATAGCGTTCATAAGCCCCGACCTTCGCTTGAATGGCCCGGAACGACTTTTCATCTTCGCCCTTCTGTACCATAACCGGCTTTTTCAATTGTTTCGTCACACGCACTCTTCTGATCGCATGCTCGATTTTGTGAATATCCTTTTGAGGTAACACAGGACTCACTTGGACGTATGCCTCTACATCAACAAGACGAATGGTTGATACGATCAAGTCATATTGCGAAATATCCATTCCCTTAAGATCAAACAGAGAATGATGTTCAATCTGTTCAATTTCGTTGAACTTCTTCTTCAGTTTGGCAGCCAGAATTTTGGCCGTGCCGATTCCACTGGAACAGACGACAAGGACATTGATTCCAGACACACCTTCCATGTTCAGAAGCGCAGATGCAAAATGCATCACGATAAAAGCGGTTTCTTCACGGGGAAAATGCAATCCTGGAAATACTTCCTGAAGCGACTTTTCCACTTCTTCGAACAAAACAGGATAATCTTCTTCCATTTGATCAGTAAATGAGTTTTCGATATCCATGTTATGCTGTAAACGGTAAACACTTGGTTTCAAGTGAACGACAAGGTCATTCAATAAACGGTCATACTCGTTGAAGTCTATCCCTACACGCCGGGAGACTTTTGCGATCAGCTGTTTCGCTTTAAACGCAATGCTCATACTTGATTCTTCGAGCAAAGAATCACGATTGTACCTCGCCTTCGCCCCCATTAAATGCATCGTAATATGACCTGTTTCAGCTTCTGGTATAGAGAGTTGAAACGCACCTGCTAATTGTTCGATCAAATCCTCTGCAAAAGAATACTCTTTCGTAGCACGGAGCTTTTCCAACTGTGTTTCATCAATATGAATCTTTTCCCCTTGCTGCATGCGTTCAATCGCTAAAGCAAGGTGCACGACCAACGCAATGTAAGCACTATCCGCCAGAGGATACGATAAATCCTTCCGCAACTCATCGACGTGATGTTCAATAAGTGCAAGAGTTTCTTTATTAACGATGTCCAGCAGCTGTCCGGATAAAGAATCTTCAACCACTTGATTCCCCTCATGGATGTTCTGCCTCACCATTGTGAAAAAATCAAGCTCATTCATATGGGTCATAATTAATTGACTAATGGCTTCTCGTATGCCTGATTCTTCTCCGACTACTTCGACGCCATAGCCTCTTTTTCTAACAAGTTTCAACTGAAAGTCCTTGAGGTGATCTTCAATTTTATCGAGGTCATGACTGATCGTTGCTACCGTGACACCAAGGTCATTCGCAATCGCCACCAGCTTGACAGGTTCACGAGTTTCCAAAAGCTTAGATAAAATCAAAACGTGCCGTTCTTCTGGCGTATAATCCACCGAGGCCTGCTGACTTAACTCCATCTTGAGCGTTTTCTTCTGATTCACGAGCCCTTTTACCAAAAGGACGCCCCCGGATTCTTTCTCAAGCGACAATTCCCTTTCGGCCAGGATATTTTCAATCCCTTTCAAATCCCGATGCACCGTTCTTGTGCTGATATCTAGCTCTTTGGCCAATTGTTTCACCGTCACTTGATCATCCTGACCAAGCAGGCGATCTAAGATCTTCCTTTCACGACCTGTCACATACATTCATGATCCACCTCCTTCAAGGACAAGATTTAATAACTATTGTTTCTATATTTCCATGATAGGTTTCATCGTAAGGGTTTTCAATGATTAGAAAAGTCATCTTCGTCACACTAGGCGCGACAAAATTTAATAAGCTATGCTTCATTAAATTTTGTAAGTGATCAACGTCTTAGGAGCATATATCAGTGGGTTTTGAACATTTATCAATGACTTTTAGACTTTTATCAGTGTCTTTCTATCATTTATCGGCGTCTTTTAAACTTTTATCAGTAGCTTCCTGGACACCTATTAGCGGTTTCAGTATTTTTATTAGCAGCTTTTGAACATTTATTAGCGAATTTTAAGCTTTTATTATCATCTTCGCAATGTTTCCCAACCCTCTACATTTTCCTTGCTCTTTCAATTGCACCGCAGGAAAGGTCTCATCTGCTCAAGCTCCCACAACTAACTGCAAAAGTCTCGAAACTAAGTCTAGAGGGCCATATTCAGAAAAACAAAGGCCTGATCGGAGTGATCAGGCCTCTAAGGGACTTATTCAGATTTAAGTTCGTTTACGAGTTCATCATACTTCGGACTGTTCAAGAAATTATCAACAGAGATGTGGTGTGCGTTTGGTACTCTTTGTACGGCACGTTCCGTCAAGTCTTTGTGAGTAATGACGATGTCTACGTCACTTGGCAGATCATTGATCGCCATGTTCGTCACATCAATTTGGATTCCTGCTTTCTTGAACTTGTTCTTCAGGAGGGAAGCTCCCATCGCACTAGACCCCATTCCCGCATCACAAGCGAAGATGATTTTATCGACATTGCTGCGGTCTACGGATGGAACGACGTCTGTGTTTCTATCTAAAACCTCTTCATTCGCCTCTTCTTTTTGCTCTTCTTGCTGAGAATTCAACTGTCCAGAAACAGAGCTCTTCTTCCCTTTCATTTCTTCCATTTTAGCTGTAGCTTCATTCAAATCTTCTTCTTCATCGTTCTTACTGAATTTAAGAATCAAGGAAGCGACAATGAATGATGCCAGGGTCGCAAGAAGCACACCTGCAATCACACCGAGGTGATCACCTCTTGCTGTGAGTGGCATAAGCGCGACAATACTTCCTGGGGAGGGAGTAGCTGTCAAACCGACACCGAAAGCTACGAACGTTGTCGTTCCGGTAACCCCACCGGCAATAGCTGCCAATATCAAGGCAGGCTTAGATAAGATGTAAGGGAAATATATTTCGTGAATACCACCAAAGAAGTGAATGATGGCAGCGCCTGGTGCCGTCTGGCGGGAAATTCCTTTTCCAAAGATACTGAATGCCAAAAGAATTCCTAAACCAGGACCAGGGTTTGTTTCAAGTAAGAATAAAATCGATTTTCCTAATTCCTGTGTCTGATCCACAGCAATCGGACTTAAAATTCCGTGGTTGATCGCATTGTTTAAGAATAAGATTTTCGCTGGTTCTATGAAAATGTTAACAAGCGGCAATAATCCCGCATTCACTAACGCTTCAACGGCAGAACCTAAAATGTTCGTCAGTCCCGACATAATCGGGCCGATCACATAATAGCCGATCATCGCAAGGATGGCTCCAACAATCCCAGCAGAGAAGTTGTTGATAAGCATCTCAAATCCAGACTTGATCTTGCCTTCAAAAAGTTTATCCACCCATTTGATCGCTAGACCGCCTAGGGGACCAATCAGCATCGCACCAAGGAACATCGGGATGTCCGCTCCGACGATGACACCCATCGTAGCTGTCGCACCTACGACACCTCCGCGAAGTCCGTGGACCAATCGTCCACCTGTAAAACCGATCAGTAATGGCAGCAAGTAGGTGATCATCGGACCGACCATTTCTGCTAAATCTTCATTAGGAATGTATCCATCTGGAATAAATAAAGCTGTTATAATACCCCATGCAATGAAAGCCCCGATGTTCGGCATAATCATTCCGCTCAAAAAGCTTCCGAACCGCTGAACACGAGCTCTTGCACCTGTTTGTTTTTTCTCACTCATGAGATTTCCTCCTCGTCTCGTTTGTTCTCTTTTTCTGTACTTTCATGATAAAGCGGTTACAACCCTATTCTCAAGACAATCTAAATGCAGCTTTGTCAAACGGAATGTGACAAATCTAAAATATGCTCTTGATCCCTTGCTAAATAGAAATCCTTTTGCTCATAAGTTGGCTCGTCATAACGCAAAATAAGAGCGACAAGGAGGAAAAGACATGAACGTTGCGCAACTATTGATCAAATGCTTAGAAAACGAAGGCGTCGAATATATTTTCGGTGTCCCTGGGGAAGAAAACATCGACGTAATGGATGCCCTTCTGGACTCTTCCATCGAATTCATTACGACTCGTCACGAAACAAGTGCTGCTTTTATGGCCGGCACCTACGGAAGGTTGACGGGTAAACCTGGCGTCTGCCTGGCCACACTCGGACCAGGAGCTACCAACCTTTTGACCGGTGTAGCCAATGCGAATATGGACCACTGCCCACTGATCGCGATTACGGGGCAGGCGGGATTGAACCGCCAGCATAAAATTTCCCACCAGTACTATGATCTCGTTGACATTTACGCCCCTGTAACGAAGTGGAATGCACAAATCAAAACAGGCGAGATTGTTCCTGAAGTCGTAAGAAAAGCGTATCAACTGGCGATGCAGGAAAAACCGGGAGCGACTCATATTGATTTACCTGAGGATGTGGCGAGCATGGAAGTGACGGCCCAACCACTCCCGATCACCGGCCATTCTCTCCCACAAGCCGACGAAAAAGTCATCCAGAAAGCAGTGGATTTGCTTTCCAAGGCAGAGAAGCCTCTGATTTTAGCAGGGAACGGAATTACTCGTGAGCAAGCAACAGGTGAACTTCAAGCGTTAGCAGAAAAAGCGGACATCCCTGTCGTTCACTCGTTTATGGGGAAAGGCGCTCTGTCCTGGAAGCATGAACTCAGCCTCCTTACGGCAGGTTTGAGTGGGAAAGATCATATTACATGTGGATTCCAACAGGCAGACCTGATCATCCCGATCGGTTTTGATATGGCCGAGACGCCACCTCAAAACTGGAATCCGACCGGTGAGACACCCATTTTGCATATCGATACAGAAGAAGCTGAAATTGACGCTTATTATCCGGTCGCCTTGAACGTGGTCGGGAATATCAAAGAGAACTTGAAACAATTAATAAAAGCGGTTCCTGAAAAAGAAAGAAACCTTGACTGGGCCACATCCATCCGTAAAAATATCCTCGATGAGTATGCGCAATATCAACAGGATGAGGCCTTCCCACTTAAACCGCAAAGAATCATTGCGGACTTGCGAAATGCCATGGGAGAGGAAGACATCGTGATTTCAGATGTCGGCGCCCACAAAATGTGGATGGCCCGCATGTACCATACATCCAAGCCGAACACCTGCCTCATCTCGAACGGACTCGCTTCCATGGGAGTAGCGGTCCCGGGGGCAATTGCAACTAAAATGGCCGCTCCGGATCGGAACGTAGTCGCTGTCTGCGGGGATGGATCTTTTCTAATGACTGGGGCAGAGCTCGAAACCGCGGTCAGACTGAACCTCCCGATCATCATTCTCCTTTGGAGGGATGATGGCTACGGGTTGATTGAATGGCATCAGATGAAAAAATTCGAGCATCCATCCTACATTGAATTCGGCAATCCGAACTTTATCAAATTGGCCCAGTCTTTCGGCATGGAAGCTTTCCGTGTTGATCAATCGACAGACCTGCAAAAAGCACTGGACAAGGCGATTTCCATGAACAAACCTGTGTTGATCGACTGCCCTGTCGATTACAGCGAAAACATGAAGCTAACGGAAAAACTAAAAAATATTACATGCGAATGAGGTGAACACATGAAAATCGGCTCCATTATCAATGGTGAAGAATATCTGGAAGAAACAAGGGAAACCATTACGGTAAAAAACCCTTACAACGAGGAAATGGTTGCTGAGCTGGCCTTAGCTAAAGAAGATGATTTAAATAGAGCCATCGATATTAGTTACGACACTTTTCATCAGACGATGAAGAAAATGCCGGCGCATGACCGGGCAGATATTCTTTTAAAAGCATCGAAACTTTTAGAGGAACGTAAGGATGAGTTCGCTGAAACTATCACCAAAGAAGCCGGGAAACCCCTTCAATTCAGCCAGGGTGAAGTGCAGCGTTCGGTCCAAGTCCTGCGCTTTGCGGCAGAAGAAGCGAAGCACATTGAAGGGAAAGTCATTCCGATGGATGCAGCGATTGGCGGGGAAAACCGGATTGGATTCACAAAGCGCGTGCCGCTCGGGGTTGTGGCAGCGATCACACCTTTCAATTTCCCTTTAAATTTAACGCTGCATAAAGTGGCTCCTGCCATTGCCGCGGGTAACACGATCGTATTGAAACCAGCGGAAAAAACACCGGTTTCCGCCTACAAACTCGTCCAGCTTCTTCATGAGTCCGGACTCCCAAAAGGCGCCCTTAACTTTCTGCTTGGAACAGGAAAAGAAATTGGAGACCCTCTTGTGAAACACGATAAAATTCATAAGGTCACATTTACAGGAAGCCTGCCTGTGGGACGAACGATCCGTGAAAATGCTGGATTTAAAAAAGTGACACTTGAACTCGGCTCAAACAGTCCTAACATTCTTTTTGAGGATGCAGACTTGGACTATGCGGTTTCGAGTTTAGTCAAAGGCGCTTTTGCTTTTTCAGGACAAGTCTGTATATCGGCCCAGCGTATCTATGTGCATCAGAATATCTATGATCGTTTTTTAACAGCGTTTATTGAGAAAACAGAAGCACTGAAGATTGGTGATCCGATGAGCGAGGAAACGGAGTTCGGACCGATGATCAATGAAGATGAAGCGAAACGCGCAAAGATGTGGATTGATGATGCGATTGACAATGGCGCTAAACTTGAAACTGGTGGTGAGCGGAATGGGACGTTATTAAAACCGACCATCATGACAAACGTCAAAAGCGACATGAAAATTATTGCAGAAGAAGTGTTCGCCCCCATCGTTTCTGTGATTCTATTCTCATCAGAAAACCAGGTCGTCCATCAGTCCAATGACTCCATATATGGACTTCAGGCCGGCATTTTCACAAGAGATATTGATCGAGCATTTCGAGTCGCTGATCAACTGGAAATGGGTGGGGTTTGGATCAATGAAATGTCCACCTACCGTCAAGACAACCATCCATATGGTGGGGTGAAAAAGAGTGGCATCGGACGGGAAGGCGTCCAATATGCACTTGAGGATATGACGGAATTGAAGTTTTATGGCATAAGGCTGAACGGGTAAAACAAAAGCTGCTGTCCGACAATCTGGACAGCAGCTTTTGTTATGAATTAAGCTCTTTTTCTCCGATCCAACCACGAGCATCCATCGCTTTCACGAGATGGCTGATGCCGACCATATACGCCGCATCGCGCATCCGACATCCTTTTTCTTCTTTCATCTGAATGACCTTTTCAAATCCTGAAAGCATTTTTTCTTCCAATTGTTTATTGATTTCATCGACTTTCCAGTAATAATTCATATTGTTCTGAACCCATTCAAAGTACGAAACCGTCACACCGCCGGCATTGCAGAGAATGTCAGGGATGACGAAAATCCCTTTTTCCTCAAGGATTTGATCACCTGCCGGGGTCGTTGGTCCATTCGCCGCTTCGGCAAGGATTTTCGCTTGAATCGTCGGGGCTGTTTCTTCTGTCACCTGATTTTCAATTGCAGCCGGGATGAGAATGTCAACAGGAAGGCTGAACATCTTTTCGTTCGTGATCGGTTCTGCTTTTTCATAGGAAGAAGCATAATTTTCTCCTTTGTTTGTGAAGGCTAGCAAATCCGGAATATCCAGGCCACCTTCTTTATAGATGCCGCCTTTAGCGTCCGTGACCGCTACGATTTTCACACCAAGTTCGTGCAAAAACTTCGCCGTCATGCTCCCTACATTCCCGAAGCCTTGTATAGCTGCCGTGGCCTCTCTCATCTCGATCCCGAGCACTTTACAAGCTTCACGGATTGTGAATACAACCCCACGCCCCGTCGCTTGCAGGCGTCCAAGCGAACCGCCTAGAACAACAGGCTTGCCTGTCAGCATCCCGGGGATATTATATCCACGAAGCTGATCGAACTCATCGATCATCCACCCCATGACTTTCGGATTTGTATTTACGTCCGGGGCCGGGATGTCTTTCTGAGGTCCGATGATTGGTGTGATTTTCTTGATGTAGTTTCGGCTCAGAAGCTCAAGCTCACTCTCAGATAATTGATCAGGATCAACAATCACTCCGCCTTTACCTCCCCCTAAAGGAAGATCGATAATCGCTGACTTCAAAGACATCCAGATGGATAGTGCCTTCACTTCATCTAGATTAACATCCGGATGAAAGCGGATCCCACCCTTTGTCGGTCCGAGGATATCCATATGCTGAGACCGGTATCCCGTAAAATTTTCAATCCGCCCATCATCCATCCTTACCGGAATGGAAACTTCAAACACCCGCATCGGTTTCTTAAGAAGATGATAAATGTTTTCGTGAAGGCCAAGCCTCTCCACAGATTCTTTCAGTAACCCTTTCACAATCTCATAAGGATTATGCCCATGCGTCATAATATCCGACTCTACCTTATCGTACCTTTCCTTACCCATACTCCCACCTCATCCTTCCATATTTTTCTACACCACGTCATACATTTTCTTCCAGGTCAGGTCATACAGTAATTTCCAAATGATTACACTTCATTCTTTCCTGGATCCCACGATAATTGGTCATCATCTTTATCTGATTCAATGATGACTTCTGTTACACCGCGCTGGTTAAGGATTTTCTTCTCAATTCCATCGAGCACGTGGTCGATCATTTCTATGGACATTTCCGGATCGAACTCCAATTTCAATTCCACATGCAGCTCTTCTCCCTCTTTCATAACCATCAGTTTTTTGATATCCCGCACTTCAGGGTGCTCAAAAACAAATTCACCAATTTTCTTTTCCATTTCTTCATCAGCTACCCCTAACACACCAGCTGCATTGTCTAAGAAAATACGACCGACAACATAAAACAGCATCACACCGATGATGACGGAAGCATATCCTTCAGCTGTATGAAAAGGCGTATAGGTGGCAATGAGGATGGAAATCATCGCAATGAGTGCACCTGCGGTCGCGACCATATCTTCAAGGAAAACCAGCTTTGTTGCCGGTTTTGCCCCTCCGAGATTTGCGAGGCTCACTTTTACAACCTCCATCCCTTTGACATTCTCCTGACCGATATCTTTGACAACTTCTTTCATTGCTTTGTACAACACAAAAGACTCAAGAATCGCAGCAACCCCAAGTACCGTCAAGTTCAGCCAGAGCCAGGAACCTGCTTCTGGTGGATGAAGGATATGATGGATCCCTTCTTTGATCGTTTCATAAGCCAATATGCCAACGATAATGACAGCACCAAGCAATACAAGGTTTACAAGCCGGGCAAAACCATTCGGAAATTTATCGGTCGGTGCTTTTTTACTAAGGGCTGAACCAATGAACACAAAGAATTGGTTGGCCATGTCACCAATGCTGTGCATCATTTCCGCAAACATCGCCACATTCCCAGTAATGAAGTAAGCAATGCCTTTAATCAATGAAATCGTGGCGTTTATGATGCTTGCCCACAATGCCGGTTTATTACCTTTCTTCAACAAGACGAATAACTCTCTCATCCCTTACCCCTTTCCGTCCCCAGCTTCTCCCCATAGTTTCCCAAGATCAAGCGGAAATCATTCCATAAAATGTCTGACCAGGTCTTACATATTCTTCCGTACCAGGTCATACATTTTCTTCCATCTAAATCCGAACACAAAAAAAGCACCCCATTGGGATGCTTTTTTGTTCTTTGAGATGAATTAGAATGACGCAGCTGCAGATGCAGCTTCTTCAAGTCCATTTTCGATAATTTTTTCTGCGCGATCAGGGAACTGGTTATGACCTTCGACCACGAGAGTCGTAATATCTTCGATTCCCCAGAATTGCAGGATGTTTTCTACATAATTAACGGCCATCTCTGCGGATTTCGCAGGACCTTCAGAGTAAACGCCGCCACGGGCATTCAAAATGGCTACCTTCTTATCAGGAAGCAAGCCGACAGGTCCTTCTTCTGTATAGCGGAACGTTTGGCCAGCCTGAGCCAGGTAGTCGAAATACGTATGCAGAACTGCTGGAATGGTGAAATTCCATAGCGGGAATGCAAATACGACTTTGTCTGCAGCAAGGAACTGATCCAAGTATGCTGTTACTGTATTCGTCGCTTGGATTTCAGCTTGAGTAAGTTCCATACCTTTAGAAAGCTTAAACATGCCATTGATTTTGTCATTGTCATAATAATCCAGGTTTTCCTCAAACAAGTCGAGCTCTTCTATCTCGTGATCCGGGTGGACCTTTTTATAGTTATCCAAGAAAGTGTGGTAAAGTTTGACGCTCACAGACTGCTCCATCGGTCTGGAATTTGCTTTTACGAAAAGTACTTTTGTCATCGTGTGAACCTCCATTTATATAAATTAGTTGTTGTAGCAACCATAGATTATAAAAATAAGCCTAATGATAGCTGTTCGGACGTAGGATTGGTTTTATGTCCGTAATTCAAGATGTTGCTACACAAACTATTCAACGTTGTATATATTAATAACTTATCTTCTACTTGTCAAACTACAAGTCTTAGAAAATGGAAACTCCTTCAAATGTAACATTTTTACAAAAAAGGGTTTTCACTTTGGCGTATGCGGTTATATAGCTTATGTGCGCACAACTAAAACAAATTCGAAAGGATGTTTTTCTCAATGGCTGATCGTTACAAAACAGGTGAACAAGCTCCAGAAGCAGGCACTTACGAATTTGATGGTTTAGTGGATGGTCGTAAAAACGACAATGTGACAGAGGATGAGAAACATATCGA
Organism: Halobacillus aidingensis; assembly: GCF_900104185.1. GTDB lineage: Bacteria > Bacillota > Bacilli > Bacillales > Halobacillaceae > Halobacillus > Halobacillus aidingensis. The sequence goes on along the minus strand of NZ_FNIZ01000002.1, from coordinate 15,089 downwards.
GTTGAGCAATGGCGATACGTTCCCACCTCTACGTTCCAGTAAAGAAGCTGCATACTGGAAAAAAGCATAATCATACGCACGTCAACACATAGAAAAGTCCTGGACATCCCCCTGCCCAGGACTTTTCGTCATTTTTTCTTTCCATTAATCACCTTAAATACGGGTGCTTGTTTTTCATCAGGCTGGCGTTCAAATGACGTGATCGTCGCCCCAATCCCGATCGTAAGTGAACCATCTGTCTCCACACGGAACAACGTGCCGGGCTCTTTGACGCGGATGGATTGGACATTGTGTCTGGCAAACACCTGCTGCAAGTCACCAATCAGTTCATCTTTTCCATATGTGAAACCCATTTTGTCACTCCCTATGTGATCCTCTATTACTAGTAGGATATGTAAAAAGAGAGACAAACATGCCCAAGAATTGTGCGAACCTTTTAAAGGCGCTATCCTTTGGATCGATCACTTATAGAACTGTACCATAACGCGTTTTATATAATTCCAGAGCGTGAAGATGTGTGACTTTCGCTCTATGTTGCGTTCTCTCCTTCACATCAGGGAATTCCTCTGCTTCTACATAATCGGCAAGCACATCAATGATGCCATCTAATAATTTCGCCTTAAAATAAAGTCCCATCCGTTCAAACCGCTCATCTCCTGCAAGTACTCTCACTCTTTCCTCCCACATCGATCATTCCTCCGTATAAACCCAAGACCAAAGCAGCGATGCATAATCTGCTGCGCCATCTCCAAGAGTAAGGTCATCCCAATCAATCATGCAAAACCCGTCCGCATTCACTAAAATATTTTGCTGGTTCAAGTCATTATGAACAACATCATCAGCTGGACGTTCAAAATGAGGGGAATGTAGCACTTCCTCTTCCAACTGATCCGTCACATCATGAAACCAATCAAAGGTTTCCTTTTCTACAAAAGAAAGGATTTCTCTATTGGCATCAATAATTTTCATATCTTCTCTGAACCGACGAATATACGTTCCGATGAAAGCATCTGCGCACCTTTTTTCTGCTGCTCCAAGCATACGTTTAAGCTTTTGATCACCGTGTAACTGAGATACCTTCGAAAAAATTTCATCCGTCCAAGCTTGATTTTCCCATACCTCCCCAGAAAAAAATTCGAACACAAGACCATAAGGGTGATCAGGAATCACCGATTCATGAATGTCCATAACCAACATTGGTGCTTGATAATGTTCCGTCAAATATTTGTGATGACGCGCCCATTGTTGTAACTTCGGTTGATGGTCCCGCTTTGCAAACTTCACATGCAAGTGTTTTTTCTCATCAGAAATTTGATAGGACTGATTAACAAAACCATTTGGATTCCATATGTACTGAATGTCGGTATCATCTATATCCAACCCAAGACCAGCTTTTTGCGCCCAATCTATCAAACGACTTTTCACCCATTTTTGATCCATCCAATCATCCTCCTACGATTATATTCTTTTTTAAACCCATTCCTTCCTGCTGTATCAAAGCTGCTATATCTCAAAAGCATCAGCATCCAACTTTTAGTAGGTCATTCATTCTTTCCGAAAAATGAATGAATGACCTCCACATCCGACATCTTGTACAAAAAACCCCCTCCTGTCCAATCTTCCTCCCCTATGATTTAACGTTTTGTCAATTGTCAGACAATTATGAACTTGATATAGTTAGTAAAACAAGGAGGAGATCCAACTTGAAGATCAATCAAAAAAGATTTCAGGAACACATCGAAACCTTAGCCGAAATCGGGAAAATTGGAGAAACCGGTGTCTGTCGACTCGCTCATTCGAAAGAAGACAGAGAAGCCGTTGATGTTGTACGCCTTTGGATGGAAGAAGCCGGTCTTGATACACATATTGACGGATTCGGGAACTTAGTTGGTCGTGTCGAAGGAAAAGAAAAAGACAAACCGATTCTAATGTTAGGTTCCCATATTGACTCCCAGCCCTATGGCGGTCGTTTTGACGGAACATTAGGTGCTTTAGGCGCCATTGAAGTTGTACATACGATGAAAGAAGAAGGCATCACCCCCAATCGCTCCATAGAGGTGATCTGCTTTGCAGATGAAGAGGGTTCCAGATTCAATAAAGGTGTCTTCGGTGTCCGCGGAATCATTGGTCAATTGGAAGATGGTGAACTCGAACGTAAAGATAAAAATGGGGTGACCCGATTAGAAGCACTTAGAGAATTCGGCGTAGAACCAGATTTGAGTCAAAGTCCTGTCTATAAGCCTGGCGATATTGAAGCCTTTCTTGAGCTTCATATCGAGCAGGGTCCTGTACTCGAGTCGCAAAACAAACCCGTCGGAATCGTATCCGCCATTTCCGGTCCGATCTGGCTTACAGTGACATTGGAAGGGTTTGCGGGACACGCAGGGTCTGTTCCGATGAACTTAAGGCAGGATGCGTTTCTAGGAGCCTCCATCATCACAAAAGAATTCAATGAACTTGTCCTTAAAGAAGGCACGCCGAATACTGTAGGAACTGTCGGCAGTGTCCAGACCTTCCCGAACTCCCGCAACATTATCCCTGAAAAAGTCGAGTTCACGATCGACCTTCGTGATATCGATTTGGATGCCCGCACAAAACTCGAAAAGAAACTCTATGAAATCATTGAACGTACAAGCAGAGAACACAACCTGGAATTCTCCATCAGTGAAGATACACGCAGTGATCCCCGCTACTGTGCCGATTGGATCAAAGACATCATGAAAAAGGAAGACGAACAGCTCGGTTATGACTCCCCAACCTTGATGAGCGGCCCTTTTCACGATGCCTTATTCATGTCCTACATCAGTGATTACGGGATGATTTTCGTCCGGTGTGAAAAAGGGATCAGCCACAACCCGTTGGAATATGCCGAAATGGAAGACATGCAAAAAGGAGTCGAGCTCCTCTACCACACCGCGTTAAAAATCGCTCAGTCCTAAATGGAGGGAGAAAAGATGGAAGCAACAACCGTATTCATCAACGGAGAAGTTATAACCGCAGATCAACATGGCACCATCCAGGAAGCCCTTGCTGTCAAAGGGAAGCGGATTCTTCAAGTAGGATCGACGGCTGAAATAATGGAACGGTGCAGTTCTCACACAGAGGTCATTGATCTGAATGGAAGAAGTCTGCTGCCAGGATTTAATGATGCCCACGCCCACCTCGAGTTGTACGGAACCAATCAGCTCGGCGTCAACCTGAAGCAGGAGGATTCCATAGATTCTATCATTGAAAAACTTCATATGCGGGCAGAGGAAACACCTCAAGGAGAATGGGTCCGCGGCTGGGGGTACAATCAAAACGCCCTGCTTGAAGAACGCCATCTGACAAAATGGGATTTGGACAAAGTGTCCACGTCCCATCCAATCATTGTCGTACGTACCTGTGGTCATATTTCATGTGTGAATAGCAAAGCACTGGAAATGGCAGGCCTCACTTCACAAACACCAAATCCACCCGGGGGAACCTATCACAGGGATGGTGACGATCTTACCGGATTATTGTTGGAAGCCGCCCATATGGAAATGTTCCAGCTTGCCGATTATTCAGAGGCGGAAGTGATGCTTGGATTACAAATGGCCTCAAGTCACTTTTTACAAAATGGGATAACGAGCGTCCATGATGCCGGAGGATATGGCACGAAACACATCCGCTACTTACAAAAAGCTGCTCAGAGAGGTAAAATCAGACAGCGTCTTTACGTCATGTATGGTTCCCTCTACGATTCTCCATCCGTAGTCAAAGCAGGTGTAGAAAGCGGGATCATGACAGGACTCGGTGACGATTGGTTTAAAATCGGTCCTGCGAAAGTTTTCATTGATGGAAGCAGCAGCGGCCCCACATGCAAAACCCGGAAGCCATATACGAGTAATCCAGATGATTCAGGTATTCTATATATGGATCAAAAAGAACTGGATCAACACCTCCTCCCTGCACACAAACAAGGGTGGCAAATTACCGCTCATGCCATGGGGGATGAATCCGTACATATGCTGTTGACCACAATTGAGCGAGCGCTCAATCACAAAACAGGCATGAACAATCGTCACAGGCTTGAGCATGCAGGAATCACTCCCCCTGACCTTGTAGAAAGGATAAAAGCCACCCATTCCATTCCGATTCCGAACCCTGCTTTTCTTTACGAATTCGGAGACGGGTATATCAACGATTACGGGGACAGAATCCACCACTTTTTCCCGTTAAAAAGTTATCTGGAACAGAACATTCCGTTTGCCATCGGTTCCGATAGCCCCATTACATCGGTGAATCCGCTGATTGGCATCCACGCAGCCGTCAATCGAACAAGTAAAAACGGACAATCCGTCGGACCAGATCAGACTATTACGGTCGAAGAAGCGATCCGCGCTTATACGTGGGCAGGGGCTTACGCAAGCGGCGATGAACATTTAAAAGGAACAATCGAACCAGAAAAGTACGCAGATCTCGTCATACTCGACCAATCGATCCTGCATTGTCCCTCTCATCAATTAAAGGACATCCAAGTTGAAATGACGGTCCTGAATGGAGATCTCGTGTATGAAAAACAAAAGGAGGATGCTCATTGACCAAACAAAAGTTTGTTAAAATTTACTGCCTATCCTTAACCATCCCATTTTCACTCCTGGTCTTCCCTCTATTCTCCATCGCCAACAGGGAAACGCCATTCATTATCGGGTTACCTTTTTCGGTATTCTGGGTCATTTTTTGGATCGTAGTCACATTCATCATCGTCCTATTCCTGTACAAAATCGATCCTGACAAAGACGAAAAGGAGGTCCACTAAATGGCACAATGGCAAATTGCAATGATCATGATGATTGGTTATCTTGTCGTCGCTTTATTCATCGGGGTTTTAGCTGGCCGTAACCAGGACAAAAGTTCACTAGAAGAGTTCACAACAGCAAAAGGGAATCTCGGTCTGTTCGTCATGTGGTTCCTCATGGGTGGAGCGGTCTTCAGCGCCTTCTCTTTCCTTGGCGCTCCGGGATGGGCCTTTTCCCGCGGTGCTCCAGCTTTGTACATCATCACCTATACAGCCTTCGCCATCTTACCTTGGTATATCATTGGACCGAAAATCGGAGCTATCGGCCGGAAGCACAACATCTATACGGTCGCCGGATTTTTACAGCTGCGCTACTCCAGCCGTGTGATCGCCATGATCATTGGAATTGTCGCTTTACTAGCCTCTATCCAGTACTTGGCCACACAAATGAAAGGGATGGCCTATATTTTCAACATCATGACAGAAGGACGGATCCCCTTCTGGCTTGGTGCCCTGCTTTCTTACGGAATTGTTGTCGTTTACGTAGCTACTGGCGGGCTTCGGGCTGCAGCCTGGTCTGATGTGTTTCAAGGGATTCTCATGATCGTCATTTCCTGGACGGTCGGTCTGACAATCGTGAATCAGCTTCATGACAGTGTCCCGAACATGTTCCGTAATTTGACACAGGACAACCCAGGCTTTCTGCAGATCGGTGCAGAAGGTTCAACGATGTCCACGATGGCATACACCACGACTATACTCGTATCGACCATCGGGTTTCTCATGTGGCCGCACTTGTTTTCAAAATCCTATGCTACAAAAGCACGGACGATCAAGAAAACCGTGCTCGTCTATCCTATGTTCGCCTTGTTCTTAATCCCGCTCTTGTTCGTCGGATTTTCTGCCGTCAACGTCATCCAATCCGACCAAATCGGTTCACCTGATGAAATTTTGCCATACCTGATTACCACCGTTCTCACTTTGCCGGGCTGGGTGTATGGCCTTGTCGGTGCTGGTGCCCTGGCAGCCGCCATGAGTACCGCGGATGCCATCACACACAGCGCTTCCCTTGAATTCACGGACGGATTGATCCGCAACGTGAAAAGGGACCTTTCAAAGAAAGCGACGCTTTTAATCATGAGAATCGGCGTGTTCGTAATTGGCGGGCTGGCCTATTTCATCACTGTGTTTGGTGGACAGGGGTTGATCGCCCTCCTCCTCGGAGCCTACGGATCAATCGTCCAATTCGCACCTGGGGTATATGGTGCTTTGTATTCGAAAAAAATCACCGCACCAGCTGTCATTACAGGATTAATCTCAGGAACCGTCGTCAACTACTACTTCCAGCTTGTCGCGGAGTCCACCCCTTTGGATATTAATCCAGGGATCCTCGGCTTGATTGTTAACGTAGGACTTGTCGTTCTAATCAGTGCTTTTACTCAAGGAAAAGAGATGCCAATGGCAGAGGAATATAGAAAAATAGGGTCATAAACAAAAAGGCACAGGCGTTTAGTAAACGCTGTGCCTTTTCAATGAAGAAACACATGCACGAGGAGTGCAGAAAGAATGATTTCCATAACCTTAATCGAAAAAGGGAGCCTCCCTTTCGCACCTGAACGATGACTCTCCACATGTTGTTTATGTTTCGTAACATCATTGTAGGGCTTCTTCATTCCACCTTAACCCTTACCCAGTCCGTCTCTTTCGGAAAATCCTCACGAGTTAATGGTCTCCCTTCGATCCATTGCCTGTATGCTGTCATCGTACCATCATGTGTAACGACAAAAACACGGTCTTTCCCTTGCTGCTTACACCAATGAATCAGTTCAGAAGCAACGTCCACGAATTCCTTTTCAGGGATATCATTGATCCCCTCTTCCCATCGTTCACCAATCAAATGAAAGTCCGGGAATTCAGCAGAAACCCGGTCTTTACCTAATGTTCGGTCACACGGTAAAGTTTTCCACTCCTTCTTCTGCGGAAACATGCGGGGGCCAACGGCAGGAGACACAAATCTACGGCATGAAATGTCTTCAGTCCACCGTTCAGCCGTTTGTAAAGTTCTTACCGTCGGACTGACGATGAGTAGATCTTCAGAGGATAGGGACCATGTTTCTTGTAATTTTATTGCCTGTCTTTCTCCACGGGTTGTCAATACAGGGTGGAGGGTATGTAATCCATCAGTTGTTGCCGTATGTTCTCCTTCCCCATGACGCACAAATACAAGCTCCATCATTGTCCTCCTTCCATTATACTTTCACTCCCATTTTCCTTACATAACTAAGAACCGTAAGTACAATGAAGTACAACCAAGCACACCCGATGATAAAAGCCGAAACCACAAGCTCTTCTCCCCTTCCTAGAGAGGAAGTAAACACAACGACCCCACTTAACCCCAAACCTATGAGCGTATAATAAGGAAAGGTTTGCCACCATTTCCGCGTAGGCCATACACGATCGATGATAATAGACAAGAGAATTCCCACAAAGAGATAAACAGGAAATATGTACAAAAATATAAGAGCTGAAACATCCCCATCACCGGGAGATAAGACGTTCACCGTGATTGATACGATGATGGATGAAAAGAAGGCGGCTATCATTCCCGTATATATTTTCATCATACGTTCACCCTCCGTCCTGAACTTTTGAACCTAAAGTTATTTCCCGAGCAATATTCATTCATACCGTAACACAGTCTATGATTTGTTTACTAACAAAAAAAAGGATGGAGCATCCTCCACCCTTTTTGCTATTTAAGCACTCCACAACTTTTGGAACACCTGCTCCTGAATGGTCTCATGCCGTTTCACCGTCAATAAACTAAACAAGATATAAGCAAGCAGACTCAAAAGTACAGGCAGTACTACTGTATGCATACCAAGCGCTTGAGGCATAAAGCTATGAAATAAAATATAGCTTCCTACCCCTGTTAAAATAGAAGCAATGGCTCCACTGGCATTGCCTTTTTTCCAATATAACCCCATGATGACAGGCCAAATGAAAGCTGCTTCCAAACCACCGAAAGCAAATAAGTTCAACCAAATCAGTAAATCCGGCGGCTGAATTGCCATGGCAAATACGAGAATTCCAATGATTGCGGTAACTGAAATACTCAGTCGTTTCACCTTCTTCGCACTTGCCTCAGGGTTCACATAGTTCATATACACATCTTTCACTACAGCTGAACTGACAAGCAGAAGGAGTGAATCGACGGTCGACATGATTGCGGCCATCGGGGCTGCAAGTACAATGCCTGCCAGCCATGCCGGCAGCACCTCCATAGCGATTCGCGGCATCACTGTATCTCCGACTTCAATTCCAGGAAGGACAGGTCTAGCAAAGACACCTGTCAAATGCATGCCGAGCATGATGACACCGACCACAACAGTACCGATAATCAAAGCCCTGTGCATCCCGCGTGAGCTCTTATAGCTCATGGCACGGACAGCGACTTGCGGCAGACCGACGACACCCACACCGACAAGGATCCAAAAGGACGATACATACACCGGCGTAAGGGAACGGTCCGCTCCATACGGCGAAATTAGATCCGGGTTCTCTGCAGCAAGATCGGAGATAATGTTCTCAATCCCGCCCCCTACGATAATCGTACCGATCAAGATGATCATCGTCCCGAAAAACATGATGACCCCCTGCACAGTATCCGTAATCGCTACAGCACGGAATCCTCCGATAATGACATAAACAAGCACAGAAACAGCGAAAATGAACAAGGCTGCCGTATAGGAAAGACCTGTAAAGGATTCAATCAGGCGCGCACCTCCGACCCACTGGGCCGCCATCGCGGAGAATAAGAAAATGATGATGCTTGCCGCTGAAAGAATGACTACCCATTTACTTTGATAACGTTCCCTTAAGAAATCCACAAGTGTGACAGCACGAATCTTCCTAGCCATGATGGCAAATTTCTTTCCAAGTACCGACAGTACAAAATAGCCCGTCGCAAGCTGTGTCATGGAAAGCAAAACCCAGCCCAGTCCGACTGTGTAAGCGACTCCAGGGCCGCCGACAAAGCTGCTCGCACTTCCATAAGTGGCCACCATCGTCATCGCTAAAATGAAACCACCAAGCTGACGGCTTCCTAAAAAATATTCCTGCAGAAAATCCGTACTAGACTTTAAGTATTTCGAAGCATAAAAGCCGATGAAGAAAATGATCACTAAAAATAATAGCAGTGGTATAACAACGCCCCAGTTCATTTTTCATCCTCCTCATCCAGCGGTACTTCCTTAAATAAAAACTTGACCGCAAAAATCACGAGAAGGAAGATAAAAACCGTGACGGCGATACAACTATAAAAAAACCAAGCAGGAAAGCCGAAAATGTAGTCGTACTCCTCCACAGGCCCTGACCCGAGACCATAGGCAAAGCCATACCAAAGAATGAAGTTCACGACAACAAGCGCGACTCCGATCAACGCTTCTTTATTCGCAATTTTGTAACGCGGATCTTCCATCCGCTTTTCTTGTTGATTCATAGATTATTCCCCCTTGCTCAACCGAACGTCTACTTATTTCTGTCTGTATTTGTTCTTTGCTGCATTCTTGTTTTCTTCTTTTCCAAGCTTACCGAAAAATCACTCGTCTGTCTGCACCCTTTTTTCACAAAAACGTGCTACTCCACCCCTTCCAGACATAAAGTATGAATGGTCCTTTTTTGAATATTAACCCCCGATAGTTGAAGGCTCAGTTTCGAGATGTTCCTGGGTTCGTTGCCTGGTTTGAGCGTTAGGGGTGGTTGGGAAGCTACTCGCTTTCCTGTGGGGGAGTGGCGAGCTTCCTCGGACTACGTCCTGCGGGATCTCGCCTATCTCCTTTCTCCCACGGGAGTCTCGCAGCTTCCCAACCGCCCCGTTTGATATAGTGGAGAAACGAACCCCTTCGTCCGAAGGGCTGTCTTCCACTGTCCACATGCTGCACGCAGGAAGCCCTCTATATCAAACATTAGGAATCCAAATACATGACCCGTGTGCTTAAAACTCCTCATCTGCATCAATTGAAAATGAGCTGTTTCCAGAAGTGGTTTTGATACACTTATATGGCAAAGGGGCGGAGGGGAATGGGGAGACTCCTGCGGGAAAAGAGTGCTTGGTGAGACCCCGCAAGGCGTCAGCCTGAGGAGGCTCACCGCGCTCCCGCGGAAAGCGACTCATTCCCCGCAGCCCCATCCACTCAAAAAACATCTCGAAACTAAATCTTTAAGAATCCTGCCACATGCTTTAATAACTAGTAAACATGACTACCTTTTGATTAGAAAAACTTTTGCTTGCGTTACCGGCTGCATCATGTAGAATGGATATATTCATAGATACAAAGGGAGTGCGCCGAATGAAAAGACACTCAGCCTTGTTCATAGTCATCCTGCTTCTCAGTTTTGCATTGCCGTTTACATACGGCGAACACCAAAGCGGCTATTTCAAAGGCGACGTCCAGGAAAGCACTCTACTTGAAACAACGTCCTCAAACGATGATCAAACAGACAAAACGTTTGTCACTCCAGCTTTGTTTGGTTTTCTGTTGATCGTACGCTTATGTACAAAAATTACATCAACATCCATGAGGCCCTTTCGCAAGTTATTCTTTCTGAACCCTGTGTTCTATCAATCCAATTATGTGATTCAATACCTTTGATGTTGCTCCAGTCAGCCAACAATCAAAGGAGGGTTCACCTATGTTATGGTTCAGAATGATCATGATCGGTATGTTCTCATTGACAGCTTTGTCTCTCTTATCTTATCAGGGAACAGAGATCTATCATGCTTTCCTCGAGTTCTTTAACAAAAAATAACCTTAGACCCATACGCAGTTTCATGCGTATGGGTCTTTTATAGAGGGAATTCCAGTTGAATATCTCTAGGTTCACGCGAAAAAATAATAGGATTGACCTCCTGAGCGAGCACACAACCCATCTTCTGATAAAACTTCTGGGTGCCGACAGAGGGATGGGCACCAATATACAGTTTCTCCGCTCCCAATGCTTTCGCAACCGCTCCCGCTTTCTGGAAAAGCAATCTCCCTATCCCAGTTCCTCTAAGGTTCCGGCTCACGTGTATGTACGATAATTCTCGGTACATGGCCTTTTCCCCAAAAGGAGTCGCTTCAATGACAGCGAACCCGTAGACTTTCTGCTCCTTCACAGCCGCTACTACGGCTCCGCCATTTTCTATCACCAACCGAAAGTGATGAATGATTGTCTGTTTGTTTTCTTCGGTCCAATCCTCTTCAAAAGAATCGCGTTCTTCATTAAATACGCCTGATTTCAACACCCATACGCGGTCCGTTTTTTGATATCGATCAAAAGCATCCAGCATGCGATTGTTAAGATCAAAATATTTCAATGGAATGATGTTCATTTCTTTCCTCCAGTCTTCACGTCAAAAAAGAGCCCCTTAATGGCGGCCCCATCGCGCTTATTTGTAAAGAAGGTTTAAGCGTTCTTCCTCTTCTTTTTTATCATGATACTCATAAAAACCTACCCCGTTGCCCCAAGGATCTTCAAAAGTCCCCCACTTGACGGGGACCTCTTCACGCGAATGGATGTCAAAAGGGGCAATGCCTAATTCTTCAATCAGAAAGTCTTTTGTCGCTTCAAGGTCTGTAACGCCAATACGGAAAGGTCCACTGTTTTCAGCTGGCGCTCCCTCCGCCAGCTGCAGCCAGAATCCAGGGATGACCTCCCACTCGACAAAACCTTCATGAGGGATGAAATCAGGCTTCTTCCTAAGTAGTTTTTCATACCATTGCTGCCCTTCTACAAGGTCGGGGACACGTATTTGATTGGTCACTTCGAATAACACGAGCGTTCCTCCTTAGTCCTTAGTATTCAACTTTTGCAAAAGCGGTGGGAGTTCAGTCAAATGAAAGATAGAATAGCGAGCCAATGATTCTTCCTCTTGTCTATCCTTTTTCCAAACGGGTGTCATCCCAATATTTTCTGCTGCTTGCACATCTTTTTCCATATGATCTCCGACATATATACATGCTTCAGGCGGCTGATTCATCCGTTCCATCGCTCGTTCAAAAATCGTTGGGTCAGGTTTTTTTACCCCTTCCAACTCTGAGATGAGGATGGTTTTGAAAAAAGGTTGAATGCCTAAGGCCTTCATGTTGTCCATTTGGAAACGACTTCTTCCATTTGTGATGAGACCCAGATGGTATTTGTTCGCTATTAATTGCAGCAAGACTTCCTGTAGTCCTTGAAAAGGAATACAATGATGTTTAAAAGAGTCCTGATAATCTTGATAGAGCTCTACCTCCATGCCTTTCCCTAAAGCCAGTTCATGTACAAGTTGTTGATAAACTTGATCCTTAGGCCGATACCCTTGCTCATCCAATTCAATGAATCTTGAGGTGAAAACTTCTCTTGATACAGAATTGAGAGACTTCTCGAATCGAGCGAATTGATCGTTAATAAAATGCTCAACAGAAGCATCGCGGTCCAAAAGCGTCCGGTCCAAGTCAAAAATAACAGCCTTGATCATATTCGATGTCCTTCTTCTCTCGCTTTTCGATAACCGTAAAAGGAACAGTTTTCCTCTACATGAAAACCACAAGACTCATAGAATGAGAAATTCTCTTCCGATGTATGCGCAAACCAATCTCCATGCGGCAGTTTTTCCATACATAAAGAAATCAGCTTATGGGCGAGTCCCTTTCCTCGGTAAGGTTCCGAAACGACCAAGTCCATGATCGTCGCCATCATGATTTGATCAGAAACGACTCGAACCATTCCTACCATTTCTTCTTGATCCCATACGGTAAACGCCCATGTAGAGTTCTCAAAGATGAGAGAAAATTTTTCTTCCTGCCACAAAGGAACACCTTGTGACCAACCGACCTCTTCAAACAGCTGTTTTGCACGTTTGGCAGGTACTCCCTTTGTGCCTTCACGAATCGTCAATCCTCGGAAATACTGATACATCCCTTACTCCTCCGGAAACGTGCGCTGCAAGAAGGTAACAGATTGAAGGATAAGTTCTTTTAAAACCTCTTCATCAATGTCATCCACCTTGTTGATATACACACACGCTTTTCCACTCTTGTGTTTCCCAAACTTCTCAAGAAGCTCTTCACGTCCCGGATCACCCGTTGCGAAATAAAGGCTGATTTTCGCTTTGCGTGGAGAAAAGCCTACAAGTGGAGCATCCCCTTCATGGCCCGTCTTATATTTGTAATGATAAGAACCGAAGCCAATGATGGACGGTCCCCACATTTTGGCTTCATACCCTGTCGTTTCAGTGAAAATGTCCAACAACCGGTAGGCATCTTCCCGCTTTTTCGGATGGTCCACTTCTTCAATGAATGCAATCACGCTACGATCGTTCTGCTTAGTTTTTTGTTCATAAGCCATCTCTCCCACCCCTTTCCCCTGTGTTCTTATACTAGTTCCACTATCTAGCCTTCATTTCCTTTTAAAACCCTAAAGAAAAAAGGAGGACCTGCAACGGAACCTCCTTTCCATCATTAGGCTGAGGATTTCCGAATTCAGTTTTCCTGAACCATTTTGTCACCCCTTTTCTTCACCAGCAACAAAAAAATAAACCTCCCTAATGAGGAGGTTTATTTAAGTTCTTCGTATATTTCTGTGACCCAAAAGTGCCGCGGGAAAATGAATAGTGTCCAATAATCCTGCCAGTCCGACTTTTCGACCTCTGTCTTTTGCACAGGAGGTTTCGCTTCTTTCTCCACCTTTTCCATCTGTGCTGAAAATATCTCTTTTCCATCTGAATTGGTTACAGAAAGCATCCCTGCCCCGTCCATTTCCGCGTTAACAGGATCTCCTTTTAGGTGAGTGTAGGAAATCTCCTCAGGGAGTTGATAGTCTTCTTTTACACCTGGAAATTCTTCGTTGGGTTTTAATACCGATGTTTCATAGAATTCAAATCCATAGTCCAGCAGTTTCTTCGTATCTTCATAAGACAAATCTTTCGTGCGGCTTTTCATTGTAATTACAATCAAATCCATATTCTCCCGGCTCGCACTCGTAGCCAAAGTGAAACCAGATTGTGGTACATATCCTGTCTTCCCACCTGTCACACCTTCATACGGGTCTTCTCTCATTAAACGGTGATGAGTATACAGCGTAGCATCCCACTTCTCCCCATCCCAATCCAGGGTCTCTAACCCATAAATTTCTTTGAACGTCTCATTTTCTTGTGCATACTTCGTAATTTCAGCCAAGTCTTTCGCTGTCGTCCGATGCTCCGAGTCGAACAAACCATGAGGATTCTTGAAATCCGTCTGCTTCACACCGGCTTTTTCTTTAAGGTACGCATTCAAGTCTTCAGAGAATTGCTCGACACTCCCACTTAAATGCTCGGCAATCGCAACACCAGCATCATTCCCGGAGTTTAAGAGCAGCCCTTGCACGAGCTCTTTTAAGGTTGCCTGGTCTCCCTCTTCAAGAAAAACACTGGAACCTCCTGTTTCATAAGCCCTTTCACTAACCGTTACAGTCTCATTAAGGTCCCCGTTTTCAATGGCATAGATCGCTGTTGCAATCTTTGTCAAACTGGCCGGGTACATACTCGTCTCAGCATTCTTCTCATATAAAACTTTTCCTGTATTCGCCTCAAGAACGATGGCCGCTTCACTATTGATCAACGGAGAATCCGGTTTGGAAATGGCCATCACTATGTTTGAATTCATATAAAACGTGGTATATAGAACTACAATGATTATTATAAGTTTCTTCATTTAAATGACGACTCCCTGTACACAGTTATTGATCTTATACATTCGCTCTTTTTAACCATGTATCAGTATATACATAATTGTCGCAATTTGAAGAAAACCCACGAATTCTTAAATAAATTGTAATACCCTTGTAAACTACTTGGATATTTTCTGAAAATTTTCCAACTGCTGTTTCTTTAATAATATGGAAGATGTCAACGTCCTACGGGAAAAGGTTCGCTTTCCCAACCACCATCCAACCATACAAAAGTTCCAAAACAGCCCCTCAGGAATAGGCAGCTTTTACAGAAAAAAGAGGCTGGGACAAAACTCAGCCTCTGAAACAAAAAGGAGCCCTGCGAACCAATTTGGTTCGCAGGGCTCCTCAATTTATGTTGTCTTTTTTCATTTCAATTAAAAATAAGAGCACACTCTGATAAAATTAAAGTTCCTACACAATAACCTCGGAGGTGCTCTTATGTTTAAAAATTATAACATGAATCAAGTGGTTTTGCCCATGGACGTTGAAATGAAACTTCAGGAAAATGACATCGCCTATTCGGTCCATGAATTGGTGGAAAGTATTCCGGATGAGGATTTCTCATGTTTCATGCGTGATACGGGATGCC
>NZ_FNIZ01000023.1 GCF_900104185.1 Halobacillus aidingensis | reverse complement strand
ATCATCATACGAGGATGATAAGCGGGGCATCCCGTATCACGCATGAAACATGAGAAATCCTCATCCGGAATACTTTCCACCAATTCATGGACCGAATAGGCGATGTCATTTTCCTGAAGTTTCATTTCAACGTCCATGGGCAAAACCACTTGATTCATGTTATAATTTTTAAACATAAGAGCACCTCCGAGGTTATTGTGTAGGAACTTTAATTTTATCAGAGTGTGCTCTTATTTTTAATTGAAATGAAAAAAGACAACATAAATTGAGGAGCCCTGCGAACCAAATTGGTTCGCAGGGCTCCTTTTTGTTTCAGAGGCTGAGTTTTGTCCCAGCCTCTTCTTGTTTATCGATTAAATGACCGACAGGAACGACTTCATACCCTTTAGCGTACAGTTTTTCCAGTAAGAGATCTACGGTTTCCACTGTAGACAGTTGAAGATCATGAAGCAAAATAATGGAATCTTCTTCTACTTCTGAAAGAATATCCTCAGCAACCGCTTCCGGTTTTTGATCTTCCCACTTCTCAGAATAGATGGTCCACGGAACAACATTGCCTTCTTCTTGATAGTTGGCAGAAGGCAGGTTTCCAAAAGGCAATCGCAGTAAATCCACCCTCTGTCCGGTTACTTGTTCCAGAATTGTTTGAGTCGATGAGATCTGCTGATTGATCTGCTCATCTGACAAGCGTCCCAATCGGGGGTGATTCCACGTATGGTTTCCAATTTCGTGCCCGCGTTCACTCACTTCACGAGCCACTTCAGGATAGTAACCTACCCGTTTTCCGATCATGAAGAAAGAGGCTTTTGCTTCATACTTATCCAGTACATCAAGGATTTTTCTGGTCACTTCCGGATGAGGGCCATCATCGAAGGTTAAAGCCACTTCTTTCCCTTCCCCATGTAAATGGTTCTCTAAAGAAAAGTCCTGATATTTATTATCGCTTCCCTGATTCTCTGAAGTTGGCTTAGCTCCTACTTCAGCGGCCTCTTTAAAGGCATCTGCATAATCTGAACGAAGAAGTTTGGATACTTTATCCTTCTCAATCATCACACGGAGTGGTTCCTCACTTGCAGGATCATTTATAAAAACAAGGACCCCTTCCCCCGTCAAAGCGACATCTTCGTAAAATGCAGGTTTAGCCTCAAGCTTATCCAGAAGCTTCGCGTTTTCTTCACCTGCATCGATCAATTTCTCTTTCGTCCAATCGTGAAGACGATCGACATAATAGATGTCTTCCTTGAATAATTCTTCCAGCGACAAAGCTTTTCCATTCTTTTTATCGAAATTCAAGACGGTTTGTTTAGTCATGACTCCGCCTTCACCAAGGTCGATCGTTTCTATAAACCTCACAACAAAAAAACGTTGATTTTGATGAATGACTTCAAAATCAATGTGCAATTCATGCGCCTGGCTTCCATCATTTTTTTGTTTACTTTTATAGCTTTCTTGTTTAAACAAAGCTTTCTGCTGATTCACATAATCTATAATGGTTTGGTCAATTTGGTTATTCGGTGTTTGGGGATAATGGGCGGTCATGTGATACTCTTCAAATTCACTGATATCTGTTTCTATACTTACGTCATACATCGCCTGATTACCCATCTTCTCTCCCGACTCTTCATTAGCATTCGCAATGAAAGAACAGCCGGACGCCGTCAACAAAACAAACAAAATGGTATATATAATTGGTTGTCTCATGCTTTTCCCTCTTTATCTCATAGTCACACAATCTATTGTAACATAAATGTAACAATGACTTAATTACTTCGATATATTCAGTAAATTAAGTTAATTCAAACAATTCCCTTCTTCCTAAATGCTCCCGATTGTGGAAGACTCAGTTTCGAGATAACCGGGTTCGCTGCCTATGTTGAGCGTCAGGGGTGGTTGGGGCTCACCGCGCTTCCGCGGAAAGCGAGCCATTCCCCGCAGCCCCCATCCACTCAACAAAAGTCTCGAAACTGAGTCTTCAAAAATCCTTTCATATAGCGGAATAAAAAAAGAACTCTCCAATAAGGAAAGTTCTAGATATTGGTTCGGACGTCCCATAGTTCGGGAAAGAAGCGGTGATCGAGGACTTTCTTTAAGTAGCCGACACCTGAGGAACCGCCTGTGCCTTTTTTATGACCGATGATTCGCTCGACTGTTTTCATGTGACGGAAACGCCATTGCTGGAGACTGTCTTCAATGTCAACAAGCTTCTCCCCTAATTGGTACAAGTCCCAATATTGTTCCACATCTTTATAGACGTTCGTCCAGGCAGCTTCTACGCTGGAGTCTTTTTCATACAGCTGCGTGTAATCACGGTCCAACAGTTTTTTTGAAATCGGAAAACCGGAGTCGGATAGCTTTTCGATGGCAGCATCGTAAAGGCTTGGTGCACGATATGCCTCTTCAAGTCGATGATGCAACTCAGGGTCTTTTTCGTAGATCTTTAACACGTGAGGGGTTTTATACCCCAGTGCAAATTCAATCATTCTGTACTGATAGGATTGGAAGCCGGAAGCCTGTCCGAGGTGATCACGGAACTCCATATATTCTGACGGGGTCAATGTTGATAAGACATCCCACGCTTGAATAATCTGTTTTTGAATGCTCGATACTCGTGCCAGCATCTTAAAAGCCGCCTGCATTTGATCTTTTCTAATTGCTTCTATAGCTGCATGAAGTTCGTGTAAAGTCAGCTTCATCCATAATTCACTGACTTGATGAATGATAATAAAAAGCATCTCATCATGATGAGGTGACAGACGATTTTGCGCAGAAAGCAGTTCATCCAAGTTCAAATATTCACCATAGGTCATCCGGCTGGAAAAATCAGTATGGATGTTCTCGCTGCCATCATTTTTATGATTTGTCACTGGTGTCCCTCCTTCAATCCAACACGCCGCGTTCAGGAATGTTGGTAAAAGTCATCGGTAAAAATTCCGTATGAACCGTCCCCTCATACATAAGAAGCGTTCCTAAAACAGGGTGCTCTGCGTGCACATGGACACGAAAAGCCTCTTCCTCTTCATCATAATGTTCGTACACACTGGTCGTCGGATTGGCCATAGACATGAGGCCATCCACATGCATTGCTTTCGACTCCATATATAGTCCACCTTCTGCTGTGACATGGGTCTCCAGCTCGGTTTGTATGAGGCCTGTCTTTCCTAAATCATCAACGATACAACCTTTCTCTTCATCAAATCGCATCGCTGCATCAAAACCTCGAATAGAGTAAGGAAAGAAAAACCTCCGAATCCAACTAATCGTCTCCCGTCCTTTTTCATCTACATAGATATAATTCTCAAGAGTGAAGGGGACATCTTTTCCTCTTTCTGCAAACACAAGATGATCTTTTGTTCCCACTTGAAGAAAAGGGCGCAGCAAAGGATGTGTCCCTCTGATTTCAGTCATTCTCCCTTGACCAAGGATCATTAGATTTTGTTTGCTCGTCAATCCATACTTCTTTTGTAGCTCTGGATGAAGATTGTGGAATTGCTCACCTAGTGCTCGATGAAAAATCGACTTCATGGAAAAACTCCTCCCAAAACAGGTTTCCATCCGTGTTTCTTTTTGGATGGTTTTAAATTATCTGCCCCGTGCCATTTATGTAATGTTCCATATTTAAACAGGGTTAACAAAGCAGGTATGAAATGATTCAGATCAGAATATGGTTTTATTTAGAAACCTATTTTCTTTGATGTATGTAATGGCATTATAGCATAAGTAACCGCTTTCCATTAAACATGCAATGAAATAAGACCTGCCTTTCAGCAGGTCTTTATGCTTGTATTTGTGGAATAACGAAGGTCTACAAAAACGTTTGCCTCATTTCGTCTTATGTTGTGCCTGGAGGCAGTCCTTGGTGACATTAGCCGCCCCGAGATGCAGTAAAGACTACCAACTCACGACTTTGCTTATGTGTCTCCGTCGAATCACTCTCATATAACACAATCACATGACTTCTTCTGCGTAGTCACTGATAGAGTAGCCTTTTTGTTGTTTCATAAGCCATCCTTGTTTTTCGAGCTGGTTGAAAAGTTTTTGAATATGTTTTTCAGGCCAACTTGAAAGGATGCCGAACCACCGTGTTTCGTGCAAATGGAGCTGCCTAAGTTTGTTGGTCGCTTTTCCTGCAAGCACTTGTACTAAGGTATGGGCCGGATAATCTGTTCCATAATAATAGATCAAGTCAAGCACTTGTTGAGTTTCTGCATACGTCAGTGATCTTCCTTTGACAGTAATGATGACATCATTCTCTTCATAACGAACTTCAGTCAGCTTATTTTTCAACTCTTCTAAGACATGGCTTGTCATTGGATATACATTTTCAGGAACAATCTTCTGCCAATCCCGTAGTTCTTTCAACATTCTTACGTCGTCGAGTACTATTCCGGAAAGCCATAACAGCTCAGATTCAGACGTACGCTCTGGGATCTGGCTCCGATTTAATTTGTCATACATATAGAGCAGGGGATGTGATTTCATATCTTCTGCTTTACGCTGATAACGTTCAATCTGTTTGACAACATCTAAACTTTCATCGAGCGTTTTTCTGGCGACGGTCAACTGTTTTTTCAAACCATTTAACTGAATCAGTTGTTCCAGAAGACGCTGGTTTTGTGCAGCGATCTCATTGAACTGTTTCTCAATGGTCATGACTCGCTTCGTTGCTCGCTCCACATCGAATTCCTCTTCAAGAGCAACTCTATCATCATCAATATAATAAAGCAGGGAATAATCACACCTTTCACAAGAACAACAGATGCATCGCTCCTTTGAAAGAAAGGTGAGCGATTTCCTATGTGAACAGCACCCTTCCCTTCCTTCCAACCAATCGGCTGGTAAAGTGCGGAAAGGACGCATAACGATGCTGACTCTGTGACGCCAATAGGCCACATCCTCCGGGTAATTAAGAACCGATATAAGAGCGGATTGATTCATGACTTCAACCGCATCAATGACGTTCCTTTTTTCATGGAACAATCGTACGATCGGGTGATTGTGGAAAGCAGCAGATATTTTATCAATCCAATCCTTGCGGTTGTGTTCACTTATATGGGATAAAAAAAGATAGTCCTCAAGTACTTCCCCTACGTGTTCATAAAGTTGATCCGAGGAGAGTTGAGTGAAATCTGTACTGTATAAAAATTCTTCTTTTAATGGTAGTCCATGTTCTTCCGACAAGGACCTCCATAAAAACAATTCTGGGCGCAACAAATGTGGATGGATCGTCTCTTCTTTTTCAAAAGAAACTGGTAGGACAGCTTTTCCTGACAACCCTAGGTAGGGGCGAATTTTCGCAACATCAAGAGCTTTGTCATTGATTTGGTCCACGATTGCGTCGTTAAGCCTGGATAGTAACCCCCGTTCAAATTTATGTCCAATCGACCGGATTTGTTTGTTCTTCTTTCCGATCGGTGCAAGTACTACATACGGGTATCGTTGATCCTGGTAAGCAATCCTGTTTGGCAGTCCCATAATGATTCCCCTTTGAATAAGGATTTACTACTATTATAGAAAAAGTATTACGATGTACCAATAAATATAAGTAAAATGGGCGTCATACTGTTAAAATTTCCACGGAATACCCAATGAAGAGCCCCGTTTCTATGACACCTGGAATCGCGCTCAACTCTTTTTCCAACGTATCGTGTATATGAGCGAACCTTACGTCCATGAGCATGTTGCCAGCTTCTGTCAAAACCGGGCCATCCTTCGCTGCAGCCATGCGCAGCTGAATGTGATCACACTCAAAAGTTTGAAGGGATGTTTCTACAAGATGAACCGCTCGTGGATCCACCTCTAAAGGAACCGCAAACTTCTCCCCGAGTCTTTCAACATGCTTGCTTCCATCAACTAAAATATACGTTTTTGCAGCACTTGCCATCACGAGCTTCTCCGCAAAAAGAGCGCCTCCTCTTCCTTTAATGAGACGATGCTCTCCGTCCACCTCGTCCGCGCCATCAAATCCCCAATCCGGTTGGTGATTGAGGAGAGAAGTCGTTGTCAGTCCATAATAACTACAGTTCATCTCTGCCTCTTTAGAAGTAGGAATAGCCAATATCTCCAGCTTTTCCTCCGCTACTCTTTCTGCAATCTTTTCGAGAGCAAGAAATGATGTCGACCCTGAGCCGATGCCGATGACATCTCCATCCTTTACAAAACGGCTCACTTGTTGAGCGACTTTTTCTTTTCGTTCACGATTTGAAATCTCCCCTGACCAGACCGGCTGATCGGCTAGATTATTCTTCCATTTCACAGGTATCACCTCTTTCTTTGGTATTCCCGAATGACTTGGAAAACAAGCATGGGTGGTAAAGAAAGTGTATCAGATGAAGGAGCCCATTCCCGTTCCTACGCCAAAACTTTGTCATTCTTAACGCTGTCTTCACATAAATATAAGGTAATCCATTGTTCTGCAGAAAGAAGGGGATGGAATTGAAACGAGTGTATTGGAAGTTGTTCATCTTCTATCTCATCCTCATCGCCGCCATCGTACTCGTCACATTCAATCAATAAACACTACGATGATTCTCCATAAAAGCTCCCTTTTCTGGAAGACTCAGTTTCGAGACTTTTGTGTGAGTTTAGGGGCTGCGGGAAAAGGTTCGCTTTCCATGGGGCGGGCGGTGAGCCTCCTCAGGCTACGCCTTCCGGGGTCTCACCTGTCCCACACGTCCCATAGGAGTCTCACCGTTTCCCTCCGCCCCTTTGCCATATAAGTGTCTCGAAACCACTTCCAGAATAAGTTGCTTTTATGCACAGATTTAATGGAGGATACGAACTGGCAAGCACTCTATTCTGGGTGCGGAAAGCTTGTTATGTAGCGCTTTATGCATATAACACAAGGATAGTGGAAGACCCCCCACACAGTAGCGGGGTTCGTTTCTCACATTCATCGAATGGGGTGGCTGGGAAGCTGCGAGACTCCCGCGGGAATGGATTGGCTGGCGAGACCCCACAGTGCGAAGCACGAGGAGGCTTGCCGTCATCCCCGCAGGAAAGCGAGTAGCTTCCCAGCCATCCCTAACGCTCAACACGGCAAACGAACCCCGAAAAGTCTCGAAATCGAGTCTTCCACAATCCTGCCATATTGTTGAACAAGCGTTTAATTAATGTTGAATCATTACCCCATATATATTCAAAAAACCTCGACCGCTCCATGGTCGAGGTTTTACTTGATTAAGTCGTGTTTGAAGGCATAGATGACGGCCTGGGTACGGTCGGATACTTGGAGTTTTCCAAGGATATTGCTGACGTGTACCTTTACAGTTTTCAGGGCGATGAACAATTGATCTGAGATTTCCTGGTTGGTTTTCCCTTCTGCCATTAAAAGAAGGACTTCTTTTTCTCTTCCTGTCAGTTGGTCGTGAAGTTCAGCTCCACCTGGCGTACGCATTTTTGTCATGATTTTGCCTGTCACTTCAGGTTCTAGGATGGACTGACCTGCGTATGTAGAGCGAATGGCTTTGGCGATTTCCTCTGCTTTTGATGTTTTGAGCATATAACTCGTCGCTCCCGCTTCAAGTGCTGGGTACACTTTTTCATCATCCAGAAAACTCGTGACGATAATGACTTTGGCTTCCGGCCATTGTTCAGTAATCCGTTTCGTCGCTTCAATGCCATCCATCTCGTCCATGACTAAGTCCATCAAGATAATATCAGGACGATGCTCCAACGCAAGGTCCACGGCTGCTTTTCCATCGTCCGCTTCCGCAATAACCTCGATATCTGGTTGTGCAGATAAGTATGCGGATACGCCGATGCGCACCATTTCATGATCATCAGCAAATAATACGGTAATCATTCTTCCTCGCCTCCTTTTATTCGATGAGGAACTTTCACTTCTAACCGGGTCCCCTGTTCCTTCACGCTTACAATCTTTAATGTACCTCCGAGTTCAAATGCTCGTTCCTGCATGTTTTGCAGTCCATATGAACTCGTCTTCGCTTCATCCACATCAAAACCGATGCCATCATCAACGATACGCAGGATGACGTTCTGATCCCTTTCAATCAGCATGACATTCAATAAATGAGCTTTCGCATGCCTTAAGGTGTTTGAAACCGATTCTTGAAGAATCCGGAAAAGCTGATCTTCGATGCCTTTTTCAAGGGTTAAAGGTTCCACGGACCATTCAATTTCCATGGGTACTTTTTGTGTGAGTTCATAAAGCAGCTCTTCTGCTCCTTCCGACAGAGACTTATCCTTGAGGGCCACCGGTCTTAAATGAAGAAGCAAAGCTCTCATTTCAAGCTGAGACTGGTGAATCATTCGTTCGACCATCTGCATTTGTTTTTTCGTTGCCTGCCAATCATCCGGATCTGTTTCATTAATGGCAGACATCATCATGGAAGCTGCAAATAATTGCTGACTGACGGAATCATGAAGTTCTCTTGCAAGACGATTCCTTTCCTGAATCACCACTTCCTGCAGGCTCTTCTCGCGTTCTTCTGCCCTTTCTGTAACCATACGTTGAGCAAGCTCTGTTTGTTTCGTCATTTTTTCTTCCAGTTGTTTAAGGGCGAGGTCGATCTGCTCCATCTCTTTCAAAGCAACCTCTTCTTCCGCAAGCTCATTCCCCTTTGTCAATTCAGACACGCGATGTTCGATGGTGAAGAGCTGCCTGCGCCAAAACCATCCCTGGATGACGCCGACCACAAACCCGAAAGATAAAGAAATGAACAAAACAAAGAAAATATAAGGAAGATCAAAAACCTCCCTTTCCCAAAGCTCTCCCCACGAGCCGAAAGGAAAGGCATAGAACGTAATGGTCAACAACAGAATGGTGAACCCGAAAAAAGTAAGGGTGCCGGACAACAATTGTCTATGCCATACGTTCATACGCGCTTCACCTCAAGCTCACCGGAAACCATAGACGTTATGATTTTCACGCGTGGCTTTTCTTTTCGATACCCTTCGGTTTGAAAGGAGATGACCTGGTTGAACACTTTCGACTTCTTATATTGAAAAATGGAAGCCCGGCCAATGAGAGCACTATGATGAATACTTACCTCTACTTCATAAGGGACATAAACGGTCAGATTACCAATCCACTGGCGTATGGAAATGACGGCCTCATCGTGAGGAAGAACCGTTTGGCTCAAATCGACAATTCTGTCCCCAAAACCGCCATGAATGTTGATATCCTTCCATTCATAAGAGGTTTTCGGTGTAGCATCATCTCCAAAGAACTTCTGCCTTAACAATGGTTCCTGATCAGGGATCTCCTGGTGATGATCAATGATCTCAGGTCGGATGTGCTCCGGCTTTTCCCTTGATTTAAAGTAATCTCTTAGGAACATGAGAATCAATGCAATAACAAGGAACCTAACAGCAATCATACTTAATACGGTGAAAATTAAACTGATCAAACCAATCCAGAAAAGGATTTTCCTCCACAATGGACGATAGTTTTTCCATCCGATATATATAAGGACTCCAGAGAAAACGACAGAAAATACAAGTCCCCCGTTGAAGAAGACGATTTCCACAACGAGGAGAATCACCCCTATGATTAAAATCGTGTTGATCGTATCGGTCGAAAGCTTTTTAAGCATAAAGGTCATCCTCCTCCCTTAAATCGATAAAGACGCAGAAATCTGCGCCTTCATCATACCATGTTTTCTATTTAGCGGGTACTTCCTCCCGTTTCTCCATTTCTTTTTCCAATTGGGCCATTTTACTGTCAAACGTATTGTGGTAATACGCGCTGTTCACTTTGTACTCCAGGTCCTCGATGTAGCGGTCGATTTCTGAAAATCTGGAGTAAGGCTTGTCCGCTGTGTCCTCAATCACACGATTCATACGATGATGAGCACGGGCAATGTTTTCACGCCCCATCAGTTCCATCCGTTTCAAATGCATGTCCTTCAGTTTGTGTTTCATTTCTTCATATTTGCGCTCAAGAGTCTCCAGCTGTTCGATGCTGTCCCTTCTTGACGCTTGAAGGCGATCGGCCCTTGCCTCATATTCCTGCTGCTCCTTGACGGCGAATTCATACATCGTGGTTTCCCCGGCTTTTTCGGCAACTTCAGCCTGGCGTCTGCGCTTGTCCGCCATATCCTGTGCTTTCTGGAACTCACGGGAAAACTCATCTTTTAACCGGTACTGACGCTCTACAAGCTTCCTTACCTTCTCCGTTTCTTTTTCACTTTCACGCAAATACTGATTTAACATCGCGATTGGATTTTTTTGTTCTTTTTGATCCAACGCCTCATGCAAATCTGCAGTAATGGAATCTTTCAACCTTGTAAATAAATTAGCCATACGGTATATCTCTCCTTTAGTTTATTTGTTCATTTCTGCCCATTGACGTTCAAAGTTGGTAAAAGGATCATCGGATTTGGTTGAACGTACCTCTTCGCTTTTGCTTGTCCAATTTTTATAGATCCAGTAAAGCGCAAAAGCAGCGGCGACACCAATCACTGCATAGACATTTGAGACGGCTATACTGAGGATGATCAGTCCAACCACGCCCCAGCCAATCTTTCCGGCCGTGGAGTCACTTTTCATGAACTGCTTGAACACGACATAAAGCAGCCAGACACTTACACCCAGGAGGATCATCGGTCCTAAATTGGCGAGCAATACGGTAAGAGCGACTAATCCAGCCAGGAACAGTAAAAATTTCTTCATCGTTTTTCCCTCCTTGCTGATTTCTTGTTTTTATCATATCGAGATTAGAATCATGTCGTAATGAGCCAGAGATATATTTTCTACTAAGACCAGAGGCGTATAGTAGGTTTGAAAATGTGGAGACAGAACAAATGGTAGAGGGTATTAAGCAGTAGAACGAGGAAGTTGACCATTAATTAGAGGAGGACAATCCCCACCGCAACACACAAAAAGGCCGCCTAACTAAGGCGGCCTTTCTTTTATTCAATGATACGCAGTTCTTTCGGTGTTTTTGTCAATGTCACATACCCGTCTTCCGTAACGAGTACATCGTCTTCTAAACGCACGCCGCCGACTTCCGGGTCATAGATGCCAGGCTCGATCGTGTACGTCATGCCTTCCTTCAAGACGCCATCATTCAAATGACTCATGGAAGGGAATTCGTGCACGTTGATTCCAAGACCGTGACCGATGCGGTGTGGGAACTTGTCTCCGTAACCTGCATCTGTGATGACGTCACGTGCGACTTGGTCAAGATCCCCGATTCGTGTTCCCGGCTTACTGATTGCAAGCGAGGCTTCCAAGGCTTCCTTCACTTTATTGTAAATCGCCTTTTGTTCCTCACTCACCGAACGATAAGCAAACGTGCGGGTAATATCGGACGTATACCCTTTCCATACGACGCCAAGGTCGAATAAGACAAAATCCCCCGGCTTCAGGCGGCGGTCCCCAGGGTTCCCGTGGGGTTGACCGGATTTTTCGCCGAACAGGACCATCGTGGAAAAGGACATTTCCGCAACGCCTTTCTTCTTCAGTTCATATTCAATCTTTGCGAGCACTTCCATTTCGGTGGTTCCCTCTTCAAGGGCTTCAACACCTACGCTCACACCGAAATCTGCAAGCTCAGCCGCTTCTTTCATAATGCCGATTTCGTGATCGTCTTTGACAACACGCATGTTGTTCAATTGTCCTTCGATGTCTTCCACTTTCACATTTTCAAAGAGCTCGAAAAACGATTCACTTCTGCCATAAGAAAGGACTTGTTTTTCTATCCCTACTGTTTTCACATTGGCGATGCCGTTCTCTTTCATCTTGTCCGCCATCATCTGCCATGGGTTTTCGTGATCGGCATAACCAATCATTTCCTTTGTCCATCCAGCATCACGGATTTGACCTTTCTCCATCCCGGGCAGGACAGCAATCGGATCCGCTTCAGGGAAAACGAGCAATCCCAGCAACCTTTCATGTGGGTCTGTATGAAATCCCGTCAAATAAAAAAAGTTCTCTGTTGAATTAATAAACGCTGCATCAACGTTTGTATCTTTTAAGTATTGAGAAAATAGTTCCAATCGATGTTCCAACATTCATCACTCCTCTTCGCTTCTTTTTTCATCATAGCTCAATCTTTCAAGCAATCCAAATCACACAAAAGTCCAAAAATAGGAGTGAACGTTTAACGACACTTTTATCTTTTTCATTCTCATAATGAGAAGCATTCGATATAATGGCGAAAGGTGATTAAAAAATAGGAGGTGAACTGATATGGACCGTACTCGTTTTTTTGTGCGGGTAGCTGCGATTTACGCATTGATCGGCGCATTTATGGGTTCCCATATGGCCGGCGGAGGGGGACTGCAATTGAGCGCGATTCACGCTCACATCCTTGTTGTTGGATGGCTTTCTCTTTTTGCTTTCGGTGTTTATTATAGAGTGTTCTCCATACCCAAAGATTCTAAGCTCGCAACTGCCCACGTATGGACATCGTTCTTTGGTGTATTCGGCTTAACGGTTGGTATGTGGCTGTATTATACCCAGCCGCTTCCAGGTTTGAGCACATTCAACACAATTTTCTTCATCGTTGGAGGGACAGTTCTTCTCATCGCATTCGTCTTATTTGCGATTATGACTTTCGTTCACGGTAAACAAATTTCTGAGAACGCATAAAAAGAGATCCGCTCCCCATAGCGGATCTCTTTTCTTATGCGGCTTGTCTTAACGGAGTACGTTGTAACAACGACTTTTCTAATCGGATAGCAAAAAATGCGGACACGATGGCTAAGCCGACATCTTTAATTAAAAATGGCACCATGCTTGACCAGGCCAGAACAAATCCAATACCATCCCCTCCAACCCAGAAGTTCATAGCGAGATAGAATAGATTGACACCAATAAAATAGTTCAACACAATTCCGACAAGGGCTGCGGTGATATAGGTCGGAAGGTTCCGTTTAGACTCTGCAATCTTTCCAACAGCATAAGCGACGACAATAAAAGATAAAATAAATCCAAATGTTGGCGATATGAGTGTGGATACTCCACCTTTAAATCCAGCAAAAATGGGTGCACCCACCAGTCCCAGAAGGGCATAAACAAGAACAGAGAATGAGCCTAACCTGCTCCCCAGGACGAGTCCTGCCAGGATGGCAAAGAATGTTTGAAGCGTCAGCGGTACGCCCATGACCTGCAAGAATGGCATAAATGCGGTGATGTTGGCTCCGATCGCCATGAGAGCAACGAATAAGCTTCCCAAAGTAATGTCGTAAGCCGATAAACGAGATGGTTTCATTACGGTGTCCTCCTATATATAAAATCTCTTTAACTATTATTAAGATACGAGAATTCACCTCATAATGTCAACTAACTTTTTTTATAGTTAACAAAAGGAGTGCCATGATAACCGGCACTCCTTTTTAATATTTATAGTCCCAACCCCATAGAAAGTTGGTTCGTATAACTTGTATAAGCAACGGTTTGATTCAATGCTGCCATTTTCTGAGCATCATACCCATATTCCTTCAACCGTTCCGCATCATCTTTTGTCACTTTTACTGGTTTTGCAATTAAGCGGTCCGCATAGGTGAGTACCGCTTTCCATTCCTCACTCATGTTGGATTCCTTATAATTGTTAAGCCATTTCAGCACATCCTCTTGATCTACCAGCTCTTCAAGTAATTTGGAGTGACTATCGGTACAGTATTTGCAGCCATTCTTCATAGAAACGAACGTGATTACAGCTTCTCTCAAATCGTCTGGGAAGTCTGTCTCTTTGATCGCTTTCTGCAAGGGAAGAAAAGCTTCATATAACTTCTCATCATTCGCCAGCAGCCGATCAAACAAAGGGGCTGGATTCGGCATGTTGTGTTGTACATTGAGTTCCTTCATTTCTTTTTGTTTTACAGGTTTAATCCATGGCATCGCTATACCACTCCTCTATCATTCTTTTTAACTAGGTAATTATAACCTATTAAATGGTGACTTCTCCCTCTTGATGTAGTAATATAGACTCAAAAAGTAGGAGGGGGAGTATATGTTTTCTCCTCAAAGGATGATGGGTCAATATACGACCCCGAAAGAAACGGTGCAATATATGACTCGGAAACTTCTATCAGAACTTCCAGAGAAGAGCGACCTGAAGATTCTAGACCCTGCTACCGGGGATGGTATTTTCATCCATACACTGCTGGAAGAAGGCCTTACAGCAGAAAACCTCTATGCCTTTGATATCGACCAGAAAACAGCGTCTCCTCACCCAGATGTTCATTTCTACTATGAAGATTTTCTAAAGGTTGATCAACAAGGGCAATATGATGCAATCATAGGTAATCCTCCCTATAAGTCCAAGCGCCAAAGCCCTTACTTTTCCGAAAACCGTGAAAGAATAGAACGCGAATTTGGAAAAATCGGCATCCATAACTTATATTCCCTCTTTATTCACAAAGGCATACAATGCTTGAAGCCTGGTGGAGTGATGACCATGATTGTACAGGACTCATTTCTTACAAACATTTACTACAAAAACTTTCGTGAATTTCTACTAAAAGAGACCGAAATCAAAGAAATCGTTCTTGCTCCCAGACGCCTTTTCCATATAGGGAAAGCGGATGTGCGTACAGCTATCATTACTCTAAAGAAAAGAGACATGGAAGCAGCTGCCTTCACACAAATGAGGTTAGTCGACCGCCTGAATGAGCAAAATTACAATCATCCACCAGAGGACAACATTCAATATCTATCCCAGCAAACGTTTGAGCAGATGCCTGCTCATAACTTTGCGATCAATGTTCCTGAAGATATCTTGAGGCACTTCAAAGTCCCCTACCAGCCACTTGGAAGTGTCCTGAAAGGAGGGACAGGCATATCTACCGGAGATGACCGTTCTTTCTTACGGGAATTCAAGAACGAGCATGCGCCCTCGGACTGGATTCCTTTTTACAAAAATGGCGGTAGAAAAGATGCCTGGTATTATGAACCTAAATACTACATCCATAAAAATTGGCCTGAATATGTCAATAAAGGGGAAAACTTCACGGTACGGAACCGGTCGTATTTCTATCAGAGAGGCATTACATGCTCGTCCATGGGAGTAGATTTCTCGGCTGCTTTACTTCCGGAAGGCTCCTTGTTCGGTGTGAACGCCAACCTCTTTCCAGAACATGAGGAAGATCTATACTACTTCCTCGGGCTGTTAAACAGCAAGTTGATCAAATATATGGTAAGAAAAGTTCTCAACCGAACCAACATGATTACCTCCGGCTACATCAAGAAGATTCCTTACATAGAACCTGATCCTCTGCAAAAGCTGGTAATGATTGAAACAGCTCGGAATATCGTTGATAAGAAGAAAGAGGATCCATCTTTTCAAACCGGTGAATGGCAGTCGTTGGTGGATCAAACCGTTTATGAAATCTATGGAATATCGAGTTTCAGTCGTTCGAAAGTCCATGATTTCTGCCATGATATTATGGAGAAGATTTGACTCTTCTCCACCTCCCCTCTCATTTTCCGGCACAATATTTCCTGGGAAATCAAATCATTTAAGAATTCGATAATTTCCCCAATCATCAGGTAGAAGCTGCAAATATTTGCGCGAAAGAAAGCGGTCATCGACAAGCTGAATCGATCCGTGATCCTCTTCTGAACGGATTAACCGCCCGCCTGCTTGCAACACCTTGTTCATTCCCGGATAAACATAGGCATAATCATAGCCGTTTCTTCCTTTTTGATTAAAATAATCTTTGATCAATTCCTTTTCAAAGCTTCTGGGAGCAAGCCCAATACCTACCACTGCTACACCGTTCAACCGATCCCCACGAAGGTCTACACCTTCAGAGAATATCCCTCCCAGCACAGCGAAACCGACGAGTCGGCCTCCTTCCTCAAATTGAGCAAGAAAGTCTTCTCTTCTTTCTTCATCCATCCCTCTCTCCTGCATGACCGCATCCACAGGAGAGAAGTTTTTGAATTCACGATAGACCATTTCCATATAGTGATACGAAGGGAAAAAGAAAAGATGATTCCCTTCATGGAGTTCCACCTGTTCATACAGGCGTTTGGTCAGTTCACCAACCGTCTTCTCCCTGCTCTTATACCTCGTCGACAAGGGAGTGATCATCACATCAATTTGTGATGAGTCATACGGAGAGGGCAAATGTAAAATATAATCTTCTTTGGTGCCCCCTAGCATCTCTTTATAATAAGCAAATGGTGAAAGAGTCGCTGAAAAAAACACCCCTGACCTGAAAGTTTTCGTCGTTTCGCTTAGTACGTGAGAAGGATCAAGACAAAACAGCTTTAATATGAAGTTTCCCTCTCGCGTACTCTCCCCCAACAAACGATAGTGTTCATCTACATATTCGAGGATTTTTAAAAACCTCTGAGACTGAAAATATACATCCATCAGCCGTTCAGATCTTTCCCCTTCCGTATCCTCCTGCAAAAGCGACTCCGCCTCTGAAAGGAAACGTTCTATGTTTTCCTCCAACTCTCCGGGCACCTGATCCAGTTGGGTGAATTCTTCCGTGGAAGAATAAAAACGCTCTAAATCTTTTCCGATCGCGTCAGCCACTTTGACTAAGCTATCTTCTTCCCCATCCCATTCAGCCGCAACGCTTTCATAGGATTGCTTGGCAATGGAGGCGGAATACATCTCGCGAGCACGCTCTACAAGGTTATGACTTTCATCCACGAGCAGCGCTGTTTTTTTCTTCCGATCGGGCATTAATCTTTTCAGAGAAACCCGAGGGTCGAAGATATAATTGTAGTCCCCAATAATCACATCAGACACATCCGTAAGGTCCAGTGAAAATTCGAAGGGGCAAACTTTATGTTTCCTTGCATACGATTCAATAACCGAACGTGTCATCTGTGTTTCATGGAGCAGAATATCAACAATTGCTCCATTGATTCGATCATAGTAACCGTCGGCAAATTCACAGTAGTCCGGCTGACAAATTGTTTCTTCCTGGAAACAGATTTTATCTTTTGCTGTCAATGTAACTGATCGGAGCTTAAGTCCCCTTTCTCCCATCTTCTGTAGAGCTTCTTCTGCCGTCGCTCTTGTAATTGTCTTTGCCGTTAAATAATAAATTCTTTCCAAACCTTCCAACTGCAACGCTTTAATAGCTGGAAAAAGGGTGGATATCGTCTTCCCAATCCCTGTCGGCGCTTGGGCAAACAGGTTCCTCTTTTCTTCAATCGTGCGGTAGACACTTCCTGCTAGTTTCCGCTGGCCGTCACGATAACTCGGAAATGGAAAATTCAAATCAGGGACTGTTTTTTCTTTTTGCTCTCGTATATGAAGAAGAATCCGCGCATAAGACGCGTATTCGCTGACTGTTTCTTCCATGAATTGATGCAATTCCTCGTATGTAAATGTACGTAGAATCCGCTTTTTGTCTTTTGTTCTTTTCTGGACATACGTCAACTGCACCTGGATTTTTTGAAGCTCTTCTTGTGCTGCATAAATAAAGGCATACCCTTTGGCTTGGGCCCAATAAAGGGGATAAGTGGTATCATCAATTTCTTCAAGATCCCTTGAGGTGGATTTGATTTCATCAATCACCGGACCTTCTTCTGTGTCCAATAAACCATCACACCGTCCCTGTACCTTAAGATTCAACCCTTCCTGTTGAAACTCATATTCCAGAAAGACTTCTGATTCGTCTTTTTCTTTATACTTCTTTTGTACTTCTTGATGTATGGCCGTTCCTTCCACAAGCGCTGTATTCGTTTGGAAACGTTCGTCAATACTTCCCGTCCTGTACACATAGGAGACAAGGTCTCTAACGGAAATCGTCATTTGTGTGTCCATCGATTTCCCTCCCTGCTTAGCGGTTTTATTTTCTTACCCTCATCTTCTTACACTCTTTTCCGTATGTCTATTGTATAGGACCATGATATAATTGTGGTTAAAACTTTTCATTTCCCATTAGATGGGAAGCACATATAATAGAAGTGAGATTACCCTTCAGGAGGGATTCAGCCTTGAAAAAATGGAGATGGATGGCAGCCGTCGCACTCTCCTTCTTGATCGCCTTTTTTATCATAGCAGCTTTTATATATACCCCGGAAGAAGAACTGTCGACTGAACCGAAAGAATCAGAGCAACCAGCGGAAACCATCCCCGCTCAAGAACAACAGATTGAAACCGATGAACCCGAAGAAGATGAACAGGAAAGTGAAGAAAAAGAAGGGAAACTGAGTGAAGGATTACGTGAGGTCTTTACTAGTGTGATTGAAAGTGCCCGGGATGTGTTTATAAAAGATGACCTGAATATCGTAGCTATTGGTGATTCTTTGACACAAGGTGTCGGCGACTCTACAGAAAATGGCGGATATATAGGGATCCTTGAAAAAACTTTCAATGCTAACCCGGATACAGAAACCCTCAATATAACAAACTACGGAAAACGAGGAAATCGGACAGACCAAATGCTTGAACGAATGGAAGACGAAAAAATTGCCGAGTCCCTCCAAGAAGCGGACCTGATTCTGATTACCATCGGCGCCAACGATGTCATGAAAGTAGTGAAAAATAATTTTACAAGCTTGAATTATCAGGACTTCGTTGAGGAACAAGAAGGTTATGAGAAACGGATGCGTAACATTTTCAGTCGGGTCCAGGAATTGAATCCTGATGCCCCTGTGTATCTAGTGGGTCTCTATAATCCTTTTAACCAATACTTCACTAACATTCCCGAACTCGGGAAAATTATGGGAGATTGGAATGACATCAGTCGTCGAGTCACCGCTGACTACGAACAGGCCACCTTCATACCCATTAGAGACTTGTTTGAAGGAAACGAAGAAGAGCTTCTTTGGGAAGAAGACCTTTTCCATCCCAATGAAAGAGGTTATAAAAAGATGGCGGAGCGCGTGTTACAATACATTAGAGAAGACATCGAACAATAACAGGTGGAATGTATAAGATGAAACGACTATTGTTAAATAATAAATGGAGAACATCCTTTTGGCTTTTAG
Organism: Halobacillus aidingensis; assembly: GCF_900104185.1. GTDB lineage: Bacteria > Bacillota > Bacilli > Bacillales > Halobacillaceae > Halobacillus > Halobacillus aidingensis. The sequence goes on along the minus strand of NZ_FNIZ01000023.1, from coordinate 42,218 downwards.
CTCTGATTAATGTAGGGGTTGTCATCTGGCTTGTCGCTTTAGTTTTCTTACCAAGCTCTTATACCATCGTTAATGTGGATCAGGAGAAAGAAAGCCCTGATGCAGAGTTCACCATCGTTTCCACAAAAGAGAATATGGAGCAACTCGCCAATGAGTACCTCTCAGAACTCTCAACCCAAACGGTCTTCGATTACTCCATCACCTTAGACCGAAATGTTACTTTATCAGGGAACATCAAGGCCTTTGATCAGGTCATCCCCATTAATGTAGAGTTACATCCTGAAGTGCAGAAAAACGGAGATCTTGTGTTAAGACAAGAGAAGATCTCCTTAGGGAAGCTCCCCCTCCCAAATAAAAAAGTATTGGAATTCGTGAAAGACAACTACAACTTACCTGAATGGGTCATTGTAAATCCAAATGAAGAAAATATTTATGTAGCTGTCACTCAAATGGACACGGCAAGCAATTTCAATGTAAAGGTCGATCGCTTTAACTTGAATTCCAACCAGCTTGCATTCAAAATTGCCGTGCCGAGCAATAGCTTCCAATTCGCACAACGAGTTGTAAACGATCATTTGGAGTGAAAAGCAAAGCAGATGAATGCCGCTGTTCAACTATGATAAAATTGGACTACCATTCCCAAGGATAAGGAAGTGACAGATATGCGCGTTGTAAACAATATTGCCGATCTCATCGGTGATACACCTTTAGTTAAGCTGAATCGTATTGCGCCAGAAGGCGGAGCCGACATTTATATGAAATTGGAAAAATACAACCCAAGTGGAAGTGTCAAAGACCGCGCTGCTTTCAATATGATGGAACAGGCGGAAAAGGATGGACACCTCAAAAAGGGAGCCACGATTATCGAACCGACGAGTGGAAACACAGGAATCGGAATTGCTATGAACGCGGCTGCAAGAGGATACAAAGCCATTCTTGTTATGCCCGATACAATGACCCAAGAACGCATCAATCTTTTGAAAGCATACGGTGCCGAAATCGTTCTGACACCTGGAGATGAAAAAATGCCAGGAGCCATCGCCAAAGCGAAAGAACTGGTCGGTGAAATTGAAGGAAGTTTTATGCCCATGCAATTTGAAAACATGGCCAACCCAGACGCCCACCGCCATACGACGGCCGCAGAAATTATAGAAGCTATGGATGAGCTCGGCAAACCTCTATCCGCTTTCGTTTCCACTGCCGGAACTGGCGGAACCATTACAGGGACAGGGGAAGAGCTAAAAAAACGCTATGAAGATCTGACCATCCATGTGGCAGAACCTGCTGGCTCCCCTGTACTTTCCGGTGGAAAGCCTGGAAAGCATAAGCTTGTAGGGACGAGCCCGGGTTTCGTCCCTTCAATCTTGAATCAGGAAGTGTACGACGAGATTTTCCAAGTGACAGATGAAGATGCTTATGACATCACTCGCAGGCTTGCTCGTGAAGAGGGCTTGCTCCTTGGAACTTCCTGTGGAGCCGCCTGCTGGGCAGCCATTCAGGTCGCAAAAAAGAAAAAGCCGGGTGAAGTGATCGTATGTATCGCCCCAGACACCGGAGAGCGTTACCTTTCAGGAGACTTATTCCGCTACTAAAAACAACGAAGCACTCAGAGTTTGAGATCTCTGAGTGCTTTTTTTATATCCTTCTTTCACCATAGCTCCCTTTTCTGGAAGACCTAGTTTCGATAACCGGGGTTCGTTTGCCGTATTTGGAGTCAGGGGTGGTTGGGAAGCTACTCGCTTTCCTGTGGGGGAGCGCCGAGCTTCCTCAGGCTATCGCCTATCTCCTTCTCCCACGGGAGTCTCGCAGCTTCCCAACAACCCCATTCCATGTAAGGAAGAAACGAACCCCTATACCGAGAAGGAGTTTCTACCACTCTTCTCTCCTAAGCATGCATAAAGCGCTCTGTATCAAGCTTTTACGTTGTGAATGCCAGGTGTGGAGAGGGTTATATTATCCACTTCCCTCAATCATACAAGCTGATTTTTCCAGAAGTGGTTTCGAGAATCTTCCATGGCAAAGGGGCGGAGGGGAATGGGGAGACTCCTGCGGGAAAAAAGTGCTTGGTGAGACCCCACAGGACGCAGTCCGAGGAGGCTCACAGCGCTCCCGCGGAAAGCGAGCCATTCCCCGCAGCCCCCATCCACTCAACAAAAGTCTCGAAACTGAGTCTTCCACAATCCTGCCATTTAGCTTAAGATGAGCTTGAGTGATTTACAGGCGGTATAGGTCTCTGAAGCGTAAATGCCAACCAAGGTGGAAGGACGCGACACGGCAGATGATGACGAGAAGGAAAATCATATAGGTCTGCCAGGCGCTTTCGATATCGATCCAACCTACTCCTATAAGGAGCCCTGCCATCAATGCCCACACAGCGTAAATTTCTTGGTGCATAACCATAGGACGTCGCTGAGCGAGTACATCCCTTGTGACCCCTCCCCCTACGCCTGTCAGAATAGCTGCAAAGATAACCCCTCCAAGAGGAAAACCATTCTCTATAGCAAAAGATGCCCCTTGAAGAGCAAATGCAGATAAGCCGATGGCATCGGGATATATATTCCAACGGTCCCAGGTCATGACCCACGTCTTAGGGAAGAAATAGACAATGGCAATCGTACCGAGGGCTACATAAAAGAGATAGCCTTGTTCCCAAACATGGACGACCGGTACATCCAGGGCAATATTCCTGATGATTCCTCCCGCGAATGGTGTCGCAATACCAAGAATAAATGTGCCAAATATATCATATCTTTCATTTAATGCTACAATCGCTCCACTAAAAGCAAACGCCGACACGGCTAGTATGTTCAATATTTCCCATGTCATTGTCTTCCCCCTCCCTGAAGATGCATTTCTTTGTAATTCTTTCCGTTTATTTCAGACTGATTGATTATAACAAATTCTCATCAACAAAATAGGTGTTTTTTTATATTTTTGCTAGAATACTAATGCTAGAAAGAGAATGGATTAGGATACACCCCTACATGTCCCTTTTATCACCTGAAATGGAAAATATAACGATTAATATAAGAAAAATCCTTGAAATTGTAGCAATCTGCCACAAGGAATCTAGCTAAGAAAATCGAACTAATTATATGAAAATAGAAATCAGGATGTGGAAAAATGAGAAGATGGCTTATTCAATTAAGAAAAGAACAACAATTAACACAACAAGAAGTTGCAGCAGGAGCTCACATTGACCGGGCCTATTATGCTCAACTTGAAAACGGCACACGAAATCCAAGCATGACGGTCGCTTCTCGCATTGCTTCCTATCTTCATATTAATCCTTCACTCTTTTTTTCCGAACATTTGAGTGAACCTTTCGAAGCAGCACTCACAGGTTCCCCCATTACAATCGCCCATTGTGACCTTGAACATCGTTATACATGGCTTTTCAATAATCATCCTGACTTTACAATGAGTAAAGTGATTGGAAAAAGAGTGGATGAAATCTTTCCACATGAATCCACAGAAGAATTACTGAACATAAAGAAAAAAGTGGTGTTAGAAAAGAAACCAATAAGACAAGTGGTATCATTCCCACTATCAGAGGGAGCCATCGCCTATGATATTTTTTGCAAGCCGATCTATGATTCGAATGGCAATATCATAGGAACGGCAAGTGTTTCGATGGAAATGATAAAACCGCGCATGTAGGGGGCCATAAAATGATCATTGAACAGCTCTCTTCAAGGTTGTTAAAAGATACACTCCTAAGAGCGATAGACTTAAAGCTGGAAGACGATTTCATTTATATGTTAAAAGAGGAAATTTCAAAAAGAGAAAAGGAAGACAAGACGATCAAAAAACTATGATTTTTGATACATTACCTAATGCACACACCCAGATGTATGATTCAATGATCGTGAGGGTAAACCATGACAGAGGTGATACACATGGACCGAAATCATTGGATTATGCATCAAGAGTGGAATGACTTGATTTTCATGCATTGGCCTGTCCCAGCAGAAGTATTACGCCCTTTCATTCCGCCTGCTTTTACTATCGACGAATATGACGATTCCGCATGGATTGCCATCGTTCCCTTCCGCATACAAAATATCCGCTTCCGCACTCTCCCCTCTCTCCCATTTGGAAATCAACTGCTTGAATTAAATGTTCGAACATACGTGACGTTCAATGGTGAACCAGGGGTCTATTTCATCACTCTTGATGCCAACCATCCCCTTGGTGTATTTTTAGCCCGCACGCTGTTTGGACTACCTTATGTCCATGCGAAAATGAGAATGGACCAAACAGAGGCGGGATATCAGTTTACGAGCAGACGAATTCATAAGGGGTATCCTGCTTCTCATTTTCATGCAAACTTTCATACGGTATCGGAACCTATACATGCTCAGCCAGGATCTCTCCTTTATTGGTTAACAGAAAGGTATGCCTTGTGGTTGGTGAGAGGCCGTTCTAAAATTTACAAAGGTCCTATTCTCCATAAGAATTGGAGGCTGCAAAAAGCGGAAGCTGATATCCACGTGAATCAACTTGTGGATTTCCTTCCCCCTTCTTTATTTGCAACCAAGCCTATCACTTATTCCTCAAAATCCCTGCATACAAAAATCTTCCCTTTTGAAAGAAAAGGCTGAAACAGAGGCTTTGACAGTTTTATGTAAAGATTATATAATTATCTCGAATTCAAGATTATTGAAAACAAGGAGGAATGACCATGCAACTCAAGGGCATTCATCACGTTTCAGCTATAACCGCTAATGCAAAACGCAATTACGATTTTTATACAAATGTTATGGGCATGCGCTTAGTCAAAAAAACGGTCAATCAGGATGCCCCATCCATGTACCATTTGTTCTATGCAGATGAGAAAGGTCGACCCGGAACGGACCTCACCTTTTTCGAGATCCACCGAGCAGGACATACGTATCCTGGAACGAGAAGTATTTCTACCACATCGCTTCGTGTAAAAAGCGATGAAGCTCTGGAGTATTGGAAGAAACGCTTTGAAGAGCATTCTGTCGAACAAGATGATATAAAAGAAAGACTCGGCCGAAAGACGCTCTCCTTCCGAGACCCTGAGGGACAGCGGCTCATTCTCATATCCGATGAAAATAACAGTGGAGTGGAAGCCGGAAAAGCATGGGCACATTCTTCCGTTCCTGAGGAATACGGAATTACCGGACTTGGTCCCGTTCACCTTACCGTGAACGAAGCAGCTAAAACAGAAAAAGTCCTGACCGAGCTCTTAGGATTTCGAAAAAAAGGATCCTATGAGCAATGGGACGTCTATGAAACCGGCGAAGGAGGAACAGGTGCAGAAGTTCATGTGGAAGAAAAGCCCGATGAACAGCCCGAAAAACCTGGCCGCGGAAGCGTTCACCATGTGGCATTCCGTGTAAATAATGAAGATGAACTCAAGAAATGGCATGAAATCATCCAAGCCGCAGGTTACCCTAACTCTGGCCTTGTCGATCGTTATTACTTCAAATCCCTTTATTTCAGGGAGGCCAATCACATCCTTTTTGAACTAGCTACGGATGGACCTGGATTTGCTACAGATGAGGACATCGATCATCTTGGAGAGAGCCTTGCTCTTCCCCCTTTCTTAGAGCACAAACGTCAGGAGATTGAAGAAGACTTGACTCCTTTGGATACGTCACGGTCATAAAAGCAAGCAAAAAAATTCCGGCAGGTTCGTAACCTGCCGGAATTTTTTATGCTTCTAACCTATTTTTGACCCAGTTGATTAAACCGCCCATCTGCATAATTTCAATTTGACGATCAGAAAGGGCATGTTCAAGTTTGAGGGTTTTATCTTTCCCTTTCACTTCAACTTCCACTTGAGGAGACTGCTTGATTTTGTCTCTCAGACCTTTGAATACAAGTACGTCTCCTTGCTCTAAGTCATTAAGATCGGATGGATCTGTAAAGGTTAATGGCAACACTCCAAAGTTAGCAAGGTTCTGCCAATGGATACGGGCAAAATCTTCCACAATGGCCACCTTAAGTCCCAGGTACTTCGGTGCGAGAGCCGCATGTTCACGACTCGATCCCTGTCCGTAGTTTGCTCCAGCGACGACTGCATGTCCTCCGTCATCTCTCACTTTCATAGCACGATCATAATAGGTTTCATCAACAATTTCGAATGTGAACTTGCTGATTTCGGGCAGATTGCTTCGATATGGAAGAACACGTGCTCCGCCCGCTAAGATTTCATCCGTGGATATATCATTTCCCATTTTCAGTAAAATAGGCAATTCCATATCATTCGGCAGTTCACCCATCTCAGGAATGGAGGCCACATTTGGACCTTTGACCAACTCTACATCTTTGGCTTCCTCAAAAGGTAAAGGTTCATCAAGTAATCTTGTATCCACCGTTGGATTATCCAAGTCCTTTACCTGTGGAAATCCAAAGTTTGATTTTCTAGGGTCTGTAATTTTACCTGTCAGTGCTGAAACAGCTGCGGTTTCAGGACTGCATAAGAAAACACTATCTTCTTTCGTACCTGAGCGTCCCGGGAAGTTCCTCGGGGTCGTACGCAAACTATTCCTTCCTGTCGCAGGTGCCTGTCCCATTCCGATACAACCGTTACATCCGGCCTGGTGCAACCGTCCTCCTGCTTGAAGAAAGTTAGCAATATGACCTTCTTGAGATAAATCAATCAGCATTTGACGCGAAGTTGGGTTCAAATCAAAAGATACCCCATCTGCAATGTGCCGTCCTTCTACGATTTTCGAAGCAATCGCAAAGTCCCTGTATCCAGGGTTCGCTGACGAACCGATGTAAGACTGATAAATCGGCTCCCCTTCTACTTCTTCTACTGGAACCACATTACCCGGGCTCGATGGCTTGGCCACCATTGGACCTAATGAAGAAAGATCCAGCTCATCGTGAACGTCATAGGTCGCATCATCATCTGCGACAAGTTCAAGCCACTCATCTTCTCTTCCTTGAAGCTTCATAAAGCGTTTCGTTTCTTCATCTGATGGAAAGACCGTGCCTGTGGCTCCAAGCTCAGCACCCATGTTTGCAATTACGTGACGGTCCATAGCCGTTAAGTTTTTCAAACCAGGACCATAGTATTCAAAGACATGGTTGACCCCGCCTTTAACCCCATGCCTTTTGAGCATCTCTAAAATGGCATCTTTTGCACTCACCCAGTCTGGAAGCTCTCCAGTCACTTTCACTCCCCAGACTTTCGGCATTTTCACATAAAAAGGTTCACCGGCAATAGCCATGGCTACGTCAATCCCGCCAGCACCCATGGCAAGCATCCCCATACAGCCATTCGCACATGTATGGCTGTCCGAACCAAGTAACGTTTTCCCAGGCTTCGCTAATCGCTGCATATGAACAGGGTGGCTCACACCATTTCCAGGTCTACTGAAGTGCAGACCGAAGCGCTTAGCTGCACTTTCAAGGAAAAGGTGATCATCAGGGTTTTTACTATCTTCCTGAATCAAATTATGATCCACATACTGAGCGGAAGCTTCCGTTTTTGCCTGATCAATACCCATCGCTTCCAGTTCGAGCATAACCATTGTACCGGTCGCATCCTGTGTAAGCGTTTGATCAATTTTCAAACCAATTTCCGATCCCGGATTCATCTCCCCCTCTACTAAGTGATCCTTAATCAATTTTTGTGTGACATTATATCCCACATTTATTCCTCCTTCTCACTTGTAGTTGATGACGGTCTTGATGATACTTTTTATAAAATTCCTATACCTTTTATACCCTTAATGTTGTATGATTACTCATAGGTTCCAAAAAGTTCCTTTACAAATGCGAAAAGACCCATTAAATGGAATTCTATGAAAGTCCCCCTTCCAAAGTCCCCTTAAAGCCACAAAATTTTCCCGACTTGGGAAACTAGTGAATTTTGTTGAAAATCCCAGAACGAACATGTATTCTAAATATAGATTTGAAAGAGCAAACACTCTGAAAAATCAACAGTTGATCAACTAGGTGTGAGAAAAATGGAATATGGTAAAGTGCTTCGATTCCATCGTGTGAAGCAGGGTTTGACACAGAACCAGCTTGCAGATGGGATAATCTCGCCGGCGTATTTGTCTAAGATTGAGAACGACCAAACCGTTCCCGCGTTCGAGGTACTTGAACACCTCTACGAACGTCTCGGACTCGATTTCCATGACTCTTCTTATCATCACCCTTCCAAGGAAAGTTTGAAGGAATGGTATGAGATGATCGTCTTCAAACGGAAAGAAGAGGCCAGGGAGTTAAAGGAAGAACTTATACAACAAAAAGATACGCTGAATAATCATCATTTGTATATATTTTTCGAGCTGTTCCGCATTCGCCATCTGCTGTTAGAAAACGAGGTGGAGGAGGCTTATGAAGCATGGAAAAATATCCGCCAGCATGAGGATACATTTGATGATGAGATGGAGTATTATTTCCACTTAAGTTCAGGCCTAGTCAGTTATTACCGTGGAGACTTTGAAGACTCCTACCTCAAGTTGATGGAAGCTAAAAATTACAGTGTTTCAATTGATTTAGAAGACTGGGAAGAAAGTGATTTATACTATCTTCTCGCTCTGAGTGCTAGTCAAGCAAACAATATATCAGCATCAATCTTTAATGCTGATCAAGCTTTAACCATATACCAGCAACAGTACAACTTGGTAAAAAGCGCGGATTGTCATATTCTTTTAGGTATTAATTATGGCAGACTTAAAAATTATGGAAAAGCACTAGAAAACTATCATCTTGTTAGTAAGATTGCTACTCAAACACAAGACAACTATCAGCTAGGACTTGTATATCATAATATTGGAGTCATAGAGTCCAGAAGAGGTAATTTTGAGGCAGCTCTAATGAATTACCAAAAGAGCTTATCTTATAAAACAGGCAGAGCATCAGTACATGAAATATTTGAAGCTATTTACTGTTTAGTATTTGAAACATACAAAATTGGCAGATTAGATGATTGTAAGAAATGGATCAGTGAGGGTCAAACTTATCTGGATTCAACTACAAGGGATACATCTACTGCTAGAATACACTTGAACATCTATACTATGTTAATTAATAAAGATGTAACTACAGCTCAGTATTTAGAAAATGTTGCAATCCCACATTTCCAAGAAAAAAAACAGCATCGCTTTGTAATAAGGTATTGCATGATCGTTTCAGACCTTCTAGAAGCTGAGAGAAGTTATAAAAAATCTTCAAGATACCTAAGGTTAGCAATTGATTTACTAAATAAATACTCTAATTTAGGAGGAATGTTATTATGAAAAAACTAGTAGGCTTACTTGCTATACTAGGGGTTGTTTTATCATTAACTGCGGATATTAATTATACTAATACTGCAGATGAAGCTCATCCTCGACCACTAGTTGTGGATCAAATTTAATTTTCTGCAATATTGATTTAAGTTTTTAATTTTGTGTGTTAATTCAATTTTTATATAATTAACACCTCCCCTAATCCTATACCTATACAAACTTTTGCCTCTATCTTTATGGTAGAGGTCTTTTTTTTTGCACAAAAAAGCCTGCCCTGATAACAGGGCAGGCTTTTGAGTAATTAAGAGTTCACTTTTTCTTTATGCTCTTTCCAGGCTGAAAATCCACCTTTCAAGTTCAAAACATCCTTATAACCAAAAGCCTGCAGTAAACTTGCAGCAATCGCTGATCTCATGCCTGACTGACAATGAACAATCGGTGTTTTATCGTCAGGTACGTCCTTGATGCTTTCTTTTAACTTCCCAAGCATGATGTGCTGGGCTTCTTCGATGTGATTATCATCCCATTCGCTATCATTTCTTACATCAATGATGACATAATCTTCGTGTCCTCTGAATTTGTTCTCGAGTTCTTCTGCTGTAATGCTTGCATACGTTTCTAATCCACCATAGCCATTGATTTCTGATTCATCCACATAACCGACTAGATCATCCAAACCGATAGATTCTAAGGAACGCTTAATCGCTGGAATGGTTTCTTTGGATGCGACGACTACGATCTTTTGATCATATTCAATCAGCCAGCCTGCCCAATTTGTAAATGAACGATTATAAGGAATGTTGATTGTCCCTTTTAAATGACCGTTTGAGAACTCAGATGATGGTCTTGTGTCCACAACCATATACTCATCAGACATGTAGCTCCCCACATCAGACACGGAAATTCCCTCCACATCTCTTTCCTTTTCAAGAGACGGGCCTTCTTTATTCAGCTTTTTCATCATGGAGAAATACTTAGGCGGTTCTGGTTGTCCATCCAGCAATTCTTCTGTGAATGCTTTTTCATCTGTGTGATTTAAAGCCCAGTTGTTCTCTTTTTCATAACCTACAGTTGAAGAAGGGACGGCTCCTAATGATTTCCCGCAGGCACTACCTGCCCCGTGCCCCGGCCATACTTGCACGTAATCAGGCAGTTCTTTGAAGCGCTGGACGGATTGATACATATCCGCAGCACCTTTGCTTGCTGTGCCCTCGGCTCCGGCAGATTTCTCGAGCAAATCCGGACGCCCTACGTCACCAACGAAGACAAAGTCCCCTGTAAATATTCCCATAGGTACCGATGAACCTCCCCCTTCGTCAGTCAATAAGAAAGAAAGGCTTTCAGGGGTATGGCCAGGGGTGTGAATAACATCAAGTCTCACATTCCCTACATAAATTTCATCGCCATCTTTCACAAGTTCGTGATTGATTTCATTAAGGTATTGATACTTCCAATCGTCATCACCTTCATCGGATAGATACAATTTCAAATCCTTTTCGGCGTTAGCCAGTTCTCTCGCACCTGAAAGGAAGTCTGCGTGGATATGGGTTTCGGCAGCTGCAGCCAGGTGAAACCCTTCCTTTTTGGCTGTTTCATAATAAGGAGATAAATCCCGGGCAGGGTCAACGACCATGGCTTCCCCTGTCTTTTGGCAGCCAATCATGTAAGACATTTGCGCTAACTCTTCATCAAAATAAGATTTAAAAAACATTCAATAACCCTCCATTTATGAAATCCTTGTTATGTAATATACCCTCATGTGTATAAAAGAAACATAACCCTTTATTATTATTATCCACCTAAGCAATAAAATCCTTCATAAAGGATACGTATTCAAATTCGTGAACAACGATAAAGAAAAACAGCAGCAGTGACTAGGCACTACTGCTGTTCAAAGTAATGAATAAATTCTTTATAAGTCTTGATGTGTTCCAAATTAGAAAATACAAGTTCTTTATTATTAAATTGATTAATTTCAGCAGCATCTATATCTTCGTACGCTTTACCTGCTGCCATATCTTCAGAGAAAAATTTAATCTCGTTCAGCATACCAAGTACCTTCCGGCTCTTCGTTTTCGTATAAACGATTTCATCAGCCGCGTCTAACATTTGATCAGCGACCTTTTTCTCTACCCCTAACAGTTGAAACAATTGCTTTAGGGAACCTTTAATGACACTGTCGAGATGTTGGAATTGCTGCTTTCTTAAGCCAAACAATGTCAAGTTCAATCCTGTTGCATTATTCATTAAGAGAAGACATTTCCTTCGATTAATGGTAACAACATTCGCATGCCATTGGTAAATCTCTGGTACATTCTGGTATTCTTCTACATTTTCAATCGGTTGATCAATTTCGTTTTGTAACTTTTTTGTTGCTCCGATTACGAACAATTTGTCCACCTCGTCCTTACTAGTCGATATTCTTATTCTAACGTGTATAGGTTAAAAAACAAAGAGGAACCAAAAAGTGGTTCCTCTTCACATTATACCTTTGTTCTCCGCGCAAAATCGACGAATTGAAATTTATCCGGTCTGTGTCTGGATTCTGTGAATTGAAAGGCTGTCGTATCTCCTAAATAGACATAACTGCGAATCACCACGACTTGATCATGTCCATTCAAATCCAGAAATTCTTCATCTTCAACCGTCACCGGTTCAACAACAATTTCCTTTTTCGCAAAGCTGATATCAAGTCCGAGTTCATTTTCGATATAGTGATAAAGAGAAGTTTCGGCAATATCTTTTGTCAGGTCATGGACAAGATCCTGCCTCAAAAAATCTTTATCTAAAATGATTCGTTCACCGCCAATTTCTCTTGATCGTACGACCTTCCATAAGTGAGAACCTTCCTGGCAGTTGAGCTGACGGCAGACTTCCGCCTCTTTGACAAGAGTCAGTTCATGGACATGTGTTTGAAAACTTTGGCCCAATCGTTCCGAGAGTTCCTTGAAGCTCGTCAAACCTGATACCGGAAACTCGAATTTATCCCGGTCCAGCACCACAGAACCTTTCCCGCGTACTTTTTGAATGTAACCATTCTGGGAAAGCAGGGTTAAAGCTTTACGTATCGTCTCTCTTGATGTCTCAAATCGTGCACACAAATCATGTTCAGAAGGGAGAGTACCACCTGCGGCGTACTCTCCCTTTTGTATGTCTTTGACGAGTTTATGATAAATCTCGACATATTTATTTTTCATTCTATGCCCCCTCACCTGTTAATCGGTAAGATGATAAACGACCGACTCGTATGGGCGAAGGCTGATTTCACGGTAATCCTTTGCTGAATCTTCATAGTTGCTTAGAAGAATGTCAGCCTCACCAGATACCTGAACATCTTCTGGTAATGTGAACGTCGTATCTTCACCATAGAAGTTATTCACAACAAGCAACTGTTCCCCATTCCATTCACGAAGATAAGCGAAGACCTGATTATGGTTTGGTACCAACAAACGATAATCTCCATGGGTTATGATGTCGTGAGATTTACGCAGTTCGATCAATTTTTGATAGTGGTTGAAAATGGAGTTCTCTTTGTTCATCACCACTTCTGCATTGATTTCTTTGTAATTATCCGCGACATCAATCCAAGGGGTTCCTTCAGTAAAGCCGGCATTTTCTTCTCTATTCCATTGTACAGGAGTACGAGAATTGTCACGAGACTTCTGTTTTAAAATCTCTATGATTCCTTCCTCACTGACACCTTTTGCTTTTAACTCTTCATGCATATTCAGGGACTCGACATCACGGTAACGGTCAATGCTTGCGAATTTAGGGTTTGTCATTCCGAATTCTTCACCCTGGTAAATGTATGGCGTTCCCTGCATCATGTGAATGGTCGTTGCAAGCATTTTCCCGGACTCTACCGGATAGTTTTCATCGTCCCCAAACCTTGACAATACGCGGGGCTGGTCGTGGTTACACCAGAACAAAGCATTCCAGCCATTTCCTGCATTCATTTCGCGCTGCCACCTTGAAAGGATCTGCTTCAACTCATGAAAATCAAAATCAGCGACTGTCCATTTTTCACCGTTCGGATAGTCCACTTTCAAATGGTGAAAGCTGAACGTCATACTCAGCTCATCACGATCTGGAGCCGTGTATTTGACGCAATGTTCAATGCTCGTCGAAGACATTTCTCCAACGGTCATAAGATCATAAGGTTTGAAAACTTCACGGTTCATTTCCTGCATGAATTCATGCACCCGAGGTCCATCCGTATAAAATTTCCGCCCGTCACCAGGGGCAACACTTCCATCATCGTTAGGGAACTCCTGGTTTTTCGAGATCAAGTTGATGACATCCAGACGGAAGCCATCCACCCCTTTTTCCCCCCAGAAGCGCATCATTTCATAGATATCTTCACGCATCTGTTCATTTTCCCAGTTCAAATCGGCCTGAGTGACATCGAACAAGTGCAAGTAATACTGGCCTGTTTTTTCATCATACTCCCAGGCATTGCCTCCAAATTTAGACTGCCAATTCGTCGGCTCCTCCCCATTCACAGGGTCACGCCAAATGTAATAATCACGATACGGATTATCTTTCGACTTTTTGGCCTCCTGAAACCATTGATGATCCGTTGAGGTGTGGTTGACGACGATGTCCATAATCAGTTTCATGCCACGCTTATGCGTTTCTTCAAGCAGTGTTTCGAAATCCTGCATCGTCCCGAATTCATCATGGATATCGTAATAATCACTAATGTCATATCCATTATCATTTTGTGGAGACTTGTACATCGGGGTCAGCCAAAGGACGTCGACCCCGAGTTTATTCAAGTAATCCAGTTTCTCAATAATTCCCTGGATATCACCGACACCGTTCCCTGTCGTGTCATTGAAACTTTTCGGATAAATTTGATAAACGACAGCTTTTTTCCACCAAGGTTGTTCAATCATTGTAGCACCACCGTTTTTTAATTTTTATACGTCTTTTTTACGCTTCGCATAGAGATACGTTCCTACTAGCGGCAGGACAATGACGATGACCATACCGATAGCAAAGTCTAGCCAGTACTCCGCAACGATCGAGAAGATCCCCGGCACACCACCGACTCCGATGGAACTTGCCAATACACCTTGTGCTGAGATATAAAGGCCGGCAAGAGCGGAAGAGGTGATGGCAATAATGAATGGATACTTAAAGCGCAGGTTCACTCCAAATAAAGCTGGTTCTGTAATCCCGAGCCATGCAGAAATACCAGAAGATACACTCAAACCTTTGAGCTTATCATCTTTTGAAGCTAACCAGATAGCGAATGCGGCAGAACCTTGAGCGATGTTGGATAGAGCAAGCATCGGCCACAAGAACGTTGTTCCCGTGCTGCCAACTAGCTGAATATCAACGGCAAGGAACGTATGGTGCATTCCTGTAATGACGAGTACACCGTATAGACCACCGTAAATAAGACCGCCTAACCAAGCGAATGTATCAAAGGTAGCGACAAGGCCGTCTGTAATCCAGTTACCGATTGCAAATGTAATTGGTCCAATGATGATGAACGTCAAGAAACCTGTCACTAACAAGGAAATCGGTCCGACGAATAACAACTGAATGTTATCAGGGATACGGTTACGTAAGAATAGTTCGATCTTAGTCAACAAATAAGACGCAACAAGGACTGGCAGGACTTGTCCCTGGTAACCGATTTTCTCAACGGTTAATCCGAATAAGTCCCATGTTGGTACAGATCCTTCAGCTACGGCATCCCCGTAAGACCAGGCATTCAATAGGTCAGGGTGTACAAGCACAAGACCTATGACAATACCTAAAATTGGACTACCACCGAACTTTTTAACCGCGGACCAACCAATGAGCCCGGGTAAGAACACGAAGGCAGTATTGGCTATGATGATGATCATGTTCGCTATTCCTGACCACTGTGGATACACATCAATAATGGACTGTTTGTCCCAGAAGATTCCTTCCGCAGTCAAGATATTATTGATACCAAGCAGCAAACCAGCGGTTACGATCGCTGGTAGAATCGGAATGAAAATATCGGCAAGTGTTTTGATTGCTCGTTGAAGAGGATTCATATTCCCCTTGGAAGCCTCTTTCACCTCTTCTTTAGAAGATTCTCCAACACCGGCAAGAGCTACAAACTCTTTATAAACTTTATCAACAGTCCCCTGTCCGACGACGATTTGAAACTGACCGTTTGTTGAAAAAGATCCTTTCACAGCATCAATATTGTTCAGTTTTTCCTGATCGACAATGCCTTCATCATGTAACGCCAAACGAAGACGTGTGACACAGTGGGTTGCAGCAGACAAGTTTTCCTTCCCGCCGATCGCTTCTAAAATCTGTTCGGCCTGTTTTTTATGGTTCATTTTCCCTACCTCCCGATGTGTTTTTTACTTTTTATTCACAGTCATTAATGGTGTAGAACCGGCGATCAATTCAACTTCTTCAGCTACCTGCGTATCAAAATCATCGCTGTTTGTGACAATGATTGGTGTTACTGTACTCTTCGCCTTTTCTTTCACGAGATCCAAGTCGAAGGAAATCAATTTGTCTCCTACTTTCACCTTGTCCCCTTGAGACACAAAAGCTTCAAAGCCTTCTCCCTCCATTGCAACGGTTTCAAGACCAATATGGATTAGAATTTCTGCACCACTTTTCGTTTCCAAGCCTACCGCATGCTTCGTTGGGAACAATTGAACAATTGTACCTTCTACAGGGCTAAGTACTTCACCGTCTTTTGGTTCCACTGCAATTCCTTCACCCATCATTTTCTGAGAAAACACAGGATCCGGCACTTCCTCCAATGCCACCTTCTTTCCAGTTAATGGTGAAGCCACTTTCAATTCTGTCTCTTTATTTCCAAACAATTTCTTAAACATATGTTTCTCCTCCTCAAACGCTTTCAATGAAGCTCTTATAACTTGTATATACATCAATTAATTATGATTATAATTTGTATATACATGTTTTGCAACCGTTAACAACCCGACAATATAAATGGAATTCCCTTCCTTATCAATAAGAAACTTATAAATGTAAAAAAGTTGCTGGAATTAGGTCGTTTACGGTTCCCCTTTTTTAAGAATTATGTTATGTATTTAGGGTGTCGAAATAAATAGGAAGAAGGGATATTATCCTTACTAACGAATCTCGGGCGAAACGGAACCTGTGGATCATGTGGTTTGCCAATTTCTTTATAGCCGGAAGTATTACAATGGTCCTGCCGTTTTTATCTTTATATATCGAAGAACTCGGAAATTATACAGAGGCCTATGTCCAGACCTGGTCTGGATGGGTTTTCGGCATTACGTTCGTGTCCGCTTTTCTATGTTCCCCAATCTGGGGGAAAATTGGAGATAAATATGGAAGAAAGAACATTTTAATTATCTCTGCTACAGGGCTCGCGCTCTCCGTATTTCTTATGGGATTCGTCACATCCGTGTGGCAGCTTTTTCTTCTCCGTTTATTCATGGGCATCTTCACGGGATTTATCCCCATGTCACAAGCATTGATTTCTACCCAAACGCCTAAAAATATCGCCGGTCAAGTTCTAGGTTCATTGCAGACAGGAAGCATTACCGGAAGTTTAATGGGGCCGTTGCTCGGAGGTTGGATTGCTGATTCCATTGGCTATGCGACCACTTTTCAATATGTATCCATCACAGTCGCTCTGTCTGCTCTTATAGTTTACTTTGGCATTCATGAACAGCGTATTAAAAAAGAAGGAGACCATGAAAAAACAAGCTATCAATCCAGAGAGGTTCTTGCGCATATTTTCAAGCACCCTGTGTTATTAATGGTTATGATTGTTTCTTTATTTGTCCAAATTGCCCATTTCAGTATTCAACCGATTCTTTCATTATTCGTTGGTGATTTACACGGGCCAGAAAATTTAGCCTTGTTCTCAGGAATCGCCTTCTCAGCTGCAGGGCTCGGGAACTTAATGATGGCCAAACAATGGGGGAAAATCGCCGATCGAATCGGTTATGTGAAGATTCTCGTATTCCTTTTGTTCATGGCAGGAATCGTTTACCTCCCCGCTGCCTTCGTTACGAATATCTGGCAGCTGGTTGTTCTCCGCTTTCTATTAGGCGTATCCATCGGTGGTATTATTCCTGTCCGGACCGCTTACATCCGACAAGAGGCTCCAGTTGCTATGCAAGGTGAGGTATTAGGTTACAACACGAGTATCCGTTTCCTTGGGAATATCATCGGTCCGTCAATGGGCGGAATGATTGCAGGGTTTTATGGCTTTTCTATGGTATTTTTCGTTACAAGTGCACTCCTTGTTATCTCGGGATCACTATTGTTTCTGGCAATGAATAAAAGCATGACCTCCGCAAAGCATATTCCCGGCTATTAAGTGCACGTTTCTTTCTCGCATCTGTTAAGATAAGTGTAAAGACATCGGAGGGGATATAATGAAACGGGCTTTAATCATCATCGATTATACGAACGACTTTGTAAAAAATGATGGAGCATTGACCTGTGGACCACCCGCTCAAGCTTTGGAAAAATACATCCATGATGTAACGGAGACATTTATGAATGAGAATGACTTAGTCGTGTTCGGGGTAGATGTTCACGAAGAAGGTGACCCTTACCATCCCGAGACAGACCTTTTTCCTCCTCATAACATCCGGGGAACGAAAGGACGGGAGTTGTACGGATCGCTTCAAAAACTCTATAAAGAAAATAAGCATGAGCCGAATACTCTTTACATGGATAAAACCCGTTACAGCGCCTTCGCCGGAACAGACTTGGACTTGAAACTGAGAGAACGCGGGATCACGGATCTCCACCTTGTCGGAGTCTGTACAGATATCTGTGTGCTCCACTCAGCCATCGATGCTTATAATCTTGGTTACCACATTCATGTACACAAGGATGGAGTCGCAAGCTTTAATGAAGCTGGCCATACATGGGCTCTTTCACATTTCGAGTCCACTCTGGGCGCGAAAATTCTATAACACCACAGGCTCTGCCTGGATGTATCTCCAAAGGAAAGTATGTCCAACTTGAAATTTCCAGATCATAAAAAACTCCCGTTGCTGCCGGCAACGGGAGTTTTTACGCTTGTCATTTTTCTCTCTAGGAAACTTGTGGTATAGTATTTCGAGTGTCTAATGAAATAAAAGAAAGGAAGAAGAGACGATATGCCACTGACCTCTCGTCCTTCCCAGGAACATTTTCGTACGGTCTTCATTTTAGCCGCTACGATTTTAATTGTTGTTATGAATACGACGATGTTCAACATCGCTTTACCAAATATATTAAAAGATTTCTCGCTCATGCCTTCAGAAGGAGCATGGGTTGTTTCCGGCTATTCGATTGTGTTAGCGATTTTCACGATTACCTTTACACGCCTGTCTGACTATATGCCGATTCGGACATTATTAACGATAGGGATCTGTATTTTCAGCCTTTCTTCCATCATCGGATTTTTGGCGGACAGTTACGTCTGGTTGTTGATTGCTCGGTTATGCCAGGCGGCAGGAGCGGCAGCGATCCCTGGTTTATCCATGGTCTTCGCCGGGAGGTACATCCCGATGACGAGACGAGGAAGCGCCTATGCGCTGATTGCTTCTGCAACATCCTTAGGGTTCGGCCTTGGTCCAGTCATTGGTGGGTTGATTACAGACTATCTTGATTGGAACTACTTGTTCATTGTGACCATTATGGTTTTCATCGTCATCCCGGTTTTGTACAAGTTTATGCCTGTTGAAAAAGCTGAGAAAGGGCGTTTTGATGTCATTGGAGGTTTGTTATCCGGAATCAGCGCCACCATGTTTTTGCTTTACATTTCAACATTAACTCCATACTACTTGCTGGGCGGTCTCCTGTCTGCTTCTCTCCTATGGTGGAGAGTCAATCGGACGAAAGCGCCTTTCATCCAGCCAGAACTTGTAAAAAACAGCCACTACCGCCGCATTGTCTTTACAAGCTACATCGGCTTTACTTTGCACTTCGCAGTTTTGTTTTTAATGCCGATCATGCTGGAGCAAGTGTATGGACGTGGGGCAGCCGCCATCGGATTTATCATTTTCCCTGGCGCTATGCTATCCGCCGCAGCCGCGATTTACGTAGGACGACTGATTGATGCCTACGGAAACATCAAAATTCTATTTTTGTCTCAAATTTTACTGATGATTTCAGCCTTAATTTTCTTTTTCCTGGCTGGCAAGAGTCCGTATATGATTATGATTGCTTATATGTTTACAAGTTTCGGGTTCTCTAGTTTATCTTCAAGTTCGACCAATGAAGTTTCACGAATCCTGCCTAAAGAACAGATCGGTGCCGGAATCGGACTCAAGCAACAGATGCAATTCATTGGAAGTGCGACCGGTTCTGTTCTTGCCGGTATATTATTAGAATTTAGTTCACAACCTTATACCGCCGAGAACTTTATCCTACCGTTCGGTTCCCTGATCGTTTTAATGACGGCTTCCACCTTGGTCCTGTGGCTGTATTCATACAAGATCAGACGTATGGAATTTGTTCAAAAAACTGACATTTGAAATCCGATTAAGAATCGAATATGATGGACTATGGACATTTATGTTATTTACTACTGTATAGATATAAATATTAGGAGGAATCACTTATGAGCTCAAAAGATTATCGAGTTCTGCTGTATTATAAGTATGTCGACCTTCCTGACTATGAAGAATATTGCCAAAACCACCTGAAATTCTGTAAAGACCTTGGATTGAAGGGACGTATCATCGTTTCTCACGAGGGCATTAACGGAACAGTTTCAGGTACTGTTGAACAAGTGGAAGAATATATGAACTATGTTCGCTCTGATGAGCGTTTCGCAGATATCCACTTCAAAATTGATGAGCATGAAGGGCACGCATTCAAGAAGATGCATTGCCGCGTGAAGCCTGAGCTGGTCAACTGGAGTATTGAAGAAGATGATATTGATCCGAAAACGTTCGGTGGAAAACACTTAAAACCTAAAGAGTTCAATGAAATGCTGAAAGATGAAGATACCATCGTCATCGACGGCCGCAATGAATATGAATACCGCATCGGCCACTTCCGCAACGCGATTCAGCCGGATGTCAATCACTCCCGTGAGTTCCCTGAATGGATTGCCGAGAATGCTGACCAGTGGAAGGATAAGAAAGTACTTACCTACTGCACAGGCGGAATTCGATGTGAGAAATTGACAGGTATTCTTAAGAAAAACGGTGTCGAAGATGTCTATCAGCTTGAAGGTGGAATCACGACTTACGGCAAAGATCCAGAAGTCAAAGGTGAGCTCTTCGATGGTAAAATGTATGTATTCGACGAGCGTATCGCTGTTCCAATCAACCAAGTGGAAGAAAAGGTCATTGCAGAGTGCGAACATTGTGGGAAAGCAGAAGATCGTATGATCAACTGCAGTAACCCGGTATGTAACCGTCAATATGTATGCTGTAAAGAGTGTGAAGAAGAGCAGCATGCTGGATGTACAGCAGAATGTAAAGAACACCCGGAAAACCGCTGGGATGTTGTCCGCAAGAAACAAATTGATAAATACGACCGCATCAACGGTTAACTCTTATCCCCTCTCTCACCATTCGTGAAGAGGGGATTTCTTATATCATACATATGCTCCGTTTTGTTGAAGACTCTGTTTCGAGCCTTTGTTTAGTGGATGGTGCTGCGGGGAATGGCTCGCTTTCCGCGGGAGCGCGGTCAGCCTCCTCAGGCTGACGCCTTGCGGGGTCTCACCAAGCACTCTTTTCCCGCAGGAGTCTCCCCATTCCCCTCCGCCCCTTTATCATGGGAGTATCTCGAAACCAATTCTCGGGAACTCAGCTGTATGCTCAAGCGAAGTGGATAATATACAACTCCCCCAGTGTCAATCCGAGTGTGAAAGCTTGATATAGAGCGCTTTATGTTTGCTTCTGAGTGGGGTGGAAGACACCCTAACTTGGTATAGGGGTTCGTATCACTTATATATCGAATGGGGTGGTTGGGAAGCTGCGAGACTCCCGTGGGAAAAGGAGACAGGCGAGATCCCACAGGACGCAGTCCGAGGAAGCTCGGCGCTCCCCCACAGGAAAGCGAGTAGCTTCCCAACCACCCCTGACGCTCAATATGGCACCGAACCACGAAACATCTCGAAATCAAGTCTTACACAATCCCGCCATATACTTTAATTACTAATAATTCTATGGGCGGCGTGGTAGGTGGAGCCTATGCCGCGGTCGAAGGATAAGGCGTGACGGATAGCACTGGTTACAAACGATTTCGCACGTCTGACCGCTTCTTCAACAGGGTAGCCATTCGCAAGTTCTGCTGCTATGGCAGCTGAATACGTACACCCTGCCCCGCTCGTATGAATGGTTTCTACTCTTTCCGTTTCAAGCTCAGTAATACTGGATCCGTCATAGAGCATGTCTACAGCAGGATATCCTTTTAAACTGCCCCCTTTTACAAGGACATACTCCGCGCCGAGGTGATAAAGATCCCGTGCCACGACCTTCATATCCTCAGGGTTTTCAGGAACCTCACATTGAAGCATCCTTGCTGCTTCATGTAAATTAGGAGTTACAACTTTTGCGAGAGGCACAAGCTCTTGAGTCAAGGCTTCAATCGCATCGTCTTTCAATAATTGGGAACCCATCTTCCCGATCATCACAGGGTCCACAACGATATTTGCAACACCTGATTCCTTTATAACAGTGCCCACCTTTTTTATAATGTCTTCTGTGAACAGCATGCCTGTTTTAAGAGCATCAACTCCGACATGTTCCAATGCAGCATAGATCTGGGCTTCGATGGCTGCTATTGGCTGGGTAAAAATTCCTTGCTCTGTTTGGTTGTTGTTCGCTACGATGGCAGTTATAGCACTCATTCCATATACATTGAATTCTTGAAACGTTTTAAGATCTGCCTGAATGCCGGCACTTCCCTGTGCAGCAGAGCCGGCGATTGACAAAACTTTCGGTATGCTCATTCTAATCGTCCCCTCTCTTTCATCTATAGAAATTGTATCAATAATGGAAGCAGGCTTCTATTCCCACAGCCTTGTCATTCTGTAAAATATAAGTAAGGAGGCCCATTCATGCAGCCGTTCACACAAAATATCATTCAAATTATACGTAGTATTCCAAAGGGATGCGTCATGTCATACGGACAAATCGCTGCCTGCGCTGGAAATCCGAGAGCGGCAAGGCAAGTAGCACGTGCTCTCCACAGCATGAGCGAAAAGCATGACCTCCCTTGGCATAGGGTGGTCAATGCAAAAGGAGAAATTGCTGTAAAGGAACCTTCCAGACAGCGTGACCTTTTAGAAAAAGAGGGGGTTGTTGTCATTCATGATAAAATATCTATGAGAGATTACCAGCACGATGACCCTCTCTGTTTTGAAGAGTAGGAAGAAATAAACTATGAATCTAACGAAGGATGTTACTCATGTTTGAAGTAAAACCATACCCTGAATTATCCTGGTCTTTGTCCAGGCATAAAACGATGTTATCCTGCCTAAGAAAATATGCATACGATTATTATGTTTCGCATAATGGTTGGTTGAGTTCTGCAGACACCTTAGCCAAACAAGCATATCGTCTAAAAAAAATGACCAATTTGGAAATGCACTTCGGAAGCGTTGTCCATGATTTGATTTACCAGACCATTCAGCGTGTATTAAAGAGTCAATCGATTATGGGGGAACAAGAATTCATTGATGAAGTCCGCCATCACTTGAATCGTGGTTTTATCGAATCAACGAAGAAAGAACATTTATGGATGAACAGGCCGAAGCACTATACCATGCTTCATGAAATCTACTACAGCCAGACAGACACTCTCCCGGAAACGAAGGTGCGCAAAATCACAGATCGTCTCCAAAAAACGGTTGCAAATTTTTACTCCAGCAAAACCTTCACGGATGTACGCAACAAAGAACAAATGAAGTTCATGGAGTCCGAAACCTTCCGTTTCCTTAAGACGGACGAAGCAAAGGTTTATATTGTGATGGACCTTGTGTATAAGGATCTCACCAATGGCAAATGGATTATTGTGGATTGGAAAACAGGAAAATCATCCGATGAAGACCGTAACCAACTCGCCCTTTATGCTCTATATTTACAACATAAGCACGGAATAGAATCCATTGACGATATTATCATTCGAAACGAATATTTAGTTGACGGTACACATGTCGAACATCAGTTAACAGAGCAGGATCTCATTAATGTCCAACACTTATACCAAATCAGTATGGAGCAGATGAAGCTCTATTTAGAAGATGCAGAAAAAAACCAGCCACTCCCTATAGAGCAATTCCCGATGCAGGATGACCCGAGGGTCTGTGCTCGTTGTAACTACCAGGAGCTCTGCTTCCCTTCTTGACCGCACGTCCGTATGTTTACCAGATGCGGAAACAGGCTAAATAAGTATTGTAATCTTATTTCCAGAAGGAGTCGTGATTATAGATGAAAGTACTTGTAGCAGGAGCAAATGGAAATACAGGACGACTACTTATTCAATATTTAAAAGCGGATGGTCATGAGCCATACGGTTTAATTCGGAAAGAAGACCAAAAAGGTACCATTGAAAAATTAGGTGGAACCCCTGTTCTCGCTGATCTCACGAAAGATGTCGGTTATGCTGTTAAAGGTATGGACGCTGTCATGTTCGCTGCTGGATCAGGATCAAGCACAGGCGCTGAGCAGACAGAAGCTGTTGATCGTGACGGAGCCATTAACCTTGCTAAAGCAACAGAAAATCTAGGTATAAAGAAATTTATCATGTTGAGCGGCATGGGCGCCGGAGATCCAGAGCGAGGCCCTGAAGAATTGAAGCATTATCTTGAGATGAAAGGGGAAGCGGATGACTTCCTGAAAACGACCGAGCTTGATTACACCATTGTACGTCCCGGCGGCTTGACGAACGACGAAGGGACAAGCAAAATCCAGGTCGGAGAAACCGTTGAGAGAGGAACTATTCCTCGCGCAGACGTTGCTAAGACAATGATCGCTTCCCTACAAGAACCAAACGCTTACCATAAAACATTCGAAATGATTTCAGGAGATACTCAAATCGAAGAAGCCCTGAAGACACTATCTTGATGAAACTGCTCAACCACTTCATGTGGTTGAGCTTTTTACATATCAAACGCCCTTCTTCCATTCCTATAACACCCTGAAAAGGTAATTATATACATTGAACGAGACAGTATTTTGCTATAATGTATGTAATTGGCGCTTTAAAGGAGTAGTGAATATGAAAGGATCGTTAATTAAACAACACCGCAAATTTAAGAATTTAACATTAGAAGAACTTGCATCAGGAATTTGCTCAGTTTCCTACTTGAGTAAAATTGAGCACGACATCATCAATGCCAGCGATGAAATATACCGTCTTCTCGGAGAAAGACTAAACATTAAGTTAACCGACATCAACGAAGAATTTGATGAAAAGATTCACAACGCCCTCCTTGAATGGAACCAAGCTGCACAAATGAGAGACTTCCCTCTAATGGATGAATTATATGAAGACTGCAAAGCATCTTTAGAAGACAACCAAAACATCGAACTCGTTAATTTGTATCAAATAATAGAAGTACGCCACATCATGACAAAAGAAAGAAAGCCCATTGACGAAAAAAAGCTAAAAGAAATTCGTACCACTTATGAAGATGCAACAAATGAATATAAATTCTTCTTTCATAAAATCGTAGGAGTTCATCACCTATTTTTAGGGGAACTACCTCAAGCTTTACAACATTTCAATGATACTGAAAAATTAATGAAGAAATTGCCATTTGATGAAGGTGAAGTCTACTTACATTTAGCTCTCACTTACTCAAAATCAAGAGCTTATGTTGAGTCTAACCATTACGCCTTCCGTGCATTAGATTTATATAAATCTACTCTGCATTATTCACGAATGGTCGACTCCTATATTATTATTGCCATCAATTATAATTCATTAGGCGCTTTGCAAATCGCTGAAGATTATTTGTTAAAAGTTTTAAAGATTGCAAAATACCATCTTCCAATCCATGAAACCCGCCGAATATACCACAACCTTGGAAGTAATTACATTAACCAAGAAAAATATGAACAAGCATACTATTACCTTCAAAAGGCATATGACATCGAAACTAAAGAAACTCCCTTCAAAGCAGGTACCATATACCTTCTTGCATTGGCCAGCTTTCATAATGGTGAAAAACAATTGTGTGAGGAGTATATTCAACAAGGAGAAAATATAGCCGTTGAAAATAATTACCTTAAATATAAGCACAAATTCTATATTTTAAAGTACATGCTTAATGGAAAAACTTTAAATGAAGAATTTATTAAAAAACTAGAAGACACAATTATTCCTGATTTCAGAAGACTTAATGAATATAAAGACTACAAAGAATTTACAGAGATGCTAGGAAATCTATTTTATGAAAAGCGTATGTACAAAAAAGCTGCTATGTATTACAAAGAATCAAACAATTATCGCGATACTCAAAAGAAAGATCTTCTATAGCAAAAAGGTCGGAGGAATCATTCCTCCGACCTTTTTTTATATTCTCACAATATTTTTCTCCCAATTTTTAAATTCAAGCTCATTAAACTTGGCGCTCATCTTTTCATCATCAATATAGAACAGAGCCTCTTCTAATGAACAGTCCACATCCGCTTCACAATGGATAGCTGCAAGCTTTCTGGATAGATGCAGCATATCCAAGCTGTCTTCAATTTTCGTACGCTGCCCCTTTGTCAGTTCTTCTATATTCTCTAAGATTCCTTCGATGGATCCATACTTAAGAAGAAGCTTCAACGCGGTTTTCTCTCCGATCCCTTTCACGCCTGGATAGTTATCACTTGTATCCCCCATGAGAGCTTTCAAGTCAATCATCTGCTGTGGTGTGATTCCTTTTTCATCTGTAAAGGAACCCTCATGATACTCCGCATAATTGCCATATCCTTTTTTCAATAGTACAACATTTACATTCGGCTGCAGCAACTGTAGAAGATCCTGATCTCCAGTCAACAAGAAGACTTGAGAATGCTGACTGTACACTTGACTCAGCGTTCCCATACAATCATCCGCTTCGTAACCGACTTGTCCGACGTTAGGAATATCAAGAGCTTCCACAACTTCTTTAGCTAAATCGAATTGTGGGATCAATTCTTCTGGAGGGGCTCCACGATTCGCTTTGTAGTCTGGAAAAAGATCATTACGGAACGTCTTACTTCCCATATCCCAACAGCAAATCACGTGTGTGGGCTGGTAGGTTTCTATTGCCGTAAATAAGTGTTTCATCATGCCGTAGACCCCGTTTGTCGGGATCCCTTTACTGTTGATCATATAATAATTGCTCATAGCTGTAGCGTAAAACGCACGGAAAAGCAGCGCCATGCCATCCACGAGCATCACTCGATTGGTTGTTGTCATTTTCTAAGAACTCCTTTTCCCTTTGAATAGTTCTATTATAACAATTCTTCTCCTTTGTTCGTACTAGAAATTTTCACACATTTGTCTGTAAATTGACAATATTCTGTACAAGTGATACCTTAAAAAGTAAGCGCGCCTACTTACATAAACTTTTTTGTAAGCGGTTGCAAAAGTAAATTACTAGGAGGATGTTTTTATGGTATATGCTTTTCCTAATACGGAAGGATCTAAAGTTCAGTTCAAGGAACGCTACGACAACTTCATTGGCGGAGAATGGACAGCACCTGTCAAAGGGCAATATTTTGATAATGTCACCCCTGTAACGGGACAAACGTTTTGTCAGGTTGCACGTTCGACAGAGGAAGATATCGAGCTTGCCCTTGATGCAGCACACAAAGCGAAAGACGCGTGGGGTGCAGCATCTGTGACGGAACGTTCTTTGGTTCTTAACCGCATTGCAGACCGTATGGAAGAAAACCTTGAGAACCTTGCCATCGCGGAAACATGGGAGAACGGGAAAGCTGTCCGTGAAACCCTGAATGCTGACCTTCCACTTGCGGTCGATCACTTCCGTTATTTCGCTTCGGTTATTCGTTCCCAGGAAGGATCCATCGGCGAAATTGATAACGATACGATTGCTTACCATTTCCACGAACCACTGGGAGTCGTCGGTCAAATCATTCCTTGGAACTTCCCTCTGTTAATGGCGACATGGAAAATTGCTCCTGCTCTCGCTGCTGGGAATGCAATTGTCCTGAAGCCTGCGGAACAGACACCAGCATCCATCATGTATTTGCTCGAAATAATTGAAGACTTGCTGCCTGCCGGGGTATTGAACGTTGTGAACGGATTCGGTTTAGAAGCTGGTAAGCCGCTGGCCCAGAGCCCACGCATCAATAAAGTGGCTTTCACTGGAGAAACAACAACCGGACGAATGATCATGCAATATGCATCTCAAAATATCATCCCTGTTACCCTGGAGCTTGGTGGAAAATCACCGAACATCATTTTTGAGGATGTCATGCGTGAAGATGACGATTTCTTAGATAAAACAATTGAAGGAATGGTCATGTTTGCTCTGAACCAGGGTGAAGTATGTACATGTCCTTCTCGCGCTCTCATTCAGGAGTCGATCTATGATGAGTTTATGGACCGTGCTATCAAACGCGTCAAAGAAATCAAGACAGGAAATCCACTTGATCCTGAAGTGATGATGGGTGCTCAAGCTTCCTCAGAACAATTGGAGAAAATCTTGTCTTACCTCGAGATCGGTAAGGATGAAGGAGCCGAATGCCTTACTGGAGGGGCGCGTAATCAGATGGAAGGCGACTTTAAAGATGGATATTACGTGCAGCCGACGGTATTTAAAGGCGATAACAGCACGAGAATTTTCCAGGAGGAAATCTTCGGACCTGTCCTATCTGTAACGACCTTCAAGGATAAAGAAGAAGCGATGAAGATCGCCAATGACACACTTTATGGATTGGGTGCCGGTGTGTGGACACGTGATATGAATACTGCGTACCGATTCGGACGCGGAATTGAAGCTGGACGCGTTTGGACAAACTGTTATCACGCCTACCCTGCTCACGCAGCTTTCGGCGGATACAAAATGTCCGGTGTCGGGCGGGAAAACCATAAGATGATGCTCAGCCATTATCAACAAACCAAAAATATGCTCGTGAGCTACAGCCCGCAGAAGCTTGGATTCTTTTAAAACCAGAAAATGGGTAACTCCTTGATTTGCGGCCCTACGAAAGGAGCTGAAAAGATGGTTGAACGTGTAAAAGCGACCGACGCCGCTCTTGAGCTTATTGAAATGCTGAAGGAAAAACACGGCCCTCTTCTTTTCCACCAATCAGGTGGGTGCTGTGATGGAAGCTCTCCGATGTGCTATGAAGAAGGCGATCTTTTAATCGGCAGTCAGGATGTATTGCTTGGAAAAATCGGGGACACTCCTTTTTACATCAACAAAAAGCAGTATGACTACTGGAAGCATACACAGTTGATCATTGATGTCGTAGATGGACGCGGAGGGATGTTTTCGCTGGAAGGAGTCAAAGGAAAAAGGTTCCTCACCCGCTCACGCGCATTTACTGATGAGGAGTATAAGGAACTGAAGGAAAGCATAGAGTCATAACGTAAAGCGCCCAGGAATCTCCTGGGTGTTTTATTATTTCTTACCTGAGTCATTAATCCCCCCATAGTGGCTCGAGGGATTTTTTTATAATCATAGTAAACCGATAAGGCTGAGGATGACCGTGACGTTCAATGCTCCACCATTTTCATCCCCCTCCCCTACACTCCCTAATGAAGGACCGCATACCATCACTTTGAGTATTTGTATATGCCCACTCTTTCTGTCACTGCACACCCGCATTTCTCAAAAACTTTCAACATTGGTTTGTTATGGACACTTGTCGCACCAACGCTATAGGTGGCAT
Organism: Halobacillus aidingensis; assembly: GCF_900104185.1. Classification (GTDB taxonomy): domain Bacteria; phylum Bacillota; class Bacilli; order Bacillales; family Halobacillaceae; genus Halobacillus; species Halobacillus aidingensis. The sequence goes on along the minus strand of NZ_FNIZ01000023.1, from coordinate 13,186 downwards.
GGAAGATGCTCTGAAGGAGATGTAACCCCTCTTTATATAGAGGAGCGCTCTTGTTCTTTCCTCGTTCTTCCGGAACTAATCCGAAATAAAAGATCCTCCCTTCATCTTTTGTTCCTGGTTCGATATGTGGCATAACCACTCCAATAGGCGTACCATTTTCATAAGCAGTCAAACACGTATCCACATAACCTTGTCCAAGCTCTTTTTTGACACTTTTCATTTGTTCATCCATGTTCAAGGATTGGGGAGCGTTCAATGACCCTTCCATTGCCCTGCGCCATGTCTCTTTAAATACCCCTTCCTCTCCATCCCTCAGTGAAACCATTTCAAAAGACAGTCGTTCCGTATCGATGGGGTCCAACTCAGCCAATTCACAACGTACAAAGTAAACCTCATCATGATGTTTGAAGCCAAGGTCTTTGATGTAGATCACTGTCTCTTCTTGAAAAGTAGATGGGACAAGGATCGTACGATTTCTCACTCCATCATACTTAGCATCTCTTACAAACTTCCCTGCCAATGACTGAAGCTCTTCATCTGTGAGAAGTCCTGTATCTTCGATGGTTACAAAATTTTCCCCCTCCACGAACTTCACTTTTTCATAAAGACTTTCCATACTTTCCCCCCTTTTGCTCTATCGTATCTTACATCTTAAAACATATCATTTCCCAATGAGGGAATAGACCCGTTATGATACAAGCAAGGAGAGTGATTAAAAAATGAACAAAGAAATCCAGTTAGTCAAACGTCCCGAAGCCGCTCCTACACATGAGCATATAAAAATGGTTGAAACGGAACGCCCTGTCCCATTGCAGGGAGAAGTACTCGTGAAATTGCTTTATGTGTCCGTCGATCCTTACATGAGAGGCCGCATGAGTGCTGCTAAATCCTATATCGCTCCTTTCCAATTAAATGAACCTATGGAAGGTGGCATTGTTGGCGAAGTTGTGGAATCGAACGCGGATACTCTACAAGAAGGTGACATCGTCACAGGTATGCTTCCTTGGAAAGAGTACGCGTCGGCTCCAGCAGATACGCTTAGAAAAATCGATCCTAGTCTCGGCCCCGTCACGACATCACTAGGGATTCTCGGAATGCCTGGGTTAACCGCTTATTTCGGATTGATGGATATCGGTCAGCCAAAAGAAGGCGAAACTCTGGTGGTTTCCGGAGCTGCTGGAGCCGTCGGTTCTGCAGTCGTCCAAATTGGTAAAATTTCAGGCTGTCATGTTGTCGGAATTGCTGGTTCAGATGAAAAGTTAGCATACCTGAAAAACGAACTTGGCGTCGACGAAGTCATCAACTATAAAACAGAAAGTGTACCTGATCGCTTAGAAGAAACCTGCTCAAATGGAATTGACATCTATTTTGATAATGTCGGCGGGGATATATCAGATGCTGTCTATCCATTATTGAACAAATTCGCACGCATCGCCCAATGTGGAGCCATTGCATCCTACAACGTCCCGAACGATCAAGGACCACGGATGCAGATGCACTTGATTAAATCCAGCGCGCTCATTAAAGGGTTCACAGTCGGTGATTATCAGGATCGATTCACAGAAGGATTCTCTCACTTGGCTCAATGGCTCCAGGAAGGCCGTTTGAAATATGAAGAAACGATCACAGAAGGATTTGAAAATATCCCAGATGCATTCTTCGGGTTATTTGAAGGAGCAAACCTTGGTAAACAACTTGTCAAAGTTGCAGAACCCTCTCAAAAATAATAGTCGTTAAAAAAACAGACTAAAAAGGACTGAGAAATATGATTTCTCAGTCTTTTCTCTATTATATTAAGAGTCACCATGATGAATGTAAATGCCGATCTCTTCTAAAGCCTGATGCAAACCTGCCTTCGTATGTACTTGAGTAAAATCCACACCCATATCTACAAGGGATTTTGCTGTTTCTGGCCTTAACCCTGTTAGAGTTGCATGAACACCAACGAGTTCAAGGGCATGAACAACTTGATAAATGTAGTTAGCGATCATCGTGTCAATCACTGGAACACCGGATACATCAATAAAAATATAATCCAATTCAAATTCCGAACTTTTATTTAAGGAGGTTTCCATGATCAGCTGGGCCCGGTTGGTATCAAGTTCCCCGATCAATGGAAGGACAGCAACTCCCTTTGTGATCGGTACAACGGGAACAGACAGTTCAGCCATCCGCATTTCTTTTCTTTCCCACTCCATACGAATGTTTCTGGAGTACGTTTGACTAAAATGTTTCGTAATTTCATCTAATACTTCATTAATGGTTTTGCAGATGTGAACCACCGTGGAAGAAGAAAATTCATCGTTGGTTAATTCCTCAGAAAATATCCCCCAAATCGCTCGGCGAACAAAGTTCATCGTTCGAAGGGATTGATCCAGCTCGACTTCCGCCTCTACCTTCTGCTCCCCTTCACGATCTGCCCACATTTCAATGTGCTGCATCGAAGAAGTACCATCACCGATGATCACTTCACCGATATAGGAGAATAGCTCTTCCCAATTCGCTGTTCGAATGGTAGCAGCCCCGAACTCCTCTGTTTTCAACTCTCGCACTCGATTAGCTAATTGATCCGAGTTTTTCTCGATCTTTTCGCCGATGTATGTGATTTCATCTCTCATCTTGGATACCCCTCAACTCAAATTATTATCAAATAGTAATGTAACACAGAACACTAGATAAAACGAACGCCCTCCGGTATGATAAAGGAAGTTTACGCATAGGAGGACACTATGAATAAAATATCGTTGGTCTTGTTTCTGATTTTATCTCTATTGTTTCTTTCTCATGGTCTTTATCAAGGCGTCGCGAACGGCCAGTGGACATCCCTAACCTTTGCCATCATCGTCATCGCCCTCGGTTCATACAGCATGCTAAGAAAAAAACGCAAATAACCCTTCCAAAGAATAGCTCCCGATTGTGGAAGACTCAGTTTCGAGACTTTTGTTGAATGGGTGGGGGCTGCGGGGAATGGCTCGCTTTCCGCGGGAGCGCAAGGAGCACATACCGCGTATCCTTAAAGAAAGCCTTACCTAGTTGAAATAATGAATGACAATTCCTGGCCATGGATACGGGGTCAGGGAAACGACGATTCGCAGTGCTTTGAATCAGTCAGTAGAAAAACACACATGTTCGTGTCTCCATTCGTTTTTCATGCGGACGTTTCCCTGACCCTGTTCCCACGCCATATTCGTGCAGGATGCATGGTTAAAACAACTCTATAACGGCGTGGGTGAACAGACCTTCATTACAGAGCTCGGCAGGTTACTGTTAAAGGGATTTCGAGAACCTCGTATGGCAAAGGGGCGGAGGGAAACGGTGAGACTCCTATGGGACGTGTGGGACAGGTGAGACCCCGCAGGACGAAGTCCGAGGAGGCTCACCGCCCGCCCCATGGAAAGCGAACTGTTTCCCGGAGCCCCTAAAAGCACAGAAACGTCTCGAAATCAAGTCTTCAACAATCCTGCCATATACCGTAATAAAGACCCTCGCTGAGGAGGGTTCTTTTATGCGTACCTTGGAAGGTCGTAGCGGCCGAACCATTGGTGTCTGTGATCAGAAAACCAGCGGTATAAGGGAGAACCGACCCGATGGACTCCTGGGAAGGAAAAAAGAATGCCGATTACAGTGAATAAAGGCAAAGAAAGCAGCAGTTTCCGAATGGTTTCAAAACCTTGTTTCACTTCTCCTTCTTTTGTCAGCATATGAATCTCATCCAGCGTATTGCGCCCTTCCAAGTAAGGGTACTTCCCTGTCTCTTCTGTATCCTGAACAGCTACCCATTTAATTTGATGAAGCCAGTCAAACGTTCGGAACGTTTTCTTCACATAAAAACAAAACGGACATTGCGCATCGTAAAAGACGATATGTTTTTTCATAAATCAAAACACTCCTTTCTATTATTGAGCGTCCTCTTGTAGTTGAACCTTCACCCAGCCTCTGACTGCGTTAATCATCCATACTTCATCGAACTTGTGGATATCCTTTTTATAGAGAACCTTTTCTTTTAGTTTTCCACATCTTAATAAATTTTTCCTATACGTTCCCGCCAATAATCCACAGTCAACGGGAGGGGTATAGTAATAACCGTCGATGTTTACGACGAGATTAGCTATTGTGAATTCCGTCAATTCACCTCTTCGATTCCAAAGCAACGTCGCTTCTGCTTCGTCGGATCGATGACGATGATAGACATCCCGATGAGTGGTTTTATGAAACAGAAAAGGATTCTCTTCGTTTATAGGATCGTCAGATAAGATGCCGGTGACACAAGAAGCAGATGATTTTATACCATAGACTTCTATTTCAGCTTTCCCTTCTTCGTCAACGAGCATGCGAGTTTTATAGAGACCACTTGGATAAGCTTTGGCAACTTGAGAGCATTTCTTTTCTAAATCACTTCTTTTAATGGGATAAGCAAAATACGAAGCCGATGCAATGATTCGGTCCAGGTGATCGTTGAGTAAGTCAATCGATCCATTTTCCAGCTTCATCGTCTCCAAAAGTTGAAATTTTGGACGATCTTCTGTCAGAAGGCGAGCCTTCGTCTTTAATTCCTCAAACTCTCCTTCCGAAGTTGAGTCCCACGTAATGCCTCCCCCTGTACCGTAAACGGCTTTTTCTTGTTTTTGATCAATCATAACAGTACGAATAGGAACATTGAAAATGGCTTCTTTCTCCGGTGTCATATAACCGATAGCTCCGCAATACACTTCACGCGGCGAGTCTTCTAATCTTTGAATGTATTCCATGGTCCTTACTTTTGGAGCTCCTGTAATCGATCCACACGGAAACAATGCTTGAAATAATTCGTACATGGTGTAATTTTCCGGTAACCGACCTTCTACAGTCGAAGTCATCTGGTGGACCGTGGGATAGGTTTCCACTTCAAATAGATTGGGGACATGGACACTCCCGGGCACGGCGATTCTACCTAAATCATTCCTCAATAAATCAACAATCATAAGGTTCTCGGAGCGTTCCTTTTCTGATGTCTGAAGATGCCGGCGCTTCACCTCATCCTCTTTGCTATTACGGCCTCTAGCTGCCGTACCTTTCATTGGCTTTGTTTTCAATTGGTTGCCATCGACTCTAAAAAACAGCTCCGGAGAAGCAGATAGAATCTTCCGATCACCCATGTTCAAGTAAGCACTGTAGGAGGCCAGCTGATTCCTGACAAGTTTTCTATACAAAGTGTAATCATCTCCAGAGAAAGAGGCTTCCATTCTAGTCGTAAAGTTCACCTGATACGTATCGCCCCGTTCAATCCCCGCTTTCACTACTTCTATTCCTTTTTGATAAGAGGCATAATCCCCACGCAGCTCCCAGTTCGAAACTTGAAACGGTTCAGAATCTGCATCCTCCCGCTTTGTTTCAAATCCATTGAACACTCCGAACCATACAAGCGGCCATTCAGGATGAGAGTGAACGCGAAGGGCATGGTCAAAAGCGGGGGCAGCTTCATAGGATACATAACCAGCTACATAGTACCCCGCGTCAAGCCTTTCTTCCACTCGATCGAAGACTGCTTTCATCTCGTTCAGATCATAGGTAGTGAGAATCTCTACCGGGTGTTGAAAAACTTTAGGGTCCGGATTCCCTTGAGCGTTTGTAAATTCAAACTGTAAAAAAGGTGAGGTTGTCATACGCCCACTCCCTCTCTTCTACTTGCTTTGTAACGAACAGCTCGGTCATAAACGTTTCGAAGCAGATCAAACCCGTACTCCGTCAATATGGACTCTGGATGGAACTGTATGCCTTCCATCATCTTTTCCCTGTGGCGGACACCCATAATGACACCATCTTCAGAAAGGGCAGTAACTTCGAGTTTTTCCGGCAATGAAGGGAAATCTGCCTGAAGAGAGTGGTAACGGGTGACTCGGAAGGATCCGGGAAGCTTACGAAACATGGTACGGCCATCATTCGTAATCGTCGTCACTTTCCCGTGCATCGGTTGACTTCCTTTGACGACGATTCCACCAAAATGTTCAACCATCAGTTGATGGCCAAGACATATGCCTAATAAGGGAATTACTCCACCAAAATGCAGCAAGACATCCTTACAGATCCCTGATTCTTCCGGCCTCCCCGGTCCTGGGGAAAGGACAATAAGATTCGGATCGAGCGCACGGATCTCTTCGATCTGCCATTCGTCGTTTCGTTTCACAACTACTTCCGAATCCATCTGTTTAAAATATTGGGCTAAATTATATGTGAATGAATCATAGTTATCAATGATTATGATCATAGTTGCGGACACCTTTCATCCTTGAATATATGTCTATTATACTACCGCCTGCTACGTTTTCCATAGAAGATAAGAATGGAAAATCATCACTTTGTAGTTCTTCAAAGGAAAAAAGAATCGAAAATATCAGTCTCATATATTAGAATATATAGAAAGATCTCGTCGTTAGGGTGACTGCCATGAAATCAGAATTGCTAAAATCGAAGAGTATATGGATTAAAATCGTTCTCATATTGATTGGCATCACGATGCCGCTCTGGCTAAGTGTTGAGAGGTCCGGCCTTGCAGCTGTAATCGAAAGGCTTCAGGCCGCTCCATCAGGGGCTACACTAATGATGGCTGCATTCGGGCTCGTCATGTTAAACACGGTACGAGCCCTCCCCCATTACATTGGTGCTCTTCTGCTCGGAGATGAGCTCGGAGTAAGGTTGAACCGCCCATGGTTGAAGGTCGCCGTCCCTGTAATGATCATCCCATTGGTTTACGCTTTGATTAACGGGTACAATTCAATCAACTATCATTTCGGAGGCCCGGCCATTTTTCTATTATTATCGATCGTCGTTCTTCATTTTTTAGGAAATGGTCAATTACGCCCTGTATTCAAAGCTTTCATTCTCGCTCAATTGCTATTCGGTTTCCAGTGGCTGGATACGGTACTTTTCCTAAGTGCTTTCGGATTCGGTGGCGGGGAAATTTCTATGGAAGTGAAAAGAATGGCCGCGGAGTTAGGGTTCGGAAGTACCTTAAGTTTTTACAGCCTCGTCTTTTTCGCAGTATTTATTGTAAATGCCACCTTCCTTGCCGTGTACTTAACCGTTGCTGAACAAAAAGCAAAAATGAGACAGGACTTGGACATCGCCCGGCTCGACATGGTGGAGTCGCGTTCTGGAAGAGAAGCGTTACATCTCGTTCACGACTTAAAAACTCCATTATCACTGATGGAGGGACTGAACAGCCTCATTCAAATGAAAACGAAGGACGACGAAATCCTTCAGTACACCAATAAAATTTCCTCGTCCATTCAAGCGACCAGCGATATGGTTTCTGAAATCTTGTATCATGAGAAGAAAAATTGGTGTACATTGAAAACATTCATCGAATATGTACGTGCGAATAAACTTTCAGATTCAGCAACCATCTATGCGTTCGATTTGGCCGCCGATGAGAATATTGAAATCTACATTAATAAAATCAGAATGACACGAGCGCTTGTCAACTTAATTGATAATGCCAGTGATGCCGTTGAAGGAAAAAAAGACGCCAAAGTGACCATTGCTACTAAAGTAGAACAATCAGGCATCCTGATTGGTGTGAAAGACAACGGTCATGGCATCAGCCAATCCAATATCAATAAAATTTGGAATGCAGGCTACAGCACGAAATCCCATCCTGGTGTAGGGCTGACATTCGTTAAAAATGTCGTCAAAGAACACGGCGCGGAGCTATCTATTGAAAGCGAACAAGGAGTCGGAACGATATTCTGGATTCATTTACCGAAGGAGAGAGTACGAGATGAAAATACTGATCATGGATAATGACGAATCCTTACGTTACATGCTGACAGAGTTTTGTAAACATGCCGGGTGGGAATCAAACACGGCCGTGAATGGACGCGAAGGTGTCGATATGTTTTTAAAAGGAAGGTATGACGTCATCCTTGTCGATTATCATATGCCGGAAATGGATGGCCTTCAAACCGTCAGGGAAATCCGTAAACACAATACAGTTGTCCCCATTCTCGTGCTGACGGTAGATGAACGACAGGAAGTGGCTGATCGCTTCCTGGAAGAAGGCGCCACCGACTTTGCCTTAAAACCTGTGAAAGCTCCTGATCTCATATCCAGGATCAAACTGCATGCACAAATCGCTAATATGAAAAATAAACACGAAGAAGATGACGATGTTTTTACCGCCAAAGGAATTAGTAAAGGAACATTAAGTTCCATTTCAAACTACTTGCAGGAAAATCGTGAAGCCTATCCTGTAGACGTCATCTCAAAAGACATCGGCCTTGCCTACCCCACTGTATACCGATACCTCATGCATTTACTAGAGGAAGGCAAAGTCAAACAAGTGGTCAGTCATCAGAAGATTGGACGGCCGAAAAAGCTTTACAAATGGTATGCCCATTAAGTGTCTCTCGTGACTAGGAAGGGTATAACCAGAAGGAGAAGCATAGAGAAGGAGTGGTAAGATGAGATCGGGGAATCCCGTTTTAAAAGATGATACATTTCAGCGTTCTGCAGCTTCAGGAAAGTCAATGACCCTGGGTGGAACGACAGCAAAAATATCCCTGCTGTTTTTATTTTTGGTGGGAACAGCAGCGTACACATGGTACCAGTACTCACTGGGAGTCGATGTCACACTCATGATGATCATCGGTGCCATTGGAGGGCTTATATTCGCTTTAATAACTGCCTTCTTCCCTAAAGCTGCGCCTGTCACTGCCCCTATATACGCAGCACTCGAAGGTTTTTTCATCGGTGGCATTTCCGCCTTCGTCGAGGGAGCTTATTCCGGGATTGTCATTCAAGCTGTCAGCTTAACGCTCGCCGTGATGGGAGCTTTATTGATTCTTTATGCAACAAGAGTCATTAAGGTCACAAGAAACTTCCGACTGATGGTTGTTTCCGCTACGTTAGGCATTTTCCTCGTCTATCTTGTGAATTTCATTCTGAACTTTTTCGGCATGACCGTTCCCTATCTCCATTCCAGTGGCCCTGTTGGGATCGGAATCAGCCTCTTCATCGTGGCTGTTGCTGCCTTGAACCTCGTTCTTGATTTTGATTTCATTGAGAAAGGCGTCAACCGCGGTGCACCCAAGCACATGGAATGGTACGGAGCATTCGGCTTAATCGTAACCCTTGTCTGGTTATACATTGAAATTCTCCGCCTTCTTCAAAAACTCAGACGCTAAACGCCCAAAAAGAGAGTGATAGCCTAAATAGGCGATCACTCTCTTTTTTCCTCTTCCATTAAAGCTCCCGATTGTGGAAGACTCAGTTTCGAGATAACCCGGGGTTCGTTTGCCATGTTAGGAGTCAGGGGTGGTTGGGAATCTACTCGCTTTCCTGTGGGGGAGCGCCGAGCTTCCTCAGGCTATCGCCTTGCGGGATCTCGCCTATCTCCTTCTCCCACGGGAGTCTCGCAGATTCCCAACCACCCCATTCGACATAGAGGAGAAACGAACCCCAGTACCAAAATGGAGCGTCTTCCACTATCACTGTGCTATAGACAAAAGCGCTCTGTATTAAGCTTTCACCATCGGAATCCAACTGCAATTTATATCCATCTACTTCCACTAAGCATGAATACTGACTATCACTGAAATTGTTTTGAGCACCACATATGGTAAAGGGGCAGAGGGAAACAGTGAGACTCCTATTTTAAGTGTGGAGGCGCCTTGGTCAGCGGCGTATGGACTAGACTGAGCTGGCGGAGATAAAGGAAACACGAAGAGCGTAGCGATTCGATGTTGACTTATCGTACAGAAGCGAGGGAAGTCTCACTAGCCGCTAGGCGCCGGAACCGGATAACTAAGAGGGTGTGCGGGACAGCTGAGACCCCGGAGGGCGCAGGCTGAGGAGGCTCAGCGCCCGCCCCATGGAAAGCGAACCTTTTCCCGGAGCCCCTATTTCCACACAAACATCTCGAAACTGGGTCTTCCCACAACCCTGCCATTATCCTAAACAGCGTTACTTCTCAAAACCGTGTTGGTTTAGGAAATCAATGATGCCCTCGACAAGTCCATCTGCAAGAGGCAGGTCAGGGTTTGTATAGGTCGCTAAATTTCCATCCCTATCCTTGGGAGCTTCTTTCAGCACATGATTCATCCCTTCTACAAGCATGAGTTCCGCCTCTGGCTCTGCTTTTTTCAAGAGCTCTGCTTCTGATTCTGGTACCTGAATATCGTTCGTTCCATTCACAATTAATGTCGGAACATCCAATTCAGCCAATTGCTCCGCAGGATCATAAGCCATCCATGAAAGGAGAAAAGGTTGGACATCTGGAGAAAACACTCCTTGCAGAGCCTGGCTGACATCAGGAACCGTCTCCCCGTCCCGCATTTTACCAAGAATCGTTTGACTTTCTTTGAACAAGTCTTCGGGTAAACTGTCCCCGAGTTGCTTTTCTAATACATGATCAATGGTCTGACCGGCTCCTGCTAAGGAAATGAATGCTTCTGTCGTTTCAGCACCTGACGCCATCATTCCGACAAGGGAACCTTGACTGTGACCAATCACAGCTATGTTTGTAAAGCGTTTATCATCTTCTAGCGTTTCCAGCCACTGTTTAGCATCATCAATAAAAACTTCAAATCTCATTTCACTGTTGCTGGTTACAGCGTTTATATTTTTGCCCGCGCCTCTTTTATCATATCTTAAGGAAGCAACCCCTTTGTCTGCTAAGGATTCTGCCAAAAGTTTGAGACTATCATTGTTTCCTGCACCTTGAGAGTTTCCATTCCGATCGGTCGGTCCTGAACCGGGGATAATTAAAGCGACAGGATAAGACTCTTCTTTTTCAGGCACCAATAACTCACCATATAATTTACCAGTAGAGGTTTCAATGGATAAGAAATCCCCCTCTTCTTCCTTCGCTTCTTTCTCACCTTTCCTCAATAAGAATGGGAAAGTTTGTCCGTTTTGTGTAAAAGTACCACTTAATTGCTCTCCTTCTATTTTTCCATCAAACTGAACAGACTGCCCAGGAAGAGGCATCTGAAAAGAGACACTTCCTTCATTGGTATCTATCTCGGTTAATGAAAAATCCGTAACATTCTGTGCAGGAATGGTAATCGTCCCCGTCCACTCTTCTCCAGATTGAAAATCGACCAAAATGTTCAATGGTTGATTGGGGATTTGGATTTCACCCTCCCAATGACCTTCCAATTCTTTATTCCCTTGTCCTTCCGCTTCCTCATTTTTTTCGTTACAGCCTGTAAATATAAAAAGTACGATTCCTAACATAAGTAGCTTTTTCATCGTCATCCTCCCTCATATCTATCATTTTACAAGAAATGAAGGAAATTTATAACAAGATGAAAGCAAACCATTTCATTTGTTTTCGATCATCGCACCTAATAAAAACACTCCGCCAAAAAGGGACGGAGTGCTTTCATCTATGCTTGGGTCTGACTTGACTTCTTACTATTCAGGAAGAACGTCGTGATAAACATCAGTGCTAAGAAAACAATCACGATACTGAAACCACCAGCCATTCCGAAAGCTTCGGAAGCTAGTCCGATGATGTAACCAGCAATACCACCGCCGATGCCTGCAGCAATATAAATGAGTCCAAGCGCTGAACCACCTGTTTTAGATAGCTGAGTACCAAACGCTGTCGCCGTCGGGAACAATGTTGAGAAGAACAACCCTGCCCCAGCGAACAAGTAAGGGAAATTCTCAGCGACTAGGAAACTGGCACCGACCATCAATAATGCTCCGGCAGAGAACGTAATTAAAATAATCCGCTCATTGATCCAATTGGTCAAATAGGCGACACCAAGGCGTCCCGCCATGAAGAAGATGGAGAAGAGAGACAAGATGGTCGCTACCATGTCCTCTTTATTAGCCGTTGACATGCCACCCAGATCCAGTGACTTCAAGTACGTCGGGAAGAAATTCATGAACGATACTTCCGCAGACACCTGGAAGACGAGAAAGATCATGAGGAATACGAACTGAGCGTCTTTCAACATAGGAATGAATGCTTTCAAATCGATTTTTTCTGCTTTCCCTGATGGAAAAGCTACGCTAGTAATATAGATGATAACAGCTATTAAACTGACTGCAATTCCTATATAAAAATAACGCCATGATGCAAATTGGAACATGTAGTTTAGAAATTGTGGAAATAGCACCATTCCTAACCCGTACACTCCCATTGCAAAGTTGAACATCTGATTTTGTTTTTTCGGATAAGCCGCTGGAATGATCGCATTGGAAGCAACACCGAGCGCCCCTAAACCGAACCCGACAATCATGTAGAAACCTAAGAAGAACATAATATTAGGCGCAAGACCTGTACCAAGAAAGCCAAGTCCCATAATGATGGCACCGATGATGGTCATCGTCCGCAGGCCTTTTTTATCTGTGTAATAACCGATTACGACACTGGCAAGCGTGAATCCGAGTTGGAAAATAAAGACTACCAGACCAAATTCACTCATATCCAAACCTAGATCCTTTTCCACTTGATCCAGTACGATTCCTTTTGTATTAGTAACACCACCCGAAATAAATTGGGTGAACATAAGAATAATTAATGCATGTATACTTTTTCCCTTTGTCATGTGGTACCTCCTGAAAATTGTTTAATTCGTGAACATTTTCAGGAGATTCCCCGCTATATATCAGTTAAAACTGCCTTTTTACATGTAAACGTTTTTTCAGTAAAATTTTTACGCTCTCCGCCCACTTAAGCTGGATAACATTCCAAGTATCTCCTGAACTTCATTTTATTCCAGGCTGCCTACCATAGCGAATTCTTCGACCCCTTTATGATCATAACCCCCATCCGTAATTTTTCTTACGTCTGTAAGCATCTTTTTCATTGGAACATGAGTACCTTTCACACGGGAAAAAAGTGCTTGGTGAGACCCCGCAGAGCGAAGCTCGAGGAGCATTCCTGTAGGGAAACGATTTGAGGATATATCGAATAGTTTGCGGTGTGCATAAAAAAAGCCCCCTTGGTACGATAGAGAGTGTCATGCATGACCTCGAATTAAGTACCGAAGGGAGACTTCAATTATGGATACTACACAAAATCAAAGAATAATGCAAACCAATGAACACACGATCGCTATAGGGGTGGACGTGGCGAAACACAAACACGTAGCCCGAGCGGTGGATGATCGTGGGGTTGACCTTGCCAAACGCATGGTTTTCTCCAATTCACTAGAAGGTTTTCAAAAGTTACAGAAATGGATTCAGGCTTTAA
>NZ_FNIZ01000003.1 GCF_900104185.1 Halobacillus aidingensis | reverse complement strand
AAGGATGGCATTATCAAATGAAACAATATCGAGACCGTCTACAAAAAGCAGGCATTACACAAAGTATGTCACGTAAGGGCAACTGCCATGATAATGCCGTCATAGAAAATTTCTTTGGAATTATGAAATCCGAGTTCCTTTATCATAAAGCGTTTGAAAGTGTTGAGCACTTCAAGGAGGAGCTCTCAACATTTATGAAAAAATACAACAATACCAGAATCAAGTCTAAACTAAGGATGAGCCCGGTCCAATTCCGCAATAAGCATCAAGCAACAGCCTAATTACATAGTGTCCAATTTTATGGGGTCAGTACAAAGCACGAGGAGGCTTGCCGTCATCCCCGCAGGAAAGCGAGTGGCTTCCCAACCACCCCTGACGCTCCACACGGCAAACGAACCCCGAAAAGTCTCGAAATCGAGTCTTCCACAATTCTGCCAATATATTGAATAAGGTTATTCTACAACTAATCTAAAATCTGTTCACAAAAAGCGAGGTACATGATGTTACAGAAATTCGGATTTACTCAATATGAAAGCCAAGTTTTTGAAGTCCTTACAGCAAGTGAAGAGCCCATGGACGCTACATCCATTGTAAAATATTCCCAAGTCCCAAAATCGAAAATCTATGAAGTCCTTCAGCGCCTTGTAGAAAAAGGGTTGATCCTCACTTCTTTTCAAGAAAGAAAAAAACTTTACACCGCCCTTCCACTGGAAACAACGATTGAGAAGCTGACGACTGAATTTCAAGCCAACATAGACGAAATAAGAAATACGACTTTTAAACTTCATGATTCGGATGAACGCGTATGGACCATCCAAAATGATGCTTCCATCAAAGCTTTATTAAATGAGCGGATTCAAACTGCCAGGGAGGAAATACTTGTTACCGGGTGGAGTGATGAATTGGCTCCCCTCCTCCCGCTTCTTGAAGAAAAAAAGAAAGAAGGCATCAAGGTAGAGCTTCTTTCTGTGGGTGAACTGGATCCAGGAAAGCTGCATGCCCATGTCCTATTGCCTGACGAAAAACACGAAGCCCTTGAAAGGCACAAGCTCATGATTATTGATCACGAAGAAATTCTATTTGCGGGTGTAGAGGGCAATACGTTCCAGGGCATTCATACCTTATCCAAACCATTAGTGAAATTCTTTACTGAATTCTTTTATCATGATGTGGCATTGACTGAAATTACAAAGAAATACGAGGAAGTACTCATGGCCGATGAGGAAATTAAGGAAATTCTCATGAAACTAAGATATTGATTTCAACGAAAAAAAGGCGCCCATATTGGACGCCTATTTCTATACTTTTTCTACTACATAGGCTTTCTTTTCACGGAAATATTTCTCTCCATCTTCAGAGGAATGTTCAAAAAAACCTTCAAATGCATCGACGACTTTATACTCTCTTTCAGGTTCTGTGAAAAGTTGTGAATCATTGTTAGAAAGAACAAGTACATCGGTCGTAGATACAAAACTGTCTAACTCTTTTGCCTTGTAATTTTTGCCGACTTCTACATCACTCAAACGATGTTGTGTCATAATCACATTCCACCTTTCTAGTTCAAGGTTTTCCCAGAAAAATGGATGGTCAAACAACAAAACCGTCTAAATCGGCAACAACCTTTTACGATACAAACGTATGATAAACTCTATAAAAAATCGCGGGATTTTTTTTGGAACATAGCGACGCTGATAAAAGGTTTCATAGGCTTTTTTCAAGTCACGCCAATGCGGACAATCAAACTCCTGTGTGAAACGAACCACATCAATCACTTTCACTTCATCGTCAGTAGTGAGCAGGATATTCTTCAAGTGGGTATCCGAAGGGTTGAAACCTAAACGACAGGCAAATTCCAACGCCTCGTCTACGCGTTGAACCATCTCGTCTGTAATTGCAACCCCATTGACGAGACAGTCATAAAAAGTGATACCTTCCACGTACTGCATCGTCAAATAGCCTTCTCCTTTTTCATAAAAAGCTGGAAAAAACTCATGGTTGTTCAGCTTCTCATAAACTTCCCCTTCAACATGTGCCAGGTCCTCGTAACCTGGATAAAAAATCTTTATCGCTAGGTCTGTTCCCTGCAATCGGTAGACCACGGCACTTCTTCCTTGGCCAATCCATTGTAACTCTGGAGGCACTACGATGGGACGATCCCCATCAAACTGTACTTTTCCAACCAAATCTTTGATATTCCCCATAAAGATTCTCCTCTATGAAAAAGCCATTTTATTTATATCATTATACCAAAATTATCAGAAAAAGAAGTGCATTTTTGTTTGACATTGATAATCATTATCAACTATTATTATTTTATCACCTTGAAAGGAGAATGGCTATGGAGAATACCTTAACCGTTCTACAAACGTTCACATATGAAAAAGGCAACCAAGATTGTACATGCCATGAAATCATTGAATTCAACCAAGGCGATCATCTTCACATCCTTGAAGATCCCTTTTATGTAGACCATGCAGGCTGGTATATATCTGTTAGAAAAAATGATGCTGATCCTTTTTATATGTCCATTCCTTTTATCGATGAAAAGTATGAAGACCGTTCACTCTATACAGAAATGGATCTGGAATTAGCGATCCTTGTGCATCAACATCAGATCGATCAGTCCCTTGTAAATAAAAATAAATCCGAATTCCTTTACCATAAAAAAGAACTTGATCTGTTAATGATGATGCATCCTAAGAATATGCTGGCGAACATGGAATGAACTCTTCGTTCGATTTGAAGACCAAAAAAGAGGCGCCGTTTTGCGCCTCTTACTTTTGTTCTTGTTCCATCTGTTGTTGAGCCCTGCGAATTAACTCTTTCACCATTCGCCCGCCGATCTGCCCTCCGATTTTACCCGCATCTCTCGTAGAAAGATCACCATTGTTCCCTTCTTTCAACGAGATCCCTTGTTCCTTTGCTACTTCATATTTCGTTTGGTCAGGTGATGATGAGTTTAGAAGTTCAGCTTTCATTTGATCAAGCCCTGCCCGAGCTTCGGGAACAAGCAGTTTATTCCTTCGAGCCATGATCAGTCACGCTTCTTTCCTTTTTTAATATCCTCACCTTTATGGCTAATCAGCTGCCCATTTTCATCCACTTCATCGATTTTGGCATCGTACGTACCTTCTGTGAGAGTATCGGATACTTGCTCATGGGTAGTTGCTAAGCCCTGAGACCTGAAGTCGTCTGTGTTTTGATTATGATTACGGTTGGGTTTGTTTTGCTTCATACTTAAATCCTCCTTTGCGCTTAGCTTTTGCATGTTTGAATAACCCATTCGTTGTAAGCTTTTGCCTATTGAAAACATGGATAAAAACCGACCATTACTCCAAAATAAGCATTAGGAGGTGCGCTTATGAGTAAGAAAAGCAATGCATTCAAAAGAAATGCCGGCAACACGGTAAACCCACAGGGACTTTCTGAAGATGTCGCTGATCAGCAACCTCGTTCTCAGTTAGAACAAAAAGCAAAAAAAGCAAATGCCAAACGATAAAAAGCTGACATTTACTTGTCAGCTTTTTTTGATAAGAACGGTTGGATGGTTTCTAATGCTTTATGGTCGTCATAAAGTTGATAAATGGTTTGCGAAAGCCGTACAGGATCTCCGAAGAAGAATCGTTCATACAGCGTTTGTCTGGAACCAAAACTGCTCATCGTCAAATCCCAGGCTAACCGAAAAAGGGAGACGCGATCTTCTCCTTTCACTTCAACCCCTTGCAAAAAATGATCCAGTTGCTCTCCGACTTCTCCTTCAAAATCTGCCTTTTGCGGAATTGACATCATTCCGCTGGCACCAAGAATCTGAAGAATCTCAGCAAATCTCGGATAAGATTCTTGAAATTGATTCACAGCCACATATAACGGTTGCCTTTCAGGAACCATAATGCCTGAAGCATCAACAGCCGCTTCTTGTTCTGACTTAATGACAAGTGCTTTCATGACTTCCAACCCTTTGACTATTTCCACCACTTTACTTTGAACATGTTGATAATCTCCGATTTGTAT
Organism: Halobacillus aidingensis; assembly: GCF_900104185.1. Lineage (GTDB taxonomy): Bacteria > Bacillota > Bacilli > Bacillales > Halobacillaceae > Halobacillus > Halobacillus aidingensis. Next base: position 308,785 of record NZ_FNIZ01000003.1, on the reverse strand, counting down.
TGTATCAACGATCCCCTGAGCAATTCCTAACAGAAATTCGGTTTTAATGATTTGCCGTGAAGCGATTTGATGTAACGTGAAGGGAACAAATTTCCCTTGGACATACAAACGGGTAGCTGCTCGAATATTATCGTGTATGAAGACACGCTCCCATGGAACGAGAACATCATCAAAAATGACGATGGTGTCCATCTCTTCAAAACGTGAGGACAAAGGATAATCATAAGATGGTCCATCATTGGCGAATGATTCCCTACATACAAACTTTAACCCTTTCGTGTTGCTCGGGATAGAAAAACAGTAGGCGTGAGCATTATCCTGAGCACCAGGAGCGGAAAAGACGATGATCTCATCCGTTATTCCTCCTTGTGTTGCCAGAAGTTTGGCACCTTTAATGATCAAACCTTTGTCGGTCCGGTCCATGATCCGAGCATTGGTGACATCCTCTTCTAGAAAAGCTAACTTTGATCGGTTGCTTTGAGGGTTAACGAAAGTATGTGTGAACGACAAATCATTCTCTCGAGCATATTCATAAAATTTCAGAAGCCGTTCCGGATGACAATTCTCTTCCCCATCCAATACATCAATCGATGCAGCAAAAGCGGCGAGCACAGTGTTCATATAATCCGGGCTTCTCCCCATCACTCCACCCGAATGAAGGGCCCACCGCTGAATCATTTTCCTCCTTCTTTCTAATTCCCCTTTCGTTCTTGGAATTAAGTATGACAGACCTAATCGGTTCCCTGTCGTTTCTGAGGGAAACGTCATATCGTCTTGATTGGCACACTGAAGATCGTAGAGTTCTGCCTGACTGCGGATGATCCCCTTGAAGGCCGGGTGTTCGGAAATGCTACCCGTGACTTTACTTCCTCCCACCCACACTTCCGCATTCATCGCGTCTATGCGTTTTTTATATTCTTCACCTGAAATCACCGGCATGATATCACTCCTGATTTTCACAATCACTGAAAATAACTGATATCATACCATATTAATTCGGCGAAGAATTGTGCTTTGTGGACAAGAAAAATAAACGCCCGGAGATTCACACTCCAGGCGTTTCTCACTAAATCATACGCTCCTGTTATGAAGGGCTGACGGTTTCAGAGTTGAATTGTTCAGTCTCTGTGGAACCCTTCAATGCCGTTGTGGAAGATGTTCCACCCGAGATCACTTGAGCGACTTCATCAAAATACCCTGTTCCAACTTCACGTTGATGTCGTGTCGCTGAATACCCATGAATCTCACTCGCAAACTCTGCCTGCTGAAGCTCAGAATAAGCTTCCATACCACGATCTTTATATTGACGAGCAAGTTCGAACATGCCGTGGTTCAAGGCATGGAACCCTGCCAATGTAACGAATTGAAACTTGTATCCCATTTCCCCCAGCTCACGCTGAAAGTTTGCAATCGTTTCATCATCGAGCTTATTCTTCCAGTTGAAAGAAGGAGAGCAGTTATAAGCCAAAAGCTTTCCAGGGTATTGTTCGTGAATAGCTTCTGCAAAACGACGGGCTTCCTCCAAGTTAGGCTCCGATGTTTCACACCAGACAAGATCAGCATATGGCGCATAAGCCAAACCACGTGCAATCGCCTGATCCAATCCAGACCTTGTTTTAAAGAAACCTTCTGCTGTTCTCTCTCCAGTAATGAATGGCGCATCATAAGGATCCACATCACTCGTGATCAGATCGGCCGCATTTGCATCGGTTCTTGCTATAATGATGGTCGGAGTTCCCATTACATCCGCAGCAAACCTTGCGGAAATCAGGTTTCGAACCGCGGTCTGTGTCGGTAAAAGGACTTTCCCACCAAGGTGACCACATTTTTTCTCCGAAGAAAGCTGATCTTCAAAGTGAACAGCTGCAGCACCTGCTTCAATCATTCCTTTCATCAACTCGAACACATTCAGCTGGCCACCAAAACCAGCTTCGGCGTCTGCGACAATAGGCGCAAACCAATCAATGTCCTCTTTGCCTTCCATATGGTGAATTTGATCCGCTCTTTGCAAAGCTTGATTGATCCTCTTCACCACTTGCGGTACGCTATTGGCCGGATACAAGCTCTGGTCAGGATACATATGCCCTGAGAGGTTGGCATCAGCGGCTACTTGCCATCCACTCAAATAGATGGCTTTCAACCCTGCTTTCACCTGCTGCATCGCTTGGTTCCCCGTCAAAGCACCTAACGCGTGGACATAATCTTCTTCGTTCATTAACTTCCAAAGCTTTTCGGCACCTTTTTCCGCTAACGTATGCTGAATATCCATGGAACCTCTTAACCGAATGACCTCTTCAGCTTCATATGGTCTTTGTACCCCGCTCCATCGACTCTCGTCCTGCCACTGGTGACGCAACTTTTCAACACGCTCATTCATAATGAAATCCCCCTTAAGATAAATGGTTATAGGCTTCTAAAGTTAAAAACTCAGCAAAATCATCGTTACGAATCAATCGGTCAAACAATTGAGCGGCTTCCATATAGGAACCCTTTTCAAAAGCATTCTTTCCTACTTCCCAGCGAATTGCTTCCATCTCTTCCTCTTTCAACGATGCGTAAAGCTCCATCGTGATCTCCCTGCCATCTTTTAATATTCCTTTAGGATGTCTGATCCACTGCCACACTTGAGCTCTCGAGATCTCAGCTGTTGCCGCATCTTCCATCAAATGATGAATCGGTGCTGCTCCTCTTCCATCCAGCCAGGAGGCCATATATTGAATCCCTACATTTATATTTGTTCTTAACCCCTGCTCTGTAATAGATCCATCAGGAACTTCAAGCAATTGCTCCGCACGATAGGAGACGGAAGCTTGATTTTTTCGAATCTGATTATCATCAGGCATATATTCGTCAAAAATATCCATCGCTGTTTCTACCATGCCCGGGTGGGCGACCCACGTCCCATCGTGCCCATCTTTCACTTCCCGCTCCTTATCCGCATGTACCTTTTCAAAAGCAGCGTCGTTTTTCTCTTTATCATTTTTTACCGGTATTTGGGCAGCCATTCCACCCATGGCATGAGCCTCTCGCTTATGACAAGTTTGAATGGTTAACCGTGAGTAGGCCCTCATAAATGGAACAGTCATCGTTACATCCGCACGGTCAGGCAATAAAAAACTTTCATCATGACGGAACTTTTTCAAGTAGCTGAAAATATAATCCCAACGGCCACAGTTCAATCCAGCGGAATGATTTCTTAATTCATAAAGGATTTCATCCATCTCAAAGGCGGCTAAAATCGTTTCAATTAAGACGGTCGCTTTCACCGTTCCTTGTGGGATATTCATATAGTCTTGAGCAAAGACAAACACATCGTTCCATAACTTCGCCTCACGATGGTTTTCAAGCTTCGGTAAGTAAAAATACGGCCCTGAACCATTTTCAATGAGTTTTTTAGCATTATGGAAAAAGTAGAGTCCAAAGTCCACAAGACTCCCGGAGAGCCGTTCCTGATTGTAAGTCATGTGTTTTTCTTCCAAATGCCATCCACGCGGGCGTACTTTGAGTACAGCAGTCTTCTCGTTTAACTCATAGACCTTTCCGTTTTGATTTTCAAAACGAATATTCCGTCTTACTGCATCTCTCAAATTGATTTGGCCATGAATGGTGTTCAGCCAAGTTGGAGAGTTCGCATCCTCAAAATCAGCCATGAATACCTTCGCTCCGGAATTAAGGCCATTGATGACCATCTTCCGGTCAACAGGACCTGTAATTTCTACCCGACGATCCTTAAGATCGTCAGGTATGGGGGATATTGTCCAGTCAGCATTCCTGATATGCTCAGTTTCTTTCAGGAAATCCGGCCGCTGTCCTTGATCGATTTTCTTTTGTGTCTCTATTCGATCTGCCAGTAACTGTTTTCTTTTGTCATTAAATTTTTCATGTAATTGAATGATGAAGGATAATGCTTCATCATTTAAAATCTCTGCAAATCCGTCATGCATTGTTCCGTGAATTTGTATTCCAGACAATTTGGTTTTCATTGAATCGCCACCCTCTGTTGTATACTAACAAACAATTAACTCCCCTGATATATAACAGTTAAAACAAAAAATTATTCATCTTTTTTGGAAAGGCAACGATCACATTCCATCATGTAATTGTAAGTATGACCTTCGATTTTCGAACCACACTGCGGACAAGGGACATTTTGTTGTTTTTTCATTTTAGCTCCTCCTTTAATATAACAGAAGTTATTTTGTTTATCTGTTATGGTACAGTTTACTGTGAGGAAGAGGAAATTGCAACCGTTTTCTGAAAGTTTTTTTAATTTAGGCATATGTTGGATACAAAAAAGGCGCTGTCAAAGGGTTCAGCGCCTTTTTTGTATTTTTATTTCCTTACATTCTATACTTCTGAAATCAAATTTTACCATAAACCCCCTAACAGTACTGTTTTAATACAGTCAAAGTTACCTTCATTTTTACTCGTAAAGCAGTTCGATAAACTTCTCTAGCGATGGCGATAACCACTTCTTTTGGTGATGAATGATTTGGATGTATAAGTCCAATTCTTCATAATCAAAGTCCAAAGCACAAAGACTTCCATCCTCAAGTTCTCTGGCTACCGTCATTTCAGGCAGCATCGCTATACCCAGCTCGTCAATCACACATTGTTTGATCGCTTCAAGACTTGTAAATGAAATCACAGAACGTGGTTCTACTGCACGTTTCTTTAAAAGTCTTTCGAGCATATTTCTATAAGAACAATCTTTTTCTGTCAGAATGAGCGTTTCATCCTCTATCCGCCGTAAATTAACCCTCTTCTCACCAACAAGAGGGTGTTCATTCGCAGCGACAATAACCATTCTTTCTTTTCGTAGAAGTGAAGTTTTCAGAAGAGGATGCTTCACTTCTTCATCAAGAACAACAGCGAGATCATAATGGCTTTCTAACACACCGTCTTTGAGATTTGGACAGAGTCCGGATTCCAACTGGATTCTTAAGTCAGGATTTTGTTCTTTAAAAGCTTTCAATGATTTCGATATGAAATAAGCGGCTAAGGATTCAACTGCTCCAATCCTCACAGTCCCTCGCATATGAATATTGTCTGAAAGCATGCTTTCCGCTTCTTCTAATAAACCGATGACCTGGTCGACATAATATAGAAGCTGTTCGCCAGACTGGGTTAAGCGCATCGTCTGTCCAGCTCGCTCAAAAAGTCTCACCCCGTAGTAATCTTCAAGCTTTTTAATTTGCGTCGTCACACTGGACTGAGCATAACCGAGTTCTTCCCCCGTACGGGTATAGCTCCCCCACTTGACCACTTCTTTAAAAGTATAAAAATAGGATACATCCATACGTACACCTCTATCATTTTTTACAATAGTTATTATCAATAAGTATAGATAACAATGATGACATGTTCAATGATATACTCTTTCTAAAAGCAAAGGAGGCAGCACTGAATGAAAATATTGACTATTTTAGGGAGTTCCAGAGAGAACGGTAATTCTGAATACCTCGTCAAACAAGCAATGAAAGGAATTGAGCATACACAATTACGCCTCAGTGATTATAAAATACACCCGATCAATGACATGCGGCATACGGATGAAGGGTTTTCACCTGTCGATGATGATTATGAATCCGTGCTGTCTGAGTTTTTAGCTCATGACCTAATCATTTTTGTCACTCCTATTTACTGGTTTGGAATGTCTTCCCACATGAAGTTGTTTTTCGACCGCTGGTCCCAATATATGCGTGATGATCGATTTGACTTCAAAAATCAGGTGCGCGGAAAGAAAGCCTATGTGATTACTACAGGCGGAAGTAATCCTTATGTTTCAGGGCTGCCTCTGATTCAACAGTTCGGGCATATTTTCGATTTTGTAGGAATGTCATTCGAAGATTATGTTATAGGGAATGCAGTCAAACCTGGAGAAATTAAGGAAGATTTACTTGCCTTAGATAAAATGAATGCCTGGAACAATATCTTAAAAAAATAACCGAACAAACGTTCTTGTTTTATTTCTCTCAGCATCTTATAATGGTGGTGGATAAAAAATTCCAAAAGGAGTGTTTCAAGGCTATGAAGCATCAAGCAACCCCTTATTTTACTTTTAACGGTAACGCAAAAGAAGCGCTGGGCTATTACAAGCAAGTCTTCCATGGTGAGATTATCAATCTCCAAACCTTTGGGGAGGCCGATTTTGAAACCCCGAAGGATATGGACGAGAGAGTCATGCATGCACAGTTCAGAAAAGATGCCTTATTCTTTATGGTCTCCGATTCATTCACAGACCAAAGCGTTCAGACCGGGAGCAATATTGCCCTCGTAATAGAATGTGAAAGTGCGGATGAAATTCAGACTTATTACGACCGGTTAAAAGATGGTGGAAACGTAATGATGGAACTACAGGACACCTTTTGGGGTGCTACGTATGCGAAAGTGAAAGACCCTTACGGAATCACGTGGGATTTAAACTACACAAAAGAACAATAAATAAAGCGGCTCACCTCTGAGCCGCTTCTCTCAATCCAAATGGATCGTACAATTAAAACGATCACAAAACCATTGTTCTTCTCTAAGATGAACTTCTGACAAAGAAGTGTTTTTCATATGTTCATCTCTAACATTTTCACTATCCAGTTCTCTCAATAAATGACTGATTAAAGCACCATGACTCACAACGATGACTTTCTTCCCTGCATGTTTTCTTAAAACATCATCCATAAATGCCATCCCCCGGGAAACAACGCTCTCAGGGGTTTCGATGCTCAAGTCCAAAGACCGCCAGTCCTCTCCCCATTTTTCGATTCTTTCAGGTTCTGTCGTTCCTTCTATCTGACCACCACTAGCTTCTACTATTCGAGAGTCAAATTGAATGTCCAACCCTACTTTTTCACTGATGAATGCCGCTGTCTGTTTCGCTCTCTTTAGTGGGCTTGAATAAAGAACATCCCATGTTTCCTTATGTAAGCGTTCGGCTAATTTTCGAGCATCCGCCTTTCCTTCTTCATCCAACGGAATATCAGAGCTTCCCTGCGCCCTTTTTTCTTTATTCCATGGTGTACTTCCATGTCTAATCCATGCAACCTTCGTCATTTCTAATCACCCTCCCTCCTTCCTTTTCTACAACAAGATGACCATATCCTTTAAACCTAACTTTTTATACAATACTTATTACACATAATGGCAGGATTGTTGAAGACTCAGTTTCGAGATGTTTATGGAGTAGGTAGGGGCTGCGGGGAATGAGTCGCTTTCCGCGGGAGCGCGATGAGCCTCCTCGGACTGCGTCCTGTGGGGTCTCACCTAGCACTTTTTTCCCGCAGGAGTCTCCCCATTCCCCTCCGCCCCTTTACCATGTGTAGTCTCTCGAAACCACTTCTCAGAATCTCTGCTTGTATGCTCAAACGAAGTAGATAATTTAAAACTCCCCCCCATTGGGCATTCCAACGGTGAAAGCTTGATGTAAAGCGTTTTTTACCAGTTTCTGATTGGGGAGTAAGACGTCCCATCATGATAGAGGGGTTCGTTTCTCCATGGATCGAATGGGGTTGTTGGGAAGCTGCGAGACTCCCGTGGGAATGGATTGGCTGGCGAGACCCCGCAGAGCGAAGCTCGAGGAGGCTTGCCGTCATCCCCACAGGAAAGCGAGTAGATTCCCAACAACCCCTGACTCCCAATATGGCAAACGAAGCCCGGAAACATCTCGAAACTGAGTCTTCAAGAATAGGGAGCTTTAGTGGAAGATTGTTGAGGGATAAATAGAAAAGCCCGGAGCGGTGTCCGGGCTTTTTGTGTAGCATATAATTTTATTCATCAAGATCCAAATCTGTAACGGCGCCTTTGGAAGAGGAAGATACGAGTCTGGCATACTTCGCCAGCACGCCTCTCTTATGCTTAGGTTCTGGACGTTTCCACTCGCTTTTTCTGCGCTCATATTCTTCATCATCAACTTCAAAGTTAATTTGCTGTGTATCACTATCGATTGTGATGGTATCGCCTTCTTGAAGTAACCCGATAGGACCTCCCACGACTGCTTCAGGAGCAACGTGACCAATCACGAAACCATGGGACCCACCTGAGAAACGACCATCCGTAAGCAAAGCAACCTTTCCGCCTAATCCTTTCCCTACGATCATGGCTGTAATGGAAAGCATTTCCGGCATGCCAGGTCCTCCTTTTGGACCTACGTTTCGTACGACGAGAACATCTCCTTCTTTGATTTCATCGTTGACGATTGCTTCCGTCGCTTCATCTTCACTGTTGTACACACGTGCAGGTCCTTCGAAACGGCTGATTTTCTGGCCGGACATTTTGGCCACAGCCCCTTCAGGAGCCAGGTTTCCTTTCAGAACGACGAGTGGTCCTTTTTCTTTGATCGGCTGGTCAAAAGGAACAATAACCTTTTGGCCTTCTTTAAGAGAAGGGACTTCTGCCAAGTTTTCAGCGACCGTTTTTCCAGTGACTGTAAGACAGTCACCGTGCAATAAACCTTCCTCAAGGAGTAATTTCATAACAGCTGGAACGCCGCCACTTTCATACAGGTCCTGCATCACGTATTTACCACTCGGCTTCATATCTGCAATATGAGGGACTTCCTGTCTGATGCGCTCAAAGTCATCAAGTGTCAAATCAACTCCTGCAGAATGGGCCATAGCAAGGAGGTGAAGGAACGCATTTGTGGATCCACCTAAGGCCATAACCACGGTGATAGCATTTTCAAATGCTTCTTTGGTCATAATGTCGCGAGGATAGATCTCTTTTTCGAGCAGCTCGATGACAAGCTCTCCCGCTTGTTTGCATTCGGTTTCTTTATAATCGTTAACCGCAGGTGTAGAAGAAGACCCAGGAATACTCATGCCTAAAGCTTCAACGGCAGAAGCCATCGTATTCGCTGTGTACATTCCGCCACAAGCACCCGCTCCAGGACATGCATGACATTCAACTCTGTGCAGCTGTTCGTCGTCAATTTGTCCTTCATGGTACTTTCCTACAGCTTCAAAGGACGACACAATGTCAATGTCCTCTCCATCAAGCTTTCCTGGTTGAATTGTTCCTCCGTATACGTACACCGAAGGAATATTCAAACGGCCAATGGATATTAAACAGCCTGGTGTCGTTTTGTCGCAGCCGCCGATGGCAACCAGACCATCCAATCTTTCAGCATTTGTGACAGTTTCGATGGAATCTGCAATCACTTCACGACTTGGCAGAGAATAAAACATACCCTCGTGTCCCATCGCGATCCCATCAGCTACTGTAATGGTATTGAAAATCATCGGCGCTCCGCCATTTTCACCGGCTCCACTTTTCGCTTCTTGCGCAAGTTTATCGATATGTACATTACATGGGGTAACCTCACTCCATGTACTCGCAATTCCAATCATCGGTTTTTTGAAATCTTCGTCTGTAAATCCAACAGCTCTCAACATCGAGCGGTTCGGGACTCGATTGACGCCTTCACTGATGTCTTTACTTCTTATTCTTAGATCTTTTTTCGTTTTCTCCATCCCTAACACCCCTTAAAAAATGGTCGAATCATTTCGTAAATGAATGAACTTACCATGATAATACTAACAAGTAAGGAGCATAGCAATGATTTTTCTGAATATAATAAACATTCCCTACAATTAAAACGCTTTCATTGAGAGAAAAAAATGAAAAAAAGGCCTGCTGAAAAAGCAGACCTTGATTTATAGGGGGAATCTTACACATTTGCAGGTTCAAATGTTTTACAATCCGTTTCTTCACTATGGCTCGCTTTTTTGCCTTTATGACTGACAACGAAAATTTCATCCGCTCCGCAGGAAATTCCGTCATTGTTATGAACACAGTTTCGAACTTCACATTTTACATCCAGCGCCATCCTCTAACACCTCCCTATAACCGTTATTTTCTGCTGAACGGACGTTGAATATTCGTGTCAGTCCTCCCCACAAAGGTCTGAAGCAAAATCCTACACAATGACCACTCCGTTTTGTGATAGAATAGGAAGCGTGATTGTAAAAGGTCAAAATGAACTTTTCCCACGTTATTTCATAAATTGTATGAAAAGAGATCGCTGGAAAAACTGATTGAGGTCCAATCAGAATATAATCAACTTATAATAGGACTGGTGTTTATGAATAAGAAGCAAAAGATCTATAATAAATTGTTGGAACTCGTAAAAGAGGAAAATGTTAAAGTGGATGAAATGTTGCGAGACCACTTATACACGAAGCTTGGCGGAAAAGCCGACTTTTTCATTACTCCAACATCCTACGAAGAAATTCAAAATGTCGTAAAGCTTTCGAATGAAGACAATATCCCTTTCACTTTGCTTGGAAATGGATCCAACTTAATTATTAAAGACGGCGGCATTCGTGGAATCGTCATCAACTTAAAACATCTGGATGCCATTTATTCTGAAGGCAACACAGTGGTCGCCCAAAGCGGTGCCCGTATCATTGACGCCTCTCGTTATGCTCTTGATAAAAAGTTATCCGGATTAGAGTTTGCCTGTGGTATCCCTGGAACTGTCGGAGGGGCGTTATACATGAATGCAGGTGCTTATGGTGGAGAAATCAAAGATGTGCTCGACTACGCGTATGTGGTAGATAAACACGGAAATCTCGTGAAGCGTCTCGCAGCTGAACTTGATCTTGATTATCGAACAAGTAACATTTCGGCTAATGGAGATATCGTAGTAGAGGCCACATTCCAACTGAAACCTGCGAAATATGAAGATATTAAAGAAGTGATGGACGACTTGACGTTCAAGCGCGAGTCTAAACAACCCCTTGAGTATCCTTCATGTGGGAGTGTCTTCAAACGGCCTCCGGGATATTTCGCTGGAAAGCTGATTCAAGACAGCAATCTTCAAGGCACCAATATCGGTGGTGCAGAAGTTTCTAAAAAGCATGCTGGGTTTATCATTAATAAAGATAATGCAACGACTTCTGATTATATCTCTTTGATTGAGCACGTTCAAAAAACGGTTAAAGATAAATTCGGAGTCGATTTGGAACGGGAAGTTCGAATCATCGGTGATGATAAAGACTAAAAAAGAGCCTGCGCAACGCGCAGGCTCTTTCTAATTCCCCACCTAAGTTCCATGATCTTGAAGACTCCGTTTCAAAGTTGGCAAAACGGCTCGTTTATGAATAAGGACATATCGTTATTCCTTAATAAGCACCTTTGGAATAGGTCAATTCATAACTGTGGGTGTAAATTTCGAAAACATTGCCGAAAGGATCTTCTACGTAAACCATCTTGTATGGTTTTTCCCCAGGGTAATATTCCCGAATAGGCATGCGCTGTTTTCCACCCTTGGCCTTCACTTTCTCGACAACGCCTTCGATATCCGGGTCTTGAATACAGAAATGGAAGATGCCAGTCTTCCAATATTCAAAGTTGTCTTCCGGATCTTCCTGGTGCGGGAATTCAAAAAGTTCAATACCTATTTTATCTCCGGTCGACAGGTGAGCAATTCTGAATGTGTCCCAATCATTGCCGAAAACGTCGCGGCACATTTGACCGACTGGTGTATCATCGTTATGGACGTCTGATGGTTCCATAATGACATACCACCCGAATAACTCTGTATAAAACTCAATCGCTTTTTCTAAATTTGGTACAGACAAACCGATATGTGAAAAACTTCTTGGATATGGGTACATGGTTTAAAACTCCTTCTTATGATTTTAGTTTTGCTACGATTTTACCTTTTACATGTCGTTCGGACAGTCGCTCAAGAGCCTGTGGAACCTCTTCCAATGAGATGGTCTCTTCCCGTAGAGACGAAAGTTTTCCTTCAACCATCATCTCAAGCATCTCATCCCCAATAACAGCAAGATCTTTTTGAGACTTTACATCCGCTCTATGTGCCGCTGCTAGGGCGATTTCATGGTACGATACAACGCTGGTAAAGGGTTTTACTTTAGTGAAATCAGGCGCACCGGCAATGTATACCAGATGGCCCATAAAGGAAAGAAATTCGAGTGATAAGGTAGCATTGTCACGACTTACTGTGTCCACAACTGCATCGACACCTTTACCATCTGTGATTTCTTTGACTCTTTGTTGGACATCTTCACTACGGTAATCAATGACGAAGTCTGCACCTAACTGGCGGACATGATCGTGATTATGGGCCGACGCTGTCGTAATGACCGTCTTTCCTGTCGCTTTTGCCAGTTGAATAGCAAAACCTCCAACACCCCCTGCTCCTGCGTGAATCAGTATGGTTTCCACTTGATCCAACGGTAGCTTACGATGGATGGCTTGGTAAGCGGTGTACCCAGCTGTCGGCAAGGCAGCCGCATCTTCAAAACTGACTTCATCAGGAATGTGGGAAATCGTATGAGCTGTCGTTACAGCATATTGCGCATAAGCCCCTTTTTTTAGCAAATCACCGTGGTAGACCACTCGATCTCCTTTTTCCCACTCAGTCACATCCTCTCCAAGCTCGACAATCGTCCCCGCACCGTCAAGACCAAGGATATGAGGGTACGTCCAATTCGGATTGCCATTCGTTGCAGTCTTATAATCCACAGGGTTCAACCCAGCCGCATGAACCTCAATTAAAACTTCTCCTTTTTTAGGATAAGGCTTTTCTACTTCCTGCACCTTCATTTCTTTCCATTGATTTTTATCTTGTAAAAGAAGTGCTTTCAACAGTCTTCATCTCCTCTTTAAACAGTTTCCTTCAACAAGTGAAACGATATACTATATACTAACGAGAGGTTCAGGTAGAAACAAGAAGGCACTTTTCAGTAACTGAGTTACTAAAGGGTAACCTAATGATGGTTAGAAATGAGGGAAACACGATGAAGGAACTGCAATCGGAATACCAATGCGCCATCAATTTAGTGATTGATTTAATCGGAGGAAAATGGAAAGTGTTATTACTCTGGCATTTGAATGAAGGGGACAAACGGTTCAATGAATTGAGAAGAACCATCCCTGAGATCACCAAAAAAATGCTGACCCAACAATTGAGAGAGCTTGAGGGACACGGACTTGTGAAGCGGACAGTTTTTGAAGAAGTTCCTCCAAGGGTGGTGTACTCTACGACTGACTTCGGACGCAAGCTTCAACCTGTGCTTTATGGAATGTGTCAATGGGGTGATGATTACGCAGAAAAAGAAGGGATTCAGATGAACAGCTGTTGGACAGGCCGGGATTTCATGCAAAAATAAAAGCGACCTGTTGTCAGGTCGCTTTCTTTATTAGGACATCCATTTCGGTGGCGTGTTTTTTTCCCAATAAATCTCGCCAAGCTCATGGTGTTTCATGAAATCATCCTCTTGCAAATGATAATGGAAGTTAAACCAGTATCCTTCACCAGGCCGTTTATCTCTTCGCACATGAAAACGGGCGATTTCTTCATCTGTATGTTTGTTTTGGATATTAAAAATTCTTTCTCCATATCCCGGAGATGGATCTTCTGTAATTTCATAATAAGGGACTTCGTTTTCATCAGCAGATGTAAGGATCTCCTCCATGACCTCTTCGATTTTTGGTAAGATCGTCGTTGTCATGTCTTCATCTACTTTTTCAATAATTCGTGGTCCCATCTTTGTAAGCGTCTGTGTTTTTGCTTGTTCCGTTATTGTTTCAATCCAATCATCAGTTGTCAGAGGCTCAACAGAGGATGGAGGGGTTATTTCGAATTCTTCTGTCTTTGAGGAATGAGGTGATTCTTGAACATGCCGATCGGCCGACAGCTCTTTTTTATCGGCTGCGTCTGTATCGATCTGCATCGGTGGTACGTAAAGGCCTAAAGTCATGACAGATATAAGTACAACAAATACTTTTCTCATTAGCGGCTTCATTTCAGACAATCTCCCTCTATTTCAGGATGACTTTATTTTACCATTTTCTCCGTGGTTGTCCATAAGCAAAAAGAAACCGTTTCCAGTTTCTCACTTTTGCACCTTTTGTTGAATGGTCATCAGCATACCATTAAGGGCGTTTAAGGAGTCCTTACTCTCCACTGCCTGTCAAAATTTCAGATGACTTTCACCACATTTGAAATTCACGCTTACAAAGATTCCTGCCTCCTCCAATTTTCATGTGGGTTTCTTTCCCTATACATGAAACAAGAAAATAAGGAAAACTTAAAAGATGAAAAAGGAGGAGGTAAAGATATGAATCCAAATCAAGGTCAAAATCAAAACCAGCAAGGACAGCAAATGCCACAAAACATGATGAATCCCAACCACGGAGGACATGAGTTATTTGATGCTCATGAAGTCATCGCAAGCTTAATCAATATGCTTGATCAGTATCAGATGTATGCACAGCATATCCAGGACCCTGAGCTTCAAAGCATTCAGCAGCGTCAACATGCGTTTGTGACTCAAATGTACAACACTATTGTCCAGAGTTTCAGCACAGGTCAAGATCCAGCTCAAGATACACAACAATATAAAATGCAGCAAAGCAACGAAGTCGTTTACGGAATCAAACCCGGCCAACCAAAGAAACCGAACCAATCGGTCAATGAACTCGCAGATAAAGGGCTCTCCGCCTATATGCTGGGACAAACAAAGACGCTTGCAACTTTATTGTCCATGACAGCGCTGGAAATGACGAACCCTGTCTTGCGCCGTGTGGTTGCAGACAGCGTCCCGAACTTCATCGAGATGAGTTATGAGATTTTCCTTTATCAGAACAAGCATGGGTACTACCAGGTTCCACAGTTGCAACAACAGGACATGAACCAAATGCTACAAAGCTATACAACCGCTCCTCAAGGAAACATGCCACACTAAACAAACAAGGACGCCTGCTTTTAGTGGGCGTCCTTTCGATTACATATTAAGCTATATGGCAGGATTGTGTAAGGCTCAGTTTCGAGATGTTTTCGGGGTTCGTTACCATGTTGAGCGTCAGGGGTGGCTGGGAAGCTACTCGCTTTCCTGTGGGGGAGTGGCAAGCTTCCTCGGACTACGTCCTGCGGGATCTCGCCTATCTCCTTCTCCCACGGGAGTCTCGCAGCTTCCCAACCACCCCATTTGATAAGTGTGAAAAACGAACCCACTTAGCCCAGGGCGAGTGTCTTCCACCATCCCTGTCCTAGATTGATAAAGCGCTCTGTAGCAGGCTTTCCATGAAAAATGTACACTCTTTAGTATCTACACGCTACTTTTGGAAGTTCCGCTATTTGTTGAAGTGGTTTCGAGACACTTATATGGCAAAGGGGCGGAGGGGAACGGCGAGACTCCTGTGGGAAAAAAGTGCATGGTGAGACCCCACAGGACGCAGTCCGAGGAGGCTCACCGCGCTCCCGCGGAAAGCGAGCTATTCCCCGCAGCCCCATCCACTCAACAAAAGTCTCGAAACTGAGTCTTCAAGAAAAGGGAGCTTTAATGCAATAAGGTGGTGTGCGATTTTATTAATACAAGGATCAGCGTTTTAATATAATATAGGGACATGCACCTATAAAGGAGGCCGTTCATCTTGCTTTTCAGTTATATTCTTCTTGGCCTATCATTATCTGCTCCGATTGGTCCCATCAATGCTGCCCAGTTGGACAAGGGGATCCGGTATGGCTTTTGGCATGCCTGGCTTGTCGGGGTGGGAGCGATGTGCGCGGATGCCTTATTTATGCTTATGATCTACCTTGGACTTGCTCAATATGTAGAACTCCCTCTAGTGAAAACGTTCCTTTGGTCTTTCGGAGCTTTCGTATTGATTTATACAGGCATAGAAAGCATGACTGCCTCCCATACAAAAGAAACAGACCGCTCCTTTTCATCAACAAAAATGAAAGCTTTCCGAACGGGATTTCTGATGGCTTTATCCAATCCTTTGAACATTCTTTTTTGGATCGGCATTTACGGTTCCATTCTAGCCCAAATTTCTTCTCAATATGAACATGCTCAACTGCTTGTTTACAGCGGGGGAATTTTTATTGGAATTATGTTGTGGGACCTGACAATGGCTGGAGCCGCTTCAGGCGCTAGAAGATGGATGACAGCAAGGTTGCTACGAGGAGTTTCTGTATTTTCAGGGCTATTGTTGATTGGTTTTGGACTTTATTTTGGGTATCAGGCAATCAAGATGTTTGTTGGATAGACAGTCACCTATAACTCCTCTCTCCAATAGGATATGGATGTATCCTAGGAGGGAGATTTTTATGTTGTACACCAAAGAAGAGATAGAGAACCACGTCATTGACTTCGACCTCTGGCAACATGAGGTTTACGAACATTTTTCGAGCATGATGAATCAGCGAGAAACCCCTTATCCATGTGTACCTGGAATTCAAGGGTTCATGAAAAACATGTTACGTTTCGGGTTTGTGGACGATCCACGTACAGATGAAAGTATAGATCAGTTAGCTGGTTTATTAAAAGAATATGGAGAAATTTCAAGAGACACGGGGAACTATGCTTCGCTCGTCATCTTTTGCGATACACGAGCACTCTTGGAAGAACAAACAACCATAGATAGTTATGAAGATCTTTTCTGGAATATACTCAACAAAACGCATAAAAAAGACCCGTCCCCGTGGCCTGAAGGCATCCCTAAAAATCCTGAAGACCCGGCATGGGAATTTTGTTTCAATGGAGAACCTTACTTTGCTTTCTGTGCAACCCCTGCTCATGAAATAAGAAACAGCCGCTTCTTTCCTTTTCTGTTACTCGCTTTTCAGCCACGTTGGGTTTTTGATGAGATCAATGATTCTACTCCTTTTGGCAGGAAGATCAAAAAGGTGATTCGTAAGCGTTTGGTGGAATATGACGGCATTCCCACACATCCTGCATTAAAGTGGTATGGGCAAAAAGATAACCATGAATGGAAGCAATACTTTTTAAAAGATGATGAGTCGACCTTACCCAAATGCCCTTTTACCTCTCTGAAAAACAAATGGAAAAGTTTACGCCCCTGACTGGGGTGTTTTATTTTGTTTCACCCATGTAGCGACTGCGATGAGGACTAAGAACGAAAGGCTGACAAGGAAACCGATTCTCGTCATGGAGTCGATCCATGTTCCTGTTACAGCAACAACGATCAGGCTGATCCCAATGAACACGAGTGCCGTTCCCTTTTTCCCTTTCACCATTAATTTCCGGTATGACAATAAGATAAAAGCCCAGTTGTATAAGAGCATCAAGCCTGCTGCCGTCGTTACATACTCAAATATCCGATCAGGAAGGAGGACGGCAAGAATGATGGAGAGGATCACAACACTTATCGTCAGAAGAAACGCAGGTTTTGAGACTTTTCCTTCTTCTTTTTCTACGAATATCTTCGGGGCATCCCCTTCCTCACTCAAAGTCATCACCATCGTTGTAACCGCATAAAGAGAAGCGACCATTGTTGAGAATCCCGCAATGATTAATACACTATTGAAGAGATGCGGCACCCAAGGAAAAGAATATTCTGTCAAGGCTGTGAGAAAAGGGCTTTCCTCTGTCGAGATATTCTTCCACGAGGCAAGAGTGATAACAAAATAAAAGGCGACCACATAAACACAGGTGAGCACAATAAGCATCAGCGTTCCTGATTTTGGTGCATCTTTCGGGTCTTTCAATTCATTAGCCATCAATCCCATAACTTCGATGCCACCAAAGGCGTAAAACGCATAAAGCAGGGCGATCCAAAGTCCGGACCACTCTCCATCAAAAAGAGTAGACATCGGGGTTGTTACAGCCTGTGGTTTTCCTCCACCGATCACTCCAGTCATAGCAAGAATAGCAATAAGAATGAACATGAGAATCGCAGATATCTTAATCAGTCCGAAAACATTCTCCATTCTCTCTACTTGTTGTACCCCAAGCCAAATGACCAAGAGACCGAGGACCGCAAAAACACAGGCCAACATCCATAATGGAATCGCCGAAAACCAGAACTGTGCAAAAATGGCGAGGGCGGTCAGCTGACTCCCCATAATCAACATTTCTGAGGACCAGTAAACCCAGCCGTTACTGAATCCAGCCCATGGCCCAAAGGCTTGTTTGGCATACGTCCGAAACGACCCTTTTTCAGGATGGTTCGCGGTCATGGCGGCCAGCGACCGGAAAACGATATAGGTCCCTATCCCCGCCAATAAATAGGCGAGCAATACAGCTGGTCCCGCTTTTTCGATGGCAATGCTGGATCCGAGAAAAAAACCTGTTCCGATAATACATCCAATCCCAATGAATGAAAGCTGCCACCATGCTAGCTTACCTTTTTTATGTACATCAGCCATTCCCACCCCTCCTCCTGCATTTAGTTTGAAATGATTCGTCAGGATTATGTGCGGCGGAGCAAGAATGTTTTTTTGTGATGAGGAGAAAGTATCAAGAGATGAAAAAAGGAGCGTGGCATTCTTGATTACATTGACCCCTAATTGTTGGAATGAATTCGACGAGCTTAAGAGTGTCGTTGTTTGTACACCCTCTGCCCTCCATGTCCCTGATAAACAAACCGCAACGGATCTCCGGTGGGAAAAGACAGCAGATAGCAATAAGATGAGACGATGCTTCACCAAAATGGTCGACGCCATGAGTAACGCGGGGGTTCAAGTTGTTGACTATTCCACTTTCCTCAGAGATGAGGAAAGGGCTTTCCACGAACAGTTGATCAACCGCGTCTTTGTCCGTGATCTCGCCTGTGTGTTCGGGAATCATGTAATCCCTGGGGAAGCGGGAACCACCATGAGGAGACCTGAATATATTCATGCACATAAGGTTTTTGAGCAATGGTTTGATGAAGCACATTTTTCCATCCACGAAAATGATACAGCAAATGCGCTTGAGAACGGGGATGTATTTGTTTTAAGCAAGGATGCGGTCTTTATCAATGTGGGGATGCGGTCAAGCTATGAAAGCGCAAAAGCGTTAAAAGATAAATTAATTCCTCTCGGTTTTACTGAGATCGGTGTCATCGACCTTCCCCGTCGTGGAGATACGATGCACTTAGATATGAATTTAAATATTGCTGGAGGAGGACTAGCTTTAGCTAAAGGTTATATGCGCTATTTTCCTGTCGAAATTTTATCTGCAAAAGGATCCACGTATGTCATGATGCACGAATTCCTTCATCGTCATGGATATGAGATTATCTGGACCGATGAAGTGAAACATACGGTGGCAGATATCAACTTCTTGAACCTGGATCCAGAAACATTACTCATCAGCACGAAAGCTCACAAAAAAATCTTTCGCCATGAGCGTTTGAAAAAAAAGCGGCTGATAGAAGTGGATGTTGATGAATTGGAAGCTGGCGGGGGCGGACTTCGCTGTATGACCTTGCCTATTGAGCGTAGAAGTTAGAAAGCATGTGTATGCGTGCTCTCTTCTTCTGAACGTTACAACATTCGTTTTCTCTATACGAATGACAAATAAAGGACTGAGAAAGGATAAGATTAGGAGGTGTTTATTATGGAACATCTTAAATTATTCGCAATGAAATTCATCTTCACGTTTGCGATCCTTTTCATTCTTTTAGGTGCAGGTTTTGGTATCCCTTTTGGAGATGTTTTTCTCATCAGCTTAGTTCTTAGCCTAGTGGGCTATGCTGTAGGAGACCGAATCGTTCTTGACCGTACTAAAAACACTACAGCCACACTGATCGATGTAGTGTTAATTTTCGGTTTTGTCTATTTTATGACAGAAGCTCTTACAATCGGAGACGGAGTTCTCACCGCTTCCTTCCTTTCTGCACTCTCTTTAGCTATATTTGAATACTTCTTCCATCAATCTGTCGTCAGAACCATGGAAGAAAATGAAACCGACAACGATGCATTCACTCCAGCAGGAGAACTGCGCACAGAAGCCTCTGAAGAGCTGACGCCATACGAAGATAATGATGAGAAATAATAGAAGACCTGGTCACTCAATATCAGGGGACCAGGTCTTCTATTTTATGGTCATTTCATTGTCGCATGTGACAGATAACAGCTATGAAAGAAACTCATGATTGCTTCTTGTTTTTACTTATTTAACCATAGTGACTGGACAGGACGCTACATGTAGAACATTAAAACTAACACTGCCCACGATCTTACTTTTAATCGCACCTAATCCACGAGACCCCATTACGATACTATGGACATTCGATTCTTTTGCTTCTTTAGCAATTTCATAGTCTGGTGAACCAATTCTCATTTTTGTGTGTACGGTTACCTCTGAATTTTCAACTACTTTCAGTGCACCATCAATCACTTCTTTGGCACTTTCCTGCTGATACTTACGCACTTCTTCTCTGCTTACAAACCGATTGATATTAGGGGAATTGTAATTATATTGAACATTTAAAAGGAGAATCTCTGCATCCATTGCTTTCGCTATTTCCATTGCATGTTGTAAAGCTCTTATCGAGAAATCTGAACCATCAATCGGTACTAAAATTTTTTGTGACATTAGAATTCGCTCCTTCAAAGAAATATTTATGAATAGAATAGCTTCACAATAAAATTGAAAACGCTTCCGTGTGTTCTTATAAAAAAAGACCCTAGCTTTTCGAAGATACTTTTCCTTCGCTCGTTTTGCTAAAGGCTTCCTTAAGAATATTTTACCAAATTTATTCTGTTATAAATACAAAAATTTCATCTTAGTTATGAATGGAAATCATTTTTAGCAATGAGTATGAAGGAAGGAGAAGGTTTTATTAAGGGGGCATCATGAAGGAGTTACATTCCCTTGAAAGAAAATTAAAGCATAAAAAAACCACCAATGTATGTATTGGTGGAGACGGTGGGAGTCGAACCCACGTCCGGAGATATCGGCACTCGGGCTTCTACGAGTGTAGTTGATATATTATAGTTCACTGCCTCTTCAGCCTACCAACAGGCTTCCGAGGAGCTAGCCTGATTGTTCTCTTCGTTTTTCCTCAGGCGGTGGAAAAACGCGTAGCCCACTTTAGTTTGAGACCCTTCATCTAGCACATGGGCGATGCCAGGAAGGATCAGCTATAGTCTACTTACGCAGCTACAGCTAGGTTTTCGTTAGATTCGCCAGTTATATTTAGGCAAATGACGGTTTTACGAGGCGTCGCTCGACTCGCAACCCGAGCTCGACCTATCCCCGTCGAATCCGTAACGTCCCCGTTAGGATTAAGGGATAACAGTCAAGCTGTTAATCCATGTCGTGTTGACGACAAATACTATTATAGCAGAAATATAATATTTTTCAAGGGGGTATGCATTAGCGAAGGCTGTCCTTGATTGCACGGTCGATCTCACGCTTCTGTTGTTTACGCTTCAGATCTTCTCGCTTATCATATTTCTTCTTGCCTCGACCAACTCCAACAAGCACTTTAGCCACACCATTCTTAATATATACTTTCAATGGAACTAGAGAATAACCTTTCTGCTGGGTTTGACCAATCAGTTGGTTGATTTCCTTTCGGTGCAGCAACAGCTTACGTGCCCGTGTTGGTTCATGGTTGTAAATATTCCCCTGCTCGTATGGAGAAATGTGCATGTTGTGTAAATACACTTCCCCTTTATTGATGCGGGCAAAGCTGTCTTTCAAGTTCAAACGTCCATTACGGATCGATTTGATTTCTGTCCCCTGTAAAACGATTCCTGCTTCAAATGTTTCTTCTATGGCAAAATCGTGACGGGCTTTTTTATTTTGAGCTAACGTTTTTCCATGTCCTCTTGGCATACCTTTTCCTCCTCTGTTGCGTCCCTTCATTGTACCAAAACTCATTGTCATTTCCAATTGATATCAAACGGATGAAATCTGATCTGTCTGAATAGACTTTTTCTGTCAGCGTGTGAGAATATTAAGTTGCACATGCTTGATAAAGGAGATACAACGAATGGAACAAGTCATGAACGTAAAACCATTAACGATAGAAGACTACCCCGCCCTCAAAGAAATGGATACAGGGATAGAAGACGACTATGTGGTACGGATTTTTGATCGTCTCATCACTTCTGACAGTCATGAACTCTTCGGACTCTTTCAAAATGGACGGATGCTTGCTGTTGGCGGCTACAGCTTATTTGGTCAGGATAAATTCGCTATGCTCGGCCGGCTGCGAAGTGATCGCCGCTTTCATATGAAAGGAAACGCCACCGAGTTACTCAAGCCTGTCGTTAATCAATTGAGAAGAGATCCAAGAGTAAGCTGGATCGGCGCAAATACACACCTTGGAAATTTACCTGCAAGACGTGTCCTTGAAAAACTCGGGATCGATCAAGGGCCAATCATACATTACCTGATTTTAAAACGCCCCGATTTGTTGACAGGACATACGCCAGGTCCTGTATGGAATCCTGTCCATGATTTAAAAAGAAAGCGCGGCCTGTTGACCGGTTTGGAAGAAAACTCCTTAGGAACTTTTCCATACGAATGCTACTATCCCTTCCCTTTTGACGAGGCTCTATTCACCGATGATTATTTACAGGTTTGCTCCTTTTTTGAGAATCCCGATCAAAGCCGGTTTGTCATCATAAAAAATGATACAAAAAAATACGATTATTCTCATGTCAAATACTTTTGGGACGATCATTATGCTCAAACCGGCTTGTTTGAAACCATCCTCCATCATTGGAATAACAACCCGGATAATGTCGGTTGCTGGATTGATTTTTCCGACCAGGGATTTAAGAACATTCCTGAACTGACCGCCTATGATGTCCAGGAACCATGGATTCTTTATGGCTCTTGGAAAAAGCCACAATTATGAAAATTCTCCTGCATATATTGACAAGCTCCTTCATAGTATTTAGAATCCTCTAAGGAAAAATTTTAACGCAAGAAAGGATTAAAGACTATGAACTTTATGCAAGCCGTACAGCTGTTAGATGAAGGTCATGCTTTGGAACGTCATACATGGAAGAGTTCCGGATATATCGTAAAAGATGAAAAAGGGAAAATTGTTTTCTTTGATCATAATGAACCTACTTTTTATTCCTTAACGACAGAAGATGCCCTCGCATCTGATTGGGAACAAACAGATAAAGATCAATGGACAATCGTATCTGTCTCTCACGATCGCGAATTGATGCAGGGGAAACTTTTTGTTTCTTATCACATTTGCGCTGAAAACGGAGGCAGCATCATGAATAACCACCTCGTGGAAGCCGATGAATTGTCTCAGTGGTCCCGTTTCGTAAATCTGGACCTTACCAATTCGGCACGCTATTTGAATGAACAAGATGTAGCCACTGTTCAAAATACGATCAGTGCATAAAACTTCACTAAAAAACGCGCGAATGATTTCGCGCGTTTTTCTTATTTTTTCTTTTTGCTTCCTTTTTTAACGCCCTTGTTTCTGTAAAAAGGTTTGTTCCCTTTTTGTTTGTTTTTCTTCTTCTCTTTTTTGCGATCCGGTCCTTTGGACTTGATCTGTTTCGGACGCTCTGGGCGTTTCCGTTCTTTCCTCGGTTTCATGCCATCAATTTCGAAATCAACCACTCGCTCATCAATATTGACATTCGTAACCTTGATGGTTACTTCATCGCCGATACGGTAAACATTCCCTGTGCGTTCACCAATCATGGCATATTGCTTTTCATGGTAATGATAATAATCGTCGGTCAATGTACTAACGTGCACCAGTCCTTCAACGGTGTTCGGAAGTTCGACGAACATTCCAAAGCTGGTCACTGAACTGATAACACCTTCATATTCTTCTCCGATTTTATCCTGCATGAATTCTGCCTTTTTCAAATCATCCGTTTCTCGTTCTGCATCCACTGCCGCTCGTTCCATTTCTGAAGAATGGCGGGCGATTTCAGGCATTTGATCTTTCCAATGTTTCCGTGTCTTGTAATCCAGCTTCTCTTCAACCAAGTAAGTGCGGATCAGACGGTGGACGATCAAGTCCGGATACCGACGGATCGGGGAAGTGAAGTGAGTGTAGAAATCTGTGGCCAATCCGAAGTGACCGAGACCTTGAGGGTCATACTTCGCCTGCTGCATGGAACGCAGCATCAGTTTCGAGATAATCATATCTTCCTGTGTGCCCTTAACTTCTTCCAGCACCTTCTGTAAAGCCTGCGGATGCACATTATCGGCCGTTCCTTTTACTGAATACCCCATATTGGCAACAAACTCAAAAAAGTTCTGGAGCTTATCTTCATCCGGATCCTGGTGAATACGGTGAATGAACGGAACATCCATCCAGTGGAAATGTTCAGCTACAGTTTCGTTCGCAGCCAACATGAATTCTTCAATCAAACGCTCTGCGACAGAACGCTCACGCAAGCGGACATCGACAGCTTTACCTTCTTCATCAACGACCACTCCGGCTTCTTTAAAGTCAAAATCAATGGCTCCGCGACCCATTCTTTTTCCTCTCAAAATACTCGCCAGCTTCTCCATATCTCTGAACATCGGCACAAGCTCTTCATATTTTTTGATCAATTCAGGATCTTCGTCCTGTAAAATGCTGTTCACATCTTTATAGGTCATTCGTTCATTGGTCTTAATGACACTTTGGAAAATTTCGTGGTTCACGACTTCTCCATGGCTGTTGATTTCCATTTCACAAGTCAATGTCAGACGATCCACTTGTGGATTCAAGGAACAGATCCCGTTGGATAAACGGTGCGGGATCATTGGAATAACACGATCCACTAAATACACACTCGTCGCACGTTCCCTCGCTTCCTGATCGATCGGAGAGCCTTCTTCAACATAATAGGTGACATCAGCAATGGAAACGCCGAGTTTATAGTTGCCGTTATCAAGCTTTTTGACCATGACGGCATCATCAAGGTCCTTAGCGTCCGCTCCATCAATCGTAACGATCATTTCATCACGCAGATCGCGGCGGTTTTTGATTTCATCTGGGTGGATTTCATCCGGCGTGTCTGCCGCTTGTTGCAACACTTCCTCAGGAAAGTCCACTTTGATGCCATGCTTATAAATGATGGAGATGATATCAATGCCAGGGTCATTTTTATGGCCGAGAATTTCTACGATTTCCCCTTCAGCACTCATACGATCTTCCGGGAACTTCGTTATATTCACGATCACTTTATGTCCATCGATGGCGCCATTGTTCTGACTCTTCGGAATGAAGATATCATTTGGAATCCGCTTATCATCGGCAATGACAAAACCGAAATTGCGGCTGGATTCATATGTTCCAACGACACGCGTCGTGGCCCTTTCCAAAATACGGATGACCGTACCTTCCGGCCGCGTCCCATCCTCTTTCCGTTTTTCAATACGGACGAGAACTTTATCATTGTTCATGGCTGAATGAAGGTCGGAATGATGAATGTACACATCATCCTTGTCTTCCTCATCAGGGATTAGAAAAGCGAAGCCTTTCGCATGCATTTGAATACGTCCTCGAATCAGGTTCATCTTCTCCGGAAGACCAAAGCGGTTTTTACGCGTCCGCACAAGCTCTCCCTCTTCCTCAAGCTCATTCAGTACCTTCATGAGGTCCTTGAATTCATCAGAACTCCCAAGTTCTAATGTCTCTTCAAGTTCTTGTACAGATAGTGGTTTTGATGCTGTTTCTTTGAAAAAGTCTAAAATTTGCTGTTTTAACTCTATACTCAATTGTCTTACCTCCTTTTAAATGAAGGACAAGACTCCGGCGTCATGACCAGTCCAGAGACTCTAGGAAAGCGAGGACGTCTTCGTGCAGCTGCTCTTTTTCCTTATCCATTGTGATCACGTGACCAGAGTTTTTGTACCATTTAATATCTTTTTGATCAGCTTCTACTTGTTCATAAATATAGTTTGCACTTTCTGTGTTAATCATTTCATCATTTTCTGCTTGTACAACAAAGGTAGGAGTATAAATTTGATCGACTTCGTCATGAACCTCTGTAATAAATCCGCCCAACTGCTTGAACATCTCTTTTGATTCATCCAGAAGCTCCTCTACTTCGCGATCGATAGTTTCTTTATCTTTTCCTTCTAGTTGTTTATACTGCCTTGCTTTGAATTCAAAACCTTGGGTTAATTGTTTCTCATTGTCAAAAAACATCGGGGAACACATCGTAATGATTCCTTTGATTGGTTCCGAATAAGCAAGTTTCAGGCCAAGGACGCCTCCAAGTGACAATCCGGCGACAGCAATTTTCTCATACCCAAGCTCGCGCAAATGGTTCAAGGCGTTTTGAACATCCGCCCACCAATCTTCAGGCCTTGCCTCGATCAATGCCTCAAGCTCTTGTCCATGCCCTGCATAAATAGGTGCATGTGTCGTATAGCCGTGCTTTTGTAAAAACCGGCCAAGCATCCGCACATCGGCAGAGTGACCAGTAAAACCATGTAGTAATAATACCGCACGTTCTCCTTCCTCAAACGTAAATGGCTGAGGTTGTTTAATTTTCATGTCATTCTCTCCTTACTTCATCTATGTCCTGTTTTTAAGATTTCATTCTAAAGTGCAATGTATTCTATTTTACCAAAATTAAGTTGCCCTGGCACATTTTGAACCTCAATAACCTTGTACCCTTATTATTTAACTAAATGGCAGGATTCTTTAAGACTCAGTTTCGAGATGTTTTTTGAATGGATGGGGCTGCGGGGAATGAATCGCTTTCCGCGGGGCCCCACACGAAGTGGGGTCGTTCGATGTTGGCACAGGACGTGCCGAACTTAATCGAACTTCCTCTATTCTCTTGAGCCTCCTCGAGCTTCGCTCTGCGGGGTCTCACCAAGCACTTTTTTCCTGCAGGAGTCTCCCCATTCCCCTCCGCCCCTTTGCAATGTAAGATTCTCGAAACCACTTCTGGAAAAATCAGCTTGTATGATTAAGGTAAGTGGATAATAATCACTCTCCCCAGCCTGAATTCAGAAAATAAAAGCCTGATAAAGAGCGCTTTATCCGTGCTTAGGAGGGAAGAGTGGGAGACACTCCCTCTCGGTTTAGGGGTTCGTTTCTTCCTTACGTGGAATGGGGTGGTTGAGAAGCTGCGAGACTCCCGTGGGAGAAGGAGATAGGCGAGATCCCGCAGGACGCAGTCCGAGGAAGCTCGGCGCTCCCCCATAGGAAAGCGAGTGGCTTCCCAACCACCCCTGACTCCAAATACGGCAAACGAAGCCCGGTTATCTCGAAACTGAGCCTTCCACAATCAGGAGCTTTAGCGCTAGTTGAGATTTGAATTAGGAGAACATAAAAAACTGCGCTTCATTTTATGAAGCGCAGTTTTTTTGATTAACCGAGGATATATGCAGTTAAGAAAGCTAAAACAAAGAAAAGAACGCCTGTTACTACCGTTGCTTTGTGCAACACTGCGTCAATTCCCCGTGCTTTCTGCTTCCCAAATAGTTGTTCCGCTCCGCCAGAAATCGCTCCTGAAAGACCGGCACTCTTTCCGGATTGCAATAGTACAAGGACGATCATTGCAATCGTGTTGATGGTTAGTAAAGTAATTGCAAGTGTTTCCATGATGTGCCCACACCTCCTAAAAACGTACAGATAACTAGTTTAAATGTAGCATAAAAGCCTTTCATCAGCAAGCTTATTCTAAATTCATAAAAGGTTTATACACAGGTAACGGACGAACTGAAAAAAAGAGAATGTCGTATAGGAAATAAAACTTATTTAATGATAGAAAGGACAAATTATTTTTGCAGAAGATTCTTTGGGTACGGACCGCTTCTTATAAGGGTGATATAAAATCTTAATCTTATTCCACCTGCTCATCTTTGAACAGTTATGAATGGTTTTGATTGATTTTGAAAGTTTATGGTTGATTTTTGTAAGGGTTTTCTTTTATTATAAATATAGAAGACATGCAAGGAGTGTAGGAACGTGCTTACACCAGAACGCCAACAACTTATATTAAAAACAGTCAAAAACGATCATACATCCAAAATCAAACGTTTAGTTGAAGTGACAGGTGCATCAGAATCGACCATCCGCCGTGATTTAGATCAGTTGGAAGAACAAGGACTCTTAAGGCGCGTCCATGGGGGAGCGTCATTAAGAAGCTCCGCGAGTGAAGAACCGACAATGAGGGAAAAAGTCACAAAGTTTCACAGCGAAAAACAAGCGATCGCCCAATTCGCCGCTTCCCTGGTGCAGGAGGGAGACTGTATTTTCATTGATGCTGGTTCGACCACTTTTGAAATGATTCCTTTCCTTAAAGAGAAAAATATCATTGTCGTAACGAATGGTTTGAGTCACCTGGATGCCTTGAACACCCATCAGATCAAAACCTACGTCCTTGGCGGTCTTGTTAAACACCAGACAGGCGCGGTCGTCGGAGCCGGTGCGATTCAAAACCTTCAACAATACCGCTTCGACCAATGTTTCATGGGAGCGAACGGAGTCACCCTGCAGGATGGGTACACAACACCCGATCCCGAAGAAGCGGCGATTAAACAGATGACGTTGAACTTATCGAAGAATCGTTACGTCCTTGCCGATCATTCCAAATTTGAGAAGGTCGCTTTCATGAAGTTCTCTAATCTATCAGAAGCAGAAATCATTACAGATTATAATGGTGCATCAATTGAAGACTATCGTAAGAAAACGAATATAAAGGTTGTGACAACATGATTTACACGTGTACATTAAACCCTTCCATCGATTACATCATGAACGTTGAAGCATTTGAAGCAGGGGCTTTGAACCGGGCAAAAGAAACCTTCTATTACCCTGGGGGGAAAGGCATAAACGTTTCTCGTGTCATGAACCGCCTTGGTGTCAAAACCAAAGCGCTCGGGTATATCGGCGGCTTTACAGGTGCTTTTGTCCAACAGTTTTTAAATCAGGAAGCCATTGACCATGCTTTTATCGAAACATCACAAACGACAAGAGTAAACGTGAAGTTGAAAAGTAACAACGAAACAGAAATCAACGGCCCTGGAGCGGAAATATCAGAACCTTTACAGGAAGAACTTTTAGAGCAAGTGAAAAACCTTTCAAATAAAGACACACTTGTACTAGCAGGAAGTCTTCCCTCTTCCCTGCCGTCCGACTTTTATATAACCATGGCTTCAATCTGTGCTGAAAATGGAACAAAAGTCGTTGCCGATACGTCAGGGAAAGCATTGGAACAATTGCTCGGCCACCCGCTCTTCCTATTGAAACCGAACCATCATGAATTGGGTGAGCTTTTCAACGTTGAGATAGATACAAAAGAAAAGGCAGCCCTTTACGGAAGGAAGTTAATCCAACAAGGCGTTGAGCACGTCATTGTATCCATGGGCGGAGAGGGCGCTGTTTATGTGGGGCGAAACCAGGAAATGTTCGCCAATGTACCTCAAGGTCATGTGAAAAACTCTGTCGGAGCGGGAGATTCCGTTGTATCGGGTTTTCTAGCAGGACTGGAAAAAGACGAACCAATTGAACAAGCTTTCCGTTATGGTGTGGCTTCAGGAAGTGCCACAGCTTTTCAGGATGACCTTTGTCAAAAAGAAGATGTAGAACGGTTGCTGACTGAAATCCACGTTTCCAATATAAACTAAGGGGAGTGAATCACCATGAAAATTACAGATTTACTGACGAAAGAAACCATCGTATTGAATATGTCTGCCTCTTCCAAGCCAGAAGCAATCGATGAGCTTGTCGGTCAATTGGACCGTGCCGGTAAGCTGAATGATCGCGATGATTTCAAGCAAGCCATTGAGGCTCGGGAAGAGCAAAGCACCACAGGAATTGGAGAAGGAATTGCCATCCCGCACGCGAAAACTTCTGCCGTAAAGGATCCTGCCATCGCTTTTGGAAGGTCGCAGGATGGATTAGATTATGAATCCTTGGACGGACAGCCGACGAACCTCTTTTTCATGATTGCAGCTTCTGAAGGCGCTAACAACACACACTTAGAAACACTATCACGTCTTTCTTCCTTTTTAATGGATAATAAATTCCGTGAACAACTGGAAGCAGCCAAAACGGAAGCTGATGTCATCGAAGCCATTAACGCAAAAGAAGCAGAAGAAGATGGTGATGAAGATACGGCAGATCAGCCAGCAGGAAAGATACTGGCCGTCACTGCATGTCCAACCGGTATTGCTCACACTTTTATGGCCGCTGATAAATTGAAAGCTACTGCAAAGGAAATGGGTGTGAACATTAAAGTGCAAACCAATGGATCTGGCGGTATAAAGAACCGACTGACCAAGGAAGATATTGCAGAAGCGGACGCCATTATCGTTGCAGCAGATACGAAAGTCGATATGGAACCATTCAATGGCAAGCCCGTTATTGAAGTTCCGGTCGCAAAAGCGATTCACGAACCAAAAGAATTGATTAACAAAGCAGTAAATAAAGATGCTCCTGTTTATCAAGGTGGTGGAAGCAATAAAGATACATCGGATGAAAAAGGTCAGCGCAAAGGTGTCTATAAACACTTGATGAATGGTGTTTCGAACATGCTTCCATTCGTTGTTGGTGGCGGAATTTTAATTGCCATCTCCTTCTTTTTCGGTATTGAGTCTGATAATCGGTTCGCACAAATGCTAAGTACTATTGGCGGAGATGCTGCCTTCTTCTTGCTCGTCCCTGTCTTGGCCGGTTTTATTGCGATGAGCATCGCTGATCGTCCTGGTTTTGCTCCTGGTATGATTGGTGGTTTTATTGCTATAACACAGACGGTCGAAGGTGCGGGTAATGGATCTGGCTTCTTAGGCGGTCTCATTGCCGGTTTCTTAGCTGGTTATCTGACATTGCTTATTAAGAAATGGTTAGAAGGTTTACCAGCAATTCTTGATGGTATGAAAACGGTCCTTTTCTATCCGGTCCTTGCGATTTTCGGAACAGGAATGATCATGTTACTAATTAACCCTGCGTTGACTAGTGTCTACACGGCTCTATTCGGTTTCTTAGAAAGTATGAGCGGATCCAACTTAGCTCTGCTTGGATTAATTGTCGGTGGCATGATGGCTGTTGATATGGGAGGTCCAGTAAACAAGGCTGCCTACACATTCGGAATTGCGGCACTTGATGCAGGGAACTATACATTTATAGCAGCTGCGATGGCTGGTGGCATGGTTCCACCACTTGCGATGGGCTTAGCAACGACCCTTTTCAAAAATAAATTCACGAAACAAGAGCGTGAAACAGGGAAAGCCGCTTACCCACTTGGAGCATTCTTCATCACAGAAGGAGCAATCCCATTCGCCGCAGCGGATCCCGCTCGTGTCATCCCATCCATGGTCGCAGGTAGTGCTTTGACTGGTATGCTGACCATGTTATTCGGAATCGGGCTGCGCGCCCCGCACGGCGGTATTATTGTTGCTCCGCTCGTAGAAGGTGGGTTCATGCAAATCGTCCTTTATCTAGTGGCAATCATTGCCGGTGCAATTCTTTCAGCAATTGTTGTAGGATTCTTGAAAAAAGACCTCCAAAAGGCTTAAAATAATAAAGTTAGGGTAACTCATAAACAATAGCATGTTTTTAAGGAGGAATTATAATGGTAGAGAAAACATTTAAAATTACATCGTCCGACGGTGTTCACGCTCGTCCAGCAACAGTACTTGTACAAAATGCAGGAAAGTACGAGTCTGATATCAACCTACATTACAAAGAAAAATCCGTAAATCTCAAATCCATCATGGGAATCATGAGTCTTGGGATCCCTGCAGACGCTGAAGTCAAAATCACAGCGGAAGGCAGTGACGAACAAGAAGCGGTCGACCATTTGGAAACAACAATGAAGAACGAAGGCTTGGGGGAATAACAGCATGACACAGCTTCAAGGTATTGCAGCTTCCAGCGGAATTGCCATTGCAAAAGTGTACCGCTTGGAAGCTCCGGACCTTTCTTTCGATAAGAAAGATATTGATCAGCCGGAACAAGAAGTCAAACGCCTGCATGAGGCTCTGGATACATCAAAATCAGAGCTGGAAAAAATTAAAGAACATACAAGAAAATCTTTAGGTGATGAACACGCGGAAATCTTTTCTGCTCACCTATTGGTCTTGAGCGATCCAGAATTGATTCAACCGATTGAAGATAAGATCAAGAGCGAAAATGTTAACGCAGAAGCGGCTCTTTCTGAGACGGCAAACATGTTCATTGACATGTTCAAAGGCATGGATAATGAATACATGCGCGAACGTGCGGCAGACATCCAGGACGTAACAAAACGTGTAATGGCCCACCTTCTTGGTGTGACATTCCCGGATCCTGCGCTCATCAATGAAGAAGTTGTCATCGTCGCAGACGATTTGACACCTTCCGATACCGCTCAATTGAACAAACAATACGTAAAAGGCTTCACAACTGATATCGGAGGCCGGACGTCTCACTCGGCCATCATGGCTCGTTCTCTTGAGATCCCTGCAGTCGTTGGAACGAAAAATATCACTTCCCAGGCTGGAAAGGATACCATGATCATCGTCGACGGAATCAATGGTGATGTCATCATTGACCCTAGCGAAGATCAAATTGCAGAATACAAGCAAAAACAGGACGATTTCGAGAAGCAGAAACAAGAATGGGCGAAGCTTAAAGATGAAGCGACCGTCACTTCTGAAGGCGATCACGTAGAACTTGTAGCCAACATTGGAACTCCTGACGACGTTGAAGGCGTTCTGAACAACGGAGGCGAAGGTGTCGGCCTTTACCGTACAGAATTCCTTTATATGGGCAAAAGCCAGCTTCCGACAGAGGAAGAGCAGTTCGATGCTTACTCTTCTGTGTTGAAGCAAATGGGAGACAAGCCAGTCGTCGTACGTACACTGGATATCGGTGGAGACAAGGAGCTTGACTACTTGGATCTTCCTGAGGAAATGAACCCATTCCTTGGTTACCGTGCGATCCGCCTTTGCCTGGAGCGCGACGATATTTTCCGCGTTCAGCTTCGTGCATTGCTACGTGCCAGCGTCCACGGAAACTTGAAAATCATGTTCCCTATGATTGCTACGCTGGAAGAATTCCGTCAAGCTAAAGCGATCCTTGACGAAGAGCGCGCGAACCTTAAGGAAGAAGGTCATGATGTTTCAGATGAAATCGAAGTCGGAATGATGGTTGAAATTCCTGCAACAGCAGTGATTGCCCGTCAGTTCGCTAAATAAGTCGATTTCTTCAGTATTGGTACCAATGACTTGATTCAATATACAATGGCAGCAGACCGTATGAACGAACGCGTGTCTTACTTGTATCAGCCTTACAACCCGGCGATTCTCAACCTCGTCAACAATGTGATCGAAGCAGCACATGCGGAAGGCAAATGGGCTGGCATGTGCGGGGAAATGGCTGGAGATGAAATTGCCATTCCGCTTCTACTTGGACTTGGTTTGGATGAATTCAGCATGAGTGCAACATCCATCCTGCCTGCCCGTACGCAGATCAGAGATCTATCCAGGAAGGAATGGACTTCTTATAAAGAAGAAATCCTTTCTATGGGTACAGCAGAAGAAGTTGTGGCTTTTGTTAAAGAAAAAACACAAACGAAGTAGTATTTGTAGTATGAGTGTGGGACAATAGGTGTGTGCCGACTTCCTTTCGGCTAGTTCATGAGAAAGAGATGTGTTTCCATGACATTTACTGTGATCTTGATTGTATGTATCGCCATTGTTTTAGGGATTGCCGCCATGTTCGGTATGGCTGTCTCTAAAGGCTACGATTACAAGCACACCGTTGACCCGTTACCAGACGACAAACATCATAAAGATGAGCATAAAAAAGCTGACGCTTAACCATAGCGTCAGCTTTTTTCTTTTCCATCATACAGGGAAAGTTTTTTCTGTATCGGTGTGCGTATCTTCGGCTTCGGAATTCTTTTAGGGTAGCCCATCTGTAACACAGAAACCAATTTAAAACGCTGGCTGTCCAGCCCAATATCTTGATAAAATTGATTATCATGCAAATATGGACTCGTCGTCCAAAGAACGCCTACGCCTGCTTCCCATGCCAAAAGCTGAACATTTTGTATATAGGCACAAACAGCGGCATAATCTTCTTCATACTTTCGAATATCCTCATCTCTTTCCATATAAATCAAAGCGTGATGAGGAATATTTAATAAGAAGTCCTGAATTCCGTCCTGCAGTCTTTGGGTTTTGTTTAAGTCATAGCCATCAAAGAACCCTTGCCTTTGATAACTTTTCATTACGGCCTGGGCATACGCTTCTTTCCCTTTATCCTGGTATAATCGTATATGCCACGGCTCTTTCATCCGATGGTTAGGCGCCCATGCAGCTTCACCAAAAATACGTGACAGTACTTCATGATCCACTTTTTCCTCTTTATATTCATGAATCGAGCGGCGGGTCCGAATCGCTTCCATCAATTCCATCACGTACACCTCACAACATGATCAACTTTGTCACAGGTTGTCCCATCCAATAGCCCCATTCACGCAAGAAGAATGGCACTTTCGTTTCCATACTTTTATATGCTGAATACTCAGTCGGGACACCTTCGACCTCCATATCCAGTTTCTCAGCCATAGCCACAGCTCTTTTCAAATGAAATTGGTCGCTGACAATTAAAAAAGAACGGATTCCTTTTTCATGACTGACTTCTTTCGCATTACTCAAGTTATCTTCGGTGATTAGTGATCGATCCTCAAACAGAATATCCTCTTCTTTTACTCCATGATCCATCGCATAGTCTTTTCCTACTTCTGCTTCAGAAGAGGCTGCTTGTTCACTTTTACCACCTGTGAGAATCAAGTATTCAACTTGTTCTTCTTTATACAACTCAATCCCCTGCTTCAAACGCCCCTCAAAAACAGGACTTGGCTTTCCATTCCATTGGGCGGCACCGAGGACAATGGCTGCATCGGCTTCTGATGATGCTTTTTCATCTCCATAGGTCCACACGGAATACCCCGTATATAATGCATAGCCTAGCATCAAGAATAAAATGATCTGAATGAATCTTTTCATATCTTCTGGTTCTCCTACTCCCTGAATATATGTTCCATCATATCATAGAAAAAAGCCTCTCTGAATCATCAGAGAGGCTCATTTTAAAACTTATTTATTCAAGTTGTAGAATGCTTTCTCGCCAGCGTATGTCGCTGTTCCAAGCAGCTGGTCTTCAATACGAAGAAGCTGGTTGTACTTCGCCACACGGTCCGTACGGGAAGGAGCACCTGTTTTGATTTGTCCTGCATTTGTCGCAACAGCGATGTCCGCGATGGTTGCATCTTCTGTTTCACCAGAACGGTGAGAGATGACAGCAGTGTAACCTGCGCGCTTCGCCATTTCGATCGCTTCAAATGTTTCTGTAAGTGTACCGATTTGGTTCACTTTGATTAGAATGGAGTTGCCAACGCCTTCTTCAATCGCACGGCCCAGCTTCTCTGTGTTAGTTACGAACAGGTCGTCACCGACAAGCTGTACGCGGTCTCCGATACGGTCTGTAAGAAGTTTCGTTCCTTCCCAGTCGTTTTCGTCAAGACCATCTTCGATTGAAACGATTGGATACTTGTTCACAAGCTCTTCATACCAATCAACCATTTCTTCAGACGTACGTACAACACCTTCACCTTTCAGGTTGTACTTGCCATCTTCATAAATCTCAGAAGAGGCAACGTCCATCGCAAGCTTCACTTCAGCATCAGGCTTGTAGCCAGCAGCTTCGATCGCTTCGATGATTGTAGATAGAGCTTCTTCGTTGGAACCTAAGTCTGGAGCGAAGCCACCTTCATCACCTACGCCAGTGTTATATCCTTTGCTTCCAAGAACTTTTTTAAGTGAGTGGAAAATTTCTGCACCCATGCGTAGAGCTTCTTTGAAAGTTGGCGCACCAACTGGCATGATCATGAATTCCTGAATATCTACGTTGTTGTCTGCGTGCTCTCCACCGTTCAGAATGTTCATCATTGGTGTTGGAAGGGTAGCCGCTGTGAATCCTCCAAGATACTTGTAAAGTGGAAGACCTACAACGTCTGCAGCCGCGTGTGCAACCGCCATGGATACACCAAGGATCGCGTTTGCGCCAAGGTTACCTTTGTTTTCTGTACCATCAAGTTCTCTCATCATTTGGTCGATGATCACTTGTTGAGTCACGTCCATACCAAGAAGGTTTGGAGCAATTTTTTCGTTTACGTTATCCACAGCGTTTTGTACACCTTTGCCAAGGTAACGTTCTTTGTCACCATCACGAAGCTCTACTGCTTCGTATTCACCAGTAGAAGCACCACTTGGAACAAGTGCTGTACCGAAAGCTCCTGATTCTGTATAAACTTCTACTTCAACAGTCGGGTTACCACGAGAGTCAAGGACTTCACGTGCATATACGTCAGTAATGTAAGGCATGAATATCTCTCCCTTATTTTTTAATTAGTGATTTTCCTGTCATTTCTTCAGGTTGTTCAACGTTCAATAGTTCTAGCAATGTTGGTGAAAGATCACCAAGAATTCCTCCATCACGGAGTTCCGCCCCATCTTTCGTTACAATGACGGGTACAGGGTTTGTCGTATGAGCTGTCATAGCGTCTCCATCCAAGGTCGTCACCTCATCAGAGTTCCCATGGTCAGCTGTAATGATCGCATGTCCACCTTTTTCATGGATCTTATCTACGATCTTACCTAAGCATTCATCTACGGCTTCAATCGCTTTAATGGTCGGCTCAAGCATCCCTGAGTGTCCAACCATATCAGGATTGGCAAAGTTTAAAATAATCGCGTTGTGTTTCTCTGCATCCAGTGCATCAAGAAGTGCATCTGTAACTTCATAAGCACTCATTTCCGGCTGCAGGTCATACGTCGCAACTTTCGGAGAATCGATGAGGATGCGCTCTTCCCCTTCGAATTCTTTTTCACGACCACCACTCATGAAGAACGTCACGTGTGGATACTTCTCTGTCTCCGCAATACGCAACTGTTTCATATCATTGTCAGCGAGAACTTCCCCGACGGTGTTTTTCAAGTCATTCGGTGGGAAAGCAATCTTACTTTTGACCTGGTCGCTGTATTGAGTCATCCCCACAAAGTGAAGATTCTTCGGTGCTTTGTCACCACGCTCATAACCATCAAAGTCGTCGTTTGCGAATGTACGAGAAAGTTGGATGGCGCGATCCGGTCTGAAATTGAAGAAAATAACACTGTCTTCATCTTCCACCGTGCCGATCGGGTTGTTGTCCTCATCTGTTAAGACAACAGGTTCAACAAACTCATCGTACACTTCCTGCTCATAAGAATCATCAATTGCCTTGATTGGATCCTTGTACGTTGGACCCTCACCGTAGGCGATGGCATCATAAGCTTTTTTCACACGTTCCCAGCGATTGTCACGATCCATCGCATAGTAACGTCCGGAAAGGGTAGCGATTTGCCCTACGCCTACTTCTTCAATCGCTTCTAGCGCCTGTTTGATATAAGTCTTAGCCGATTGCTGACCTACATCACGGCCATCAAGAAAAGCGTGAATATAGACTTTTTCAAGACCTTCTTCTTTAGCCAGTTTCAAGGTAGCAATCATATGGTCGATATGGCTGTGAATCCCGCCATCAGATAAAAGACCGAAAATATGAAGAGCTTTACTTTTCGCCTTTGCTTCACGAACCGCGTTCAGCAACACTTCATTTTCAAAGAAGTCCCCTTCACGGATGGAAAGGTTAATTCTTGTCAGACTTTGATAAACGACACGACCTGCGCCGATGTTCAAGTGTCCGACTTCAGAGTTACCCATTTGACCTTCTGGCAGTCCGACAGCTTCCCCGCATGCCGTTAATTGAGAATGCGGGAATTGGTTCCAGTAACGATCAAAGTTTGGTGTGTTCGCTTGTTTGACAGCATTGCCTTTCTCTTCATCACGAAGAGCGTAGCCGTCAAGGATGATTAAGGCAGCAAGGTTCTGCTTACTCATTCTTACCTGCCTCCACTAGTTTTAGGAAAGAATCAGCTTCAAGGCTGGCTCCTCCTACTAGAGCACCATCGATGTCGGACTGAGATAGTAGTTCATCAACGTTTGCAGGCTTCACGCTGCCACCATATTGAATGCGAACAGCTTCCGCTGCATCCGCACTTACATAATCACTGACGACTTTACGAATGTGAGTGCAAACTTCATTCGCTTGTTCAGATGTCGCTGTACGACCTGTGCCAATCGCCCAGATCGGCTCATAAGCAATGATTGTCTCTGCACATTGGTCATTTGTCAGGCCGTCCAATGCTTTTTTCACTTGTGTCTCAACAACGTTCATCGTTTCATTTGCTTCACGTTGTTCTAGAGATTCCCCTACACAAATGATTGGTGTCAAGCCGTGGTTAAATGCAGCATGAACTTTTTTGTTTACCTCTTCATCAGTTTCCTTGAAGATTTCGCGACGCTCGGAGTGGCCAAGTACGACGTAAGAAACGCCAAGTTCTTTCAGCATGACCGGGCTTACTTCACCAGTAAACGCACCGCTTTCTTCAAAGTGCATGTTCTGGGCACCGATTTTAAGACTTGTACCTTCAGTTTCTTCTACCAGTTTTTGTAGAAAAGGAAATGGAGCACAAACAACCGATTCTACCTGCTCAGAGGAAGGAACTTCGTTTTTAGCTGTTTGAATAAAATCTTCCGCTTCACGGTGGTTTTTATTCATTTTCCAGTTACCAGCAATTACTTTTTTACGCATATGGTTTCACCTCTCCTTTTTATTTATCGTTCAACAAGGATACACCAGGAAGATCTTTACCTTCCATGAATTCCAAGGAAGCCCCGCCACCTGTGGAGACGTGGTCCATGTCATTTGCATATCCGAATTTCTCTACGGCTGCTGCAGAGTCGCCTCCACCGATGACCGTGTAGCCATCTGTTTCAGAAAGAGCGTTCGCTACAGCTTTTGTACCGTTAGCAAAAGATTCGATTTCAAAGACGCCCATTGGTCCGTTCCAGATGACCAATTTAGAATCTTTAATGACTTCTGCATATTTTTCTCTCGTTTTCGGACCGATATCCAGTGCTTCCCAGTCGGCTGGGATGCTGTCGATTCCGACTTCTTTCTTGTTTGCAGAATCAGAGAAATCATCAGCAACGACGACATCTTCAGGCATAAGGAAATTGACGCCTTTTTCTTCTGCTTTCTTCATATATTCTTTAGCTAGATCTATTTTATCTTCTTCCAGTAGGGACTTACCGATTTCGTGACCCAGGGCTTTTACGAATGTGTAGGCAAGACCTCCACCGATGATCAAGTTATCGACTTTATCAATCAAGTTGTCAATGACGCCGATCTTATCTTTCACTTTCGCACCACCAATGATGGCTGTGAATGGACGCTCAGGATTAGACAGCGCCTTACCTAGAACGTTGATTTCTTTCTCCATCAGGAAACCAGCAACGGCAGGAATATGCTCAGCAACACCTGCTGTAGAAGCATGCGCACGGTGGGCAGCACCGAAAGCATCGTTTACATAGAGGTCAGCCATGTCTGCAAAGGCTTTTGCTAATTCCGCATCATTCTTCTCTTCGCCAGGGTTGAAGCGTACGTTTTCGATCAGAAGAACATCTCCGTTTTCCATTTCAGAAATGGCTTTGTTCACTTCACCGCCGTATACTTCATCCGTTTTTGTAACGGTTTGTCCCAGAACATCGCTCAGACGCTTGGCTACAGGATCAAGACGAAGGTCTTCGACAACTTCCCCTTTTGGACGTCCAAGGTGACTG
This sequence comes from Halobacillus aidingensis, assembly GCF_900104185.1. Lineage (GTDB taxonomy): Bacteria > Bacillota > Bacilli > Bacillales > Halobacillaceae > Halobacillus > Halobacillus aidingensis. The sequence continues at coordinate 269,428 of NZ_FNIZ01000003.1, read as the reverse complement.
GCAAGAATGACTTTCGCACCGTTTCCAGTCAGGTGCTTGATTGTAGGGAGGGCAGCTTTAATTCGAGTGTCGTCTGTGACCTCTCCCTCGCTCATCGGTACATTGAAGTCAACACGGCAAAAAACGGTTTTACCGTTCACTTCAACGTCGCGGATTGTTTTCTTATTCATAGAATGACAACCTCCTTGGTTTGTGGTCAGGTTCATCGCCTGCCCTTATGTACGTTTCCACAGTTTCATTGTGCAGAAACGCCGATAAGCAGGATGCGAAAAAACATGGATAAAGGAGGAGGACCTGAGACCTCCTCCTTTCCAGCTTTTTCATAGTATTTTCTAAAACGGCTCAGATATTACAAGCCTTGGTTTTTAAGGTATACAGCCAAGTCTACACAACGGTTGGAGTAACCAGTTTCGTTGTCATACCAAGAAACAATTTTAACCATATTGTTTTCAAGGATTAGTGTAGAAAGACCATCAATGATAGAAGAGTGAGTGTTGCCATTGTAGTCCGTAGAAACAAGTGGCTCGTCACTGTAGCCAAGGATTCCTTTAAGGTTTCCTTCAGCTTCTGCGCGAAGAGCTTCGTTCACTTCTTCAGCTGTTACATCTTTATCAAGCTCAGCAACCAAGTCTACGATTGAAACGTTGGATGTTGGTACACGCATAGCCATACCGCTAAGCTTGCCATCAAGGTGTGGAAGAACTTTTGCAACGGCTTGTGCAGCACCAGTTGTCGTTGGGATGATGTTCTCAGCAGCTGCACGAGCACGACGGTAATCTTTGTGTGGAAGATCAAGGATCTGTTGGTCGTTCGTGTAAGAGTGAACAGTTGTCATCATACCGCGCTTAAGACCGAACTTCTCGTCAAGAACTTTTGCGTATGGAGCCAAGCAGTTCGTTGTGCAAGAAGCGTTAGAGATAACGTGGTGAGAATCTTTGTCGTACTGGTCTTCGTTTACACCCATAACGACTGTAAGGTCTTCTTGCTTCGCTGGAGCAGAGATAACGACTTTCTTAGCGCCTGCATCCAAGTGTTTCTTCGCATCGTCACGCTGAGTGAAGCGACCTGTAGATTCGATAACGATATCTACGCCAAGATCTCCCCAACCAAGTTGAGCTGGATCTTTTTCAGAAAGTACTTTAACTTCTTTTCCGCCGACAATCAGGTTGTCACCGTTTGTTGTCACTTCTTGCTCAAGCTTACCGTGTACAGTATCGTATTGAAGCAAGTGTGCAAGCATATTTGCATCTGTCAAGTCGTTAACCGCTACTACCTCTACTTCATTGTTGTTCAAAGCAGCACGGAAAACATTACGTCCAATACGTCCAAATCCGTTAATACCAATTCTTACTGTCATGCAAAATTCCTCCTTAGGATGATTGAAATCATATTTATTTAAAGGGATAAACCCCTTATTAACTCTTGGGCTGCACCTTCATCAGTGATCAGGACATTACTCTGGCCCGGTTGGAAATAAGATGAGATGGCTTGTGCTTTTGAACGACCTCCAGCAACAGCAATGACATGTTTCGCACGCTTCAGGTCTTCTAATTGCAGACCGACCGTACGAACTTTGTGAACGATCTCACCCTCCACATTGAAATAGTAACCAAAAGCTTCGCCTACCGCGTTGTACGTTTTGATCAATTCCAATTGTTCAGGGGAAGTCTTTCTCCGTTCTGCCATCGTAAGCGCATCGCCGACTCCGTGAATGACGATTTCCGCGTTTCGGATGATGTCCAACACTTCTTTGATCGAAGGTTCTTCTTTTATCGTCTGATAGGATTCCTCACTGAGAGGATCGGGTACATATAAAAGACGATAGTCACCCCTAGCCTTTTTCGCCATTTCCGCGCAAATCGTGTTGGCCTGGTTTTCAACTCTTTCACCTAATCCTCCACGCGCAGGAACGTATAAGCACTGATCAGCTCCAGACAGCGGCGTCATCACTTGTGCGACGGATGCCATCGTTGTTCCGCCTGTAATGGCAATCACCTGATCCGGCGACATATGTTCTTTCAAATATTGGACACATGCTTTTCCCATCTCTTGTTTTACCCAATTAAGCTCATCGCTATCACCTGGAACAACAACGACATGGTCTAAATTTAATTTATCCTTTAATTGTTGTTCTAAAACCTTAATCCCAGAGACCTCTTTAATAAACTCGGCCAGCTGATCAAGAATGTTCTGCCCTTCATAACTTAAGTGCATACCTCTTGAGGTGATCTCTACAGCTCCTTGTTTGTTCAAAAAGTCCACTTCGCTTCGAACCGTACGTTCAGCAAGCTCAACACTTTCAGCTAACGCTCTTCGGCCCACAGGCTGCATGATCTGGATGTAATACAACAGCTGATAACGGCGCTGTATAACGTCCAGGACATCCGGGAATAATTTTTTTTGTAAGTCGATGAACGCTCTCATGGAAAAGCCCCTTCTTTGAAATGGTACCAACCGGGATGTATTACGTCCCAGCTAGTCATATTATGTCCCGCTCGGAGCAAAAAAATATCTTATTTCAATTTTATATTAACAGTGGGGTAGTCCACGTGCAAGCGAAAACCTAGACGTTTTTCATTGTAAACGCTTCATTAGTTCGAAGTAATCAATTTCACGATAATCCAACTCTTCCTCACCGATTTTCAAAACCGGTATCTCGAGCATATACTTCTCAAGGAATGCAGGATCGCTTTCAATATCAACCAATATGACTTTGACATCAAACAAAGACAACAAGTCCTTAACTTCATCGCATAACCCACAGTTTTCTTTTACATATAAGATAACTTCAGACATATAGAGTCCTCCCTGAACTTCCATTTTCATCATATCAAAGGAAGCTTGCCTCATCCATCCCGGAAACTCAGGCTCAAGATACTTAGGGACCCGATATGTTTGATAGCATTTGGAGATTCCCGGGAATCTCCCTTGACTCTTAATATAATGTAACGAACCCTAGAATCTCGAAATTAAATCATACATTATTCAGCCATTTACTTTACTTGCTGACTAAAATTAAGAAACAAAAAAAGACATGCTTCAGGAAGCATGTCCTTTTTTATCATAAAAACCATTATCGATTTTCAATTTTCGTTTATTCAAGAAATGAGCTAACTCTTCGCCTACATAGTTTTCAGGTGTTCGTTTCAATGACTCATAGTTGAAGGATAACTTTTGCTGCTCCTGCATGTCGAACACATGAATCCGCCTGTCTTCAGAAACTTCTTCAGTCGACAACATTTTGTAACGGATTAGTTTTGTCATATATACCCCTCTTCTAAATAAAGCGAAAAGTCTAACTTTATTTATTCAATAATAACATAGAAAAAAGCCGAAATAAACTACATTACGATACTATAAACCAAATAAGTGTTCGTATAATTCTTGTGATATTTCTGTCTAATCCATATTTAAATAACACTGATGTAACCGCAAAGGATTCTACAAGGGTTAATATATTAATATAATGATATTCCTGTAAAAAATAGGACCTCCCTTACATATAAGGAAGGTCCTTCTAGTTTAGCGCGCCCGAGAGGATTCGAACCCCCGACTGACGTAGAACCGGAATCTACCGCTCTATCCAACTGAGCTACGGGCGCAAAAGCGACATGCATTTAATATTATAAGGAGAATCACCAAAAAACGCAACCCATTTTTTATAGTTTTCCACAAAAGCTCCCGATTGTGGAAGACTCAGTTTTGAGACGTTTATGTGAGCGGTTCGGGGCGTCCGGGGTTGACTCGCTTTCCGCGGGAGTGCAAGGAGCATCTCCCGAGTAGACCTTAAGAAAGACTTGTCTGGTTGAAATAATGAATGATAAATCCCTTGCCATGGATACGGGGTCAGGGAAACGACTATTTGCGGTTTTTTGAATCCGTTTGTACAAAAACACACACGTTTGTTTCTCCATTCGCTTTACATGCGGACGTTTCCCAGACCCTGTCCCCTTACCTTATTCGTGCAGGATCTATGGTTAAAAAGACTCTATAACGGCGAGGGTGAGCAGGTCATTCTTACAGAGCTCGGCAGGTTAATGTTAGAGGGATTTCGAGAACCTGATATGGCAAAGGGGCGGAGGGAAACAGTGAGACTCCTGTGGGAAGTGCGTGGTAGATGAGACCCCGAAGAGCGTTAGCTCGAGGAGGCTCATCACTCGCCCACGGAAAGCGAACCGTTTCCCGGAGCCACTAGAACCCACAAAAGTCTCGAAATCGAGTCTTCCACAGTCCTGCCATATAGCTTAATTATAGGTTCGGACGTTTATATAGGTAAATTTAGGGTATGATGGTAGAAGGAATTGGAACACATGACATAGAACGAATAAGAATAGCCGTTTTTCATACTTAAAAGGCGTAACCACCCTTGCTGAAATAAAGGATAAAAGGTCGATTGTTTTTGTTTGACCTTTATTGACCTTATAGGTATGATGAATGTATTCCATCATTATTAATTTGATGTTAAGGAGGAATTTCAAATGAATTTAGTCCCTACAGTTATTGAACAAACAAACCGCGGAGAACGTGCCTATGATATTTATTCCCGCTTACTTAAAGACCGCATCATCATGCTAGGAAGCCCGATTGATGATAACATCTCAAACTCTGTTGTTGCGCAGTTGCTTTTCCTTGCGGCTGACGATCCAGAAAAAGATATTTCCCTATACATCAACTCTCCTGGTGGATCGATCACAGCAGGTATGGCGATTTATGATACGATGCAGTTCATCAAACCGAACGTATCCACGATCTGCACAGGTATGGCTGCATCTATGGGTGCCTTCTTGCTTAACGCTGGTGAACCTGGTAAACGTTATGCACTACCTAACAGTGAAGTCATGATTCACCAACCGCTTGGAGGAACACAAGGCCAGGCTTCAGATATCGAAATTCACGCAAAGCGTATTATTAAAATGCGTGAGAAGCTGAATAAGATTCTTGCTGAGCGTACTGGACAGCCGATGGAAGTCATCGAACGCGACACGGATCGTGATAACTTCATGTCAGCCCATGAAGCTGTTGACTACGGCTTGATCGATAAAGTCATGGAGAAAAACGAACAATAAGAAAAACACAAAATCCGCTGTGATGACACAGCGGATTTTTTTGTGCTGTATGAAACCGTTCCCTCATTGGAGAACGTTCATTTTTTCACATAAACAATGATTACTCATTCTTCACGAAGTCAGTAAGCACCTGAACAGCTTCTTCCTCATCAGAACCGTCTGCAATTAACTTAATGTCTTCATCGGTTCCGACAGCAAGGCTCATTAACCCCATAATACTTTTGGCATTCACACGTTTCTCACCTTTTTCGATAAAAACATCAGCGGTGAACTTGTTCGCTTCTTGTACGAATTGTGCTGCTGGTCTTGCCTGTAAACCTGTCTCAAGCTCAATCGTTATCGTCCTCTCAATCACCTGTCATTCTCCTCTCATTCTATATTTCAACTTCTTTGTAAGCGGATTCAATACTGAGAAAAAAGAACGCTCTCTTGTAGAAAGCGTTTATAATTGTATTTCATTATAGCATGAATTTGTTAAGGAAACATTAATTTCTTGTGTTTTCTATGACTTCACCTTTTCTAACTTTTTCGGCGAACTCGTCGATTTTACGCAGGCGGTGATTGATGCCTGATTTACTAATCGACCCACCAGAAACATACTCCCCAAGCTCTTTCAAGGAAACTTCCTGGTGCTGCAGCCTTAACGATGCAATCTCCTGCAATTTATCTGGGAGGGCTTCTAAGCCAACTGTCCGTTTAATGAATTTTATGTTCTCCACTTGGCGGAAAGCTGCACCGATCGTCTTATTTAAATTCGCTGTCTCACAATTGACGAGACGATTGACCGAGTTTCTCATATCCCGGACGATCCTCACATCCTCAAACTTGAAAAGGGCTTGGTGGGCTCCGATATTGCTGATGAGCTCCGTGATTTTATCCGCTTCTTTCAAGTACGTGATGTATCCTTTTTTACGACTGAGCGTCCTTGCATGTAACCCAAAACTATTCATAAGCTTACACAACGCCTCGTTGTGTTCCTCATCTGAAGAATAAATTTCAAGATGATAGGAAGAGGTCTCTGGGTTGTTGACGGAACCGCCCGCAAGAAATGCTCCCCGTAAATAAGCCCTTTTACAACATTTATCGTTCAAATACTTTTGAGGGATATCTGGATTAATGGATAGAGGACCTTTCAAGATTTCAAGATCTTCAAGAACGACATTCGCTTTCTCCTTCATCCTTACAATATAAACATTGTTCTTTTTCAACCTCATTTTTTTCCGAACAAGGAGTTCTACCGGGTAGGGATAAAGCTTTTTGATTAACGTGTAGATCCTTCTGGCAATCGCTGCATTCTCTGTTTGTACGTCCAGAATATATTCACGATTGGAAAGGGAAAATGTGCCGTTCATACGGACAAGGGCAGCCAGTTCCGATTCCATACAGCAAGTATCAGCTTCTACATTCGTTAATTCTTTTTTGATCTCTGATGCAAATGACATGATGTACACCCCCTTCTACCTACCACGCAACACCTATAGCATGGAGTGCAATAACTTTGCTAATTTTTCTGTGTCATGACGTAACATAGGCTTACTGTGGTCGATGATATCTTCTTCTATGACTTTCAATCCCATGGATTTAATTCTTTCAATATCGTAAACGACGGGCTCCGCATTTTCTTCAGCATAAGCAGCCCTCAACCCTTGATCAATCGGTTGATTATGCACAATCACTGACTGTAACACATCTTCTCCAATATGATCAAATAAGGCCTGGATATGATCAGCTGCCGTGTAACCAGAAGTTTCCCCCTCCTGTGTCATCACGTTGCATATATAAGTGACCATCGCTTTCGTTTCTTTCAATGCCTGCCCGATTTCCGGAATGATGATGTTCGGTAATATACTTGTGTAAAGACTTCCCGGAGAGATGACAATCAAATCCGCGGATTTGATTGCCTCTACAGCTTCTGGCAAAGGCTGAATCGGCGTAGGGCTTACGTACACCCTTTTGATTTTCTTGTTCTGTTTCGGAATACTTGACTCACCGGTAACAACCGTTCCATCCTCCATCTCCGCATGGAGGTTCATGGAATGATTGGCAATCGGATAAATATGACCGCGCACATTCAGGACTCTGGAGATTTCTTTTATCCCTTTATAAAAGTCTCCCGTCATGGATGCCATCGCAGCTAGCAAAAGGTTTCCCATGGAGTGACCAGACAAGCCGTTACCCGCTGCAAAACGGTGCTGAAAAAGCTCAAGGAGCATAGGCTCAGCATCGGAAAGGGCAGCCACGACATTCCTGATATCCCCCGGGGCAGGAATCGCCATCTCGTTACGTAAGCGGCCGGAGCTTCCACCGTCATCAGCAACCGTAACAATCGCTGACAGGTCAATCGGTAAATTTTTCAACCCGCGCAAGAGCACAGGCATCCCGGTCCCGCCACCTACAACGACGACACGCGGCTTGGTCTTATGATCCATCCGTTACAAACCCTTTCTTTTATCAATGTCTCTGTGAGTGACATGGGTCACGAAGTCAGAAGAGAAGTATTCCGATAAATGTTCAGCAAGCGCTACAGAGCGGTGTTGACCGCCTGTACAGCCGACAGCAACGACAAGCTGACTTTTCCCTTCACGTTTGTATTGAGGAAGCATGAATTGAAGCAAGTCCTTCAGCTTTTCAAGGAACTTCTGAGTATCGCTCCACTTAAAAACATAGGAAGATACTTCTGTGTTCAACCCTGTCAACGGACGCATATGTTCCACATAGTGCGGGTTCGGCAGGAAACGCACATCAAACATCAAGTCTGCATCAATGGGAACGCCGTATTTAAAACCGAAGGATACCATTTGAATAGAAAACACCTGTTGTTCCTTCTGACGATATTTTTCAATGATGCGCTCCCGCAGTTCTTTTGGTTTCAATGATGTCGTATCAATGATCGTTTGAGAACGGCCTCTCAGCTCATCCAGCATTTTTCTCTCTCTACGAATACCTTCAAGCGGCAGCCCTTCTTTAGCAAGGGGATGAGACCTTCGTGTTTCTTTATAGCGGGAAACAAGCGCCTGATCTTCTGAATCAAGGAAAAGAATATGTTCTTGCAGCCAGTCCTCTTTTCCCAGACGGTCAAGAGAATCAAAGAGCGCATCGAAAAATTCTCGTCCACGTAAATCCATCACTAGAGCCACATTTTGGATATTGTTGCTGGAATCTTTCATCAGTTCGAGAAATTTCGGAAGCAGGGCCGGTGGTAAGTTATCGACACAAAAAAAACCGAGATCTTCAAAGCTTTGAACAGCTACGGTTTTCCCTGCCCCTGACATCCCTGTGATGATTACTAACTGAGTATCGTTGGCATTTACTTCCATCTTTCATCGCTCCCCATTAGTCAGGTCGTGACGGATCCAAATCTTGATCGATCAAGCGGAAGTCCGTCGTATATACAAATGTTCCATACACTTGCTCTTCACTACTTAGGATATGCTTGAAAATTCTCCGATCTCCCTCTGCCATCGGCTTTTGAAGAACTTCTTTAACCGGAACCCACTCCAGTTCACCTTCTTCACTTTCATCAAGCAAATCCCCCGAATAGCTCGTACTGTAAAAAGTAAACATCATCCATTCATGAGCGGTTTTCTCTTCTTCCCGCATGACGAATGTAAAGGAACCACGAAGCTCTGGGTTTTCGATTGAAAGCCCCGTTTCTTCTTTAAACTCCCGGACGACGGAATCTTTGATATTCTCTCCGGCTTCCATCTTTCCGCCAGGGGCTACATACCAGCCTCTGCGTGGTTTTTTTAACATCAATACGGAATCATCAACTTTCAAAATACAATTCGCTACACGCTGCATCGTTATGGTCACCTCATTTTATTTCTAGAGGGCATCTCCACCCATTATACAATGAATACACAGGTTGCTACAATATTATGTTCCACAGCCGTTATTGAAAACTATCTCCTTTAAACTTATTTGGAAAAAGGTTTCGTTGATTATGTTGTGATTGAATGGAACGAAACCTTAGCTGAAAATTAAAGGAATATCTACTAATAAAAGTTCTGCATTTCAAAAAGTCCATTTATAAAACAAAAAAAGACACAGATGACGAGCACCTGTGCCTCATAGAGATTAATCTATTAAAAGGGGGTCAATTAATCATTTCCATCGTAACAGGAAAATATTTCATAGGTGTTACATCCGAGTTAAAATGGTGTTTCTTTTTAATTGACGACCTTCAATTCCTCTAAAAGATTTTCAATATAGTGCTGGGCAGATTGTGCGGCGATACTTCCATCACCAGTGGCTGTCACAATTTGACGCAATTCTTTTTCGCGGATGTCTCCGGCAGCGAATACGCCCGGTACTTTCGTTTCCATATTCTCATCTGTTTCGATATATCCTTGTTCATTCGTGATGCCTAGACTTTCGAATGGTGTGGACAATGGAATCATTCCGATATAGATGAACGTACCATTGGTATCGAATTCGTATTCTTCATCTGTTTTTTTATTTTGAAGCGTGACGCTTCCCACTTTTCCATCTTTTTCATTGATGGATTTGACAACGGTATCCCAGATGAAGTCGATCTTGTCGTTATCAAAAGCGCGATCCTGAAGAATCTTCTGTGCGCGTAATTCATCACGACGGTGAACGATTGTTACTTTGCTTGCAAAGCGCGTAAGGTAGACACCTTCTTCTACTGCAGAATCTCCTCCGCCTACAACGACTAGTTCTTTATCACGGAAGAATGCACCGTCACAAACCGCGCAATATGAAACGCCGCGGCCGCCAAGTTCTTTTTCACCTTGCACACCAAGTTCTTTATATTGAGCACCTGTCGTTACGATGACGGCACGTGCTTTGTATTCTTTGTTACCGGCTTTGACCGTTTTGTATTCCTTACCATCTACGACTTCTTTGATGTCGCCATACGCATATTCTGCACCGAATTTTTTTGCGTGATCGAACATTTTGTTAGATAAGTCTGGGCCAAGAATACTTTCAAAGCCTGGGTAGTTTTCAACGTCCTCCGTGTTCGCCATTTGACCACCTGGAATGCCACGCTCGATCATAAGCGTATCCAGGTTGGCACGAGAGGTGTAAACAGCTGCTGTCATGCCAGCAGGACCTGCCCCGGCAATAATGACATCATAAATGCGATCTTCACTCATCAATCTTCACTCCTTATGAATCCAAATAATCTCAGTTGCAATTCCTGTACATATCATAGTAAATCATACGAAAACCGTCCATTAATGTGCTTACTGGTGAAAGAAATGCATGTTCACCTATTCCTGCTCCCAGGGTCCGCCTTCGTTCCCCATCTTCGGGAACTGCTTGCATCCCTTTTCCCATAGTTGCAACGCTTTAGATGGATTACCTGTATGATAAACAGAGATGCTGTACCATTTGTAGTAAACTCTGCGGCGAGTAACCTGCTTATCACGAAGCGACCTGAACCGTTCGACCGCTTCTTGGTAATAGCCTGCTCTTGCAAGAGTCTCAGCTACGGCTAGTTTTTGCTGTTCATGCATAGGAAATACATTGCGGAGCCGTTCAATATGAAATGCCGCTTCTTCCGTCATCCCCTGCTTCAGATAAAAAGCAGCCAAATTCACGTCACAGTGAATGTTCGCCGGTTCTTTTTCCAAAGTCTCTTTTTCAAGCTGAATCGCTTTTTCACGCTCTCCGTTCATGAACAATGCGTAGGCGTATCGATGTTTGGCGATTTTGAATTCCGGGAAAAGCTGCATCATTTCATCAAGGACACTTAACGCTTCATCCCATTCCTCTTGCTCTAAATGATAAAAAGCTGTTTCCTGATAGATAATCAGCTCATCCTCATCCTCAAACGCCCAATCATCGTCTTCATCTTCTTCCTCTAAAGAATCCAGCATATCTCTCAATTGCTTAGCTGCTTCTTCAAATTCGCCGTCCCCAGGTTGTTCTAAATAGGTGTCGACATATTTTTTTGCATCATTAAGAAGACCGAGGTGCGCGTAATTATTCGCCATCAGATAGTAACAATCGACATATTCTTTGCCGTGTTCAGCCAATACCTCGGTCAGTACCTGATTTGCGGCATGATAAGAGCCAACTTCCGTATAAACGACAGAAAGTTGGCATGGATATAATGGTTCCTCGGGAGAAGCTTCAATCGCCTTTTTCAGCCACTTGACAGCAGCACTGAAACGACGCTTTTGAAAAGCTTGAATCCCATGAGAAAAATAAAATGAACCTGTAGGTACAAATGGGATAATGTTCGTATCCTGTTGTGCTGTAGTTCCTTTAAGTGTTGTCGTCATGACTGTCCCCCTATTTCCGTTTCAAATCTCACTAATTATGCAGTATAACATAAATGCTCACAGAGAAATAGGAGAAAAATGTAATCCATTAGGAATGACGTTTTTCCAAAACATCCAGAACATCATCCAATGGGACTTGACGATCAGTCAGGATGAGTAAGAGGTGGAATAATAGATCCGCAGATTCCAAAGCAAGTTCTTCTGGATCATCATTTTTTGCAGCAATGATGACCTCCCCTGCTTCCTCACCGATCTTCTTCGCAATCCGGTCGACCCCTTCCTGGAAAAGTGTGGATGTGTAAGACCCTTCAGGAAGAGTTGCTTTTCGGTCAGCCAATACGGTTTGAAGTTCATCCAGAATTTGATAGCGATTTTCTTTTGGCTTAGTTTCAGAATCTGTCAGTTCTTCAGAAAAACAACTATAATCCCCTCTGTGGCACGCTGGACCCGATGGCACCACTTGAACAAGCAAGGCATCCTGGTCACAATCGTAATGGATGCTTCTCACTTCCTGTGTATTTCCGGAAGTCTCCCCTTTGTGCCACAACTCTTGACGGGAGCGGCTGTAGAATACTGTTTCACCGATCTCCAACGTTTTTTTCAAAGATTCTTCGTTCATATAGGCTAAGGTCAGGACAGCTTTTGACTTGGCATCTTGCACAATCGCTGGAACGAGACCTTGTGCATCGAATTGAATGTTATCTATATTCATCGGACAGGCACTCCTTTTTCCTTCAAATACGCTTTCACGTTTTGCACAGACGTTTCTTTATAGTGAAAAATCGATGCGGCTAGTGCAGCATCTGCTTCAGCTTCAGTAAATACGTCATAAAAATGTTCACTGGACCCCGCCCCGCCGGAAGCGATGACAGGTACATTCACAACTTCCAGTACGGCTTTTAATAAAGGCAGATCAAAACCGGATTTTTCTCCATCTTTATTCATGGACGTGAGCAGAATTTCTCCCGCTCCAAGCTTGACCGCTTCTTTCGCCCAGTCCGTCACGAGCCAATCGGTTGGTGTCCGCCCACCATGCGTATAAACACGCCAGTTCGCTGCCTCTTCATCATACTTCGCATCAATCGCGACAACGATGCACTGACTTCCGAAGTAATCCGCTCCTTCTGTGATCAAGGCTGGCCTTTTTACAGCGGAAGAGTTCAGGGATACTTTATCTGCTCCATTACGGAGGGTTTCTTTGATGTCCTCAAGCGTGCGGATGCCACCGCCGACGGTAAAAGGAATGGCAAGTTCAGAAGCAACAGAACGGACGACATCAATCATCGTTTTCTTACCTTCATGACTGGCGGAGATATCAAGAAAAACGAGCTCATCTGCGCCTTGTTCGTCGTACACTTTTGCAAGTTCAACAGGGTCGCCGGCATCACGGATATCAACGAACTGTATGCCTTTAACAACACGACCTTCCTTTACATCCAGGCAAGGAATAATTCGCTTTGACAGCATTCAGTTCACCTCCACGTCGAGCGCTTCTTTTAAAGTGAATTGGTTCGTGTACAAGGCTTTTCCGACTATCGAACCAATGACATTACGATCCTTATATTCTTTCAGCTCGACAAGGTCATCCAGGCCTTTGATACCCCCAGATGCAATCACATCCACACCTGTTTCTTCAGCCAAACGGACGATTTCCTTCGTATTCGGACCTGAAAGCATACCGTCTTTTGCGATATCTGTATAAATGAACGTCTTCGCGCCCGCGGAAGCTAGGTCTTTTCCTAAATCAACCGCCTTCACTTCCGATTGTTCCAGCCAACCTGCTGTCGAAACAAAACCGTCACGTGCATCCAGACCAATCGCAATTTGCTCCCCATACTTTGAAAGAAGCTGTTTGGTTGTTTCCACATCGCGGACAGCAAGTGAACCGATGATGACACGATCAACGCCCGCATCCAAGTAAAAGCGGACATCTTCTTCTGAGCGGATACCGCCGCCAATCTGCACGCGACAGTCCAATTCTTTCGCCACTCTCAACACATGCTCCGCGTTTTGCTTGGAACCTTGTTTCGCTCCATCAAGGTCGACCATATGGATCCATGAAGCCCCTGCTTCTACAAATTCCTTTGCCACTTCAAAAGGGTTTTCCCCATAGACGGTTTCTTTATCAAAATCGCCTTGTTCAAGTCGCACACATTTTCCGTCACGCATATCAATCGCTGGATAGATCGTAAAGCTCATCATTAAAACTCCTCACTGTTTGCACATTACTTTACAAAAGTTCTCTAATAACTGCATGCCGGCTGTCCCGCTTTTTTCCGGGTGGAACTGGCTGGCTACAAGATTTTCTCTTCCGATAATTGCAGGCACTTCCATATGATAATCAGATGTCGCATATAAAATAGAAGGATCATCTGTCTTCACAACGAAAGAGTGAACGAAGTAAACATGGTCTTCCTTTACATCTGTCATCAGAGGTTTGTCCGGCTGATGGATCTCAAGCTGGTTCCAGCCCATATGCGGAACTTTGTAAGAACGTCCTTGATCATCCATCCCCGGAAAACGAGAAATGGTGCCAGGGAACAATCCTAAACCTTCCGTAAGTCCGCCTTCTTCACTGCTCTCGAATAACAGCTGCATCCCTAGACATATGCCGTAGACCGGTACACCTTCGGCCACTTTATCTTTTATAAAATCAATGAATCCATGCTCTTGAAGTGCTTTCATCGCATCCGGAAATGCTCCCACCCCAGGAAGGATGTAACCATCACAGGCTCCCAACGCCTGTGGCCGGTCCCCGATTTTATAGTCCACTCCAAGTCGTTCAAGCGCTTTTGAAACACTAAATAAATTTCCCATTCCATAATCGATGATGCCTATCATTATAAACTTCCTTTCGTACTCGGAACTCCTTTGACACGTGGATCGATTTGAGTCGCTTCATCCAAAGCACGTGCGAAGGCTTTGAACATCGCCTCAATAATATGATGGGTGTTATGCCCATGGTGTAAGACGATATGTAAATTCATCCGAGCTTCTACAGCAAGCTTCCAGAAAAATTCGTGAACATTTTCCGTATCAAAGGTACCGACACGATCTTTCGGTAGCTCTGCGCGCCACTCGAGGTGCGGACGGTCACTCAAATCAACCGCTACCGTGACAAGCGTCTCGTCCATCGGAAGAGTCATGGATCCGTAACGCTTCATGCCGTATTTATCGCCGACCGCTTCTCGCAGCGCCTGTCCAAGACAAATCCCGATATCTTCCGTTAAGTGGTGATCATCCACTTCCACATCGCCTCTTCCGACAACGGATAAATCAAAGAGGCCGTGTTTTGTGAACAATTCCAGCATGTGAGAAAGAAAAGGAACCTGGACATCCAAGTCCGCTTTCCCCCCTCCATCGATGCCAAGTTCAAGCTGAATATCTGTTTCTCTCGTTTTGCGTTCAATTCTTGCCGCTCTCGTTTCCGTCATTTCCATCGCTCCTTACGTGTCTCTACTGCGCGTGCATGGGCTTCTAACCCTTCCAATCGGGCGAACCTGGCAATTTTGTCAACGTTCGTTTCGAGGGCCTGTCTGCTGTATGAAATGACGCTCGATTTTTTCACAAAGTCATCCACGTTGAGAGGACTTGAGAAACGCGCCGTTCCATTCGTTGGCAGCACATGGTTCGGTCCTGCAAAATAGTCTCCGACAGGCTCACTGCTGTAAGGTCCAAGGAAAATCGCGCCCGCATGCTTGATCTTACCTAATTCCTGAAAAGGATCTTCGCTCACAATTTCCAAGTGTTCGGGTGCGATTTCATTGATGGTGTCTACCGCTTCTGCCCATGTTTCACAAAGGGCAATCATTCCATAGTCTTCCACGCTCTTTCTTGCGATATCAGCACGAGGCAGGGAATCCAGCTGTGATTGCACTTCTTTTTCCACAGCCTTTGCAAGCCTCTCACTCGTTGTCACAAGTACGCTTGACGAACGGGCATCGTGTTCCGCTTGAGAAAGAAGGTCAGCAGCAATTTCTTCCGCACGAGCGGTTTCATCAGCAAGGATCGCGATCTCACTGGGTCCAGCGATCATATCAATATCAACATCCCCAAACACTTCTCTTTTCGCTAGCGCAACAAAGACATTGCCCGGGCCTGTAATTTTATCAACCGAAGGGATCGTTTCTGTTCCATAAGCAAGAGCAGCAATCGCCTGTGCGCCCCCTACTTTGAACACATCTTCAACGCCAAGGATCTGCGCAGCAAGAAGGACACCATCCGGTACTTTCCCATCCTTACCGGGAGGAGTCACCATGACGACCCGCTCCACGCCTGCTACTTGTGCCGGAATCACATTCATAAAGACAGAGGAAGGATAAGCGGCTGTTCCCCCAGGCACGTAAACCCCTGCGGCATCAATCGGTGTGATTTTTTGTCCTAAGAGGGTACCGTCTTCCGAGCTGTCAAACCAGGAAGTGGTCTTTTGCTTTTCATGAAAAGCTCGGATGTTGTCCGCGGCCTCCTGTAAGATTTGGACGAACGCCCCATCGAGAGAGGCATACGCTTGTTCAAACTCTTCTTTAGAAACTTTGAAGGTTTCTAAAGAAGCTTGGTCAAAACGCTCCGTATATTCTTTGACCGCCTCGTCTCCACGGGTCTTCACCTGTGCAATGATGTCCTGGACGGATTTCCGCTGTTCTTCCGTACCTTGATCGACGGAACGCCTCAATGACTTTAAATCGGACTTATTAATGATCTTCATCAGCGCTCCCCTTCCATCACTTCACTTAGTTTGCTTACCATTTCCTCAATCTCGGTACTCTTCAAACGGTAACTGACCGGGTTCACAATCAAACGCGACGTAATATCTGTAATCTTCTCGTACTCTACCAGTCCATTTTCTTTCAACGTACGACCTGTAGATACGATATCGACAATGCGATCCGCCAATCCAATCAGGGGCGCAAGCTCAATGGAACCATTCAAAGGAATGATTTCAATCTGTTCGCCCTGCTCGCGGAAATAGTCAGATGCGACTTTCGGATATTTCGTAGCAATTTTCGGCGCAATCCGGCTCAGCGGTTGATCAGGCAATCCAGCTACGGCTACATAGCAAGGGCTGATTTTCAAATCGAGCACTTCGTATACATCCCGGTCCTGTTCAAGCAGGACGTCTTTGCCAGCAATCCCGATATCTGCTGCTCCATACTCCACATAAGTAACGACATCCATCGGTTTGGCCATCATGACGCGGATGTTCTGTTCAGGAAATTCCAAGATCAACTTTCTTGACTCATCCATGTCCGCTTCAAGCTCATAGCCCGCTCTTTTCATTAGCTCCGCCGCTTCTTCATAAATACGGCCCTTCGGCATGGCAATGGTCAACGGCTTACTCATCACGCTCACCTCCGCCTTTTGTCAAATCGATCGTTTCTGATAATTCCGCTTTGAATGCTTGCAAGTCCGGAATTTGGTCCACATGTTGTAAAAGAACCGCCTGACCATCCTCACGATAGCGTTTCGCTTCCTGCAATCCTTGTCCGTAACTATCATCGTCCACAATGACACCGATGCGCCCGTCATCTGACTCCTGCTCGTTTAATGCTTCTACCAAACGTTCCAGGTGAACGGCAAAACCAGTAGCCGAGGCACTGAGCTGGAAAGAAGGCAGTAACGTATCATAGCGGCCTCCGTTACAAAGAAGGGCCCCTAGGTTTGGCGCATAGCCTTCGAACAAAATCCCCGTGTAATAATCCATGTGGCTGATCAAGTTCAGATCAAAATGAATATACTTTTCAACCTCATACTGTTGCAGCAGACGATACAATTGCTTCAATTCATTCACCGCCTGCATGCAAGCTTGATTCCGCGCAAGCGAGCGGCTGCTATCAAAAATTTCATCGCCGCCTTTCAGTGTGAGCAGCTGAAGGAGAGCATCTTTTTTATCCTTTGGAACAGATAGCTCCTTTACCGCTTCCCTGTAACCGACGTAATTTTTGCGATATAAGTAGTTTAAAAGGTATTCAATCGTATCTTCATCATCACCAAGCAAATCTGTGAAGAAGGCTTTCACATAACCAATGTGACCGACCGTGATGACAAAATCGTCAAGTCCTGTCTGTTTCAATGATTCGACGAGGAGAGCGATGACTTCTGCATCTCCATAAGAGGAATGGTCGCCAATCAATTCCGTTCCGACCTGTTCAAATTGAGCCGGCTTCCCTCCCTCTGTCTGCTGGGCACGGAACACCGGGCCTTCATAAGCGAGACGAAGCGGAAACTCAGCGTCCTTCAGCTGAGAAGCAGCGACTCTTGCAATTGGTGCAGTCATGTCCGGTCTCAATACGAGTGTGTGTCCCTGCTGATCCAAAAGCTTGAACAATTGCTGATCAAGCGTCGCACTCACTTTTCCTACCGTTTCGTGATATTCCATGATCGGCGTATCCATAAACGAATATCCGAACGAAAGAATCGCATTCGATAATTGTTGGCGCGCTTTTGATTTTTGGTTATAAAAAAAGGGAAGCGTATCTCGCATTCCCAGTGGTTTTTCAAACATCAGGCGTTTAACCAATGGAATTCATCCTTTCCTCAAATCCTTTAGCTTGCTAATATGCTAACATGATAAAGATAGAGCGTCAATGAAGAAACTCATTAGCTTTGTTCCCCTTCTTATCATAGCAGAAACCGCTTCATAAATACGGACTCATAGGGAGAGGGTGAGCTTTTTTCAGCTCGAGGACAATGAATCGGCGATGGAGGATGTTAAACATCCGATAGAGGACATCGGAGGGGGATCGAGGACGTTAACAATCGTTAGCGGACATTGACAGCGAGTTAAAGGACATTAGATCTCGCCTAACGCAAAAAAAGACGCACAAAAGTGTGCGCCCGTTTGGTCAGGTTAAAGCCTTATTCAAATGGAGAATCTCATCAGCGTAACGAAGAGCGAGTGGTTCGGCATTCGGTTCCTCTTTTTGCATCTGCTGGTGAATGAACAGTCGCCCAACCTTTTCAAATCGCGCTCCCTTTTCCATCATCTCCAAAGCAACGACGGCTTCATAAAGCAAAGCCATTTTTTCAGCCAGGGATTTACTGTAATAGGTTTGCACTTCAGCGGGCTGTTTTAATACTTCATCTGCATATGGGATGAAGTTCAGGACACCCTCTTTCACGAGTGTGTACTCTTTCCCTTTATTCGTAACCTTTTCCAAGCGTTCTTGAACATGTTGGACGAACAGCTCATGACCTTGATATTTATTGAAAAGTTTCAAGACTTCAAGGCCGAGGATGTTCGCGGTTCCTTCCCAAACCGTCAACACTTGAGCATCACGCAAAAGTCTTGGTGTAACAAAATCTTCAATGTATCCATTCCCTCCGTGCATCTCAATCGCTTCGTGTGTAAAATGCACGGCCTGTTCGGCTGTTTCTTTTTTCATTATGGCAATCCGAACCCGATTTAGGATTTGTTCTTCAATTCTCGCTTCTTCCGGTTTACGAGCCACTTTTTCAAAGGCTTGAATCAAATCGAAAACAGCCCTCGTCTCCACTTCCTGCTTCACCGTCATAGAAACAAGCGTATCCTTCACCATCGGATATTGTATCAACGCCTGACCGAACGCATTTCTTTTAGTGGCATAATCCTGGGCTTCCGTTAAAGAACGCCGCATAATTCCAATAGAAGCAACCGCATTACAAACACGGGAAAGGTTCAAGGCTTCCATCATATAATAGAACCCACGTTCCGCTTCTCCTACCATAAACGCTTTTGCCCCGGTAAATTCAACCTCAGCGGATGGAACAGCACGGACGCCTAATTTATCTTTCAGTCTGCGTATTTGAATGCCATTCAAGTCACCTTCATCATTCCTCCAGGGAACGAGAAACAAACTGAGACCTTTCGTTCCTGTTGGAGCGCCTTCTACTCGAGCAAGAACCATGGCTACGCCACAAGCACCCGCATTACTGGCAAAATACTTTTCACCATGGATTCTATAATGATCCCCTTCTTTAATGGCTTTCACTTCATTGGCGCCCACATCAGAACCGCCCTGGCGTTCCGTAAGAAAAGTCGCGCCTTCATACAACTCCACATCTCCCGTTGATAACACATGCGGTAAATATTTGGCTTTCAACTCTTCGTCCGCATAATGATCGATTAAATAGGCAGTGGCCATCGTTAACGTCACCGGGCAGTAAAAACCAGGCTCTGCCTGGGAGAGAAGATAACCTTGAGCATACGAATACATGTAGTCGCCTTTTTGTTCAAGCTCAGGGATGTCCTTATGCAGATAACCGACGATCCCTTCGCCATACGTTTCTTCTATTGTTTTTTTATACCCTTCGTTCAACCACACTTCTGAAATGTCGTTGCCCATCTTGTCATACTTGATCAACTTTGGCTGCCCTTCACGATCGGTGTGAACCGCCCGTTCATCGATCTCCTTTGCACACTTCCCACCGAAAAACCGGAGTCGATCATCTGCCCACTGGTAAAAAGACTCGTCCCACACTTCCTTCAAGAGATCTTGAAGATTCACATCTCTTTCGTAAAAGTTCATTCCACCACCCCCTTAGGCTTGACGCGCCTGTTCACGCAAACGATGCTTCAACAATTTCCCTGTGGCGTTCCTCGGCAGCTCGTCCATTTCCTCATAGAGTTTCGGAATCTTATAATCCGCCAGGTGTTCTTGCAAAAAGAGACGGCATTCATTTTCCATATCTGTCATTTGCCCGGTTTGAACGATGTGCGCTTTGACGGTCTCGCCCCAATCTGGATGTGGAACGCCTACGACAGCCACATCTTCAATGTGTGGATGCTGCAACAAAAGCTCTTCTACTTCGCGTGGATAAATGTTGACACCACCCGAGATAATCATATCCTTTTTCCGGTCAATGACCCACAAGTATCCGTCCTCATCCTTTTCGCCCATATCCCCTGTAAGCAGCCAGCCATCACGGAAGGTGGCGGCCGTTTTTTCTTCATCTTTATAATAGCCTTTCATAATTCCTTCACCTTTTAGTGCGATTTCGCCCACTTGGCCGTTTCCTACTTCTCGCCCATTTTCATCAACAACGCGCATTTCACAATGAAGCGCCGCACGTTTCCCTACACTGCCAGCTTTTTCATCATGCTCCTGTGGAAGCAGCAACGTCCCGCTTGGTCCCGCTTCCGTCAGACCATATAAACAGCAGAGGCTGTCCGTTTCAAACTGCTCTCTCACAAACTGGACTTCTTTTTTAGACAGAGGCGCGCCTCCATATGTCCAATATTTCACCCAGCTCAAATCCGTTTCCTTCACTTGTGGATGCTTGGCCGTCATTAAATAAGCGACAGGTGCTCCGAAAAAGTGTGACGCCCGTTCGCTCGAAGCAAGCTCAAGCAATAAGTCTGGAGTAAAAGTAGGAGCGATGATGTGCGTAGCACCGACGAACGTGCCCCCTGCTAAAAAGAGATGCAGAGGCGCGGAATGACTGAATGGCATCATATGAAGCATACGACTGGTTGGCTTCATTTCCAGTTCCACAGCCATCATCGAAGAGACCGTCAAAATATTTTTGTGGGTAAAGACAACCCCCTTCGGCTGCCCCGTTGTCCCTGATGTATATAAAATCGAAGCTTCTTCATCTTCATGCGCTTCGTTCACCATTTCCAGCGGTTCTTCTTTTGCAAGGATTTCAGAAAATGATTGCCATGCCCCGTCCGCCTTCCCTGTTTTTATGAATGTGCCCTCTCTTTCATCTGCAAGTCCTCTCACTTGATCAATAAGCAAATCATGTGTGAGCAAAGCGACGGCATCACTGTGGTCGTAAATATACGTAATTTCATTCAATACTAATCGAGCATTAATCGGGACGACGATCGCTCCAAGCCGGTGGATGGCAAAGTAACTGATGACAAACTCCTTCGTATTCGGCATATGGATGATCACCTTATCTCCAGCCTGAATCCCTGACCTCATCAAACCTCTGGCAAACTGGTTCACCTGACTGTTCCACTCTTGATAGGTCATACGTTCTTCAGGTGTAACAATCCCTTCTTTTTCCGGGTATTTACGAGACTGGTAAGCTAATAATTCAGAAAGATTCATACAGGATCTCCTCTCCGTTCCTTCAATTCTTCTTCGAATTTGTCGAGCCACTGACCCATTTCTGCTTTTAACTGTTCCAACTCCCGAATCCGGTCGTCCACCTCCTGCATTTTTCCTCTGCCATAGGTAAGCGTCCGTTCAAGCTGACGGACACCTGAGGGGTCCTGGTCGAAAAGATGGATCATTTCTTTGATTTCATCAAGCTGGAAGCCATACTTTTTCCCACGAAAAACAAGCCCGAGGCGTGTCAGATCCTTCGGAGAAAAAGAACGATGCCCGCCCGAGCTGCGGGAAGGTCTGACCAGCCCAAGTTCTTCATAGTACCGGATGGTCCGCTGAGTCACATCAAATTTTTCGGCCACTTGTTGTATAGATAAACGTCCTGTCATTCGATCCCCTCTCATTGAATGAAAATTCTAACAATTTTAATATACCATTAACGTTAACGTAAAGTTCAACTATAAAAAAATGGAAATTACCAATTAAAAAAGCACCTTACTAAAAAAGTGCTTTCATAAAGTATAGCTCCCTATTCTTGAAGACTCAGTTTCGAGACTTTTGTTGAGTTGATGGGGGCTGCGGGGAATAGCTCGCTTTCCGCGGGAGCGCGGTGAGCCTCCTCGGACTTCGTCCTGTGGGGTCTCACCATGCACTTTTTTCCCGCAGGAGTCTCGCCATTCCCCTCCGCCCTTTACCATATATGTATCTCGAAACCACTTCCGGAACAAGCTGCTTTTATGTACATAGTTATTGGAGGGGAATGAACTCCTAAGGGCGCTACTCTTCCTGTGAAAGGCTTGTTATAGAGCGCTTTATGCTTATAACACTAGGAAAGTTGAGGGCACCCTCCCGCAGTAAAGGTGTTCGTTTTTCACCTTTATCGAATGGGGTGGTTGGGAAGCTGCGAGACTCCCGTGGGAGAAGGAGATAGACGAGATCCCGCAGGACGTAGTCCGAGGAAGCTCGGCGCTCCCCCACAGGAAAGCGAGTAGCTTCCCAGCCACCCCTAACGCTCATCCGAAGCAACGAACACCGAAACATTTCGAAATCGCGTCTTCCACAATCCTGCCATATTCTTTAATAAAGCAGGTAGTTATCTTTCTTTGGAGTGGAGGAGGAATAGGAAAGCTAGAAGGGAGGCTGGGACGTTGTCGCGGATGTTCCATTCGACCAAATATCCAGGCATTTCTTCAAATCGCTCCGCAGCTTCGCGGGGAATAGCCCCTCTTTTAATAACTGCCCATAAATTCCCTTCATGGTCTCTAATCTTAAAATGCCCGATGAAGTCGTCACCTTCTGCGCTCCAGCGGCATTGATCTCCTTCTATATAGCGGGTGATGCGCTGGCCGGTCGTTTTATTTTTGGTTTGCTTTGTGTAAGCCACATAGGCTCCTTCTTTGTGCTGGATATATCCTCTCCACTTAAAACCGCCTTTTTTCTCAATCTGATAAAGCTGTTCGCCGATTTGGTTTTTGAAAGTGAATATGGCCGGTCTAAAGTGGTCATAGGAAAATACGGCTGTAAACATCGTTAAAGCTTTATGTTTCCACTGGATGTTTTCCTGAATTTCACCATAGCTCTTCCCATCCATATCAAACAAGCCAGCCTGAAAGGATTTAAGCTTATTCTGCCCCATATACATTCTTGCAGGTACTCGTTCTAAGGAATCTTGCGTAGGGTCCCGTTCAAAATCCGAAACGGTTTTAGATTTTTGAAGATCGGCATAGCCACCTTTTAGAAGTCCAGCTCCTGTGATGGCAAAAATCGCTGCGTAAACGACAGAAATAATAAAACTGCTGGGATTGAATGTGACCATACCTAGAATAAAAACGATAGATATGAATGAGAGAAGTGTTCCGCTCCATAACTGTCTTCTTGCATCTTGATAAATCATGTTCTGAACAAGCGACATCTTATATCCTCCTAAAAAAAGAAGCTTTACTATAAGTACGAATGAAAGCGAAATAAGTTTCAAAATTATGTAAGAAAAAGACTCCTCCGATGAAGGAGAAGTCTCTGTGTTTTACACGTATTCGATTGGTGTAACAGCTTCTTCTAAAAGTTGATCAAGCTGTTCCGTATATTCCTGCTTTTGCTGCTCACTGTAATTCAGGGCTTTCGCCATATAATCGATAACGGATGTTTTATGATCACGTACCCACTGAATATTAAAGAATAGTGCGGCCGTTCGTCTGACAAAGAAGTCGACAGGCTTGTACGTCATTTCTTCTTCCAGAGCATATACAAGCTGGGCAAAGACCACTGGGTCCACCCCTTCTTGGGATGCTTCTTCTTTACGATCCTTGAAGTTGTTGAAGACTTTGTCGACATTTGAACCGTATAGCTGGATCAATTTATCGGCATCTTCTTGACTCAGTCCTAGAGATTCACCGATCTGAACCCGCTCTTCTTTAAATTTCTTGAAGCCTTTGGAACCTCCAACATCGCCACCAGAGATCGGCATGTTTTTTGTTTCGGAATCAGAATAACGAATGCCGTACTCTTCCATCAGTTGATCACGAACAAGATCTACAGCGGTTTGTGCCATTTTGCGATACCCGGTAAGTTTTCCACCGGCCATGGAAATGAGGCCAGAATCGGAAACGAAAATTTCATCTTTACGAGAAATCTCGGACGGATCTTTTCCTTCTTCATGGATCAGTGGACGCAGGCCTGCCCAGCTTGATTCTACGTCGTCAGCCGTGACATCAACGGTTGGGAACATCATCTTCATTGCGTTCAGAATATAATCGCGGTCCTCTTCCGTCATCGTAGGATGAGCGATTTCCTGATCGTAGGTTGTGTCCGTTGTTCCGATATAGGTCTTACCGTCACGCGGAATGGCGAAAATCATGCGGCCGTCCGGGCTGTCGAAATAAATTGCCTGCCTCAATGGGAAGACAGACTGATCAAAGACTAGGTGAACCCCTTTTGTCAGCTGCAGAGTTTTGCCTTTTTTCGAACCATCAATTTCACGAAGCTCATCGACCCACGGCCCGCCTGCATTGATGATTTTTTTCGCTTTGACATGATACTGTTCTCCTGATACCGTATCTTCGACTTTTGCACCAACGATACTTCCATTGTCATCATAAATGAAGTCCACGACTTTTGCATAGTTGGTCGAACATGCACCATGCTCTACGGCTTTCTTCATGACTTCGAGCGTAAGGCGGGCATCATCTGTCTTGTACTCCACATAGTACCCTGCGCCTTTCAAACCATCCCTTTTCACAAGAGGTTCCCGTTCAACAGCTTCATCTGCACTCATCATCGTTCGACGTTCCGCTTTTTTTACTCCTGCAAGGTAGTCATACACACGAAGACCGACATTTGTGGAGAACGGCCCGAAGTTTCCGCCTTCATGAAATGGAAGCATCATCCATTCTGGTGTCGTCACATGAGGGCCATTTTCATAAACGATCTCCCGCTCTTTCCCTACCTCAGCGACCATTTTCACTTCGAACTGTTTCAAATATCTCAAACCGCCGTGCACCAGTTTCGTGGAACGACTGGACGTACCTGCGGCATAATCCTGCATTTCAACAACTGCCGTTTTCATGCCACGGCTCGCTGCATCGAGAGCGATTCCAGACCCTGTGATTCCACCGCCTATGACGAGAACATCCCACTCTTCCTGGGTTAAACGGTTGAACTGATTTTGTCTTTCGTAACTAGAAAATGATTGCATGCTATCTCTCCTTCTTCCGTTGTCTTCAAATTTATGGTCTGATACGGGTATTCCCTTTTTCAGCAAAGAATATGTGTCGGATTGCTCATCGAGTGCTCATTCATGTCATAAAAAAAGAGACCACGAAAACTCTTATGCGGATTGCATAAAGCTTCGTGGTCTCTCCGTATCTCCGACCGTTTTCATTAACTTGTAACTCAATTATATCAGAGAGGGAGATGTTTTCAAGGATTTATTCTTCTTGTTTGAACACCCTTGTCGCTTCCACAGCTTTTTGCCAGCCTTTGTATAGTTTCTTACTTTTCTCTTCATTCATACTAGGCTCGAACTCTCTTTCCACTTTCCATTGATTCGCGATTTCCTGTCGATTTTCCCAGAAACCTACTGCAAGCCCCGCAAGGTAAGCTGCACCAAGAGCTGTTGTTTCATTAACCTCCGGACGCTCAACCGTCACATCAAGCAAATCACTCTGGAACTGCATCAAGAGGTTGTTTTTGACGGCACCTCCATCGACACGAAGTTTTTTCACTTCAATGCCTGAATCTTCGACCATCGCATCCACGACATCTTTCGTCTGATACGCAAGAGATTCAAGCGTAGCTCGTACAAAGTGAGCTTTGGTCGTACCACGCGTAAGACCGAAAACAGCCCCACGAGCTTCGCTGTCCCAATATGGCGTGCCAAGACCGACAAAGGCAGGAACAACGTAGACGCCGTCCGTAGATTTCACCTGACCGGCGATTTCTTCACTCTGTGGAGAAGATTCAACCATGTTCAACCCGTCACGAAGCCATTGGATGGCAGAACCTGACACAAAGATGCTTCCTTCCAAGGCATATTCGACTTTTCCATCAATGCCCCAGGCAAGCGTCGTCAACAGTCCATGCTCGGATTTGACTGCTTCTTCTCCGGTGTTCAACAACATGAATCCACCAGTACCGTAGGTGTTCTTACCCATCCCTTTTTCAAAACAAGCTTGTCCGAAAAGAGCCGCCTGCTGATCACCGGCAATTCCTGCAATCGGGACTTCTTTTCCGTAGAAGTGATAATCCACAGTATTCGCGTACACCTCAGATGAAGGCTTGACTTCCGGCAACATGCTCTTCGGTACATCCAGGATATCGAGCAGTTCGTCATCCCACTTCAAGTCATGAATATTGTACATCAATGTACGGGATGCATTGGAATAGTCTGTCACATGTGTTTTTTGTCCAGAAAGTTTGTAGACAAGCCATGTATCAATCGTTCCGAACATGAGGTCTCCGTTTTCCGCTTTTTCTTTCGCTCCGTCAACATTGTCTAAAATCCATTTCACCTTAGTTCCTGCAAAGTATGGATCGAGTAAGAGACCTGTTTTATCTCTGAATGTATCTTCCAACCCTTGTTTTTTCAATTCATTACAGATGCTCTGCGTTTGACGGGACTGCCAGACGATTGCTTTATAAATCGGTTTGCCCGTGTTTTTGTCCCAAACGACTGTAGTTTCACGTTGGTTTGTAATTCCAATGCCTGCGACCTGACTCGCTTCTACATCTGATTTTCTTAATACATCCGCAATACACGCAAGAACAGAAGTCCAAATTTCGTTCGCATCGTGTTCTACCCAACCTGGTTTTGGAAAATGCTGCTCGAATTCTTTTTGAGCGGTTTCTACAATCTGTCCTTCATGGTTGAACAAAATCGCTCTTGAACTTGTTGTACCCTGATCGATCGATAAAATGTACTGTTTCATGATTCCACTCCTTTTTCAGATTTCTGCACTTTTTTCAGCTCCACACGCATGGAGGAAAGTAAAATAAGTAAAATGATGATGGTGCCAATCCAGAACCAGCCATTCGCATTCGTTTCGAAAATGGCTTGATAAAATAACCCGCCATAGACGCCGCCGATTACCGGGCCGAAAACTGGGATCCATGAGTACCCCCAATCCGAGTCCCCTTTTCCTGGAATCGGTAACAGAGCATGAGCTAGTCGTGGTCCTAAATCACGGGCTGGATTGATTGCATAACCCGTTGTCGCACCAAGGGACATCCCGATCGCTACAATCAATAAACCGACAATGAGAGGGTTTAATCCCTGTGTAAAATCATTCGCGCCGATAAACAAGATTCCCATGACTAATACAAATGTTCCGATGATTTCACTGACAAGATTTGAAATCGGACTGCGGATGGCTGGGTCTGTACAGAAAATCGACTTGATCGCCAACTGATCTTCTGTATCCTTCCAGTGAGGAAGATAGTGAAAGAAAACGATGACAGCTCCTAAGAATGCACCCGCCATCTGCGCGGTAATATACATCGGAACTTTGCTCCAAGGAAAATCACCGACCGTTGCAAGTCCGAGTGTAACGGCAGGGTTGATATGAGCACCTGTCACTCTCCCTACAGCGTAGACACCCATCGCTACGGCAAGTCCCCAGGCAATGGTAATCAGCACCCAGTTCCCTTCTGCTTTTGTTGCTTTTAAATTGGCACCTGCGATGACTCCGCCCCCGAAAATAATGAGGATCATGGTGCCAATCAGCTCACCCATGAATTCAGTCATGATGCGATCTCCTTTCTGTGTACCACGATTGACGTACAAAAAACCACACAACATTAGTTTGATCTAATCATTGTGTGGATAATCGGGTCAGCCTCTTCACGAAAGGTGATTATGTATTCTCGCTGTTAAAATGCCATAATTCAGAACGTGAAGTAGAGACTGCAGAAGCACCCGAGGCAAGCGCTTGATCAACTTCTTGCTTTGAACGAATCAAGCCTCCAGCAATGACAGGAATGCCGATATGCTCCTTGATCTCTTTTATCATTCCCGGTAATACGCCCGGTAAAACTTCAACGAAGTCCGGCTCAGTTTTTTTAATGATCTTCACATTATGTTCAATCGCCTGGCTGTCGATTAAAAACAATCGCTGGACAGAAACAAGATGATACTTTTTTGCTTGTTGAATAACATGAGCTCTCGTTGAAATGACACCATCAGGCTTCACTTCCTGCCCTATGTATTCCATGCCATAATCATCCGCTTTCAAACCTTGAATCAAGTCTACGTGGACAAATACTTTCTTACCAGCCTTTTGTCCGATCTTGACGAGTTTTCTTAAGAGACCTAACCGGCTCTCCAAAAGAATAATATAATCCGTTTCACTTTCTAACAAGGCTTCAAATTCTTTGATTTTTTTTACTGCAGGCAGAACCGACTGTGTCAAAGTCATTCTTCTCCCCCGTTCTTTCTCCGTTCTTCCATCTGTTCTTTCGTATAGATGAGCTGCATCGGGTTTCCTCCGACGAATGCACCTGCAGGCACATCTTTATGTACCAAGGTACCAGCAGAGACAACGGCACGGTCACCGATTGTGACACCAGGAAGAATCGTCGTATTCGCTCCAATCAAAACCTCATCCCCAATCACAACATTTCCGAGACGGTACTCTTCGATCAAATATTCATGAGCGAGAATCGTTGTATTGTAACCAATGACCGAATTCCGCCCTACCTTGATTTTTTCGGGAAACATAATATCCACCATGACCATCAAGGCAAAAGCCGTTTGATCGCCCACCTTCATATGGAGAAAAGTCCGGTACAACCAATTCTTCATAGAAAGAAACGGGGTGTACCGGGCCATTTGAATAAAAAAGAAGTTTTTGACCACTTTGAAAAACGGGACCGTCTTATATATGTGCCAAAGTGAATTGGCTCCTTTGACCGGGTGGCGTTCCGTTTTCCTCATACAGTCATCCTCCTGTAATTTTTAATAGATCACGCATATTATCAAGCATGTAATCAGGGTTCAAGTCGTCGAGTACTTTTCTTCCTTTAACCGTCCAGGCAACCCCGGCTGTTTTCGTTCCCGCATTCTGCCCTGCTTCGATGTCGTGCGTGTTGTCTCCGACCATCATCGCCTCAGAAGCTTGCGAATCCAAGTGGTTCAAAGCCTTCACAATCGGTTCAGGGTGTGGCTTCGCATTTGTAACATCATCAAGCGTGACGACCGTTTCAAATAGTCCATCCAGATTTGTCAGTTCAAGACCCATATGAACGGTATTCCTCATTTTCGTCGTCACAATACCTAATTTGTATCCTTGTTCTTTCAGTGTTTCAATCGTTTCCACCACGCCCTCATAGGCTTTCACGTAACGGTTGTGGTTTTCAATGTTATGTTTACGGTACGTCTCGACCATTTCCTCCACTTTGTCAGGGTTCACTTTTTGCAGGCTCTCCCTTAAAGGAGGACCAATAAAGTCGAGAATTTCTTCACGCTCATAAAAGCGATCAGAATATTGTTCAATCGTATGAGTAAAGGAAGCGATGATCAATTCATTCGTATCGATCAACGTCCCATCTAAATCAAAGAGAATGGTACGTATGCTCATTGGAAGGATCCTTTCTTTTCTGTTGTAGTCTGTTCCAAACGAAGCCGACGGCAGCCGTTAACACAATCGCCGTCAATAGACGGATCAAAAGCAATGGCCAAACCGGAATACCGAGCGGAATAAAGATCAGCGTATCCTCAACGACCGCGTGACAGGAGACAAGGAAGAGAATGGCTAAATACATATCTTTCCTTGAAACGCCGTCCTCTTCCACTGCCTGAATCATCAAGCCTGCACCGTATGCGAGCCCAATAGTCAGTCCTGCGACAAGGGTCATCGATGTGTTGCGTTCCATTCCGAGAAACCTAGTTGCAGGAGCTACCCAGCCTGAAAAACGGTCAAGCCATCCTTTTTCACGTAGATACTGCATGAAAATCATCAAAGGGATGACAATCAATGCAAGCTGCACGATCCCCATGAAGGCGGTTTGCACGCCCTGAAAAATGATCTCTGTCCATCCATTCGGATCGGCTGTCTTCTCAGGCGCAAAGCCATATTTCGCTGTTTCGCCTCCGCCTTTCCAAAAAACGTTGATGAGGGCAGCCGAGACCAATGCGAGACTCAACCGGACGCCGGCTACAAACCACCAGCTCACACCTACCCTTTTAGCAACCGTCGATTCGATCAGTAAGTTATGGGAAAAGGAAAGCATTACGGCAAGAATGAACACTTCTTTTACCGTGAATTCGAAAGATATGATCGCCGCAATGCCTGCATAAAGGTTTAAAAAGTTACCTAAAACAAGAGGAACAGCAGCTTCACCGGATAGTCCGATCCATCCCATCAAAGGTTCCAGTTTCTCCATCACCCATGGGAGGACCGGCGTGTATTGAAGAATCGTGACAATTAACGTTACGGGAAAAATGACTTTTCCGAGCGTCCACGTCAATTCCAATCCCTTTTTACTTCCGCGTTTTAAAATCCCCTTCATGCTACCTGCTCCCTTATTTTACTTTCTTTCCGTTATAATATTTATTCGCCATACCATTCTTTCTCCGGTAAAGGATCGCAATGACCGCTCCAACGACAAGCACGATGGAGATAAATTGTGCCGTACGAATCTCACCAAAGAGATAAAGGCTGTCTGTCCTCATACCTTCTACAAAGAAACGACCAACAGAATACCAAATCACATAGCTTAAGAACACTTCTCCGCGGCGAGGATTAAATTTATGACGCAAAACTAACAGCAATATAAATCCGATGATATTCCACACAGATTCATATAAAAAGGTCGGGTGATAGACCGTACCATCAATGCACATTTGCTGATTGATAAACCCGGGTAAATACTGCATAAAGTTATTATAAAAAGATTCGGATACCGGACCGCCGTGGGCCTCCTGGTTCATAAAGTTTCCCCAGCGACCAATCGCCTGCCCCAGAATAATACTTGGTGCAGCAATGTCCGCCATCATCCAGAAGGATAATCCTTTAATTTTCGTATAAATATAAGCAGTCAACACTGAGCCAATCAGTGCACCGTGAATGGCGATCCCGCCTTCCCACACGGCAAAAACTTTCCACCATGGTCCACCAGCATAACGATCCCATTCAAAAATGACATAATAAAGCCTGGCACACACGATGGCTGCCGGAATCGCAAATACGACGATATCGACCATGTAGTCTTTTTTCAAACCGAGACGTTCGGTCTCTCGCGTTGCAATCCATAGTCCAAGAAAAGCTCCTGTGGCAATAATTAAGCCATACCAGTATATCGAAATTGGACCGAACTGGAGGAAGACCGGATTCAACGGTTCAGGTGTACACATCATTAGTGGTTTCCTCCTTTACTCCTGCGTTTGATCTTGGTCGATAACTTTCGTCAAACGCTCTGAAAACTCTTCAGCAGCATTGACGCCCATACGCTTCAAACGGAAGTTCATAGCAGCAACTTCTATAATGACAGCAAGGTTCCGACCAGGACGAACAGGAATCGTTGCTTTCGGAACTTGAACATCCATGATCTTCATCGTTTCTTCTTCTAAACCAAGACGGTCGTATTGTTTGTTCTTTTCCCATAATTCAAGGTTGATAACGAGCGTGATCCGTTTGTAACTTCGAACAGCTCCCGCACCGAATAATGTCATCACATTAATAATGCCTAGTCCACGAATTTCCAAAAGGTGTTCAATAAGCGGAGGGCTGTTTCCGATTAACGTGTCATAATCCTCCTGTCGAATTTCAACACTATCATCAGCCACAAGACGATGCCCTCGCTTAACCAGCTCTAGGGCCGTCTCACTTTTACCGACACCACTTTGGCCCGTAATCAAAACACCGATACCATAAATGTCGACAAGCACACCATGGATAGCCGTAAACGGAGCAAACTTGGATTCCAGATAATTCGTCAGGCGGCTAATCACTCTTGTCGTTTTATATGGCGACAACATCAGCGGAACGCCCGCGTCATTGGCAGCTTCATAAAGCTCATCAGGAATATCCATTCCCCGGGTAATAACGATTCCAGGCGTTACATCTGTACAAAGTTTTTCCGCTCTCTCTCTCCTCTGATCTTTCGTCAGTTCATTAAAGTAAGAGAGTTCTGTCTTGCCGAGCAGCTGTAGACGATCTTTCGGATAAAATTTGAAATACCCTGTCATTTCTACTCCAGGACGAGAAATATCACTCATATGTATTTCACGGTGGACGCCGTCAGCACCGGCAACGAGTTCAAGCGCGAATTGTTCTAACAAATCTTGTGTACGGACCTTGCTCATTTGTCCATCAACCTCCTCTTTCATCAATCACTGTCCCCTATTGTAGCATGTTTTCAATAAATCTTGGATAGGGAGGTTTTTTACTAGTATTTCCATCTAGAAAATCCTCTTTACCGGAGCTAACTTATTCAACTATCTGGCAGGATTGTGTAAGACTAATTCGAGATGCTTGTGTGCGTTTAGGGGCTACGGGAAAAGGTTCGCTTTCCGTGGGCGAGTGATGAGCCTCCTCGAGCTAACGCTCTGCGGGGTCTCATCTACCACGCACTTCCCACAGGAGTCTCACCGTTTCCCTCCGGCCCTTTACCATATGAGGCTCTCGAAATCGCTCTTGAAGTACCCTGCCTAGTTCTGTAGTAAAATCCACCTTAACCCCGTCGATATAGGATTCTCAACCATAAAAGCTTCTCTTACTGGAAGGTAGTTTCGAGAATCTCTTCCGGCAAGTGGGCGGAGGGGAATGGCGAGACTCCTGCGGGAAAAAAGTGCTTGGTGAGACCCCGCAGAGCTAAGCTCGAGGAGGCTCATCGCGCTCCCGCGGAAAGCGAGCCATTCCCCGCAGCCTCCATCCACTCAACAAAAGTCTCGAAACTGAGTCTTCAAGAATCGGGAACTTTAGTGGAAGAAAGAGAACAAAAAAACCGTATGAGTGGGCTCATACGGTACGGGGGTTATTTTTTCATATCCTTGAATAAGCTGTTCAATACAAGGTTGATCAGGGATATGATGATGGCGGCAATGATGGTCATGCCGAAGCCATCAATCTCAAAAGTACTTCCTAGGAATGCATCCGTCAGCCATAAGGTAATGGCGTTGATGATGAATAGGAATAGACCGAGCGATAGGATCGTAATCGGTAAAGTGAGGATCACTAAGACCGGCCTTACGATCGCATTGAGGATCGATAAAATCAGTGCCGCGAGCAATGCGCCTCCAACACCGTCAATCATTACGGAATCAAAGAGTGCTCCCACCGCAATAATGGCGATGGCGTTGACGACGATGTGGATTAACCAATTCTTCATAATTTCAGCCTGCCTTTCATGAATCGTTCTCTTCTCAGAGCTGGACAGGAGGTTGTACGGTAACAGAACCCGTCTTCGTCTCTGCTTCTATATGATATGCATTTTCAAATTGTTCGTACGCTTCGAATTCCAACATCTTGTTGGTAACATCTTTTCGGTCTTTTAAGATCTTGTAATTCTCCAATTCACATTGAATTTGACCGAATTTCGTTCTCAAGACCCCATCGACTTTCTTTTCTGTAGGAAGAGATACTTGTATTTTGCCAGTCGTCGTCTTATAAAAACCTGTGTGCGCTTTTGATCCGCTATAATCAACCGTTATACCGCTACTGACCGTAGAAGCATCCGCTTTTCCAATATCTCCGGAAAGTGTAATGGCTCCATTGATTGTGTCTGTTTCACACTCTTCGAAAGTACCCTCTTGCAATTGAATAGCGCCGTTTCCGGTTTGTATTTTACATGTCTCCCCAGAAAGCTGCTTCGCTTTAACAGCTCCATTTGATGTTTTCATCTGGAAATGATCACTCTTGATATTCTCAAGGTCAAGATTTCCATTCGTTAATTGTGATTTGATAAATTCGTATTTTTTATTCGGAATGAATAAATCTACATTCATTTTCATCTTTTTAGATGGGCTTGCGATGCGAAGGAGACCATTTTTAATCTCCATTTGTGTTTCATCATGAAACCTTGCTCGCGCTTCTTCTTCTGTTTCCACCTGATAGACTTTAACCTGATAGGAAGCTTTTACCTCCTCCTGGTCCCAAGTATGGAGTTTTAAAGAACCGTTGGATATAGAAAGGTCGGCATCATGAAATTCCTCTTTCGGAAGAACCGTATCATCGGTGAATTCGACGTATTCCCCAAAAGACAAATCGAAATCTGCATTTTTAATTTTTTCCATGGCGTCATCCAGGAAATTTCTCAGACCGTATTTAGACTTATCGCGTTGCTCTGAATCTTTAGGAGAAGGTTCTTCTACAGCTTCCAATAGTTTCGCGCCTTCTTCTGCAGAGATGGTGCCTTTTTCGATCATTTGTAGAATTTTCATACGTTCTTCATTCATAAGATCAGCTCCTTTTCATCTCTTACGTTTTTCCCTATTGAAAGGGTTCAAAAACTAAAAAACACCTGAGAAAACTAAGTTCGTTTCTCAGGTGTAAGGTGTCATTGAAAGTTGTACGTGTAAAAGCGTTCCGTTTTCAGCCGCTCTAATTGTTCGGATGCCTGATCATGATCTTCAATCAAGCTCATCATCCCGTCAGCCTGGGAGAGGTGGGCTTTGATGGCCGCCAATTTTCTTTCCCAGTAAGGTCGTACATCCGTAATGATCTCAGGCTTCCCTAAATCTTGTTCCGAGTGATTGGAAATGGCATGCATCCACACTTGAGGACGGTTCTCCTCTGCCATGTTTTCCACAGCCTCGATCACGGCTGCACCAAGCGCGTCATGATCCGGATGAACAGCATATCCAGGATAGTGCGTAATGATAATGGTAGCTCCTAATGATTCAATACGTTTCTTCAGGTGCTCAGCCACTTGCTGTCGGGGTTCAAACTCTAATGTTTTATCCCTGTAGCCAAGCATTTCAACATCTATATCCAACTGTTTCGCTGCTTCAGCCAACTCCTTTTTTCGAAAAGAAGAGAGCGTTTCGCGATTAGCGAATACAGGGTTGCCCATGTTTCGGCCCATCTCCCCGAGCGTACCGCATAGATAGGTAACCGGTACGCCTTCATCACGGAATTTAGAAATCGTACCAGACGCTCCGAACGATTCATCATCGGGATGAGGGAAAATGACAACCACTCTTTCTTTACTCATCAGGATCCGCCTCATGTGAAAAAGGTGTTTCGCTGATTTCAAGAGCGACCATCAAACGGCCTTCACGGTCATGGCCTGCCATGAGCAGCCGGTTCTTCTCATCAATTTCGTAATCCGTCAATCCTTCGGCATATACCCAGCCTAAGTCCAGTTTCAGACCTACACGGTATGATCCTCCGGTACTGACAATTTTCCCGTGTTGGTAAGAGACTTGCGCGTTTCGGATGAAAGCCCCGACGTTGTAGGCATTTTCATCGAAATGGCTCGCATAAGCCCCGTTCGTCGTTTCTAAGTGTACATAAACTTCTTTATTCGCTAGTTGATCAATCTTTTCTTGAACAACTTTTTGTTGAATGGCATCCACTCGTATTCCTCCCGTCAAACGATTCTTGTTTAACGATACTCAATTTAGAGGCAAGCGTCAAAACATCTACTTGTTCCCTACTTTTTCACGGGCATTCATTTTCTTATCCATCCGTGCCCTGTCCCTTTCCAGGACCGGTTTTAAATAACGGCCCGTATATGAAATCTCCTGCTCTGATACATGTTCAGGAGTGCCGCTTGCAATAATTCTTCCCCCGTTTTCTCCACCTTCTGGTCCGAGGTCAATGATATGGTCGGCTTCTTTGATGACATCAAGGTTATGCTCAATGATCAATACGGAATCACCGTTATCAACAAGTCTTTGCAACACTTTCAGTAATCTTGAAATGTCATCGACATGCAGACCGGTTGTCGGCTCATCCAGGATATAAAAGGACTTTCCATTCGATCGGCGGTGGAGTTCACTTGCGAGCTTCACCCGCTGAGCTTCTCCTCCCGACAGTGTAGTGGCGGGCTGACCGAGTTTAATATATTCCAGTCCTACGTCGGCAACCGTTTGAAGCTTACGCTTAATCTTAGGAATGTTCGCAAAGAAGTCAAGCGCTTCTTCAATCGTCATGCCTAATACATCAGCGATGCTCTTTCCTTTATACTTCACTTCCAATGTTTCACGGTTATACCTTTTCCCATCACAAACTTCACAAGGGACATAAACGTCTGGCAGGAAGTGCATTTCAATTTTAATGATTCCATCCCCGCGGCAGGCCTCACAGCGTCCACCTTTCACATTGAAACTGAATCGTCCTTTTTTATACCCTCTGATTTTCGCTTCATTCGTTTGTGCGAAAACATCACGAATATCATCAAACACACCCGTGTAAGTAGCCGGGTTGGAACGTGGCGTACGGCCAATCGGGGATTGATCGATGTCAATCACTTTATCCAGATGTTCCATCCCTTCGATCGTTTTATGCTTTCCTGGTTTTTGTTTCCCATTGTGAAGTTTCATTGAAAGGGACTTATACAAAATTTCGTTAATGAGTGTACTTTTACCGGAACCGGAAACTCCTGTTACCGCTGTGAACACTCCGAGCGGAATTTCTGTATCCACTTTTTTAAGGTTATTTTCTTCTGCTCCTTTTATTTTCAAGAAGCGGTCATCCGCCTTCCGACGTTCGGCTGGCAGAGGAATGAACTTTTTGCCTGAAAGATATTGACCCGTCAAGGATTTACGGCTTTTCATCACCTGTTTTGGTGTTCCTTGAGTGACGATATCTCCTCCGTGAGCGCCTGCTCCTGGTCCGATGTCGATCAAGTAGTCCGCGGCCAGCATCGTATCTTCATCATGCTCAACGACAATCAACGTATTATCAAGATCACGCATTCGTTTCAGGGTATTGATCAAACGGTCATTATCACGCTGGTGAAGGCCGATCGATGGCTCATCGAGCACATATAAAACACCAGTAAGGGCAGAACCGATTTGGGTCGCAAGACGTATACGCTGGGCTTCACCACCGGATAGCGTCCCTGCCGAACGCGAGAGGGTTAAATAATCCAGACCCACATTCGCTAGGAAACTGAGACGTTCGCAAATTTCTTTAAGAATCATTCGGGCGATCGTTTCTTCCTTTTCCGTCAACTCAAGGGCCTCGAAGAACTCCTTCGCTTCAGTCACGGAATAATCGGTTGTGATGCCGATATGCTTTCCATCGATCAAGACCGCCAGCGCTTCTTCATTCAATCGATTTCCTTTACATTTCGGACACGGTTTTTGAGCCATGTACTTTTCCATCTGTTCACGAATGTAATCCGAGCTCGTTTCACGGTAACGGCGAGAAATGTTTGGAATGACGCCCTCGAAGAAAATATCGTTTTCCCTTACTTTTCCAAAGTCATTTTCGTAGCGGAAGTAGATTTTGTCCTCACCACTTCCATAAAGCACTTTCTCTTTATGTTCTTCCGGCAGGTCACGGAACGGTTTATTCATATCGATTCCGTAATGGTCGGAAACACTTTTCAGAAGCTGAGGATAGTATTGAGAACTCTGCGGTTCCCAGGCAGCAATCGCATGTTCATTCAAGGAGCGACTCCAATCCGGGATGACAAGGTCGATGTCAACTTCAAGCTGTGTGCCTAACCCGTCACATCGGTTACAAGCTCCATAAGGGCTGTTGAATGAGAACATTCTCGGCTCTAATTCACTGACGGAAAAACCACAGATTGGACATGCATGGTGCTCACTGAACATCAGCTCTTCTTCACCGATAACGTCCACAATCGTGTGCCCGCCACCAAGTTTAAGAGCTGTCTCAATAGAGTCAGAAAGTCTGCCTTCCACACCTTCTTTTACGACGATTCGATCGATGACGACCTCAATCGAGTGCTTTTTATTTTTTTCGAGATTTATTTCCTCGGAAATTTCGCGCATTTCCCCATCGACTCGAAGGCGGATATACCCTTCCTTCTGGAGCTGTTCAAAGACTTTCGCGTGTTCTCCTTTTCTACCAGATACAACCGGTGCAAGGATTTGGAGTTTCGTCCTTTCCGGATATTCCATCACACGGTCGACCATCTGCTGAACCGTTTGTGAACTGATTTCCACTCCGTGCTTCGGACAAGTCGGACGACCGATGCGGGCGAACAACAGACGCAGGTAGTCATAAATTTCCGTTACTGTACCTACGGTTGATCGTGGGTTACGGCTGGTTGTTTTCTGGTCGATAGAGATTGCCGGGGACAGGCCTTCTATGGAATCCACATCGGGTTTGTCCATCTGACCTAAAAATTGTCGTGCATAGGCACTTAGTGATTCAACGTAGCGTCTTTGTCCTTCCGCATAAATCGTATCGAAGGCCAAAGAAGACTTCCCTGAACCGGACAAACCGGTCATGACGACCAGTTTGTTTTTCGGGATGTCGATATCGATATTTTTTAAATTGTGAGCGCGTGCTCCTCTAATACTGATATGTTTACTGGCCATACTCTTTTCATCCCTCCGCTTTTAATTCCAACAGCACATCACGCAGTTCGGCTGCCCGTTCGAAATCGAGGTCGCGTGCGGCTTGTTTCATTTCGGTTTCCAAATTGTCGATCATTTCCTGACGTTCTTTCTTCGTCATTTCTGAAGGCTTCTTACCTGTATCATAACCAGCTTCGTCTTCGGCTACGTTCGTCGCTTTAATCACGTCACGTACTTCCTTCTTGATCGTTTTCGGTGTGACCCCATGCTTTTCGTTATAAGCGATTTGTTTTTCACGACGTCTGTACGTTTCATCAATCGCAAACTGCATGGACTTCGTCATCTTATCCGCATACATAATCACTCGGCCGTTTTCATTACGTGCCGCTCGACCAATCGTTTGGATGAGGGAGCGGTCGGAGCGCAAGAAACCTTCCTTGTCCGCATCCAAAATAGTGACGAGGGAGACTTCGGGAATGTCCAGTCCTTCACGAAGCAAGTTGATTCCGACAATAACATCGTATTTACCGACCCTTAAATCACGGATGATCTCAATACGTTCCAGTGTCTTAATTTCCGAGTGTAAATAAGCAACCTTGACTCCAAGGTCTTTAAGGTAATCGGTCAGATCCTCAGACATCTTCTTCGTTAATGTCGTCACGAGGACGCGTTCATTCTTATCTTTCCGTTTATTGATTTCCCCTACAAGGTCATCAATTTGACCATGGATCGGGCGGACGTCTATTTCAGGATCCAGCAGCCCTGTCGGTCGAATGATCTGTTCAATCATTTTCGGTGTATGTTCAATTTCATAAGGACCCGGGGTCGCGGAAACATAAGCAATCTGATTGATATGTTCTTCAAATTCAGGAAACATGAGCGGCCTGTTATCCATTGCTGAAGGCAGTCGGAAACCATGGTCCACCAATACTTGTTTTCGCGCTCGGTCCCCGTTATACATTCCCCTCACTTGAGGAAGCGTAACGTGAGACTCATCCACCATCATAAGGAAATCGTCTGGAAAATAATCAAGCAGGGTATAAGGTGTTGCGCCTTCTTCTCTGAAAGTCAGGTGTCTCGAATAGTTTTCGATTCCAGAACAAAAGCCCATTTCGTTCATCATTTCCAGATCATAATTTGTCCGTTGTTCAAGACGCTGGGCTTCCAGCAATTTATCTTGGTCACGCAATTCCTTCAGACGGACTTCCAACTCTTTTTCTATATTTTTAATCGCTTTTTTCAGCTTTTCTTCACGCGTGACGAAGTGTGAAGCAGGGAAAATCGCTACGTGGTCTCGATCTCCCACAACTTCACCCGTCAGTACATCGACTTCACGAATGCGGTCGATTTCATCTCCGAAAAATTCCACCCGCATCGCATGTTCCTCTCTTGAAGCGGGGATGATTTCAACGGAATCGCCACGTACTCGGAACGTCCCGCGCTGAAAGTCGATATCATTTCTTGCATACTGGATATCTACAAGATTTCTTAATAACTCATCACGGTCTTTTTCCATTCCCGTTCGAATAGAAAGCACCTGGCTGCGGTATTCGTCGGGAGAACCGAGACCATAGATACAAGAAACACTAGCAACGATGATGACATCGTTCCGCTCAAATAGGGCAGAGGTCGCTGAGTGACGCAATTTATCAATCTCATCATTGATGCTCGCATCTTTTTCGATAAACGTATCTGAAGAAGGCACATAAGCTTCCGGTTGATAATAGTCATAATAACTGACGAAATACTCGACAGCATTGTTCGGGAAAAACTCTTTGAACTCACTATATAACTGTCCAGCAAGCGTTTTGTTATGGGCGATGATCAGTGTCGGTTTATTCACTCGCTCAATGACATTGGACATCGTAAATGTCTTTCCTGTACCTGTGGCCCCGAGCAATGTCTGATGCTTATCTCCTCGTTCAATCCCCTGAACAAGTTCCTCAATCGCTCGCGGTTGATCTCCTTGAGGTGAATACTGTGAAACTAATTCAAACTTCTCCTCCACGACGAAAACCTCCGTTCATTGTCTATACTCGTACTTTTTAGTTTACCACAACAGTTTACCATTCTAACATCAAACGAACAAACATTCGCATCTGAGTGTGCACTGTCAATTACTGGATGACCTGGTGTGGAATAAAATTCCACACCAGGTCATCCAGTTTATCCCATTTTCAACGATAAAAAAAGCACTTTGCAGGATGCAAAGTGCTTCGCTTATTAAGAATTCAGCGTTTGGTTGTATTCGTTGACTTCGAACAGATCGGTCAGCTCGATGTCTGGATTTTTATCTTTGAACCAACGTAGAGAGAAGTCGTTTTTAAAGAGGACAAGCGGATTGCCTTCTCGATCTTCTGCGAGCATGTTTCGTTCATCAAACAACGATTCATCCACCTGGTCTTCGTTCAACCAACGAGGGATGCGTTCCCCTAGAGGTGTTAATTCAATGTCCACGTTGTACTCGTTCTTCATGCGATATTCAAAGACTTCGTATTGAAGCTCACCAACCGCTCCGATGATATAATCTTCGAATCGATAGCGTTTGAACAACTGAATGGCGCCTTCCTGCACAAGCTGTTCCAACCCTTTTCGGAACTGCTTGGATTTCATGACGTTCTTCGCTGTTACTTTCTTAAATAATTCAGGAGGGAATTGTGGAAGCTCATCATACTCGAAATTGGACTTTCCGGTCACGATGGTATCCCCAATTCGGTAGACGTTCGGATCATAGATTCCGATAATATCCCCGGCATACCCCTCCTCTACGGTTCCTCGGGAAGAAGCCACAAATTGCTGGGATTGTGCCAGTTTAAATGTTTTTCCTGTACGGGAAAGCGTAACGTTCATCCCACGCTCAAATTTCCCGGAGCAGATTCTGACAAAAGCGATCCGGTCACGGTGCTGTGGATTCATGTTCGCCTGGATTTTAAAGATGAAACCAGAGAATTCTTCGTGATCTGGCGAAACGATACCCTCTGTCGATTTTCTCGGCGCCGGCTCAGGGGCCATATCAATGAATGAATTGAAGAAAGTTTCCACTCCGAACGGGGCGAGAGCACTACCGAAGAAGACAGGCGTCTGATCTCCGCGCATCACTTTTTCCATATCAAACGTATCCCCAGCTTCAGCAACCATTTCCATTTCTTCTTCCGATTCCTGGAACGTGGCATTCTCCGTCAACTCAGGGTGCTGATCAAGTTCGCTGTAAGGAATATATTCTTCTGCCTCGTTCCCTGTGTAATGAACAAATTGTTCATTTTCACGGTCGAAAACGCCTAAGAAGCGCTTGCCCATCCCTGCCGGCCATGTCATTGGATAGGTTTCAATATTCAACGTTTCTTCGATTTCTTCCATCAATTCCAACGGCTCACGGCCTTCACGATCCATTTTGTTGATAAAAGTGAAAATCGGGATGCCGCGCATTTTACAAACTTTAAACAGCTTGAGCGTCTGCGCCTCAATTCCTTTTGTTCCATCGATGACCATGACAACACTGTCAACAGCCGTCAATGTACGGTACGTGTCTTCACTGAAGTCTTCGTGTCCGGGTGTATCCAAAATATTTACTTGATAATCTTTGTAAGGGAAGTTCATCACACTGGACGTGACAGAAATTCCACGCTGCTTCTCAATTTCCATCCAGTCAGATGTTGCAAACTTACCAGACTTTTTCCCTTTGACCGTACCTGCAGATCGGATCAAGTTTCCGAATAATAGCATTTTCTCCGTCATTGTTGTTTTACCGGCGTCCGGGTGGGAGATAATAGCAAACGTACGGCGCTTTTTCATTTCGTTTTGTATTTGACTCATCGTGATATCCTCCGTTTATTAAGAATTTCAATGCATTAGGATGGGTAGGATATACGTTTTACATTGGCAGATTCACTCCATAAAAAAAGCGCTCACACACTCAAGCGCCTTCGTCGAATTTTTTGATTATACTTTGAAAGTTAGCATAACCCACATGTAAAATCAATCACAAAAACGAACACCTTCCAAATATTAGTGTACCAGGTCATCCAGAATCTGGATGACCTGGTCATACATTTATTCCTAAACCCCTCTCATTCTCTTTAGGTGTTCAAACCTGTTATAATGGGATAAAAACGATAGTAAGGATGCCAGTTATGCAGAGTTACTTATTACAACCGAACGATATAAAGAAAATTACTGGTCAAGCTTTTTACACACGTGGAAAGCAATATTTCGACCGGGGGAAAGTGTACGGTCTTTCTCATAATAGTGCGATTCGCTCATGGCGGGCAGTCGTTGCAGGTACGCACGACTATGAAGTCCGTGTTTTCTTTTTTGAGGACGAAGATGTGGAGGCGACGTGTGAGTGTCCAGCTTATGCCACCTACTACAAGTGTAAGCATATTGCGGCTGTCCTGATCGCCATCCGTGAAAGAACGTTAGAAGAGCTGGCGCCGAAACTAGCAGAAAAAGGCCGCAAATCCCAGTCCGGTTTGACGAACCAGGACCGTATGTTTGCGGTCAGCTTGTTCGAAGCTTTCAGACAGCGTCAGGAAAACCGAGGGGCACAGGACTTGAAGAAACCTCTTCAAATCCAATATTTCCTTCACCTACAATCGATTCTTGGCTCAAAAAGCCTCGGCTTGGAAATGAAGCTCGGAGAAAACTATCCCTATGTGATTAAAAACATCCGTGACCTGCTTGATCATATCCGAAAAGATCAGGCATACCGGATTACAAAAAAGTTCACGTACGATCCGGCAGAACACTCCTTTTCAGCTGATGATAAGGAAATTCTAAGACTATTACAGCTCGCTTACGAACAAGAGCAATTTTATGAGCAACAGTGGAATTCAGCCGAACCGAAAGTATTAAAAGTTTCTCCAACGCTTGCTACTCAACTGCTTCCGCTTTTAGAAAAGCAGCAAGCAGAGGTGATAGAGCGAGGGGAAAACGTGGGACTCGTCCGGTTCGAAGAGGAGTTCCCGAACCTTTCTTTTTACGTTTCGGAAGAACGAGGTCACTTTCATATGCACATGAATCATTTGAAAGATTACGATTACCTGTCGGATTACCACCTTCTCTATAAACAAGGCAGCTTTTATCCTGTCGATGCTCAGCAGGAAGAGGTCCTTCAAACGCTTTACACCATCCTTCCTTACAATTCGAATGGAAACCATACGGTAAGCCACAATGATATGGAAGGAATTGTATCGTATGTTCTTCCTGAGCTTGAGACCATTGCAGATGTACAGCTTGATCGCTCCGCTCAAGAAAAAATTGTGCAAGAGTCA
The DNA here is from genome assembly GCF_900104185.1 of Halobacillus aidingensis. Taxonomy (GTDB): domain Bacteria; phylum Bacillota; class Bacilli; order Bacillales; family Halobacillaceae; genus Halobacillus; species Halobacillus aidingensis. Next base: position 225,874 of record NZ_FNIZ01000003.1, on the reverse strand, counting down.
CTCGTTGCTAAAACCTACTTGGATTTTCAACAGTGGACACTCACGATTGATGTTAAGTTTCAATATGGTGACTTGTCGATCGATCCGTTCAATGAGCAGCCATTGAGCAATCAAACGATTGTAAGACGCGATCGACAGACAGAGCAGGAAATCATGCTGATCATTGAACTTGGCGAATTCAAGTTTGATGGAGAGATGGTCTATATTGAAGACGAGGACAAGCTGGATCAATTCCTTTATCACTACTTGCCAAAGCTAAAAGAGCACAGTGATGTTTACCTTTCCTCTTCCGTCCGTTCCCTTGTGGAAGATCGACCACTCGAACTGCAGACGTCGGTTGAACTGGAGAGCGACGGCAATTGGCTCGATATCAATTTTACCATCGATGGCATAAGTGATAACGATGTGACAGAAGCTCTTAAGGCCGTCATTGAACGGAAGAAGTATTACCGTTTATCCGACGGAGCACTCATGGCTTTGACGAGCGAATCCTTTGATCGTTTTCAAAAGCTCGTTGATGATCTGGACTTGAGCACAAAAGATTTAGAAGACAACCATTTCCAAGTCTCCACAGCCCGAAGCTTGCAAGTAGAGGATGCTTTGAATCCGAATGAAGCAGAAAGAAATCAACTTTTCCAAGAGCTTGTCGATCGTCTGAAATCACCTCAATCCTTTGAAATTGATCCTCCGGAAGGTCTGCAGGCGGACTTACGACCATACCAATTAACCGGTTTTCGTTGGATGAAAATGCTCAGTCATTACGGTTTAGGCGGTGTGCTCGCTGATGACATGGGATTAGGGAAAACCATACAAACGATTACCTTTTTGTTAGATGAAAAAATGAAAGGGAACATGACAGACCCGGCCATCATCATCGCTCCAGCTTCTCTTGTATACAATTGGAAAAAAGAACTTGAAAAATTCGCACCACAATTGTCGGTACAGATTTTGACAGGGGATCCAACGGCAAGACAGGAAGCGCTGAACGAAGCAGCAGAAAAAGATATTTGGATTACATCTTATCCATTGCTCAGACAGGACATCACTTCCTATGAAGAGCAAAAGTTTCACGCGATGGTCCTCGATGAATCACAAGCGATCAAAAATGAAACGACGAAAACGGCTGTGGCCGTTCGATCGATCAAATCGAGATATCGTTTTGCCTTAAGCGGCACACCGATTGAGAATTCCCTGCAAGAACTCTGGTCGCTGTTCCGGACCATCATGCCAGGATTTTTCACGAGCAAGAAAAAGTTTTTGCAATTAAAGCCGGAAAAAATCTCTTTGATGACGCGTCCATTCATTTTACGACGGATGAAAACAGAAGTGCTGGATGAGTTGCCAGATAAGATTGATACGGTCCAGTATTCAGAACTTACGCGGGAACAGAAAGAAGTGTACCTCGCCTACTTGGAGCGGATTCAAAACGATATCCAAGAAACAATTGCAACCAAAGGCATACAGCGAGGCAAACTCGAAATTCTCGCCGGACTTACGAGACTAAGGCAAATTTGCTGTCACCCCGGGTTATTCCTTGAAAACTACGAAGGACAGTCTGGAAAGCTTGAACAGTTGAAAGAACTAACGCGGGAGCTGAAAGAAGGCGGGCACCGACTGCTGATCTTTTCTCAGTTTTCAAGCATGCTGACCAAGATGCACGATGAACTTGCCAAAGAAGGGTTACAGGCCTTCTATTTAGATGGCAGCACGAAATCGGAAAAACGAATGGAAATGGTCGAAGCTTTCAACGAAGGAGAAAAAGATGCATTTTTCATCTCCTTGAAAGCGGGAGGTACCGGTCTGAACCTCACAGGTGCGGACACCGTTATCCTTTACGACCTCTGGTGGAACCCGGCCATCGAAGAACAGGCGGCTGGCCGTGCGCACCGCATCGGTCAAGAAAAAGTCGTACAAGTCATCCGGATGATATCAGAAGGCACGATCGAAGAGCGCATCTATCAGCTCCAACAGAAGAAACGCGATCTCGTCGATCAAATCATTCAACCGGGAGAATCGATGCTTACTTCCCTAAGCGAAGAAGAAATCAAGCAACTCTTCCAATAAAGAGCCGTTCCCAAACGGCTCTTTTTCTTTTGCTCGTAGTTCATTGGTATTTTCTGTATGACCTGGTCTGGAACAAAGTTCCAGACCAGGTCATACAGAAAATACCATAAAACCTAAAAAAGAAAGCTGCCGAGTTGGCAGCTTTCTTCTTATACTTTCATTGTTTTCTTTTGCAGTTTGAACCAGTACCCTCCGAGGATGCAAGCGCCGATGACCATCGTCACCGTAGAAATGAGCATATGCATCGATGAAGCGAGCACGACGTTTCCTGTAACGACGATAATAAATCCTACCACTGCATTCAGCAGAAGGGAGATCAAATAAGCCCAGGACAACGCGATATGGTATTTGAACCTTGAAGCGTAGATGACGAACCAAATCGCTGCGACAATGACAACAAAGGTCGCTACCCAGTGTAAAGAATACACGGCATTCGCAACGGACTCACTTGTTATCAAGTATTCCATCGCTGGAATGTCCATCATGACATTGCTCGCGCGGCTGTGTTTAAAGAATGCACCGAGAATCACCTGTCCAATATAGGCGATATAACCCAGCAGAAAAGCACGATAACTCATAGATACCGATGCCCAGCTGGTCCGGTTCAGCTCGATTTTCTTTTCATGAAGACTGTAACTCAACAACACGAGAACGATTAACAATAGTTGACTGAACGTAACGTCGAATGTCGTGAACCCTGGTGGTGTCCCTAGGAGAACGTTCAACCCTCCAACCATAGACTGAAATACAAGCAGCGCCAAACTTAGAATAGCTAAAATAAATACAGATTTGTTTTTACGGTATTTATAGATCGCACCTACAGCATTGATGGCAGTGAGCATGATAAGTAATGGGACCATCAAACGGTGTGAATACTCTATAATGACGTGATAGTCTGTAATATCAGGAAAAATCTTTCCGTTACAAACCGGCCACGTCGTCCCACACGCGTCCCCTGAATCCGTCGCAACGACAAGGTTTCCGAGGATCAATGCGAGAAACGTAACGAATGTAGTTAGAATTGAAAATTTCTTCATCGTCTTACCCTTTCTCTATCTATGATCATGATGTCATGAATATTGTTTGTTTCCTAAGTAAATCATATCACGAATTTTGGATGATAGAGAAAGGAAAGCGCCATCATGAGTCATGAACTTTTTGTGAACGACGTTTATCCCTGATTTTTCTAACGAGTAAATAGAGGAGAGAAACCGCAATTAGCAAGGTATTGACCATCGAGAAAACGTTCGCATAATGATCATCATCCCAGTAGGAAACGGGGCTTTTAAACGTATAGCTGCTGATTGGATAGAACATAGGAACCGCATCATCATGATGGGTAAGAATATCAAGGATTACATGCCCAAGCCACCCATAGGAAAAAGCGGTCCACATCGAGAGCCTTCTTCCTTTCCAGATCAAAAAAATGACAAAAAAGATCCCCCATACAAGCAGGGAATGACCCGCATGCCGCAAAACAAAAACGACAGGATGATCAAACAGATCATGGACTAAACCAAACAACGATCGCATTGGATCGGCATCGTCCACCACCTGCCACGCCTGTCTTCTTACACTTAAATAGATGAACATGACATAATACACGATATCTGGTGAAAGGCTCCCGAAAATAAACCAGCCGGTGTACCTTTGTTTTCTAGTTGCAAAAAATGTCCAGTAGCCATGGTGCAGTGTATTCATTTTTCACCCTCCCCTAACTTCTTGTTTACCCCTAATCCCCAAGGGGAATCTAATCAATGGAAAGGAGTCTGAACTATGACCTATAAAGCTTATGTTTTCGATGCGTATGGAACGTTATTTGACGTCCATAGCGTCATGAAGAAGATTCATCAATTTTTCCCTGACCAAGGTCCTAAGGTAAGTGAAGAGTGGCGCAGCCGGCAGGTTCACTATTTCCTCGTCCGACAGTTGATCCAAGGATACAAGCCATTCACCGACATTACCAGATGGGCGCTTTTAGATGCCCTCGCTTACAGTAATGTGGATGTGAAACCGGATGTTGTGGACGACCTGATGCACGAATATGAACAACTTCAGCCTTACGATGAGGTCCCTTCGTTAAAACAAAACCATCAAGACAAAACGTTTACCATTTTTTCAAACGGGACCCGTTCGATGTTAGAGCCTCTCTTGGAAAATAATCAGCTGAAAGAAGACTTTAATCTACTCAGCGCTGACGATGTTGAGGTTTACAAGCCTCACCCCAATGCCTACAGCTACGCTCATGAACAATTAGGGTTTGAAAAAGAAGAGATCCTTTTCTTTTCGAGTAATCCCTGGGACATTACGGGAGCAGCTTCCTACGGGTTCCATACGGCCTGGGTGAACCGAAAACAGCAAAAATGGCCGGAACTTGGAATCAACCCGACACACATCATAAGCAATCTTAATGAAATCCCTGACTAAAAAAGACGGAGTCCCATGGGGGGGCTCCGTCTTTTAAGGATGATGCTCGTATAGACGCACCTGATTTTTTCCGTCTCGCTTTCCTCTGTAAAGAGCCTGGTCGGCTGACCGGAACAGGTCATCCAATGTCCGTCCATCTTCCGGATAACAGGCGACACCGATAGAAAAAGAGGAACGGATTTCCTCTCCTTTGACGATATAAGGCTCTCTCAATTTCTCGAGCGCGCGCATGGATACTTCATAGATTTGATCACGATCCGCAATATCTTCCAATAGAATCGCAAATTCGTCCCCACCGATTCGTCCGACAGAATCCCCCGACCGGATACATTCTTTCATCCGCTTCCCGACACTGCACAAAAATTCATCTCCAATTTCATGACCATATTCATCGTTGATGCACTTGAACCCGTCCCCATCTAAGTAAAGGAGGGCGAATGATTCACCGGACCGTTCAGCCTTCGCGATGGCCTGTTCCACCCGGTCTTCAAACAGCCTCCGGTTCGGCAAATCCGTCAAATAATCGTAAAAAGCAAAACGCTCAAGCTTTTCTTCATAATTTTTCTGCTCGGAAATATCCCGGGCCACGATGACAAAATGGCTGACCTGATTCTGCTCGCTTACAACCGGCGTCCCTCTGCATTCAAACCAGACAGGCTCTCCATTCTGGCTTTTCAATGTTAAGGAAACCGTAAACGCTTCTTTACTCCCTTCGCTCCACTTAAAAGCATTGGAAAGGTTATTTAAATCATCGGGCTCAAGCTGCTTCATGAGCTCTTCTGAGGACATCTCATGCGGAGCGCGGCCTAAGAATTTCTTTTGTGATGGAGAGGCGTAAACCAGCTCTCCCATTGGTGAGAAAACAGAGATCAAATCATTGGAATGATCTGCAATCAAACGGAATTTTTCCTCACTCTGCCTTAAAGCTTCATGGGCCCTCACTTGTTCCGTCCGGTCCTCAAGGATCGCATAAATCCCTTCTTTCTGCCCCTCATTAATAATCGGAACGAGAGAAACTCGTAGAATACGCTCTTCTCCATCCATCCAAAAACTCGTTTCAAACCGGGTACCTTTTTGGAAAAAGGATTCTAACAGCTGCTTCCTCAACCAGCTTCTCTGCTCTTTTGGCACCCAATCGACGATAGACGTTTGCACCAGGGCATCTTCCTCAGTTTTCAAGAGACGCAATGTCGCTGTGTTCGCTTTCTTAATCAGCCCCTGGAAAGTAAGCGTCAAGATTGGCTGCGGGTTATGTTTGAACAACGACCGATAGCGGGATCTGCTCGCTTCCAACTTCCTCTGAGCGGCCTTATCTTTCGAAATATCTCTTACTATCGAACTGATGCCGATTGTTTCCCCAATTTCGTTCTGAATCGGAGATACGCTGATCGAAACATCCACAAGCGTTCCGTCTTTTCTTTGACGGACCGTTTCAAAACCGGCAATCGCTCTTTCCTTCCCTTTACGAACAAGCTCGTGCGCTTCTTCTCTTCTGTTCGAAGGGACAAACGGGAACGAAGAGGCATGCATTTCTTCTTTCGTATAGCCGTACAGCTCTTCTAATGCACGATTCGCTTCTAAAATGTTGCCGGCTGTATCGACAATCAAAATCGCGTCTGTCGTATCCTTCATCAAGGAACGATACATGGCATTGATCCGGCTGAGGTCGCGTTCTTTTTCGATCACTTCGGTAATGTTCCTCGTAATCGCGACAATGTGGGTCACTTCTCCCGATTCGTCCATCATAGGAGTCAGCACGGAATGTCCTCTGAAAAGTGTTTCATTTATGATAATTTCATCTTCATAAGTGAGGGCTTCTTTTTTCTTAACAACTGTTTGATAGGCTTCAATTAAAGCCTCTGCTTGTTCCTCACTTAAAAGATCTTCTATGTATTTGCCTTCCCATCCCGCTCCTTTGATCGGGGAATGGTTTTTGGCAGATTCATTCATATATACATATTTAAATCGCCTCTCTCCGACGACTTCCATAAAAAAGATATAGTCGGATATTCCATCCATAAGCATATGTAACAAGTGTTCATGAGGAATGCGGTCAGCAATCCCTGCTATGATTCCTTGATCCATCCATTCTTTCACTCGTTCCATGGATTATCCCCTCAATCATATAATCGTATTTACACATGTATACCATGTTATCATGTTTCATTCCTGCTTCTCTATGTATCTTTCTACCAAAAAGTCAGAAATCCTTTCCAGATATATAAAAAAGCAATGTGCAGCGCACATTGCTTTTGAGAGTTATACCGTTTGTTTTTGTTGAGCCTGAGCTTCCGCCTGCGCTTCTTTGATCAAACAACGCCCTTTTCCATGCGGAATGCACATCGGTGTACCGAAAAGAGGATCCTCTCTGACATCACAAAGCATTTCGAATACATGCTGCATCATGTCACAAGTCACGACATCCTCCGGCTTCCCTTGTGCGAAGACCGTTTTATCTTTCACTGCGATAATATGATCTGCATAACGACAGGCCAGGTTAATATCATGAAGCACCATGACAACCGTACGTCCATTGTCCTGATTCAAATCAAAGAGCAGATCCAGAATGTCAATCTGGTGCGTCATATCTAAATAAGTCGTCGGTTCATCCAATAGGAGAATATCTGTATTCTGAGCAAGAGTCATCGCAATCCACGCACGTTGACGCTGCCCACCGGACAGAGAATCGACCGTTCTGTCTTTCAACTCCATCAAGTTCGTATCTTCAAGCGCACGCGTCACAGCCTTTTCATCTTCATCCGACCAGCGTTTAGCGAACCCTTGGTAAGGATAACGGCCTTGCTTTACAAGCTGATAGACGCTGAGACCTTCAGGAGTTGTCGGGCTTTGTGGAAGAATCGCCATCTTCTTCGCCACATCTTTCGTACGCATTTTGGAAATATCCGCACTATCCAGCACAACTTCCCCTGATTTTGGACGCAGTAGACGAGCCATCGAACGAAGCAAAGTGGACTTGCCGCAACCGTTTCCACCGATGAGTACAGTGACTTTGCCTTTCGGGATCGTAATATCCAATGAATCTATGATGATGGAATCTCCATAGCCTAGAGTTAAATTATTCGCCAACAGGGTATCCATAATCTGACCTCTCCTTTATGTCTCACGAAATCTATCGCTGTTGGAGCTACACGAAAAATCACGAATTCTATATATTTTCTCTAACTCCTAGTTTATGGGCTTGAACACGCTCTGTCAATGAATTTGAGAATCATTTTCATCACTGGACTGTGAAAAGTGTATGCATGGCGGGAATAAATGAGAACCTACAGCCTCATTAACGGAGTGGTTATGGACAACACCGCTAAATACACATCGATTGGAGTTACTTTTTCTAATTATTGATTAGAAGCTCGTACACTCCTGATCAATTGTAAATATTGAACATCCCCTAACCCATACGCTCGGAACGTACCAATCATCAACACTACCAGCTTCTCTTCCGATAAATCAGGGTGATCCTTGATGAATCTCACAAGTTCATTATCTGCATCCTTGTAATGTAAATACAACTCCATCCCCTTTTTGAGCGGAGGGAGAGAAACTTCGGATGGAACTGCCCGGTTTATAAGAACCTGTTTATACATGGAATGGTATCCAGCTACATGAAGCGTACACGAGGCGAGACGTTCGAACTGTTGAGTAGTTAAACAAAGCTCAACTTCCCCTTCGTAACCGATTAGATCGAGCCATGCCAGTAAGGTGAGAAGATTGATCTGACAGAACATATCCTCATCAAACCATAACTTGAGATGATTTCGTCCTTCATGGAAGACAGCCTCAAGTTTTTCTACGGTAATCCGTCTGTAGTCACTTTCAGAAACTCCATGAGTCAAAGCCCTTGTTTTTATAAATTCTTCCGAGAAGATCGTTTCACAGGTCTCACCAGCACACATCGCTTCATTGAAAGGAATCACCGGCTCTCCCTCCACACGTCCATTAAGCTGAAAAGCCTTTTTCATTTCTTCACCATTCAAAATATGTAGCATCTGCATGTATTCTCCCCTTTTTAAAAATAGAACGGTTATCTTCCAGGACCTTAAAGGAGAAGATAACCGTTCCGATTCCAATCATTTTAGAAAAAACCGACCGACTCTTCATGGGTCGCAGGTTCAACGAAAACGAGTCCAAGTTCATAGTGTTCGCCTTCATACATCGCCCGCTGCACATAGCGATTTTCTCCCCATTCATCACGTACTTCCATTTTTGTAAACGCCCCTGAATTTTGCAATGCTTCATAAAATTGATTTTCCGTTCGTACAGGAATCGCATTCACACGTTCAATGACCTCACCTGGCGCGAGTCCCATTTGATCGGCAGGACCCTTGGGGATGACACCCAGAATACGAATGCCTTTTTTCGCAGAAGAAAAGAACGGGGTTTTCTCTTCACGCATCCGGTGCAGAACGAAGATGAATTCACGACCGATCAAACCAATCATCACTGCTACAAGTGACAGCACACCTATAAAAAAGCTCCCCACAGCAAACCCCAGGACGATGATTGACAACAGAAAAACTTGCCGCCCCATCGTCTTTGCTGCGACGACAGGAGACTGCCCGCGAGCTTTCCATTCCCATCCCATAACAAAAGGAATAAGAATAACCCCGTATGGATCTCCACCAAGCGAAATCATCGGCCACCACGAGGCAAACGGTTCAATCATGCCTCCTGGAAACAATGCGAGAAACGGAACGATCGTCATTCTTCTTGACCGATGCTGACCGATCCACATTCCCCGCGTCCCTTTCAACCGTTCGGGATACGTATGAGATGAGGTTGTGCGCAGCATCAGGATCGATTCCGTTAATAAAAGAACGGCCATCACCACTGCAAGTGTGTGGAGAGGCGTTTCCTGGAGTACTCCTACCCATTCGTAACCACGCACAGATTCAGGCAGATATGGGATGACGAGTAAGACCAGGTAACTCAACCCTAGCGTATAAGCAGATGAGTACCAGCTCAAGCGCCCCGTTACACTGACGATCAGTAAAACACCGGCAATGAGGAGTAGCAATGGATAACTGAATACCATTCCTCCACCAACCGCCATCGCGGATAAAATGAGACCACTTATGAGGGCCGTTCCCCACGTTCCTTTCCATTCGGTGAAGCGGTCAAAGATTCGTGTCCCAAACGCCGCTCGTTCCTGTTTCACCCGTTTTCCAGACACGATCAAGATCATCGCTAAAGCTATGTATAAAAATGGGAGGGTGAACATCAACCCGATCCCTTTCGCAAATTCCATCAGCCAAACGTCCAACGTAATTCTCCTTTCAAGTCGTGTCGCTCTCTGTTGTCTATACCCAATAACGAAAAAATCCGCAGTCACAGACTACGGATATATTTCGTCATCCAGCGGCATATTCCTGCCTATTGAAACAAGACCTCGACCGCTTTTTGCATTTGTTTGTCGTTTTTCTCGTCTCTTACTTCTTTTATGATCGCTTCTTCAAGCTTTCCTCCGGTCTTCTCATCAACAACGCCGGTCGCTTCAAGACCCGCTTCTTCCTGGAACGCCTGGACGGCAGCTTCTGTTTCTTTGCTGTAGTATCCATCCGTGCGGCCAGGATCATGGCCGAGACCTTTTAGCATGATTTGAATGTTTTTCACTTTTTCATCATTATCATTGTATTGAAGCGGTTCTTCCACTTCCACCGGATTCGTGTAAAAGTATTCCGGTTGTTTCACTTTCACCGTCGGTTCGATCCCTTTTTCATGAATCCAGTTGCCGTCCGGCGTCAACCACTTGAACAATGTCAGCTTGATTGTACTGCCATCGCCCATCGGTAACGCCTGTTGAACGGTTCCTTTACCGAAACTCTTCGTTCCAACAAGATCATAGCCGCCCGCTTCCTGCATCGTCGCAGCTAAAATTTCAGAAGCGGATGCACTTCCTTCGTCCATCAAAACAGTGATCGGATACGGCTTTTTCTCCTCATTTTCAGAGAAATAACGCGTTTTCTCACCTTTACGGTCTTCCACTTGGACGATCGGTTTATCTTTCGGAATGAACTCTTTCAAAATCTCCTGAACGTCCGTAAACAACCCGCCTGGATTTCCACGCACATCAATGACGAGCCCGTCCATTCCATCCTTTTCAAGCTTCTCTAAAGCTTCATGAAATTCGTCTGATGTTTTTTCAGAAAAAGAGGTGATTTCGATAATGCCAGCTTTTTTGCCGTTAACTTCTTTCGTATCGCTGTACACCGTTTCTAATGGAATATCATCACGGGTGATATCGATGTTGAGTGGTTCAGTGACCCCAGGGCGGTCGATTTGCAGCGTCACTTCCGTCCCTTTTTCCCCACGGATCTTCAAAACGGCTTCATAAAGGTCCAGACCTTCGACACTGTCGCCATCCACTTTTAAAATTTGATCGTTCGGCTTCAAGCCTGCTTCTTCCGCAGGTGAACCTTTGATTGGTGCGACAATCGTCACCTTATCATTGACCATACTCACTTCCGCACCGATCCCCTGGAAAGAGGATTCGATCGTCTGGTTGAACTGCTCCATCGTTTCAGGATCCATATACACACTGTATGGATCCTCAAGCGTATCGAGCATCCCTTGAATCGCCCCTTCAACAAGGGTGTTTTTATCTACTTCTTCAACATAATTTTCTTTGATCGTACTGAATGCCTGTTCCACCTTTTTCAAATCGGTGTTCCCTGACATACTTTGTATGAATGCCTTCTGCTCCTCTTCTGACAGACTCCCAAAGTTCTCCGCATCTTTATCTGCATACTGTTCGGATTGTGCCTGTTCGTTCGTGCCGTCAGCGAAGTATTCTATTCCTATGTACGAGCCTGCCGCTCCAAATAGGACCGCTAGCGCCATCAACAGCGCAACGTAGCGCGGTTTTATATTCATCGCATTCACCCTTCTATTTTGGATTTCATGTTGCCTCTATACTAGCAAAAAAGCGCCTTCAACGTAAATCAATGATTATTCCCTGAGTTAACATATGCCAAAACTAACGATAGCATGTCCATTTCATTATAGGACATCCCCACCTATCTATCTACCTGTAATTGGATCAGATGTGAGAATCGCAGAAATTCATGTTTGGTTCCAGGTACAGCAAGCCGGCTGATGGGTTCCCGGTACACAAATAAAATGTGGCGTACCTGGTACCGGTGAATCATCATTCGGTGCCAGGTATGGAATGAGCTTTGAATGGTGCCTTTGTATGGTGCCTGGCACCGGTCCACTTCTTTTTGGTGCCTGGCACCACATTTATCATTTTAGTGCCTGGCACCCAAAAGAGGTAAGCAGGTGCCAAACTTCATCAAAGCCAAAAGAAAAAGACCGTCTCCAAACTGAGACAGTCTTCATACATTTACATTTCGTAGCCATATTCTCCATTACTTTGGTCACGGACAACCATGCCGTCTTCAATCGCGATGACACGCTTACGGATCGTGTTCACAATTTCCTGGCTGTGGGTCGCCATTAATACGGTTGTCCCTGCTGTATTGATTTCTTCAAGAATGTGCATGATTTCCCATGATGTCTCTGGATCCAGGTTACCGGTCGGCTCATCAGCGATCAACACTTTCGGATGGTTCACAATCGCACGGGCGATGGATACACGCTGCTGTTCTCCTCCAGAAAGTTCATCCGGAAGGAAACGTGCTTTGTTTTTTAAACGAACTTGATCAAGTACGTCCATGACACGGCGGCGGATATTTTGTGGATTTTCTTCAATAACTTCAAGGGCAAAAGCTACGTTCTCATAAACGGTAAGCGTCGGCAGCAGACGGAAGTCCTGATAAACGACACCAATTTGACGGCGCAGCATCGGAATGCGGCGCTGTTTCATTGTAGATGTATCCATGTCGTTCACAAGAACCGTTCCAGTGGTCGGCTTTTCTTCTCTGTAGATCAGCTTCGTGAATGTTGATTTACCAGCACCACTCGGCCCTACGACATAAACGAACTCTCCTTGGTCGATACGGATATCCACCCCGTTCAAAGCCGTGACACCATTCGGATATGTTTTATATACTCCTTGCATGTTAATCATGTAAAATCACCTGTATCTCTCATAATGTTAAGTCAGTTGTCTTCTCTCTTGTCTACAAACACATTTATTATAACATTAATTTTCGATTTATTTAGACATGAAATTATTACATTTGTTTTTCATATGGCGGTTATTCCACTATGTAGCTGAATTTCGGAAGACACCAAAAGAGGTTCTTAACCGTAAAAGAGTTAGTTGAAAAGAGTACAAAAAAAGCCTGGTGCGGCACCAGACTTTTTCACTAGAAACTTATTTCATTGTCGCAAGCCAGCTTGCTACAAGCTGCGCATCGTCATCAGATACTTGACCTTGAGCAGGCATGCCGCCTTTACCGTTTTTAATGATGCCAACGATATCTTCTGCTGAATACTTAGAACCTACTTCTGTCAAAGCTGGTCCCATTCCTCCGCCAAGTTCACCACCGTGGCAGCTGGCACAGTTGTTTTGGTACACTTCTTCTGCTGCCGCTGTGTCGACAGTCTCACCGTCACCACTGTCAGAAGTTCCTTCATCTGTACCTTCACCAGAATCTTCACCGGTCTGTTCTTCTGTCGTTTCATCGTTCGTGCTGTCATCAGTCGTTCCTTCGTCTCCGCCGCCCCCACAGGCACTTAAGACGAGGATCAGCCCTAAAAATAGAGCAGATAATAGTTTTTTCATTCCTGTATCCCCTCTCGTATTTTGATGAGATATAGAGATATTATAACCGAGTCAGGTCGTTTTGAAACCCTCTCCAAGAACTTCGGTGGCATTCATCGCGACGACAAACGCCCCCGGGTCAACCGTCTTTACGGTTTGTGTCAATTTGATGAATTCGTTCTGCTGAACAACACACATGACGACCCGGCGTTCCCGGTCCGTGTAACCACCAGCTCCACTCAAGACGGTTACACCACGATCTATTTGTTCAAAAATGGCGGAACGCACTTCATCGACATCCTCAGTAATGATCATCACGTTTTTCGAGGTGTTCAGTCCCACTTGCACGAAGTCGATCGTGCGGCTGGTTGCAAATAACCCTATGAGCGCATAAAGACCTTCTTCGAGTGAGAAAACAATCGCCGACGTGAGGACAATCATTCCATCCAATAAAGCGACACTGATTCCCAGCGGTAAATGTGTGAATTTGTGTAAGACTTGAGCGGCCAAATCGATACCGCCTGTCGAAGCCCGTCCTCTAAAAACAATGCCAAGGCCGAGACCGACCCCCATTCCACCGAAAATCGCGCCAAGTAACGGATTCGGTGTCGCCGGTGCCATTTCACTCGTCATCAAAACGAACAACGGCAGGGTAACAGTCCCAACGAACGACTTGAGACCAAAGTTTTTCCCTAATATGACAACGCCCATAATGAATAAAGGAATGTTCAATACCCACTGGACGACACCCGGTTCCCAGCCGAACACGCCCTTTGTGATCGTACTAACACCCGCAACCCCTCCAGAGGCGATGTTATTCGGTAATAAAAATAAATTGAATGCTAAGGCTACAAAAAATGATCCAAGAATGACCAAGCCATAATCCAGTGTCTGCCTAAGTGCCGGCGGCATCGGCTCCCGACGATATTTTTTTGCCATCATCATCATGCTGTTCGACTCTCCCTATGTATCGTTCTCCATAAACCGTAAGGAGTATAACACTAGGGAATTCTCCTGTAAATGAGAGTAGAATAACGTGTTAACACGGTAAAGGAGCAAGATGTCGTATTCCTGTTAGTTTTTGTTTCCTCGGTACTTCTATACAAAAAGCGGCGAGTCTTAAGACCCGCCGCTTCTTTTAGGAATTCATCGATTCTTGTTTTTCCATAATCTCTGCTAGTAAAGCAAGTACATCGTCCCGCATGTTTTCCCGTTCCATCGCAATGGCGAGGGTCGTTTTAATAAAGCCGAGCTGGTCACCGACATCATACCGCTCCCCTTTAAACTCATACCCGTACACAGGCTGGTCAAGGTTCAAACGCTCAATGGCGTCTGTCAACTGGATTTCTCCGCCTCTTCCCTCTTCTTGAGTGGCAAGCAGGTCCATGATTTCCGGTGCGAACACATAACGACCGATAATCGCCAAGTTCGACGGCGCTTCTCCGACGGCAGGCTTTTCAACAAAATGCTTCACTTGATAACGTCTGCCCTCTTGTTTTTCAGGCGCAATGATTCCGTAGCGATCGGTTTCATCTTCCGGGACTTGTTTTACGCCGATGACCGAGGACTGTGTTTCTTCATATTGGTCAATCAACTGCTTCAGGCAAGGTTCATCCGAACGAACGATGTCATCTCCAAGTAAGACTGCAAAAGGTTCGTCCCCGATAAACTTGCGTGCACACCAGACGGCATGTCCAAGTCCTTTCGGTTCTTTTTGGCGAATATAATGAATGTCAACTTCAGCGGATTGCTGAACTTCCTCAAGGAGATCAAGCTTTCCTTTTTTATAAAGATTATCTTCAAGTTCAAACGCATGATCAAAGTGGTCCTCAATCGCACGCTTCCCTTTTCCTGTTACGATGATAATATCCTCGATACCAGATTGGATCGCTTCTTCTACAATATATTGGATCGTCGGCTTATCGACAACCGGAAGCATTTCTTTCGGCATCGCCTTCGTTGCGGGTAAAAAACGTGTGCCTAGTCCAGCTGCAGGAATAATCGCTTTTTTCACCTTCATTCTCTATTCGCCCCTTTGTATGTAATGTAACTTCATAGTAGCAAAAATAGTGAATACTGAACAGAAAAAAAGACCCCCACCTTAGTGAGAGTCTTTCCAATTATGCATCCATTTTCGAACGGAGATAAGAGTTGATGAATTTATCAAGGTCACCGTCCATCACGCCTTGTGTGTTTCCGACCTCTTCATTCGTACGATGGTCTTTGACCATAGAATAAGGGTGGAACACGTAAGAACGGATCTGGCTTCCCCAGCCGATTTCTTTTTGTTCACCGCGGATATCATCAAGCTGTTGCTGTTGACGCTCGATCTCCAGCTGATAAAGTTTCGCTTTCAACATTTTCATCGCTTGTTCGCGGTTCTTAATCTGAGAACGTTCAGACTGACACGTCACGACCGTATTCGTCGGCAAGTGTGTGATACGAACGGCAGAGTCTGTCGTGTTGACGTGCTGTCCACCGGCACCACTGGAACGGTACGTATCGATCTTCAAATCTTCTGTGCGAACATCAATTTCAATTTCATCGTTGAACTCTGGCATTACTTCACACGATACGAAGGAAGTGTGACGACGGCCGGAGGAATCGAAAGGAGAAATTCGGACAAGACGGTGCACGCCTTTTTCTGCTTTCAAATAGCCGTACGCATTGTGCCCTTTAATCAGAAGGGTCACACTCTTCACACCTGCTTCATCCCCCGGGAGATAGTCCATCGTCGAAACAGAAAAACCTTTCTTCTCCGCCCAACGTGTGTACATGCGTAGAAGCATGCTCGCCCAGTCCTGGGACTCGGTACCACCAGCGCCAGGGTGCAGCTCAAGAATCGCGTTGTTCTTATCATAGGGCTCGCTCAAAAGAATGTTCAGTTCGAATTGGTCAAGGTCCTTTTTCAGCTGCTGCACTTCCTGTTCAAGATCTTCACGCAATTCTTCATCATCTTCTTCTTTGACAAGCTCATAAGAAACTTCCAGATTCTCATGCGTTTCTTCATGTTCTTCAAGCGTGTGGACCAATCCTTTCAGTCCATTCACTTCGTCAATGACTTTCTGTGCCGTGTTCTGGTCGTCCCAGAAACCTGGCTCTGTCATTTGTTCTTCTAGTTCTGCAATACGGGTTTTTCTTTGATCGACGTCAAAGAGACCCCCTGAAGTCCGCTAATCGCTTAGCTGTATTATCCAATGCATGGCGGATTTCTGCCATATCCATATCAATCACTCCTATATGATTCTTCACACAAGGGAAGACACTCTCTAAAAAGAGAGTGCCTCAACCCCTTATTTTCCGTGACAATTTTTATATTTCTTCCCGCTTCCGCAAGGACATGGATCATTACGACGGACATTGTCCTTTTTCACGATCGGGGTTTTCTTCTTCAGCTCTTTGTTTTCACTGCCGCCGGAGACGGCCTGTGCTCCCTGAGCCACTTCCTGACGCTGCAGGTTGTTGCGGATCTGTGCCTTCATGACATAGCGGGAGACCTCTTCATCAATATTGGCAACCATCTGTTCAAACATACGGAAACCTTCGAAGTTATATTCACGAAGCGGATCATTTTGACCGTAGGCACGCAGGTGGATTCCCTGACGCAGCTGGTCCATCTGATCGATGTGATCCATCCACTTCTGGTCAACCGTACGAAGCAGAATGACTTTTTCAAACTCACGCATTTGTTCAGGCGTCAATTCTTCTTCTTTCTCGTCATAACGCTGTTTCACTTTTTCAAGGATAAGCTCCTCCATCTCCTGAGGATCTTTTCCTTTCAAGTCATCCACCGTTACATCGCCTTCATACAGCAAGTTCGCACGCAGGTATTCGACAAGGCTTTCAAGCTCCCAGTTTTCTTCTTCCTCATCACTCGTATGCGTGCCTACCGTTTTAGAAACCGTACGCTCGATCATCTGCTCAATGATTTCACGTAAATTCTCAGATGTAAGCACATCATAACGCTGCTTGTAAATGACTTCCCGCTGCTGACGCAGAACATCGTCATAAGAAAGAATCGTCTTACGCGCATCGAAGTTGTTTCCTTCCACACGTTTTTGTGCAGATTCAACAGCACGAGAGATCATCTTACTTTCAATCGGTTGGGAATCGTCCATTCCAAGACGGTCCATCATGCTGCGAATATTATCAGAAGCGAAACGTCGCATCAATTCGTCATCTGTCGCCAGGTAGAACTGGGACATTCCTGGGTCTCCTTGACGACCGGAACGACCACGAAGCTGGTTATCAATACGGCGGGATTCGTGACGTTCCGTACCAATGACCGCTAGACCTCCGGCTTCTCTAACACCTTCTCCGAGCTTGATGTCCGTACCACGACCGGCCATGTTCGTCGCGATCGTTACCGCGCCCTTCTGACCGGCGTTCTCGATGATTTCCGCTTCACGGAAGTGGTTTTTCGCGTTCAAGACGTTATGCGGAACTCCCGCTTTCGTCAAGTAGCGGGAAATGATTTCGGACGTTTCAACCGCTACGGTACCGACAAGCACCGGCTGTCCATTTTCATGACGTTCCTTAATATCCTCAACAACCGCTTTGAACTTCCCGTCCATCGTCTTGTAAACAAGATCTGCCTTGTCATCACGGATAATATCACGGTTCGTCGGAATGACGATAACGCGCATATTATAAATGTTCAGAAATTCTTCTTCTTCCGTCTTCGCTGTACCGGTCATACCGGAAAGCTTTTCATACATACGGAAAAGGTTCTGGAACGTGATCGAAGCAAGCGTCTGGCTCTCATTTTGAATTTCGAGCCCTTCTTTGGCTTCAATTGCCTGGTGCAATCCGTCACTATAGCGGCGCCCTTTCATAAGACGACCGGTGAACTGGTCAACGATGACCACTTCGCCGTCCTCCACAACATAGTCGGTATCCTTCTGCATCGACGTATGCGCCTTGAGCCCCTGGTTGATGTGGTGAATCAAGGATACGTTAGAAAGATCAAACAAGTTCTCGATTTTGAAAAAGCGCTCGGCTTTGTTGATTCCTTCTTCTGTAAGCTGTACGTTCTTCGTTTTCTCGTCGTACGTGTAATCTTCTTCATTCGCGAGTAAACGAACAAAAGAGTTTGCTCCCTGATAGAGATCGGCAGATTTTGAAGCCGAACCACTGATGATCAACGGTGTACGCGCTTCGTCAATCAAGATCGAGTCGACCTCATCAATGATCGCGAAATGAAGCGGACGTTGGACCATCTGCTCCTTGTAAAGCACCATGTTGTCACGCAGATAGTCGAACCCGAACTCGTTGTTCGTTCCATACGTAATATCCGCTAGGTACGCCTCACGCTTTTCATCCTTCGACATGCCGTTCGAGTTCAACCCGACGGTCAGTCCAAGGAATTGGAAAAGTTCGCCCATCTCTGTCGCGTCACGGCTCGCCAAATAATCGTTGACCGTGATGATGTGCACGCCTTTACCAGTAATTGCGTTCAAGTACGCCGGCATCGTAGACGCCAGTGTTTTACCTTCACCGGTTTTCATCTCCGCGATGTTTCCCTCATGAAGGGCGATCGCGCCTAAGAGCTGTACGCGGAACGGGCGCATTTCAAGCACACGTTTAGAAGCTTCACGTACAACCGCAAAAGCTTCAACCAGCATATCATCTAAATCTTCGCCATTTTGATAGCGTTCTTTGAATTCTTCTGTCTTATTTTTTAATTCATCATCAGACATTTTTTCGATTTGCGATTCCATCGCTTCGATGTCATCCGCGATTTTCTCCAATCGCTTCAATTGACGTGTATTTCCATCGCCAAAGATCTTCTTTAAAGTCCCAAGCATTGCAACCGCTCCTCTGTTGATTTCCGAACTTCGGTTGAATAGTTTAATCCTCTATTATCATAACACTAAGAGAAGCGGCCTGACAATCAATGACATAGGACCAGGGACACCGGTTGAGGATTTATGTAGAGGGAGTAAAAGAAAGGGGCCGTTCGCGGATGATTTGGTGTTCAACCCCGAGCTGTCGGCGGTCCAAATCCGTAATACGACGATTCGTCGCCCCGATGATTTCCACAAGCTGAGCGATCGTTTCTTCCTGCTGATTCAAGCGTTTATAGATGTACTCACATTCCTTGCCATTCATGCCATCACCTCCTGTAGTATCCTTTATACTACTAATTTCGAAAATGAGCGAAAGCACAAAATTCTATTTATTGTGCCTTATAATAATGAAAGATTGATTTTCTTCTAGCAAAAATTCGTTTTTCCTATTCCATTTCTTTAGCAAAAAACAAAAAAACGCCTCTGCCGAAGCAGAGGCGCATACTCTAGTAAACTATCAAGTTTCGATCAAACCATAACGGCCGTCACGACGTTTATAAACAATGTTCGTTTCATCTGTATCCGCGTTTGTAAAGACGAAGAAGTTGTGACCAAGCATATCCATCTGCAGTGCCGCTTCTTCACTATCCATCGGCTTCAAATCAAAACGCTTCGTTTTCACGATATCAACATCAAACTCATCATCAAGTGTTTGCGTTTGCTGCTGAGCTTCACGTTCAAGCTCGGCAAAGACGTATTTCGGAGCACCCTCTTGGCGGAACTTACGATTCACCTTCGTTTTATGCTTGCGAATTTGTCGTTCCAATTTATCTACCACAAGGTCGATGGCAGCGTATAAATCTGTGTTGTGTTCCTCAGCACGAAGAAGTAGATTCTTCATCGGAATTGTGACCTCGATTGTCTGCTCATCATTATAGACACTTAAATTAACGTGTACCTCGGAAGACGGCGGAGTATCAAAGTAGCGTTCAAGCTTGCTCACCTTTTTCTCCACATATTCTTTAATAGAATCCGTCACTTCCAAGTTTTCACCACGAATGTTGTATTGTAGCATTAGAAGTGTCCTCCTTTCATCCTTATGTGATATATATTCTATCATACCCACGCCCATTCCTGCATAAACTTTCGAAATATTTTGTCTAATTTGTGTCGGTAATTGTTGGGATAAGTAGAAAATAAGTATCCCACTGGGAAATGAAGGACAGAAATTGATAGATTTCGGCATAACAAAAGCGCCTACAAAGGGGTAGACGCTTTTCATTCAATGAGAAATATAAGGTTTTACAAAGCCCTGCACCCGTGTGCGCCATTCTTCATACGCAGGCACAACTTTTTCTACAAGCAATCCTCGTTTTTCTTCATTCGTTTCAAGTGTGAACCAGCCCTGAAGCATCTGGACGACCTCATGGAAGTCGATGATGAGCGGTTGAATTTCTTCACGTTCCTCAAATAGGACGGCCATCTGGTCATGGGTTCTGCTCACCTGTTCTAAGCCAAGCAGGACGTCCTGGAATACTTGCTGAGTTTGCGGAGGAGCCTCTGCGGTAATATTGTTCTCTAAATAATCCAAACCTTCACTGATGGTATCTAACAGCTGATCATACTGTTCCAGCATATGGTGCTGTTCTACTGTAAGTTCTGACAAAAAATCACCTATTCTACTTTTTATGATCCAAATACATGCCGTCATAGCCGGAGACGCTTTGGTATGGGTTGACGTAGCGTTGTTTGCTGGCCTTTTGTTTTTTTGCATTGCGCATATCCCGCTTCAATCCCTCAAAAAGGAACTCGAGCTTTTGATTGATTTTCAAATCGCGTTTCTGCACTTCTTGAACCAACGGCTTCTCTTCCTGAGAAGGGTCTGATAATTGTTCGAGTATAACTGCCCGTTTATCCAAAAGAGTCTCTATTTCCTCTATAACAGCTGTGCGGTTCTTTTCATTAACTGGTTGATGGACGACCTCATCCAGCTCCTCTGTGATGGAGGCAAACTCAGTCCATACACCCATCAGGCATTTCCACCTTGACCGAATTGTATTTTTCTTGACTCTAAAATGACCTGCTTCCAAGTATCACGAAACTCTACCACAAGTCCCTCGACTTCGTCCAAAATTTCGATATCATTTTTTGTGTTCGCTTCCACCAAGCGACGGCTCATATAATCATACAATGGCATGATTTCCTGTGTCACTGCATATTGTTGGTCCATCGTAACCATAAGCTCTTGAATGATTTTTTGCGCTTTTTGGATGTTTGTATTTTTCTTCTCAATTTCATTATTCTCCATTGATTTTCGAGCGATTCTGATGAACTTAATACATCCATTATAAAGCATTAAAGTGAGTTCCCCTGGGGAAGCTGTTTCTACTGAGTTATTTTGATAGGCTTGAATAGACATCTAGCCAGCACTCCTTTTATTGTTACATTCCACCGCTGAAGTTTTGCATTATAAAAGCGGATTGCGAATTCATTTTTTGTATCGCTTTCTCCATGGCACCAAATTCACGCCAATAGCGATCTTCAATAGCATTTAAACGATCTTGAAACGAATCCATATCATCATTAATACTTTCAATCTGACGTCCTAACATGAAGTTGTTATCCAAACTGGTCGGTTTACCGGCTTTTCGCTCAATGGATTTAGTGGCTTCTTCTATCGAGGTCTCCAGCCGCCTAGCAATTCCTGGGTTGGTGTCTGTTCCTGAGAAAAGCTTGGCAACAGAATCAGGATTGTCTCTCAATGCTTGACGCAATTGATCCTCATCGACTTCCAACTTCCCGCCCTCACGATAATTGGACGTCGTCGTAATACCGATCTGTGAGGCCATGCTATATTCACCATCCGTCTCTACTGGGGCATACCAATTTTGACGCATGCTGCTCAGAACACCACTGACTACTGAATCCCCTTTGAGCATTCCGCTTTTAGATTTTTCTTCCCAGAGCTCAATTTCTTCCTCTTCCATATCCTTTTTCTGTTCGGCAGTCAAAGGTTGGAAATCACGGTAGCGTTTTTCTTCCGTTTTGCCATTCAAATCTTCGATGACTTTATTGTATTTTTCAACAAAACTCATTACTTTTTCAAAGGAATCATCAACATTATTGGAAACACTGAGAGTAGAGGTTCCGACTTCATTGAACGTGAAATTCATTCCATTCAGTGAATAATCATTGCTGTGGGAAGTCATCTCGAATGAATTGTTATAAGTGAAACGGGCATCACTTCCGCCTTTTTCATTCAGTTCCCATCCTGTTCCATCATTCTTACCATTTTTAATATCGAGTGTATCAGCTAAGAAAGAGGCTGACGTGCCGTTGAAGCCAATCTCAGCACCTAAGAATTTACTCTCATCTGTATTGAAATCCCCGGTTTCCGTCCGCTCAAGCATCACCTTATCTGCGCCTTTATCATAGAAAGCACGGACACCTAAATCAGAGTCATTAATTTCACCAAGAATATCATTAAGAGATTTATCACCAGTTACATCGAAAGAGACGGTCGTTTCTTCTCCTCCCTCACCATACGTCGTAATGGAAAAAGTATCATCAAGAGTAATTCCATTAATAAGATTAGCTTGCTGATTCTCTAATGTATCATCCGGATCGAACTCACCGTTACTTATGCCATTTTCACTGTAATTGTAAGCAGCCTCTGCGAGTTCTAAAACTTCCATCTTGTAACTGCCTTCATCGGCACTAGACAACGCCGTCGCAGAAACAGCTGAACTTGAAGAGCTGACATCTTTTGAGTTATAAGAACGCTCCAGTTTCATGTCGAAAGCCAGCGTATCCAACTCTGAAAGCTGTTTATTTACATCACGATAAGCGTCTCTCTTGTATGTAAGCCATTCACGATCCTGCTCCATTTTATTAAGTGGCTGCCTCTCAGCTTTCATCAGATCTTTAATAATCTGATCTGTATTCATACCTGAAGCAAGACCACCAATGCGCATATCACTCATTCTATCACCCGCTTATATTTTTTCATCAACAATAAATCCAAGTCGTTCCGCAATTGATGCATACATATCCAGCATCTTCTTCGGAGGAATCTCCTTAACTATTTCCTCTGTATCGCTATCTACGATGGTTACATAGTATTCTTCTAATTTATCATGGAACTGAAATCGCAACGAGGTATTTACTGCTTTGAAAAATTCATTCATATCCTCTGAAGCCTGTTTCAGTTTTTCTTTTTCATTACCTGACGAATATTCTTTATTGTCTTCATTCATTTTCTCAAGCTTTACTGATTCATTCTTCTGAACAGGTGAACGGACACCAAGTTGTAAGTTATTTCTCTGCAGAAGTTGTGATTGGGTCATATGATTTCTTACATCCACCTTCAACAACTCCCTAACGCTATGTAGTTTCTTTTTATATCGGTTTGAGGTGATAATAATTAAACGTATTAAGGGATTTAATTACTAAGTAGAGATCCCATAATAATAATGGCTAAGAAACACCACATACAGAACATATGATCTTTTTATATGCATAGTTTATTAATGAAACCATCTATGACATAGAAAAAGACCCTCAAGAATGAGGGCCTTTTTATCTTTATTAACGTAGAAGTTGAAGAACTCCTTGTGGTTGTTGATTCGCTTTAGCAAGCATCGCTTGAGAAGCTTGCGCAAGAATTGAATTCTTGGTTTGATTCATCATTTCTGACGCCATCGTGTGTCCATTTACTTTCATAAATGACTAGACTATATCTTCACCCTCTAGCATATAGTAGGGGTCGGGCGCTTTAGATCCACAATGCTGATGACCATTGTTTCACCTACGGATTTCATCACCTTAAACGGTGGTGTATCCTAGTCGTTGAACCTTCTCCACTTTTTCAAGACAGGAGCTTGGCTGCTGATTGCCCAATCTCTTCTTTTTTTCACCTTCACGTTTGTCGTTTCCAACTACGTTGTGGTAAGAAAAGTTCTAAGGGGTTTCCAGCAATTCACCCGATTATAATCACTAGCCGTTACCAGCCAGGACGACTGTGTTTAGCTTATGAAGCTAAAGCATAATCTACGTCACGGATACGAGATTCCGCAGCAGTTAGGTTTTCAGAAGATGTACCTAAGTTATTGATTGTGTGATCGAGACGGTTTTGGAATGCACCAAGTTCAGATCGTTGTGTAGAAACTTGGTTTATAGCTTTTTCAATTACATCAATGGATTCGCGTGCATTTGCTGCGTCAGAAACATCTACATCATCAACAGACCATGAGTTGTTTGCAGATGAACCACCAACACCAAGGGCTGTAGCCTTCATATCATCAATTGTAACATTTAACTTTTGCTCAGCCTTATTGTTAGCACCAATTTGGAAGTCGACACCAGAAGCGTTAACAGTAATTGTTTCCGTCGCTCCAGCTGAAGCTGCAATATTAGTCTCTCCTGCTGTGTTAATAGCATCATTAAGTTCTAAAGAAATTCCAAAAGCATCAAATTTCACTGTAGAAGAATCTCCGGCTGCAGGTGTAGCAATATCATCAATAACTTGAGTCTCACCATTACCATTGCTTATAGTAATTTTAGTTCCTGAAACAGTAGCATCTTCAACAGCAACTGTATATGAAGCAGCAGGTGCACCATCTGTAGTTATATTGTTGATACCATTTGCTACAGTCAGGCTACTTCCTAAAGAAACGTCACTTCCCATTGTTCCATCAAGAAGGTTTTTCCCATTGAATTCAGTTGATTTACCAATACGAGTTACTTCTGTTTTCAAGGAATCTAATTCTTCTTGAATAGCCTCTCTATCCACAGTGTCATTTGTATCATTTGCACCTTGCACAGAAAGCTCACGCATTCTTTGGAGAATACTGTGTGTTTCGCTTAATGCACCCTCAGCAGTCTGAATTAGAGAAATTCCATCTTGTGCATTCCGAGAAGCTTGGTCTAAGCCTCTTATTTGACCACGCATTTTTTCAGATATTGATAAACCTGCTGCATCGTCACCAGCACGGTTAATTCTAAGACCTGATGAAAGCTTTTCCATTGAATTTTGTTGTGCATTGTTTGCTTGACCCAGTTGTCGGTGCGTATTAAGCGCAGCAATATTATGATTAATTCTCATCCTGAAAATTCCTCCTTGAAATAAGTAACCACACATCCTTGTGTGATCCTCTAGTTACAAAACAAAAAGTCGGCCGACTTATGTAATGTTTTACATTACTTATATCGACCGACTCCCCAAACTTTTTAATCTTTTTTCGCATTTTTTAATAGATTCAGCAAATCTCCAGACACATTTGCAGCCTCCGCATTCTCTTTCTCAATCGCCACATACACTTCCTGACGATGAATCCCAACACTTTTAGGTGCTTCAACCCCCAATTTCACCTGTCCACCTTCGACACTGACAACGGTAATGGTGATATCATCACCTACTCTGACAGACTCACCTTCTTTGCGGTTAAGTACGAGCATGAGATTCACCGCCTTTCCCTGACGGAATCAACGGATGTTTCGTTTTGTATTCTGGTCGATTTAAAATCAACTGCTTTGCTTTTCCTTCAGCCGTGTTCATCACAATAGGAGCCTGCAGATTCAACGTTGACTTCTCAAATGGGGCATGCAATGTAACGACATTATAAACAGCGATATCTTCTGTACGCTCTATACCCAACTCTTCTTCGTTAATGTCAAACTCATAATCTTTATAAAAATAATAAGGGTTTGTGACGATGAGCGAAAGACCTGCTTCTTCCAAAGACTGTAACGCAAAGTATGTACCTAATTCATCAACAGGTAAAAGAACAAAAGAATGATAACTTTCAAACCCTGGCAGTCCGGCAGGGAATTCAATACATTCTTTCTTATCAACCTCTATCGCACCAAAATATTTTGTTTCGATTTTCATATTTACACCTTCCAATCAATCTTCAAGTCTGGCATTTGTTCCATGCTCACATCAACATTCCCGGGACGGTAGTGATGTTCAGGCTCTCGCTTCTTATTATCAATGATCGGGTCACGTCGCTGGATATCAATCTGCGCATCACCCGGCTGAAAAATCGTTTGAACAAGTTCATATGCCGGACGGCCACCGGGTTGAAAAGTAAAATCAAACCCTGCATTCCGCTTCGCCTGGGCTGCAATAGGATTCCCACCATTTTCAATGCGCATAAGCTCATCCCCTTCACGAGAGACACGAGCAAGACCTTCCATCCATATATTCTTCGCAATCCCAACAAGTTCTTCTGTTCGTACCAATACATTTTTTAAATCAAGGTTATGCCACGCATTTGTCTGATCGATCGTCAGTTTGCCGGGCTTCTGCTCAATCTTCATGTCCGCTTTCGGCTGTTGAATCGACTGGTCAGCTTTATGCTGCTCTATCGTTTGTTTCGGCTCATGAACCGTCAGTCCGACCCTTCCTTGAGTGGACTGCACCTGAAGCTTAGGAATATCCATCCGCGTCCCTCCTTATGAAGTCCCTTGTAATCAAAAGCTTATTCAAAAAACAAGACTGTCTCAAATCGAGACAGCCTTATCTTAGAAAATCCATCAACGATGGCTGGATGATTCGGGCTCCAACGCCCATCGCCGCTCTATGGACACTTTCCTGTGTTTTTAAATCCGTGATCACTTTTTCAATATCCGCATCTTCGTTATCAGACATCATTCTTGTTGCACTTACTTTTTGTGATTCCAAACGATCCTCAATCAAATCCACACGGTTCATCCGTGCCCCCAAATCGGCGCGTTCGTTAACGATATTTCCGATATGACCGTCGAATGATTCAATAAAATCCCCAAGTTCTCCCTGGGTTGTATCACCTTCAAGTGCAGATGCGAAATTCTCGAGGTCTTCAAAAAGTTTCTGATTAAACACATTCCCAGGGGTAATATTCGTCTGAAGCTTAACGCCAGATGAAACTTCGATATTGATCGGATCATTCCCAGGCGATACAGAACCTTCTAAATCTTCCATATCAAAAGGAGCTTCCGTTGTATTCGAACCATTGAAAATATATTTATGATTCACTTTTGTATTAGCAATGGAACCAATATGTTCCTTTAATTGGCGAATTTCTTTGCCCACCGCACTAAGTTGGTCAGAATTATAGGTCTCATTACTCGCCTGAACCGTCAGCTCTCGAACCCGCTGCATCGCCTGCGTCGCTTTATCAAGAGCTGCATCACTATTATCCATCCAGTTGTGGACTTCGCCGATATTACGCTGGAATTGCTCCACTTCTGTTACTTGCTGGCGGTAATTAATGCCTTTCATAGCTACCACAGGATCTTGGGAAGGTCGCGAAATTTTCTTACCTGTGGATAATTGCTCCTGATACTTCCCCATGTTTCTATAACTATCACTCAAGTTTCGTAGCATATTATTCGAAAGCATACTTTGAGTTACACGCATCAGTCATTCACCTACCTTCCTACTCGTCCCATTTGATTGATGACCCGATCAAGCATTTCATCGACGACAGTAATGTTCCTCGCTGCTGCATTATACGCGTGTTGGAACTTGATCATGTTCGACATTTCTTCATCCAATGACACAGAACTGACGGACTGCCTTTGTTCATCTACAGAGCTTTTAAGTGTGCCCGCGTTTCTTGACATCCGTTCTGCTTCCTGTGTTTCGACAGCCATTGTACCGATCATCGATTCATAAAAGCTGTCCATAGAAGTTTCTTCACCAAAAACTGCATTCGGTTCGTTTTGCACGTCAGCTAGATTTGAAGCATTTTCTCCATCCCCAGCTTGATCCGAGACAGCTGCAGCAATATGATCCCCATCTGCTAAGATTTCATCGGTCAAACCAATGGTACCTGCTACACCTTCGATGACTCCTTCTGCTTCCATATCAATATTGAAAAAGTTAGGAACTTCATCGCCGTTTTCGATACTATTTAAAGATTCCCCCTGAGTATGGACATTGTTGAACTCGCGCGCAAAACCTGTGGCCATTCTATCCAAATCGGAAAGCATTTGCGAATAGCTCCCTTTTTTCTCGTTGCCTTGCTTGTAGCCTCCGGAATAAAGCAGTCCTTTCAATTTACCTTGTGATGAGAAGTCTTCTATAGAATAGGAAGCACTGCCTCCGACTTGGATACTGCTAGCGTGAACTTCTCCTTTGTCATAATTGACTTTTAGGGTGTTCACTTCATTCGCCGCACCATCCACAAGTGTGGCCGGTGGTTCCAGAGGTTGCCCGTTGTTACCTACAATCGAAATGCTCGCTTTCCCCATAGCCAGTGGATCAGCAGAGGAAGGTGTATCTTCGTATTTCACTTCGATATTCATATGTTGTGATAGTTGATCGACCAACCGATCACGTTCATCATACAAATCGTTCGGAACCATACCATGTGGTTCCACTTCAGCAATTTGCTGATTGATATTATTGATTTGGTTCGCCAATGAATTGATTTCTTTTTCCGTGACACCAACCTCTGTTTTAACGTCTTTCTGCATTGATTGGATGGTGTTGGAAAGGTAGTTGAACGTTTCTGCTACGGCTTGACCACGTTGACGTACAACAGAGCGCGCACCAGAGTCCTCTGGATTAACGGACAAGTCCTGCAACGATTGCCAAAAACGGTCCATCGTCTTCGCAAGACCATCTTCAGAAGGTTCATTCATCACATTTTCCAACCTTCCTAACGCATCAGAGCGAGTATCATAATAGCCGGACTTGCTACTTTCACCACGATACTGTTGATCAAGGAAGCCGACTCTTACACGTTCAATCGATCCTGCTTCCACACCACTCCCGACCTGACCAGGAATCTCCGGACGGTTTCTTGACGCCGGTGGATAAGGCCCCGTCTGCTCAAAATTCACACGCTGCCTTGTGTATCCTTCTGTATTCGCATTAGCAATATTGTGCCCTGTCGTATATAAAGCGGATTGTTGAGTGAAAAGCCCGCGCTTCGCTACTTCCAACCCGTGAAACGTTGATCCCATGATGGTTACTCCTCTGCTTTATGCTTTTGAATCGAAAATGGAACGTTTAGCCGTTCCACTGTTGTTTCCCTCTTTCCCTCCATAATTCACAGACTGAATCGATGGTTGGAGAAGGTCGAGTGACATGTTGATGAACTGCAGCGATTGCTGTGTCAGTTCTGTGTTCAACGTTTCCTGTCGCTTCAAGTCAGCTAATACGAGGATGAGAGCTTCATACGCGTTCTGAAGCCTCTCTTTTTCCTCTCCATCGAGAATTTCAATAAGTTCGGATACGGTCCGCCCATGTGTAGGAAGACCCTTTTCCGATGCCCACTGAGCTACTGACCGTTCTCTTTGTTTTTCGATTTTTTCAATCGCCTGAACATGCTTCTTTTCCTGAATCAACAGTTGTTGAATTCCAGTTACATCGTTCGTTTTTAATGCCTCTGTTTTCTTTTGAGACAAAGACAAAAGACTCTCATGCAACTGTTGAAGCTGTTTCATATAAGTGATGACCGGATCGATCGTCATGATGATTCTCCTCTATAATTACTTCGACCAAAAATCAAGCATCTTTTTAGCGGTCGCCTTGGCATCCACCTGATAATTTCCCTGCTGTACATCTGATTTCACTTGGTCGACCAGCTTTTTCCGTACAGAATCGCTCTTCCCAGATTCCTGCATCTGTTTCGCGGTCTCAGAAATCTCGATTTTATCGGTCACTTGCTTCTTCGGTCCGGTTTCTGCCTGTTTGTTCATCTGCTTTTGATATGGATTTAAGTTCGTTTGATTCGGGCCGTTGATTTTCAATTCTGTCACCTCATTTCCTTCCGACTATCTATTACCCATTATATCGACAAGG
Organism: Halobacillus aidingensis; assembly: GCF_900104185.1. GTDB lineage: Bacteria > Bacillota > Bacilli > Bacillales > Halobacillaceae > Halobacillus > Halobacillus aidingensis. Next base: position 196,113 of record NZ_FNIZ01000003.1, on the reverse strand, counting down.
CTCATGAAGATATAAATCATGCTTAAGATTCATTTCACCATGAATAATAAGTCCTGTTTGCCCTTTCCCGTTCCTTCTCTTCTTTTCTTTTCTCCAATGACTCATTACGCTCTTGGACATTGAGGCCCTTTTGAATCGAACCTTTACATGAATCGCATAAACGGTCTTCTCTGATGGACGCTCCACACTTCTCACATGCATAGCTCACATTCGGAAAGTGAGCAGGGTGAAGCCGCTTCTCTTTGACAAACTTACGGATCTGCCGTTCAGAAACTCCTGTCCCTGCCTCAATTTCATCTACAGTCGCTGTCCGGTTTTGTTTTCTTCTTAAAAAGGCGTAGACGGTTTGAAAGTCTTTTTCTTCCTGCTTCCTACACTCTGGACAAACGGTACTTGATCCTTTCAAGAAAAGTCCATTACAACGTGAGCAATTTGCTAATTCCCCCATCTTCATCGTCCTCCATGTTCTCTATTTATCTATTATATCGGCACAGAAGAAGAGATTCAAAAGTCCTATAGCCCATTCAGCGAAAAATAGTAAAAGAAGAAATGGAAGGGCAACCTTGCTTTTTCAGCAACGAAGCCATATGGCGGACCGTTCTCCCTGTCGTGTAAATATCATCAACAATGACTACGGGGGCTGTAACTGGATGCAGGAGACGGAATGGGTTCTCGGATTGCATGCGGTCTTTCCGTCCTCTTTTCGACTGTTTCTCACTATGCGACCGTTCAAATATAGAGATGTGCTCTTCCTCCAAGGCCACGATAATAGCTTCTGATTGATTGAATCCACGCTCATGGAGACGCTTGCTACTAAGAGGAACACTCAAAATCTGCTTCCCTTTAAAACCTGAAGCTAACCACACGTTTTGTAGGTGTGCCTTGTAAGCTTCCAACAACGCATAGTCCCCTCTATATTTCCAGCGAGCCACAAGTTCCTTATTGAACTCATTGTATGGAAAAACAGCAACATTTCTTTCTAATAGGTCAGCGTTTGTTTTCTCCCATTTTTGACAGTCTTGACACACCCCTTCATGCCCTGGACGATGACACGCAGGGCAAAAAGGAGTTGTGATTTTATCCATTTGTTCCTCACACTCCTGACATATCTTTTTCTGAACAGGAGGCTTCCAAAACGTTCCCCACGTGACAGCAGGAATGGTTTCAACATGGCAGATCAGACACCTCATAGCTTCCGTCCCAGTTTATTCATGTAACGGATCGACTCCACAGCATCCAGCATTTCATCGGTTTTTCCTATATGATAAAAGATTACATCTCCCGTAGGATCGTCTGGACTTCTTCCGGCTCTTCCTGCGATCTGCACGAGCGCCGCCTCATCGAATACCACGTGCCCTGCATCAATGACATAAACATCGACAGAAGGAAATGTCACTCCCCGCTCCAAAATCGTAGTTGTGATGAGCACACGATATTCTTTGTTTCTGAACGCCTGGATCTTCTCTGCTCGCTGACTGTCTTCGGCATGAACCGATTGGACCTTATAGTTCCGTTCTTTCAAGTATGCGGCCATTTGTTCGGCCATTTTTATAGAAGGGAGAAAAAGCAGCAGTTGTCTTGGTGTCTGTTGTTGATAAACGATTTGTTGAAGAACCTTTGGTGGGAGTTCTCCTTTTTTGAGAAATCGGTGAAGTGTAGGAGTAAGTTTGAGTTGCGGCACAGGGAGAGGATGGCCGTGGAATCGTTGAGGAATGAAAACGACGGGAAGGTGTTTGGCACGAATCCTTCGCTTCTGCTTCTTTCTTGGTGTGGCCGTCAAATAGATGATGGAAGCTTTCGGTTTGGCCGCTCGTTCACTTGCATAATGGAGGGATACGTCATTGTGAAACGGGAAAGCATCCACTTCATCAATGATCATGACATCAAAGGCATGCGCAAAACGTAGGAGCTGATGGGTTGTAGCTATAATAAACGGAGCATCACCAACTTTATCTGGACTATCTCCATAGAGAGCCTGAATGTTCACCCCAGGAAATGACTTCTGTAAGCGAGGGAGCAGTTCTCTTACAACATCCGTTCTAGGCGTGGCCAGACAAATACGCTTTCCCTTTTTCAGCGCTTCCGTCAGGGCAGGAAAAAGAATCTCTGTCTTCCCAGCTCCACATACCGCCCACACTAATTTTTCACCACTTCCTGTTCGGACGAGTGCCACAAGTTCATCCGCTGCTTTTTGTTGATGGATTGTCAATTCCCCGTCCCATTGGCAGGGATGTTCATGGAGTGGCCACTCAAAACCCGAACTTCCGTAGTATAACGGTTCACATTCAATCACTCTGCCCATTTGAATACAGGAGCGGCAATACAAACAGGTTTGACCACATGTCGCATTTGGCATTTTCGCGAAAAGGTAGGATTTAGTGTTTCCACAACGCCTGCAGCGTTGCCCCCAGGGATAGGATTCAATACTCGTTACTTTTATCAAAATTGATTGCGCTATTAGCTGATCTACTTTTTCATCTTCATAAGGGATTTCATGACGGAGAAGGAGTTTTCCGGTAAGATAAGAGTAGTTGTGAGTGGGGTTCTCAGGAGGAATCCAGGAGAAGTCTTTTCGAAGGTATTTCTTAACCGTTTTGAACATACAAACACCATCCTATAGAAAAGTAGAGCCTGTTCGAGTCTCACAAACAGGCTCTTTGCTATTAGGATTGACGGTACCATCCAAGGCCCATGGCCCCTTCACCAAGGTGCGTGCCGATAACGGGGCCGAAGTAACTAAGGACAACCTCGACATTATCATGTTTTTCTTCCAATTCTTTTTTCAACTCTGCCGCTTCTTCCGGACGGTTGGCGTGAATCAGACATGCTTTATAAGTCCCGCCTACTTCCACCTTCTCTTCAAAAAGAGAAACAATCTTCTTTATCGCTTTTTTCCTTGTCCGGATCTTTTCGAACGGAACGATTTTTGTCTCGACAAAATGAAGAACAGGCTTCACTTGTAGAAGGCTGCCGACAAAGGCCTGTGCTCCATTCAAACGACCACCTCTTTGAAGGTGGCTGAGATCATCGACCATGAAGTACGCGCTCATCGATTTCTTCATTTCATTCAAACGGCTGATGATTTGATCAGGCGTTGCCCCGTTGTTCGCTAATTCAGCAGCTTCAAGTGCATAAAAACCCTGCATGTGACAGCTGATTTCTGAATCAAATACATGAACATCGATCTCTTCGACCATTTCGCCTGCGGTAACCATCGCCTGATACGTACCACTGATCCCGCTGGATAAGTGAATAGAAACGACCGAATCATAGTCTTGAGAGAGCTCCTCCAGCTTCTGTGTCATGATTCCGATCGAAGGCTGCGAAGTTTTTGGAAGTTCTCCTCCTTCTTTCACCATATCGTAAAAGTCATCTGTGTTGATATCTACTTCTTCCTGATAGGATTCATGACCAAAAATCACGTTCAACGGAACCATATGTATGTTGTTGGCTTTGCGTACATCTCTCGGAAGGTAAGCTGTGCTGTCTGTGATTACCGCTGTTTTCATCCGATCCAACTCCTTGTTTTCTTTATCGTTTTTCTATGAATATATGTAAAATAATTTCCGATATTCTCTCTATCTATTTTACATGAACCCCACTCACAATGCACCAACTAATACGAAAACAGTTGTCCGTATGTCTATATTTGGTGTACCAGGTCATCCAGAATCTGGATGACCTGGTACACCAAATAATTCCAATTAAACTCCAAATCCACACACTAAAAAGGGCTGTTTTTTCAGGTATACATTTCTGCACCTTAAAAACAGCCCTAACTTCAATTTATTTTATTTTAGATGACTTCAACCCAGCCGTTTTTGATTGCTGTGACTACAGCCTGGGTACGGTCGTTAACGTTCATTTTCTGTAGGATGTTACTAACGTGGTTTTTTACGGTCTTTTCACTGATATAGAGTGATTCCGCTACGCCGCGGTTGCTGTTTCCGTCCGCCAACAGTTGCAGCACCTCACATTCACGGCGTGTAAGCAGGTGCAATGGCTTTCGATATTCAATCGTACGATAAGCACTGCTACCTTTGCTATCCGCCAGACGACGATATTCAGCCACTAAGTTGTGTGTGACTTTCGGGTGCAGGTAAGAACCACCAGCGCCTACAACTTTAATCGCATCAATCAAGGCATCAGAATCCATTTCTTTAAGAAGATACCCTTGTGCTCCTGTCTTCAGTGCGTGTGTCACATAATTCTCGTCATCGTGGATCGACAGAATGATCACTTTCATTTCTGGATAGCGTTTTGTAATTTCAGCTGTCGCTTCAACCCCGTTCATGCTCGGCATGTTGATATCCATTAGGACAACATCAGGCATGTGCTCTTCAATAAGGTTAACCGCTGTATCCCCGTCGTCACCTTCAGCTACAACTTCGAAGCTTGATTCAAAGTCTAAAATTCTTTTTACGCCTTCACGAAATAATTTATGATCATCAATTAGGACTATTCTGGTCGTCATGGTCATTTCCTCCTGTTTCTCATACATAGAATGGGTTTTTGTTCCCCTAACCTATTCTCTATCTCTCTATCTTTGTTTTTCTCTATTTTTAGAAATGTGAATCTACCCTAATCCTATTCCCTATTATAAACGATTCACGTCCATTTACATAGTTTTTCATTGTAATATCAATTTATTGGTAAATGAATCGTGACAATCGTCCCTTCTCCTAAGCTTGAATCGATGTTGAGTTCGCCATCTAACATATCGACGCGCTCCCTCATTCCGACTAGACCGAAGGATTTTTCTTTTTTTTGGGTCGTGTCGAAGCCTTTTCCGTCATCTTTGACGACGATCATGACTCCGTTCGACTTCAGCTCTACTTTCACTTTAATTTCCTTCGGCTCCGCATGTTTGACCGCATTTTGTACGGCTTCCTGTACCAGGCGGAAAAGAGCGACTTCATATTTTGTGTCTAACCGCCGCTCTTTTCCAAACGAAGCAAAAGAAATGTGAATGCTATTATTGTAATCTTCGATGGTCGCTAAGTACTTCTTCAACGTAGGAATCAGTCCAAGGTCATCAAGAGCCATCGGACGTAGATCGTAAATGATCCTTCTCACTTCGTATAAAGCTGATCGTACGAGCGCTCTTACGCTTTTCACTTCCTGCATGGCCTCTTCCACACCCCGCTCACGGTAGGTGCGGTCAACGAGATCAGAACGCAGCATGACGTTTGCGAGCATTTGTGCAGGACCATCATGGATCTCCCTTGATAGCCGCCGTCGCTCTTCTTCTTGAGCTTCGATGATTTGTAAGCCGAACTCCTGCTTTTCCTTCGCATCTTCCAAAGCATCGCTGACATGTTTGAAATCCTCTGTGAGGTAGTTCAATACGATAGAAATTTTACCACCCAGTGCTTCTGCACGGCCGATGGTTTCTTCTAAATTCCTTAGTCGTCTTTCCAAGTCATCTCTTCGCTCACGCAGCTGTTTTTCCTTTTCACGCTTCATGGATAATTCCATCTGAAGTCCATGCGTTTGTTCATACACTTTACGGATTTCTTCTTCTGAATACGTCTGGAACTGTTTGCTGACTTCTGATAAGCGCACCCTTGAAAACCGGACTTTCTGTTCAAGCTTGTCCCCTTCATCAATGAGGGAGATGACCTGCTTTTTAGTGTCAGCTAGTTCACTGTTCAACTTTTCAAACTCATTGCGGGATTCTTCACCAATCTGAAAAATTTCATCCTTACTATTGGTGACCGTATCGACCATTTCATCAATGATATGATCAAGGGCGATATCCCCAGTTTTTTGTACACTCATCATAAGTCCCTCCATCAATATTCACATACTCATTCGTAAGTCCCATGTCCATTTATGGGGGTGTTTTTCAGTAAAAATGTAAAATAATGAACAACAATCCAACCGTTTGCCGATTGTTTTACCCATCGATATAATAAAACCTTAGGAGGTTTTAAAGACCATGTTAGAAAGCTATTATACCGTAAAACCAGAGGGATCAGAAGAAGTGACGATCCAGAAGTCCCGCTTCATCGGCTATGTCAAACGCTGTGAAACCGAAGAGGAAGCCCAGGACTTTATTGCACAAATCAAAAAGAAGCACCATGATGCTACACACAACTGCTCCGCCTACATGATTGGGGAGAATGACCTTATACAAAAAGCGAATGATGATGGAGAACCGAGCGGAACAGCTGGGGTGCCGATGCTTGAAGTTTTGAAAAAGAGAGGTCTTAAGGACATGGCTGTCGTAGTCACCCGTTACTTCGGCGGGATCAAGCTGGGTGCGGGCGGACTGATTCGTGCCTATGGATCAACGACATCAGCAGCTATTGATACAACGGGTGTTGTAAAGCGCCAATTAATGCAGGAAATGAAAGTGAAGATTGATTACCACCTGCTCGGCAAAGTAGAAAACGCCGTAAGGAATTCAACCTACACATTGGAGACGATTAATTACTTGGAGAATGTGGAATTAATAGTATATGTAGAAAGCGGCCTTGAAGAAGACTTCGAACATTGGATGACTGACTTGACTAGTGGTCAAGTCACGATTGAAAGAGGAGACGCTTCCTACGTGGAATTTGATGTCACACCTGAGTAAAGGAGCTCACATCAACATGAAACACAGCAAGCTTGCCATTTTCATGTGGTCCGTGGCTTTCATCGTGTTAATCGGCGTTGGCGCTGCCACCGGCTATGCCGTCTACCTTACCGATCAGGTGAAAGAAACAGCTACAGAATCCCACCAGGAACTCGACAGAGGTGACAAATCAGAAAAGCGGGTGGAGGTTGTAAACCCAGCCAAAGATCACACATCTGTTCTTTTTGTAGGAATTGATGACAGTGAAGCAAGGTCTGAAGATACGTCCCGTTCGGACGCCCTCGTTCTAGCGACTTTCAACGATGATGATAAATCCATCAAAATGCTTAACATCCCCCGCGATTCTTTGACGTACATCCCGGAAGTAGAATATGAAGACAAAATTGCTCATGCCCACGCTTTTGGAGGAATTGATGCCACGGTTCAAACAGTGGAGCGTATGCTTGACGTGCCTGTCGATTATTATGTCCGTATGAACTTCCAATCTTTTGTAGAAATTGTTGACTCTATCGGCGGCATCACCTATGATGTTCCTTTTGCGATTACGGAGCAGAACAGTTCTGACCTTGCAGGGGCCATTGAGCTCGAAGAAGGACAACAAACGTTGAACGGAGAAGAGGCGCTGGCTTTAGCGAGAACTCGTAAATACGATAGTGACTTGGCGCGCGGAGAGAGACAGATGGAAATCATTCAACAAATCTTCCGTGAAACAGCTTCAACCCGTGGCTTAAATCATTTCGATGACATATTGGCCTCCGTCAGTGAAAACATGAGTACAAATTTAACTTTTGAAGAAATCATCACCTTTAAAGATTACTTCCTCCAAGAAGAAGGCTTCACTTTCGAAAAAATGCAGCTTGATGGAGAAGGTGGCTTTACAGACAAAGGTTGGTATTATCAATTAGCAAAAGAAGATATTGAATCCACCAGTGAAGAATTAAAAGAACACCTTGGATTACGAAATCCGCTTGCATCAGAAGATCCATCCTCAACCAACAGCGAACCGGACGATGATGAAGAATCAATGTAACGTAAAAAACGGCCTCCTAAAAGGAAGCCGTTTTTCTTATTTTTCTTTTGGACCCTTGATCATATTCAAGATCGGTTTATAGTCTTTGCCAATTAAACCTGTCATTTCTACAATCATCTCGATCATCAACACCAACATGGCAAGTACAATGACCGCGCCATACATCGTGGCTTGTGAAAAAATGACGGCTGCCAGGCTGAACAAGGCACTAACGGCATAAATCATCAAGACAGACTCCGGATGGCTGTAACCTAAATTCAATAAGCAGTGATGCAAGTGTGATTTATCAGGTGCAGACAACGGTTTCCTGTGAATGACTCTTCTCACAATCGCAAACAAGGTATCAGAAATAGGTACACCTAAGATAATGACCGGGATGATGAAGGAAAACAATGTGACGTTTTTAAAGCCCAGAAGTGCGAGCACACTAATCATGAACCCTAAGAATAACGCGCCTGTATCACCCATGAAAATCTTCGCCGGGTAAAAGTTATAAACAAGGAACCCAATTGTACTTCCAAGCATCATTAAACCAGCGAAGACGACAAATACATTCCCCATGGTAATGGCCATACCAGAAATCGTCAGCAAAGCAATAGCTGATACTCCTGCAGCTAACCCATCAAGGCCATCAATTAAATTAATGGCATTCGTGATCCCAACAATCCACAAAATCGTAATAGGAATGCTCAAATACCCAAATTCGATTTGGCCGCCAAAAGGCAGGTTGATGAAATCAATTTGAACGCCACCCAAAACAACAACCAAGGTAGCCAATAATTGTCCGCCTAGTTTTACTTTGGCAGATAACTCTTTAAGGTCATCAAGAACACCAGTAATAATAATGATCGTTGCTCCTATTAATACCGGCCACGTATAATCGCTCTCTGGAAAGAAAAATAAAATTCCTAAAGCAAAGCTCAGATAGATCGCCAAGCCACCTAAGCGTGGCATCACATTTTTATGAACTTTACGGTGATTCGGTTGATCGGTGGCACCAATTTTCACTGCTATTTTCTTGACCAGGGGTGTAATTAAAATCGAAGCGATCAAGCAAAATAGCAAGGCCTTGTACTCCATAAAGATCCTCCTCAGGTTTATTATGTCCTCTCCCAGAGGTCATAAGCTGATATATAATTTCCATATTTGTCTGTATAGTTACATCGGTTTTGTTACATATTAACCGTGAAAAATTATATCACAAGAAACCGGTTTTGATTGTAACGATTTAATTACTTTTCTTTAGCCAAACCCCTGCTTTTTGAAACATTTCTATGTAAAAAAAAACGCTAAATTCCTCCAAAATCCAACCCCTATAAGACCGAAGAATTGACAATAGACCTTAAAAACATGCAAAATTCATCAAGTGCTTACAGCTTATCTCATCATAACAGATTGGATTGGAAAATTTTACACATATATGAAAATTTACAATCTTTTTTCAAAAGGGAGGTCATGGATTTGAGAGAAAGACGAAAATTAGAGCGATCACTAAAGCCCCACTGGGTATGGGCGATCGCATTCGGATCAGCGATTGGCTGGGGTGCTTTTGTACTGCCGACCGACTGGATCAGTCAGGCCGGACCTCTAGGCGTTGTGATCGGCCTTTTACTAGGGGCCATACTTATGATGATAATTGGGGTCAGTTACGGATTTCTTATTGAAAAGTTCCCGGTCACGGGTGGTGAATTCGCTTATGCCTATATTGGATTTGGAAGACAATTTGCATTTGTTGCAGGATGGTTTTTGACGCTTGGCTACATCTGCATTGTCGCTTTAAATGCATCGGCATTGGCATTACTTACGAAATTTTTATTTCCTGACTTGGTTCGGACAGGAAATTTATACACGGTAGCTGGGTATGAGGTGTCCATCATTCAAATCGCGATTGCAAGCCTTGCTCTAATTGCTTTTGCCGTTTTGAATATTCGGGGAGCCAGCTTTTCAGGACAAACTCAATTTATCTTCAGCTTAATTTTAATCGCAGGTATTGTGCTATTAGCGATCGGAGCCGTCATCGCAGAAGGGCCGCAATTAGCAAACATCACACCTGCATTCCATCCGGATCAATCTACGCTCGCTTCTATTCTCACGATTTTAGCGATTGCTCCTTTTGCTTATGTGGGTTTCGATAACATTCCACAAGCCGCTGAGGAGTTTAAATTCGAGGCGAAAAAAGCATTCGGACTAATCATATGGTCTCTCCTAGCGGCAGGGGTCGCCTATAGTGCGATGATTCTTATTACAGCAAGCACGATGCCGTGGCAGGAGCTGCTATTAAACATATCGGAGAACCAGTCGGTTTGGGGCACAGGAGACGCCATTGAAAGTTACCTTGGAAGAGCAGGCGTGTGGATTATTGCTGTAGCCGTTTGTATGGGGATTTTCACAGGGCTTAATGGATTTTACATATCCGCAAGCCGCCTGACTTTTGCGATGGGAAGAGCAAGGATTTTACCAGACGTATTCAGAAGGTTGCATCCGAAATACAACACCCCTTACGTTGGAATCCTTTTCACAATGCTCATTTGTCTAATTGCTCCGTGGTTTGGAAGAGAAGCATTGTTATGGGTGGTAGATATGTCTTCCACAGGTGTAGCCATCGCCTATTTCTTTTGTACGGCAACAGCTTACAAGTTCTTCTCTTGGAAAGAAACAGGACCGGATTCGTCACGGACGGCTTCTCCGTTGAAAAAATTGTTCTCTCTGGTCGGGATGATTAGCGCTTTAGGGTTCTTAGCCTTACTTTTACTTCCATTCTCCCCCGCATCTCTCGGAAAAGAATCTTATATCGCTCTATTGATCTGGGTCGCGTTGGGAATTGTTTTTTATGCTTTCAACGCCCGACGTTACAACAGTATTGAACGAAAAGAAATGAACTATCTTATTTTAGAAAAAGAAGAGATATAAAAATTCCCCGCTATTTTTATAGCGGGGAAATTTCTTTATTGACCTTTATTTTTCAAATGTCCTTTCACCCATGCAGGTGGCCCCTGCTTAGATTTTTTCGAATGTTCTTTTACCCACGCCGGTGGACCTTGCTTCGACTTTTTCAAATGGATCTGTGCAAGGACAGGGTCATGATCACTCGCTCGACCATCCGCTTCAGAAAAGTCGGCATTAATATTGACGGTCTCCACTTTCGTACGCTTGGCCAGATGATTACTGACAAGGATATGATCCAGCACTTGAGAGTTCCCTTGATAAATGTATGTGTATCGTTCTTCTTCAGGAAGCTCCTCCATCATATTTGTGAGGTCATTCCCCTTGAGGGTCTCAACAGGTGCGGAAAATTCAAAGTCGTTCAAGTCACCTAGAACCACAACATTTGAATGATCCATACGTTCTTCTACTTTTTCTACAAAATCATTAATCACTTCTGCTTGCTTCAAACGCTGCACTTCACTTCCAAGCACGACCGGTTGGTTGGCACCAAACAATCCATCATCGCCGCCTTTTGAATTGAAGTGGTTCGCAACGACGACAACTTTTTCACCATTGAACTCGAATTCAGCAGCTAATGATTTTCTTGAATCGTCAAAAGCTTCGTTCGTCGGATCAATACGTCCAGGGTTCAACGTCAATCCATTTTCATTAACATCTACAGCCGTTGAAGCATCTCCACTCGGCTTGTCTGTCAACGTGACACGATCAGGATTATAAATAAAACCGACGCGGATGTTTCCTCCTGGTTGACCACCATCAGTTTTATCAAGTGGTGCAATGTCTGTGAATTCATATTCCGGACCACCAGCTTCTACAATCGCATCAATCAATGTTTGGTAACTTTCGTTCGCTTCCACCGTTCCATCATCTGTTGGACCCGTATTATCTTGAACCTCTACAAGCCCGACTACGTCTGGAGTGTTCAAGTTTTCAACCATTGATTCGGCAATGCGTTGGACCTTTTCAGGGTCTGTGCCCGCATGGAAGTTTTCCATGTTATAAGTAGCCACAGTCATTTTAGGCTTCAAGCCTTTAAGCTCTGCGGACTGCCTGTCTGTGCCGCCATCTTGAAGTTCAGGAAGCTCACCAGCAACACGGATTTTGTAATTGCTATAGTCGTAACTGACAACACCCGTTATCGACTGTTCGAAGTAATCTCCTGTTTTAGCCTGTACATCGAATCCATCTACGTCAATAAGCATTCTTTCAGGGTTGTAGTCTTCCGGAGAAATCAACAACCCTCCAGCTCTTGTGAAATCCTGATCCTCATTCGTTTCTACATATACAGGTAGCTCATCATATTTAACAGGACCAGTGACCTTTGGCTCTGGAAGCTCAATAAGCATCCCTTCAAGACTTTCATAAAAATCAAGACCATCCTCTGCAGGATCGAAGGATTCCAGTCCATCATCTTCTATCACTTTTGTCGGTTGTTCCCGGTCAACACCAATGACAATAGGATCAGGTAAAGCCTGCCCAGAGGAGGTAACCGTAACCTCATTAGCGGTAATTTGTGTCGTTAAAAGATCTGCTGCATCAGAGTAACCATCTTCACGCCATTCGGTTACTTTTCCATTCACAGATACGACATCACCAATCTCTACTCCAGAGGAACGTTTATACACATAGATTCCTTCTGATGTGGCAATATCGTCATCAGGATTCAAAGACTGCATATAGAACCCGTTGTTTCCATCGAGCTTCGTTACCACACCTTCAACACCTTCAACTGATTGCCTTTCATATGGAGATGTGTGAGCGGCTCCCTGAAGATCATGGATCTCAACATCGTCCAATGCTTTTAATGCTTCGTATTCAAAAACGGCCACTTCACTCGTTTCACCGTTGGCACGTACAACAACTGCTTGAACGACCGTATCTTCCGTAATCACAATCGGGGATTCATATGGCGTACTTTCTGCCGTCGGCTCTGAACCATCCAACGTATAATGAATAGAGGCGTCTGGCTCTGCCGTATTCAATGTAACTTCTGTTCCCTGCACGACTGATCCACCAGCAGGACTTGCGGTTACAGCGAATACTTTCTCAATCAAATCAGATGATGAGCGAGGAAGAAGTTTATACTCACTGTAGTTGTAATCCACCACGCCTTTTACTTGTTCAAACGTATCCCCTACGCTTAACCAGTCCTCGTTTTGAGGTTGTACCACAAAAGTTCCTTGTTCATCTTGAACAGTAAAATCACCATGTTGATTTTTATCGATGACTTCTACATTGTTCACCTGTACAAACTCACCCTCGAAGGCTTCTCCATTGGAGGCGGAGAAGGCAGAGGCATCGACTTCTTGAGCATCAGGTACACCCACAGAACTCTCTACCACTTCTACATTCGCGGAAGAAGCAAGAAGTTGAGCCATTCCAAAATATTCGCTATTTTCTCCTTGAGCTTCTACACGGTCACCCACCTGAACATTAAGTCCAGGGGCACGGACGATGATGCCAGCGGTTTCATCTTGTATGTAAAGGTTCGTCTGTCCGCCCGCTTCGAAAGCTGCTGTAGCGATCCCTTCCACGCGTACAGTTGTCCCGCTCTCCATAGCACGAGTTTCTGCAATAGTTTGTAATTCGGCTTCCTCTTCTTCAGGTACTTCGTAGCTTCCAAGATAATCGAATGTGTCTTTTGCGTACGTATCCCATTCTTCACTAACCTGAAACTCATCGGTAGGGTCCTGGTCGCCATTCAAAACTTCTGGCTGCCTTACGAGTGTGACATCTTTACCAAATTCATCATTGCTGCCAACCTGCCCAATGCTGTCAATGACTCCATTCTCATTTTTTAATACTAAGACATCATCCCCATTAAAACCTGTCACTCCACTAGTCAGATCCGTGATAGACTGAATTTCTTCACCAGCCTGACTATCAGACACAACATAAACTTCTCCTGAAGCCAGTGTTCCAGTTAGAGATTCCGATCGAGATGGTTCCACACTACCATTGGAATATAGTTCCAATGTGTACGCGGATAGGTCAACATCTTCACCTGTACCATTGTAAATCTCCAATGCTTTGTTAAAACTCGACCCTTCCACATATTCAGAAATAATCAGATCGTCCAAACCTTCAGCTTCAGCTGAAGAAGTAGGTATAACAGCATAGCTGAAAACTAATGATACGATTAACAACAGATGAAATATTTTTTTCACAATGCATCCCCTTTACCTAAAATATAAGTTAGGTCTAGTATATAAGATTCAGAATAGATTTTATATTTATATTCCGTAAAAAAATGTAAATGTTCCCAATGACACGTGAAAAAACGACTATTTATAACAGCACTTTTACAAATTATCCGACAAAAGATCCGTATCTATCGGATGTTTCCAACTGTGGTAAAATAGATAAGCGAGAGGTTAGAAATTGAGGTGTTCTATTTTGACAAAAAGAATTATACGAGTGCGCAGACGTAAAAAGAAGAAAAAGATACGTCTGATTGCGGCTCTATTATTTTTAATAACCTTAATGGCTGGCGGAGGCTTTTACTATGTGACCCAAGTGTACACAGCTGCCTTTGAAGGTCTGGATCGAGGAGATAAATCAGATCTGCGAGAAGAAGCGGTCGATGCCCAGGAAGATCCAATTTCCATCCTTCTGATGGGCGTAGAGGATTATTCAACAGACGGACAAGCCGGACGCGCAGATACCCAAATTGTATTAACACTTGATCCTGACACAAATAAAATGACGATGACAAGTATCCCTAGGGACACACTCGTTGATATACCTGCTTCAAAAGTACGTCAAAAGTATGCAGGTTCTCACAAAATCAACGCGGCTTACACGTTAGGTGAAGTGACAGGATACGGTGCAGAAAAATTGACCGTAGAAACCGTAGAAGATTTGTTAGAGATTCCTATTGATAAATATGCGACCGTCAACTTTGATGGTTTTATTGAAATCGTCGACCTTCTCGGTGGAGTGACGGTTGATGTAAAAGAAGGTTTCTGGGAACGAAGCAGCATAGATTACTATAAAAAGATTGAATTTGAAGAAGGTCCAATGAAAATGGATGGGGAAGAAGCCCTTGCTTTTGTAAGGATGAGAAAGCGTGATGTAGCTGTATCTTATCCGAGAGATGAAAGGCAAAGACAGTTTATCAAGGCCGGTATTGATGAAGCTCTGTCTCCAGGGTCTCTATTCAAAATAGGCGAAATGAAGGATGTTATAGGGAAGAACGTAAGCACAAACCTCACCCCTGGTGAGATGCTCAGTTTAAGAAAAGCCTTTTCTTCAGACCGTACTTCTGTGAACACTTTGGAAATAGACGGTGAAAATAAACGTCTCAATGACGGATTATATTATTTTGTCCCCGACGAAGAGAGTCTTGAAGAAACGAAACGCACATTAAAGAAATCCTTAGATTTACCTGTCCCCGAAAACAAAATCTATGAAGACTCCATCAATTGAGTCAAAAAAAAGGACTTCCATAAAAGGAAGTCCTTTTTTCATGCCATTGGTTTAAAGATGAGGATGCCATTCATTCTGCAGAATCGAAATGGCCCTTCATATTTTTCTATAGCTGCGCTATCTGCATTTTCAATGGCAATCTTATGTACACTTTTCTTCTGATTCAGTACATTTTTAAACGTATCTTCTGTCAACTGTCTTAAAGGTTCAATCACAATGGTTCGATCGATTCGCACACTGTAACGTGCACTTAATGTCAATTCTTTATGCTCTAATAACAGTTTGGTTAATTGCGGCAAAAGACTACACCCTCTCATCAATCGTACGCAATTTCTTTACCTTCTACTAATATAACTATCATTCCGTTTGTCCGAAACAGCACATGGGACTAGTAATTATTGATTATGAAGGAATATTTAACCAAAAAAATCACCCAAAATAATACCCTTTCCATTTATAGGAAAGGGTATTTGTGCTATTCTTCTATAATACGATAATTGGTATGAGCCACAACCGTTCTGTCGTATTCAAAATCGATTTCATCTAAGTTGTCCATAATCGTCAAATCTACGATCACGGATTGTTGACATTGACTCGGAATGACTTTGCCTTTGAAAATGATGTCATTTCTCTCAAAAGTTACGATTTGCCCTGGAGTGGCAATGCGATCATCAGGTTGTATCATATCTCTCTACCCTTTCTCTTCCTCGTATTTTGAATAAACTTTACAATAAATTAACAAACAATTCAAACAAAACTTTTACAATATATGTTACTAAATTAGACAACATTATACAAGTAAAACGATAGTAGGTTTAATAATTTTCTCTGGAGATATATACAAGATTATAAAGTTATCCAAAATTCGGGGGTTTTTATGGCATCTCATATAAAGAAAACAAAAAAAATCATTCTTTTGTCCTTCTTACTATTCATTCTATTCTTATCAGCAGCGGTGATGACACCTCTTCTTCTAGGTCCAGAGTTCTTGATAGCTGAAGATTCCTTGGAATCCTCCAAAGAATATGATGCAATCATCGTTTTGAGCGGAAATGAGGAACGTCTCGAACATGCGACTGAGCTCTTCAACGAAGGATGGGCGAGTCATATAATTTTAACGAATTCGACGGAAAGTGGAACAACACCTGAGAAAGCCATGAGTATGGGAGTGCCTCAAGATGCGATTTTTGAAGAACCTTCTGCTACCAGTACATACGAAAATGCCACTCTATCTAAAAATATTATAGAAGAGGAAGGTTTTAGTTCTGCCCTCGTTGTCACAAGCGATTACCATTCCCGGCGTACAAAGATGACGTTTGATGACATATACGATAACGAAATAAAGCTGGACTACTCCTTTGCCTCTTCTTTCTTTGATCCTTCTGATGGAATGACCGAACATGAGAAAAGAATGACGTTCGGCGAATATGTGAAAATAGGTGTCTATTGGTTCCGTTTACTCTTGGAGTGAACGGAACTTTTCTTTCTTTTCTGACATTTAATCATATAGCCCTATGGACAATCTTTTTCGACTCCTTTAATATGAAAGCGATTTCACTTATAACTTTGAAAGGATGGGATTCGTTTGGTTCAAAAACGTTGGATTTGGCTGATCGGTATCGCGCTATTATTTTTGTCATTTGCGCAACCGGTTGCATCTACATATGCAGATGCTAAAACATACGGTGAAGTTGTATTGCGCGGGAACGCTGAAACCTTAGATTGGAGTTCGGATAACAATCCTCTGACTTACAATGCAGAAGAAGGAGTATGGCTCAGTGGTCCAATACCATTGGAAGGTGGAAAAGTGACAGAGTTCAAGTTTGTTTATGATGGAAATTGGATGTCTGGAGCAAACTTGACGTTCACAGCTCCTCAAGATGCCGAGTACATTTTCGCTTTTCACCCTGAAAACGAACGCAAAGTCGACATCCGCCTCGCTGATACTTACGAAGCAAGTGTGGAGCTTGAGCTCACCGTCCCTGAGGGAACGCCGGAATGGGTGACACCTACGGTCGCTTCAAGCAAAAATGACTTCCATTACACAGCCGCACCTATGACGAAAACCTCTAAAAATACGTACACAACTAAAATTGTAGGACAAGCAGGCGAAGAAGTTTCTTATTTTTATAGTCTTGCCGGGGAATCTTATAAGGAAAATCTCGACGAACCCCGTACAGTGACATTATCCACCTCTGGCGATACTGAAGAGGATACGGTCACCCAGTGGAAGAAAGTTCCTGTCGCCCAATCGGTGACTCACGATTATAACCATTCCCCTTACGTTCCAAACCACCGTGATGATGTAACCGTTAAAGTTGAAGTGCAGCACTTTGGACCGATCGACAAAGGAGCCATCTATTATACGACGGACGGCACCACTCCAGATGGAAAACGAGGAGAAGCTGCCAATGGACAAACCGTTCCTTTAAAAGTGACGGATACATCTGAAAATGCCGATGGATTGAAAACATCGATCATGGAAGGTGTTATTCCCTCTCAGAAAAAAGAAACACGCGTAAAATATAAACTCGATGTTTGGAACTCAAACAGTGACGGCTCTCAATTTGCCGATAACAATGTGTTGAGTTCTGAGGATGCCACTGAGTTCGCTTATTATGTAGACACATATGAATCTCCAGAGTGGGCGAAAGAAGCGGTCATTTATCAGGTTTTTGTTGACCGTTTCCGAGATGGAAGTACGGAGAACAATACGTCTGTAAACCCTGAACAGCCATACGATGAACAGCTGAAGGGCTGGATGGGCGGAGACATTCAAGGTGTCCTTGAAAAAATAGATTATATCGAGAATCTTGGTGTGAATACACTTTGGATTTCACCAATTTACGAGGGCCCGTATTCCCACGGATATCATCCAACAGACTTCATGAACATCGACCCTCGTTTTGGCAGCAATCAACTCATGAAAGAACTTGTGGATGAAGCACACAAACGCGATATGAAAGTCGTTTATGATCTCGTACCGAACCATACATCCGATCAGCACGATTTTTTCCAGGATGCCTTAGAAAAAGGACCAGACAGTCCTTACTATGATTGGTACACATTTACGAATTACCCGAATGAATATGATACGTTTTATGGCATTCAAGAGCTTCCTGAGTTGAACAACGACAATCCAGAAACGCGTGAGTACATGCTGGATGAAGTCGTCCCGTTTTGGATGAATGAAATCGGTGTCGACGGCTTCCGCCTGGATTATGCCAAAGGCCCGAGCCAAAGCTTCTGGGTTGATTTCCGTCATAAAGTAAAATCACTCGATGACGATGCTTTCATTTTCGGAGAAGTGTGGGACAACCTTGATACCATCTCTTCTTATAAAGGAAAGTTAGATGGGGCGATTGATTTTGAGACACATTCAGCGATTACAAATGCCTTCATTCAGGATGGTTCAGTAAACACACTAGCGTCATCTCTTGAGGAGACTTTCGGAACTTATGGGGATGAATTCGTTGCGGCAACCTTTTTAGATAGTCACGACATGCCGCGCTTTTTATTTGAAGCTGATGGAAACGAAGAAACACTGAAAAATGCAGCAGCGCTACAGTTTACGTTACCTGGCGCACCAATCATCTACTATGGAGATGAGGTCGGCTTGTCCCAGAGCGGTGACCATAACCTTGTGGATGAGTGGAAAGACCGTTACTACCGCGAAATGATGATTTGGGAGGAAGAAAAACAGAACGGGGATATTCTCTCCCATTACAAAGCGTTGATTGATGCAAGAAATGACCAGCCAGCCTTAACACAAGGTGACTTCAACATCATCTACTCTGATGATGACGTCCTCGTCTTTGAACGTTCCGTGCCACAGGACAAAGTGCTTGTCGTCATGAACCTGGGCGAAGAGGACCGGAAGCTCGATATCATCGACCTTTACAACCAGCAGACCCCGAACAAAGTACAGCTCACTTCGCTTCTTGAAAAGGAAAAGCTGAAGAGTCATAAAGGCACCCTAGAAATGACAAGCGAAGCAGGGTCTGTTGCGATTTATGATGTTAAAGGGAAGCTGCGCTATGAGGCTCCATCGGAAGAAAAGAAATACAACAAAGTCGTATTACGTGGATCTGCACCGTTCGACTGGTCCAGTGATGCGAACATGTTGACCTTCGATGAAAAGGAAGCCCTTTGGAAAAGTGAACCGATTGAATTGACCGCAGGAGAAACGGTGGAATATAAATTTGTCCGTGACGGTGAATGGCTCGAAGGCGATAACCTTCGCTTCACACCCGAAGCAGATGGGAAATATATCTTTATTTTTGACCCTCAAAACGAATACCAAGTGACGGTGGAACAGGTTCAAGCCATGAATGAAGCCGCCTGACACAAGAGCTTCCTACTTTTTTAGTAGGAAGCTTTTTGTTATTTATGATAATCCCATAAGATTCTCCATTCTCCTTTTTCTTCTGCCACATAAACATCTTGATGCAGGCGGAAAAGCCCGTATTTTCCTTTATATGTTTGAATCACAGTCGCTTGATACACAGGACTTAAAGGTTTCGAGCCTTTTTCCATGGTCCATTGATCCAGTTTCTTCAGATCTCCGAGGACAAACTCAAAACTCTCCACACCGAAATGATTCATGAACACGTGCGCACGGTCTTGTATGTAATGTCCTTTTGTGAATTTCTCTTTCATTTGAGAATGAAAAAGCTCCCACGAATCCGAAAACTTCCCTTGTTGTTCATGCAAATAAAATTGTTCGATGGTACTTTCTGCACGCTGGCCAGGTCGAGTCATGAAGAAAATGGTGAGGACAATGGCAAGGATAACAATCAGGCCTAAAACAAAGATGAAAATCATGGGTGAACGGCTCCGCTTCATGTGATCCCCTCCCCTACTTACCTTATGCACGAGAGTAGAAAAAAAGAAAAGCCTGACTCTGATTTGAGTCAGGCTTACACGATCAATAAGGGTCCGCTTCGTGTCCTTTTTCCTGAGCTTTTTCAACGGCATCCGCCGCTCCAGCACTTCCGATCGGAGAGCCTCCCTGTTTCGGCAGCTTCCCTTTGGTCGGAGTGATTTCACTCGCCATTTCTTCGTTCATGTTTCCTGCGTTCATGCCGAGCCCTTCCGCTACCCGTTTTCCATAATCCTCATCACATTGGGAGAAAAGAGAAATCATTTTCTTCTGGATGTGAGACTGGCATGGCTTCAAGGAAGTGACGAGGTTCATAATTAGATCATCTCGCTCCCAGTCTTTTAAAAGTCGGTAGCGCTCGCCGGCTTGCTTGAAGTTATTTTCCCGATCAATGGGCTCTTTCTTCAACTTGCCTTCCGCATAAGGCTGATGCGGCTTTGTTTTCGGTGTTGCTTCTTCCAAGCCATTTAGAGTCGAAGGTTCATAATTCACATGTGGATTCGCATCTTTTGGACGATCCGTGAAGTAGGACATGTTGCCACCTTCGTAGTTGGTCGCCACATGTTTTTTTGGAGCATTCACCGGCAGCTGCTGATAGTTCGCACCCACACGATAGCGCTGTGTATCGGAATAAGAGAAGGTACGCCCTTGCAGCATTTTATCATCCGAAAAGTCGAGTCCGTCCACAAGTACCCCTGTACCGAAAGCTGCCTGCTCGATTTCATTGAAGTGGTTGTCCGGATTTTTATTGAGCACCATTTTTCCTACCTTTAAAAATGGAAACTGATCCTCCGGCCAAATTTTCGTATCGTCGAGAGGGTCAAAATCAAGTTCTGGATGTTCATGATCATCCATGATTTGAACACAAAGCTCCCACTCGGGATAGTCGCCACTTTCGATCGCTTCATACAAATCTTGAGTGGCATGGTTGAAGTTTTCGCCCTGGATTTCATTCGCCTCTTCTTGGGTCAAGTTTTTGATCCCTTGCTTTAAAGGCTCCCAGTGATATTTAACGAGGACAGCTTTTCCTTCCTCGTTCACCCAGCGATACGTGTTTACACCTGACCCTTGCATCTGCCGGTAGTTCGCCGGAATCCCCCATGGGGAGAAAAGGAACGTCACCATATGCATCGCCTCAGGCGTTTGACTGATGAAATCGAAAATCCGCTCACTGTCCTGGATGTTCGTGACAGGATCTGGCTTGAAAGCGTGAATCAGATCGGGAAATTTCATCGCATCACGGATGAAGAAAACTTTCAAGTTGTTTCCAACCAAGTCCCAGTTCCCGTCTTCTGTATAAAATTTCACCGCAAACCCGCGCGGGTCACGCAGCGTCTCGGGAGACCCCGCCGAATGTGTAACCGTTGAAAAACGGACGAGCACAGGGGTTTGTTTTCCTGCACCAGAAAACACCTTTGCCCTTGTGTATTTTTCCACAGGTTCGTCCCCTACTTTTCCATATGTTTCAAAGTACCCATGCGCGCCAGTTCCTCGCGCGTGCACCACACGTTCAGGAACCCGCTCCCTGTCGAAGTGGGAAATTTTTTCAATGTAATCATAGTTCTCAAGCGTCGCCGGGCCACGATTACCGACCGTACGCAGATTTTGATTGGTGCGGACAGGATGCCCCTGTCTTGTCGTTAATGTCTTTTCATTTTCCTCTTCAGAGAAGCGCTGATCCTCCGCTCCTCCTGGACCTTGTTCATGTTTATCCATACTCTTCCCTCCTCAGTTGTATAGGAAGAGTTTTTGCTGAGGTCAGGTTTTTTATTCCATAAGAGGAAATAAGATTATGTTAGCGAGTTTAGGGATTTTATTAGCAGCTTCGGGGGTTTTATTAGCGGTTTTGGTACTTTATTAGCGACTTCCGGAGTTTTATTGGCGACTTTAAGGATTTATCGGTGACTTCTGGACTTTTATCAATGGGTTTTTACATTTTATCAGTAGCTTTCAAGAATTTATCGGTGGCTTTTAGACTTTTATCAATATCATCTTAAAAAAAGCTTAGAGCACCGAGCTCTAAGCCTTTAAAAGGTCAACCTTCGATATAATCCTTCAGCTGAGTGATCCGCTTACTCATGCTGCTCGGACTAACATCATATTTCGTCGCTACTGCTTTTTTCGTCACCTTCTCAGGTTCAGTGCGAAACTCTTCAGATGTACGATAAATGTGTTCAAGCGCAGCAGAAACCACTTCCGGTTTACGGAACGTCGGATCTTCTGCCTGTTTATAAGAGAGCCAAGCTTCACGCAACCTCTCAAAGGTTGGTTCTGTTTTCAGCTCATCATCGACAAGATCGAGCACATCATCTTCCTCGGTTCCTTGCGTATCTTGTTCTTGCAATTCTTGTTTTTCTGAGGATTCTTCAGAAACGTTCATATACATCCAGTTTCTCAACTGTTCAATAAGTGTATCCTGCATGTAGGCATGAATCGATTCATATCCAGCCTGCTGGCATTTTTCCTCTATCGTCTGTTTGAAAGTTTGGTAGGACTCCTCATAGTTTGGAATCGCAAGCGGTACGAAGTTGAAGATCGGTCCCCATTTCAGAGCGAATCCAATCACATACGGCATGTGCGGGTAATTTTCTTCCTTCAATGGAATGCCGTCACGCTTCACTTCGTAGGTTAGGCCGCTCCACACATCTTTAACTGTTACCGTTTGCTCAGACTGAATTTCCTGGATGTGGAAAACACTAGCGAGTGGTGATTTCCACGCTTCCATCGAGGCTAGAGTCGCTGGACGGACGATTTTGTCCTGCTTCTTTTCAAAGAATTCGTCATAGAGCGTTGTTCCATCTTCTTGCTGTTCCATGAATACACCTTGTACCATACGGAAAGCCGCTTCTACTTCTTCCTCCTGCGTTTCACGCTCGTCGTTAGGCGTAATATTCGGATAGTTACGGTTCACATAGGCCATAAAGTGACTGTAGTGACCTTTCAACTCCTCATGAAGGCTTGTGGATCCCACGCCTTCGTCTGTCTTATTCATGCAACATTTCTTATATTTCTTCCCACTTCCACATGGACATGGGTCATTTCTTTTTACCTTACTCATTAATATCCCTCTCTTAACTCATAAACGTTCAACTCTACTAGAGTACCGAAGATTGAGCCAACATGCAAAAAATCAAGGAAAAAAGAAGGAGGAAATAATATACAGACCAGGTCATCCAATATATGGATGACCTGGTCTGTCATTAATTGGATGAAGTATGTGACTCTCAGTCACATGTTAAATATTGTTAGACCTGGTCACCAAAACTTGGATGATCAGGTCTTACATTTTTCACCATTAAAAAAGATGAAATGTTTTAGGTGTTTCTTTCGTCTTGTATGTAGAAGGTTTACATGAAGGAGGAAATGACCATTGATTAAAGTGGAGAAGTTGTCTCATTCGTTTTTTGTAGGGAAAAAGAATAATAGACAGGAAGTTTCGGTTTTAAAAGATATCAACCTCGAAGTTGGGAAGGGCGAAATTGTTTCAATCATAGGCCGGAGCGGTTCTGGTAAATCCACGTTGTTAAATTTAATGAGCGGCTATATTAAACCGACCGAAGGGGATATTTTTATAGCTGGTGAAAGAGTGACAGATTATAAGGAATCTGTTTGGGCGGAGTTTCGTTCAGATCACTTAGGGTTCATTTTCCAAAGTTTTCAGTTGATTCCAAGTATGACTGCCTACCAAAACATTGAACTGCCGCTAGTGATGAAAGGGGTCCCTGAAAAAGAGCGGGAGTCACGAGTCAATGCAATGCTTGATAAAGTCGGGCTGAACGAATTTCGCGAACACTATCCCTCGGAACTAAGCGGCGGACAGCAGCAGCGTGTATCCGTTGCCCGAGCACTCATCGTTCAGCCGCCGATCATTCTAGCAGATGAACCTACAGGCAGCCTGGATCAGGAAACAGAAAAGGAACTTCTTGGTTTCATTCAAGAGTTGAATAAAGAAGAAAACATTACCTTCGTCATCATCACTCATGACGAGGAAGTAGCACGTATGGCAGACCGGACCATTCGCCTTGAAGATGGCCGGCTGGCAGCTGATCGAGAGGTGGCAGCTCGATGAAGTGGAAGGATCGGTTCAAGTTTATCAGGCAGAATATGAAGAAAAATAAGTCCCGAGTGTTTATGACGATCCTAGCTACATCGATCGGTTGTGCTTTTCTTATTGTCCTTGCGTCCGTCGGTTTTGGCGCCCAAAGGTTTATCGTCAATGACATCATGCAGGACCGCGCGATTACGGAAGTATCGGTTTATGGGAAGCAGTCGATGGAAGAAGGAGAAAGCCCTGAAATTACCAAGGCCGACATTGAAACGTTTCAATCGATGGAAAACGTCAAAGCTGTTTCTCACAAAATTCAGCTGCGGACGGAAGCGGATATTCTCTACGATAACTATTCAGGCGGATCAACAGTGAGCGTTGTAGATTTTCAGGCAGAAAAACAAGCAGGGTTGAACTTATCATCAGGTCGAATGCCTCAAGAAGAAAATGAGATCTTAATCGGCTACCACCTCCATCAACTTTTATATAAAGAAAAGGACGAAGAAGCAGGGGAGCAAATTTTTGACCAAAATGGTCTGGTAAAAGATGAGTACCAAATGAATGAGGGGTTATTGAATAAAACGATAAAAATTGAAGTGGAGCAGTACAAAAATAAGGAATGGGTAACCGAAACTTTCCCTGTGGAAGTGGTAGGAATTATGGAAGAACCTGCAAGAGACTGGCAGGTGAGTAATGATGTGTTCATTTCAGATGCTGTACTGGCAGAGGTGGAGGCTTTTACAGGAACGGCATATGGCGCTACCATCCACCCGGATATGAAAGAAGATGAGGTTGCAACCTTACAATCTGAGAGTCAGGAACGCGTGTATAACGACGTCCAAGTAATTGCCGGGAACATGGAACAGGTGGAGAACCTTTCCCGGCATTTAAAAGATGAAGGCTACCATATTTATTCCGTGACAGAAGAGCTTGATCAGATCAATATTGTCTTTGCTGTCGTTAAAACAGGATTGATTATCGTTGGGACCATTGCATTATTGATTGCTTCAATTGGCATTTACAATACAATGTCCATGGCGGTCACGGAACGGACTCAGGATATCGGCATCATGAAAGCAATTGGAGGCCATCCTAAGATGATTCGCAGCATCTTCTTAATGGAAAGTGGCTATATCGGATTGATGGGTGCATTTGTCGGAGTGGTCGTTGCTTATCTGGTAAGTGTAGGAATTAATATGCTGCTTCCTATTGTCATTCAGCAAGTCTTTGATCAAACATTAGAGGAAGCCATTCAGTTGTCCTATATCCCACCCTATTTAGCTTTGATTTGTGTAGCACTTAGTATCGGAGTAGCGATGCTTTCAGGACTCAAACCAGCCAAAAAAGCGACACGGATCGATGTACTAAGAGCTTTAAGAAGAGATGTTTAATAACGGATGCAGCATTAAACTACTGCAAGACCAGGTCTTACATTTTATTACAGCACCTTACACCTTTTCACTTTCCCACAAAAGAAATCAAACCACAGCCTGAGGGTTAGCCTTCGAGCTGTGGTTTGATTTCTTTTGTCGAGGAGCGATATTTGATATCGAAGGGGACGATGATCCGTTTCGCTGGTTCCTCTTTGTTTTTCACTTTTTCAATCAGACATTTGGCCGCCTGACTGCCGAGTCCATGAATATGGATATCGACGGTCGTCAAAGGCGGGCGGGTAATTTCTGATAAATATACATTGTTGAAACTGACAATCGAGATATCGTCAGGCACGCGCTTCCCGAATTCTTCAAGCATGTTCACAACACCAATACTCATCAGATCATCGGCAATTACAATGCCTGTCGGTGGTTTAGGAAGGGCAAACAACTCATGAACCGCCTGACGACCTCCAGACTTCAAGAACTCTGTATGAATCCGGTACTCATCCAAGTACGGCAATCCAGCCTCTTCAAGAGCCAGCTCATATCCGCGCATACGATCAATGGTTACAATGCGGTCTTCGGAACCACCGATGAATGCAATACATTCGTGTCCAATATCAATCAGGTGATTGGTAATTTCTTTGCCGGCCCGGATATTATCGTTATCCACATGCGTGATTTCATCCACACGTGTCGCCGGTTTACCAACGATGACAAAAGGGAAATTCTGTTCCAGCAAAAATTCCATAATCGGATCATCCACCTGTGAATAAAGAAGTATGATGCCATCTGTTCGATTACTGAACACCATGCGCTTGACGGCCTCAAGCATTTCTTCATCTGTCTCTCCTGTACATAAGAGCATCGAGTAATCAAGCTCATGAGCGACCGCACTGATTCCACGCAAAACCTCTGGGAAGAACGGGTTTTGGAGTGCTTTGTCTGCACTGGAAGGCATGACGACACCGAGCGATTGCGTCGACCGGTTCGCCAGGTTCCTTGCATTGGCATTCGGATGATACCCCATCTCTTTCATGGCTTTTTTTACTCGTTTTTTCGTGGCTGGGCTGATTCTAGGATGGTCTGCAATGACACGGGACACGGTTGAAGGGGCTACCCCTGCCGCTTTGGCCACTTCTTTAATGGTTACCGCCATAACTTTCACCTTCTATTTGCATACTATGTTCATTATATCATGAGGACGCTTTCATCTTATCTTTATTAAAAAAGGAGAACCGGAGGGCTGCTCCGCTTCTCCTTCCATACATATGTCTTCAAGGTTATCCCTTCGTCCCCCCTGCTGTCAATCCAGAAACGAAATATTTCTGCAGTGACAAGAAAAGCAAAGAGATCGGGACTGCTATTAATACAGAACCCGCAGCGAACAATGTGAACTCATTTCCGAACTGATCGGCAATCATTTCATAAAGTCCTACCGCAAGTGTGAATTTATCTTCCGAACGTAGCAAGATACGAGCCAGGATAAAGTCTGTGAACGGGGTAATAAAAGTAAACAGGCAAATGACCGCAATCATCGGTTTCGCAAGCGGCATAACAATCTGCCAGAAAATACGCAAGTTCCCTGCACCGTCCATACGAGCGGATTCGTCCAACTCTTTCGGAATGGTATCCAAGTAACCTTTCATCAAGTACGTGTTCATCGGAATCGCTCCACCTGTGTAAACAAGGATCAAGGCAAGGTGGGTATCAAGCAATCCTGTTAAGTTCGCCAGCGCATAGATCGCAATCAAAGCAGCGAAGTTTGGAATCATCTGCAGAATCAAAAAGGTCATCAAACCATTTTTACGACCGACAAAACGGAACCTTGAGAAAGAATAGGCGGTCATACACACGAGCGCAACAGAAAGCAGCATCGTCAGAACACAAATTTTAATCGTATTCCAATACCAGATCAGATAGTCGCTCTGTGCTGGATCGAACAACTCTTTATAGTGTTTCAATGTTGCGTCTTTAGGGATGATTGAGGAGCCTGATAAACTGTTCCCCGGGTTAAAAGAAGATCCGACAATCCATAGAATCGGGTATAGGATAATCGCGATCATAGCCAAAATCACAATGTACGAAAACGTCAGCTGTAGTACACGTTGTCTATTTTTCATATTACATCATATCCTCTTCTTGGAATGATTTCGTTCTTCTGAACTGCCACAAGGCCACGGTAATGACGATTAAGGACAGGATCATCGTAATCGCTGCCGCCTTTCCGTATTGGGCAGATGTCATCGTCAAGTTGTAGATCCAGGATATTAAGATATCTGTTCCCCCTGCATTCTGTTCAGGAACAGCCGGACCTCCTCCATTGAAGAGGAAAATAACATTAAAGTTGTTGAAGTTGAACGTATACTGGGTAATCATAATTGGTGCTGTCGCATACAAAACGAGCGGCAGCGTAATGCTTCTGAATTTCTGAAAAATGGAAGCACCATCGACATCTGCTGCTTCATACAGTTCATTCGGAATGGACTGTAAAACACCCGTAACCATGGCAAAAATGAATGGGAATCCAAGCCACGTCTGAATCATGATCAACGCGATTTTCGTGTATGTCGGGTTCGTCAGCCATGGAATATCGCCAAGACCAAAGACAGCCAGGATATCCCGATTAATGGTACCGAATGTTTCATTGAACATGCCTGCAAAAACAAGAATCGATACGAATGCAGGAACGGCCCAAGGCAAAATGAAAATAGTACGGATCGTCTTTTGGAATATGATCCCTTTCTGGTTCATCAATACAGCAAGGAAAATTCCCAAAGCGATCTGTAACGTTGTTGCCCCGAACGTCCAAATAACCGTCCAGGCAAGGACACTGAAGAAGGTTTCTCTCCAAATAGGGATATTAAAGATATCAATGAAGTTTTGGAAACCTACCCAATCCACTAGATTAGCTGGTGGGGAATGGTATAAATCATAGTTTGTAAAAGATAGCAGGATGACAAATAAAATTGGAAAAATAACCACAAACACAAGCAGTAAAAACCCTGGTGTCATCATTAAGTAAGGAAACCCACCGCCTACGAGGTTTTGATACTGCTGTCTGATCGAGTTAGGTTCTTCGTTAAGGTCTCTTTGTTTTCCCACTTTAAAAGCATCTCTTAAATTGAACGCATAAACACCTAATCCTAGTATCGTAACGATCAACGTCAAGATTCCTTCTACAAGCAGAACGATGGAATGATCATAATTGGGATCGGTTCCAAGCGTAACAAGACCCCAAAATCCGAATTGAAGCAAGTCGGAAAAGGCAATGAAAAAAGAGGCCATTAAAATGAGAAAAGCAGAACCTTTAAAAATCTGTTTATTATAGAATTGACCAAATCCAGGTAGGATCGACAGCCCTAAAGCAATCTTTCGGTGGTTCGTCGTTGTTTGCGTCTTTTTCTTCTTTTGATGCTTTGGCTGGCGCTTCTTTTGTTCCTCATCGTTTATCTTCTGTTGACGTTCCCCCATGTTCAATCTCCTT
This sequence comes from Halobacillus aidingensis, assembly GCF_900104185.1. Classification (GTDB taxonomy): domain Bacteria; phylum Bacillota; class Bacilli; order Bacillales; family Halobacillaceae; genus Halobacillus; species Halobacillus aidingensis. The sequence continues at coordinate 167,336 of NZ_FNIZ01000003.1, read as the reverse complement.
TCTTACTATCCAACACGTAACCCTTTTTTTAAAAAAACAGAGCCGACCCGACAGACGGGTTCGGCTCTGCCCGATAATTAATTGCCTCCGTGATTGGATTCAATTTGTTGTTCAATCGTACTTTGTGCTTCATTTAGTGCATCTTCAGGCTCAGACTTACCAGTTGCGACAACTTGCAAGGCCTGTGCCATCGGCTCCCAAACTTCTCCCATTTCAGGGATGTTCGGCATTGGAACCGCACGCTCAGATTGAACAGCTACTGCACGTGCTTTTTCGTTATCTGCAATAATTGGATCTTCAATCAATGTTTTCACTGGAGGAATTTCATTAGTTTCTTCATAACGGATTTTTGCGTTTTCTTCGTTCGTGATCCACTTGATCAACTCTGTCGCCCACTCTTTATTTTCAGAAGCAGAAGACAAGTGCCAGCCTTTCACACCAACGAATGTTTGTGGATATTCACCATTTGGAAGCTTCGGAAGTGGTGCAACACCATAATCGATTCCTGCTTCGTTCAATGCCTGATATGCCCATGGTCCGTCCATCATTGAAGCAACATTACCTTCTTGGAAAAGGCCGTCTTTCGCTGATCCGCCGCTTTCACCGATGATTCCGGATGGGAATACTTCCTCATACCATTTCTGGATGTACTGGGCACCTTCAACAGCACCTTCATTACTCAAACCAAGGTCTTGTGGATTCAATGCTCCACCTTCTTCACCGAATACATATCCACCGTAACCAGCCATGATGGAGTTTCCGAAGTAGAAGTTATCCCATAGGGCCAAAAAGCCGTATTGATCACCATTATTGAACTCTTTGGTGAACTCAAACAGTTCATCGAAGTTTTCAGGTACTTCTGTCATATGTTCTTTGTTATAAATGAAAACCGGAGTTTCGGTAGACTTTGGAAGTCCGTAAAGGTTTCCATCGTATGTTTGTGCCTGGATGGAAGCTTCTGTATAAAGATCTGTCACAGAGTCGTCTACTTCAATTGGAGAAAGCAGACCTTCAATGGCGAACTGACCGATTTGGTCATGTGGCAGTGTTAAAACGTCAGGGCCTGTCCCAGCCGGTCCGTCCAGACGAAGCTGTTCTCCCATTTTCGTCGCCATATCCAACTCTTTGAATTCTACTTCAATGCCATGTTCCTCTTCGAAACTAGCAATCGCAGGCTCAAGGCCGACACCTTTTTCTTTATCTTCCCAAACGACCAGCTTTTCAGGTTTTTCAGGCATGCCGTCTTCTGAGGATTCAGAAGATGTATCATCACTACTAGAATCTCCTCCACTCGCTTCCTCTTCACGATCCGGTGCACACGCAGCCAGCATCGCAACCGTAAGAAAAGCGATAAACAATAAGCTCAACCACTTTTTCATACTTAACTCCCCCTAATAGTTTCCTAATGGATATGTAACGCAATCTAGTGAAACCGATTGCACACATCTTGATTCTAATTATACAAACTAAAAATAGATTTGCAAGCGTTTTCTTATAAAATATTAAAATTATGTTTCATTATCTATAACCTTACGTTAACGCTTTCACATTATCATTGACTTCCCTTTATATATTCTATAGTTTTATTTAGTAGATACGTATAATAATGTGCAAACGATTGTTCAGAAAGGATGACTATTGATGTTAAGAGAAGCCGTGTATCACAGACCGAAGAATAACTATGCTTACGCGTATGATGAGAAAACGATCCACATTCGTTTACGAACCAAAAAAGAGGATATCGATGCGGTACAGATCGTTCACGGAGATCCTTACAACTGGGCGGATGGACATTGGCAGACGGAACAAAAGCCAATGCGAAAATCCGGCTCTGACGAACTTTTCGACTATTGGTTTGCAACCTTAGAGCCCCCCTTCCGCAGACTGCGATACTCCTTTTTACTGCAGGATGGAGAAGAACAAACGGTTTTCACCGTAAAAGGATTTTATGATGAGGTGCCATTAGATGATACGGCCTACCACTTCTGCTTCCCGTTCCTGAACAGCATCGATGTTTTTCAGGCGCCGGAGTGGGTGAAGGATACGGTATGGTATCAAATTTTCCCTGAACGGTTTGCCAACGGAGATTCCTCTCTGAACCCTGAAGGGACTTTGCCATGGGGAAGCACAGAACCAACACCAACGAACTTTTTTGGAGGGGACTTTCAAGGGGTGATCAACCACCTCGATCACTTAGAAAAGTTGGGGATTAACGGCATCTATTTCACGCCGATTTTCAAGGCTCATTCCAACCATAAATACGACACGATCGACTATATGGAAATCGATCCACAATTCGGTGATAAAGAAACCTTCCGCAAGCTCGTGAAAGAATGTCATAAACGAGGCATTCGGGTCATGTTGGATGCCGTTTTTAATCATAGCGGTTACTACTTCGAACCTTTTCAAGATGTATTGAAAAATGGAATCGATTCCGAATATGCAGACTGGTTCCATTTAAGAGAAGACAAAGTCGTCACAGAGCCTGTCCCGAACTACGATGCTTTCGCTTATGTGTCCAGCATGCCAAAGCTCAATACAGAGAACCCTGAGGTCAAAAATTATCTTCTGGAAGTCGCACGCTACTGGATTGAGGAGTTCGATATTGATGGATGGCGACTGGATGTAGCAAACGAAGTGGACCATGCCTTCTGGAGAGAGTTCCGTCAAACGGTCAAGGAAGCAAAAGCCGACGCCTATATTCTAGGTGAAATTTGGCATGACTCGATGCCATGGCTCCAGGGCGACCAATTCGATGCTGTGATGAATTACCCTTTCACAAATGCGGTCATCGACTTTTTTGCTAAGAAAAATATATCACTGGAACAATTCAAGAATCAGTTGTCCCATGTGCAGCATATGTATCCTGTATCAGTAAATGAAGTCGCGTTCAACCTCCTGGACAGCCACGATACCCCGAGAGTTCTGACCTATGCGGATGGAGATAAACGTGCCGCCAAATTGATGTACCTTTTCCAGCTTTCGTATGAAGGAACTCCTTGCATTTATTACGGAGATGAAATTGGAATGACGGGTGGGGAAGACCCTGGATGCCGAAAATGTATGGTTTGGGAGGAAGAAAAACAAGATCAGGAATTGTTTTCCTTTATACAAAAGCTGATCAGCCTTCGTAAATCAGAGCCAGCGTTTGGAAATCAAGGTCGATTCTCATTCGTCGATTACGGGGAGCAGGTCCTTGCCTATGAGAAAAAGTCAGACGAGCAGTCCCTGCTATTCTTGATCAACCTTACATCCGATTCCATTTCTATTGAAGATGCTTCACCATCGAGAATCGTGGGTGGTGATCAAAACTCTACAGTAAAAGGAAAAAAAGCTACCTTAAGTCCATCAGGATATTTAATTTTGGAGAAAAAGTAATGTAGAGGAGTCTTTCCATGACTCAAGCTAAAAAAATGACGCTGTTCGCCCTCACTTGGCCAATCTTTATTGAAGTTCTGCTTCACATGTTAATGGGTAACGCCGATACACTCATGCTCAGTCAATACTCCGACGATGCCGTGGCGGCCGTCGGAGTTTCCAATCAAATCCTTTCCGTTGTCATCGTCATGTTCGGATTCGTAGCGACGGGGGCAGCGATCTTAGTTGCACAAAACCTTGGTGCCGAACAAAAGAAAGAGGCAGGGAGCATAACCGTCACGTCACTCAGTGTCAACTTGTGGTTTTCACTTCTTCTCAGCTTCGGACTCTTTGTATTCAGCGAACAGATCCTGAATGTGATGGATCTGCCTCCCTCATTGATGGCAGACGCCACAGACTACATGAACATTGTTGGCGGACTTATTTTTGTCCAGGCGATGCTGATGACGATCGGAGCGCTTTTAAGGAGCTATGGTCAAACGAAAGATCCCATGTATGTCACGATCGGCATGAACATCTTGAACGTCATCGGCAACTACTTTGTTATTTTCGGTCCGTTCGGTTTTCCCGTCTTTGGAGTTGAAGGTGTCGCTTATGTGACAGCAATTTCTAGAGCTTTCGGCTTCTTCGTTCTCCTATTATTGCTCATCAAACGTGTGTCCGGGGATCTGCCCTGGCGATCTTTTTACCACTATGAAAAAGAGCACATTAAAAATCTACTTCATATCGGTGTTCCGTCTGCCGGAGAGCAGCTTTCCTACAATGCGAGTCAGATGGCCATCACCTATTTCGTAGCTCAAATGGGAGCAACAGCGATTACGACCAAAGTCTATGCCCAAAACCTGATGATGTTCATTTTTCTATGCTCCATCGCCATTGGGCAAGGTACGCAAATATTGATCGGTCATCATATAGGCGCAAAAGAAACGGAGAAAGCTTACCGGCAATGTATTCGGAGCTTACAGTTAGCCAATGTTATCTCTTTATCCGTTGCCGTTGTTTTCTATTTTTCCAGCGACTTTTTGCTGGGACTCTTTACTGATGATCAAACCATTTTAACCACGGGAGGAACCTTATTACTGTTGACGGTTCTACTGGAGCCGGGACGTGCCTTCAACCTCGTAGTCATCAATTCGCTAAGAGCCGCCGGCGACGTGCGTTTCCCAGTCATTGTCGGAATCCTATCGATGTGGGGAGTTCAGGTGACCATCGCCTGGATATTCGGTCTTCATTTTGCTTATGGACTGATCGGCATCTGGATCGGCTTCATCGTGGATGAATGGCTGCGCGGTGTACTTATGCTGCGAAGATGGAAATCGAGAATATGGCTGAAGAAATCTTTTGTCACTCAAAATGAAAAAGCGCACAGTCAAGCGAATACAAGCTGACTGTGCGCTTTCTTCTATTCTAATGGATATATTTGGTGTACCAGGTCATACATAAAATGGAAATTAAAGTCATCATCATGCCTTTACCCCTTCACTCAAGTTGCTTGAGAAGGTTTTTAGTTTGTTCATATCGGAAACGTCTTCTTCAAATAACGGGATTTGAATTAGCTGCTGTTCTTTGAATTTCCCTCTAATTTCCTCAAGGTACGTTTCTTCTTGTTTTCGTCTTTTTGCAAGAAATTCACCGTCTGCATAATCGGGCAGGACTTTATTAACGATCAGAGTTTTAACTATCAAGTCATGCTGTTTCAATTTCCGAATCGCCTGCTCTGTTTCGAGAATCGGAAGCCGCTCTGGTATTAAAACAAATACAAATCCTGTTTGAGCAGGATCAAGGATTACTTTCCTTACTGCAGCAAACTTCTCTTTCCTTCGCTGCAACACATCGTAAATCGGATCGTCGACAGGATCGCCGTCATTCAACAGCTGTGTGTAATTGTCATTTATTTTCTTCCTACGTTCGAGCATCCCGTCAATCCATACACTCATTAGCTCCGGCAACGTCAGTAGACGAATCGTGTGTCCTGTCGGTGCCGTATCAAACACGATTTTGTCAAAGTGCTCGGATTCTTCCAGAATAATCGAGATGAGACGGTCGAATAAGGCGGCTTCATCCGCTCCGGGAGATGCACTAGCCATATCGATCTGCCTATGAACCTCTTCGACCATTTTCGATTTCACAAGGCCTTCCAAATTATCTTTCACACCTGCAATGTACCGCTTAGATTCATGAAAGGGATCGATTTCAATCCCCCAGAGATTCTCCATCAGTGCCGTCTTCTCATGATTGACTTTTTCATGAAAAATATCTCCAAGGTTATGGGCAGGATCTGTAGATACGACAAGAGTTCGATGCCCCTCTTTCGCAAACGCAACAGCAAGTGCAGCGGAGGATGTTGACTTCCCTACTCCTCCTTTTCCACCCACGAAAATAACTTTATTCTTATGCAAACCTTCCATGCTACTTCCTCCTCTAACAACAACGAATGCCATCGAGTGGAGACTTTTCCATCCCCATCCGCAAGTGCCAATCGTGGAACTTTTCAATGATGTGCGGGTATAACTCTAACGTATAATAAAAAGCCGGATTCGGTATCCCTAACATATCTGAATACACAAGAAGTAAAAAGAGGTCATCTTCATCCCTCAGTTCCCTGGCAATTTCCTGTTTGTGAGGGAGGCTTAACACTTCATCATAAAACTCAAATAACCGTTTTAACGAAAACTTCTTCTCCACGCCTCTCCCTCCTTATTTTCTATCCATCTACCATTAATGAACAAGCTATTGTATCGCATTCGAAAAAAAATCGACCGTAACGCACTCCAAATGGATATATGTCCTGCCTTTACGTGCTTGATAAAATAAACAAGAATGGCAAGTAGATTCCTTGGGTCAACATAATCAACATGAACTCCTTCCCTCTGGTTGTCTCTATACCACTCCCCTAGTTTTTCCCGATCCTGGTCGTGGTGCTTAAACTCTTCTTGCATGTTAATGAAGCCATCGTCATCGCTGCATATTCCTCCACAGCATCCCATTCCTATTTCTTTCTCAGGGCGAATGATCATGATTTCTTTCATGGTGTCGATGCTCCTTTCAAGGAAAAAGAAAGCCGACAAATGACGGCTTCCTTTTATGGTTACGCACTTTTCTCAATAGAATCGTCGCGATTCCCTGCAATCGCAGAAAACGCTGTAATGAGAATCCAGAAAGTAAACACAAGAATGATTGCTCCGAAAGAAAACAGCATCCAGTCGCTTCCATCATTCCATGGCGCCCACTCGGTCACCACCTGATCAATCATGGCCCACAACGTCATAAACATGAGGAAGACCATCGGAATGATCGTCGGCAGATAGTTTCGTCCTTGACGTTTCAACCAAATGGAAACGAGTAACAGACTAATACCTGCCAGGAGCTGGTTCGAGGTTCCAAATAAAGGCCAAAGCAAGTATCCACCAGAACCGAAGCCTTTAGGACCTTGAGGAATTAACGTAAGAGCCGCACTGGATACCACCGCAACCGTTGTTGCCACATGGGTTTTCGTTAATGGCGTCACTTTATATTCCGTTCCTAGTTCTGCAATAATATAACGCATCAAACGGACAGAAGAGTCCAACGTCGTTGCGGCAAAACTGACGACGATGACGGAAACAATCGTTGCTGCAACAGATGCAGGAATACCAAGTCCAGAAGCAAGCTGTCCTGCACCTTGGATAAAGACGCCAAGTCCCGCACCACTCGCCGCTGTAAATCCGCTATACGTCGCTGTAAATTCACCTGCTGTTGGGAAAAAAGTGACAACAGCGATAATCGCAACAAGAGCCAAAGCCCCTTCACCGACAGAGCCTAAATAACCGACAAAACGAGCGTCTGTTTCTTTATTCAACTGTTTCGAAGATGTTCCCGATGATACAAGACCGTGGAAACCAGAAATCGCTCCACAGGCAATCGTAATGAACAATAGCGGGAACCAGGATGTATCCGCAGAAGCGTTTGTCACTGGTGCCGTAATTTCAGGGTTTGTGAAAAGCAGTCCCAAATACAGAAGACCAAGTCCAACAATCAATTGGTGAGAGTTGATATAGTCTCTTGGCTGTAACAGCTTCCAAACCGGCAAGGTGGAGGCGATATACACATACACCATCAACACGACAATCCATACGAAGAAGGCCATGGACGTCGCATTCAAACCAAATATTGTTGAAGCGCCTTCGCCACCGAAATAGCGGACAAGGTCGATTTGCAAAGCAGGTACATAGCTAGCCACAATCGCCGCTATGTACATGACCGCAAGCGCTACAATGGATGGAAGCAGCATGTTCCCCTGCTTTTTATACACACTATAGCCGATCCAAATGGCCAGTGGTATTTGAATGAAAACAGAAAGTACGCTTGCCGGGAATGAAATGAATAGATTCGCAATGACCCAGGCGAAGACAGCGTTTACCATTAGAACAAGCAGTAAAATGATGAATAAAAACAGCACTTTCGCTTTTTGACCGATCAACTTACTGGCTAGCGTACCGATGGATTGTCCTTTATTTCTTACCGACAAAACAAGTGTACCGAAATCATGGACACCGGCAGCAAAGACAGTTCCTAATAATACCCATAGCACAGCGGGCAGCCAGCCCCAATACACGGCAATCGCCGGTCCAACAATCGGCGCCGCCCCTGCAACGGACGTGAAATGGTGACCCCACAAAACGAATTTATTCGTCGGGACAAAATCGACACCATCCTTATACTGATGGGCGGGGGTGACATAGTTCGGATCGAGACGATAGATTTTTTCGGCGATAAACTTCGAATAATACCGATAACCTAGAAAAAAGATGAGACCTCCAACAACAGCTAACCATATCCCACTCACAAAAACCCTCCTCAATCTACAAAAGTATGTATGCGTTTACATTTAAATGTATTATATATTACTTTCCTTTCTTAATTCAATGCGATATACAGATTTTTCTGAAAATATTAGATATAAAATAAGAGAGAAGCTACTGCTTCCCTCTTATTGAGCGGATGTCCTTACCTCTTCATATTTTTTGACAGAACGTGTCATTCCTAAAAAGGCAGGCTTACCATTTGGCAATTTACCGAAAATCAAGCTTGCAAAAGGAAAATAGCGGTGAGCGAGCCATATGATGACGTAACAGAAAAATAAGGTCAGGACGAACCTTGTGGAAATTCCAATATGAAACCAGAAGTTATTAGGTGTTGGAATAACTTGAGCTACTGCTTTTAATACAATAGGATGTAGCAAATAAAATCCAAAAGAATAAACCGCTACGTTTTTAACGTATGGCAGAATGGGCTGCCATTTTCGAGCAATGATTTCCATTAGACGGAACATGGTATAGCTTCCAGCCATCATATAAATCAGATTCAAAACTAAATACGTCCACCCTGGTAAATAAAAGGAAGAAACGGTATAGAGATGGTAGTAGAGCTGGACAGTTGCAATGCCAGCGGCAACCGCAACAAAAACCCATGCAAAGGTAGATTTGTTATAAATTCTTTGTTTTTGTTCTTTAAAGTTAATTCCAATCCAGGCACCTAATAGATACGGCCCCATACTGCTCAAAAAGAAAGTAAAAGGAATAAGTTGATACTCGCGGTTGAAAAAATGGTACCCAACGGCAATCAGCATTCCAAAAAGCCATAGATACTTTCTAAAAAATGTTACTTTCTTTACTACAAATAATATAGCTGGGAAAAATAAATAAAATTGCACAATCAAGAATATGAAATGGAGCTGATAGAAAGATTCCCCTTTTAAAATGCGCATACCAATTTCACTAAGATCAAAAGGTACAGCTCCTATATAAATAGAGTAAGCTTCATAGAATAACGCCCAGACAAGATAAGGAACAACAATATATAAAGCCCTCTTTTTATAGAAAGCCTTTAACTCATCCCAATCCATTCTCTGTCCAATATATTTATAGAAGAACACCATAGCGGTGATCATAATGAAAATTCCTGCTTCTATTCTTATAATTCTATTAAGGAAATGATATTTAGCAAAGGCATCCCCATCTGCTGGTAGTATGGAGGCATACGTTCCTGTAACGTGAACCAGAACCACCATGACCATGGCAAAGAGCCTTAATAGAAAAATCGACTCAATTTTTTCTCTAGCCATTTTTATCATCCTCTTTTGTAATCATGATTTAAACACACGTCATCTTACCATGGTCCAGCTCTATTTTTGGGGTTGTTGCCATTTTATAATCTCTTTTTTAATTAAGGTAATATTTAAGGTAGAATTTGGACATTTGGCAACGATTAATTAGCATCAATTTTTCCAAGGAAGAAACCATCCACTTCATCAAGCTTTCCACGCCAGTAAAAACTTCCTTCAGAAGGCGTGGGCTTGGAGTCCCCATTGTACACTTGCGCTTCTTCTAAATGGATATAGCTGATTTCCTCATGCGCATAGTTGACCTCACTAGCACGCGACAATTTCTCACTCAGTTCCTGAGAAATTTCATTTCCATTTTCAAACGTCCGGCTCAGCGATTGCATATATTTCTTCGCAGATACGGTCGTTCCTGTAACCAAAGCACCATTGACGTTCAATGTAAGATCAAGGGAAAAATCTCCCTGGTTCGCCGCTTTTACGAAGTTTCGTAGAATATTATCCATTTATTTTCTTCCCTTCTATAGTCATTTTTACTTTGTGGTATCATCATTAAAGGTTAATGTCGTCTTCCCTGTCTTCACTGTTTCTTGATTTTCATCTTCTTCATTGTTCATAGGTTCTTCACTATTTTGTTCAACATCATTTTCTTCGTTGTTCACTGGTTCTTGTTCCGCATCATCTTCTTCATTGGCCACTGGTTCTTCATTTTCCTGTTCCCCATCATCATTCTCAGATCTTTCACCTTCCATTTCTTCATGGTTTTCTTCCTCATTGGCTTCATTAACCATTTCTTCATCCTCAACCTGATCGGTTTCCTCCGTAGCAGCCGCTTCATCAGGTGATTCCAGTTGTTTTTGAGAAAGGTCCGCACCATTCAGGGAACGTGTTTCTTCTTTTTCTTCCTCTTCATTAGATCTATTTTTCACTTTGTCTTTCACACGACCGACCATTTCGCTTGTTTTATCTTTCGTTTGGTCTTTCAAATCTTTCAGCTGTCCTCCGGCTTTCCCTGCTTTTTCCTTCATATTCTCTTTATGTTCTTCTGCGCGATTCGGTTTTAAGAAATAGCCTGCCGCTGCACCAAGAACTCCGCCTACAATGGCTTTGGTCACGCGATGACTGCTTTTACTTTCCGTTTCCTGCTGTTTGTTCTCTTCATTCGTCGGGTTGGTCAACTGTGTTTTAGATTCGCTCATGGTTCATCTCTCCTTTTATTTTTGATAGACTTTCTGCATGTTTTTCTCCAATTGTTCAATGCGTTTTTGCAGTTCTTCATTTTCTTTTTCCAATGCTTCCGTGTTCGATTGAGCGGCTTTCGAATTCAAATATGGGTCGGTTTCCCACCAGTCCATGCCGATTTCTTTTGCTTTATCTACAGAGGCGACGATGAGGCGGATTTTGATTGTCAAAAGCTCCACATCTGCAAGTCCCACCCTGATATCACCGGCGATAACCACCCCTTTATCCAGAACGGTTTCTAACACATCCACAATACTGTTTGACTGAGTCGGGTGTTCAATGGACATCTATGATGCCTCCTTTTTTATAACAAATTGCCTAAAGGTCCTAGATCGATATTGAGATCTTCATCATTCAGGTCAAAAATTTCTTTCAGTTCATCCATTTTCACTTCGAGGTTCATGAGGGCCACACCCAGCTGCTCGATCTGCTCTTCGGACAACGTTCCACCATCCACCCGGCGGATCGCTTGTTTTTCCACGAGTTGACGAAGCAGTTCAATGACGGTCAAGACGAGTTGCGCAAGTCCTTGCTCCGCTCCGTCCGGGTCTAAGTTGAGTCGGCCGCTTTTAAACGGTTGCTCTTGTAAATTATTTTGTGACACGTTCCAACGCCTCCTTTTCACTATCCAGCGTTTTAGAGTTGAGGGAGTCATCCAAGCTGGATTGGACCAGAGTTTCTACAGAAGAAATCAATACTTTCAAATCCACATAGACAAGGTCAATCCCGGCAATGGATATGATGATATCCCCCTTGATGGCCACCCCTTTATCCAGAACGGTATCTAAGATATCAATAAGGGCAATATCCTGATTTTCGTAATTTTCTCTGTAGGACACTCAGTCCACCTCACTTTTAGAGAGTGACGAAAAGTGATAAGGAGGCCATGGACCTGTCACTTCAATCACCCAGCCTGCCTTTTCCCCTTGCTCATTCGCGTTTGTTATATTCTTTAAAAAAGTTTCTACTTTATCGACCTCGATCAAGTAGGCACCATTCCAACACATATCCGCATCTTTTCCGGTCACATTTTTATTCCAGACTTTTTTCTCAGCGGTGTCTTCACATAGTGCCTCCCACTCACTATGTAACTGCCTCACGTATTTCTGCTGCTCCTGCAATACTTGCTGCTCAATGGACTGGTCGAGTTTTTTCCTTTGCAAGTACTGCATACCTTTAGACATCTGTGAAATTTCTTCTTTTTTCTTTTGAATCTCAGGATGATGGTCTGCTACTTGCTCCTTTAAGAGGTCCGAATGGTTGAAGACTTTGATGTTCCATTCTTCTTTTCCCTTTAACTTCTCTAAAAGGGTCATCCATTCTTTTTCATGGGCATCCATCTTCTTTTTCAGACTTTCTTCATGCTGAAAAATCGTACAAAATTTCATCGGAATCAAGGTGAGGGCATTCTTCAAGCTCATTAATATTTCATGATGCAGATAAGCCTTTTCCTGCACCCATTCCATTTGCTGTGTGTTCGTTTCCAATGCCTCTTCTCCGAACTCCCCTTCGTCGACAGGGCTGACGATTGCTGAACACCAGCCATAATCCAGCACTTCAAGACCAGCCTTTCCATCGATCCCCTTAAGGTCAGAGATGCTTTGAGAAGCGGCTTCCTCTTTAAGAGTGATTCCATACAAATACAGTAGCCTTTCCATCTTGAAAACTCCTTACTTCCTTTTCGTCATGTTCTCCCATTGCTCCATCTCCAGCTTTTTGGCGACCTCATAGCGTATAAGCAGCTCTTCTTCCTGCTCCTCATAATGCTCTTCTGAAATCTCTTCCAATTCATACATCATTTGCAGCTGGATCAATTTCTTTTGAATGTGCTCGAGATCGTACATTTCCTTATCCACTTCTTCTTTCACATGCTCTCCGACTTTTTTTATTAAATGAATGGGCGAAGTGAATAGTTTTTGAATCATGAGGCTTCTACTTTCAACTTGATGTTGATGAAATTATACGCAGGCCATGGTCCTGTATATTTGAAATCAACATATTCCTTCCACCGCTCATGCAGCTCATTGACTTTTTTATCGAACGCCTCTTCCTTTTCCCGATCGATTAAATATGCTCCATTCAAAAGCATTTTTTCGCCAATCGTATCGTTCACCTGGGAAGCCTCCGCTAATTGATCCAACGGCCCATGGATGGTAGTTTCGATTTCTTTCTGAATCTGTGTAAAAAAGTCACGAGCCATCTCACCAAGTTGAATCCGGTCGAAATAGCCGGCCGCTTCAGATTTGTTCGCTACCGTTTCCTTTTTCTTTTTCACCCGGTCGTTCTGGTTGATCTGCTCTTCCAGCCATTCTCTTTTACCAATGATTTTCAAACCAATTTCGATTTTATTCCGAACTTCGACAAACAACTTCTCCAGTTGAGGATAAAGGTTTTCGATGAGCACTTGAGTATCTTCTTTCGTATTAAAAACATTCCCAAAGCTGATGGGAACGACAGAACTCTCTGTTTCCATGACTCTCGAAATCACTTGCTGGTGAGTCATGAGTGCTTTTTTCTTCGGGTGATAGATTTTAATCGGTGCTTCTACAGCTACCATGGCCGCATCTTTATGATGGACCGTGAAAACTTCCTTTTCTTCGCCTTCAAATTCAACCGTACCGAAACTTTTCTCCTCTGTTGTTTGAATACAACAAAAAACATAGATTCCCATTTGTTCACTCATAAACAGACTACCTCCTAAACCTTTTTGCAATGATCAAGAATGATTTTCCTTGCTTTCTCTTCATCCTTCGTCATCGATAATACGGAAAAATAAGTCATATCCAGACACAGGTTCTGGAATGCTTCATCCTTTCCATCCACACGCACGCTTGTTTTTTCAGCAATATCAGCAATCATGATCGAGGCACGCAAACTTAGAAAATCTTCCTTCTCATCCATCGATTTTTTCACTTCTCTTACAAAGCGGACGATGGCTTCGGCTTTCTTCTGCTTCATTTTCGTCCTCTCCATCACAACTGCCACCTCAGCTTCCAAACTCATGGCATTCAACGGGATGGAAATCATCCGATCCATTAACGCATCCTGCGTGTCGTAAACTCCGATGTATTCAGCCGGATTACTCGTGAAAATGACCCTGAAATCAGGATGAACCCTCACGTGTGAATCCTTACTTTTCGATCCATATAAAGGAAGGATTTTTTCTTCTAGAACAGATAAAAACAAATTGTTCGTTTCCGGACTCGATCTTGTGAACTCGTCATACACCAAGGTATGTCCATGTTTCACCGCTTCATAAAGATGTCCGCTCACCCAATCTTCCGTGACATTTTCTTCAATCTTTTGAACGGTCCTTACAAAATTATCATTCAGCTTTTTACGGCTGTACCCTTTGTAAGCGCCAATCAAGTCGTCATTGGTCAAATCCTTATTCCCTGAAAGGAGCGTTACAGGCTTGTTTCTTTGCTTCGCCACATGGATAGCAAGTGTCGTTTTCCCGATGCCTGATGGACCTGTATAGTGAACAGGATAACCAGCTGATAAATAGTTTGAAGAACGCCGGATTAGGCTTTTAAAGAAGGGTTGATCATAAACGTGTTGGTTTGTAGAAGGATGGTTGCTGCTTTGTTTAAGTACACTCATCATCCCTCCTCCTACTGCTCGACCTGTTCTTCAATGTCGGTGCGATATCTGAGGCTTAAACGTGAAAAGCCTGTTACTTCAATGTTCTCATCAAGAAAAACTTCATATAACCCGACCATTTGATCCCTGGCATACTTTTTCATATATTCCTTTTCTTCAATCACTTCGACCAACACCCGCCACTCCTGGTCTTTCTTTCTAGCAGAAATGATTTTATGTGGCGGTGCAATATTCTCATTGAAAAATTCGGTTACTTCATTCAAGACCTTCATAGCGGTGCATCCCTCTCTTTTCCTATCAAACTGTTTCTTTTATAGATGAGAAACAAGATGGAATTACGAAAATTCCACCCTATTCCTTTCACCAATTCTTTTATATACTAAATTCTCCTCTTTCATTTGAAGAACGGGAGGATGACGACTGTTCCTCTTCACCTAGGCGGCCTCCGAGTCCTTCCTCTTCAACCTCATCCCGCAGTAGGCCGACAGCTTCTGCATATCTGAGCCATGTATCCACACTGGCAATGACTACTCTCGCTTCAACCGTAATCAATTCAATTCCCACAACGGAAACGCGGGCAAACGCATCGATCACAATTCCTTTATCCAAAATACGGTCAACCACTTCTGCAAGACTGGAACTATCTGTTGATTTTTGAATCGCCATTTTAAATCTCCTCTCCTTATTTACGAATGATAAGTTTTGATACTTGATAATCCTTTGATATCTTTTGGACCTTTAATAGAAGCGGAACTCTTTATATGAGAGACCCCTTTAATATCGTTGGCGCCTTTGATCCTTCCGCTCGAAGAACTGTTCTCACTTATAGAATCCTGAATCTGCTCACCTGATTCTTTGACAGAACCGAGCTTTTCTTTGAATTCAAGGAGATGCTCCTGAACCTTCTGCTTTACTTCTTCTGCCTTCGAATGAACATGATCGGCATTCGCTGAAGTTTTCTCCTGAAGCTCTTCTTTCATGTCCTCGATTTTAGACTGCATCTGCCTTTCAAATTGCTCCCGGAAAAAATCTCCCGCTTGGTCACTCATTTCATCCTTGGCATGTTCAGTCGCCTCTTGTGGGTCATCTGCCTTCCGGATAATTTTAGATACCGGATTCGGCATCTTATCCTTAATGACATGCGCGGATTTTTTCAACCCTCCTTCCACTTGATCAACAATTGTATTCTTTTTTTCCTCATCGTTTTGTGAATGTGTCATCAAAACACCACCCTAATATTTTGCATCTATAATTTTTGGCTGGTTTCTACTCTTACTTCCCACGAATGGCTATCTAAAACCCTTCGCTTGATAAAAAGAATTAAAAATGGTAATAATTACATCCTATTTTACGAAGATCCTGAATCTATAAGACTAGGAAACAGTACTCTTAGACATTCCTTTACAAAAATGACATTTCTATTAATGTTCACAGCAAAACCTGAACGGTAAGTTTCCAGCCAATATTATTTCATGATATTTTCTATCATCTTCCATTTCCATGAACCGCAAGACCTTTTTGAACATAAAAACTTGGGAATACCCACCTGCAAAACCCCTTTTAAAGACCTTCCCCCATAACAACTATCCCAACCCGTATTTTGAAGGAAAACGGCGAAATTCTTAGAATTACTAGAGTATAAACTTTTAAGGAGGAATAGTTTTGAAGTTCAAAAAACTAGCAACACTATCACTCGCAGCCACACTGGCCATTCTGCCGACAACCGGGCAGGCGTTCGCTGATTCCGCACCGGAGTCATTGAACAAAGTCAACGTACAGGAAGATAAAGGAGAATTCGTAAAAGGCGAAGTTGTCGTTAAGTTCAAAAACGGCAAATCTTTGAATGATCAACAACTGGAGAAATTCGGAGCAAAAGAAGTGACAGAAGAGCGCTCTTTCGTAGATTCGAAAGTAAAAGTACTTAAAGTCGGAAACGTAGAAGCTGTAGCAAAAGCACTCAGCAATAATCCAAACGTGGAATATGCTGAACCAAACTACGTTTTCGAAGCAACATGGGCGCCAAATGATACTTACTATAGTGGATACCAGTATGGTCCACAGAACACAGACACAGAAGCTGCATGGGATATTACCCGCGGAAGCAGCAGCCAGGAAATTGCCATTGTCGACTCTGGGGTCGACTACAATCATCCGGATCTTGATGGTAAAACAATCAAAGGCTATGATTTCGTAGATAACGATTATGATCCAATGGACTTGAATAATCACGGAACACACGTGGCAGGAACAGCAGCTGCAGAAACGAATAACGGAGCAGGTGTTGCAGGTATGGCTCCAAACACGAAAATTCTTGCCGTACGTGCACTTGATGCAAACGGCAGCGGTTCTTTGTATGACATCGCGGATGCAATCCGTTATTCTGCTGACGTAGGAGCGGAGGTCATCAACCTTTCCCTTGGTTGTAACTGTGACACGCAAACGCTTGAAGATGCAGTCAACTACGCTTGGAATAAAGGTTCAGTCGTCATCGCCGCTGCAGGTAACGATGGAGTATCCACAACATTCGAACCGGCTTCCTATGACAATGCCATCGCCGTTGGTGCAGTCGATAGCAACAACAACAAGGCGTCCTTCTCCAACTATGGCACATGGGTAGATGTGACAGCTCCTGGTGTCGACATCGCTTCTACTGTTCCTAACAGAGGATATGCCTACATGTCCGGGACATCCATGGCTTCCCCTCATGTCGCTGGACTAGCTGGATTGCTTGCGTCTCAAGGACGCTCCAACAGCAACATCCGTGCAGCCATCGAACAAACAGCTGATCCAATCTACGGTACCGGCTACTACTTCGAACACGGGGTCATCAACTCGTATGATGCGGTAAACTATTAATCTAAAAAAGCGGCCACCCGGCCGCTTTTTTATGTTTTACAATAGCTCCCTATTGTGGAAGACTCAGTTTCGAGATAATCGGGGTTCGTTTGCCGTATTTGGAGTCAGGGGTTGTTGGGAAGCCACTCGCTTTCCTGTGGGGGAGCGCCGAGCTTCCTCAGGCTATCGCCTTGCGGGATCTCGCCTGTCTCCTTCTCCCACGGGAGTCTCGCAGCTTCCCAACAACCCCATTCGATGCATGTGAGAAACGAACCCCTTTACCACAATGGGGCGTCTCCCATCCCCACTTAGAAGTAGGCATAAAGCGCTCTATATCAAGCTTTTACATTCGGATTCACACTGGGAGAGTATTATATTATCCACTTCGCTTGAGCATACCAGCAGAGTTTCTGAGAAGTGGTTTCGAGACACTCCCATGGTAAAGGGGCGGAGGGGAATGGCGAGACTCCTGCGGGAAAAGAGTGCTAGATGAGACCCCGCAGGACGGAGTCCGAAGAGGCTCAGGCGCGCTCCCGCGGAAAGCGAGTCATTCCCCGCAGCCCCCATCCACTCAACAAACATCTCGAAACTGAGCCTTACACAATCCTGCCAGATAGTTGAAGATCATCTTGATGGGTAGCAGACTATATTGTTGACCATTTCGTTGGAATTCGCTATATTAATAGTAACAAGGGGAGTAGCGACCGTATAAAGCGGTTGGTGAATCGTCACTTCAGTGTGCAAACACTCGGTTCACCAAACTATGACCATAGTACGCAAGACCTTGGCCTGCACGAAAATAGGGCCAAGGTCTTTTTTTATTGGCTCAACCTGGAGGAGGAAAACGATGAACTTTTTAATTTTCGCCATCTCAGCCGTTGTGGTCGTACTAGCTGCCGTTCAGCTGAACCGCTACGGGGATGTCATCAGTCAAAAATCTAAATTGAGCGGGGCTGTCGTGGGTACATTCCTTATAGCGGGGGCTACATCTTTACCGGAACTTACGACAAGTTTAACAGCTGTGTATATTGACAACCCAGACATTGCTGTAGGAAATATGCTCGGTAGTAACGTATTTAATGTATTGATTTTAGCTGTGGTTGATCTCATTTATCGGAAGCAGAAAATGTTCAACAGGCTCGACCAAAAACAGCACCTGCCTTCCGCCATAGCAGGTATCGTCTTTACGTTAGTTGTGGTCGCATCCCTAGTGATGAGTTCTACCCTTTCTCTATTTAATATCGGAATCGAAATGTTCATTCTTGTCGGGTTGTACATCCTGACCGTCCGCTTTTTTGAAAATGAGGAAGCAGAAGAGATGGATGAAGCGGCAGCTACAGGGAAGGATGTTTCCTTAAAAGCGGCAAGCATTGGCTTTGCAATCAGCGCGATTGTTGTCTTCGCTGCCGGAAGCGCCCTTTCGATATCAGGGGACCAACTGGCCCAGCAAACAGGGATGAGTTCGAGCTTCGTCGGGAGCTTCTTGATCGCCGCTTCCACCTCACTACCAGAACTCGTCACCGTCCTTGTGGCGTTCAAAATGGGGAATTATGATATGGCTGTAGGCTCCATTTTAGGAAGTAACTTGTTTAACTTGCAGCTTCTTGCCATCACCGACCTCTTTTATCAAAACGGGCCGATATTAAGTGCAACATCAGGAGGAAACCTTCCCATTGCTTTATTGTTCATTGGTATGATGGTACTGACGATTTTCATGATGGTAAGGAAAAAAGTTGAGAGCTTCTCTCGCTACGCAGCTCCTTCTCTTTTTATCGTAGTCATGTACTTTGTCTCATCTTATTTCCTTTTCTAATTTAAAAATCCGCAGACATCGCCGTCTGCGGATTTTTTCTATAAATCTATAACACTTTACTTAAGAACTCCTGCGTTCTAGGATTTTGAGGATTTCCGAATAGATTATCTGGTACGTCTTCTTCCATAATAATCCCTTCATCCATAAACAGAACCCGATCACCGACTTCGCGGGCAAAACCCATCTCGTGTGTGACAACCACCATCGTCATTCCTTCCTCTGCCAAGTCCTTCATAACGGCTAACACATCCCCGACAAGTTCTGGGTCAAGCGCTGAGGTCGGTTCGTCAAACAACATGATGCTCGGTTCCATCGCTAAGGAACGGGCGATCGCTACACGTTGTTTCTGCCCGCCGGAAAGACTTTCAGGATAAGCGTCCGATTTGTCACTCAGTCCGACTTTCTCAAGCAGCGGACGGGCGACTTTTTCGGCTTCTGCTTTCTTCATTTTCTTCACTTTGATTGGACCAATCGTAATGTTATCAAGGACCGTCTTGTGCGGGAAAAGGTTAAAGTGCTGAAACACCATTCCGACACGGGAGCGGACATCGTTAATATTGATTTTAGGGTCGGTCAAATTGTCCCCTTGAATGATGACTTCTCCAGAAGTGACTTCCTCAAGCAAGTTCAAGCACCTTAAAAAAGTACTTTTCCCAGAACCTGATGGTCCGATGACACAAACCACTTCTTTTTCTTTAATTTCTGCATTGATTCCTTTTAACACTTCGTTGGAACCGAATGATTTATGCAAATCTTTGACGGTTATCATTACACATCCAGTCTCCTTTCAACTCGTCTCAAGTAAACCGCTGTCGGCACCGTGATGATCAAGTACATCACACAAACCATCGTCAACGCCTGGAAAGCCTGGAACGTCATTCCATAATACTGTTGACCCATGTAAAGCAATTCCCCTACAGCAATGACAGAGAAAAGGGAAGTATCTTTCAAGCTGATGACGAATTGGTTACCTAGCGGTGGAATCATTCTTCTGAAAGCTTGTGGCCAAATGATGTAACGCATTGTCTGGTTACGAGTAAGTCCAATGGAACGCCCAGCTTCTTCCTGTCCTTTATCAATCGAGTAAACCGCTCCCCTTACGATTTCCGCTATGTAAGCACCGGCATTAATGGCAATTGCTATAATGGAGGCCGTAATCTTATCAATGTTGATTCCGGTTAGATCAGACAGACCAAAATAAATGAATAGGATTTGGGCGAGAATAGGTGTCCCACGGACAGCTTCAACATAAACGGTTGCAATCCCGTAAATGATTTTATTTTTCGACAAGCGCGCAAAACCAAAGACCGCTCCGAGAACAAACCCGATAATCAAACCGACGAAAGTGATGAGAAGTGTCCATACCAATCCTTCCAGCAAAAACGGCATGACACGATAATAGTGCGATTCCGTAATGAACTCCATATATGTATTCGCTCCTTGTGTTTTGAATTGTGTAATGGATCATGCCAAGTATTCAATTCATGAAAAAAGCGTAACAAGCCAATCACTTGCTACGCTTCTCTGATCAGCTTCTCTCTATTACTCCGAAGATTCTGTGCCGTATTTACGCTCACCGAACCATTCTTCGTAGATGTCATCGTACGTACCATTATCAATCAATGTTTGCAATGCTTCATTCACATCACTCACAAGTTCAGAATCCTTAGGAAAAGCGATTCCATATTGTTCACCCTGCAAAATGTCTCCAGCTGTTTTCAAGCCTTCAGAGTCATTGGCTACGTAATACTGGACGTTAGGAACGTCATACATTACCGCATCTAGACGACCAGACTCAAGGTCCATATACGCTTCGACGATTCCAGGGAATGTAATCAACTCAGCATCCGGGTGGTTTTCTCTGATGTACGTTTCACTTGTCGTACCAGAGCGGGTTCCCACCTTTTTACCTGCAAGATCATCTTCAGATTGAATTTCATCATTATCTGCGCTGACCGCAAGCATCAAACCAGCATCATAATAAGGATCAGAAAAATCGATGGTTTCTTTACGCTCTTCTGTAATAGTCATACCAGCAATCCCGATATCATAACGACCGGATTGCATACCAGCGACAACACCGTCAAACTTCATGGATTCAATTTCAATATTGAACCCTGCTTCATCAGCAATTGCTTTGATCAAATCAATATCGAAACCTTCCATTTCTCCCGTTTCCTCGTTCATGAACTCGAAAGGGACAAAGTTGTTATCCGTCGCTACTGTGTACGTTTCTCCTCCAGAATCACCAGAGTCTCCTGATGAGCCTGCTTCACTATCACTGCCACACGCAGCAAGAAGCAAACTTAAAGCCATAACCATAATGAATAAGTACCATTTTGCTTTCATCCATTTTTCCCCCTTTTATTATGTGACTTCTATTATCTCAAATTTTACTACTCTTGCAAATTTTCTGAATACTACTTTTGAACGTCTTTTAAGCTGAAATTTGCTATTCTATTAAATTTTTCTATTGATTGCTCATTATTTCTTTATTTTTTATCAATTAACTAACGATTACGACACATTTTTTTAAATTAAGGGATTAAATCTCAGTTTCAAAGGGAAATAGGGTATAATAGGGTATAGCTCCTAATTTTGTGAAAAGGAAGGTTTTTCATGTCGGAAGAACAATTGATGGACTCAGAAGGATATTATTCTTTAAAATCAGCCGCTCAGAAAATATTTGAAGTGGTGACACAAAGATTGGATGTCCAGACCGCTTACGTCACAATGAGAGGTAAGCACGCAATGACCGTCCTGAGTTCTTTAAATAAGAATGAAGAAATTGTCCCTGAGGGTTTTACCATAGATTATGAAGAAAGCCACTGTCGACTAATTATTAATGACCAGGACCATGTACTTAGTACAAGCAACTTAATGGACGACAAACTCACTCGCGAAATGAAAGCTTCAGCCCAACTGCAGGTCAAGGGATACCTCGGTGTCACTTTAAAAGATTTAAAAGGGAATGTGTTCGGAACTCTCTGTGTGATGGACAAAGAAGAAAAACAATTTAACGAAGAAGACATAGAATTCTTACAAACGATTGCAGCCGTCCTTTCTCACATGATTGACCTTGATCAAACCCAATACAACATGGGATTGATGAATGTACCGATCATCCCGATCACAGAAGGTGTTTCTGTTGTCCCTATCCAAGGGATCGTAGATGAAGAACGTGCAGACAAACTTATGAGTGATGTTCTTCGATATGGAAAAGAACAAGATATTGACCATTTCGTCCTTGATCTATCTGGATTGGTTGTCCGCGACCAATTTTTCTCGGAAATGCTTCCAAAGCTCATTCACGCTTTGCAGGTGATGGGAATCGATACAATCTTAACAGGGATTACTCCGGAAGTAGCTCATAAAGAAATCGAAACGAATGTGCTATCGACTCATAAACCGAAAACCGTTTCTAATTTGAAGACAGCTCTTTCAACAATTGGATTTAAATTAGTAGAAAGTCATTAAAGCTCGCCTCGTTGGCGAGTTTTTTTATCGGTCATGCTCTCCCCCTATAGAAAAAGCCCCATCTTTAATCGATGGAGCACAATAATTTCCGGAGCTATTTTTCTAGTTTATCTTTTTCAAACTCAATAACTTCTCCAGTCTGACCGTCAACGGTGACCTCATATTCAATGGCATCATCTTGAAATTTAAACTCATAATGACCATCATCAATTTCCATTTCTTTCATTTCACTGCCTGACGCTTTATCTTTAGCGGTTTTCTCAGCTTCTTCTTTTTTTACTTTCAAATCTTCAGCTGAAGTTTCATCGGAATCGTCTTCGTTATGCTCGACTTGTACGACTTCTCCGGTGTTTGCGTCCACTTCCACTTCCGCTTCTTTGCCATCTTCTGTCTGACCCTCAATCTCATAGATGGAAATACCGTCCTCTTTATCTTTTTCTACCTTTTCAATTTTCAAACCATCGACTTCCTCTTTAGCTGCAGCTTCTGCCTCTTTCTGGGAAAAATCCACTGCACTTTCAGCGAATTGATCATTACCTGAAACAGCACTCACACCGAAAGCGCCTCCCAGCACGACAACACTTACAATACCGCCAATAATCCATTTTTTCTTCATAATACATCCTCCTCTTATTTGTTCTACTCTCACTATATCCACCCATGATGAGAACAAAGAAAGAGGAAAATGAGAATTTGATGAGAAATCAATCGTCCCATGTGACGGACATAATTTCACCTGAGAGGGCATGGATTTGGACTGTTGCTTCTTCTCCACCCGGCCGCTCAATTTCTACAAGGTAAAAGGCTGGATCGCCTTCAGATTCAAAGTCAATATCATCCACTTCCCCTTCAATTTCATTCAGAGCCACAGCCTTTGCCTTTTCTTCTGTAATTGGCTGCGTTTTTGTATTCTCGGACTGGCTACCGGAGGTGGAGTCGTTGTTCTGAAATTTTTTAATCGGCTTGATATCAGAAATACGGCCATCCTTTTTTAAGACCGCCACTTCATAAACACCTTCCTCTAATTCTATGGTTGCCAAGTAATGACCTTCCGTGGAAGTTACATCAGTAATCTCACCATTGTATTGGGTTTGTACTTTTTCGCGAATATCTGACTCCGTTAACGGCTCAGCGCTTAGTCTCTCGTTAACCCACTGCCACCCTAGAACGATCAAAAGAGCGAGCAGACTTATGGAAATCAATAGCTTGAAATGGTTAGCCATAAAACTCCCTCCTCCGTATCATCATACTCCCTGAAGATGAGAATCCTCTGAGCGCGGCAAAAGAATCGTGGCCGTCGTCCCCGACCCTTTCTCACTGGAAAGCTGAAGGTCAGCTCTAAGAGCGTGAGCCAGCTCTTTAGCTAGCGAGAGGCCTAATCCATATCCTTCGGTCCTGGATTCATCCACTTGGTAGAAGCGATCGAACACTTTTTCAAGATCTTTTTGTGACATACCAATCCCTCGGTCCATGACACGGATGGCCACATGATTTTCTTTCCTCTCGACGTTCACCTCAATCGCCTCTTCACTGTACTTTCGGGCATTATCCATGAAAATATAAAGCAATTGCTTTAATTTTTGCTCATCGGTTGTTAAATGAATTTCTTGGGTACAGCGCAGTTCAACTTTTCGTTGGTAAGCTTTTTCAAAAGAAGCGACGGTTGTCTGCAGTAACCGGGACAGTTCGATGGATTCAAATTGAACATCCCAGTGTTCCTCTTTTCTTGCAAGAAGAAGCAGCTGTTCCGTTAGTTCGCGCATTCGTTTCGCTTCCGAATGAATG
Organism: Halobacillus aidingensis; assembly: GCF_900104185.1. Lineage (GTDB taxonomy): Bacteria > Bacillota > Bacilli > Bacillales > Halobacillaceae > Halobacillus > Halobacillus aidingensis. The sequence continues at coordinate 143,103 of NZ_FNIZ01000003.1, read as the reverse complement.
GCTTCCACAGATTCTTGAAAAAGTTCTTCCTCCTGTTTTCCTCTTCTCTTCAAAAGACTTGCATAGGACTCGATCACGGTTAAAGGGGTTTTCAACTCATGAGAAGCATTTGAAACAAACTGCTCCTGCTTTTGATAGTTATCTTCAAGCTGATCGATCATTGTGTTGAAGGTATCCGCCATCTGAACTAACTCATCTTTGGACTTCCCTTCATAAGAAATCTTTTTAAACTGGCCACTACCCCTGATTTGCTGCATCGTATGGATCAGGGAGTGGATCGGAGTGACAATTAACCGGCTTAATAGTCTTGAAGAAAGGAAAAATGGAATCATCGCTAGAACGGCAACAGTCACCAACACAATTCTAAGAATACTTAAATTCTGTGCAGTCGCCTCCAGACTTCTCGTCAGCTGAAAAGAAACGACCTCACCATTTGTCCACACAATCGGGATGGAAACAAAAGCATAAGGAACACCTTCGAACGACCGCACTTCTGCTTTTTCCCCTGCTTCATATGGATAGGCTTGTTCAATAAGATTCTCCTGATTCCCGCCCGTCAAGCTGACTTCCGAAGTGCCATCTGGAAGGACCAGCCTTATCATGCCATTGGCAGGAACATAAGCCCTCAGGACGTCTGCGGAGAGGGAATCACCAGAACGCTCATTGATACCAGACACAATGCGCTCCACTTCCACTCTTGTTTGATCCACATCACTGTCATAGACAATTTTACTGAAAGAAAAATAAACCGCCGCGCTGATCATCACAAGAAGAATAATGAACAGTCCTGTTGTGTAAACTTGGATTCGATTCCCTAGCTTCATCGTGGATCCTTCAAGACGTAGCCGACGCCTCTGACAGTATGAATCAGCTTTGGATCGTATCCTTTATCCATTTTGTTACGCAAATAACGGATATACACATCGACGATATTCGTATCTCCGTAATAATCAAAGCCCCATACTCCTTCCAGAAGCTGGTCACGGTTCAGTACTTGACGCTTGTTTTTCATTAAATAAACGAGAAGGGAGAACTCCTTCGCCGTCAGTTCTATAGAGTTTTCACCCCGGTACACTTCATGGGTATTTACGTTGACGGTCAGGTCTTCAATCCTCATGACTTGTTGGTCAGACTTTGTCCGTAAAGCTGCTCGTATCCTTGCAAGCAGCTCCTCGATCTCAAAGGGCTTCGTTACATAATCGTTCGCTCCAAGATCGAGCCCTGTTACCTTGTCACTCACTGCATCCTTCGCCGTGAGCATAATGACCGGCGTCTCCTCATCCCCAGAACGTATCCTCTTGAGAAGGTCCGTGCCACTTAAGCCTGGGAGCATGACATCAAGAAGAAGCAAGTCCCATTGTTTTTCGCGATAAAGTCGTAATCCTTCCATGCCATCATAAGCTTTCGTTACTTGATAACCTTCATATTCGAGTTCCAGCTCCAATACGCGAGCTATTTTGGTTTCATCTTCAACGACTAAAATGTTAGGTTTGCTCACTGCTCATCCCTCATTTGTTTTGTTGCATTCATTCTAGCATATGGGGAGGGGGTGGGTTGAAATATTTGATAGGCTTGCTTCCACCTTTTGTCGTATTATAAAAATAGAAAGGACGGATGTCATGATTATTAAAAAGCGAACATTCCCAAGGGACATTGAACAACTGCAAGCGATTGAACGACGGCTTCATGATAACCACCCCCAATTACCAAAGGTGAAAGAACACCTCAAAACCCGCCTCTCCGGCCACAAAGGCGAACTCGCCCTCAACTTCCCACTCTCCTATCTCCCAGAACACTACCGTATTTTCCATCACCTACGTCTCTATGACGGCACCCACTATTTCCAAATCGATTGCCTGATTTTGACCAATCAATGGATATTGATTGTTGAAGCCAAAAATATTGGCGGAGAGTTGTTTTACAATCAAAGGTTTAACTTCCTGTCCAGAACATGGGATGAAGGGCCACAAACGTTTTCTGACCCTGTTCTTCAAGTCCGCCGTCATCGAAGACAGTTACAGCAATGGGTTCATATAAAAAGTTTCCCCGACATTCCTATATACTGCCTCGTTGCCAACAGTCACCCAGGAACTTCTATAAATACAGATGATCCTTCCCTCGACATCGTTATCCGCACGGAAGCTCTACCGGAAAAAGTAGTGGAGATTAGCTCTGAGCACGACGAGTTACAGAAATTAAGCACCTCTTCTCTTCATTTACTATCTAGCGAATTACTATCTGACCATACAGAAAATGAATTTGATTATATAAAATATTTCTCTCTTTCTATAAAAGACTTTAAACGAGGGGTATTTTGCACGAATTGTAACGCTCTCCCTATGAAAAGAAAACGAGGAACTTGGCAGTGCGGTATTTGTCTCCATAAAGACCCAAGAGCGCACATCCCTGCACTGGGGGATTACTCATTACTTGTTGGACACAGAATTAATAACCTTCAAGCAAGAAGTTTTTTGCTCATCAACTCCCCTTCCGCTATGCAAAATATACTAAGAGATATGAATTTAAGATCAAAAGGAGAAAATAAAGGAAGAGTGTACTTTTTATTATAATTTAATTGATATATTGCTATCTCAGCCGATATATCTTGATTTCAATTGATATATTCCATTTTTAATTGATATAATCAAAATTCAGCCGATATCCAACGACCACCACACTCCCCAAACCACAAAAAAGACGACCTCATCAAGAGATCGCCTCACCACTTCGGCCTAGGATCAGCCTCCATCAATAAATCTACCAAATGCACAGCTTCCATCTCCAAGCCTTCCCGCGCCACACCAAGTTTCATCTGCAGCTGACACCCTGGATTAGAAGTCACAACACCACCTGCTCCTGTGCCACACACGTCCTGCATTTTCACGTCCAGAATATCCATCGCATCTTCATAATTCACGATATTATAAACGCCTGCAGACCCGCAGCAAAACTCCGGCCGCTCCAACTCGCGCAGTTCGACCCCGGGAATCATCCGAATCAAGTCCAGCGGTTCACTCGTCACCTTCTGTACATTGCGCAAGTGACAGGAAGGCTGGTAGGTAACCGTCTTCAACAACTCTTTTTCAAAAACAAGTCCGTCCAACTCAGCAAGGACTTCCGAAATATCCTTCACCCGCGACACAAATCGTACTGCACGCTCATGCCACTCTGTGCCTTCATCAAACAAATGGGCATACTCGACTAACCGCGCGCCACAGCCTCCAGCATTGTTCACGATATAATCAAAGCCCTCCTCCTCGAAGGCTTCAATATTCTGCTTTGCAAGTTCCACCGAGTGATCAACTTTCCCCGTATGAGCATGAAGAGCACCACAACACGTCTGCGCTTCAGGAAAAACAACTTCCGCGCCACTCCGAAGCAAAAGCTCCACCGTATTTTGATTCGTTTCAAAAAAGACGCTGTCCATCACGCATCCTTTAAAAAATCCAACCTTTGCTGAAGCCGGACGCTTCCGCACATACCGGTCCGCACGATTACGTCGCGCCTTCGGTCCAGGCATCGCCGGTAAAGCCGTTTCAAATTCATGAATCTGAAGCGGGGCTCTTCTCGTCAACCCAAACCGCTGGGAAACCTTCTGCAATCCACTCTTCTGATAAAGCCAAGTCGCATTCCCTAGCGTGTTCATCCATTTTGAAGAAGGAAAGAACGACTGAAACAAGAAGTCCTCCACAAGCCGGCGCGGTCTTTCCTCATCGATCACGCGCTTCGCTCCCTCAAAGATCTCTCCATACTGGACATTCGTCGGGCAAACGGTCGTACAGGCCATGCAGCCGAGACATTTTTCAATCGGTTCCTTCAAATCTTCAACTGAAGCCTTCCCTTCAGCAACCATCTTCACAAGATTGATCCGCCCTCTCGGTGAATGGGTTTCTTTTTCCATCGTTTCATACGTCGGACAGGCAGGAAGACAGTAGCCGCACTGGACACAGTCGAACGTCTTGTCATAGTTCAAGCGCTCCTTCAGTGAACTAGTCATGGTGCAGCACCAACTTCTGTCCTTTTTCAGGAAAAACTTTGCCCGGGTTCAAGATCCCGTTCGGGTCCCAGCTGTCTTTGATGCGCTTCATCATATCAAGTCCTACTTCTCCGAGTTCAAGCTCCATGAACGGCGCCTTCATCGTACCGATCCCGTGCTCACCGGAAAGCGTTCCACCAAGATCAAGGGCAGCCTGGAACATGTCCTCCACCGCTTTTTCAACAAGCTTCATTTCTTCCACATTTCGCTTATCGCATAAAATGTTCGGGTGCAGATTACCGTCTCCCGCATGACCAAAGGCGACCACTTCCAGACCGTACTTCTCTTTAATGAGCTCTAACCGGTCCATAAAGTCCGGGATTTTGCTTCTCGGAACCGTCGCGTCTTCGGATACCTTCGTAGGCTTAATCTTCGCAATCGCAGGCGACACCTGCTTGCGCGCATGCCAGAGCTTGGCCGCTTCCTCATCACTTTTCGGGATGATGACTTCTTTAGCGCCCATCTCTTCCATAATCCCCTCAATCAACCCCCGCTCCACACGAAGCGTTTCCGGATGTCCATCGAGTTCAATAATAATAACAGCAGCCGCATCAACAGGCAGACCAACCGGCTGGAAGTTTTCGACGGCTATGATACAGGCTTGATCCATAAATTCCATCTTCGCAGGTAAAATTCCTGATGTCAGCGTCTGGGAGATCGCTTCCCCCGCTTTTCGCACTTCGTCAAAAGCAACCATAATCGTCTGTACAGCAGGTGGCTTCGGCATCAGCTTTAATGTTGCTCCAACGATGACTCCCAGTGTTCCTTCCGACCCGACGATCAGTTTCGTCAAGTCAATCCCCGTTACATTCTTGATCGTCTGACCACCCGTCTTAATGACTTCACCTTCAGGGGTCACGACCTCCAACCCTAGCACATGGTCCTTCGTCACTCCATACTTCAGTCCCCGGGGGCCGCCGGAGTTTTCCGCAAGATTGCCGCCAATCGTTGCTACATGCGCACTGCTTGGATCGGGCGCGTACATCAGCCCGTGTTTCTCTGCGGCTTTATTGATGTTTCCAGTCAATACACTCGGTGTCACTTTTACCGTCAAATCGCGTGGACTGAGGTCGATGATCGCTGGGAATTGAGACATATCCAAAACAATCCCGCCGTGCACAGGGAGTGGACCGCCGCTCAGGCAAGTGCCGGAACCGCGCGGATGAACCGGTACTTTGTAACGATTGGCAAGCTTCAAGACATCAGCTACTTCCTGTTTTTCTTTCACCTGCACCACAGCATCCGGCAGGTGTTCCCCAAAAGAAGCATCAAAACTGTAACTGTGACGATCGGCCAAGGATGTTAACACATGCCCTTCCGGAAGCAAAGATTGCAGCTCTTCCAACCACTTTTCCATACGATGATTCCTCCTTATCCTTTCGTTTTCTTCCCTTTCAACAAATCCATAACGTCGGTAATTTCATGAAAGTACTCGGAGGCCTTGTCCCACTGTTCGGTGACGACATTGACAAAAAGAATGTCGATCATATGTAACTGGGCAAGACGGGAAGATGTCGCTCCACTTCGAAATGGTGCAGGGATCTCCCTTGAGGCAGAAATGTACAGCGAAACATCGGTATGTTCTGTAACGGGAGACTGTCCATAACGCGTCAAACTGATCGTCCGAGCTCCTTTTTTCTTCGCAATTTCCATGATTTTTGCTGTTTCATAGGTTTCCCCTGAGAAAGAGATGCCGAAGACGACATCGTTCTCCGTCACGTTGGCAATGTTCATCGCAGCATTATGCATATCTGTAAAGGCCGAGGTCGGCTTGTTCATCCGTAAAAATTTCTGCTGGGCATCCTGAGCGATAATTCCCGACGCTCCTACGCCAAAAAAGTGGATGGATCCCGCTTCATTCAACAGCCTCACCGCTTCCGATAACGTCCGGTAATCCACCATTTCCGTTGTTTCACGGATCGCCTGCAAACTGTTGCTCGTTATTTTTTCTACAATTGAATCGGAAGGCTCGCCCGGCTGAATATCCCGGTACCTGGCCTCCGGTTTCTTTTGCAAATCACCGGATATCCTTAACTTCAATTCCTGGAGACCCTTCAGGCCAAGAGACTTGCACAACCGAATGACGGCCGCGCTGCTCGTCGAGCTTAATTCGCCAAGCTGTGTCGCCGTACAATGGATCGCTTCATGAGGTTGATCCAAAATAAATTCGGCGATCTTTTTTTCAGAAGGCGGCAGCTTATCTTTCATTTCATTCAGAATGACAAGCCCGCCGGTTAGAGAATTCTTCATTTGTTTCACCACACTTATCCTTTAATGGCTCCTTCAGTCATTCCTTTAACAATCCGTCGTTGGAAAATCGCATACAAAACGATGACAGGTACAATGGCAATGACAAGGCTCGCAAACAGCGTCCCCCATGCATTCGTATATTGTGTTTCATTACTAATATAATCAATCGCAAGAGCGAGCGTATAGTTTTCCTCCGTCTGAAGAAAAATGAGCGCCATAAAATATTCATTCCAAAACTGGATCATATTCATTATCGTAACGGTAATGATCCCTGTTGTCGAAAGCGGCGTAATGATTTTCCACAGGATGCCATACGGTGACATCCCATCGATCGCAGCTGCTTCCTCCAGTGATTTTGGAATCGTTGCCATGAAACTCGTCAAAACGAAAATGCTGAACGGCAATTGGCTGACCGCATAAACGATACTGAGTCCGAAAATGTTATCCAGTAGATTCAGCTGCATTAATAGGAAGAACAAAGGAATCCATCCGAGTACCATCGGAATCATCATCGCTGAAATATAAAGCGTGAACAACAATCGGTTTCCGCGGAAACGCATGCGCTCTAACGCATAAGAAGTCGGAATCGCCATCGCAAGGGTCAGGGTCGCGCCAAGACCGGTAACAATGAAACTATTAAACACACTCGCATCGATATTGTAATTGCTCCATGCATCGACGAAATTACTGAAACTGAACGATTCCGGCAGCCCCCATGGATTGGCGTAGATTTCGGCATTGGATTTGAATGCACCCAACACCATCCAGAAAATCGGATATAAGACGGCCAGTGACCAGATGATCAATGGAATACGTACAATCGTTCTTGAAAAAATACTCCCTTTTTGCACTCTATTCCCCTCCTGTCTGTTAATACTCCACTTTCTCTCTTCTCATCAGGAATTGCATAATCAAAACGGTCACGAGAGACAAAACCAGAATCATAACCCCGATCGTCGCGCCGTATCCGAAGTTATATTTAACGAAAGCCTGTTCATATAAATAGGAACCCATCACATGTGTCGAGTTGTTCGGTCCACCTTTGGTCATGACCTGGACGATAATGAAGGATCCGTTCAAGGTCGTAATGATGATGTATAAAATGGAGATCTTGATTTGCGGCCAGATTAGCGGCAATGTCACTTTCCAAAACTGCTGCCACTCCGTAGCCCCGTCGATTTCTGCTGCTTCATAATAACTTTTGGATATGTTGGAAATACCGCCCATAAGCATGAGCATAAACAACCCGATTCCCGCCCAGACAGAAGGTAATACTAGACTTGGCAAAGCCCAATCTTCACTTCCGAGCCAGGGTTGGGTCCAACTCTCAAGACCAATCAATTCCAGACCTGAGTTCACAAGCCCGAGACTGGGATTATAGATGAACATCCACAGAATCCCGATGACGACAACGGACATGATGTTCGGGAAAAAGAAAACGATCCGGTAAAAAGGCGCTTCTTTAATTTTCATTTGTGTTAAAGCGACGGCAAAAAAGGTCGACAGAATCATGATGCCGATAACCTTTGTAATAACAAGAAAATAGTCGTGCCAAATCGTACTTGGGATGATCTCATCACTGAACAATCTGCGATAATTTTCAAAACCTACAAATTCCGCGAGTGAAGAGGCTCCCGACCATTTGAAAAAGGAATAATAAAGACCATTGAATAGGGGATACAACGTGAACACGGCAAACAAAATAAATGTCGGAACAAGACAGAAGGCAAGGAACAAGTTCCGCTGTCGACTGGACTGGACCATTTACAACCACCTCTTTTTCTAGTGTGAATAAGTTTTTGGCTAGCATAAGTCAAGCAACAGCAGGAAAACATTCCCGCCGTTGATTGGCTTATGCCTTTAAGAAAAATGGAATGTGAAGACGTCCGCCTCCACATTCCACTGTCCTTTACTCCAAACTGCTGCGGTATTCCGCTGCCGCTTGTTCAGCTTCCTCAACGAACTCTTCTGCCGTAATGTTACCAAGCATCAAAGATACGAGTGAGTTGCTGATCGGCGTCTCAAGCTCTGAACTCATCGGGTGAGGCTTTTGATAAATCTGGACTTGTTCAGGATCGTTAATCATCTCGTTGGCATCAATCAAGAATGAAGGAACTTCCTCACTGGAAGCAAGGTCGACCCCTTGCAAGTTCATGATCGCTCCCGTATGTTCAGAGAAACTCTTCGCATATTCTTTTGTGAAAACGAACTCGACGAAAGCTTTCGCTGCTTCTGGGTTTTCTGCTTTTTCTGCAATGGCAAGTGGACGTAGATCCGGCACAATTGCAGCTGGTTCGCCTTCATCCTGCATCGGAGAAGGAATGAATCCATATTCGAAGTCTTCCGGCGTATCATTCGCCATTTCATTCGGCAGCCAGAAACCGACCGGAATAAATGCATTGTCATGAAGCAGGAAGTTCATCTGGGACTGCGTATGGTTCAACGCACCAAACCCGGAATCAATCATGCCTTCTTGCTGCATCTGCTCCACTTTTTTCATGACATTAAGGACAGGTTCACTCGTCCAAGCGCCTTCTGCACCTGTAATGACATCATTAAGTAACTCGTCTCCACCCGCTGCACCAAAGGCAGGGTAAAGCATACCACGTAGGAAATAGTATGGATATTGTCCTGTCGTTACGAAAGGCTCAATGCCTTCATCTTCCTTAATTTGACTCATAGTATCCATGAAACTAGGAAAGTCTTTCGGTACATCCCAATTGTTTTCTTCAAACCAGGCATTGTCATACCATGTGCCCCACGTATCGAAGACAAGTGGCAAGCTGTAAATATCTCCATCGTACGTAGCTGGATCAACAATGAAACTTTCACCTAGAGCTGAGCCATCCTCAAGCTCGACGCTGCTCAACCAATCCGTCAAGTTCATCAGCTGGCCATCTTCAACCATCTGCGTTTCACTGGAGCCGGCACCATCAATATAAACGACATCAGGTGGATCATCGGATACCCAGCGTGAACGCATTTCTTCATTAATATTAGGTCCTGCATGTTCCGTTATCGAGACATCCGGATATTCTTCCTGGAAATCGGCAATAACTTCTTTCCACCAAGAATCGCCATAACCACCGACAAAGTACTGAATTTCAAGTTCCCCGGAAACTTCACCGGATTCACCAGACTCCGAAGACCCTTCAGAAGTGGATTCTTCTTCTGTGCCCTCGCTATCTGTTTCTTCTGTCCCGGCTCCTGGTGCACAACCGACCAACAACAAGAAAGCGAACAAAACCGCCAACATCAACCAAGCAGATGTTTTCCGCCACATGCTCAACATAAGCTCCCCCTTTTTGATTGAAAAATTTATTTGAAACCATGCAAAATGGTCTTCAAATCATTAAGATTCATTCATGGCCTTTCGCAAATTGCCCTCATTCTCCTGAAGCATTTTTTTCGCTTGTTCATAAGAAACGCTTCGCTTCAGCATGATAATCGCCGGCTTCACTTGGAGCTTTGCTTTTTTCAACGTTTCCTCAGCTTCCTCATAAGTCGCTGAGGTACACTCCATCAAAATGCTTTTCGCACGTTCTCTCAATTTGTGGTTGCTTGCATGAACATCCACCATCAAATTCTCATAAACCTTCCCGAGTTTGACCATGGCTGTCGTGCTCATCATATTCAACACCATTTTGTGGGCTGTCGCTGCTTTCAAGCGCGTCGAACCTGTCAAAACTTCCGGCCCGACCACAACCTCAATCGGGCACTCAGCATAATCACTGATTTCAGAATGATGGTTGCAAGATAAAGAGATGGTGTAGGCTCCGACCGAATGCGCGTGTTTGAGAGCTCCAATTGGATAAGGCGTCCGACCGCTGGCGGTAATTCCGACCACGACATCGTCTGAAGTTAATTGTTTTGCCTTTAAATCGGTTTCGCCTTGAGCGGCATCATCTTCTGAATTCTCTTTCGCCTTTGTAAAGGCGTTCCCGCCCCCGGCCATGACCGCTTGAACCATATCCGGATCCACGAGAAAGGTCGGCGGACATTCGGAGGCATCCAAAATGCCCAGCCTGCCGCTCGTTCCTGCTCCTACATAAAAGAGTCGGCCTCCCTTTTTCAAAGAAGCGGAAATATGATCGACAGCTTTCGTAATGGCCGGTAAAACCTGTTTGACGGCTTCTGCAACTTTGCGATCTTCTTCATTCATGACTTTCAGGATTTCAGCAGTCGTCATTTCATCCATGTTTTTCGTTCGTTCATTTCGTTGCTCTGTTGTTAGGAACGTCAAGGAATTCGTCACCTTTGGCACCACCTTTGATTAATTTTCCGGGATTGCTAACATCGCTGCTCCAAACTCAGGTGGAGCATAGGGCTCTCGATATACACCTAACCCTTTTGTTTCAATCTGTTGGATGAAATGCTGTTTCAAAACTTTTGAATGCTTGAAAATAGACCCTGCCGCTGTAATAGCTGTATCTCTTTCAAAACCGCGTCGAGCGATACTTTCTACATGTAAAACGAGTTCATACGCCGCTTCTTGCAATATCATTACCGCGACTTCATCCTGTCGTTCCGATGCTTCAATCACGCATGTCGCAAGCTTCGCTATTTCGTGTTTTTCGTGTGTCCTCCCATATATGTAACGGACAAGGTCTTCAGGGTTATAGAGATTTAATTTTTCCAACACAAGCCGAGTAAGAAGTGTTTCTTCCCCACGTCCATCCGCTGCTTTCGCTATACATGATAACGCTTTCAAAGAAAGGTGATAACCACTGCCTTCATCCCCGATCAGATGTCCCCAACCACCACATTTATGAGTGGATCCATCACGATTAACGCCAACAGCATTCGATCCTGTCCCAGAGATGACGAGGATGCCGACCTCCTTTTGGGGAGAAAGCGCTCCTTTCAGTGCGGCTAAACTATCAGACCCAATGAACGAATTGCAATTTTCTGAAAATGATAAACCTAAAAAAATATCCTGCACAATCTTATTCATTTCTTGTTCGTCTTCTGGTCTACCTATACCAGCAAGTCCGAAGCCAACGCCAATGATTTGTGCAGAATCTAAGTTGAATGTTTGTAATCCTTTTTCAATAAGAGCCTTCAAACGCTTACCCGCTTCATCAAAACCGATTTGATGAGGGTTGGTCCCCGGCCCCTGGACAACTTTTGGTTGTTCTGGGTATGTATAGTGATCTGCTTCAAGGAACAGGCACGTCGTTTTCGTCCCGCCTCCGTCTATTCCAATCACGTAGTTCATCGACTTCCTCCAAATCTTTGTTGGCTTTATTATAAATTTTTTGAATTTTTATGTCAACATGTGTTTTAAAAAACTGTAATGTTATTTCAAATGAGGTTTATTCAAATGAAATGACTCAATACCAATTAAAAAAACCACACCAGGTCATCCAATATTTGGATGACCTGGTGTGGTTATTATTTCCATTAAAGTCTATATACTGTTCCTTCAAAAGGAGCCAATCCACGGCGATGTGTTGATTCCGTTTCGTTCGTAATAACAACAGGCTTGCCTTCGATTTCTTTTACAATACCATCATCTAATGTCACTTCTTCTGAAGAAAAGTTACAAACAACCAGAAGACTTCCTTCATCCCCAACACGCTTATAAGCAAAAACGTTCGGATCTTCTCTCATCAACAGCTCAAATCGTCCGTCTGTAATCATATCCATCTCTTTTCTCAAACGGATTAACTGTTGATAGAAATAAAACACAGAGTTTTTATCTTCCAGTGCGCGCTCCGCATTAATCTCTCTATAATTCGGATTCACCTGGAGCCATGGGGTTCCATTCGTAAAACCACCATTCTCCTTATCGTTCCACTGCATCGGTGTCCGGGCATTATCCCGGCCTTTCACATAGATGGCTTTCATGAGATCTTCGTGGGACCACCCTTTTTCCTTCTTCTCTTTATACATGTTCAAAAGCTCGATATCCCGGTACTCTTCGAGCGTTTCAAAGTTAACGTTGGTCATCCCAAGCTCTTCCCCTTGGTAAATGTAAGGAGTCCCCTGCATCATGTGCAGACAAATGGCGAGCATTTTTGCTGATTTCACACGGTACTCCCCGTCATCACCGAAACGTGAAACAATACGCGGCTGGTCATGGTTGTTCCAGTATAAGCTGTTCCAACCAACACCATGTAGCGACGTCTGCCACTTTTCAAAATTCTCCTTCAAGTCTACAAGGTTTAAATCCGTCCAATTCCACTTATCCCCGTTCGAATCCAAGTCCATATGCTCGAATGTAAAAATCATATTCAATTCTTCATTCTCTGGATCTGTGTAACGCTTCGCATCTTCAGGAGAAGCCCCAGGCATTTCGCCGACTGTCATGACATCATAATTTGATAAAACTTCCTGATTCATTTCCTGCAAAAATTCATGGACACGCGGGCCGTTCATAAAATACGGGCTCCCATCCCCGTTCTCTCCATCCTGATATTCCGGATCCTTAGAGATAAAGTTGATGACATCCATACGGAACCCGTCCATTCCTTTATCAAGCCAAAACTTCATCATGTCGTACACATCTTCCCTCAAATTCGGATTTTCCCAATTCAAGTCAGGCTGCTTTTTCGCAAAGATGTGCAAATAATATTGACCTGTCGTTTCATCATATTCCCAGGCCGGACCACCGAAAACAGAGTTCCAGTTTGTCGGTGGCTCCCCGTTCTCTTTCCCATCTTTCCATATGTAGTAGTCACGATACGGGTTGTCCTTGCTTTTCGAAGACTCTACAAACCATGGGTGTTCATCAGACGTGTGATTCACAACGAGGTCCATGACCAACTTCAAATCTCTTTTATGAGCTTCTTCCAAAAGCCGCTCCAAATCTTCCATATTTCCAAAAAGATCATCCACTTGGCGGTAGTTGCGGATATCATAGCCATTATCTTCTTGTGGAGAATCATAGACCGGGGACAGCCAAAGGACGTCCACCCCAAGCTCTTTCAAGTAATCCAGCTTCTCAATAATTCCAGGGATATCACCAATTCCATCCCCATTCGTATCATTAAAACTCTTCGGATAAATTTGATAGACGACACTCTTCTTCCACCACTCTTGATTATTCATATCTACCACTCCCTTATGAGAACCTTCTCATATAACCATAACGCAAAAGCGCAGGTGACTTCCATTATTTGTTGTACCAGGTCATACAGATATTGGAAAAGACCACCTCTTGCGAGGTGGTCTTCTTTTAAATTTATGCAGATAAGCGTTCTGTTTTTTTGTGTTCTTTTTTGAGTCGGAAAGGTGCTGTGACCAGAGCTAGAATTAAGAACAGTCCCATATACCCGATCAATGGGTAGAAGAACGCGACAAGTTCTGTAAACCCTACGAAACTAAGCCCGAAAGCGACGACTCCTGTAATGAGAACGAATTTCTTATGCTGGCTTGTCCCGACTTCTGTATAACGAGCAGCAAAGGAGAAGAACATGCTGACTGCTGTATTGAAGACCATCCCGAACAAAACGATTGAGTAGAACGTTCCTAATACTGGAGAGAGGTTATCAACAAGTGCCAGAAGCGGCATATCATAAGACGCGACAGCATCTATTTTAGAGAAGATGGCCAGGTGACTGATTACAATCATAATCCCGAGCCCTAATCCACCGAACAATCCACCGAGCGCAGACGTTCGTTCATCCTTCTCATTTCCTCCCATCAATAAGGACATCGAAGCCCCTACGGCCACGTTAAAGGATACGTAATTGATGGCTGAAATAAACCAGTTGGATAAAGCGGAGGGTTGCTCCACAGCCACTGCATTCAAATTACTGAAAGGCTGTTCCATGGTAAACAAGCTGTATCCGGATATGATTAAGACCGTGATAATTAAAAACGGTGTAATACTGCCGATGACGTTGACGACTTTGTCCACATTCATCATGATTGTTGCCATAACGATCACACTCATGAAAATGATACCGACGAGCGGCGGCAGCCCGAATTGTTGACTTGGAATCGAACCCGCTCCTGCAATCATGACGACTCCCACTCCAAACAGGGTCAGAATGATGACATAATCAACAATCCGTCCAAGCCACTTGTTTCCACTCACTTTATATACCGCTTCCTTATGAGAAGTAGCCTGCGTCCTTGTTCCAAGTTTCACAAGCATCATACCCATATAAGCGAACAGAGCTGTTGAGATAATCGTACCGATCGTACCTAAATAGCCGAAACTCGTAAAGTATTGAAGTATTTCCTGTCCCGATGCAAATCCCGCACCGACGATGATTCCTATAAAAGCGCTCGCAATTTTGAATATTTTTTTCACGATAAATCCTCCTATATTCATAAATGTCTGGTCGTCGATCGTTTAAGTTAAACGCTTTCATATCAAATGTGTAGAATCAGCTTACCATGAAGGCGCTTTCGGTTATTTGGTGAAATCAACAAATCCCCTCTCCTATATTCGTTCAATTCAACAAATACTTCAATAGGAAAATGGATGTTTCTATACGAGAATCAATGATAATATAAAGGTATTCACACCATAAGGAGTACCGCTATGAAACATTCATCAAACTTGAACTATTCATATAAAGATTACATCGATTCCCCAGAGGGGCTTGCCGACAGCATTGCGGAAACCTTAGGATGTCCGGTCACCATTGAGGATGCCAATCACCGCATCGTCTCTTACAGCAAACATGAGAAAAATGTGGACGAAGCAAGAACCGCAACCATTATGAGACGGAAAGTACCTGAACATGTGATCAATGGTTTATGGAAACAAGGAATCATGGCCAAGCTTTTCGAAAGCGACCAGCCACTCATTGTGAAAAAAATTGATGCGATCGGCCTCGGTCACAGATTAGCGATTTCCGTTCGCAAAAATAACGAAATCCTGGGCTTCATCTGGGCACAAACGAACGACCTCTCCGTAACAGCAGAACATTTGGAAGAGATGAAGGAAGCCGCTCAATGGGTCAGCCACCACCTACTGAGACAACAGGCGAAAAAGAAAAAAACAGAGGAAAATCGAAAAGAATTTTTCTGGCAGCTGCTGACAGGCTCTCTCCAAAACCAGGCGGATATCAAACGCTTGGCCAAGAGATTTCATATGAATTTGCAGGGGCAGCTTTGTGTAGCTGTATTCGAGTTCACAGAAGAAATGAGTCAGGCGGTGGAGCGCCATGCCTATTACTTAACAGAAACCCTCCACCAAACCCGTGTTGTGAACCGGATCTTTGATGATCAACAGCTCATTCTCCTTGTTCGAACAGATAATAAAGAAGATGCGAACGAAATGAACCAGGCTTTTATTCGTGAATTCACACAAAAGATGAAAGAACGCCTTAACTTTGAGGATTTAAAAGGGGCTTTCGGGCTGATTTATGACTCGCCGACATTGATCAGTGACAGTTACAAGCAGGCTTTAAAAGTTCTAGACTTGAAAGAACAGTATTCCACAGGGCTGCAGCATGTCGATAACTACCAGGACCTTGGTGTCTATCAATTCCTTAATGAACTGTCTGCCCTTCAAAAACGGGAAAACTACAAAAACGATGCCTTGACCAATATCAAAGCATACGATGAACGGAACAACTCCATGTTGCTTGAGACATTAAAGGTTTTTCTTGAGAAAAACAGTAATGTCCATCAGGCCGCAGCCCATATGCATATTCATACCAATACATTGAACTACCGGCTGAAGCGGATCAAAGACATCGGCAGCATCGACTTCAAGGATATGAATCAGAAGACAATGCTTTACCTTGATTTACTGATTTATGAGAACGAACAGGAGGATTTGTGATTTTACACAAATCCTCCTGTTTATTTTTTCATTTTCAACTAAACAAAAAGTCAGGCTTGAGAGCTATACTTTGGTTACATTCAATTTGAAAGGTGGACGTTCCCCATGATTATCGGAATTCCAAGAGAAATTAAAAATAATGAAAACCGCGTAGCGATTACGCCTTCAGGTGTCATCAATCTCATGAAAGCCGGACACACGATCCGCATCGAAACCCAGGCCGGAACAGGCAGTAATTTTACAGACCAAGAATATCGTGATGCTGGCGCTGAGATTGTTGAAACCGCTTCCGATATTTGGTCGAATTCAGAAATGGTCATGAAAGTAAAAGAACCGCTTCCATCTGAATATGGATACTTCCGTAAAGGACTTATTTTGTTCACATACCTTCACCTTGCAGCGGAACCTGAACTGACAAAAGCGTTAGTAGAAAACGAAGTGACGGCGATTGCCTATGAAACAGTAGCGGTCGATAACAAACTTCCACTTCTTACTCCAATGAGTGAAGTAGCCGGACGAATGGCGACACAAGTTGGAGCTCAATACCTTGAAAAATCCTTCGGTGGAAAAGGAATCCTGCTTAGTGGAGTTCCTGGAGTGTCCCGCGGAAAAGTCGTCATCATCGGTGGAGGCATCGTTGGTACGAACGCAGCGAAGATTGCTATCGGCCTTGGTGCACACGTAACTGTTTTAGACTTGAATCCAAATCGCCTTCGCGAACTGGATGATCAGTTTGGTTCAGATATCCAAACGATGATGTCCAATCCATTCAACATTGCAGAAGCCGTTAAAGACGCGGACTTGGTCGTTGGAGCTGTTCTTATTCCAGGAGCGAAAGCACCGAAACTTGTGACGGAGGACATGGTTAAAGAAATGAAAGACGGCTCTGTTATCGTGGATGTCGCCATCGACCAGGGCGGAAACTTCGAAACCGTCGATCACATTACAACACATGATGATCCGATTTATGAAAAGCACGGTGTTCTTCATTATGCAGTGGCAAACATCCCTGGAGCGGTGCCGCGCACATCGACGATCGCTCTTACAAACGTAACGATTCCATACGCTTTGCAAATCGCATCAAAAGGCGTAAACAAAGCTGTAGAAGATAACAAAGCGATTGAAGCAGGTGTAAACACAGCGAATGGTCACTTGACTTATGAAGCCGTAGCCCGTGATCTTGGTTATGATTACAAGCCAGTAAAAGAAGCCCTTCAAACTTTAGCTCACGTGTAATACGACAAGCTCCTCCACAATTGTGGAGGAGCTTTTTTATGTAGAAAGACTTCCATATATTTACGTACCAGGTCATACAAATAATTCCATTTAAAAATTCACTTTGATTTAGTTCTATAGTTGGAATTTATTTCGTCACTCGAAATGTTCGTGTGACGGTGATTGTGTCTAAAAACCATGATTAAAGTCTTATACCAAACTTCTATTCGACATTATTTTCAGAAAATACAAACAGTTCAATCTACTCTGTATAATAAAGCCTCTATTACCTATAATTGGATACATTCTTGCTAGGAGGTTGGTTATGAAGAAAAAACACGTGATTCCAATGGCCGTATTGTCATCTGCACTTTTAATGGGAACGGTGGCACCGACACAGTCACATGCGATCAGTGAGAACGCAAGTCCAAAAGCTCACGCACAGATCCAGCAAAAAAGTGTACATAAGGATAAAGACAATCGTCCATTCTTTGTACAGCAAAAACAGAGTGAAAAATACACAAAGGCTAATGAAAACTCCGCGAAAGCACACTTGAAAAAGAATAAAGAGAAATTCAAAATGGCTGATCCTGACCATAGTTTAGGAAACGCCGAGATTACAAAAGATGACCTTGGTATGACCCACGTGAAACTTCAACAGGAAAAGAATGGCGTACCTGTAGAAGGACACCAAGTGGTTGTCCACTATGATAAGGAAAACCATGTCCAGACTGTAAACGGTCAGTTCAACGAAGGGATTGAACAAAGCGATATTTCTACCAACGCTTCCTTAAGCGAAGCAAAAGGGTTAGAAGTCGCCAAAGACGCTGTTGATGCTCCCGAACAATTCGTAGAATCTCCGTCATCCACTCTTGTCATCTATCCGTTTCAAGATGAAAATCATCTCGCTTATAAAGTCAATGTGAACTTCCTTGGGGAAGACCCAGGAAACTGGTTCGTTTATGTAGATGCCAATACTGGTAAAGTCATCGACAAATATAACGCCATCATGCATGCAGATGGCTATCAATCTTCCAAAGGATCAGGCACTGGTGTCCTTGGAGACCATCGCAACCTTCACATTTCCCACAGTAACGAGAAAGGTGTGGAAGCAAACGGAACAGATTTTTACCTTTATGACAAATCCCACGAAAACCTGGATGGTATCTACACCTACGATGGGCAGAACAGTTGGAACTATGCGGGCTTGCAAGATAAATTGTTCTCTTCCCGTGATGCGGCCTTTACAGATGATTATGAAAAACCAGCCGTCGATGCCCACTACAACTCTGAAAAAGTGTACGAGTATTATTTAGAAGAACATGACCGCAACTCCATCGATGGTGAAGGAATGGCCATCAAGTCTACGGTCCACTTTGGTAAAGATTATAACAATGCTTTCTGGAATGGTCAGCAAATGACATACGGAGACGGAGATGGCGAATTCTTCATCCCCCTCTCTGCAGGACTTGACGTAGCAGCCCACGAAATGGCCCATGGTGTCACAACAAATTCTGCCGGTCTCCTTTACCGCTTCCAATCCGGGGCTTTAAACGAAGCCTTCTCTGATATTTTCGGAGCACTCGTCGATGAGGAAGATTGGGAAATCGGTGAAGATATTATGGCAGAAGATGCTATTGCTTCCGGACGAACGTCTTTAAGAAGCTTGAGTAACCCTAGCAAATACCCTGTAGGCGAAGACTATGTTCCATACGGAGATGGTAACGGCATGTACCCTTCCCACATGGATGAATACTATGACCTGCCTATGGAATTGGATAATGGTGGTGTCCATATTAACTCATCCATCATCAACCATGCGGCTTACATCACGGGCGAACAGATCGGAAAAGAAAAACTCGGCCAAATCTATTACCGTGCTTTGACCGTCTACTTGCAGCCGGAATCTGACTTCAGTCATGCACGAGAATCGCTCATCCAATCAGCTGTCGACCTCTATGGTGAAAATAGTGAAGAAGCTCAAGCTACTGAAGATGGATTCAATCAAGTAGGAATTACAGAATAAGGAGGAACGGTCTATGAAAAAACAAGTATTTGCAGTCGCTAGTTCCATCGTATTGGCTTCAAGTGTAGCCATCCCTACGTTTGCGGCCGGTAATCATCCCGGTACCCCCGAGCAGCAAACTTACAACAGCTCGGGTTGGACAGACTATGGCCAATTGACGAAAAAATTAGAGCAGATTGAAAAATCCAGCCAAGGGACGGTGCAAGTCGATGTTGTCGGTCAATCCAATAACGGACTTGATATCTATCAAGCCCGTGTCGGTCACGGCGATAAAGTCATTCTTATCGAAAGTGAAATCCACGGCAATGAAAAAACAGGAACTGAAGCCATTCTGAATCTATTAAGCTATTTAGGTTCAAGTAACTCCCCTCACGCCCAAAAAATCAGAGAAGAGGTAACACTTGTTACCCTTCCAAAAATGAATCCAGATGCTTCGGAGCTCGACAGGCGCGGAAATGACATGTCCTGGTCAGAAGTCGTCGAAGACTTCCCTCAGCTGGCTGAGGCCGGTGGTCCGACATGGAATTACTATACCGCCCCAAACATTCAGGGGGACAATTACGCAGCTAATCCAGGATTTGATGTGAACCGTGACTTTAATCCTGATTTGGATTATGTGCCGGATGCAGAAGATGTGCCGGGTTCTTCTTCAGAGCCAGGCTGGTACATCACCCCGGAAGCGCAAACCGTCCGTGACGTCTATAAAAATCTGCAGGACGAATTCGGTAAAGTGGACGTTTTTGTAGACCTCCACCACCAAGGACTCTATTATGTGGATGGTACGAGTGATCCAGTCACATTGTCTCTATCAGGACAATTCGTACCTGATCCAAACTCAGAAGAAGGAGCGAAGTACTCCGAGTACGCTGACAACTATGATTACGATTATTCCCGACAGTTGAATGTCGCCGCCTATGATGCGCTGCAGGAAATGGGCAACTCGCCATTTGATAACATCACCCTTTACAGTCAGGGACTGGACCTTCCAGGCACAGCATTAGGTTCATTTGCCCTTAACGGCAGTGGCACGGTCCTTTTTGAAGTGACGGGTCAAACGCAGAGTCTCGGTCAGAAGAAAAAGGGTATGCTTGTGAAAGCTGTGGAAACAGGTCTTCAAGGAATTATTGACGGAGTAGCTGAAGACACAGTTGATGATTTGAACCCTGAAGATTACGAAGAGATTCCTGAAACGGCTTACCGTCCAAGTTTATAATTCAAAAGAGCGAGGCGTCTTGTTCAGACGTCTCGCTCTTATTATTTAAAGAATTTTAATAGATTTATCCACTTTATGCTAAACTAAAGACTGTGCAAAGAAAGGTGTGAAGTATTGATTATCAAACATTTGGAAGATCCAGTTGGAATTGAAGTTCTGAAAATGTTGTTGCGCCGATTACATCCACATCATCCCTCTATTCCTGAAATAAAAGAAAGACTGTTCAGGGAGCAGGCAGGCCACAAAGGAGAAAAAGCCCTCATTTATCCTCTTTCGCTACTTTCCGATGATCTCTTCATCTTTTACAACCTCCGTTTAAAGTCAGGGGACCACTTTTTCCAAAATGATGCGTTAATCCTTTCAAAGGAATGGATTCTACTAGTGGAAGCGAAATATATGGCCGGTCAGCTCAACATCGATGATAAACAATTAATTCAAACCACAGAAAAAGGGTTAATGGCTTATGATAGTCCCCTCACTCAGGTCCGCAGGCACAAATACCTCCTTCAAAAATGGGTGGACCAGCATGGTTTACCTCCCCTTCCCATTTATTGCGTTGTAGCAAACAGCCATCCAAAATCTATTATTACATGCGCCGATGCCGGATCAGATTTTGTGATACGATCGAACGCTCTTCACGAACTAATCATAAGTTTAAATAGGCAGAAGCCTGTTTTAAATGATTCCCATTTGCAAAAGTTCATTACGGCCCTTCTTAACTCTAACCACTCACTTTCTTTTAATTATCTATCTCATTTTAATATTTCACCCAAAGATCTCCAACCTGGCATCCATTGTACAGGATGTGAATATTTAGGTATGACCCGTCATCATGGGTCCTGGGTATGTAAGAAGTGTTCCTCTAAAGACAAAAATGCTCATACCCCCGCACTTAAAGATTATTATTTCATTTATGGACCACAAATCACCAACGCAGATTTGAGAGCATTTCTTATGATACGTTCCCCTGCAACAGCGAATCGTTTCCTCCATACACTCAATCTCCCATTCAAAGGAAAGAATCGAGGAAGAGTCTATTATCTTAACTTTTTTGAGTGATATCATCTAACCTTTGAGTGATATCCTTCACTTTGGTTGAAATCTCTTTTACTATGAACGATTTCAAACAGTATTTGATTGATTTCTCTTCTACTTTGAGCGATCCCACACAGACTCTGATCGATATCTTTCACTTTGATCGATTCCATCCAATCCTTGAGCGATTCTTCCTCCTCTTTGATCGATTCCTCTTACACTTTGATCGATTCCTCTTACACTTTGATCGATTCCTCTTACACTTTGATCGATTCCTCTTACACTTTGATCGATTTTATCAACCTTCAATCTGGTAGAATGTTAGAAAAAAGGAGTGGCTCAACATGGAACTTACTGATCAACTAGGACAAGAAATCATCCGTCGACTATCCCGATACATTGATGTCGCCATCAACCTCATGGATGCGACTGGAAAAATTGTAGCCAGCACAAATACCGCTCGTATCAATCAAATCCATGGCGGAGCTCAAAGAGTTATAGAAACGCTGGAAGCACAACAAATAACAAAAGAAATCTCAAACCAATATTCTAATACGAAGCCCGGGGTTAACCTCCCAATTTTTCATAGAGGTGAACTTGCAGGTGTGGTCGGTTTGACAGGAGATCCGGACCAAGTGTTCCAAGCAGCTGGAATGACTCAAGGATCTGTAGAGATAACTCTGGAACAACTCTATATTCAAAAACAGAGCTTTTATCAGGAAAGACAGTGGAATCACTGGTTTCATCAGCTTATTTCAAACAGGGAAACCGAAGACCTGGAAAAAGAAGCACGTTACTCATTACGGGCAGACCTTAAGAAGGCTTGGCAAGTCTTCGTTTTCCAGACACCCTACCCTTATAATTTCGCAGAGCGACTCCGCATACAGGCTGAACAGCTGAAACTAAACCCTCTCTTCATCCTGCCTTTTCAGGAAAATTCAGTGGTCATGCCTCTTCCATTCCAAGAGCATCTACCACCAATAAAAACAGATGGACCTGCCGCTGTTGGTGAACCAGGGTATAGTGCTAAAGGTATTTATACATCTTTCCAACAGGCAACGCAGACGTTAGATATTGCAGGAAAAGCCGGTAAAATTATTTACAGTGGGTCACTTAAGATGGAACGGCTACTTTCAAGCATTCCAAAGGACACGTACACAGAGATCACGGAGCCTTATGCCAATCGGCTGAACCAATTAGAAGCAGCATATTTAGAAACGCTCCATTCTTTCTTCAACAACGCCTTGAAAATGAACCGGACAGCTGATGATTTGCATGTCCATCGAAATACTCTTCATTACCGTCTCGATCAAGTCCATAAAAAAGTAGGATTGGATGCACGGAATTTCAAAGATGCGATTATCTTACAAGCCATTTTAGTTAACCGTTAATTTGTGCACTTGCACAAGAATACGCTTGCATTTTTCTGATATTTTGTATAACTCATCAATTGTTATCGTTTCTTATTTCCTGTTGAATAGAAAGTAACCAAATTAAAGGAGGGTGAATGATGAAGGTCGTTTTTGCCCCTGATTCCTACAAAGGAAGTTTGTCTTCCATTCAGGTCGCTGAAGTCATGAGAAAGGCTTTTCATTCGGTAAATCCAAATATTGAAACCATTATGAAGCCAATGGCTGATGGCGGAGAAGGAACATTAGAAGTATTTTCTACATCTGTAGCCCACGAAAAAGTCCACTTATCATGTAAGGGCCCGTTGGGAGAAAATCACGAGAGCTGGTATGTAAAAATGGACGATCAGCGTGCTGTAATTGAAGGAGCCGCGATTGCCGGCTTACCACTAGTACCAACAGAAGAACGTAATCCCGATCACACAACAAGCTATGGCATTGGGCAGGCAATCACGCATGCTTTAAACGAAGGGTGCACCAACTTAATTGTAGCCATTGGCGGAAGTTCAACAAACGACGGTGGCCTGGGAATGTTACAGGCACTTGGAATGAAAACCTACGATGAAAATGGCCAGGAGACAGGGATGTATGGAAAGGACCTCCATGCCGTAAAAAGAGTGGACTTTTCTGAACTGGACCCACGCCTCAAAGACGTCACGATTCGCGTTGCTTCTGATGTAGACAATCCACTGACTGGACCTCAAGGAGCAAGTCGCATCTATGGCCCACAAAAAGGAGCGACCGAGCAGCAAGTAAATGCTTATGATCATGCTTTAGACCACTATGGAAAAATCATTGAAGAAGTGTTTGATAAAAACATCAAGAACACCCCTGGTGCTGGTGCTGCTGGCGGCCTCGGATTCGCTTTTCTTACCATTGGTGCGCAACTTGAATCGGGCGCAAAGTTAGTTGGCGAAGCGATTCAACTCAAAGACTGCATCCGCGATGCTGATTATGTCATTACCGGAGAAGGACAAAGCGATGACCAGACGCTTTATGGAAAAGCGCCAGGGTATGTAGCTGAACTTGCAAAAGAAAACCATACACCAGTCCTTCTCATTTCAGGGAGCTTAGGAGCTAACTACGGCGCATTAAATGAAATATTCACAAGTTGTTTTTCCATAGCTCCAGGTCCTTCATCGCTAGAGGACTGCCTTAAGAATGCGGAAGAATATTTATTTGAAACAACGAGACAAATCGCAAGGTTAATCACCCAACAATAAAAAGGAGTGAATCGTCTATGGAAGGTTTCGGACTTGTACTTATTATTTTACTTGGTGTTTTATTCGTTATTGTTGCCACAGCGAAATTCAACCTCCACCCTTTCCTTTCCCTTTTGATTTCTGCTTTTGCTATCGGAATTTTAGCCGGTATGCCACTTGGAGACGTCGTAGAGGCCGTCAATGGCGGGTTCGGAGGATTGATGGGAGGCATCGGACTCGTCATCGTATTTGGTACGATCATCGGTGTCATATTAGAAAAATCGGGCGCTGCTTTACGCATGGCGGAAGTCGTTTTAAGAATCGTCGGGGAGAAAAGACCTCAGCTAGCGATGAGCGCAATCGGTAGTATTGTCAGTATCCCGGTGTTCTGTGATTCAGGGTATGTTATTTTATCCTCTTTAAAGAAAGCGCTTGCAAATAAAACGAAGGTTACCGTTGCCTCTATGGCGATTGCCTTATCTACAGGTCTGTTCGCCACGCACACTTTAGTGCCGCCGACACCTGGACCAATCGCAGCTGCAGGGAATATCGGTGCCCAAAATTATCTAGGAACGGTCATTTTATTTGGTGTCATCGTCGCGATTCCTGCTATCTTGGTGGGTTACCTTTGGGCTGTCAAAGCTGGCTCTAAAATTCACATTGATCAAAGTGAAGAGGATGCTCTCTATGATTACGATGAGGTCGTCAGCAGTTTTGGGGATATGCCTTCGGCCACTAAATCATTTGCTCCTATTTTAGTTCCGATTCTTCTAATTGGATTCAGCTCTGTCATCACTTTTGCTGGATGGGAAGGTCCTGTTTTTTCCTTTTTCCTATTCCTAGGTTCACCTGTTGTCGCTCTTCTGGTTGGCGTCTTATTCGCTTTCACTCTTCATCCAAAATATGATGAAGAAACACTTACCCAATGGGTAGGAATCGGAATTAAGGAAGCCGCTCCTATCCTATTGATTACAGGAGCAGGTGGAGCTTTCGGTTCTGTCATCAGCTCCACAAGCATTGCTGATCTCATTAAAGGAATTGCGGGAAATGAAGTAGCTGTCGGTGCTGTATTCATCTTCATTCCATTCATAATCGCTGCCGCATTGAAGAGTGCACAAGGATCGTCTACAGCGGCGATTGTTATCACGTCAACCTTGATCGCACCTCTTCTTCCGCAAATCGGTATTGAAGGAGCTGTCCCTCTGGCACTCGTCGTCATGGCCGTCGGTGCAGGTGCGATGGTGGTCTCTCACGTTAATGACAGCTATTTCTGGGTTGTAAAAGAGTTCAGTGGGATGTCCATCACACAAGCTTACAAAGCTCAAACGATGGGTACATTACTGCAAGGACTGACAGCCATTATTGTCACTTCGGTCCTCTGGTTTATATTAGTATAAAAAAAGGTGTTGATCCCTCATGGAGGGGTCAACACCTTTTTAAATCATATTCACGCTATGTTTAAATAATTCCTTCCTGACTTTGAGTGATATCTCTCACTTTGAGTGATTCTCTACTTAGTTTGAGTGATTTCCCACTCACATTGAGCGATTATCCACCTAGTCTGAGCGATATCCCTCACTTTGAGCGATTCTCCATCTAGTTTGAGCGATTTCTCCCTCACCTTGAGCGATTCTCCATCTAGTTTGAGCGATTCCTCCCTCGCTTTGAGCGATTATCCACCTAGTCTGAGCGATATCCCTCACTTTGAGCGATTCTCCATCTAGTCTGAGCGATTTCTCCCTCACTTTGAGCGATTCTCCATCTAGTCTGAGCGATTTCTCCCTCACTTTGAGCGATTCTCCACCTAGTTTGAGCGATTTCTCCCTCACTTTGAGCGATTCTCCACCTAGTTTGAGCGATTTCTCCCTCACTTTAAGCGATTCACTAACTAGTTTGAATGATACCTTCTTCAATTTCAGACATTTAACCTATCAAACTAGATAAACAACAACACCAATCATTCCCCAAATTGGCAGAGAGAGAAGACTGGCCCATAAAAGACCTTTAAAAAAGTTTCCCTCATATTGCTCCATACCATCACCTCTTTAGTTACAGTATGGACAACTCCATTCGCAATCTTACTCTAGAACGTTCTACAAAATCCGATCTATGTCCCAGACTGATTGAAGGAAAAAGACGCCTCCGCTTAAGCCGCCTCTTCTAAAAATTATGTGGCTAAAAAAATTACAACAGGAATAGTTACTAAACTGAGCACCGTCGTCGCTAAAGTCGCACTTGTGACCGTTTGGGGTTCTGTTTGGAACTGGATCGCATACATTGTCGTATTTGCAGCTGTAGGAGTGGCTGCCATGATGATCATAATCTGCTTCATCAATGGATCGACAGGCATTGCCCAAACGATGGCGGCTGCGATGGCTGGTGCAGCGACCAGTTTAATTATTAAGGCAATGGATACTTTTTTATATTCAAATCCTTTGACCTTGATGTTCGCAAGTTGCATGCCAAGGGTAAGCATGATTAAAGGAATCGCAGCACTAGCAATTAAATCTACGCCTTCTTTAAGCTCACCAATAGAGAGTCCGAACGTTTGAAAAAGGAACCCGGCGATAGCCCCGTAAACCATCGGCATCCGACGAACGGAACGAAGGGCAGCTTTCATTCCATCCCCCTTGTCTCCTCCCCCTTTGGCTGCATAGTAAACGCCTAATGTACTCATGAGCAGCTGTTGTAAAACCATAAGAACGATTGCGGTTTCCATTCCTGCCGTTCCGAATAAGAATAAGACTAGTGGTGTCCCGTAGTTTCCGTTATTGGTGAAGGCACAGGACAAAACCATCCCGCATCTTTCCTTTTCGGTATAATTTTGTACCTTGGAAAGAATAGAAACGATGCCAATAATAATAATGCAGAGTCCGAGCATATAGATAGAAATATAAACATAGGAAAAGGTGATCTTTTCCTCGTAAAACGTCTGGAAAACAAGGAACGGAACGAGAATATATAAAGCAAGTTTCGAAAAAGTAGAGGTATCAAATTGAAAGATCTTCTGAGCTCCATAACCAATACCAAACACTAAGAAAATCGGCAATAAAATAGTGATAAACTCCATGGGCTTTCTCCTATAAGTCAAATTAAGAAAAGGGAGCCGTATGGACTCCCTTCTTAGTTACAAGTTGAACACAACAATTTTTTCTTCTGTCATTTCCTCAATCGCATAGCGTGGACCTTCTTTTCCGGTTCCACTCTTCTTCACACCGCCATATGGCATATGATCGACTCTATAGCCGGAAGTATCATTCACAATCAATCCGCCAACGTGAATGTGATCCATTGCTTTCATAGCAAAGGCCAAGCTGTTCGTGAACAACCCTGCTTGAAGTCCATATTCAGAGTCATTGACGAAGGAAATGACTTCATCTTCATCAGCATAGGAATCAATGGCTACAACCGGTCCGAACACTTCTTGCTTACAAACTTTCATTTCCGAGTTCACGTTTGTAAGAACAGTAGGTTGGTAGAATACACCGTCACGCTTTCCTCCTGTTTCAATTGCAGCACCTTCTGCAACCGCTTCGTTGACCCATTCTTCCACTCGAGCCGCTTCTTCTTCTGCAATCATCGGCCCCATTTGCGTGGAAGGGTCCATCGGGTCTCCTAATTTGATTTGAGAAGTCGCTTCTCTTACTTTTCCTAGAAACTGGTCATACACATCATCGTGAACGTAAACACGCTGGACGGAAATACATACCTGTCCTGCATTGTTAAAACTTTTTTGTGCAACCAATTGTGCCGCTTGATCAATATCGGCATCTTTGTGAACGATCGTTGCAGAATTGTTGCCTAATTCCAATGCGACATCACGTAAACCTGCTTCTTTTCGAATCCGCTCTCCGACTTGGGGACTGCCGGTAAATGTAAACATATTCACATCAGGATTGGATGTCAGCAACGGTCCTACCTCATGGCCTTCTCCTGTAAGTACATTCAGTCTCCCTTTTGGAAGTCCTGCTTCTTCAAAGAGCCTCGTCAATAGCAAAGCAGTAAGCGGCGTCTGCTCGGCGGGTTTTAAAACAACACTGTTCCCAGCCGCCAACGCTGGGCCAACTTTGTGACAGACAAGGTTCAACGGGACATTGAACGGCGTAATGGCTGCAACCACGCCGACAGGATAACGTCGTGTGAAAGCTTTACGATTTTCAGATCCCGGGGCTGCTTCAACAGGGATTTCTTCTCCGTGGATACGTTTTGCTTCCTCCGCTGAATTCTCAAGAGTTAAGGCAGAGCGACCTACTTCTCCTCTTGCTTCATTAATCGGTTTTCCGACTTCCTGAGCAATAATTGCTGCAAACTCTTCGGTGTTGTCTTTCAATAACTGAGCGACTTTCAGTAAAACTTGATAACGGTCATATAAAGAGAAAGGCACTTGAAAAGCTTTTTTAGCGCTTTCAACAGCTTCCTTTACATCTGATTCATTGGTAATGGATGTTTCACCGATTTTTTCTTGGTTGTACTTGTTTAAGACAGGTACGGTATCTTCTTTTATCCGCCATTCGCCGTTGATAAATAAACCGAAAGAATAGTCTGTTGCTACTTTATTCATTACAACAACCTCCTTATATATTATAACGTTACGACCTTTTGTTCACTAATAAATGCTTCCGCACGTCCTGCACTTCCAAAGACATCAATCTTCTCTTTAACTTTTTCCTTCATCCGCTCACGACCAGCTCCCAAAGAGTTAGCCAAGACAATATCTTCTGGATTAGAAGCCAAATAGTCTTGTAACCCTTGCGTGTAAGCCTGGCGAAGTTCCGTGTCTACATTAATTTTGGAGATGCCTAGCTTAATAGCTTGCTGGACTTGTTCATCCGGCACATCCGAACCGCCATGCAGAACGATTGGTCGAGCCACAGCTTCAGATATTTTTTTCAATCGTTCGAATCGCAGGTTTGGTGTCTGTTTGTAAATGCCGTGGGCCGTTCCAATGGATACAGCTAAGTAATCGACATCTGTTTCGTTCACAAAATCAACCGCTTCCTCGGTCGTAGTGATCAACGCATCTTTTTCGTCTACCGTAATATCATCTTCGGTTCCACCAATTTTACCGATCTCCCCTTCACTGCCGATCCCAAGCGCGCGGGCAGCATTGACCACCTGCTTCGTAATTCTTGTATTTTCTTCAAATGACAACCCCGAACCGTCAAACATCACCGATTGAAAACCGGACTGAATGGCTGCCATGGTCTGCTCATACTGACGGCTGTGATCGAGGTGGATACATACAGGAACAGTAAAATCCTTTGCAAAAGAATCGACCATATCTTTCATAGGCTGCAAGCCCAGCGTTTGAATCACCTTCTGTCCAATCTGGATCATCACAGGGGCTTGCTTTTCCTCCGCAGCTTCTAAAATAGCTAAAATGGTTTCCGCATTATGAGCACTAAAGGCTCCGACTCCGTACTTGTTTTCATAGGCATGGGTTAGCAATGTCTTTCCATCCACAAATGGCATAGAGGACCACTCCTTTTATCGTTTAAGTTCAAGACTATAATGATATTGATCGTTACGATATTTCGTTTTCGTATATTCAATCGGTCGTTCATTGACACCGAAACTCAGCCTCGTCATTTCAAGAAGAGCTTCCCCTCCCCTTATTCCGAGGGCATCCGCTTCATCAATGGTTGCATTAATGGCTGCTATTTTTTCGCTGGCTCTGTTCAAATAAATGTTGTAGTTTTCAAGGATTTCGTAGTAACGCGCTTCATCTAAATTATGTTTCATCAGGATCTCGCCGATCTCTTTCGGCCAGCATGTACGCTCAAGGGCCACCGGTACTTCATCCGCTAAACGAATCCGTTCAATTAACAAAATGGGTTCATCGTCTTTGACTTCGAGCATAGACTTTTCGTGATGAAGGTTAGATTTGAACTCCGCCCGGATCAACTTGCTTCGAGGGACTTGCCCGCGTTCCAGAACCTCTTCGGCGAACCCTTTTAATTGACTTAAGTTCCCGCTCAATTTCCTAGGTTTCACGATTGTTCCGCGGCCTTGTTTCTTTTCCACCAAACCTTCCTGCACGAGAATGGATATGGCCTGACGGATCGTTGTGCGGCTGACGTCGAATTCCTTCATCAGTTCCTGTTCCGTCGGAATCAATTTATCTGCTTCCCATTGTCCATTATGAATGCGATCAATGAATAATTCTTTCAATTGTAAGTATAGGGCTAAATCTTTGTTGGGATTAACTTTAGTGTTCACTATATTCGACTCTCCTTTTTGAAAGCGGAGGGTAAGAAGGCCGGTCACCTCCTAACAGTGGAGTCAACCATTGATAATAAGCCTTGAGATTTGTAATGAATTGAGCTGGTAACAGCCTTTCTCCCTCAGCAATCACTTTTTCAAGTTTTACAGGTCTGATCTCCATTGTATAATAATTTGATGCTTCTCGCCCAACTGCGACCATTACTTCATCATACCCTTCCAACACCCATCGCCCACCTTCTCTGCCAAGTTGATAAGCTTCATAGGTATCGATGGGGGATAAAGCCGATGTATCCGCCCTTTGATTCATCCCCAACAGTTCTGCCCTTGTATTCACATTTAACTCTTCACTGATAAATTCACTGATTTCCTTAGAGATCCCTCCGAGAATGGAGCGTCCGTCTACCTGATTGAGTTCAATTTGAGATCCTTGTTCCCACTGAACCCCTTCACTGACCACAACAATCGCGTAACCATAGGAACTCAACGCTTCTTTAACTGTCCGTAATAATGTATCCTTGTTCAAGGGCTGCTCCGGAAGAGCAATATAATGCGGGCCTTCTTCCTCGTACTCTCTCCAAGCTCCTGCAGCGGCGGCTAACCACCCTGCGTTCCTGCCCATCGTTTCCAATACACGCACCTGCTCAAAATTCTTCATGGAATATAAATCCCGGCTCAAATCCTTCGTCGTTTGGGCGATCGATCTCGCTGCACTTGCGAAACCTGGTGCATGATCTGTGCCTCCCAAGTCATTATCCACCGTTTTCGGAAGTCCCAGTACCTGTAGAAAATAACCCTGACATTCGGCTTCTTTTTTCACTTTTAACAAAGCTTCCATCGTTCCATTCCCGCCGATAAATACAAGGGTATCGATTTGGTGCTTCTTCAGGGATCGAACTGCTTCAGCAATCGCTTCATCGTGAAAAGGGTAACGCCCGGATTGTAAACAGGCGCCCGGAACCGATTGATTGTCAAGAACCCAATCAATCACTTCCGAATCACCGTAAAGAAAATTCTCTTCCACCAGACCTTGATAACCTCCTTCAACGAAGGTCAGTTGACACTGTTCTTTTACACTTTCAACAAAACCAGCCAGGGTAGCGTTGATGACAGCTGTCGGTCCTCCTGCCTGCCCTACTGCGACATGTTTCATCAGGTGTCCTCCTCAATCAATCTTTGGTATAGACGATGGTTTCAAGGTCCAGTTGACGCCCAAGTTCCACTAACTCCTCGACGACATCTTCATAAACGAGAGCATAGTGAGGCTCAAAACCTTCCTCCATTAAACTGTACAGCGTGTCATTGATCTCCGTCTCAAGCTCCACTTCTACGGATGTCCCGTTGAAACGTTTCGGTGTATCTAAGGCGTTTCCTCTCATGACAAGCAGACGATACCCATCTGGTGTATAGCTGACGCGGAACATCGTCACTTGACCTGGCTTAAGACCGAATTCCATCGTAAAGCCGAGTTTACGGTTTGGATGTACGCCCGGCTGCGCTCCCTGGTCAGGGTGAGCAAGAGAGTAGGCACCTGCGCCGCAATGCCAGAAGACGACTGAATTACTCGCTTCATTCACATGAACCATATCTCCTAAGTAAGGCGCTTTTCCTCCACTCAGTTGCTGCAAAATAAACATGGAAACAGATCCATGGATATCTGATTCACAAGAAGAAACGATCCCGTCTTCGGTAAATTGGGAAAGGGTCGAACAGGCGGCTGCTCCTAATTCATTGAAAAACTCCGGCCAGCAGCGGATGGCGAGTCCTGAAAGGTTTTCTTGATTAACGACAGACTCGACATAAGTCGTGAACTGAGCAAAACGCTGAACGGTTTCATCATTTCTGTTCAAGCCGATGACTTGCTGCTGTGCTCGGTCAATTGCATGCTCCCATTCGCCTTCTGCTAGTTTCTTAGATTCTTCAAAAGCTTTCATCAAGTCGACACTTTTGACCTCAACCCCAAGTTGCTTCTGGAGCATCTCTTCGTCGGTCCCTGAGAAGAAGAAACCAGGAGGGTGTTCTCCAATGACACCGATTTTGAACTGCTTCAAATCTTGAATCATCTGCTGAACTTTTAAGTATTTTTTTAAACGCCCGCGAATTTGAGCCTCTTCTGGATTACCAAAAAGGAAAGAAAAAGGATGTTTCGCACATTTCAACACGTGACTGGTGCTGTTTCCACCTGTTAGGGAGTTTAAGCGCAACCGTCCATTAATGCTCGGTTCACGAATGGACCACACCATCACAGGCGCATCTACTTGCTTAATCAGCGTTTCTACAAACTCACCATCAGCGAACGTGACACTTTGATAGATGGAAACGCCGATGTCATCCTTAGCAATCGCTTTCAAAAAGTCATTCAAGTCATCGGGTGAAGTAAGGATCTCCTCCGGTTCAATTACTTCAATTCCTAACTCGTTCAACATCTCCGAACTCTTTTTCCTTTGGATTTCTCCTGCTTCTAAATCAAATGTTTTTCTCCCGATTGGAAGATACAATACTTTCATGCTCATTGATCCGTCCCACCTTTTTCTCTATTTGAAAACATCATACCATACATACCTACCTTTAAACAAAGGTTATTACCTTTGTTTTATTGAGCAGGCGTATATTTTTCTCGAATCTTCTCAAAGAGATCAGCGTATTCAGATCCTTTTTTATAAAAAACAGGAGGTTGACCGATAGGAGCGGATACTTCTACATTCCCACCGTCAAATACTTCCCCACTCCAGAGGTGAACCCATGTTTCATTCGGAAGATACACATTCCACTGACTCGCTGATTCCTCGTAGACAGGGGCAACCAGTACATCTTCACCCAACATGTATTGGTATTGAAGATCATACGTCAGCGCGTCATCTTCAAATTCCATAAACAACGGTCTCTGAACCGGAATCCCTTTTTCCGCATTTTCTTTCACAAGATCTTTCAAATAAGGAGCCAATGTCACATGAACATCTGTCATACGTATAAACGCATTCATCGTTTCTTCATCGTGATCATACTGGTGACTATCGGTCGGACGATTTCCTTCATGACTTCTCATCACAGGCGTGAAAGCAGCAAGTTCAACCCAGCGAAGCAGCAACTCTTTGGAACGCTTGTTTCCATGCAAACTTGTGTATCCACCGATGTCACTGTGGTGAAGTCCATTACCGACAAGGCCCGCTGACAGTACAGCAGGAATAACAGACGCAATTCCATCATCCAAGTCCCAGTTAACACTTTGATCTCCCGCCCACAATAAACGGCAATATTTTTGACTTCCTGTGTAGCCTGCACGCATGAAATAGACAATGTCATCTGTTTTACCAGCTTCATCGACAGCTTCGAAATTCACTTTCGCCCACAGCATCGGCCAGGCATTGTGCATAAGCATCGCTGGCTCACCATTGTGAAGCTTGGCATCGGTCGGTAAGTATTCTCCGAAATCAGCCATCCAGCCATCTAAACCGAAATCAATCATATATTTTTGAATGACGCCCTTATACCATTCAAAGGCTGCCGGGTTTGTAAGGTCGACGATCCCGCACTCAAACTCACCGAAGTCGACTAAATAAATCTCATCTTGTTGATTAAGGACAAAATAATGGTTCGCAGCCGCTTCTTTATACAGTTCTCCATCTAATATCAAATATGGATTGATATAGCCTAAGAAGCGAATGCCTTGTTCCTTCCATTCTTTCAGCTTTTGATCCAGCTTAGGATACTCGTTTTCATCCCACTGCCAATTCCAGTTCAAGCGGCGCCCAAAAGAAGTCACTCTTTTCCCTTGCCAATCTTGAGCCCAGACAGCCCCTACTTTCATGCCCTTATCACGTGCAGCATCGATTTTCTTTTGTACCTCATCCGTGCCCCCTTGCATTCCGAGCCAGATTCCATCATACGTCCATTCAGGAAGCTCAGGCTGTCTGCCTAGGTGCTGAGTCAGTCGAGAAACCAACTCTTTGATACTTTCTCCCGTTTCAAACATGATTTGTGACGGGACTTCCCACACTTGGAGCTCATGATAATGATCTTTTCGAAAATCAAAATCTGCATAGGCTGTTGTATCGACATGACAGAAATACTTCTTGGAGGACAAGAATGTCGGCTGTGGGTAGTTCGTGTGATAATAGTCGCCCCCAGCCTTATCATGAACGTCTGCTAGAAAAGTGGTATATGTCTTTTTGTTCCGGCCCACACCTGGCTCAGAGGTCCATAATGGGAAATGCTTGCCTCGCAAATTCAAATGAGACATCTGCTCCCCACATCCATATACATTTTCTGTGGAATCAGCGGCGATACGGACCCAAAAGCGATTGAAAGCTTCTCGATCTCCTGAAAAATTAAGTTTCAGATTTTGATTTTCATAGCTGAAAGCTACAGATAGAGTTTCAGAATCCATCGAAGTCCGTTTAAAGTCGATGCGGAAACCCTGGTGACTTTCTTCTATGACTTCAAAGCTTTTCAGTCCGAAGCGTTCCACTACATAATCTTCGATATCATAATTTCCTCGGTACATCTCAATTTTTTCTTCTCCTTGACCGACAAATAAACACGGGGAAGTCGGTGTATGCTCAAGGATCTTTCTTCCATCGAGCACAACCTCGAACGTATTGTCCTGATATTGAATGGATAGCCCTTGTTTTTGTTTCGTTTGCATAGATAAAATCCTCCTTGAAATTTATAGGTTAGCCGCTTTTTTCATGTGCTCTTCGACGACACGATCATATTTCTTTTCCCATTTCTTCATAGCAAAGACCAGCGCAACAGAAGTTAAACCAATCAACACACCAGAAGCGATCCAGAACCATTGAGAAACCACCGCATCCGGGTAAGCAAGCCCGATTGGCGAGAAGACAATGTAAGTAAATCCAATCAAACTTAACAGAATGATCGCTGTCGGAATCGCATACTTCCATGGAACCATGTCGACTTTAGGAGCATGCTTGAACGAATATGGTTTAGACAATGGACGAATATATCCGACCACCAACATAATACCGACTTCAATAACGAAAAGGATGGCAGAAATGTGGATGAAGTTCATCGTGATTTCAATGCCGAGCATTTGGTTCAATCCCCACACAAGCATGTAATACGTAATGACGTGAAAAATGACAGCGATCTTCGCGCCCAATGGCGGAACAAATTTTGATGCAATTCCTACGAGCACAATCGCGATAATTGGGATGTTAAAGAATCCGGTAAACTTACGAATGATATCCCAGAGACCATCAGGTGCACTCATGAGCATGGGTGAAATAAAGAAGGAAACGAGTGCTAAAATTGTACCGAAATATTTACTTACCCGGATCAACTGTTCATCAGAAGCATCCGGTTTAAAACCAGGTTTGTACACATCTAAAGCGAACATGGTTGCCGCTGAGTTCAAAAGTGAGTTGAAGCTTGAGAAAACCGCCCCTAACAGTACAGCTAGAAACAATCCGGAGAAGATGGTAGGCATCAGATTGGTCACCATTGTTGGGTAAGCCAAATCAACCGTTTGGAAACCTGATCCATATAAATGGAAAGCAATGACCCCTGGGATCATCATTAAAATAGGAACAACCAATTTGTAAAAACCAGAGAACAAAACCCCTTTTTGACCTTCCGCCAGGTTTTTAGCTCCTAGTGCACGTTGAATCACGTACTGGTTCGTCCCCCAATAGAACATGTTCATGAAGATCATCCCAGTGAATATGGCGGAAAACGGAACGGAATCTTCTTTTCCACCAATCGCATTTAACTTGTCTGCATTATCAGTAGCCATCGTCTTGAACCCTTGAAAGAAGTTCCCATCCCCTAATACGAAAAGTCCGATAATAGGAATCATTAACCCAATCACCAGTAAGCCAATTCCATTTAACGTATCAGATACTGCAACCGCTTTCAATCCCCCGAAAATAGCATATATCGCACCGATAATACCGATCACCCAGATAACCAGCCAAACCGATGACTCAAATGAAATACCTAAGAGACCAGGAACATCAAAGAGCTTCAGCACAGCAAGTGCGCCTGAATAAAGAACCGAAGGAATGGTGACAAACGCATACCCGAGCATAAACAGAACCACTATGTAACGTCTGACGCCATCATCAAATCGTGTACTTAAAAACTCAGGAAGCGTGGAAAAGGCACCACCTAAGTATTTAGGAAGCAGGATCAATGCCATAATGATGACAGCAATCGGTGCCGTCACTTCCCAGGCCATGTTGGACAAGTTCGTCCGATAAGCCTGTCCGTTCAAACCAATTAATTGCTCTGCAGACAAGTTCGTCAGCAGCAAACTACCAGCAATAAACCCACCAGTTAGTCCACGACCGGCAAGGAAATACCCATCGGAATCATTCACCTGTCCTTTCGCCTTACGATAGGACACCCATCCGACCAATCCCATAAACAAGATACACGTGATCAATGTAAATAGAATACTCATGTTTGACTTCCTCCTTCTTCATCGTTCAAATATTGTACAAAAACGTTGGGACCTTTAATCCCAATATGAGCGCCTTGATCTACAAACCTTTGATGTTCCTCATGGGCAAGGAGCCACTTATTTCTCATAAAGAGTAAGGGGTCTTCCCCTTTTTCTTCTTCCTTCAAAGGGGTGTTGGTGCCTTTAGGTAGAATGACAATACATTTGAATCCCTCTTTTGTCACTTTACACGGCGCCAGGTGAAGGGTGGTTTGGAACATTTCAATGGCGTATCCTCTTGTAATATAAAACGCTTTCAAATGATCTGTAGAAAAAGTCCCCTTCTCCATGTCATTCAAGTGTCCTAGAAGCAAGACCATATCTGTTGCAGCAACATTAATTTCACTGCCCTTATGAAATTCCAGTCCACCTAAATTGGAATTGTTCCCATTGCAGTAGCCGATTTGAATTTCCATCCCACCGTAATACCTGCTTTCAATGGAACCTTTCACATCACTGAACTCCAAAGCAGGTTCAGAAGGTACATAAACATTCCCACTTTCAGGAACCGGAAAATCCTCAATCGAATGAATGAGCTTTTCACCAGGAAAACTTTCAAGTATTCGGCCAAAATTCTTAAAGGAACTGTCCTCCACATGTCGAATATCTAGAGAAACATTCATCTTTTGCAATTGCTGCAGCATATCATCCCTCCACTTTAAAGATATCTACCTTTATTAAAACGTAGGTATCTTTGTTGTTATTCATTGTACTGGAAGCGCATTCAATCTGGCAAGAGGAAATTTTTATTACATCAAACAAAAGCGCTTAGAACAGCGATTTGATCATACTTTAGAACTCAATAAAATTTTTAATTTTCTAAAAAGTATTGAAATATTTTGAAGCCATCCATATAATGTTAGACAATGAAAGCGTTATCAATAGAGGAGGTGCGAAATAAAAGGTTATAACGTTATTAATTAAGGTAGCAATGTTAGTATGTAAAAACAAAAGGGGGACGAATTAGTGAATGTTAAGCATATGATGCTTGCCGTTTTTATCCTAATGACAGTGGTTCTTGGGGCTTGTTCATCTGAAAGCTCTGGTGAATCTGATAGTGCTGATGGAAGTAAAACGATCAGTTTCATTCATTGGCGTGGAGAAGATAAAGAGGTTTTCGATAAGCTCATTGAAAAGTTTGAAAAGGAAAATGAAGGAATTAAAGTGGATATGACCATATACCCGTCAGAACAATATCAATCCACAGCGCAGACATTAATTCGAGATGGAGAAGTCGGCGATGTATTTACATCCTTTCCAGGTTCTCAATTCGAAATCATGGATAAAGCAGGATTGATGACAGATTTGTCCGGAGAGGAATTTGTCTCTAATTTTAATGAGAGTTTGCTTGAAGCTGGTCAGAAAGACGGAAAACAATGGGCCGTTCCTTATCAGCTTGTGTTTAACCAGCCTGTGTATAATAAGGGGATCTTTGAAGAGTTGGGAATTGAAATCCCTGAAAGCTGGGAAGAATTTTTGGCTATGAATGAGACCTTGAAAGAGAATGGATACTCGCCAATGGCTTTCCCTGGTGCGGATATTGGTCCAGGGCAATTAATGAACAGTATGATGATGAATAATGCAACGGATGAAGATATCTTTACACAATTAGAAAATGGAGAGACAAAGTTGACCGACGAGTGGTGGGTCAAAACACTAAGTCAATTCAAAGAATTAGCTGACAAGGGTTATTTCCAGGATGATTCCCTTGGAACGAAACACGACGGAGCAATCGCACTTATGGCTCAAGAAAAAGCAGCGATGCTCGGAAGTGGTTCTTATGCCATGGCTAGTATTAAAGAACAGAATCCAGACATGGAGCTTGGACTTCTGGCACCGATCACGGTTCCTGCAGATGAAGCGGTATATGAAGGGATCCACACCACGACATTCATGTTAGCTGTTAATAAAAACTCTGACACGAAAGACGAAGCGAAGAAATTCATTGAGTTTCTAAGTCAGCCTGAAAATGCCAGTACTTATGCAAATGAAACGGGTCAGCATTTAACCGTTAATGATGTGAATTATGAATCAGAAGTGTTGAAGAACACGGCCGATTGGATGGACAAAGACACACGCTTCCAGCCTCGCTACTTAATTAATAGTGCGGACATTGAAAAAGCAGTCATCGCTTCCATTCAATCTGTCATCGGAGGGACATCCCCTGAAGATGCTGCGGCCGAAGCACAAAAAGTGGTCGACCAATTTGTAGAATAACCATGATTCCTTATAGGGGAAGAAAGCGCCGTTCATGAAAATAGACGCTTTCTTCTTCTATTTATGACTAAGGAGGCACTTATGAAAGCTGGAAAATCCATTTACCTATTTGTCGTTCCAGGACTGATCCTGTATTTGATCTTTTTTATTTACCCCACGATAAGTGCTCTTTTCTATTCCTTCACGAACTGGGATGGATTATCTACAGAGTACGATTTTGTCGGCGTCAGCAATTACGTTGAAATTTTCACGGCTGATGCGATCTTCCGTAAATCTTTAGTGAATAATATTGAATTCATGCTGTTTGTCGTAATCTTTCAAACCTTGTTTTCTTTAGTATTCGCCCTGTTTTTAACGAAGAACTCTAAACGCAGTGTATTTTTAAGGGCCCTTTACTTTTTTCCGACGATTCTATCTTCCGTTTCCGTTGCTTTTATCTGGTCGTATATGTATGACCCGAACCTTGGACTCATCAACACGGTCATGCAAGCCATCAACTTGGATTCACTTGCTTTGAATTGGATAGGGAATGAGGATATCGCCATTTACTCCATTTCCGCAGTTCAAGTCTGGTTCCATACAGGGCAGATGCTGATTATTTTTGTCGCCGGACTGCAGGGGATCCCGAAAGATTTATATGAGGTCGCCAAAATGGAAGGAGCAAACAAGTGGCAGACGTTCAAGAAAGTCACCTGGCCTCTTGTTGCACCTGCGGCTACGATTGTTGTCGCATATACAACGATTCAATCGTTTAAGGCCTTCGATTTGATTTTTGCCATGACCAGGGGCGGCCCGAACTATTCTACAGAAATCTTAGCGACACTTATTTACAATACGGCTTTTCGGAGCTACCGCTTCGGATATGCATCAGCTGAATCTGTCATTTTCATGATTGTCATTGCTATTATCACGATTGTTCAAATGAGAGTCTTACGATCAAAAGCCACGTAAAAAGGAGGGAAAGAACCTATGGATCGATTAGGAAAAAGAGTGCTGTTGATCATTTATGCAGCCATTATCATCATTCCCATGTTGACCGTCTTCTTTTCTACATTTAAAACAACATCACAAATGTATGAGAATCCCATAGGCCTGCCTGAATCATTCAACTTCTCCAATTATGTACAAATTTTCAATGAGACGGCTATGGCTACATATTTCAAAAATAGTGTCATCGTTACCCTTGTATCCGTAACGTTCACATTGTTTTTTGCCAGTTTAATTGCCTATGCCATTACAAGAATGAACAAGTGGATGGGAGGATTACTTTTTGGATTGTTCACTCTCGGTATGATGGTACCGGCACAGGTGAATATGATTCCACTCTACTCACTGATTTACCGATTAGACTTAACTAATACGCTCAGTGGTTTGATGATTGTCAATATATCCGTGACTTTACCAGTGGCTGTCTTCATTTTGACAGGATTTATGAAGACCATCCCGAAAGAGTTGTTTGAAGCTTGTACCATTGATGGAGCGAACAATTGGCAAGTGTACCGCAGAATTGCCCTGCCGTTATCTTTGCCTTCTTTATCCGCAACAGCCATCTTCCTATTTGTCATGCATTGGAATGACTTGTTGTATCCTTTGCTATTCATTACGAAAGACGAATACAAAACCCTGCCTCTCGCTCTATTAGAATTCCAAGGGCAGTATATGACGAACTTCCCGATGTTG
Organism: Halobacillus aidingensis; assembly: GCF_900104185.1. Lineage (GTDB taxonomy): Bacteria > Bacillota > Bacilli > Bacillales > Halobacillaceae > Halobacillus > Halobacillus aidingensis. The sequence goes on along the minus strand of NZ_FNIZ01000003.1, from coordinate 102,387 downwards.
TTTACTGGTGTCATGATCGCTTCAGCACCCATGATTATTGCTTATGTATTCCTGCAGAGGTACTTCATAGCTGGAATGACAGCTGGATCAGTGAAAGGATAAGGGGCTGTTACAATGACTATTTCAATTGGATTGATTGGTGCTGGTAATCGTTCGAAATCCTTACTTCATGCAATGAAACAAACCGGTGAGTTCTCAGTCGCTGCCTATGTAGATAAAGAACCAAAAACGTTTGTTGAACACCTCTACTCTAATGCACATTTTTATCAAAAAGAAGAAGATCTGTATAGCAATGAGAAGATAGATGCTGTCGTCATTGCTACACCTAACGACCTTCACGAAGAAAATATTAATAAAGCGATGGAAAACCAGATGGCTATCTTTACAGAAAAGCCGCTGGTTGCTAGATACGGCCACTTCATAGACTTATATAAAAAGATCGGGGCTTACGAGAAAACTTTTGTCATTGGAACAGAACTGAGACACGATCCAGGATTCATTCGCCTAAAAGAACATATAAACCCAAGCGCTGTGCAATCCGTTTGGTGCCACGAGTTCAGACCTTCTTTTCGTGCTGGGAGTGAGAGTTGGCGACTGGAAAGAAGCCGGACCGGAGGAACATTCTTAGAAAAAAACATCCACCACTTTGATCTTATGGTCAATCTTATAAAGTCCCCTCCTCGTGCTGTATTCGCGAAAGGAGACCATCCTGGAGAGATGATAGAAAACGGTTGGGTTATTGTAGAATTCGAGAACGGAACCTTTGGAAACTTAGGGGTATCTCTTTCCTATGAACAACACCATCTGGAAGTCGGTGTTCTTCAGAAAGACAATAAATTTATATACTATCCCAACGAGCAAAAACTGATCTCAGGGAACACAGAAAACGCTCCCCTTTTTCACCTTGGTGGAATTGAACAGACAGGTTTTGATCATCCAGGTGAAGTAGAACAGATGAAAGAATTCGCGCGTCTTATTAAATCGGAGAAATCTATGAATGGAGTTCTAGAGGAAGCTTATTGGAGTCATAGAATAGCGTTTGCCGCTGAGGAGTCTGTTCATACAGGAAAGGAAATTCTGATAGATGTATCTACTTCTTTTAAAGGAGGAAAAGCATGAACGTCATTGATATGCACCACCACATCCTCAACGTCCCGAACTATACGGAGAATTTAATAAAGCAAATGGATCGAATCGGTATTGACCGTGTCTGTTTAAGCGGTCTCGGCCTCCCTTCAGATAATTGGCTTGGAGATCTTTCTCCTACAAATGAAGATGTCAGGAAAGCGATGAAAGACTACCCCGGCCGTGTGATTGGATTCGGAGTGATCCGTTTGGGAGAGTCGACCGTAGAAGACGTGGAACGCTTATATGCCCAAGGCTTTAGAGGAATTAAAACGACCCGCCCATTGCACAACTATGATGACCCCCGCTATGATCCTATCTATGCAAAGATTGAAGAACTTGGCATGCCGGTCCTGTTCCATACAGGCTTCATTCTGCAAACGAAAGTAGATCAGCGGGATGATGTCTCCTCTGCTCGCATGCGGCCGGTCATGTTAGACCGGGTGGCGCGCTCTTTTCCCACCTTGACCATGTTTATCGCTCATTTGGGGATGCCGTGGCACGAGGAGGCAGCTATGATGGCTCGTTTCCACCCCAATGCTTATGTTGATCTATCCGGATCACCGATGGGTTGGAGAAACCGAAAATCTCCTTCTTTCTTTCAGGATTTGTTCTATTGGGAGGGGGCTTTTGATAAACTCGTGTTCGGTTCTGATGTCCACTATGATGACTTGGAAGCTTCCTATAACGACCATAAAAAACTATTTCAGATGCTTAATCTGGATAAAACCACCCAGCAACGCATTTTTTCAGAAAATGTGAATACCATTCTTAACTTATAACTGGAGGGAAAAGATGAAAAAACCAGACGTTTCCTATACTTTGACAGAGGATCCTGACGCTTCAGCCCATCACTTTGCCCGTTATCTTGCTGATTTTATCAAAGAGCAAAACGAAACAAACTTACCTACCAGGCTGATTTTGCCTGTAGGACCAGTTCGGCCATACCCTATTCTGGCCCGCATCATTAATGAGGAAAACATTTCTTTGAAGAACGTCCATATTTTTAACATGGATGAATACCTGGATTGGCAGGGACGTCCTATTGAAGAAGATCACCCGTTCAGTTTCAAAAAGTTCATGAACGAATTTTACAAAAGCCTTAATCCTGCGCTCAGACCCCCGAAAGATCAGTGCCATTTTCCTGACGTGTACAACATTGATGATATAAGCAGCAACATTGAAAAGGTTGGTGGCATCGATCTATGTTTGGGAGGAGTGGGTGTCCATGGGCATGTCGCTTTTAATGAACCTGTCATTTCCCGCTTCCATCAAGTGACCATAGAGGAATTCAAAAACTCTAAAACCCGCATTCTATCCTTAGCGCCTGAAACACAGGTGATGAATAGTATTCGAACCAATGGCGGATGCTTTGATGAATTTCCTCCGATGGCTATCACCTTAGGAATGAAAGATATTCTGAATGCAAGGAAAATCCGGCTTTATTGTGATGGAGGAGCATGGCAGCAAGAAGCCTTTTATCAAGCCATTTACGGGGATGAAGATGTCCGTTATCCGGTCACCTTACTTCAGGACCATGCCGATCTGCAATTCATAGCTACGAAAGAAACCGCTCAAAAAGTTTTAAGTAGGCGATAAGGAAATGATAGAGACCTAAAGAGTGTAGGCTTATAAACCATCACTCTTTAGGTCTCTCGCATTTATACCTTTGTATTTAAATGGACCGATTATCTTTGGTTACGATTCGTATCATGAATATGTATTTCCACAATCTTGAAACCGTGGGAACTAAAATAAATTACGTATTCTTTATATCGTTCATAATCCGTTTTCATTCCATTTTCATCTGTAAACGTAAATGCTTCTCTTGTGGTAACCTTATAAAGGTCATCCCTGACTTTTTGAGAATCGTCAATCACATTTTCCTTAAAATCAAAATGATAACCATTCCCCCTCACATCTTCCATGTATTCTTCTAATTCTATAGCTGCCTCACTCCCATGACCTAAGTAAAAACCAACCAATGTAAAGTCTTCCTTGTTTAATGCCTTTTCATAGTCTTCTCTAAATTGTAAAACGTGCTGTTCAGCTTGTGATATTAACTCTTCCTCCGGCACATCATAAATATCAATTTCTTCAAGAGACTCCTCTTCTTTGTTCTCTAACTCTTTCTCGCCATCCTCTTTTTCCAATTCAAACATAAACTCCATGGAATCCGATGGTAATCGATCTGGTTGTATTTCTTCCGTGCGAAGGACTTTCCCTTCAGTATCTTCGATTTCTGCATGTAGGATGGATGGGAATTCAGAAGGAAAGGGACCTAACTCAGCAAAATCCTTTAGCAAATACCCTGTGTCCTCCCCATTATAAAAAAGAGCAGCTTCCATTTGATTGCTTCGCAGGGTGAACGTATCTAAATCGATTTCCATTTTCACTTCTTTGGGCCCACCTTCAAAAAGCGAGACGATCATTTCCTCTTCATCGATGAACTCTCCAAATTCATTTTCACCTTTCCATCGAATGGTATGACTCCCTGGATAGACCATAGCGATGTCCCTATACTCATCTTCTTCAGTCATAGTGATTTCCTTACCACCATTGACCATTATGGACAACGGAGCGAAGTTCGTTTTCAAATGAAGATCCCGGTGAATGCCTTGAATATTATAGGTTTCATAAAAGCCTAACAGCCATTTGCGCCTTTCAACCATCAATACTTCTCTACCATCCCATCCCCTCAAAACTTCAGCATCTTTATCGGAATGTTCGATAACCTGAATCATTTGGTCCATAACAAAATCCCAATCGCCTTCTCGGATATACTGCAGATATTCCTCTTTATTCACGATCCCGTCCTTTTCTAAGTTGACATGATCAAAGAAACCATGAGCGTCGTCAGCCTCCATACGTTCATCCAGTTTTTCAAGTTTTTTATATGGATCGATTATGTTTGCCACCCACGTGTGGGTCACAAAAAGAACAATGACTACGGTGACCAAAATTCCTATGACCTTTCGTCGATGGGATTGATTCTTATCAGGCACACTTTTTCCTTCAAGTGTTTTTCCACAGTTCGTACAAAACTTAGTGTCGAGAGGAAGCTCATTTCCACACTGTGTACAATACTTCACCTTTCCCCCTCCTTCTCCGATGAAATAAAACAAATTGATTCATTTCTGAAAAAGCATAAACAAAGGAAGAAAAACCTCCCATCGTCCACATGTAAGGGAGGCTTGAAATAAAATCATCCAGCTTTTCTACAAAAGTATCACTACATAAAGAATCCCAGAGGCCCTGATTGAAGATCTCCAATGATCTGATTAATAATACTCACTCCAACAATAAAATAGAAAATAACCATAACGATATTAGTAATGATCAGACCATAAAAAACATCCAATCCAGAATCAGAGGTTTTTTCAGCATTCAAAGTAAACAGTAAAGAGAAGCTCGCTACCATGAATAAAGCCAAGGAAATGAAGAAAAAGAATGTCGCAATGGCACTCAAGGATAATAAAGCAAAGAGGTTGGCTATAAGCAGTCCGGTAATTGGTAAGACGAGTAGAGATCCGTATTTAGCAAGGATAGATAAATAATTGGTTTCCACTTTCATCATCTTCCCTACGGCTAGATGAACCCCAACAAAGACAGCAAAGAAAAGAAGCGCATAAAAGAAGGGCTGAATCACAAAGGACCCGAAAGGAATATCAGGACTAACACCAGTGAAAGAACCTACCCCTCTCGAAACATTGCGGGTCACAAAATATGAAAACAATGGAAAGAGAAAGGCGAATAAAGCCAGGGAAATGATACCGTTGACTTTTTGTCCATCATTGACTTCCTTACAAGTGGAAAACGGTCTTTTCAATGACTGGATAGCAAATTGGTAAAATTGTTTACTCGTATGTTTGGCTTTTTCTACGTATTCATTTTGAGGAGCTGGGGCCGGTACAGAAGCTGCCAGGGTTTGAAGGGCTCGAGTAGATGGTTGAGAATCGCTTTGGATCGTTCCTCCAACAACCTGGGTGCCACACCCACCACAAAATTTTGAATCTGCCTCCACTTGAATTCCGCACTTAGAACAAAACATAAGACCAACCCTTTCTGTTGTATTGGTTCATGCGAGTGAATATTGAGCGCTCCAAAAAATTCCTTTATCCTTAAACATTGTTCCTATCCCATTTTAAAGCTATGTACCAGCTTTAAAAGCTTAACGAGGAGCCGTTCTGTAAACTTTCACACACTTATCAGATGAGAGAACTTGACTGTTTACACTGTCATTTAAAAGGTCGCTACCTGTTTATACCTCACTTCCTTTCCTCCCAGAGAGTAGTAAAGATTTGATGACTGACAGATATCCTTTAACGATGGAGAGGTGTGTTTATTTTTATAAATGTTTGTTTAGGTATGGGTACAAATATATATGTATGGTAAAAAGCAACTGAAAAAGAACCTGTACCCCAATAAAAGTATGTTAGTGACACATGTACAATTCTATAGGTGTACCCTGTTTGCTAATCATCACGAAGCATACAAGACTCTTTCTTTTTTTGTTGAATTCTAGGTATTTGTAAAAATAAGAACAAGAACAGCTCCCCTCTAAATAAGATAAGAAGTGCATGGATCCTAGAACTTTTTTCACGCAACTTAAGGAAGGGGTTAAGAAATGAAAAACTTCTGTAATAACTGTGGTGAAAAGGTAGTAGAAGGAAATCATTACTGTGTAAAATGTGGCAAGAGAGTACTTACCTCACAACCGAAAAAACCACTTCAAAAAGCGAAAGGAAACGCCAGGAAGAAAAGATCCCTTTATGTCTTTGGTCTTATTGGAATCATTTTGATATCAATCATTTCCTACTATGTATGGGAGGCAGCATCTAACAAGGGCACCCATCGACAAGGAGAAGGGGCGGATCAAGAACAAACTGAGGATCAGCAAGTTGAAGAGAATGGTAACATCTCTGAAGAAACAAAGGTGGAGGAAAAGAAAGCAACCGCTCCCACAGTCGAGGATGGTGAGGTTGAAACTAAAAGTTCGAACGAAAATCAAGATTCATTGTCAGTAACGTCTGACAATGACGAACAGAATGAACTCTTCTTCCTATACGAAGAAGAGTTAAATCAGCTGTCCAACGTTCATCCCTACGATCTTGGTGATTGGAAGATTGAAGATAACGAAGACCACATATGGATACACCTACAAGACATTAAAGGGGATGGCTTGAAGGAATTGTATCGGTCCTATGATGCACAGGAATATGAAACTTTAAGAGCATGGGCTCAACATATCTTTTATATAGCTCAAGAAGTGCAAAAGGAGACCGGCATCCATACAAAATTCACTATTGAAACCATGTGTGATTCGCTCGCACCAGAAACCATGTTCTCATCCAATATTCTAGAAACATCTGGTTCCTGTGGATACTCCATTCCTATACTCACCGGAAACACAAAAGAAGACCTTTCTTTATTTCTACATACACTCGTATTCAAAGACGAAGAAGAGATACTAGCAAGGGACTTTGATGTTCCATCTGAGGTAGAAAGCATCCGTGAAAAATACAACCAAATAAAGGAGAACGAACACCTCTATAACGAGTTTGAAGTTAGTGCTGACGTAACCGAATATGAAAACGAAAATGGTGTGCGTAAAAAATTAATCCAAGAAATTTTTAACGGCACAAGGGTCGAATCCTATTATGGTGATGATGGAGAATTGCTTTTCATATTTACTTCTGATCATCAAAACAAGGAAAATCGCTATTACTTCAAAGATGGTCTATTAATCAGGTGGATTGATCCAAGTGGTGATCAAACAGATGCTGGAAATGAGACAGAAGAATATTTAAAACTCAATCACTATTGGCAGTCTGAACTTGAGAAGTGGAAAGAAGACTACTTTTATTGAATGTCAAAAGAAGAGGGAAGGTTAGCGTTACACCCTTCCCTCTTCTACTTCATTCTCTTTTTATATGGATGCACATAACTCACTAAAAACAGACAATAATTTCCCGGGTAATATTTATTTCGTCATCTTTCAATTATCTTTCCATAAAAAAAGCTACTCTGTAAAAGAGCAGCTTAAGAATTATAGTCAAGAATCATTTCACGAACATCCTGCACTTCCTGATCCGGAACTTCTAAATAATAAATTCCATTAATTTTGGTCCCAGTACCTGTCATCTGATAGGTCGAGAGATTTTTTCTTGCCCCGCTATAGTTCTTCATCATATCCTGCATCGTACTGAAGTCCATATTTGTAGAGACATTCTTTCCGATTACATCCATCACTTCACCCATTCTACTGATGGACCCGACATTCATCCCTTTATCGACAATTCCCTGGATGACTTTGCGTTGGCGTTCATTACGCCCGAGGTCACCCTGCGGATCGTCGTACCGCATACGGACATAGCCGAGAGCCTCTTTTCCATTCATGGTCAATTCGCCTTTTTTATAATGGAAGTTATCCTTTCCATACCATTCGATATCGTTTTGGATCGTAATGCCTCCAACAGCATCCACCATTTCTTCCAGCCCTTCCATATTTACCTGAACATAATAGTCGAGATTGATATCAAGGAAATTTTCAACCGTTTGAATGGCCATATCCGCTCCACCGAAAGCATAAGCATGGTTAATTTTATCCAGATTCCCTGCCTGAGGGGAATCACCGACCATTTCAGTCCTTGTATCCCGGGGAATACTGATGATTTGGCTACGATTGTCATTCGGGTCGACAGACAATATCATTAAAGCATCGGAACGCCCGGAATCACCGGCTCTTTCATCAACGCCCATCAGTAGAATGTTTAACGGTTCTCGTTCCTTCGTTTTCTTCTCCGTCAGTTTATGGTCGATCGATGCGACCTCTTTATGCATTTTTGAATCCACCGTGTTCTTCGCACCGCTGTAAAGCGAATAACTATATACCCCTGCAGGGACTAATAATAATACCAATAGAACGAGCGTGACTTTCCACCATCGTGTTTTTCTCTTCTTATGTTTATCCGAACGTTTCATTTACAATTCTCTCCACCTTAATCACTTTTTCCTTCTATTATATAGCGAGAAGGAAATACTTACAATTCTACAATTATAAAATCATCTAAAATCTCCCATACTATAAAAAAGTTTATGGAAGGAAATTCTTTGATGAAAAAAGCGATGATAACAATACTGCCCGTTCTCTATATGATCCTTATTTGGATCCAGTCGAGTCTTTCTATTGAGACGCTTAAGGAGTGGATGTTATGACACTAGGATTTTTTCTAGAAAGCTTACACCTCGTTGAGTTTGCATTTTTGTACATTCTAGTCGTCCTTGCTCTTCAAGTTCATAACCGCTTTTCGAAAACAACTAATCTGCTGGCTGCGATCTTTGCTTCTTTTTACGGATTGATTGATGAAATCCACCAGCTTTTTGTAGACGGGCGGTCGTTTACAATTAATGATTTGATAAAAGATTGGTGTGGAGTATGGATCACTTATTTTGTGGTATATTTAAAGTATTTAAGATGGGCCAAACATTCTCATGGTACAACAGATGACTCCGTTGAAGGTGAATATGCTCTATTCAAGCAAAAACCTTAATTATATTTCATTAAATGAGTTTCTATTTCGCAAGCAAATGAGGAACTGGTTGAGATACTTTCTTCTTACCAAGGACCTTTCTTCTCAAAGTCTCTACCAAAGGTTTTTCCACAATGTTATAAACCATACAGCATGAAGCAGTGACCAAAAAGATGATCATGATCAACCCGAAAAATGGATGGAAGATGTCAAAGAAATTCAACTTCATAAATATCATCAAATATCCTTTAATAAAAGGGCCATGGGCAATGTAAATGGAGTAAGATGCTCCACCCAGATAAGATAAGAAATGCGGGACATTTCTCTTGGTCTTATCCATTTCTGCTATACCATACATAATTAACATGGAACAAAATCCGTACGCTAGGGATAAGGGGATAAAGGTAAGTGAATAAACATTATGGACCCATACCAGGAAATAGCCAGCCAGCCCGAGTACAATACAAAGTCCAGCGTATTTATTTGTGAAATGGATAGAAAGATAAGCTACGAGCGCCCCACAAAAGATTTCCACTATACTAATACTGAAAATACAGCTTGGAAGGAAGGGAAATATATTCATTTCTCCGAGAAGAGTTAACCCAACCAATAAGCCTATGAAAGGTTTCATAATCACTGGTTTATACATATAAGCAAAGAATAAGAGATAAAAGAATACGATGTGTGTCAGTGACCATGCTGAACTTAGTATGGGCTCATTAGTTAATAAGAGAAAAGACTTGAGGGTGACCTCCATACTATAACCTTCTTGGAGCATGGGAAACGCTAAGGGGGCAATTAAAGCTAACGTTGTAAAAATCCAATATAAAGGGAAAATCCTCAAAATTCTTTTGATCAGAAACTGAGTGGCTTTTTCCTTATTTCCAGCATACTTGTTATAAAGGTAATAAATCATGAATCCTGTGACAATAAAAAAGAAATCTACGCCCCCTGTTCGTTCCCATTGGGCTACATTAAACCAATCATACCCAATTTCCTGATAAAAGTTATTGTTCGCATGTCCGATAAGTACAAATAATATAGCAAGAGCTCTGGAGATCTGGATGATCTCCAATTTACCGGAATTGGATTGTTTCATGATCTTCATCTCTCCTATGTTTACTTACTAATAAACCAGGTTCAAGAAGTTCGCGTATGTTTTCTCATCGCACGGACGGAGTAATTCAAAAAATACCATATCGTCGAAGGAAGATTACTACGACCGACTTTCCTGTAAGTATTCCAAGTCTTCCGAGCTGACTTCCACTTGTTGCTGGATAGCGATTCATTACATTTTCTATATAAAGCCAGTTCTTCATTCAATCCATAAGCAGTCACTCCATGAGAGAGAATGGACATCCACAATCCATAATCTTCAGAACAATCTCTATAGAGGGGCATTTGCACCTTACCTAGCTTTTCCTGGTTCAGCACCACTGTCAAAGTTCCAATTGCTGTATTCTTAAGTAAGTCTTTATATGTGATTTGACTAGGCATATGGAAAACAACCTCTGTAGGGTTCCCTCCTTCCTGCATAATCCTATAAGCAGTGTAAGAAAAAGAATAACCATTTTGATGCATGAACAAAATCTGTTTTTCTAGTTTTTGCGGGTGCCATTGGTCATCACTGTCTAAAAAAGCTAGATATCTACCATCTGCAGCTAGGATCGCTTGATTCCTAGCATAAGCAGGCCCACCATTTCTCATTAATTTGATAAGCTTAATCCGTTCATCTTCCAATTGTTTGGCTTCGATAAGTTTTACGGATTGATCTTTAGAGCAGTCATCCACGATAATCATTTCCCAATTCGTGTAAGTTTGAGATTGAACGGATTCAATCGTCTCCGAAATAAAATCCGCTGAATTATACGAAGGAGTAATGACAGAGACTTTCCCCATATTTTTAAAATCCATTTGAACATCTCCCCTTTTAATGAATCGCCCTCTTCTCACCCACACTTTTCATGGAATCTTTCATATCCACGCCTTGTGCCTGTTCACGGTGGAAAACTACTTTCAACGTTAGAATCAATATTTTCCAATCTGACAAAAAGCTATAATTTTTCACATAAGCTAAATCAAAACGTAATTTATCTTCCGCTGAAGTGGTATATTTCGCGTGCACTTGCGCTAAACCCGTAATGCCTGGTTTAACTTCAAGACGATGATGGTAATCTGGAAACTGTTTATTGAATTGCTTCACAAAATATTCTCTTTCTGGTCTGGGACCAATAAGACTCATCTCACCCTTCAAGACATTGAACAATTGCGGGAGTTCGTCTATTCTTGTAGCTCGAATAAATGACCCAATTGGAGTAATTCTTGGATCTCTCACAGTTGCTAAAACCGGGCCTGTTTTATTCTCTGCATCGGCAACCATACTTCGGAACTTATAAATCCAAAAAGGTTTCCCTTTCATTCCTAAACGCTGCTGTTTATATAAAGCAGGGCCCGGGGAAGTCAAAGGGATCAGCCATAATAATAAAATCAGTAGTGGGCTAGTGAGTAGGATTAAACCCATGGAACCAATCACATCCATACCCCTTTTCAGTAATTGTTGGACGGGATGAATATGAAAGGGTTGGATAGAGTAGACGATTGTATCTTCCATCTGATAGGTTTCAGCTCCCTGAATCCCCAATTCATACAGCTCAGGTATAACCAATATTTCCTTCCCATATTTCGTGGCAAGCTGTACCATTTCCACTTTTTCTTTTGCGCTAAAACTAGAATCGATCAACAACGCATCTGTCTCTTCACCGTATTTTGTTAATATATTTTCATCCATTGAATGAGATGAACCATATATCCGATACCAACCTTCATTCTGCTCAAGAAAATGATGCATCTTTGAATCATCGTTTCCAATCAACCAGATCCTTTTTATAGCTCTTTTCCTTATTAAAGACCAGGCTATCAACCTGACGAGTAATAAAAGAAGAGTCTGCAGACTAATAGAAAACATCAAATAGCTTATACCGAAAGTAAACCATGATGTGAAAACGATTCCCAAACTAATGAACAACCCTAAGATGGTCATTGAGAAAACGACAGAATACATAAGATCCTTGACCGATTTCCTCTCCCAGTTCCTATAAGAATCGGAGAATGTAAAAATCATATAGGCTATTCCTAATGCGAGAGGAAGTGATGCAGTGTGAAACGGGGAATCAACGATAGAGCTAGCCTCAAAAAAGTTATAGATTATCCAAAACCCACTAAAGAGCAGACCCATATCAATAAAAATAAAGGGGGCAAAGTTTCCTTTAAACGACTGATTCATCTTATCCCTCTCCTCTCTTGCGTTCCTGCGTCATTACAACTCAATCAAGAATTTAAGTTCTTTATTGAGAACGAATGTACAAAAATCCCCTTCCTATTACTAGGTTTCATAACTTTTTCAAAAGGTTTGGACTTTAACATATAAAGTTTTTTAATCAAATTCAAAGGATGATAATCGATCCGCTTCCCATCGACTAAAGAAATGTTCTCTCTTGCATAAGACATGGTGTGTAATCCGTCTGGATAAAGGCTTCCAGGTGGCTGTTTCAAATGTGAGACTGGTTCTTCCTGAAATTTATCAGGACTTAATTCTTCTACTCTATTAAGAACAATACTCCCACCGTATGTGGCCGAACAGTCTTGCGCTGGCCGGTATAATACATCATTTCGGACAAATGGAGTACCTGCTGGTCTTGCTGAACGGATATCATACTTAACCGGGTTTGCAGCATGCTCTTTCCATGCACCGAGAAGGTGATCTGAATAAAAGATATGAAGCTCATAATTCTCGGTTTGGAGTGATGACGCCCTTGTACAAAACAGCCACCATCTTCCATTCCAATGAATAATAGTAGAATCTACAGCTGCCACCCCTTTCAAGATGGTTTTGACTTCTCTCCATTCTTTAGTCTCATCATCCCATTGATGTAGCGTCACTTTTTTCGATTCTGATGTTTCAGGAATACAGTAGTAGTGATTCCCGTCTTCAACAATATAAGGGTAAGACATATGTGTGGGTAAGTTCATCGTTCCCTTTCTCAGAATATACTTCCCCTTATCTTCCCCTTCGTTCATTAGATGACATTCACTGATAAAGCCTTTTACAACTCTATGATCCACTTCTTCGAATATCAAACGTAACTCTCCATCTGCTTCATAAGCGAATGGATCTGCATAATACAGTTTTTTATCAGGGAATAACCATTCAATTTCTAATGGGTTTTCACTCAAAAAATCTTGCAAGGGTTGCTTCACAATACCAATATTCCAGTACTCGTATCCAAACAAGCGCTTATACCATCTTTTAGCTTGATGTTTTCCTATTCGCAGTGAATATCTTATTCGTTTCATTACTGAGACAGGAGTGTTTTTTTCTATAACGCATTCATGTGAACCAAATGTATATGGTATACCTTTGTTTATTTTCCTACACATCTGAGCTGGCCATTCTAGTATGGCCTGTTCTATTTGTCCCTTATGTTTTTTAGCTGAAAAAAGAATCGTCGGAAGGGAACCCTTTATCAAATTTTGAACTTTTCCGTTGGGAAGTAAACGATCAAAAAAAACTTCCGTATAGGATGATTCTTTCCATAATTCATGAAGAATAGGTCCTCTTTCTTTTAAGTGGCGGAAGGACCACACACCGTACAAGGGTAGATTAAGAAATTCGCCTTCAAATCTTACATCACTTAAATCTAAATAAAAATCCAAATGATAAGCCCTTAAATGTAAGAGGTCCCTTGGCTTTAGTACACCTTTGTCAACTTCACATATTTTGTAACTACAATGAGGGAAAAGATCTTTTATATTGTGGTCTTGGCTTTTATAGGACTGGTTCTTTTCACCAGCATGAACCTTAATTATTAAGGAACACTCAAGACCTTCCATTTCTTTCAGTTTATGAAGTGTTTCATACTTCCACTTTTCTCCTGAAAGTTCATCTATAATAATTCCAAATTTCATATTTTCAACCTTCATATAACCCTCCCCCTCTCTAAACGAAATCTTTTCGTTCTAGATATTCTTGTAGTGTCTCATCTACCATTTTTTTTAAAGAAAACTCTTCTTCCACCCGCCGCCGTGCCTTTATAGATAATTCCCGATGCTTCATCGAATCCCCGAATAACGTCAAAATCTTTTCATAGAATGCATCAGTGGAATGTTCGGAAACAAGATAACCCGTTTGCCCTTCAAGGAGTGCTTCACTTATCCCTCCCCTATCTATGGATATGATGGGGGTACCTACAGCCATCGACTCCAAAACGACCATGGGAAAAACCTCGCGATTTGAAGTGAGCAACATGATATCCATGTCTTCGATAAATTTTTCCGGGTTCTTGATTGAACCAAGCATCTTTACTTTCCCAGATAAACCATACCGTTGAATTAAATTTTCCAACTTGTTCCTTTCCGGTCCGTCTCCACCTATAATAAAATTCACATTTTTCATACCTTTGCACTTCCTGGCAATCTCAATAAAGAATTCAAGGTTTTTTTCTTTAGATAATCTAGCCAACACTCCCACATTGAAGTCCTGATCTTCTTTTTTTTCTCTAAAGATAAATTGCTCTAGATCTACACCGTTATAAATCGTTTTAATGATTTCCTTTCGAACGCCGGATTCTAAGAGCGATTTTTTTTCAAAATTGCTCACAGTAATGATTCGATCGACAAACCCGTTCATTAACGTGGAGAATATTCTTCTGCTTTTCAGTTCCAACCAGGTGATATTGTGCTTTGTGTAGAGAAGTTTAATAGGCTTGCGTGTCATCATCTTCAGAGCAATTCCATAAAGCACCATCCGCAAACTATTCGCATGAATTAAAGAAATACCGTTGAGTTTCACTACTTTTTTCAATCTCAACAAATTTTCATAATGTTTCTCTCTTTTTAATTGAACATAACGATCCAAATGCTGGATTCTATTTTGTAAATCACCTGGACCTGCAGCATAGAAAAACTTGAGATCTGGATGCTCCAGATGATTTTCGAGTTTGCAGAAGTAAATCTCTGCTCCTCCAAAGCTTAATTTATCCGTTAGTAACAAGACATTCATTGGAATCACCCCTATTCATATCATTCATGATACTTTTTGTACCGTTGTCACAGAAGGTGTACTTTCCTGCGCCTTCCTTTTATATCGATTTAAATAGGTCGATAAGATCGCCAAGACCGTAAAAAAAATGTCATTGATGATTACAGATAGAAAGCCCATTTGAAGGACCATACCTATAATTGTTAAAAAAAGATAAGGTTTATGTTTGTGAATTTTACTTTGATACAGTTGATAAACGACAAGTAATAAAAACAAAAGATAAAAGAATATGCCAAAGAGACCCGATTCAGAGAGTATATCCAAGAAGGTGTTGTGTACGGAAAGGTTATCCCCATATTCAAAGGAATTGTATTCCGCAAAGTTGAAGGCACCAATTCCAACGATTTTGTGGGTGGTGAAATATTCCCAGGCTCGCCCCCACAACTCGATCCGACCGCTGCCCCCGTCACTCGTAAAGTCGTTCATTCTCGATTCTAATATGGAAAACAAATCAAATCTCAAATATACGATGGCTATATAGCACGCAAAGGTAACGGATAGGATGACCCCCATCGTCATTTTCAATTGTTTGAAAGGATGGTTAATCATTCCATATAAGACGAAGAGGACCAGCATGACAAGTAACCCTCCTCTAGAAAAAGTGAGGATATTCGTCGTAATACACAAGATCAATCCTGCTTTGTTCAACCATCCTTTTGAATTACATAAATAGTAGGCGAAGAAAACAGTATTATAAAAAACAAAAAAGTTAGGATCTTGGAGTAAGCCAATTAATCTAGGATAGTTGCGATCGATCATCAATCCGAATTGAGATATTCGGATTCCCTCGGTATCAAAAAAGTAGTCGACACTTTTAAGTCCAATCACGTACAAAAGAAGGCTCGCTGTATTGAAGATCAGACCCACATATCCAATACTCTTATCAATGATCGATTGATGGACCCCTTCAAGTATGGATTTCATCACCATGTAACAAGACAAATAGATAAAAGCACCAGCCATTATCCTTATACTTGAGGCAGGATATAGCGAGAATGCGCCTGTAAACGAGTAAATCAGATAGAATGCGAGCATAGCCACTTCATATAATTGCAGATGATAGAACCGGAACTGACCGATCATAATGACAAAATAAAGGAGGGAAAAGATCATATAAGGTTTTAATGAAAACCCTATGTGAACACCATAATTAGCTAAAGTGATCAGCAGGAATAGAAAAAATACAGTCCAATTTCTTTTATGATCCGTTGGCTTTTGAAGGTCCATTTCCCACCCCTCCTGAATGCTTCGGCACTCGTCCTTGTTTGTATTTCAATATCCAATGTTGAGTATAAACGGTGATTTTTCGCCTTAGTTCAGTGTCCAGCAAAGGAAGCAGCAGCACAAGGATGGAATGGAGACTCAGTGCAAGTATGGCATGAAAAGTCTCTAGCCATTCCATAAGAAGTAAGCCAGCAAAAAAGTAGGATAAATAAGGAAATAAGGACTTTTTGAACAGTACCCATCGATTTGGTGAACATAACCAAAAACCTAGAAGAGCCAAAACTTCGATAGCCACTCCAGTAATGGCAGCACCGATAACGCCATAAGAAAGGCTTAAGGTTATATACATGCCTACACCGACGATAACAGTGACAAATTGTATAAATGTACGGAAATTTTGTTTTTCCATCGTTGTTAAACCGTCCGCTAATGCTATGTTTATGGATTGAAGTAAAAGCATAAGTGAAAGAACTTTAAGTGGAAAAGCCGCACCTAACCACTCCGTCCCGAATAAAACCTTGATGACGTATTCAGAAAGGTAAAAAAAAGGAAGAACCATCATCATACCGACCAATGACATGATTTTTGTCTGCGTAATCCGATGGTCAAGGTGTCGTTCCAAGTTCTGATTTTGGAAAGAACGAAATAAAACGGGATAGTAAGCTCCTGCTACAATAAAAGGAATTTGCTGCAAAGCTTGTGGGATTCGATAAGCCACAGCGAACAGTCCCACTGCAGCAATCGGGATCGTTTTCTCAAGAATGATAGGCCCAATATGCGGCAGCAAAACAAACAGGAGGCCCCCCAATGTGAAGGAACCCAGGTTCTTGAAAAGACCTTTATGGAAAGGGTATGAAAACCGAATGGATACGTCCTTCATCACTAAGATCAGACCAAAAATTCCTGCTGTTAAATAAGAGAATCCATATAACGCACACATGATGAGAGGGTTTAACTGGAGCCCCATCCCGATCACCATTGCTGTAACAAGACAAAATGATGAGACCATACGGATCAATCCGTAATATTGCATTTTTTCAATAAGTTGATAGAAAGTCGTTCCTATGCTTTGTAAGGCGACACCAGTGACCATAGGAATAATTAAATAGTAAGCCGTACGAATCAACTCTCCGTTACTTGAGTTGAACATGTGAATGAAGGAGAAACCAATGAAAAAGGTGGCCACAAGAAGAGCCAATCTCATCTTCACATAAGAAGAAATCAGTTCCTGTAATTTCACCTTGGGCTTAGAACCTTCGCGGAGTGTGATATCGCTTAACCCTGCATCTGTAAAGTACCCCATAATCATGGCAAAGGCTAAAGCGACACTGAACACTCCATAATGGTTGGATTGGAGGTAGGAAGCCAAGACAATGAGAGCAGCAGCATTCAAAATACTAGATAGGGCCGTACTGTAAAATAGATGAAGGATATTTGATCCAATGGAATTTTTCTTTTCCTTGTTCACCTGCTCCTCCCCTCCTTCAAAGTTTTCATTTATCCCGTTTGTAGAATGGTGCCGAAGACTTCTCTACCAGACCTTTCAATTGCTTCTACAGTGTTTACTAACTTTTCTTTCTTACTCTTATTTGTTCGAGCTACCAAAATAACACCTTCACAGTACTCGACTAACAATTGAGCATTAGCACTAAATAAAAATGTTGGAGACGTAAATAAAATGAGATCGAACGCCTTCTTACATTCCTCAACGACCCCTTTAATTTTTTCAGGTATCCACATTCCCTGTGGAAATTTTTGGGTACATCCAGTAGTTAAGAGGCATAGGTTAGGGACCTGTGTTTCCCTGATCATATTTTGTACACCTCTCCTTTCTAGAACAGCATTAGCCCAACCCAATTCATTCTTTTTTTGAAAAAAATCATGGAGAGTAGGAGACGATAGATCCGCATCGACCAATAACACTCTCTTACCTTGTTGAGCCATAGCCATAGCTAATTTCGCAGATATCAAAGAGTTTTCCGTATGTTCATCTACTGATGTAAGCATCAACGCTGAAGGTTCGTGTCGGATGAATCGATTCACTCGAATTTGGATCATGCGTATTTGCTGAGTGCTCACATATTGTTCGTTGAGCATTAATCTCTGTTTAATCTTCTCAGACACTGACCTCATTTTTTTTCTCCCCTTCTACGACTTCCATTTTTCTACCTCTCTGGATAGGATTTTCTTCATGTTTCCTCTTTCGTGAAGTTTTCCTTTTCAAATGAAGATCACCAAAGACCAGAATCCCCAATTCCTTTTCTACTTGAGAAACGGTTCGGATTGAATCATCTAAATGTTCCCTCAAAAAAGCGACTCCGATCCCAGCTAATAACCCAATCACTACCCCAATTCCCAAGTTCAGTGTAGTGCTACCGATTTTTTCAGCGGTGGTTCCATTAGGAGAATCGCTTAAGATGTATATATCTTGTACATCAAACAGCTGATTCATCTTGTCTACAGTAGTAACAACGATCATGTTCGCTATTTTTTCTGTATCATCCGGACTACTTCCTCTTACGACAACATTCACAATCTGTGAATTCCTCGTATTCTGTACGACCACCTGTTTTTCTATGTCTTCATAACTGATACTAAATTCGTTGCTTACGTAATTAAGTACGCTGGGGCTTTTAATAAAATCGATGGTAGAGGCAAGCAACATATTAAGTTCTCTCGATTCCGCATATTCAGTCGTTTGTTTGTTCAAATCACCGACAACGATACTCTCCATTGATTCATACGTAGGCTTCATGAAAAATATTGAAACAGCTCCGACTAAAATAAACACGAAAAAGGTGACGATAAAGATTGTAAGGATTCTCTTTTTGAGAACAGAGAAAAAAGCTTTAATATCCATCTGATCTTGCATGACAACCTCCACCTATTCATTAAAGTTTATATCTAATAAGTGTGCACTTGATGACTTTGACAATATTTTATTGTTAATTGAATGCCGTCCGATAGTGTATAAGAGGGTTCCCAATCAAGCCAATGTTTAGCCTCCTGGTTGGAAAGTAAACTATGACGGATATCCCCTGGCCGTTCATCATGAAAAGAAGGCCTCATAGAATCACTTATGTTAAAGTACAGTTCTTCAATAAGTTCTAATATAGAAGTTTTAGTTCCTTGGCTGATATTGAGCGTTTTTCGATCACCATAATGACAGGCGGCTACATTCGCTTTGGCTACATCTTTAACAAAAATAAAATCTCTCGTTTGCAACCCATCTCCGAAAACGGATAAAGCCTCCCCTCTCAAGGCTTGATCGATGAACAAGGCCACTACCCCGGCTTCCCCTTTTGTATTTTGTCTCATTCCATAAACATTGGAATAGCGAAGAATGGTATAGTTCAAACCGAATGTGTTAGAAAACATTTGAATATAGGTTTCTGCATTTCTCTTTGACAGCCCATAAAACGATAAAGGATCTACAGGATGATCCTCCCCTATAGGTAAATATTCCGGTGCACCATAAACAGCTGCTGAAGAAGCAAAAATAAACTTCTTCACTCCATATTTCACGCAGGCTTCTAACAGGTTTACTGTCACCTTGATGTTTTCTTCCGCATCAAACCCTGGATTTTTCATTGAATAAGAAACTGAAACTTGAGCCGCTTGATGAATAACGATGTCCGGCCTTTCCTTGGCAAACACTAAATCCAAGTTATCTTTGAGATCTACGTTATAGTGAATCACACGACCAGAAATGTTCTCTACCCTTCCTGTTGATAGATTGTCTAAAACGATTACATCAAAATTCTGTAGAAGTAATTCATCTACGATGTGTGATCCAATAAAACCAGCCCCACCTGTCACTAATGCTTTCACTAGACTCCACCTGCCTATCCGCATTTTCTTTATAAAGAACCATCAAACGCCCGTTCTTTATAAAGTATATTATGTTCATTATAGAGTGTTTATCTTTAATAGCAAAACTCCAAATCCACCTTATTTGTTCTTGATAAGACACTTTTCGTGGCGAATACTTCCAATACCTCTCTTTTTTTATCTTTTTCGTTCTGTTTAAAGAACAAAAAGAGTGATCAGTTTTACTAAAGGTTCAAACTGATCACTCTTTTATTTAATGTTTTTATTGTTACACCCTCCTGCTCCTACACTTTGGTTTGGAAGAGAGGTATAAAAAGGTGTTCCATATAATAATGATCCATTTCATAATTGTGAAGCTGCTAAGATCAGGGGGTGGACTGTGGATAGTATGAGTTGTTATCCCCTTGATCAACGATATATGTTTCATTCACATTAGAAATCAGACTGTTCCTCATAGACTGAGCGGAGAAATTTACAATCTTAGTTTCCGAGGCATATGATTCCACGTCCCAGATCATTCCTTGAAAGCGGTTATCTGATCCAGACACTTTTAAGACCTCTTCTGTAGCATCTGACAATTGAATTTGAAAGTCAGTAAATTGATTCCCCGACACCTCATTAGGAATAGATTTAGAACTCTCTATGACGATACATTCGACACAATCATCCAACGTAAGATTAATAAAGCGATTGCCATTAACAAAGTTATATTTTCCAGTTGGTGTTTCAGCCTTGATGAAAACTCCTGTTCGAAAACCTACAATTTTTATCGATGAAAAATCGACAAAACTAATAAATTCATTGGAATGGTCAGCTACAAGTGCTATAGCTGTTCCCGTGTTTTCATCACTCGTATTTATAATATTCATCCCCTCAATGCTTGAAGTTTCCCAAGACCAAAAATTTTGTTCGCCATCAAAGTAAAGGACTTCAGAAGAGAAGTTTTTATCAGACACCTCTATGATGCCATTTGTAATTGAGGCATTTTTCATGATTTCAAAAACCCTAAAGTCACCTTGAACTTCTAAAGTGGTGTTCTTTCCTAATTCCAGCTCAATCCCTTGTTTTAAAATAATCCCTTTCTGAAGGATGAATTTTTGATTACCTGTCACCTTAACTTTCCCTAATTCATGTTTCACACCATAATTAATAGCCTCTTGGATAGCCGTTGAATCATCCTTATCGTCGTTTCCTTTGGCACCAAAACCTTCAATATTTATCTCCTCTTTCAGTGAAGCTTTTTCTAAGGATTGTTGTTGATTTTCATATTTTTCGTAAACAAATAGAATACCGAGGATAAGCACAGCTAAAGCAAGCATAAAAACCTTGTAATTCAACGCATACGCTCCTTGAAAAAATATTTGGTAAGTAAGGACCTAGATTGAAGGCTATAGCCTAATAAAAAAGAACCTGTATAAGGCACATAAAAGGTAGTTGGCCAATTGTTTGTTTAATAACAAATAAAGACTGAAAAAACGCAAGCCTCCCTAATAAGAGCTTGCGTTTTTTCATAGCATGAACGACAGGCTTTGCGTGTATAGTTTTTCTTAAACTGAACCATTGCTTTTGAAGGCAGTTCTTCTAAGTACTCCTTCTGATTAAAAAATTCCCAGCCGTTTTTTTGTTCTAATACGCTCAGGTGGATCCGTATAAACCATCTCTCCTTCAAGGACGACGTGAGCATTTTCCATGAATTGATACATGAGATCCGCACCGAACTTTTTCTCAATTTTGCTGTAAGCTTCTTTCATGAAAAATCCACGTTTTTTGGAGTCATGAGCGTTAGAGGCTACAAGGTGAGTCAGATTGAATTCAATCATTTGATAAGAAAATTTTTGAACTTCTTTCCCTAATTTCCCTGCTATACTTGCAGCGGTTACTTGAGTGATAGCACCATTTTTCACAAAGTTATAAAGTTCATTCGGTTGCTGTCGAATCATTTTATTGCGCTCTGGATGAACGAGAACAGGCTTGTAACCAAGCAATTGAATGTCATACATCATCTTTTTAGCATAATGAGGAATCTCATGATTCGGCAATTCGAGAAAAACATAACCACTATTCTTATTGATAGATAGCAATTCCTCCGATTCAAACGCTTCAAGATCTCCATTGAGTCTTATCTCCTGCCCAGGGAGCACGGTCAAATCAATTCCTTGTTGAAAGAGTTCCTCATTCAACTGAATGGTTTTTTGGATGACAAGCGACTTTGGATTACTATACCGTGTATGAAGATGATGTGGAGTAGCAACGACCGTATCGATTCCTTGTTCAACAGCCAATCTGGCCATTTCAACACTTTCCTCCATCGTTTGTGCTCCATCATCTAACCCAGGTAGTATATGACTGTGCAAATCGATCATTTTCATTCCACCTCTTTAGTATTTTTTGTACAAAGATTAAACAGATTACTATTTCCTAACACCTTAGATAATTAGTAAATGATTTCATGCACTTATTAAGTAGCTACTAACCAACAAACAACAGTGTCAAACAAAATAATCCAATAAATTCCATAAAGTTCAACCTCATAAATTTGAGAACTCTGCCGACCGCAATTGAACTACACACAACACTGCATGTATTTTGTTGGTATTTATTCCTTCTCCTGTAGTTCTTTGCATTCTCTCCGGTCGTTCTTTATTAAGAATGGTATAAATTAATTATATAACCTTGGTAAACATATGGAAAACCTCAAATATACCCATATTTCACTTTAGAGAACAGATTTATCATTAAATCTTTAAAATACTCGCAATAACACTATAATAAGTAAATTTTTTCCTCGTTTATTCTTATGAAAGAACACATTTTTTGAAGACCCACCTTTTACTTTCAGCCAACATAGGAGGATTTTCACCTCACGCCTAGAGTTTTAACATCGTTGTTTATGCACGTGAGACGTAAGAACCAATTGTATATATTTTTCATATAATACAGTCTTAAATCTTGACGGCTTTTTAAGGTGAGAATGAACATATCAAATTCTTGTTAAGAGAGCTTTTATAGTAAATAAAAAGGAAAATATTGAAAAGAAGAGGTGTACCAATTGGTGTTTTCCAATGAAGAACTTCAGAATGAGATCAACAATTTGACAAGTGCAATAAACGGGATTGTTTCACTTTTATCCTCAAAACCTGAGGACAGTAACTCGTCAAGTTCCCAACCCGTCTATATTCGAGTATCTGACTTTTCAGGAGTAAGTGATGCAGATAGGTTACAGAAAGCGATTGACTATGCAGAGCAACATTCCATAAAAACCGTATTTTCTGATGATCTAAGTTTTTATTTAGAGAGCACAATTACTATAAAAAAAGGTGTACGTCTATTGTCTGCTTACTCTACGGTTTACATGTTGGGAGCGAATGTGGACGGATTCATCATAGAACAAGATGCTTCCTTTTTAGGTGGAAAAGTTGCTATTGACGTAACTGGATATACAAGAAAAGCCATTTCATTGAATGGATCACAAAAGTTCTACAACACGTGGAACAATACACAGATTGATGATATTACAATACTGAACTGGATGGGGGATAACGGGGGCACTGGGATTTACCTTTACTCAGGAGGAAACGAACACGAAATTTCATTTGTAAACTTCAGCAACATTAAAATCGTAGGCTTTGAAAAAGGAATACATCTTCGCGCAACAAAACCTAGCAGCGGCAGGGCTTGGGTAAACGCGAATAACTTTGACAATATCGCCATCGAAGATTGTGTCCATATGATTGTGCTTGAGGGAAGCGAAACGGTCCCATTTGAAACAACAGGAAATATATTTTCAAACCTTCAAATCCAACCCTCTAATTCTACAAAGAAAATCATTACAGCCAGTGGCCAAGATAACAGATTTACAGGCATGGTATGGGACTTGTTTGAGATTACCCACTCCGGGTCTGTCGTAGATTTCACTGTTAGGTCGTCTTATAATTTCGTCGACTTATCCAGAAATGTGCCCCTGGATCGTGTCAGTGATAAAGGGAGAAAAAACCTTGTCGTTAGTCATGACACCACAATAGTTGAAAAAAGAACGAGTGACCCTCAAAATCCTGTGGTAGGGCAAGTATGGTTAAGAACAGACCTTAACCCAACAACAGATGCTGTTTATCGAGTCATGACCAGCGCAGGGATTATGTACATTCCTATAAAACCAGTTTGATGAATTAGAATCTCTGAGTATAGAATTGGAACAAGTATGTGTCTACAAAGTATCTGTCTGTAATTGAAAGACGTAATTACGAATAGAAATACCATGATGTTACGTCGTTTATCCCATGTATTTATGCCCCAATACTGCTCATTCTTTACCTTCAACTAGCAAATGCTTCTCTAAGTGTCGGTATGCGATTACAGTAATCACCAAACCTGGCGCTTATTGTATCATTACCAACCCTACAAATCTCTATAAGTTCAATCAAAGTATGAAATTCAATTTATGACATTTAATATTAAATTATGTCGGATGATGAACACTCAAGACTACCACGAATGACAAATGGTAGTCTTTTTTTCTTATTTTTCTGAATAATTATCAAATAATATTGATTATTCTCTCTTTTTTGATAAATTAGAAAATGTAGGATAAAAAGGGTTTCTAAAGGAAGGGGTCATTTTATTGAAGAAAACGTCAAAGATTGTAACATCCGCTTTAGCCTTAGCGCTCGCTGTAGGGCCAATGAGCGCCAGTGCTTTCGAAATGCCGACGACCGGTCATGAGAACGTACATAAAACTCATTCACATTCTCAAGGAGGCATGCCTTTCGACGGAGCGATTGCGAATGACGAACGATTGATCGAGATGTTGAAGGAAAGTGGAAAAATCGCGAAAGACGCTTCACCTGCCGAAGCTGAGAAGGACTTGAAGAAGTTCCTGGAATCTAAACAGGCTTCTGCTGAAAAAGCGAAAGGTCAGTTAGATGATGAAAAAGCAGATACCAAGGCAAAACTAGAAAAAGCCATGAAAAATAACAGTCTGACGAATGGGAAGGGAAACAAACTTGGACAAGCAAAAGCTGATGCTCCTGATAGCGTAGAGGAAGAAGCTTATGACGGCGAAATGCGTACCGATAAAGTTCTAGTTCTTCTGATCGACTATCCTGATAAACCTCATAATTCTATGACTGCTGATGAAACAGACATGTATTACGATGGCGAAGATGCGTACTCCCGTGAACATTACCAGGACATGTTATTTGGTGATGGTGGCTGGACTGGTCCAGACGGGAAAAACTATGTATCTATGAAACAATATTATGAACAGCAATCCGGTGGAAGTTATTCTGTCGAAGGTGAAGTTGCTGGCTGGTACACGGCTAGTAAACCAGCGGCTGCCTATGGTGGTAACTACCCAACAGAAGATGATAGTGATGTCAATGCTCGTGGGCTGGTTAAAGAAGCTCTTGAAGCTGCAGCTGCTGATCCAGAAGTAAACCTTGCTGACTATGACAAGTGGGATCGCTATGACCTAGACGGTGACGGAAACTATCTCGAGGCTGATGGATTAGTTGACCACTTGATGGTCATCCACTCTGGAGTTGGTGAAGAAGCTGGCGGAGGTTCCCTAGGTCCTGATGCGATTTGGTCTCACCGCTGGAATCTTGGAGGCGTATTTGCGCTTGAAGGTACAGACGCGACTGTTCCATACTGGGGCGGTGCAATGGCAGCCTTCGATTACACCATTGAGCCTGAAGACGGTGCTGTAGGAGTTATGGCGCACGAATTCGGACATGACCTCGGCCTTCCAGACGAATATGATACACAGTATTCAGGACAAGGGGAGCCGGTCAGCTACTGGTCCATCATGTCAAGCGGAAGCTGGGCAGGTGACATTCCTGGTACAATGCCGACAGGATTCAGTCCTTATGCAAAAGAAATGCTTCAAGCTTCTGCTGTCGTAGACAGTGAAGGTACCGAAGGAAACTGGTTATCCGGAACAGAAATTAATGTTGATGATGTTAACGAAAAAGGCATGGAGTTCCTTTTAGATGAAGCGAATACAAAAGGTACAAAGAATGATGTCGTTAAGGTCAACTTGCCACAAAAAGAAACGGTCATCAACGAACCAGCTAGTGGTGAATATGAGTACTTCTCCGGTAGTGCTGATGAAATTCACAACTATCTAACCACCACAGTCGATCTTACAAATGCTACGAGTGCGGAATTCAATTTCAAGGCATGGTACGATATTGAAACAGATTGGGATTATGCATACGTCACTGTTAACGGGGAACCAATTCCAAGTGATATTACAACAGATACCAACCCGCATGATTCTAACCGCGGTCACGGAATTACAGGAAGTTCTGATGGTTGGATCGACGCTTCCTTCGACCTTTCTGCTTACGCAGGACAAGAAGTTGAAGTTGCCATTGAATACGTGACAGATGCTGCAGTATCAAATCCAGGTCTATACGCTGATGATCTTTCAGTTGTCGTAGACGGGGAAGAAGTTTTATTTGATGATGCAGAAGGTGAAGCAAAGTTCACACTTGACGGCTTCACGAAAGAAGATGGAATTAAACAATCTGAACACTACTATCTTCTTGAATGGCGTAGCCACAACGGTGTCGATGAAGGATTAGCCAACATCCGCCGTGGAGATAGTCTCATGACATTTGATGATGGACTTGTCGTTTGGTACGTGGATAACCAATACTCTGAAAACTGGACTGGCATTCACCCTGGGGATGGTTTTGTCGGCGTTGTCGATGCAGACCAGCGTGTAAACAAATGGAGTGATGGAGCTGTAGCAGGCACACGTTACCAAGTGCACGATGCCGCATTCAGCTTGGATAAGTCAGAGAAAATGTATTTAGACTACACAGATCTTCTTGGTGTAACCATGAAAGATAATTACACGAAGCGCACACCTCTTTTCGATGACAGTGCAGACTACTCCAACCAAGGTCTAGTTGATGCAGGGCGTAATGTTCCTGAGTATGGACTGAAGTTCAGAGTCACTGGTCAAAGTGAAGATGGTACAGTTGGTAAAGTGATGATTTTCAAATAATAGGTTGAACTAAAAAAAGTCATTGAAGAGTGAATCTTCAATGACTTTTTCATTTTACATTACCGAACCACATCATGAAGGTGAGCATTCATAAATTCAAACACCTCATCTTCAGAAAAAGAAGAATGGTCTCCCTTCACCGTGTGCTTTAAGATACTTGAAGCCATTCCGAAATCAAGAATGGACGTCTCATCCAAACCTTCTAGCATTCCATGCAGAATTCCTGCGGCAAAACTGTCTCCACCACCGATTCGGTCCAAAACCTGAATGGAATGTTTCTGACTTTCAATGAACTGATCATTTTTAAATAGAAAACCCTGTAGTTGATGACTCTGTGAATCTATCACTTCTCTGTTCGTACAGGCGAAAAGGGAAATTCCATAATCCTGCGAAGCTTCTCTGAAGTATTTTTTTAATAGACTTGGATGAAAGTTCTCTTCTGGACCTACATTCAAAATATGTGTGAAGTCCTTTTGTCCGGCAAAACAGATATCTACATAAGGAAGAATCTGTTCAAAAGCGAGTTTTGCTTCTTCTTCACTCCACAATTTGCTTCGATAGTTACAATCGAAACTTATGAGGACATTCCTTTTGCGAGCTTCTCTAACCGCCTGAAGAGTGAATTCCTTCAGTGAGGACGAAAGAGCCGGTGTAATACCGGACACATGGAACAATTGACAAGATTCGAAGATAGCGTCCCACTTCCATTCCTGCCCTGCCACTTGCAAAAAGGAAGAGTAGGTGCGATCATACGTCACTTTTGCTGAACGGGGTCCATATCCTTCTTCAACGAAATAGACACCGAGCCGTCCCTCTTCCCTTTTCACCCATTGATCGTTGACGTTCCGCTCCCGAAGGAATTTTCTCACATTTTCTCCCAGGTCATTGTCTGGAACCGCGGATACGAACGTGACCTCATGTCCGAAGTTTGCTAGATTTACAGATGCATTGAGTTCCGCCCCACCGATGGTAGCTTGGAATTCCTTCGTCTCTTTGACTCTTTGAAAACCTGGGGGAGTCATTCGCATCAATGGTTCTCCGAGAGTGACGATTCTACTCATACGAACACCTCTTCAATCGCTTCAATGAACAACTTTGCATTCGCGGTAACTGTTTCAAAATTCCCCTGCTGAGCTGGTCTAGTAATCTCTCCTCCGACTCCTACGTGAACAGCACCGTTTCGGAACCAGTCCTGGATGTTATCAAGATCCACACCGCCTGTAGGCATGATTTCCACTTGAGGGACCGGGCCTTTGACCGCTTTGATATGAGAAGGGGAAAAGGCTTGGCCAGGAAACAGCTTCACGATGGATAAACCAAATTCAAGCGCTTCGATGGTTTCGTTCACGGTCATGCATCCTGGAATATAAGGGACTTGATATCGATTACAAAGCCTGGCCGTTTCTTTACTGAAATTCGGTCCGACGATGTATTCGGCTCCTGAATGAATGGCTAATTTAGCGGTTTCAGAATCAAGGACAGACCCTGCTCCGATGATGATCCCATCATGATTTGAAAAATGCTGGATAACTTTTTCCGCCTGAGGAATAGTGAACGTGAACTCAAGACTTTTGACCCCACCTCTTATACAGGCCTCAGCGGTTTCGATGGCCTGTTCTGGTGAGTTTCCACGAACGACCACGGTTAATTTACTGTTCAGCAATTGTTGATACACATCAAGTTTCTTCATCTTCTTCCCTCCTTATACTCCTGAATAAGCGGAAAAACCGCCATCGACAGGAACTACGATTCCATTCACGAAACTGGATGCTTTTGAGTCGACCAGCCAGAGAATCGTCCCTGCCAGTTCCTCTGCCTCACCGAATCGGTCCATCGGCGTCTGGGTCAGGATTTTATCCGCGCGCTCTGTGTAATCCCCCGCTTCATTAAGCAGAAGGTTTCGGTTTTGATCGGTAAGAAAGAAACCTGGGGCTATGGCGTTGACTCTGATCCCCACTTTAGAAAAATGGACCGCAAGCCACTGGGTGAAGTTGCTGACTGCTGCTTTAGCCCCGCTGTAGGCCGGAATTTTCGTAAGCGGGGTAAAAGCGTTCATGGATGACACATTGATTATGGTACTCCCGTCATTACCTGGCATATCTTTGGCAAACACCTGTGTCGGAACTAAAGTGCCCGAAAAATTCAATCGAAACAGATCATCAACGGCATGGGGAGACAGATCAAAAAAGGACTGCGCCTCTTCCTCATCGCCAGTAAAATACTCGCTGCTCGTCGTTGCTTTCGGATGGTTTCCCCCTGCACCGTTGATCAGAATGTCGATCTTTCCCCATTCTTCATTGATGCTTTTCTTCACTTCTTGGAGACTTTCCGAATCGAGAACATCTACACTGTAACCTCTAACTGTACCCCCGTCTTCTGTAATGGAAGTGACAACCTCATCGATCTTTTCTTGGTTTCGCGCAAGAACGGCGACTTTTGCGCCGCATTGAGCTAAAGTTCGGCTGAGAACGGACCCTAAGACACCACTTCCACCCGTGACGACGGCGACTTTATGATTGAGATCTACTTGAAATGGCAGCTTCATCTTTATCCTCCGTTCTTTGATTCATTTTCCATGTATCGATGATTCCATTTAAATACGTCGCCCCGAGGGCACGATCATACAATCCATACCCGGGCCGTCCTTCTTCTCCCCAGATCATTCTTCCGTGATCAGGGCGTATCGGACCTTCATACCCACAGTCGATAAGTTTTCCTATAATTTCTATCATTGGAAGAGATCCTTCATGAACCGAGTGCGAAGTTTCCTGGAATGAACGCTCCCCTGTCCAACGGATGTTCCGAGCATGGACGAAATGGATACGTCCACGTGCAGCTTCTATGATTTGAAGCAAATCATTCTCCCCTTCAGCTCCGAAAGATCCTGAACAAAACGTCAGTCCATGGTGGGGGCTTTCCACACTTCCAAGAATACGTTCAATATTTTTGCGGTTCGTTACAACTCTTGGTAATCCGAATATGTTCCAAGGCGGATCGTCCGGGTGGATAGCCATATTTACATCTACTTGTTCTGCTACTGGTATGACTTTTTCCAGGAAGTAGATAAGGTTCTCCATGAGTTGCTCTTCACCTATGGTTTGATATTCATCCATAATGGCCTGCAATTCCGTAGACTGATAGGAAAGGTCCCAGCCTGGAAGCGTCAGTTTTCCATCTAAAGGATTTAAGCTTCGAGCGGTTGATTCTTCATAAGCAAGAGAATGGGACCCATCTGGTAGAGGCTCAGTCAAATTGGTTCTCGTCCAGTCGAAGACGGGCATGAAGTTGTAACACACCGTTGAAATGCCAGCTTCACCAAGGTTTCTTAACGTTTGTTGATAGTTGGAAATATAATGATCCCGCGTTGGTCGCCCTAACTTTATATCTTCATGTACGGGTACACTTTCAATGACTGTAAGCTCAAGGCCCTCGGATTCAATCGCATTTTTCAATTCTTTGATTCTCTCCAGCGGCCATACTTCCCCGGCAGGGATATCATAGATAGCTGAAACGATGCCATTCATTTGTGGGATTTGCTTGATTTGTTCGAGCGTGACAGGATCGTCCTCTCCATACCAACGAAAACTCATTTTCATAGAATTACTCCATTCTTCAAACCGAAGTATTCTTTTGCATTATGATAAGAGATATCTTTCACATAAGCTCCCAGCCATTCAATATCTGACGGTACTTTCCCGTCTTGTGCCCATGTACCGAATAGATTGCAGAGAATTCTTCTGAAATACTCGTGCCTGGAGAATGATAAGAAAGAACGTGAATCTGTCAGCATCCCGACAAAATGTTTGATCAGTCCGACATTAGCGAGGATTTTCATTTGATTTTCCATGCCGTCGATATGGTCATTGAACCACCAGGCGGTTCCGAATTGAACTTTTCCAGCCGTGCTTCCGTCCTGATGATTCCCTGCAATCGTCGCCAGCACATAATAATCCTTCGGGTTCAAGCAATAGAGGATCGTTTTAGGAAGACCGCTCCCATATTCAATAGAGTCGAGCATATGGGATAAAGGCTTTGCAAGCGAGCGGTCTCCCGGTGAGTCATACCCCGCATCTCTACCCACACGTTCGAACATTTTCGTATTGTTGTTTCGCATCGCCCCGATATGAAGCTGCATAATCCAACCTTTTTTGTTGTATAGGGAGGCGAGGAATTGAAGCGTGAATGTTTTATACTTCTCCACCTCAACATTTGTCAGGCTCTCTCCACGCATTTTTTTATCAAAAATCCCTGCCACTTCTTGCTCATCCGTTGGTTTATAAAACATCTCATCAATGCCATGATCGGAGGCTTTGCATCCATGATGATCAAAATAATCAACACGTTCAGCTAATCCATCCAGGAAGTCGGAGTACTTTTGAATCTCCGTATTCGTCACTTCACCCAGTTTCTGTACCCAGGCATTGAAATCTTCTTTATCGATTTTCAAGCCAGGATCCGGTCTGAATGATGGAGCGACTTGAAACGGGTGATTTCCATCCTGCAATTCTTTGTGGAATGCCAGGTCATCGGTAGGATCATCCGTCGTACCGACAAACTCGACACGATCTTTTTTCAATAGTTGTTGCGTGGACATCCCACCATTCTGAAGCTTTTCATTTGCCATGTCCCAAATACGATCCGCTGTCTCAGGATTGAGAAAGTCATCGATTCCGAAATACCTTTTCAGTTCCATGTGAGTCCAGTGGAACAGTGGGTTTCCGAGCGTGTTCGGAACTGTTTCAGCCCATGCTTTGAACTTCTCCTTTTCATCCGTATTGCCGGTAATATAATGTTCATCGATGCCATTCGCTCTCATCAGCCGCCATTTATAATGATCGCCACCGAGCCATATATCCGTCAGTGTCTTAAACGTGACATCCTTTGAAATATCATCTGGAGGCAAATGATTATGAAAATCAATGATTGGGAGATCCTTGGCAAAATCATGATAAAGCGTTTTCGCATAATCGTTGGTCAGTAAAAAGTCCTCTGAAATAAAATTACTCATCACTTTCACCTTCCTTTAAAAATTTCACATTCAAGTCCGTATAGAAGTCATCAGACAAACGGACACCGTTTACAACTACCGTACGCGTTTCACTTTCCGGAAAATAGATGCGTACTTTTTCATACAAAGGTTGATAAGAACCCTTCATACTTACATCCACCTGGACGTTTTGGTCATCCGTCACCGTTTTTACGGTCAACCAGCTCGCCACACCCTTTTCATGATCCAGAGATTCTCCATCATCATCATAAAAAGATTTCTCGATTGTGGCAGCGCCTTTGGCCGGGTAAACGAGTAACCCACGTGCATCGTCTTCTTTATGACGGAAGGAAATTTCTCCATCCCTGATTGGGAACACGGCACCTCCATGAGCGAATAAAGGCACTTGATGAAGATCAGCATCCACGGTCAACGTTTGACCACCTTCATGCCATGTTTCAGCGTTCATGTCATACCATCCTCGGTCATTTGCAGGCAAATACACAGTTCTTGTCGTTTGACCTTTTTCCATGACGTTCGCCACTAGTAGATCTTCCCCGACCATGAACTCATCATTTTCCTCGAACGTCTTTTCATCTGTTTCAAAATGATAGAAGGTCGGCATAAGTATCGGCTGCTGCTGTTTATGGGCGTTGTATAAAAGGTGGTAGAAATACGGCATCCATTTGACCCGTTCTTTCATCCAGTGGCGGATGGTTTCAATATATTCCGGATACATCCATGGAACATTGACCGTCTGATCTTCATTCCAGGAATGGATCGTAAAACGCGGGTGGAAAATGCCATTCTGGATCCATCTGATCAGTAATTCAGGTTCCGGTGCTTTTCCTGAAAAACCACCGACGTCATGGCCGAAATTGTAAATGCCGGATAAGCTCAAGCTGAGACCCATCTTCAAGTTATAACGAATCGTTTTCCACGCTGTGTAGTTGTCACCGGACCATGTTTGGACATATCGGTGCATGCCTGGACCACCAGAGCGGGATATGAGATATGGACGACGGTTTTTATCGTATTCCTGTTGAGCTTCCAAAGATGCTTTCATCATAAGGAGCGTTTGAATCGGTTTGATTTTTGATACAGGAAGCGGTTTGCCGAAGCCATGAGCCATAGCCCGTTCATCCCACACTTCGTATTCGTTGTTATCATTCCAAGTGGAATCAATCCCATAGCGTAATAGGGCATCTTTCACCTGATTCTTCCACCATCGGATGGCGGTCGGATTGGTGTAATCCACATAAGATCCAACAGCATCCCAAAATTGCGAAACCTCAGGGGAATCACCGGTATGATCTTTAATGAACAGGTTCTCTTCGGCTGCTTTTTCATATTGAGGATGATCCGTAAGCAGGACCGGTTTGATATTGGCACACACTTGAATGCCATTCTCATGAAAGTATTCGTTCATCCCTTCCGGATCTGGCACTTTGGACCGGTTCCAATGAAAGACATAACGCTTATCTCCGATGGATGTGTAACCGGAAGAGAGCTGGAAGGAATCACATGGAATGTCGTATTGTTTACACGCATCCACAAATTTCTTAAGCTGCTCTTGAGCATCAGGCGCATCGGTATAAGTCATTGTAGAACCCGAGTATCCTAGACTCCATTTCGGTGGAAGGACCATCTTCCCTGTCATCCATGTGTACGTTTCGACGACGTTCTTCACCGATGGACCGAGAATGAAATAATAGTCGAGTGTCCCTGACTTCGCCTGATAATAACGGTATAAGCCATGGTAATTGTCCAGTTCTGCTCCCATATCGAAAATGCTGTCCGAATAGTTGTCGTAATATAGACCGTAAGCCGTACTTATTTTCGGTGATTGAACGATATAGAATGGGATATGTTTATACAATGGGTCGGTTCTTTCTGCGTCATACCCCATCGCATCGATGGTCCTCATCTGGTAACGCTTGTGATGACGGTTCATGTCTCCACTTTTTTCACCTAAACCATAATAACGATCCTCCTGGTCACGCTCCATATAGTGGAACACGCCTTCACCCAGCTGATTCTCAAAATTATAACTTTGGGTCTTTCGGTCACCGGCGACTTTCAACCACTCTCCGTCCCTCTTTTCATACCAATCGATATAAAAGCCATGAAGATGGATTTCAGCCATCAATTTCGAAGTGGAAATCAACACGTGACCATTTTCTTCAACTGCTTCATAAACAGGAAGGGAAAAAGCAGAGACATCTTCCCTTCCCCTTCCTTCAAACGGCACATCATCCATCCCAGGTGCAATGGCCCACGTTTTTCTTTCATCAAGGTCACTTCCTGAATGATGGTGGACCCGGAACACACCCTCTTTTAAAATATATAGTGAAATTTGGTTGCTTTCTGATTCAAAGGTGACACGGTTGTTTCGAGCGTCTGTCCAAGTAAACGATAGCTGAGTAATCATAAGAACTCTCCTTTTTATTTACAAAAGTCCGAACAATTCTGGCAGGGCCAGACTGATCCATGGGATATAAGTCACTAAGAGCAAAGCAATAATTAGAGCAATGAACATACGCGTCAATGGTTTGAGCACCGACTCGATGGAGACATCCGCCACACTACAACCGACGAATAACGCACTACCTACAGGAGGCGTCATAATTCCGATACAGAGGTTGAAGACGAGCACGATTCCGAAATGAACCGGATCCATCCCCAGCTGCATCGCAATCGGAAGGAAAATCGGTGTGAAAATCAGTACGGCTGGCGTCAAGTCCATAAATGTACCGATGATCAGTAGAATAATGTTCATGATCAGAAGAATGATGATCGGATTCTCCGACGCTTGCAGAAGCAGATCACTGATCGCTGTTGGAATCCCTGTGAATGCCATGACCCAGGACATGATTGAAGATGCTCCGACAAGGAATAAAACAATTCCTGTCATGACGACCGTTTCACGAAGAATATCTGGAATGTCTTTCAGCTTGATTTCACGATAGACGGCCGCCAAAATAATCGAATACAAAACCGCAACCGCCGCACCTTCTGTCGCCGTAAAAATACCTGCTACGATACCACCAATAACGATGACAATCAGCAACAAGCTCGGAATCGCATCCAAAACGACTTTGAGACCTTGTTGGAAAGTCGGACGTTCAGCGACAGGATAAGACTGCTTTTTTGCAATAAAATAAGCGACGATCATGATGGCAAGTCCCATTAATATACCTGGCAAATAACCTGCCATAAATAAGGCAGAAATGGACGTTCCACCACTGACCAATGAATAAAGGATCAATACACCACTAGGCGGAATCAATAGCCCCGCAGGTGCAGAAGCAATGTTTACCGCCGCAGAATACGAACGGTCATATCCTTCCTTCGCTTGTAACGGCCCCATCACTCGACCGATGGCAGCAGCTGATGCTACGGCTGAACCTGAAATGGACCCGAAAAGCATATTTCCGACGACATTCGTATGTGCGAGAGAGCCCGGCAGACGCCCGCCAATCAACTTCGCCAAGTTGATCAACCTGATCGCAATTCCGCCATTGTTCATAATACTCCCGGACAGGATGAAGAAGATAACGGCGAGCAACGCAAAACTGTTAATGCCCTGGACCATTTTTTGTGCAGCGGTGAAAACAGCCACATCAAATGGAACGACGCTTAAAGCAGTGATAAATGAAGAAACTCCGATTCCCACGGAGATCGGAACTCCGAATGCCAGCAACAAAAAGAAAACACCGAACAATATGAGTGAAGCCTGTAATGCCATGTCCATCCGTTACCCCTCCTTTCCTGTACTGAGTTCTTCTTGGTACTCTTTCACAAGCAATAATTTATAAATGACGACGAGTACACCACAAATCGGCAGGATTGAATAAACCACACCCATGGGAATATTCAAAATTGGTGTCGTTTGTGTCATCGTAATACTGACAACTTCCATTCCGCCTTTGATCATAATTAAAATCGCAAATGCGAAGATGAACACGTCATTCACAATCCTTACTCCAAGACGGATCTTTCCTTTAAACTTGTTCTTTAAAAAAGTGATAGCTAAATGCTGGTTGGAACCGAACGCATAGGTCGCTCCCAAAATAGCTGTCCATACAAGCAAAAACCTTAGTAGTTCACCAGTCACTGTACTTGGCGCATTAAAGAAGTAACGGCTGACCACCTGCCAGATCGCACCGATGACAAGAACAGCGGTAAACACTGTAGTGACAGCCATGATTGTTCTGTCTAACACCATTTTTATCTTTGCAACCATTTATTTCCCCTCCCTTAACGGGCTTTTCCATCTCTTTTGCAGTGTGTATTGAGCCATCTTCGGCTGACGGTCGCGGGTGAAAATTCCTTTTTTATTCCCGTCCACCCGTACCGTATCCTGCTTGGTCATAAAATCAGCGAAGTTCCAAACTTGTTCACCAACCACTTTTGGAAACTCATCAAAAACATTGTGGTACTTTTCTAAAAACTGCACTTGAAATTCCTCCGAGAACATGACGGCGGGTACCTTATGAAGTCCCGGCATTGTATCGACCCCATATTCCGTAATGACGATCGGCTTGTCGTGCGTCTTCGCCCATCTTTCGAGATAGTTCCTGAGTTCGGCTGTACCTGCCTTCAGATCCCCCGGTGTCGAATACCAGCCAAAATAAACATTCAAACCGATGATATCCACAAGTTTGGATACGAAACATTTCTCCGGTTCAATCAGCATCAAGTTCACATTCATGATCGGCCGGTCGTCGAGCTTCCGAACAAGCTCCACCAAATCCTTGTAATAGACTTCCGCTTCCGGTTCCATCGTCGAAGCTTCATTCGAGAGAGACCACATGATGACAGACGGATGATTACGGTCCCGTTCAATTAATCTTTGAAGCGTATCCAAGTGATACTCCTTCAAGTGGCTGGAAATTTTCCCATTGCTGAAAACGGGCTCCAGATTCCCCGTCGCTGGTACTCCTTGACTCAACAGGCCAACGGCAGACGTTTCATCGATGACTAAAAATCCAAGTTGATCTGCCAATTGCAAAACCTCTTCTGCATAGGGGTAATGAGCGGTTCGGAACGAATTCGCTCCTGTTTCCTTCATTAAATACATGTCTCTTAAATTAGTGACAGGATCATACCCTTTTCCTCTAATGACAGCATCTTCATGCTTTCCGAACCCTTTTAAATAAATAGGGGATCCATTGAGCAACAACTGCTCGTCCTTGACTTCGATTTTTCTGATACCGACATTCAAGTAATAATGATCGAGAATTGTCCCTTCCCCATCCTTGAGGTAGACATCCAACTTGTATAAATAAGGATTATCAGGGCTCCAAGCTTCTGCTTCAGGGACCTGTATTTCTGTGGTAGCTCCATGTCTTTCAGCTATGATTTCTCCCTGATCATCTTTCAAAGAATAATAGACAAAAGCTGATGGTGGACTTTCGGATTCCCCCGTTATTATTCCTGTCTCTCCATTGAAATCGGTACCAATATTAAGCGAATGAATAAACGTTTGTGGTGTCGTATATAGGAAAACAGATCTGTGAATACCTGCATAATTGAAAAAATCGTGCTGCTGGTGCAGGGTCCTTTTGATTTCACCGTCCTCTGTAACTTTTTCTATAACATCCCCGGGAGGAAGCATGTCCCATGTCAATTCATTGTTCACTTTCACAACGATGCGGTTCATCTTTTCTTCATTTACAAAAGGAGTCACATCGGCCTCAAAAGGAAGGAAGCCATTATGACTTTCCGTGACAAAGTGGCCATTCACCCACACCTTAGCATGATGAGCAACTGCTCCGAATCTTAAAATGATCCTTTCTGTCATCCATTCCGAGGGCACATAGGTAGACGTTTCATACCACACATCTCCTAAGAAGTCTCTAATCGCCTCAGAAGTAGTAATATCGTTATAGCTTGAAGGTACGGGCATATGTATCGGGGACGGAATCCCCTGAGATGGCCACCTTTCTCCAACACCTTTTCCGCTCGGGTCCAGCTGGAACTTCCAAACGCCATCCAATGGTTTCTTTTGTCTTTTCTCTGTCATCCTTGGATATAACAAGGTTTCCGCCCCCTTAAAGATGAAGGTGCCCACCTTAATGAGCACCTTTTGTTTTATTCAGTCAAACTCTTGATTTGTTCCATGATCTCTGCAATTCTATTGTCTTGCTTAAATTCTTCGTGCATCGGCTGAACGGCTTCAATGAATGGTTCTTTATCCACATCATTGAACTCGACGCCCATTTCTTTTGCTTCTGCTACAGCTTCTTCCATCGCTTTATTCCAGATTTCCGTATGATATTCAGTAGCTTCTTTAGCTGCTTCTTCGAATGCTGTCTTTTGTTCATCAGAAAGGCTGTCCCATGTCTGCTTACTGATGATTGCGATATCCGGAATCATTGTATGTTCATTGCGTGAGAACGCTTTCGCTACTTCGCCATGTTTACCTGTCGTTAATGCAGTCGGGTTACTTTCCGCTCCATCAACCACTCCCTGTTGCAGCGCTGTGTAAATTTCCCCGTATGGCATCGGCGTCGGTGTTCCGCCCAATAGCTCTACCATTTGAATCGCAGTTGGACTATCCATGACACGAATTTTTAAACCTTCTAGATCGGCAGGTGTTTGAATCGGCGTATCCTTCGTATAAAAGCTACGTGCACCAGAATCAAAGTAAGTAAGGCCTACAAACCCTTTATCTTCAGTAGATTGATAGATTTCCTGCACAACATCAGATTCCATTACTTTTCGATAATGATCTTTACTTTTAAAAATATAAGGTAAAGAGAAAACAGAATACTCATTTGAGAAACTTTCAAGTGCTCCAGCACTTACTTTCGTCATGTCAATTGCGCCACTTTGGAGCTGTTCAAGTACTTCTTTCTCACTGCCTAGAACACCATTGGCAAAGATTTTAACTGTAACCTCACCATTCGTCTTTTCATCTACACCAGAAGCGAATTTTTCAAGAGCTTTGTGAACCGGATGATCTTCACTCAAGTTATGAGCGAGACGCAGTTCCTGACTATCTCCACCAGAACCCCCATCACTTGAAGCTTCAGAATCAGAACTTCCACAACCGGCAAGCATAAGCAATGAACCAATCAACAACAACGACCATAAACCTAACTTTTGCACATGTACCTCTCCCCTCAAATATTTTAAGCGTTTTCAAAACTTTGTTTGTTTACACAACAAACTGTTAATCATATAATAAAGGTAACCAAAATAAATTTCAAGAGTTTTTTGAAAGGGGTTTCAAATGAGCACAGGAGATGCCACTTACATCAAAGCGTTGAACAAACGTATATTATTAGAAAACATCATTGAGCATCAATCCATATCAAGAATTGAACTTTCCAGATTAACCGGACTGAACCGTTCCACCGTATCCTCGCAAATCAATCATATGATGGAAGAGCAATTGATCATCGAACGTCCTTCCGAGGTTTCTTATGGTGGAAGAAAACCGATTCTTCTTCAAATGAATGAAGCGGCAGGTTACACGATCGGAATCGACTTTGATATGCCACAGACTCAAATTCAAATTGCCAACCTGCTTGGTAAACCACTCGCCAATTACCAAGTCCAAACCGAGGATGAGGATGTGTGTAAAAATATCGAGAAAGTGATTGAAAACGTTCATGATGTTCTTAAAAAACATCGTGTGTCCGAGTCGCCTAAAGGGTTAACAGGGATTGGAATAGGCATACACGGCATTGTTAATAACGATCACAACATCGTTTTCACACCAAAAGTCCAGTGGAACAACATCAACATGAAAGAAGCATTTGAAAAGCATTTCGATATCCCGATACACATCGACAACAATGCGAATTTGACCGTTTATGCTGAACAAGTGTACCACTATCCGATGGAGGACCTGTTCAGTATCACCATGTACTCTGGTATCGGTCTTGGTATATTAGAAGGAAATGATATATACAAAGGAAGCCAGGGGTTCGCAGGAGAAATCGGCCACATGATCGTCGAAAGAAACGGCCTACAATGCAGTTGTGGTAATAAGGGCTGCTGGGAACTTTACGCCTCTGAACATGCCTTGAAAAGAACTCTGAAAGCGAAAGGTTACATCAAGCATTCAACAGATGATTTTGACTTAGCTTCTATTAAGGATGAATCCATAATAGAAGAATACCTGGATTACATGGCTGTTGGATTGAATAACATCATTAACATTTTCAATCCCGAAATCGTCATTATCAACAGTGAATTCATGCACCAGCACAGACACTTGCTCATTTCTTTGAAAAAGCGTCTGAACTCAAGAATGAACAACTACCAAGAGATTGTCACTTCATCTTTAGGAAAGGAAGCCTGCTCTCTTGGCGGCGTAGCGATTTCATTAAAAGAATATTACGGAATCAACTCTTTGAACCTTAGTCACTATCCTTATTTTGATAAGGTGGACAAAGCTTCTATTAGTTGAGAAAGACCAGAACATGCAGGGAGCGTATGTTCTGGCTTTTATTTTTACAATTAGATGTAAAGGTCGAGAAGTTGGGTAACTTGGGCGTGAATCAAACTATTCTGATCGACACTTACACTTTTCGTTACCAATCACTCTTCCTGCGCGCGATTCTCACCTTCTATGCGCGTTCCTCAACTTACTACCTGGAATTGAAACCAAAAAAAAGAACGCAAGCCATATTAAAGGCTTGCGCTCTTTCATTACTATTATCCATTAATCCAATCCGTATGGAACGTACCTTCTTTATCAATACGCTGATACGTGTGCGCACCAAAGTAGTCACGTTGTGCTTGCAGCAAGTTCGCTGGAAGCTTGGCTGTACGGTAGCTGTCGTAATAAGCAAGGGCACTTGAGAACGCAGGTACCGGTACACCGTTTTGAATCGCAAGAGCGAGTGTTTCACGAAGCTCTTTTTGATAAGATGTTGCGATGTCCTGGAAGTAAGGATCGAGAAGCAGGTTCGTCAGGTTCTCGTCTTTGTCGTAAGCATCTTTGATTTTCTGCAGGAACTGAGCACGGATGATGCAGCCGCCGCGGAAGTTCATCGCGATGTCGCCGTACTGAAGGTCCCAGCCTTTTTCTTCCGATTGTGCACGCATCTGCGCGAAACCTTGGGCGTAGGAGCAGATCTTACTCATGTACAACGCTTTGCGTAGAGACTCGATGACTTCTTCTTTGTTTCCGTCAAAAGTAACTTCTGGACCAGTCAGGTATTGGCTTGCTTTCTCGCGCTCTTCTTTCATCGCAGAGATGAAGCGCGAGAACACGGACTCTGTGATGATCGGAAGAGGCACTCCAAGGTCAAGGGCACTCTTACTTGTCCATTTTCCTGTTCCTTTTTGACCGGCTGTATCAAGGATTACTTCAACAAGCGGCTTGCCTGTTTCTTCATCCACTTTTGTGAAAATGTCTGCAGTGATCTCGATCAGGTAGCTGTCGAGCTCGCCTTCGTTCCACTCTTTGAAGACTTCGTGAAGTTCTTGTGCAGACAGTCCAAGGACGTTTTTCATGATGAAGTACGCTTCACAGATCAACTGCATGTCACCGTACTCGATGCCGTTGTGAACCATTTTCACGTAGTGGCCGGCACCGCCGCGGCCCATGTAGGCAGCACATGGTGTACCTTCGACGTTCGCAGCGATTGCATCAAAGATCGGCTTCACTTCTGCATACGCTTCCCCTGGCCCGCCTGGCATGATGGAAGGTCCTTTACGCGCTCCTTCTTCCCCGCCGGAGAATCCTGTACCGATGAAGTGGATGCCTTTTTCTTCTAAGTAAGATGCGCGGCGTTCTGTATCTTCGTAGTACGTGTTACCACCGTCGATCAGCATGTCGCCTTCTTCTAGATGAGGGACTAGGCTTTCGATGACTTTGTCTGTCGTTTCGCCTGCTTTGACCATCATCAAGATTTTGCGTGGTTTTTCAAGAGAAGCGGTGAATTCTTCTGCGCTGTAAGCTCCAGAAATATTACCTGTGTTTTCATCATTTCCGACCAGTTCGTCTACACGGTCTGTCCAGTAATCGTAGACAGACACGGTGTAGCCGTTATCCTGAATGTTCAGGGCAAGGTTCGCCCCCATGACTCCTAAACCGATGACTCCGATATTCTGCTTATCCATGTTCCGATCAAATCCTTTCCATTCTATCTATAAAAAGTTCTTACCACCATGTATAGCCGTCTTCGTTCAAGAGCTTCTCAGCTGCTTCCGGCCCTTCAGATCCAGCTTGATAGCCGTGAAGAGGGAGAGCGTCGTTTTCGAATGCTTCCAGGATTGGCTGGACCCACTTCCAGGATAGCTCCACTTCACTCCAATGAGCAAAATACGTAGAATGACCCTGCATGGCATCATTCAACAAGTTTTCATAGGCTTCTGGTTGGGCATCCAGATTTTTAGAGAAGTTGATGTAAGCAGGCTCGAACTTCTCGTTCGAGTCGTCCTTCAAGTTGATGCGCAGCCCGACACTTTCGTTCGGATTGATCTCAATCATCAACAGATTGGAGACCGCACCTGCCGCATCTTCATCCGCGTCGATTTCGTTCTTGAACTCGATAATGATGCGTGTCGATTTTTTCTCGAGACGCTTCCCTGTACGGATGTAAAAAGGAATGCCTTTCCAATAGTTGTTGTCGATATACAAACGAGCAGCGAAGTACGTATCATTGTTGGAGTTCTCCGCTACACCGTCTTCTTCTAAATAACCAGGGATCGGCTCTGCATTCATTTCCCCCGCTTCATATTGTCCACGCACCACGTGCTTGGAGATTTCATCTTCTTCTACAGGGCGTAGGGATTCCATAATTGCTTTTTTCTTTTCTTCAATTTCTTTCGGCGTCAGTTTTGCCGGGTGGTGAAGCGCGGTCATCATCACTAACTGCAGCAAATGGTTCTGTACCATATCACGAATCGCTCCAGCTTTATCATAGTAACCCGCTCTTGTACCAACACCGACGGTCTCACTTGCTGTAATTTGGACATTCGCAATCTGTTCATGACTCCAGAGCGCCTTCAGAATCGGGTTCGGACGAATCAAAGATTCAAGGTTCTGCACCATCGGTTTTCCAAGATAGTGGTCAATACGGAAAATCTCCTCTTCCTGGAAAACTTTTGTCAGCTCTGCGTTCAAATGCCTTGCTGAGTGCAAGTCACTTCCGAATGGCTTTTCAACGATCAGACGCTTCCAACCACTTGTATCCGTGATTCCATTTTCGTGAAGAGATGCCGAGATCGGCTCAATCAACTTCGGTGCAACCGAAAGATAGAACAGACGGTTTTCTGGAATCGAAAGCTCACTTTCTCTTTCTTCAATAAAGGCTTTCAATCCCTGATAAGATTCATCCTTCATCGCATCGAATATAAAGTAACGGAAAGAAGCAAGGAACTCGTCCAAGTTCGATTCGTCTACATCTCTTCTTGAGAAAGATTCCAGAGACTCTTTAATGATGCTATGGAAGTCTTCCTGCGTGTAAGGTCTACGTCCAAGGCCTACGACGGAAAGGGAATTCGGCATTTTTCCCTCAATATATAAATTATAGAGAGCGGGATAGATTTTACGTTTCGCCAAATCACCGCTTGCTCCGAATAAAACAAAGGTCATGTCGTCCATCATTTCTACGGTATCGATTCCATGACTTTTCGTGTTGTGTTGGTCCATGATTCGTGTTACCTCCTGTACTTTTCAGCTTTTATTAGTATAAAGCATGAGCACCAAATATGTAAGTGAACAGGCTTACGCCACGAACACTGTTTTATTGTTTACCTCATCCATGACATTTATGAAATGTGTCTAAAATGTGTAGCTTGCCATGAAAATTATTTTACTGAAAATTCGGCTGTTTTTAAAGAGGCAACAGGAGGCGTACGGTCCGCATCAGGCTTAATTTCAGCGATGTGAGAAACGTGACGCTTTGTATGTCGGCTATACTCTTAGTGTGAGCGTTTTCACTCTTATTTGCAATAGATTGAAAAAATTTTTCATATTATATTTGATTTTTAAGGTCTATTTGGCCCTGGATGATTTGATTTTTTCTCGACTTTGGGTGATATCCTTCTCTATTTGAGCGATTTTCTCTTCACTTTGAGCGATATCTCGATCCATTTGAGTGATTCCTTCTACTTTGAGTGATATATGCCTCCATTTGAGCGATTCTTTCTCAACTTTGAGCGATACCGTCTTGTCT
The DNA here is from genome assembly GCF_900104185.1 of Halobacillus aidingensis. Taxonomy (GTDB): domain Bacteria; phylum Bacillota; class Bacilli; order Bacillales; family Halobacillaceae; genus Halobacillus; species Halobacillus aidingensis. The sequence continues at coordinate 58,433 of NZ_FNIZ01000003.1, read as the reverse complement.
TAAGCCATACGATAAAAAGAAAAAAAGCCGAACGCTCTCCTTTTTAGGAAGCATTCGACTCTTCTTCTGCCTGATCCGCTTGTGCATTTTTTCGATTACGAACTATCGGTACAACGAACGATAGGATACTTACGATGTAAAGTCCGATTGATACGGGGTCGGAGATGAGAATGATCATGTCTCCACCTGCAGCCGTAAGAGACTGTCTTAGGGACTGCTCCATCATGCCACCGAGGATGAAAGCCAAGATGAACGGAGCGGCCGGGAAGCTGAATAGTCTCATTAAATAACCCACGAAACCAAAGATCAGCAATAAATATAAATCAAACGTACTGAAGCTGATGGCATAAACACCAATCAAGCTGAAAATCGCGACTAGCGAGATCAGCATTGGACGTGCGATTTTCAATATTTTTGCAATGTATGGAATCAGTGGTAAATTCAGAATCAACAAGAAGATATTCCCGATGTACATACTTGCAATGATGCCCCAGAAGACTTCCGGGCGATCCGCCATCAAGAGTGGTCCTGGCTGAATACCGAGGACGAGAAATGCGCCTAACATAACAGCTGTTGTTCCGGACCCTGGTATACCAAGACTCAGTAAAGGAACGAAGGCACCACTGGTCGCTGCGTTATTAGCCGTTTCCGGGGCAGACAACCCTTTGATTGATCCTTTACCGAACTCTTTGGGATTTTTGGCGATTTTCTTTTCTGAAATATAACCGATGAAGGAAGCGATTGTTGCACCTGCACCTGGCAAAACACCCAGAATGAAACCGAGGAACGATTGCCTGCTCATCGGGCCGCGCATTTCTTTGAAATCTGCTTTACTAAGCTTCAAACTTCCGATATCACCTTGATTTTGAAGCGATTGATCCTTCCGGTTTTTCACAAGAAAACAAATCTCAGCCAACGCGAATAATCCGAGCGCGATAACAAGAAAATCGATCCCTTCCAGTAAGTTGGGATTGCCAAACGTAAAACGGCTCGTCCCCGTCTGGCCGTCAATTCCTATGGTCGCGACCATAAAACCGATTGTCGCTGTAATCAAAGCTTTGATTGTAGAGCCATCAGATAAACTTGCGATTGCCGTCAGACCTAAGAACATGAGGGCAAAATATTGAGGCGGACCGAATGAAACAGCGACCGCAGACAAAGCAGGAGCGAATAACATCAAAAGAACGACGGAAACTGTTCCACCGACGAAAGAGGATATCGCAGCAATCGCCAATGCTTTTCCTGCCTCTCCCCGTTGGGCCATCGGATAGCCATCAAAGGATGTGGCGACCGTTCCGGATATTCCTGGCGCGTTCAAGAGAATGGAAGACGTCGAACCGCCGAATACTGCTCCATAATAGACACCCGCCATCATTACTAAAGCGACAGAGGGATCCATTCCATATGTGATCGGAATCATGATCGCAATTGCACTGATCGGACCAAGCCCTGGCATCATCCCAATAAGCGTGCCGGCAACGACGCCGATCAGAACGAACAAAATCCCCTGCCAACTGAACGCGACCTGAATTCCCTGCATTAATCCTTCCATTGCACCCATGGTGACTCACCTCCCCTTAAAATGGTAGTAACCCTTGTGGTAATCGGATTTGTAATAAGTAGTTGAACGAAAGGTACATAATCAGTGGAAATAGAACCGCAACGAGGATGGTCGTGACGAGCTTTCTGTACCCCAGGAACCAGGAACAGGCAAAAATGAATAGCATGGAACTCAAAACAAAGCCGATGATTTCAAGTAAGAAGATGTAAAGAAAAATCATGCCACCGACCGCGAGCAATACCAGCATTTCTTTTTTCGGTACCTGACGTTTTTCTTTTTCTTCTTCTGTTTCTGAAGATTTATCAAAAAATAAAAAGATGGCAAGTATGATCAATAAGAAGCCTAGGATCTTAGGAACAAAATCCGAATCGACCGGTACATAAGGGTATTCCTTTAAGTTATAGCTCAAATAAAGATAACCAGCAGCGAACAAAATCAAGAAGATACTCACTTTCTGGTTCAACGTTTTCAGCAAAAACATCACCTTCGATCTAATAGAAAAGGGCCTGCGTACAGACCCTTCCTATCTATTATTGATTCAAACCAAGCTCTTCCATTAAGCTTCCAAGTTGTTCTCTTTGTTCATCAAGGAACTGGCTGTATTCTTCACTATTCATGTACATTTCGTCCCAACCGTAGTTGTTACGGATTTCCGCAAATGCTTCCGAATCACTGACTTCTTTCAGATTTTCTTCATAATAAGCGACTTGTCCTTCGGTCATATCTCCAGGTCCGAAGAAGCCTCTCCAGTTTACAAACGTGGCATCGATGCCCTGCTCTTTCGCTGTCGGGAAGTCTTCAAGCACTTCACCATCCAAGCGTTCTTCTGCTGTAATTCCTAGCACACGAACTTTTCCGGCTTTTACTTGTTCGACGGTTTCAGCAATTCCTGTAGAATAAACGTCAGCGCTCCCGTTCAGGATTTGTGTCATCCCTCCGCCATCTTGAGCAGAAACGTACTTGATTTTTTGAATATCGACACCCGCTTCTTTAGCAATAGTGACGAATTGCATATGGTCCATCGAACCAGGAGAAGACGTTCCGACGACCGTTACGCTGGAAGGGTCGTTTTTCATATCTTCAAACAGCTCGTTCAAGTCTTGCCACTTGGCATCATCTGCGACAGCAAAAGCGGCATAGTCTGCAATCATGTTGGAAAGTGGTGTAAAATCTTCATGTGACAAATCCGACTGTCCGTTCAATGGGACGAAGATCAGTGGAGGAGAAGAAACGAAAATGTTGTGTGGGTTGTTCGTACTGTTTATGTAAGACCAACCGACAGCTCCACCGCCACCTTCTTTGTTGACGACACCGACGTTCTGCTCGGTGATGCCTTCTTCTTCAAGGATTTTTCCGACAGAACGAGCAGTCGTATCCCAGCCACCGCCGGCACCCGCAGGCGCGACGATTTCGATATTTTTATCCGGCGTCCATTCGCCATCGCCCCCGTCTCCACTCGTTTCCGAAGAGTCGCCGCCACAAGCAGCTAAGAACAAAACAATTAGTAAACTACCCATCATCCATAAATGCTTCTTCATATAATGAATCCCCTCTCTTCTTGCTATTTGATGATAGTTTATAAGAAACAGGTCTAAATGTAATCGTTTTCAAAATAATCAAAATTAAAAGCATAAAATCAATTAATCAAATAAAATTCACGAGAGTTAATATGTAAGAAACTGTAAGACCTGGTCATCCAAGAATTGGATGACCAGGTCTTACAGTTTTATCCATGCCTTTCAATCCAATAAAAAAACTCGTCCTAATGACGAGTTTCTCCTTAGCTTATCCTCTATAGTATTTCCTCTGAGGCCGACCGACTTTTCCGTAGTTCATCTCAGCCTTGCCTTTCCCAATACTGATCAAGTACTCAAGATACCTCCGAGCAGTTGTTTTTGATGCTCCCATCTGCCCGCTTGCCTGTTCAGCAGTCAATCCATTTTCCCGCGCATCAGACAGCATCCTTTCCACCTTTTCAAGCGTCAGCGGATCGATGCCTTTAGGAACAGATATGGTAGTGGCGGCCGCTTCATTGGAAGACTTGATCAACTGATCGACAGCTTCCTGATCGAACGTCTCAATTTGAGCCATCCGCTTTTTCCGCTCCTGATAGTTTTCAATCGTCTCTTGAAATCGTTCCATCGTGATCGGCTTAATGATATAGTCGAACACACCATACTTCAGCGCCTTTTCCACAATCTCTTTTTCCTTCGCGGCGGTAATCATGATCACATCCGTATGTGGAGCGATCGAACGAATGTCATGCAGGAGGTCGACGCCTAACTGATCAGGCATATACACATCCAACAAAAGAAGATCCGGATGTTGTTCCTCAAGCATCTCTAAAGTCTCTTCAGCATTCAAAGCTTTGCCGACAACTTGTACACCATCAACCACTCGCAAAAATTGCGCATGCAGTTCAGCCACCCTGAAATCATCTTCACTGATCATCACCTTCATCAGGTCCACCTCCTGTATGTTTTGGTAAAAAGATCGAGAACACAGCACCACCAGCATCACTATCATCCACTTCCATGGTCCCTGAGAGGCGCTCGACAATTTCCCTCACATTATGAAGACCATACCCTCGATGATCTCCTTCTTTCGTTGAGAAACCTCTGACAAACAGGGAAGTGTACACATCTTCAGGTATGCCCGGCCCGTTATCTGACACTTCAAAAACGATATCTTGGCCGACATCCGTCACAAAAAACTCGACTTTCTTCTCCTTTTGACCACTCACCGCTTCAAAAGCATTATCGATCATGTTGCCTAACATTGTGACTAACTCCGTCCTTGTGATATGTTGGGGAACGCGCCGTAATTCCGAATCTTCCTGAATGATGAAGTCCACTTTCTGCTCAGAGGCTGTACTCATTTTCCCCGTCAGGATTGCCTGAACCGTTTCATCCTGGATCCGGTCAAAAATCATAACTTGATGCTTTTGAGACATATGGAAATCTTCTTCGATCATACCCCTCGCCTCTTCCTGTTTCCCTAACTGCAAAAGCCCGAGCAGCACATACATCTTGTTGGCATGCTCGTGCGTCTGGGAGCGCAGACTTTCCGAGTGCCTTTTCACTTCCGACAACGTCTGAACCATGTTTCTGACTTCTGTCTTATCACGAAAACTGGAAACGACTCCGGCTACCTGCCCTTCATGCTTAATCGGAGTTCGATTGACGATGACGACCTTATCCAGCAAAATCATCTCTTCGTCCCTGGTCGCATTTCCTGTTTCCAGCACCTTGAGCATTTGTGTATTCGGAAAAACCTCAGAAATCAAACGTCCCTCGGCTCCCTCGGACAAGTTCAACAATTCAATGGCCGACTGGTTGATCATCGTCACCCGGCCCGCTGCATCAATGGATATAATCCCTTCTTTAATAGAAGACAGAATCGCTTCACGCGTTTGGTAAAAGGAAGTAATTTCATAAGGCTCCAGGCCAAGCGTATCTTTTCTTATGCTCCGCGCCAGTAAAAGGCTTCCGACAGCCCCGACCACTAATACAAGGACTGCGACACCAAAGACATTCTCAAGCTTATTCCACACAATGGAACGAACGTCCTCAAGCAAAAAACCGACCGAGACGATGCCGATAATATCCCCATTTTCACCTATGATCGGCGCTTTTCCCCTTAACGAAGGTCCAAGCGTACCTTCTGCTTTTGATATGTAATACTCGCCGTTCTTCAGCGCCCGTTCGTTGTCTCCACCGACCATACGCCTGCCGATTTTCCATTCGTCCGGATGGGCATAACGGATGCTCTCCTTATTTCCGATCACAACAAACTCCGCCCCCGACTCCTCCTGCACACTCAAAGCGATCGGCTGAATGACTTCAGATGGGTTCTCTGTTTCGAACGCTTCTTTAATGGAAGGCATAAAAGAAACGGTACTCGCGACCTGGAGAGCGAGCTGTCCCATCTGATCTTCGACATCTCTTTTTTCCATATAAGCAAAAACACCGGCTAACAGCCCGATCACCAAAACAAGTAACGACAAAATCAACACCATAATTTTCGTGCGCAGGGAAACTTTCACTGACATCTCCACCTATGAAAACGTTATCTCAATCTATCGTAACATAGGAGAAGATTCTAGAGATTGATAAATTCTGAATTTTTCATCTTCTGAAAACTCCCCTACTCTTTTTTCCTCATAAAAAAAGGATAAAGAAGCATCCAGACGTTTCTTTATCCTCTCTTTTATTAAGCGGCTTTCACATTCTTTCGTTGAAGGCTCGCCACCACGATGTATAATAGCAGACTAACAACCCCACCGAAGAATATATAAACAGGTGTGTAATAGGGCAGTCCAATCAACCACACAGGCTCTCTTGGTCCAACATCCCGCAGGAAGTGAGTAAATCCTATAAGATATACAGCTAACCTTTCCACTATAATGACAAAAAGACCCAGACGAATCACACTTTTCAACGAACTTCTCTCCCCAAGAATGATACTCGAAAACACGCCTAACAGGATATAGGGGATGGTTACAGTAAGTGCTCCAATGAAAATACCCGATACCTCAAATCCGCCCACAAACCTTGTGTCCACAAAGTAGCCAACCATCAGAACAAGAACATAAAAGAATGCGGTCATCCCTGTTCCTTCCAAGTATTTCTTCATAAAAGCCTCCATTCTTAGTTAACTAACGGCGCCTTACATTTAATTTTATTTTAGCATAAATTCCCATAACAAACTCCAAGCCTAGTAATATATTCCATGTGATACAATTGAAGAAAACCAAGGGGATTTGTCTAATGCTAAAAACGCTGTTCAGCATCATAACCATCTGTATTATAGCGGTATTTGGGTTATGGATTTATGAAAGCATGACGACCAAAGAAACCTCGGGCAATCCATATAGTGAAGCGATCCCCAGTCAAATGGGAGAACCTGATTCTAGTAAGTATATGTTCACGGAACGCTTTCCTTACACAGAAGAAGAAATCTTAGAAAAAACAGGATATGGGTCGAAAACAGGGGAAGGGTTTAACAGTAGCAATATGATCGCCCCGATTGCTGATTTTCAAATCAACCAACCTGGAGAAGAACAAGGAACATACATAGAAGGGATCCCAGAAGAACATACAGTCAAAGTAGAACTGATTGAACGGACGAAAGAATTAGAGAAAATGGCTAAGGTAAAAGAAGTGACGTACAAAGAAGGCGAGAAAGGACTCGTCGCCACCCTCCCGGAAAAAAGAGACCAACTTTATTCCCTTAGTGCAGAGATGATGAACGGGAATGGAGAGGTCATCGATACTTATGTCGGTATTGTCTATGTAACACCCGAGCCTGAAGTGAATGCAGAAGTTTCTATCGACAAGACTTCCTACTCTCCCACCGACACGATGGATTTCAGAATCACCAATTTCGGTCCTTCCAGGTTAAGTTATGGGGCCAGGTTCATCATTCAATCTTATGAGAATGAGGCATGGGAGACTGTCGAAGGACCAGAAGCAGTCGTAGCTATGGAATATATTCTGCTTCCAAAAGAATCAACTACCCATACTGTCAAACTCGAATCCTACGATCTTGAAAAAGGAAAACACCAAATCATCAAGCGTCTGGGTGTTTCCGACACCGAAGTGGAAGAAGGATTGGCTGCTGAATTTAATATCCAATAATAAAAACAACTTAATATTATATAAAAGTAGAGCCCTGGAACCAATAGATCCAAGGCTCTACTTTTTATGAGTTCAAGAAATTCAAAGCGGCTTGCCTATAGATTTCCGTTGTTTCTGCTAGTTCATCGATATCCACATATTCATCGATTTGATGTGGTACTTCACGATCTCCTGCTCCAATCGTTACAATCGGCACACCGGCTACATGTAAAAATGTACCGTCCGTCGCACCAGGAACGCCGTTGTACACCGGTTCTTTTTTCAAAACAGAACGGACCGCTTCAGAAATAGCGGTGACGACAGGTTCATCTTTCTCCGTCGATGTCCAAGGACGATCTTCAATGACCGTATAATCTGCTTTGAAATCCGGATCATCCTTGGCAAGTCGATCTAATATTTGCTGTAGCTCTTCTTTCAATACCTCATGGTCCTGACCAGGAACGGTGCGGATATCCAGCGTTGTCATGCATTGTTCCGGTATGACATTGATCTGGGCGTCCCCTTTGGCCGGCGATTGTAAGATCGTCGGGGTAATACTGGGCCAGCCTAGAGTTGGGTGCTTACCGAGCCGCTCTTGCTCCCGTTTTTCCAGTTTCTCTAATTCTACGATGATTTTCGCTATCCGCCAGTTCGGGTTGATGCCACTCCATGAGATCGCTCCATGAGCCATTTTTCCGTACGCATTCAAAACCACTCTCATAGCTCCGCGCTGGGCGATGCACACTTGGTTTTCCTCAGGTTCGCAAATAATAGCTCCATCTACGGCATCGGCCCAGCCTTGCTTGATAAAGTGTTTGATTCCGATCATCATTCCCTCTTCGTCACAGGGGATACATAATATAATTTTCCCGGACCATTCTTCTTGATCTTCCAGGAGCGATTGGACAGCCGTAATCATGCAGGAGAGGTTCCCTTTCGTATCATTCGTACCTCGGCCGTACATCCGCTCCCCAACAATCTCAGCACCGAAGGGATCGTATGTCCAGGATTCATGATCTCCTTCCGTCACGACATCCGTGTGCCCCTCAAATAAAAGCGTCGGTCCGGGCTTTCCTGAGTCGATCACCCCGATGACGTTCGGCCGCCCAGGTTCCACTTCCTCCACATGAACTTCGATGCCAAGCTTTTTCAGATGGTCAGCCACATAATGAGCCGCTTTTTCCTCATTCCCACCCTCAACTCCAGGTCTGTATACACTTGGGATACGAACAAGCTCTTGAGTTAAAGAAATGACCCGTTTTCGATCACGAATTTTTCTCGTTTCGATTTGTGTATGGGACATAAATTACATGCTCCTCTCTAATTGGTCATGAGAAATGGATTGATTTTGAATGAGCGATTTGGTCAATAAACTAATGGAGACAAAGGCGATAAAGGAAAGGAGAATTGGGACAACAACGTTATGCATACCGAATAAACTCGGGAAAAATTGGTCGACGATGATATAGGAAGCAATCCCGACGACCATCGATGCAAGCGCCCCGTATTTATTCCCGCCATCCCAATAAAGTCCAAGAACCACAGGCCAAATAAAGGTCGCTTCAAGTCCCCCGAAGGCAAACAGGTTCAGCCAAATCAATAAATCCGGAGGGCTTAAAGCCATAAGGAAAACTAAAATCCCAAGGATGGCTGTAACACCAAAGCTCATTCGCTTCACTCGTGTATGCGAAGCATCCGGTTTAATGTAATTTAAATACACATCTTTCACAACAGCAGAGCTGACAAGGAGCAGCAAGGAATCCACCGTGGACATGATGGCTGCCATCGGAGCAGCTAAAACAATACCGGCAAGCCATGGCGGCAGCACCTCCTGAGCAATTAAAGGCATGACTTTGTCCCCGACTTCAATACCAGGAAGGATCGGACGTGCGAATACACCAATCAAGTGCATGTTCAGCATGATGAATCCTACAACAATCGTTCCAATAATGAGCGCTCGGTGCATGGAACGGGAGTTTTTATAGGCCATGGCACGAACGGTTACTTGCGGCAAACCGACAACAGCGACACCGACGAGAATCCAGAAGGAGGATACATAAGTCGGGCTTAACCCACCATCGGCACCGTACGGAGTGACGAGGTTAGGATTCTCTGCTGTAAGGTCTGCCATGATGTTGTCGATTCCACCTCCTGCCATGATCGTCGCAATCAGCAAGATGAGCGTTCCCCCGAACATGACGACACCCTGGACCGTATCGGTAAGAGCGACCGCTTTGAATCCACCGATGATGACATAGACGAGAACGGAAACTGCAAAGATGAACAAGGCAGTCGTATAATTCAAACCAGTAAGAGATTCAATCAGACGTGCTCCGCCGACCCACTGGGCAGCCATTGCGGAAAAAAGGAAAACGATGATACTGAAGGCAGCTGTAAGTACGACCCATTTGCTTTGATAGCGACCTTTCAAGTAGTCGATGAGTGTGACCGCCTTATATCGACGGGCCATGATGGCAAACTTTTTACCGAGGATCATCAAGACAAAATACCCGGTAGCTACCTGGGACATGGAAAGGAGCACCCAGCCGAAACCTTGGGTGTAAGCAACCCCCGGCCCGCCGATGAAACTGCTCGCACTTCCATATGTAGCAATCATCGTCATGGCGAGAATGAATCCTCCGAGCTGCCTGCCTCCGAGGAAGTACTCCTGAAGGAAAGAATCTCCCGTCGCACTTTTAAGGGAACGACTCGACCAAAAACCGATGGCGAAAATCAAAACAAGGAAAATAGCGAGTGATATGACGACCGGTGTGTTCATGTTCGTTCACCATCCTCTTCATCAAACGGCACTTCCACAAACCAGACCTTCACGACAAAAATGACGAGTAAAGCCATGATGATGAATCCTAACACACAACTGTAAAAGAACCAGGAAGGTAACCCGAAAACGTATGAATAGTCTTCAGGTGTTCGATCTCCGAGACCGTAAGCGAAAGCAAACCACCAGATGAAGTTGAACACAGCAAGAGCGACTCCGATCAGTGCTTCCCTGTTGGCAATTCTGAACCGGTCATCCTGTTTTTTCTTCCTTTCTTTTTCCAAGACCCCATCTCCTTTTTTTATAGAGTTGAAAACTTCCAAGATAAAAGTTTTCATTGATTCATAGGGTGATCAAAGAAAATTGCGATTACATCTTGACTGCGACATTTTTCAAAATCGTATAGTTTTTCAGCGCTTCAAGCCCCTTCTCTCTGCCAAAGCCACTTTTTTTGTATCCACCAAAAGGCATCTGAATGCCTCCGCCAGCTCCATAGTTATTGATGAATACCTGTCCGGCTCTTATTTTCCTGGCTAGACGGTGCGCTCGTCCGATGTTTTCCGTCCACACACCTGTCACCAATCCATAAGGGGTGTCATTGGCAAGTTGTATGGCTTCTTGTTCTTCTTTAAAAGTGAACACGCTGAGAACTGGTCCGAATATTTCTTCCTGCGCCACTTCACTGTGGGGATCGAGTCCATCAATGATCGTCGGAGCAATAAAATGACCATCTTCACATCCATCCACATGGACACGCTTGCCTCCTGTTACAAACGAGGCGTTTTCCTTCTTCGCAATGTCTAGAAACATTTCAATCCGCTCGTATTGCTTCTGCGACAAAACGGGTCCCAAGTCAGGATCGTCCAACCCTCTCCCAAGACTTAAGCTTTCCATTTGTTTCTGGATTCGTTGTAAAAATTCTTCCTTTACCCATTCTTGTATGAGAAGGCGTGACCCAGCCGAACACGTCTGGCCGGCATTCTGAACAATCGATTTGACGACCCACTTTGCGGTCTCATCCAAGTTGGCATCTTCAAAGACGATATTCGGGGACTTTCCACCAAGCTCCAACGTGACAGGAACGATATTCTTTGAACCTGCTTCCATGACGAGCCTTCCCGTCTGGACAGAGCCGGTAAAGGTGATATGGTTGACCTCGGGATGATGGATCAACGCGTCCCCTGCTTCTTTTCCGTAGCCCGTAACGACATTGAACACTCCTTTAGGCAAAGAGGTTTCATCAAAAAGTTCCGCAAGTTTCAAGGCTGTGAGAGGCGTATCTTCCGCCGGTTTTACGACAACAGTATTTCCTGTGGCAATGGCAGCGGCCGTACTTCTTGAAGTGATTTGAATCGGGTAGTTCCACGGGATGATATGGGCCGTCACTCCGACAGGCTCCCTCACCGTGTAATCCAATACATCCGCCTGGATAGGGATGGTTTCACCAAAAATTTTGTCAGCCATGCCTGCATAATATTCAAAGTAGCGCGCGGCAGCTTCCACATCACCTCTGGCTTGAGAAATCGGCTTTCCTGTATCCTTCGTTTCCAGTTGAGCCAACTCTTCAGACGCTGCTCTAATTCTCCCTGCCATGTCAAAAAGAATCCTTCCGCGCTCTTCATCGGCAAAATCCTGCCATTCGTCAGATTCAAAGGTCTTCCTTGCGGTAAGCACAGCTCGATGAACATCCTCTTTGCCGCCTCTTGGTACTTCTGCAATGACTTCTTGTGTCGCTGGATCTTTCGTGGCTACCGTTCTTTTATCCTCACTCTCTACCCATTCACCACTTACATACATGTGCTTCATACCTTCACCCCTTCCTCTTTTTAAAGGCCTCTTCCTCCGTCAACGTTCAAGACGCTTCCTGTCACCATCCGTGCCCCGTCAGAGCTTAAATACATCGCGGCTTCTGCGATATCTTCAGGTGTCACCAACTCACCTAGAGGTACGCTTTTCTTAAACGTATCTTCTTTCACCTGATCGACGTCTCCGCCTTCAGGGCTGAATTTCCCTAGCATACTCGTATCTGACGGGCCAGGATTGATCGCATTCACACGGATTTTGTATTCGGCTAGTTCAATGGCGAGCGCTTTCGTAAAAGCTAACGCCCCTCCTTTTGATGTGACATAGGCATTCAAACCAGGTCGGGGACGTTCAGCAGCAATGGAAGCAACATTGGTGATCACACCAGCACGTTGCTCTCTCATTCCTTTTACCACTTCTTTGCTTATAAGGAATAAAGAAGTCGTATTCACAGCCAATAAACGATTCCAATCAGCGACTTCCACTTCATCAATCGGTGTCGCAGGCTGGGCGATTCCTAAAGTATTCACTAATATGGAGATAGGTCCCAGGAATTCCGTCGCTTTTTCGACGGCCTCCCTCACTTCTATTTCCTCTGTAAGGTTAGCGGAAATGACCTCGAATTGATCGCCGTATTCGCTTTTCCACTTCTCCACCTCATCGACACGCAGATCGAGAGCCGCTACTTTCGCTCCTTCTTCTAAAAACCGCTTCGTAATAACTTGCCCCATTCCACCATTGGCCCCTGTCACGACAACATTTTTATTTTGAAAATTCATCGATTCTCCTCCTACATCTGATGGTAGATTTGTTTGACGATGGCATCTCCGGTTTCAAACGTCTTCGCATTCCCTCCCATGTCAGGAGTCAAAGCTGTCCTCGTTTTTATCACTTGTTCAATGGCATTCATCACGACCAAAGCTAAGTCATCTCTTCCTAAATGCTCCAACATTAAAGCGGCCGACCATATTTGCGCAATCGGGTTGGCGATTTGTTTTCCAGTAATATCAGGAGCTGAACCATGGATCGGTTCAAACATGGATGGAAAATCCCCTTCTGGGTTTAAGTTCGCGGACGGGGACAATCCTAATCCCCCGACAAGCGCCGCTCCAAGGTCTGTTAAAATATCACCGAATAAATTGGAAGCGACGATGACTTCAAACGATTCCGGACGCTGGACTAAATGGGCAACCAAGGCGTCAATATAGACATCATCGACAGCTATGCCTTCGTAGTTCGTGGCCACTTCTTTGACTGATTCATCCCACAGTCTCATCGAGTGGACAATCGCATTGGATTTCGTTGCGTTCACAATCTTTCTAACACCGTTCTTCTGAGCATAGTCGAACGCATAACGGGCCAGGCGTTGAACCCCTTTTTTCGTAATCACCGTATTTTGAATCGCCAGTTCATCAGTTGTTTCCTGATATAACCGACCACCGATGTTGGAGTACTCCCCTTCCGCATTCTCTCTGAAGACGTAGAAGTCTATAGGTCCATCCGTTTGAATGGGACTCTGAACTCCAGGCAATTGTTTAATCGGGCGGAGGTTCACATATTGATGAAAGTTTTTACGGATCGGCATGATCAGGTCCCAGATCGGGATGTGTTCAGGAACACGACGGTCACCAATGGCTCCAAAGAAGATGGCATCATACTCTTTCAAAGTCGACAGACCGTCTTCCGGCATCATGCGGTTATGCTTCAAATAATATTCCGAATTCCAATCAAAGGATGTGGTCTCTAACTGGAAGGACGAATCCGCTTTGGTTAAAGCGTCCAAGACTTTCATCCCTTCCTCCACGACTTCAGGACCAATGCCGTCTCCTGGCAGTACAGCTAAGCGATAAGTTTTCATATAATCCCTCCTCGTCTTTTTATTGAATGAACCATAGGCTTAAGAATGGTAAAAAGGAAACAATCAGAACATCGATAATCATAATGATGATGAACGGAATGATCGCACGGACCAGCTTTTCAAATTTTGTCCCCGCAATATTCGCAGCGACAAATAAGTTGACGCCCACAGGAGGCGTAATAAAGCCGATGGCTAAATTGACGATCATAATGATGCCGAAATGCGTAAGGTCAATGCCCATCGCGTTGGCAATCGGAACGAGAATCGGTGTCAGGATAATGATGGCTGCTGAAGTCTCCAAAAAGATCCCGACGAATATGAGTAAGAGATTGATGATTAAGAGAGCGATGATCCAATTATCTGTCACTCCGAGCATCGCTTCCGTCAATTGAGCGGGGATACGTTCACGCGTTAAGTAATAGCCGAAAGCAGAAGCTCCCGCGATGATGAACATGATGACAGCTGAAATGACGACAGAAGAAGAAAAGATTTCAGTCAAGTCCGGAAGTTTGATTTCTCTATAGATGAATACGCCGACAATCAACCCGTAAACAACAGCCACAACCGCCGCTTCTGTCGCGGTGAAAATCCCACCATAGATACCACCAAGGATGATGACAGGCATCAAAAGAGCTAAGATCGCATCCGCGAATGCTCTCAAAAACTCTTTGAAGGAATGAGACTCGCCGCCCCCATATCCCTCTTTTACAGAAATGAAAAAGACAAGAACCATTAAGGAACCGACGACCAACACTCCTGGAACAATTCCCGCAAGGAACAAATCACTGATTGAAACCCCAGCCGTCACGCCGTAAAGAACAAGGGGCACACTAGGAGGAATCATAATCCCTACCGTCCCTCCAGCCGCTTGCAAGGCAGTCGAAAAGCTTTTGTCATAGCCTTTTTTCACCATCGCCGGTATCAATAAAGAACCAACGGCAGCTGTAGTAGCCGCAGCTGACCCTGAAATCGCTGCGAAAAAAGCACAAGCCACAATTGAAACAATGGCCAATCCACCTTTGACTCGTCCAACGATGACATTGGCAAAATGAATCAACCGCCGGGAAATGCCGCCGTTTTCCATCAGCTTTCCAGCTAAAATGAAAAAGGGTACCGCTAATAATGGAAAAGAGTCGACCGAATTGAACATGCGCTGAACAATGACGATGATTGATAAGTTTCCCTCAATCAGAAAAACGATGGTCGCCGCCATCCCAAGCGTGACAGCAATAGGGACATTGATTAAAAAAAGGAGGATCAAGATACTAAAGAGCAGGATCGTCATTCGATTCGCCCTCCTTTTTCAACACATCTGCAATCGTATTGGCAAGTAAATTAATGATAAGAAAAATGCCGCTGATTGGAATGACAAGATATACAAAGCCCATCGGTAAATCTAGAACAGGTGAAGTTTGGCTCGTCGATTTGCTAACAAGCTGAAATCCATAGATGACAAGAATAGAAAAAAACGAAAGACTGACGACAGATGCGACGACAGCCATGATTTTTCTACCTAGTAATGGAAAGGAATTAACGAAAAACTCCACCCCTAGATGGGCCCGTAGTGACATGGCGTAAGCCGCTCCTAGGAAAGTGATCCAAATCAGACAGTACCGGGCCAATTCTTCGGTCCATGCGAGCGGTTGTTCAATAAGAAAACGGAAGACCACCTGCATAAATACAGAAACGGTCAATACAGCCAGCAAAAGATTCAGGAAATGTTTCATCCCCAGGTTTATGTACTTTAAGAACGGTTGGATGATAACTCCTCCTCTCTGGATGAAGAGGTAGGGGAAGGGATCTCTTCCCCAGTTCCCCATCACTCTTGTGCATCAAGAATCTGGTTCAATAAGTCCTGGTATTCGATTTGATCATAAACAGGCTTTACTGCATCTTGGAATGGTTGGGTATCGACTTCTTCAATAATTTGCATTCCTTCATCTTTTAATGTTTGAAGAGACTCTTTTTCCATTTCTACAATCATGTCTCGTTCCATCGCCCCGGCCTTCTGACCTTCCTCCATAACAATGTCGCGGAGGTCTTCCGGAAGTTCATCGTATGTTTGCTGACTCATCATATAAATGGCAACAGAATACACGTGGCCGGTTAATGTCATGTATTCCTGGTTGGCTTCATAAAGTTTGAACTGGTCGGCGACAATGGCCGGGTTTTCCTGGGCGTCTACAACTCCTTGCTGCAAGGCCGTCAATGCCTCTGTCCAAGCCATCGGTGTCGGCTGCGCTCCTAATTCTTCAAAAGCTGCCAAGTGAATTTCATTTTCCTGGGTACGGATTTTCAGCCCTTCAAGATCGGCAGGTTTTTCAACCGGACGCACACTGTTCGTAACATGCCTGTAGCCATTTTCACCCCAGGAAAGTCCGATGATTCCTTCCTCTTCCATTTTGGAAAAGAGCGTATCTCCCACTTCCCCTTCTAAGACGCTGACCGCCTCTTCACGATTTTTAAAGATAAAAGGAGCATCAAGAACTCCGAGTTCTGGAACAAAGTTCGTGACAGGAGCGGTTGATGAAACAACAAGGTCTACCGTTCCAAGTGTCATCCCTTCCGTAAGTTCGCGCTCTGCTCCGATTTCACTGTTCGGGAACACTTCGATTTTCACCCGTCCGTCTGTTCGTTCTTCAACGTTTTCTGCCATTTCAAGGAATCCTAAATGATAAGGGTGATCCTCTGGTAAAGAATGACCAGCCTGAAGCGTGTACGTTTCTTCGCCACCATCAGAAGAAGCATCATCACTTCCACATGCAGCCAAAACCATCAAGAACAAAAGAGAAACCAACCAGAACGAAATTTTTTTCATTACTCAGCCCCCTATACCCTGTCGAAGATCTTCCCAGGGTTCATGATTTGATTTGGATCAAGTACCTGTTTAATTTGGTGCATCACCTCAAGTGAATCCCCATGTTCCAACTGCTGGTATTTTATTTTTCCGACTCCTACGCCATGTTCTCCCGTACATGTCCCTCCTCTTCGAAGGGCATGGTGGACAATCGCTTCATTAAAGAGATCCGCTTTGCGCTTCTCTTCCACATTATCGGAATCAATCATGAGTAACGCATGAAAATTCCCATCGCCCACATGACCAAGTAAAGCACCATCCAGTGAAAGCGCATCCATTTGTTCGCGTGCATGTTGGATGCCAATCGCTAACTGTGAGATCGGCAGACAAACATCTGTGACCATCATTTTCTTTCCCGGGTGACCATGGACAAAAGAATAAGCGAGGTTATGGCGAGCTTCCCACAGCTCATTTCTGCCTTTCACATCTTTTTCAAACTCGATATCCATTCCTTCTGCATCAGCTAATAACTCTTCAGTAAAAGAAATGTCATGCTGGACACTCGCTTCATTGCCGTGAAATTCGATGAATAAGGTCGGTGCTTCTTTGAAATTTTTATCATTCGACTCGTTCACTTGTTTGATCGATGCCTCATCAACAAGCTCCACCCTTGCAAGTTCAATACCTGCTGATAACAATTGAATTACCGCATCCACCGCTTGATTCAAATTCCTGAAAGATACACGGGCAGCGACAATTGTTTCAGGAATTCCGTAGACCTGAAGCGTAAGTTTTGTGATGCAGCCGAGAGTTCCTTCTGACCCTACAAAGAGGCTGCTTAAATGGTATCCAGAGGAAGACTTCGCGGCATGTGTCCCTGTTTGAATGATCTTCCCATTTGGGAGCACCACCTCTAAGCTTCTCACCTGGTCTTTCATCACTCCATATTTCACAGACGTCGTTCCGCTTGCATTCGTAGCAGCCATTCCCCCAAGGGTGGCATCTGCACCTGGATCGACAGAAAAGAAAAGACCATAAGGCTTTAACTTCTTATTCAACTGCGACCGTGTTACACCAGGATCCACGGTTACAAGGAAGTCATCAGGTTTGACTTCAATGTGCTGATTCATCGATGAAAAATCAAGACTTATCCCACCATGGTAAGGAATGACATGTCCTTCCAGGCTTGTCCCAAGACCGAATGGAACGACAGGAACCTGAAATTCATTGGCTATTTCAATGATGGCTGAAACTTCCTCACTCGTTACTGGAAAAACGACTACATCAGGGTTCCTTGGTTCTGAATAAACCTCATCTTTTCCGTGCTGGGCCAAAATCGTCTTATTCGTAGTGACCCGGTCCTCTGAAGTGGCTTGAATCAGCGCTTCAATGACTTCTATCATCTTTCTCCTCCTTTCCTTAATTTTTCCTGAACTTCAATGAAGATCATCTTCATACATGACCGAAAAATAAAAGCTATTGACGAGTACATCATATGTATGATGTATTATATATAGTATATTATCTGAATATTCATTCAATGTAAATGCTTTCTAAGGAAAATTCTGAAATATTAAAATACTTTTATATGAGGATGTTTTTATTGAATCTTACATTTAACAGAATTCACCCGAATCAAACAAAGACGATGGGGATTGTTTCTTTAATCAAGGACTATTTAATTGAGGGGAAGCTGAAACCTGGAGATAAATTACCGACAGAAATGGAACTGATCGAACAATTAGGAGTAAGCCGGACACCTGTCCGGGAAGCAATAAAAATCCTGGAGTCGATTGGTGTCATTCAAATCAAGCGAGGAGAGGGTATGTTCATTACGGATAACTCTTCTAAGCTGACCATGAATCCACTCGTTTTCAGTTTGATCATGCACAGTCACAACCTAGAACAGCTCATCGAATTTCGCCAGCATTTTGAAATGCTGTTGATGAACATGGTCATTACAAAGGAAAAGAAAGATTTGGACAAGATCGAAGCCGTATATCGTTCCCAAGTGGAACGGATGGCTCCTGACTTGACTCCCCAGGAGCTAGTCGATATTGATTTAGAATTCCACTATGCCATCTTAGAAGAAACAGAAAACCCGTTTACAATGGAAATTGGACGTACCATCTATGAATTGATCCGTCCGAAAATGGTACATTTCAAGGATCCGGATGGGATTGAAAGGACCCTTGCTACCCATAAAGAACATCTGGAATTTTTGAAAGGGGAGAAGGTCTTTGATCCGAAGGAAGCGGTCACTCAGATGATCAAGAATAACGAGGATATGATTAAAGATTAAAAAAGAAACAGCGCATGCTGATGCGGTTACGTCCCACAGCAAATGCCATAAAAAACGTTCACCTCTTAGCCAACCAGAGGTGAACGCTTTTCATCTTCATATCAATCTTTGAACAAATCTACTTACGAAAAAATCTCGCTAATTTTTGAAACATCTTGATCGGTCAATTGCACATCCAACGTTTTCAAGTTATCAACGACCTGTTCCGTACGCTTCGCCCCGGGGATGACAGCATCAATAGATGGTTGATTCAAGTACCAGGCCAATACAATATGAGGAACCTCCACTCTCTTCTCTTCCGCTATAGGACGCAACTGATCCACCTTAGCTAAATTCTGTTTAAAGTTCTCTCCCTGGAAAAGAGGATTCTTCGCGCGGAAGTCATCAAACGTCGTATTCTTATCATATTTTCCAGCCAGAAGACCCGATGCAAATGGGAAGTAAGGGACGAATGAGATTTGATTGTCCGCTGTATAAGGCAGCATTTCTTTTTCCGCTTCGCGCTTGAAAAGATTGTACTCCCCTTGGATGACATCCACATAGCCATCTTTGTTTGCTTCTTTCAGTTGCTCAACCGAGAAGTTCGAAACCCCAATGGACCGTATTTTCCCTTCATCTTTCAACTCTTTCAATGCACCCACCGCTTCGTCCTTCGGTGTCTTATCGTCAGGAAAATGGATATAGAAGAGATCGATATAATCCGTGCTCAAGCGCTGAAGGCTGTCTTCCACAGATTTTTTCAAGAAGGAAGGTTCATTGTTGAAAACGACATCTTCTCCCTTGAATTGGTGTGCTCCCTTTGTTGCGAGAACAATTTCATCCCTTTTATACTCTTTCATGACCTCTCCTACCAGTTCTTCGGAACGTTCAGGCCCATAGATGAATGCTGTATCCAAGAAATTCATTCCATGATTCAAAGCTGTGCGGACGACATCTTTTCCAGCTTCTTCATCCAAGTTGGGATAAATGTTATGGCCACCTACGGCATTCGTTCCAAGTCCGATCGGGTTCACATGTAAGTCTGACTTTCCTAACTGTGTCTTTTTCATTACTTTTACATCTCCCTTGAAAAAGTTCGTGTCCTTACATTGTTTACCACATCCTTTTCCAACAGAAACAATAGAATGCAGAGTGACTTCTTATCGGTTTCCTAAGACTCCAAGTACTGTCTCTACTAACACACGAGAAGCATCTGTCATGACGCTTTGATCAAATGTCATATGAGGATGATGCAGTCCTGGCTTCAAATCACAACCCACAGCAAGCATTGAGGCCTTCAGCTCTGGTTTTTGAATCGTATAAAAATGAAAATCGTCCCCTCCTGTCGTCTGAATAGCCGGTTTTAAAGCACCTTTTCCCATGACCTTGAGGATCCCCTGTTCCAAATAATCTGCTGCTTCCTCACTAATCACCGCCGCCGGAACTTGTGCCTTCTTGTCTACCTCAATACTTATACCATGCAAGTTTGATAATGCATGACTTGCAGATTTTATTTTAGTCACCAAATCATCCATAACTTCATTCGTCTGGGCTCTTACATCAATGGAAAACGTTGCTCGACCTGGAATAATGTTGGTACTTTTCCCTCCACTGTGAAATGATGTCATTTTTGCCGAATGCGGCACGCTTGGATCCATGTGGATATTATTGAGCAATTGCACCATTTCCGCACCTAACTCAATCGCATTTTTATTTAGATGTGGTCTTGCTCCATGAGCATCTTCCCCTTCAATTCGTCCTTCAAGAAACTGTACAGCCCCGTGCTGAATGGCTGGGGCAAACTCTCCTGAACGCAATTCTTGGATTGGTCTCAAATGGAGACCGAAAAAGTAATCAACATCATCCACGATTCCCTTTTCTACCATAGCAAGAGCGCCTTCAATCGTTTCCTCTGCTGGTTGAAAAATGACGCGCAACGTCCCTTTCCATTCCGCTTGTTTCTCTTCCAATGCAAAGAGAGCATGAAGTACGATCGACATGTGGGCATCATGGCCACATGAATGATTCGCTCTGAATTCTCCGTCCACTTCCTGCCAAAGAGCGTCCATATCTGCACTGAGGGCCACACATGGCTTTCCTTGACCGAGTTCTGCGACCAACCCAGGACAATCAACAAAACGTTGAAGTCTGAAGCTTGTTTTTTCTAAAAGTCTTTCTATGTAGTCGGTCGTGTTATTTTCTTGCCAGCTGATTTCTGGATGCTGATGTAAGTGTTTGTAGATGCTTTTAATCGATGGGTAACCTAGGTTTTCCATACGTCCACTCCTTCTATTATGATTTCCCTTCTTTCCTTCTACCTTACAAATACGTTTTATAACATAAAAACTCCTCCCTACTATTCACTAAGTAAGGAGGAGTAGATCAGCCCTCTATTTTTGATCATCCTCATATTCATCAGGTTTATACATGGTAAAGAGTAATACCACAATCATGATGATTGCGAAAATTGAACCGTACAACCATATGGTCATCATTTCATTGACCCACATATCTTTCCCTCCTTACATCGTTTCTCTTACATCTGAGTCTAATGAAGCTTCTTTATTCTTCGTCATATAACCTGCGACCAACATGGCAAAGACGCCAACAAGTACAGCCCAAGCGCCCGCGGCCATTGTACTCTTCTCAAAGTTCAAAATGATAATCAGCACATATGCTCCTACACCGGAAACGAGGGAAATCTTCGCTGCTGAAGTGGTCGCAATGTTAGGGAAAAACAACCCAACGAGAAGTGGGCCAAGCGTTCCTGAGGCAACTCCTGAAATCCCAATCCAGATGAACATCCCAATTGAAGCAGGAGGATTCAGGACTAAGATAAAGGAAATGACCCCTACAACCAGTACAGAATAACGACTGATTTTCAAAGCAGTACGATCGGCTTGCTCTTGAGTAGCTTTCACGTAACCTCTAGGGACAAGGAACTTTCTATAGATATCATTCGCGACCAATGTAGACATGACGACAAAGATTCCATCTGTGGTAGACATGGCAGCGGCAATGACGACAATACCGAGAAATGCAGCTACAATTGGTGGAAATGCCTGTAATACATAACTTAAAATCGCCTGGTCGATCTCATCTACCGTCACTGTTACTGATGCAAATAGACCTCCAAAAATAACAAGGATAAAACAGAAAGAGGCAAAGACATAAACCATAATCATTTTTCTCATGTCCCGTGGATCTTTCAAAGCAAGGACCTTATTAAATAGTTGCGGTTGCGAAGAGAAAGCAAATTGGATAATAAAGGCCCCAATAATAGCGGGAACGGAATAGAACACGATAGAAGAAGGGTTAATGAGCGAAACCATTGAAGGATCCCTATCGGCCAGTGTTTGAGAAATGGAAGTAAACCCTTCCGTAAGCCCTCCTGGGAACATCCAAAATACAGAGATGAAAACAAGCACACCCATGATGGCCATGAGTACTGCCTGCGCAGCATCCGTGTAAATATCTGCATAGGATCCCCCTGTGTACACATAGGCGACAACTAAAACGGCAATAATGATTAATCCAATTGTATAAGGAATATCCAACAACGTATTGAAAATCCATGCTCCTGCTGCGAATTGAGCAGCAATATAAAAGATGTTGAATAAGCACACTAAAGCTGTCCCGACTCTTATAAAGTCACTATTGTACCGATCTCCCAGCCAATCCGCTAAGGAGAGTGACTTTTGTGTCATATTCATTTTTCTCGCTCGTTTAGCTACGACAATCAACCCTAGTGGAGAAGCAATTATGAGCGTCAAAAAAATCCATATGGAAGAAAAACCCCATTGATACGCCCATCCAGGATAACCAATAAAAGTGGAAGCACTGAAGAATGTTGCCGCATATGCTAGTCCTAAAATAACAGGTCCCAGGGATTCACCAGCGATGGAAAAATCAGAAACGGTATTGGTCTTTTTGTAACCGAGATAACCTAAATAACCGATTATAATTAATAACAGAACCAAGCCGATCCACATCATGATTTGTACCTCAGCCATTCTGCTCAACTCCTTTGGCATCATTTGGCTCTAAATCGCGAAGGTAAGGAACAGCCTTCCTTTGGCGGATGATTTCATCAATGTCGATGTCACTGAATATGACTTCATCTTCTTGCTCCGCATTCGCAACAACAGTTCCCGAAGGATCTACAATTCTTGAATTCCCTGCAAAAACCGTCTCTTCTTTTTCGGTGCCTGTCCGATTACAAGCTACAACGTATGTCCCATTTTCAGCAGCCCTTGACCGAGAGGCGATTTCCCATATATGATTTCGTGGTTTTCCAAACGCCGAAGGGTAAAAAAGGACATCTACTCCACTGGAACTTAATTCTCTCGCTGGTTCCGGAAAACCTATTTCATAGCAAATCTGTAACCCTACGTTTAAATCTCCAATCTTGAACGTTTGCAGGGGCTCCCTCCCTTTCATAAACCTCTGTTTCTCTTTATCCCATAAGTACCTTTTCCGTTGTTTTCCTATGACTCCTTCAGGGCCGACAATAAACGCTGTGTCATAGACATTCCCTCTAATATCGGACTCTTCTAGAATACATCCAATCAGGTAAATGCTACATTGCTTACATATGTCCATCATCCAATCGGTGGTTTGTCCTGGAATGGTTTCTGCCAAATGATGATCGACTTCTTCCACTCGATAACCCGTGTTGAAAAGCTCTGGCAAAGCTACAATATCAGCTCCTTCACTTGAAGCTTCCCTAATAAGCCTTTCCGCTTTCTTTAAGTTTTCCGCTTTGTGGCCGAGGACACAATTCATCTGTACCGCTGCTACTTTTATGCAATTATTCACCTACACTCCTCCTTTCTTCTTCGGTTATATACAAGCAAGAATCGTGCCAATTTTCTAAATCCTTACAAAGCAGTCATTTTTCAATCGATAGATAAATAAGTAGATAAATAAATATGCATCCATGCAAGATCATTTGCATGGATGCATATTTACGACCTATTCTTTTTTCATTCGTCTACTAATCGTCGATTGATTGACACCTAAAACTTTTGCCATTTCATTCATTGTTGAACATTTCTCTTTCGCGAGAGCCAGCAACTGGTCTTCCACTAGTCTCCTAGCTTCTCGGAAAGGAATAAGTGCATGGACTTTGACCACTTCTCCATGGTTTGATTGAACGTTCTGATAAAATGGAAAGCTTTCATTGCTTATTTCTTTTTCATCTGTGAAGACGGCAATTCTTTCAACAAAGTTTTGTAACTCCCGGACGTTCCCTTTCCAAGGTTGATTCATGATTTCCTCCACAGCAGTATAAGAAAATCTCAACTCTGTATGGTATTTTTTATTGAATTGTTCCAAGAAATGATGAGCCAATGGAGGAATGTCTTCTTTCCGATCTCTTAAAGGGGGAATTTGGATGGGAAGCACGTGGACTCTATAAAAGAGGTCTTCTCTAAATTCTCCCTCTTCTACCAATTGTGATAGATTACGATTTGTGGCTGCCAAGATTCGTGTATCTATTTTAATCGTCTTTGTACTTCCAACCCTTTGGATTTCTTTTTCCTGCAATGTTCTCAACAATTTCACTTGCAGGTCTAACGGAAGCTCACTGATCTCATCAAGGAATAACGTGCCTCCATCAGAAGCTTCGAACATCCCGATTTTCTTCCCTTTCTTCGCACCTGTAAAAGCCCCTCCTTCATATCCAAACAATTCAGATTCAAGTAATTCGCGAGGGATTGCCCCACAATTAACCTTTATGAAAGGCTTGTCCTTCCTCGGGCTGCATTGATGAATAAAAGAAGCAATCACTTCCTTACCCACACCCGATTCCCCAGTGATCAGGACCGTAGAATCCACCTGGGCCACTTTCTTCGACAGCATCAATACCTCCTGCATTTTTTTACTCTTATGTATGATGGTATGGTCTTGTTCCTCTTTTTCTTTCAACTGTTCCATTTGTCTTTTATATCCTTCTAAAAGGTTTCTCGTCTTCTTCACTTCCATCTCCAATTCATTTTCTTTAGTTACATCTCTGGAAGTGTTGATGACCCTCACAATCTTTCCTTCTTCATCTTTAATGGGCGTTCCGACAACCAAAAGTCTCTTGCCGGTTTTCGTTGTCTGAATGGTTTGGACTTTCTCTTTCTTTTCCAAAACAAGAGCAGCGACAGATGGATCAAACACATGATTCTTTTCATGCTCATAAACGGATTTACCCACTAACTCCTTCGGCTCGATTCCCCATAGCATTTTTGCAGAATCACTGACACGCAAAGTCTTACCATCCCCATCCGTAACATAAATGACATCGAAACTGGATTCAAAGACGGCTTTTAAATCTAAATACATTTGTTCAGAGTCCCACTGGTCTTCACTGCTACTTGTAGAAACCATAAAAGACCTCCTACCATTTTAGAATTTTCTGTTATTTTATCATGAAAGGATAACAAGAAAGTAGAGTTTGGAAGGAACCACAAAAAAACTCAAACCAGTGAAGACTGATGCTTCATCCGTTTGAGTCCCATCCGAATTATTCTTTTATGCTCCCATTGATGAAAGAGCTTGTTTTTTCTGTTGTGCTTCTTGTTCTTGTTTCATCTGGAGAACCTTCATACGCTCTTGCTCCAACTCTTCTTGAAGACGTTGATTCTCTTTTACTAGATAATCTCTTTGATCGAGAACTCTCAGCATATCTTCTCTCATTGTTTTCCCTACTTTCTATAAATAATTTACCACTCAAAAAAAACTATCTCTCAAAGTCTCTTTTGTCAATTATTGACCTTTTTTCTCTTTTTATGACGTTAAATGAATAATACCCACTATAGGGATAACCTAAACAAGGTAACATAATTCATTCGTTAATTACCTCATAGCTGCATTCGCAGCTATTTCCTTTTCTTTATCAAATATAGGATAGCCCCCACTATCGGCATGAACCCAAGCCAATGAAGCTGGTTAACCTGACCATTCTTTCGTTCCCTCCAGTAAATAACGAAGGACGACAAAAACGTTAGTATAAAGAAGTCTATCGTCATTACATGTACAAATTGAGAAGTCTGAAAAGCTTCGAGATAAAGATGAAAGTTACCTTGGATCACCCCATATAAGAATAAAGCAACGGTTCCAATAATTAAAAAGATGTAGAATAAGACCGATTGTATTCCTTTCAATAACCACTTTGGGGTTCTTCGTTGTCTTGAAGTTTTTCCTTCTGATAGAAAGAAATATGGCATTAACGCGAAGGCTCCGAACATGAACATCCCTGCAACAAAAGGCCATAGCGGCAAGCGGCTATCATCTTCTCCAAGAAGCAAGGCAGAGAAAACAAGCGGATAGATCCCAAGAAAACTAAACACCATTAATAAAAAAGGATCCGGATCATCCATGGTCATCAATTGATGGAGGTATCCTTGGTTACCATTTGGAGCGAAGTAAACCGCATACGCAATAAAAGCAATCCAACTGATGAAAAATATGCTTTTCCGTATCGTCACTTGACCACTCTCCTTTTAAAGGGATCATTACTTTAACTTTATACTTTCTTCTCCTTGAAAGCATGACAAACACCTTGAGACCTTCACCGCGAATAAATGTAATGCTTTCTGATGGGATATAATTCAAATGACTTCCTTCTTTTAAGATTAATGCTTATGGATATAAAATACAAAAATAGCGTATCATCAACAATAAAGCGTTGATGATACGCTATTCTTTAACGTGACTAAATCAAAGAAACGGTCATCGAAAAGAACCTACACGATTTATGGTGTCAGACCCTCTTACCTGATCGAGACTTACTTATTTTCGCCGATAAACTTTACACAAACCGGTTCCGGAACATGTACATCCGATTGAACAAGAGACAACTTCCCTGTCTCCTTATCTCTTTCAAACAATGTCATCGTATTTGATTTCTGGTTTGTAGCAATCAAAAATTCTTCAGAAGGATCCAATACAAAGTCACGAGGCCAGTTTCCTTCTGTTGAAGTCCATTCGATAAACGTTAACTGGCCAGAATCTTGATCCACTTTATATACAGCGATGGAATTATGTCCGCGATTTCCAGCGTACACAAATTGTCCATCTGAAGAAATATGGATCGCACTTCCGTCATTCGTTTCGTTAAAGTCTTCTGGAATCGTTTTAATCGCTTGTTGTTCTGTGAAACTACCATCTTTCTCATCATAGTGAAGCACAAGAACTTCTGAACTCAGCTCTGTCATGACGTACGCGTATTTTTGGTTCGGATGGAAAGTGATATGTCTTGGTCCACTGCCTGGCGCTGTGTTGAATACTTGAACCTGAGTTAAGTCCCCTTGATCAGCTGCGTAAGTGATGACGCGGTCACTTCCAAGGTCGATCGCGATCACGTATTTTTCATCTGGTGTGAAACCTGCATAATGCATGTGAGGTTTTTCCTGGCGCTCATGCGGACCGGTCCCCTCGTGTTCAACCACGGTAGTTGCTGGATTCAAAGATCCATCTTCATTTGTTAAGTAAGAGACAATATTCGTTGTATGATAATTCGCCGTTACCACCGTGTTCTTATCATGATCGACACTCACATGACACGGCGGTGATCCAGCAGCGGTTTGGATATTTAATTTTGTTAATTCACCCGTTTCACCTTGAATGGAAAAAGCCGTAACGCCACCGTTTTCTCCTTCTTTTGTGACGGCATATAGATTTTTCTGATCGTCACTCACGGTTACATACGTCGGGTTTCCCAACTCAGCAGCTAATTTTACATCTTTCAATGCTTTGGTGTCTGTATCCAGCGTGAATTGATATACACCTTTACTATCCTGTTTCGTATATGTTCCAACATATCCAACAAACTTTGCCATTACGAAAACTCCTTTATATCGGTTGTATTAACATATCCTATCAGATCGACGGTTCTCTTTCATTATCTCATAAACGGTTTCACTTCTAAATCACTTCCATTTCCCCCTTATCTATACCCGGGTTTTCATTACCTTAACGGTACATCCATATCTTGTCATCCAAATCGCAGGGACGTATGATGAACATACAAAGGTGAAAACGAACAGACTGGGAGGTAGGATCATGAGATATAAAAGGAAAGATTACTTCCGCTATGAGTTCAAAGAACCGCTCCACGCTTTTTTCCGTATTCTTAGAGTTGGCAGGAAAGAGGTAAACACTTCAAAAGGTGAGGCACGGATCATAAATATCAGCCCAAACGGGATGAAGTTAAATACAAGCTTAGACCTCCCTCATAGTGATGGGCATGAGGTCAAATTGTCCATCAGCTTTCACCTGAATAAACGACCTTTCCACCTACCCGGGACTGTCGTTTGGAAGAAAAAAATCGCTGGGTACAATTATGGGATCTATATAGACTTGGATGAAACGGAAAGGAAAGGGTTGGTCGAAGCGCTCAAGGTTTACGCCAGCAACCACGACAATAGGAATGAAATATAAACAACGCCTGCTTGGCAGAGCAAAGGCTTCTTTTCCTATTAACTTCCCCGCCTTCTCATTTTATAAAACAGGATCCCTGCAAACCTTTCTACCCTGAACCAAATAAAACCAATAATTCCTTATGTCCCTCCACACACCGCGGTAAAAGGCGTGTGGAGAGATATATATAGGAAACAAAAAAAGCGCAGGGGAACGAAAGCCCGTCTCCCTGCGCTTTAATACAATCATTTAAACTGTCTTGTTGCTTCAACAGCTTTCTGCCAGCCTTTGTAAAGGCTTTGCTGTTCTTCTTCACTCATTTCCACCGTAAACGTACGGTCATTTTCAGACTGCTGCTTAATTTCTTCTTTATCTTTCCAATACCCGACCGCAAGACCTGCCAAAAAGGCTGCACCGAGCGCGGTGGTTTCCTGGACGACGGGACGCTCGACCGGTACGCCGAGGATATCACTTTGGAACTGCATCAGGAAGTTGTTTTTAACAGCTCCACCGTCGACACGAAGCGCTTTCAAATCTATTTCTGAGTCTGCAATCATCGCATCCAGCACATCTTTCGTTTGATAAGCGAGAGATTCCAATGTCGCGCGGACGAAGTGCTCCTTGGTCGTTCCACGAGTCAGTCCGAACATGGCACCTCTGGCATCGCTATCCCAGTACGGTGTTCCGAGCCCTACAAAAGCAGGGACCATATATACACCGTCCGAAGATTCTACGGCTGTCGCCAGCGCTTCTGTTTCCGGAGCGCTTTCAATCATATGCAATCCGTCGCGCAGCCATTGAATCGCAGATCCCGCTACAAAGATGCTGCCTTCGAGCGCATATTCCACTTTTCCATCAATGCCCCACGCAAGCGTTGTCAAAAGACCGTGTTCAGAAGCGACACCTTCTTCACCTGTGTTCATCAACATAAAGCAGCCTGTGCCATATGTGTTTTTCGCCATACCTTTTTCAAAACAACCCTGTCCGAATAGAGCAGCCTGCTGGTCACCAGCAATTCCTGCAATCGGTACTTCCTGGCCGAAGAAATGATAATCAACGGTATGAGCATAAATTTCCGATGATGGTTTCACTTCTGGAAGCATGGACGCTGGGACACCTAGGATGTCCAGAAGTTCTTCATCCCACTTCAAGTCATAAATGTTGTACATCAACGTACGGGAGGCGTTGGAGTAGTCCGTGATATGAGCTTTACCTCCAGAAAGCTTGTACACAAGCCATGTATCAATCGTTCCGAATAAAAGATCCCCATTCTCTGCCTTCTCTCTTGCTCCTTCAACGTTGTCTAACATCCATTTTACCTTTGTTCCAGAGAAATATGGATCTAACAGCAAACCGGTTTTTTCACGGAAAAGGTCATTGTGACCAGCTGCTCGCAGCTCTTTACAAATGTCTTCCGTCTGACGGGATTGCCAGACAACAGCTTTGTGAATCGGCTTCCCTGTGTTCTTATCCCATACCACGGCTGTTTCACGTTGATTGGTAATGCCGATCCCTGCAATTTGATTGGCACTCACATCTGATTTTCTTAACACATCAGCGATACACGCTAACACGGATGTCCATATTTCATTCGCATCGTGTTCCACCCAGCCCGGCTTCGGAAAAAATTGTTCGAATTCTTTTTGTGCGGTTTCGACGATTTTTCCAGCTTTATCGAAAAGAATCGCCCGTGAACTCGTTGTCCCCTGATCAATGGAAAGAATGTACTGGTTTTGCATATCTATCATCTCCTTATAAGAATTAACTGATTTTTTCTTCTAACTTCTCACTATAGGTTTGTTCTTTTTTCAATTCTGAAGCTGCTGCTCCTATGATAACGATTCCAATAACAATCGATAAAATCCAAAAGGCTACGGAAAATTCCTGCATGAATATCGCCTGATAAAAGAGGGCTCCGTAGATTCCTCCCACTGCTGGACCGACGACAGGAATCCAGGCATAACCCCAGTCTGAATCGCCTTTTCCGGGAATCGGAAGTAAAGCGTGGGCGATCCTAGGCCCTAAATCACGTGCCGGGTTAATCGCATAACCGGTTGTTCCACCAATGGACATCCCGATGGCTACAATGAGAGCCCCGACGATGAGTGGATTCAGTCCTTCTGTAAATTCATTCGCACCAATAAATAACAATCCCATTACCAGAACGAATGTTCCAATCATTTCTGTGACTAAGTTCGAAAAAGGACTGCGAATCGCCGGGTCTGTAGAAAATACGGCAAGTTTAGCACCTTTGTCTTCTGTCGCTCTCCAGTGTGGCAGGTAGTTAAGAAAAACAATGCCTGCTCCGATGAACGCTCCAATCATCTGGGCCGTAATATAAAGCGGAACCTTCGACCACGGAAAATCACCAATAGAGGCAAAACCTAAGGTAACCGCCGGGTTGAGATGTGCTCCGGAAAATCCACCTACAGCATAAACACCCATCGTAACGGCAAGCCCCCAGGCAATCGTAATGACGATCCAGCCGGACCCTTCGGCTTTTGAATTCTTCAATACAACACCACCGACAACGCCGCCACCAAAGATGATCAAAATCATCGTGCCAATCAGCTCTGCAACAAATGCTGACATATAGAAAACTCCTTTATTATTTTCTAGTAAGATTGGAACGAAAAAAAAGAGACCCACACTGAATATCCGAACGATAAACGTCCGGTTTCCGTGTGAGTCTCCATATCTCCGTCACATCTTTAACTTGTATCTTTGATTGTACACACCTATGTAAGCGGTGTCAATCAATATTTTTAAATCGCTTTCATATAGGAGTACTGCAGCTCACAGAATTGCCACCTTAAAGAAGGTGATTTTCCGGCAGAGGATACGAGTCTCTCCCAGCAAACTCTACACCCTCCATCCGTGTATACCATAGAGATTATTCCAAAACCAATTAAAATCCTCCTGAACAACCAATAAACACGAACGTTATTGACTGAAATTAATATAATGTTCATTTTATTCTTGTTCATTTCAATTGTGTTTGTTATAGTAGCAACATAGCCAATTACATATCGTACTCGTATATTCTCAGTAATAAGGTCTGAGCGTCTCTACCTGGTTCCCATTGAAAGAACCAGACTACGAGTTAAAGCAATAAAGCTGCGGGACAGAAGCAGCCATTTTTAGCGATGCCGCTAACTCATGCTTTGACTTTTTGTAGTCTGAAAGGTAGAACATCTCCTTTTCAGGCTTTTTTATTTGGGAGAAATGAAGTACACCGATGTGATTGAGTACTACATCAAGGGAGAGCTACTCATGAAAAACATTCGTACCAGCGCATTCTTACTATTTATCACTCTATTCTTTTCTTTCCTGACAGGGTGCCAGAATTCTACTGAGAGTGAAGCATCTGCTGAAGAAAACGAACAGGAAAAGCAACCGATCCTTATCCAGGGCCCGATGCCTATTGAAGCAGAAAATTTCGCAGCAAAGCTTGAGGATGTAGAAGAAGAAACATCCGGAAACTTTGTTTTTTATAAAGGGAAAGTCGATGATTATCCTGTGATTGTCATGAAAACAGGTAAAGGCATGGAAAATACAGCCGCCGCTACAGCGATCGCTATAGAAAAATTCGACCCGGCTGCCATCATCAACCAAGGAACATCCGGCGGTCACGATCCTGATTTGCATGTGTTTGATATCGTCTTAGGAGAAAGAACCGTCAACATTGGGTCACTAAAAACAGGACATAGAGAAGATGGAGAAGGCATTGCCCCTAAAGAGTGGATTCCAATGGACCTTATGGCATCAGAAGGCAGTGCCGGTGAAGACCCTGATGCGGAAAACATCCGTTATTTTGAAGGAGACAAGGTATTGCTGAAAGCAGCAAAA
Source organism: Halobacillus aidingensis (assembly GCF_900104185.1). GTDB lineage: Bacteria > Bacillota > Bacilli > Bacillales > Halobacillaceae > Halobacillus > Halobacillus aidingensis. The sequence continues at coordinate 26,479 of NZ_FNIZ01000003.1, read as the reverse complement.
GCCGTCAAGAATACTCACGAAGAAGGAAAAGTCGTAGAGGGTACAATTGGTTCTGCAGACGTCTGGAACAATGAAGTCGACCGCATCCAATGGTTCCATGAAAACTTCGGAACTTCTGTTGAAGAGATGGAAGGAGCCGCTGGCGCACAGATTGCCAAAGCTTATGATGTACCTTACCTAGGCGTTCGCATTTTATCCAATAATAAAACGAATGATGGAGAATATAATCCAGACACGGCGGAAGCGAACCAGGACTATGTCTATGAAGTTGTGAAAAAGTATATTTCTAAGAAAAACTAAATAAACAAGTAAAGCGCAACCTATCAAGTGGGTTGCGCTTTGTTCATATTACACCAGTAAACCCCTCTCTCAATTCCACTTAAAGGGTGGTTCAGGTACTGAATGAAACATTCCCACTAGACACTTTTATCATCTGCTTCGTTTCATTCGCCTCCAAAGCGGACAAAATCACCTGCAATGACTTCATCCCTTCCTCCCCAGTAATCAATGGAGGGCGTTCATTTAGTACTGATTCAACAAAGTGATCAATCACATGAGTAGTCGTTTGTCCACCTGCTTCATTCGTTTGAATCTTATCCAAGCTATAATGGACGCTTTCTCCATTTTTATAGGTGACTTTCAGCGAGTAATCTGGATCGTTTTCCAGCTCCATCATACCCTTTTCTCCATAGATTACGGTAGAGTTATCATTGCCTGAGACGTAAGACCAACTCGCTGTTAAAGTACCGATCAAACCTGAATCCATTTTCAAAATGCAGACAGCATTGTCATCAACGTCTGTGTTTTCTTTGGCAGAGGTTTGGACGAAGGCCCCTATTTCAGATACGTCTCCTAACAAATAACGGATGAGATCCGCTTTATGTACGCCGAGGTCACCCATTGCTCCGACGAAGGCTTTCTCTTTATCAAAAAACCAGCTGGACGCGCCGTCAATGCTCCAGTTTTCAGGTCCACCGTGTCCAAAAGTCGTTCGGAAGCTGTAAATGTTGCCTAGGTTGCCGTTTTCAATGATAGTTTTCGCCTTTTGGTGGGAGGAAACAAAACGTTGATTGTGAGCGATCATCAAGGTTTTCTGATTCCATTCGGCAGCATGGTTCATAGCCTGAGCTTCTTCTAAAGATACCGCCATTGGTTTTTCACAAAGTACGTGTTTACCTTCGTTCAATGCATCTATGGTAACTGAGGCGTGTAAATAGTTCGGCAGACAGACGCTAATCGCATCGACTTCTTCCAGTTTCAACACTTCTTTATAGTCGGTGTATGCTTTGGCTCCATATTTTTGCGCCATTTCTTCTGCTCTACTTTCAACTACATCACAAACCGCCACAATTTCTACATTCTCGTTTGCCTGGTATTCAGGTAAATGGCGTTTCTGCGCAATACTTCCACAACCAATGACACCTACTTTAAAATTTCCCATACGATTATCATCCTTTCGTTTCGAGTAATGTTGATAGCATTCCAGAGCTTTGTAATTGAATTTGTTTCCCCGATTCTGAGGATGCGTGGAAGGCGTGCATCGCTTCCAACACATGCAGGGCCTGTCTTCCATTCACTTTAAATGACGTTTGGTGCTGAATCGCGTCTACCATTTCAGCGATGCCCAACCCTCTACTGTTCTCGGAAAACGGATGGGTTAATTCGACCTCTGTCCATTGCTCGTCATCCTTCTTCTTCATAAATACAGGACCACCAAAGGTGTTAGGATCCGGCACTTTCAACGTCCCTGTCTCTCCATAAATCTCAATCAGAGGAGTATCTGTTGCTGGGACGTCAAAACTCATCGTCATCGTAACTACAGGACCTTTTTCAAATTGTAAGATCCCGGAGTAATGCGTCGGGGTCTCCACATTCAGCTTGGTTCCCTTTTTGGAGCCTGTAAGTATTCTTCTTTCTGCTGGGTTCGTTTTAGCAATCGCCATGACGGATTGGATCGGACCCAGCAATTGAACAAGAGTTGTTAAATAATAGGGGCCCATATCGAAGAGAGGACCTCCGCCTTTTTGATAAAAGAACTCCGGGTTTTCGTGCCAGCTTTCAGGACCTAGTTTAAGCAAAAACGCAGACCCTGCTGTTGGTGTTCCAATTGCACCTTCTGTAATCAAGTCCTGGCATGTTTGGATGCCTGCACCAAGGAAAGTATCCGGCGCTACACCCACTTGTAAGTTTTTCTCTTCTGCCAACTCTATGATTTTGCGACCGTCTTCTAAATCGACAGCCAAAGGTTTTTCACTGTACACATGTTTGTTATGGTTTAAAGCATTTAATGTGACTTCCGCATGAGCCGCTGGTGGAGTTAAGTTGACGATCAGGTCGATATCCGGCCGGCTCATCATTTCTTCAACGGAAACGTTTGAAATGTGATAGAGATCTGCTTTCTTTTCAGCTAGTTTATCGTCAAGGTCGGCACATGCGACAATATTGAAAGTTGAATGGATCGCGCTATTTTTAAAATAGATATCGCTGATGTGACCGCACCCGACGACACCAATGTTCAGGGGTTTCACTAAAGACACCTCTCTTTTCTATTCTTTTACTGCTCCTCCCGCCAGTCCTTTAACCACTTTTTCCTGGGAGAAAAGATAAATCATAAGGATTGGCAGGCTGGCAAGTGTTAACGCTGCCATGAGACCTGGGATGTTGACGGAAAATTCGCCTCTGAAATCCTGGAGCCCAAGGGGAAGAGTCATACTTTCAGGACTGGAGATGAGCACTAAAGCAAAAATGAATTCATTCCATAAGTGGATGAAGTTATAGATCAACACGGTCATCAGAGCGGGAGTCAGCATCGGAAGAATGACCCGCCAGAATACACCGAAATGTGTACATCCATCCATCTTTGCTGCTTCTTCGAGCGACTTTGGAATCTCCTGCATGAACTGCGTCAAAATAAAGATGGAGATCGGTAAACTAAAGGCAATGTATGGACCAAGCAGAGCCCACAATGTATCGTAGAGACCAATGTTTTCCGTAAGTTTGAATATAGGGATCAATGTTGCATGAATCGGCAGCATCATCCCAGAGATGAAAATCAGAAATAACACACGGTTAAATTTGAATTTCATACGGCTTAGCGGGTAACTGGCAAGGGAAGCGATAAACATGACTATGATGACTGCAAGGAAGCTGATTAAGATACTATTGAAAAAGTAGCGGGTTAACCCCATTTCAAAAACCGAGGCGAAATTTTCAAGGTTAAATGACGTAAAGAAAGAGAAAGGGGCCTCAAAAAAGCTTGACTGATCTTTCAAAGCTGTCGACAACATGTAAAGAAAAGGGAAACCAGTGAAAACGAGCAGCAGCAATGCAATTACATACAGGGGGATTTTCTTAAATGTAGCTGTCATGAATACGCTCCTCTCTTTTTACGATAAAAGTCCAGCATTTGAATGATGATCGTGACGACTAAAGCGATAAAGAACATCAGGAAAGCGATGGCGCTTGCATAGCCCATATTGAAATTGATAAAGGCCTGTTTGAACATATATGTTCCCATTAATTCCGTGCCGTGGTTTGGCCCGCCGCCCGTCATGATATAGAAGATATCAAAAGCTTTTAATGATCCAACGATCGCTAGAATCGATGAGCTTACGATGGTAGGCATGAGCATAGGTAAAGTAATATGAATGAATTTCGTCAACGCATTCGCTCCATCCATTTTCGCTGCTTCATACAATTCTTCCGGAATGCCGACAATCGCAGCTTTAAATAGAATCATATAGAAAGGGGCGAACTGCCAGACAACAACAAGCAAAACGGCAAACATAGCGGTATCTGCCTGACTTAACCAGGAGACACTTTCAAAGCCTAAGAGCGTGACCAATTGATTGATGATTCCGTTGATCGGATCATACATGAGCACCCATAACAGTCCGATTGCGACCGTTGACATGAGAAAAGGGAAAAAGTAAACACTGCTCATAAAACGAATGCCTTTGATCGGGGCAAATAACATTAATGCCATTAAAAGTCCTAAGGGAATTTGTACAAAAACTGATACGATCACGACCCAGGCATTATTGGTTAATGAAGTCCAAAAAACTGCATCCTGAAACAGTTGAATGTAATTGGCGAAGCCCACAAACGTCATCTCACTCATTCCATCCCACGCATGAAGACTATACCGGAACGTGGAGAAAATCGGATAAAGAACGTACACCGCATAAACGATGAAAGCAGGAGCAATGAAAAGCAGGATGGTAAGCGCATCTCTGAACTTGACGTTCGTACTTTTGGTCTTTGACTTCGACATCGTTCGTGATCGCGCCATTTTATTCACAAGTGTTTGCACATGATCTCTCCTTCCATTGATAGGAGGAGGGGAAAGCCCCCTCCTTTATTCCAGTTCTTCCTGAGCTTTTTCCTCCATCTGTTTCGCCGCTTCTTCTGGTGTCATATCCAAACCAAAAATTGCCTGTGTCGTATCCTTGTGAAGCTCAGCAAGTTCCGGTGGAAGTGTCTGATCATAAGGCATTTGCAGATGTGTTGCCTGTTCGACGACATCATAGAACTGGCTTGTGAAATCATCGGTTGGAACGACTCCGCTAACGGCTGTCAGTGATCCGGTGCGATCCGTATAATTGCGCGCGGTTTCTTCACTTGTCAATTCTTTCATTAGTTCTTTCGCAAGTTCAGGGTGTTCTGTGTTTTTCGCTGCTGACCAGACCGGGCCTGTCGCTGCACCTACATGTGTTTGGTCCCCTTGGCCGCCTTCAACTTTCGGGAAGACGAAGAAATCTAATTTTTCTTCAAAATCAGGGGCTTCACTACGTACGTTGTTCAAGAAGGAGATGGTCATGTCCATCATGGCTGCCTGTCCAGAGTACAAGAGCTGTCTGCCTGTCCCTTCATCGTAAGGTACACCGTTAAATCCTTCATTAAAGGCATCTTTCTTAACCATTTCCTGTATGTACTCTCCTGCTTGTACATACGCTTCATCATCGAATCCTTTCCCTTCACGATTGAAAGCGCTGTCAAAAAGTTCTGGACCAGCAATCCGACTTGCGAAGTTCATCAGGTAATACGCACCCGGCCATTTAGTCTTGTTGGCTAAAGCAATTGGAATAATTTCATTTTCATTCAATGTATCAATGATGGTCAGCCATTCTTCATACGTTTCCGGCTCTTCCAGACCGTACTTTTCAAAGATTTCTTTATTATAGAAAACAACATCAATAGAGAGTCCTAATGGAAGCCCGTAAACCTTGTCATCAAATGTCCCATTCGCAAGGGCCAGTTCATTGAATTTAGATGGTTCGATATCTTCCGTAACGTCCATCACTTTGTCCTGATCGACAAACTGCTTCAACCATCCGCCACCCCAGCTATGGAAAACATCAGGAGGATTTCCACCAGACATCGCAACAGAAAGCTTCTGCTTATAAGCATCATTCGGAATTCTTAACACTTTTACATCGACATCCGGATTTTTCTCTTCAAACCTCTCTACCGCTTCTTCATAGATTTTTTCTTTCTCACCAGGGTCGATATGCCAGAATTCAAGAACCTTTTTCTCACTTCCACCTGCATTGCTTGAGGAATCTCCCCCGCATGCTGCCAATACGAGTAACAAGCCAAGCATCATCAAACTACATATTTTTTTCAAAGTAACCGCTCCTTTTTACTTGAAATTAAATAGATGTAACGTTTTGACTTTGTAGATAGCGAAAACTCTTTTGTATGCTCTCCAAGGCAGATCCTTTCGACTGGTCCTGTTCCACGACCCACCATTCCACTTCGTTCGCTGCACCTTTTTCTAAAACGCCTTCGACATCTACCCCGCCTGTGCCTAATTCTGCGAAGAACTGTTCGCCGTCTGTGGTCATGTCTTTCAAATGAACGAGAGGTGTACGGCCCTTAAACTGATCCAACCATGCTTGAGGAGACTCATCCGCTTTCGTTAACCAGTAAATATCAAACTCCGCTTTCACCCATCCAGGATTTGTTTCCGACAGGAGAAATTCCAGCGGTGTGCGGCCATCTTTCATCGGGTGTAATTCAAAATCATGGTTGTGATAGGACAGGCTGATGCCTTCTTCCGAAGAACGGTGTCCTGCTTCATTTAAAATGGAGACGAGACGATGGTAATCTTCATCTGTCCTTCTTTCCGGCGGCAGATGAGGGCACACGATGTGTTTACTTCCCAGAATCTTTTGAGTTTCAATTACTTTTTCCAATTCATTTTCTAACGCAGGAAGGGGAATGTGACTGGATGCTGCCTTGATCCCTAAATGATCAATCAGACTCTTGAGTTCGGTTGGTTGGTAACCTCCATATCCTGCAAATTCCACCCCATCAAATCCAATGTCCGCAACCTTTTCCAATACACCCTTGAAGTCCTTCTCACTCTCTTTTCGTAATGTAAACATTTGAAGCGCAACAGGTATGTTCGTCATCATCAACCACTCCTTTTATTATAAATGTAATCGATTACATTTTGTGAGATAGTTAACATCACACCACCTCTTTCCCTGTTCACTCATTTTTGTAATCGATTACATTTTTACTTAAATTTTTTTCACATAGGTAACAGTTTTTCTTTGTGCTTAGCCCCGCAAGAATCACGAATGATTAGTTTATCTGGGAGAACATGCTCCGTCTGAGATATCGCTTCCCCATTCAGCTTTTTCAAGAGAAGCTCCATCGACCGCTGTCCCATGCCATGTAAGGGTTGAGCAATCGTCGTCAACGATGGGTTGAACATCGAAGCAAACTTAATATTGTCAAATCCAACAACCGCAAGATCTTCAGGAACCTTCACCCCAAGCTCATTAGCAGCATTGATCGCACCAATCGCCATATCATCACTCGCCGCATAAATTGCGGTAGGTACTTCCTTTTGAGAAAGCAGGTCCAACATATGTTCATAGCCCGACTCGTAAGTAAATTCTCCTTCTCGTACAAACTTATCTTCCGGATTCAGTCCATGGTTTTTCATTGCATTTTGATAGCCTTCATAACGGTTTCTAGAAATTAGTGAATACATCGGTCCAGAAATATGAGCGACCCTTCGGTGCCCGAGACGTATTAAATGCTCCGTTGCTTTTTCACTGCTTCTTACGTTGTCGATGGATACAAATGGAATCGTAGGGGTTTCCAAATGCGCTGTTGCGAGTACAATCGGGTATTGATGGCTGATTTCAATCAAGGTTTCCTCATCTAATTTTGGAGAAAGCATAATCATGCCATCGACCTGTCTTTGCTTTAAGTGTTCAATCGACGCATATTCATTTTCCAATTGATTATTGGTATTACGAAGCAATACACGGTAGCCATTTTGTGCTGCTTCCTCTTCAATCCCCCCGACAATTTCAGAGAAAACGGTGTTACTAATGTTCGGAACAAGAACCAAAATCGTGTTTGTTTCTGTTCTTCGAAAATGCCTGGCCAGCATATTCGGTTGATAGTTCAATTGATTAATAGCTTCCAACACTTTCTCCTTCGTACTTGGAGTTACCGTATCCGGATTTCGTAAAACCCTCGATACAGTTGCGGTTGAAACACCTGCTAATTTTGCTACATCACTCATCTTCGGCATGTCTAATTCTCCTGTTCTTACCACCAATGTAATCGATTACATTCAGTGTATAGCATAGAATTCTGAATTGCAAGACAATTTCGTGGTTTTTTTTTATTCATATGAAATGACTTCGAGAAATAAGTCATTCTATCTATGATTACATTTTTCACTTAATGATAAACTCTTTAAAACAGCGCAACATCCACGCTCAAAAGGGGATGTTACGCTTTTCTATCGTGATAGGAGGCCAGGACTAATAGTGTCAGACAACAATGGATACTGCTTACCCATCATTTCGTTCTTGCTTGATTGAAAATTAATTTCACTACCTCTCATATATGGGTGGTTATGAATGGTGTGTTTTGTCATATTGCTCTCCGTAAACCTTCTTCATATGAAAGTAATGAACAAGCCGGATCGTCGGGCGAATGAGCATTTGAATACTTGCAAGAACAAATAGAGTGACACCAAAGTTTTTCAAATGTCCGAAGTAAAAGAAGATACTACCGATCAGAAACCAGAATCCGATCAAGACATCATTGATGGTATAAAGCATATCGTACGTTTTTTTGAAAAAGATATTGTGTTTCCCTATGTGGAGATCTACGTATTTTTCCTTGTCTGAATTTTGGTTCGACATCCTCTCACCTCCTCTAAACCCATTCCCTCCTCCAGCTCGTCTTATAACCTATTGATTTTGTATGAATGGGATATGGATGGCTGTCGTTTTGAATCTTCTCTTCCGTTTTGTGCAACCCACACAAATGTAAGCGCTTATATTTTGTTTTTTCAACGAACGTTTATGGATGAAAACATGATAGGGTAGAACATGGACATTATCAAAGACCGACCTACATAGACGGTTACAACAGGATTAGGAGGGTAATGATGCTAGAGGTATTGAACCAAATCAATGATGTTCTATGGGGAACACCCAGTTTGGTCCTGTTATTCGGGACAGGGTTGTTTTTGACCATTATGTTAAAGGGGCTGCAGTTCAGCAAGCTGTTTTACGCCTTTAAACTCGCATTTACGAAAGAAGATAAAACCGAATCATCCCAGGACTCCCAAGGGGATATCAGTAATTTCAAAACTTTAATGACAGCGCTATCAGCGACAATAGGAAATGGAAATATCGCGGGTGTCGCGACAGCTTTGACGCTTGGCGGTCCCGGAGCGATTTTCTGGATGTGGATCGTCGGCTTGTTAGGAATGGCAACCAAATACTCCGAAGCCCTCCTTGCAATGAAGTATCGAGTGAAGAATGAGAACGGAGAATATTCCGGTGGACCGATGTATTATGTGGAACGAGGCATCGGCAAGAAGTGGAAATGGCTCGCTGTCGCATTTGCGTTATTCGGTGCCTTTGCCGCTTTAGGAATCGGGAACAGCGTTCAATCCAATACCATCTCTGATGTTATGACGGAAAGCTTTCATATCAATGGCTGGTTCACAGGAGCTGTTCTTGCGATATTGACGGGCCTGATCATTTTCGGGGGCATTCAACGGATCAGCACTGTGGCAGGATTTTTTGTCCCGATCATGGCCTTTTTGTATATTGGCGGGGCTTTATTCATTATCATCGCCAACTACGAGGCGATTGTCCCTGCTTTTGAAATGATCTTCCAATACGCATTCAGTCCAGTTTCTGCCGCTGGTGGATTTGCCGGTGTTGTCGTCATGGAAGCTGTCAGAAGCGGTGTTTCACGAGGCATTTTCTCAAACGAAGCTGGTTTAGGTACAGCGGCATTGATTGCTGGTAATGCCAAAACCGATCATCCTGTAAAACAAGCGCTCGTTGCCATGACAGGTACATTCATCGTAACCATCGTCGTTTGTACAATGACTGGACTTGTCCTGATCATGACAGGTTTTTGGGATCCGTCCGGTGGAGCGATCTCAGGTGTCCAACATGCGACTGGCCTCGACGGTGGCGCGCTTACAAGTGCAGCATTCGGGCATGCATTAGGAACGATAGGTGAATACATCGTAGCCTTTTCCGTCATTTTCTTCGGCTTTTCAACGATTGTCGGATGGTACATGTACGGAGAAAAATGTTTCGAATACCTCTTAGGTTTGCGCTACATCGTTCCATATCGTTTCATCTACATTACTGCAACCTTCATGGGTGCCGTCATGCAGCTTGACCTTGTTTGGGCGTTTGCCAACATGGCGAATGCGTTGATGATGATTCCCAACTTAATCGCTTTATTGCTTCTTTATAAAGTGATCGTGAAAGAGACGAACAACTACTTTAATGACTATATTCATCAGCATCACTACACGCGCTCGAAAGCAAGCTAATATTGATGGAAACAACCTGTCTCCGTGCAGGTTGTTTTTCCTTATAGGTCAAAACTAATGTGGAATTTCATTACGCTTCCCTCTTATCCGTCGGAGGAGTCAAGGCTTGTCCTTGTATCTCTATCTCACTCTTCCCAGCGCCATTCATGTATAGTTCAAACCTCTTGGAATCCAGCCTCAATCCTTCTCTATAAAAATGTACCTTCCCTAAGATGTCCACCACTTCGAGAAGCAACTTAGCATTCGATTTCATCTCTGTTCTCAAACCGCCAATACTATAAAATAGGAGTACATCGGCTTTATTCTTAGGTTTTTCTATTATTTTTCTGATTTGCAGCAATTCAAGGCGTTGAAATGGTGAACCTAAATATCCCAAATCACTGAACCTTTTAGTAACATTCAAGTTATTGGCTGAACAGTAATCAAACAACACTTTATCCTGGTGGATAATGCGCTCGACTGGAGTCCATGAGTTTCCAAAATTAATAGACTTCCTGTAATAGCAGAAAACATTTTCCATCCCTTGCCCACATCCCGTTCAGTATAGTAATGAAAGACGCACAAAAAAGCATATGCATCCAACAAGCTGGATTCATATGCTAGTATGGCCTCATTAACCTCTTACATATTCACTACAAACAGATTCACGGGGTTTCTTAGTCATACTCAAAAAAAGAGTCTGGTCTTCAACCAGACTCTTCCTTACACTTAAGGCATCAATTGGATGATAAGTTTGACGGCATCGGTCAAATCCGTCTGGGACCAGCTTGGAAGTTTCCCGTGCTGAACGGCCAGCTCATGAGACGCAGGAATATGAACAAAACCAGAAGGAACCTGTTGATGGTTCACATGGAAATGATAGAGCGCTTGATACATCACATGGTTACATAAGTAAGTCCCAGCAGTATTTGAAACCTCAGACGGATACCCTTTTGATTGTAAGACTTCAACAAAGCTCTTTATCGGCAGAGTAGAAAACAATCCATCCGGTCCTTCTTCTTGGATGGGATCCCCCTCAGGTGTGTTCCCTTCGTTATCCTTTTCATTGCTTTCGTTACAGTTGATGGCAATTCGCTCAGGTGTCATTTTGTAACGGCCGGCAGCAAGCCCTAGGGAGATGACTGCATCCGGTTCGACGTCGTGGATATGCTCTAAAATTTCACGGCCGGACTTGTTATAATCGACGGAAAGAATCCGTCCTTCAATCCGATATCCATTCAGCTCTTTCCCTTTCAGTTCCTCTACGATTTGATGTGTCGGGTTAATCGGGAAGTCGAGAAATGGTTCAAATCCTGTGAGTAAGAGTGTCTTCATTTGCTGTTTCTCCTTTCATGGTTAGAGGTCTTTTTCTTTCAATGATGTGATATCCACCTTCTTGATATTTGGATACCGATTGTTTTTCAGAGATTACTTCTAAGATCGATTGATTAAATACTTTTTGTGCTTCTATACATACTTTTAATTCGTCCCCATACACCGTTTCGTCGGCGGCTTCAGAAGTGAGATCTGCACTGACCCAGTCTGGAAACCTCGAAATAGCTACATGAGATTCAGAGTCTGGAGGAGTCTCCCATGTAAAAAACAATAACGACCCTGTTTGTTCTACAGGGAAGATATCAGGAAGCCATTGGTGGCCATACTTTTTATACCTCTCCATCCATTCCTGGTTTTTCTTTTCAAGTAGGGTTCCTTGGACCTTTTCCATCATATGATTTTGGATTTGTTTCAATAGATCCCGCTGTTCTTCATACCTGTCTCCTTGCAATTTTCTTCCAATACCATAAATCAAAGCATTGGGAAGCCAATACGATTTCGGAAAACGAGGAGGACTGTTATACCCAGCAAATGGTTGGATCCACTCATGAGCTGGAATCCCGTGATTATCAATCACCACATCAGGGGCCCAGCGATGCATAAGATCAGGAACAACTCGTGCTTCCCCGAATGGAGTAGATTGATATCGATGTTCCGCATACTCCAGTCCGACAGCATTATACCGTGCTGCATGATGCTTCCATTCTGGGTTTTCCCTTGTCATTTCCTTGTGAATGCTATCCCCATCCGGATTGGCATTAGGTATCGCCACAATGTTCAAAAAATCGATACTCCTACTCTTTGATAATTCATCCATAAGTTCAATGACGGCGGGGCGACTGGACACCTCATTCGCATGGTGTCCGGTTTCTATTAAAATGGTGGGTTTATAGGCAGAAAGTTTCTTCCGAGATAAATAGGTTTCATCGGTTTCTGTGTACCATTCATAAACGGGAATCCATTTCCCCTTGTAAGATTGCTCAGGTATCCATGCGAAAGATGCACTCTCACTGTTTAATACATGTTCACCCACATGGATAGAACTTGGAGGAACGGGCATATTCTCCGTTCTGATCACACCATCCATGTCCTTAGCGAGTTCCGTTGGATAGGGATGACTGTCCTGAAAAGTGAGACCGGTGACAGCACCCTGTTCAAATGCAACGTTTTTCGTTTGATAAATTTTAATCTGAGCTTTTGGTCTCGACCCTTCCCTGACTTTCATAAAAGGGTAAACCCCGCCTGGGAAATGCTGATCTTTGCCATGGGTATCGAAGAAGTGGAGCGTATTAAAATACAGATCTTCATGCAATGCCTCCAATGAAGAAATACGCTCGTGCTCGACAGGAAGCTTCTCCTCTGGCTCACTCATTTCAACATCGATTTCAATTCGGTCGAATAATGGCTGACCTTCATTCAGTTTCAATTCATCCAAAAAGGAACCTAACACGTGGTTCTGATAAAAGTGGTAAAAGTTTTGACGGTCGGTGGTAAAAGCTTTCTGTTTACATACTTCGCCCCCTACCATCCAGCGAATCTCGTTTGAAACAGGATACACACGTTTTTTACCATCGACATAATTCATAGAATCGATAGGGACGAGAATCGATTTCTCAAAAATCACTCCGCCGCTGTTACCATAGACTTCCATGATAACCTGAGGTTCTTGCGAATCATTAAGTTCAAAGGTAACGGCATCTTTATGTAAGGAAAGTTCTTCTCCAAGCCATTCATCCAAAGGATAAAGCTCCTGGATCCAGCGAATAGGTAACTCACATCCATCTTCATTCATTTCTTCTTTACAGACAAATTTGATGTGACCAAGTTCTGAAGCTACATTCCTTAAACTTCGCATCCAATCTTCCATCACTATACTGACAATCGGCTTAAAGGAAGAGTATACATTCACCTTTTCTACACCGGTCATTCTTTGAACTTTATTCCTGATTTTCTTTCTTTCAGATAATGGTTCGGATAAGAAGATGGTCATTTCATCAGATTCACTTGAATGATATTTTCGGACAAGATCTAAACAAACATCCGTTTCGCGTTCACCTTCCCATTTCAAATCTGAAACGACATACTCTTCTGGAGGTGATTGCAAATCCGGTCGTTCCCAAAACGAAACCGTGCCCCCTTCCCGCCAGTGCTTGTCGTGCAGTAAATACCGGACAGCATGACGCAAGGAGCGTCCTTTCCCTTGGACCTTTATTTTATTTCCGTCTAAAGTGATTTCAGACTGCCCTTTGTTCTGATTCTCGATTTGAAGGAAAACACCGGCCTCTTCCACATTTGTCATTGGCAATTGTAAAGCTGTTGAGGACATCCCTATTCTGGCTGCCCCGTAACAAATATCGAGGAAAATTTCCTGGGAAATACTCTTATCTACATGAATGGACAAGGATTGTTTTTGAGTAGGATTGGGTGTCGAATCACTAAAAAAGGAATCATATTCCCAAAGCTCTGTGAGACTCTGGATCTCATTTGTTTGATTCAGATGATTTTCAACAGATTTCCGAAAAGTAACAGGAGTTCTCTCTCCTTGTTCCACCCACCATTCTTCCTCACTGAAGTAAATGGCTTCCACTGGTTTTTTCTCAATACCTGCTACAGGCCACTCGCAAGCAAGAAATTGAAGAAAACGACTTAATTCCTGCTCAGACCTATAGTGGAAAGATAATTGCTTCATTTCAGGGTGAAGTTTCAGTGCTGTTACCTGCTCATCATTAACAAAGTCCATCTGATAGCAGGCTTTCTCTTTTCCATTTAGAAAGTCAAAAGTCAAAGCAGTGGTTTCAAAACCAAGACGGGCACAAAAATCAACAAGACCTGAAGGAGTGAATCCTTCAGGCAATTGAAGATTGACGTTGATGTGGTCTGGAACCCCGTCATGATTTTGGTCAGCAATGAGATAACCTGATTCCCAAAGTTTTTTTAAATCATTCATTTTATCACCTACACATCAAGGTTTGGATCAAACTTATCCCTAAGCCAATCGCCGAATAAATTGAATCCTAGTACAGTAATCATAATCGCAATACCCGGGAATGTAGCGGTCCACCAAGCTGAACTGATATAGTTACGACTATCGGATAACATGCCTCCCCAGGAAGGAATCGTTGGATCCACTCCTAATCCTAAGAAGGTTAAAGAAGCTTCGAGCAAGATAAACTCAGCAATGAAAAGCGTACCTAACACGAGAATAGAAGACACAACATTTGGGAAGATGTGTTTTCCGATGATTCGTAGATGAGAGCCACCGACCGCTTTCGCAGCCTGAATATATTCCAGTTCTTTCAGCGACATCACCTGTCCCCGGATCAGACGGGCAAAACCGACCCAATAGGTTAACCCCAAAATGATGACAATTTTCCAAATTCCAGTACCCAGTACACTCATGATAATGATGGCAAACAAAATAAATGGGAAGGCAAGCTGAATATCAGCCAGACGCATAATCAGATCATCCATCCATTTACCAACATACCCTGAAATCAAACCTAGAATTGTTCCTACAACCATCGCTAAAAGAACACCAAAGAATCCAACCATTAAGGAGATCCTTGCCCCATAAATGATTCGGCTGAATAAATCACGTCCGATCTGATCAGCACCTAATAGGTGTTCTGTATCAGCCCCTGAGATAGAGGGTGGAGCAAGTCTTGAAGTCAATTGAGCTTCCGTCGGATCCATGGGGGCTATCCAAGGAGCGAATAACGCACAGGAAACACTGACGATAACGAGAAGGAGTCCGAACATTCCGGAAGCATTCTTCAGCAGGAATAGACCTGGCCGGAACTTTTTCTTCGGTTTCGTTTGTTGCACTTGTTCTTCTTGTTCATAGACTGCAGGTTCCATCAGCTACTGCCACCTCCCGCTTTGATTCTCGGATCGATCAGACTATAGCTGATATCAACGAGTAAGTTAACTAAGACCATGATCATCGCAAGCATGATGACGCCGCCCTGAATGACGGGATAGTCACGCTGGTTAATCGCATCAATGATCATACGGCCGACGCCTGGCCATGAAAAGACTTGTTCAATAATCACAGTCCCACCTAACAGGGAACCGAACTGAATACCAAGGAATGTAATGGTCGGAATCAGAGCGTTACGGAAGGTGTGGCGCATGATGACGACCCACTCTTTCAACCCTTTGGAACGGGCGGTTGAAACATATTGTTGTGATAGATTTTCAAGCATGGAAGATCGGACTAACCTCGCAAGAATACCGGATAGGATCATCCCAAGCGCAATGGAAGGCAGAATCAAATATTCGATCCCATCATAACCAGAAGCCGGCAGCCATTGAAGGTTCACAGAAAAAATCAAAATCAGCATGATTCCGAGCCAGAAGTTAGGAAAGGATATGCCGATGAGTGAAAAGATACGACCAAAGAAGTCTACAGCTGTCCCTCTTTTCACTGCTGATAAAATGCCTACGGGAAAGGCGATCAGCATAGCGACAAAAACCCCACCAAATGCGAGAAGCAATGTCGCTCCCATTTTGTCTACGACCATCTCTGTCACCGGTAAGCCTGTTCTGAATGACTCTCCAAGATCAAATGTTGCCAGATTTTTCAAAAATACCAAATACTGCACGGGTAAAGGTTCGTCCAGACCAAGATTTTCTCTTACGCTTTCAATGGCTTCTGGAGATGGTTCACCAGCAGCAAACATGACGGTAACCGGATCACCCGTCAGTCGAATACTAAAGAAGATGATCACGGAGATGGCTAAGAGAACTAATATACTATGTAATAGACGCCGAATAATGAACTGTAACACAATGTTCCCTCCTATCAATCAATGATATAGAAGAAGACAGGGGTGCTTCCTGCCTTCTTCCATTCCAACTATTCGACGGTTACTTCTTCTAAACGCATACGATCTTCGTGAGGTGGTTGGAAGTTTTTCACACGATCATGGACGGCATAAAGAGCAACTTCAGAGTAAAGGTTCGCTTCAGGAGCCAATTCATGCAGACGCTCCGTTAGCTTCATGAAGATTTCTTCACGTTTTTCCTGATCCACCGTTGTACGCTCTGCTTCCAGCAACTCCTCTACTTCTTCATCATAGAAAGAAGGGTTCCAGTGTTCTCCTTCGTGGTACATAAGGTAGGCCGTATTATCAAAGTCCAGCGTCCATCCGCCCCAGCCTTGACGGTACATATGGCCGGCTTCGCCACTTGGGATAAGGTCAGAAATCAACGTGTTGCTATCGACACTTTCAATGTTCGCTTTCAAGCCGACTTCTTCAAGGTAATAGGATACGACTTGAGTAATTTCTTTGAAGTTTCCATCGTTACCAGGAATATAAATGTCTACTTCCGTTCCTTCAGCGACACCAGCTTCTTCAAGAAGTTGCTTCGCCTTTTCAGGGTCATATGGATATGGCTTCAGATCAGGGTTGTTACCAAAAGAAAGCTCACTTTGGAACGTGCTGATTTTCTCTCCGTACCCACCGAGGATTTCCTCAATAATGGCATCTTTATCAATGGCGTAGTTCACCGCTTGTCTTACACGCTTATCGTCAAAAGGTTCTTTCTCCGTATTGAAACGCAAAGAATAAACCGTTGGTGTTCCCACTTCTTGAATAGAGAGAGATGGATGATCCTTCAAGGATTCAACTTGACTAATCTCCACACGCTTCATGACATCAATTTCGCCCGTTTGCAATTCAGCAAGACGTGTGGACGCTTCTGGAATGAAACGGAAAGTCACTTTATTAAGTTTTGGAACGCCGTCTTTCCAGTAGTCTTCATTCTTCTCAAGCACAGCTTTGCTATCCTGTTCATAAGAAGTCATTTTAAATGGTCCTGTACCTACAGGGTTTGTATTGAAATGTTCATCCCCGTTTTCTTCAATATACTTCGGAGGAACAATTACGGCACCATAACCCGCAAGTTTCGTCAAAAGGACCGGATCCTTTTCATTTAAGTTGAAATTAACGGTGTACTCATCCACAACTTCTACATTATCAATGGATGTATAGTTCGCTTGCTGTGGTCCTTGTGCACCTTCTTCGCCAAGTAAACGATCGAATGTAAACTTAACCGCATCCGCATTGAAAGGTTCTCCGTTATGGAAAGTTACCCCTTCTCGAAGTTTAAACTGCAGGGTTTGATCGTCTACATACTCCCAGCTTTCAGCGAGGCCTGGTTGCAGCTCAAGGTCTAAGTTTCGATCAACAAGCCCTTCAAATACGGATGTCGCAACCGTACTCCAATCCAACAAGAACGTATCGATCGGATCCCAGTTCTGTGGATCACCAGGAACTCCTACCACTAACTCATTTTCCCGGCCTTCCACTTCAATCTCGCTATCATTTTCGGCACTCGTTTCTTCTGTGTCCGAACTACAGGCAGCCAGCAATAGAACAACAAATAATAACATGAAACTCCATTTTGCTTTCTTCATTTCCTACTCCCCCATTTTTGTGATTTTTGATCCATACGGATAAGGTTCTGAAAAACCTAACTGTCTTGAAAGTGTCTCGCAAACTTCCCACATCGGTGATGCATATCTTTCCGCCTGTTTTGGTGTTACAGTCGAAGCAAATCCAGCCACACTGATTCCTGCTGCAATTTCCCCGAACCGGTCAAAAATCGGCGTCCCTACAGAGGCCGTTCCTTCTTCAAGTTCAGATTGACTGTAGCTATACCCCCGATCACGGGTTTCTTTTACCTTTTCCATAATTACCTCGTCATCGATCATCGTTTGAGAGGCATACTTCTTTTTCTCCTTCTCCTGCTGCAGAATTCGTTGAATTTCATGGTCAGGTAAAAAAGATAACAATGTACGTGGACAGGCCCCTGCGTAAAGAGGGGCTCTTCTCCCAATTTTCGTATATAAGCGGACAGGTTTATCACTTTCAACTTTTTCGATATAAATGGCTTCATCCTGATCCATGATAATGAGTTGAACGGACTCTCCGAACTCCTGCTGCAGCTTCCTCATATGCGGAAGTGCAAGGCCTCGGATCTCGAGCTGACTTGAAACCATATGTCCAAGCTCAATCAGTCGTGTGCCTAACTGATACATTTCTCCATCGATGAATACACCATTCTGATAAAAACTTACTTTTTGAATAAAACCTTCTTCCTCAAGCGTCTTCATCAACCGGTAGACGGTTGCTTTCGGAAGATCGGATGCCTCAGATATTTTATCGAGCCTCCAATAAGGCGTTTCTTCTGTAAAAAATCTTAGAAGTTGAAGTGCTTTTGATAATGTTTTACTCATCCTATCCAGTCCGTTCTGGTTCTGTAGGCTGATCATATAAATGACAGGCTACAAACCGTCCATTTTGGTTTTCCAGCTGAGGCCGGACTTCAGAACAAATGTCCATTTTCATTGGACAGCGAGGATGAAAGGCACACCCTTTAGGTGGGTCGGAAGGACTTGGTACATCCCCTTCTAAGATAATGTCTTTTTTCTTTCGCTTTGGATCCATTACGGGAACAGCAGATAACAACGCTTCTGCATAGGGATGGAGCGGTCGGTCATAGAGTTCGTGTTTCCCAGCCATCTCCACCATTCGCCCCAGGTACATGACACCGATACGATCACAAAAATGTTTAACCACACTCAAGTCGTGAGAAATAAATATGTACGTTAAACCCAATTCTTTTTGTAAATCACGCAACAGGTTCAATACTTGAGACTGTATGGAAACATCCAATGCTGAAACGGGTTCATCGGCAATGATAATACTAGGTTCACAAGCTAAAGCTCTCGCTATCCCAATCCTTTGTCGCTGCCCTCCACTAAATTCGTGAGGGTGACGGTCGATTTGTTCAGGTCTTAATCCTACCTGATCCATTAGTTCAAGCACACGATCCCTTCTCGCTTTTTTTCCTTCACACAATCCAAAGTTAATCAGAGGCTCTTCAATGATTTCTCCAACTTTCATTCTTGGATTAAGGGAAGCGAAAGGATCCTGAAAAATGATTTGTATTTCTCTCCGTAGATTTTTCATCTCTTGTTTAGAGGCCTTCGTGATATCTTTACCTTTAAACAAGACTTCTCCATCTGTCGCTTCGATCAATTGCAGAATGGTCTTGCCTGTTGTGCTTTTTCCACAGCCTGACTCACCGACAATTCCAAGTGTTTCCCCTTTCTTCACATGAAAGGAGACATCATCTACGGCTTTGACTTGATTCAACGTTTTTTTACCGAAGATTCCTCCCTTGATCGGAAAGTACTTTTTCAAATTTTTCACTTCAAGAATGGTTTCCTGCGCCAACTTCCTTCCTCCCTTCTTGAACATTTGAAGCTTCCTCATGATAGAGCCAGCAACGGCTCTTTGATTGTTCATTGACATCGAACAATGGAGGCGTCTGATGACAAGCTTCAAATGCATGCTTACAACGTGGAGCAAATCGGCACCCTGTAGGCATTTGCTCAGGTGTCGGCACGGTTCCACTGATGGAAGACAAGTACTCTTCATCCTTGTCCATATTTGGAACGGATGCGACCAATCCCTTTGTATAAGGGTGTTTAGGTGATTCGAAGAGCTCTTCTACAGTCGCTTCTTCAACAACTTCCCCCGCATACATCACGATGACGCGATCACAAGTTTCCGCGACTACACCTAAATCATGAGTAATCATCACAATTGACATATTCATCTCATCTTGCAGGGACTGCATGAGCCGTAAGATTTGCGCCTGAATGGTAACGTCCAAAGCCGTTGTCGGCTCATCGGCAATCAATAGCCCAGGATTACAAGACAAAGCCATCGCAATCATGACCCGCTGTCTCATTCCACCCGATAACTGGTGCGGATATTCATGCAGCACCTGATCGGCGCGAGGTATTCCAACCAACTTCAACATATGTAACGCACGATCATACGCTTCTTTCTTCGACTTTTTCGTATGATTACGTACAAGCTCAACGATTTGAAAACCAATGGTATAAACCGGATTAAGAGACGTCATCGGTTCCTGAAAAATCATCGCCATTTCTTTTCCACGCTTTTTTCTGTATGCATTCTTCGATAACTTGGTCAACTCTTCTCCATTAAGCGTTAAGGAACCACCTGTCACCGATAGAGCTTGCGGTAAAAGATCCATAATGGACAGAGATGTCATACTCTTTCCACAACCTGATTCTCCTACAATTCCAAGAGTCTCCCCTTCGTTGACTGAGAAGGAGACCTTATTAACTATGTTTCTTCTTTCGTTATCTATTTTTACCGATACTTCTAAGTCTTTGACATCAAGGACTTTTGACACGATCACCCCTCCATTTCACTATTTGAAACGCGATTTCATTTCCTAGATTAACCATATAATACATAATGGTCAGAAAATTATCAACCTTTCAAAAAGTATAAAAACTAGTTTTCCTCGCAAAAAAGTTACTGTTTTCCCTTTAGTTATAGGAATTAAAGGAACATAAAAAATTCTCGTAAATGTGAATCTTTTAATAGAATGAAGAAACCTTATCTGTAAATTTGTTGAAATATAAGAGAGACTCAAAAACAACAAAAAAGCATAGGGTCCTTTATCCCTACGCTTAAATCGTTTCACCTATATAACAAGTTTAATAGATAAACTTTTCTTACACCGGGCCCCAGCTAATCAACACGCCGACCGTAAGCATAATGACAGCAATAACCACCCAAATCAATAACAACGGCAGCATCCATTTTGCCCATTTAATCCAGGGAACTCCAGCTACCGCAAGACTTGCCATGAGCGGCCCTGACGTTGGAAAAATACTGTTCGTAAATCCATCACCAAACTGATAAGCCTGAACGGCAACTTGACGTGTAACTCCAATCATGTCAGCCAGCGGGGATAGAATCGGCATAGCAATCATCGCCTGTCCGCTTCCAGATGGTATGAGAAAGTTCATGACACCATTGGCTACAAACATTCCAAGAGCCGCCATCACAGGAGAAAGTCCTTCCAAAGGAACAGACAAAGCATGGACAGCCGTATCGAGGATGTTGGCATTCTCCATGACAATCAGAATGGCACGCGCAACACCGATAATAAGTGCACCATACACAAGTTTTTGACACCCATCTAGGAAGGTTAGAGCAATCTTATTGTAATTCATTCCTGCAATGATTCCGGAAACTATACCGATAATGATGAAAAAAGCGGCCATGTGGTTGATCGTCCATTTGTATTGGATAGTTGCAAAGATGAAGAAGGCAAGAGCAACTGCTACAAAGGAAAGAATCCATTTATGTCTAGCCGTAAAAGGGGCATGCAGTTCATCTTGTGAAGCATCCTTTTCATCTAATACTCCGATCAAGCTTCTTGATGGGTCATTGAGGATTCGTTTCGCGTACCTCCATGTGTAAAGAATCGTTACCCCTACGATCACTACAAAAGCGATGATTCTTAAAGCCATTCCCGAAAATAAAGGAAGGTCTGCGATCGACTGTGCAATTCCTACAGTATAAGGGTTTAAAAAGCCTACGTTAAAGCCGGCAAACGTGGCTCCAAACGTAATCGAAACCGCTACAATCGCATCAAGCTTCAACGCTCTAGCAATAATCACACCAATCGCAACAAATGGGATGACAGAGTTGGCTACCGCTCCAACTGCACCACCTAGTGCAAACAAAATAGAGACAATGGCAATCAGCCAAAACTCTTTCCCTTTCGTTTTATC
Source organism: Halobacillus aidingensis (assembly GCF_900104185.1). Classification (GTDB taxonomy): domain Bacteria; phylum Bacillota; class Bacilli; order Bacillales; family Halobacillaceae; genus Halobacillus; species Halobacillus aidingensis. Next base: position 4,685 of record NZ_FNIZ01000003.1, on the reverse strand, counting down.
GACAGCACGCAAGATGCCTCCCTTAATGGCACCCGACCGCTCAATGACCTCAAAAGCACCTCCGGCGAAAAGAACGAGGAAGATCAATCCACCTGACTGAACCATTCCCTCTTGTAACGCTAGGAAAATATCCATAAATCCTGCTGGTTCACCCTCCACACTTGCATATGTATTCGGAACGACTCGCTCTACCCCATCAAGTGTCTCTCTTTCAAATGATCCGGATGGAACGATGTATGTAGCGATAACAGCTGCTAGCAAAACAGCAAACAGAATGACGTATGTGTCCGGCATCTCCCACTTCTTCTTTCTGTTACTAGAAACCTCTGGTGCTTTTTCAGGTAAACTCATTTAACGACATACCTCCTTATAATATCCTCTACTTGAAATATAAGGGAATTATATTATAGTTCGATTATAATCGCAAAATTCAGTTTTTTATTCAACGATACTCCTAATAATTTTATAGGTAGTTTCTTAGTAAGATCTTCCTAGTGGTCATAAGTCTAAAAAGGAGACTTTTCTGGAAATCTACAGTTATTTTTCATTAATTGACAAAAAACGCTATACTCACCTTTATTTTCTAGTATAATAGTCGTGTGACTAAATGAATGGAGGTGTAAACATGAATGTCAAATTAAAGAATGATGCTGGAGTCGTCAAAGAGGTGAAAGTAGGATTCAGTTGGACTACTTTCTTTTTCGGTTTTATTCCTGCTCTTATTAGAGGAGATTTAAAATGGGCGGTCATTATGTTTGTTACTGCAATGCTTGCCGGTATTTTCACCCTTGGAATTGGTGCCTGGATCCCTGGAATTATTTTTTCTTTTGTTTATAACAAGATCTACATTAAAGGGTTGTTAGAGAAAGGGTATCGTCCTGCGACAGAAAGCGACCAAACAACATTAGAACAACAGGAGATTATCTCGCCTGTTGCAAAAGGAGCTTAATAGGGTCGGGTTGTCTATAAACAATCTTGAACCATTAAAAGCTACATAATGAATAAAGGAAGAAGAGGGAAGCAATAATTTCTGCCTCCCTCTTCTTCTTTTTTGTAAGCCCATGTCCACGATTGTATATAAGATAAAAACCTCTATGAGAGATAACATTCAATCCACGTTCTATGGTAAAATGTGTAACGGTATTTAACATAAAACGGAGGCTTTATATGAATCTATATAAAGAAAAGAAAAGAAAATTCAGGCCGGAGATAGAAGGATTACGAGCGATAGCTGCGATATTAGTCGCTGTTTACCATATCTGGTTAGGTAATGTTTCAGGTGGAGTCGATGTATTCTTCGTCGTATCCGGATTTTTAATAACAATCTCTCTTTTAAATATGTTTGAAAAAACAGGGAAAATAGACATATTCGGCTTTCTTCTAAAACTGGGAAAAAGGTTATTTCCAATAGCGTTCTCAGTTCTAATATTCGTGATCATTACTAGTTTTTATTTCCTACCTCAGTCTCAGTGGTCAACAATCATTAAGGAAGTAGCTGCTTCTTTGGTCTATTTTGAGAATTGGGAGCTGGCTAGTAACTCGGTGGATTATTTGGCACAAAATAACGTCGCCAGCCCTGTGCAGCATTTTTGGGCCATGAGTACCCAGTTTCAGTTTTATATTATTTGGACCTTAGTCTTGATCACATCCATAGCGATCGCAAAGAAGTTAAACATGAAAACAAGAAACTCTTTATTCTATACATTGATTGTGATCTTTGTCGTGTCCATCAGCTATTCCGTCTATAAGACTTCAGTGAATCAACCATGGGCTTATTTTGATACATTCGCTAGAGCATGGGAATTTGCCATCGGTGGCATTCTTTCCTTGGTCATAGCCAATATATCCTTTAATAAATCTACGAATCTAATCATTGGCTGGTTGGGTTTATTCGGACTAGTGAGTTGTGGTCTGCTCCTACAAGTGTCGACGGTTTTCCCTGGATATGCGGCTCTATGGCCGGTTCTGTCCGCGGTGTTGATCTTGATTGCTGGGAATACTGGCGGGAAATTTGGAGTACACCATCTGTTAAGTGCGAAACCACTGGTTCGGTTCGGCGGAATCTCATACGGTTTCTATCTGTGGCATTGGCCGCTATTAATCTTATATTTCAACATCATCGGAAATGACACGGTTCCAATCACACACGGTTTATTGATCATCGGGTTGGCAATAGTGTTGTCTTATGTGACTACGCATCTATTTGAAAAGCCAATCAGAAACAAAAAAATACAGTCGAAACCAAAGTTAGCCTTCATACTAGTGGCCATTGCTGTTCCAGTTGTGATTCTAAATGGCTCCTGGTCTTGGTACGTGAAGGATGCACAATTCGCCTCGGCCAGTGTGGAAATATCGAATAGCAATGATTACCCTGGTGCTTTAGTGATGGCATCCAATGATGACTTCCATTCAGATGAACCTTTCGCACCTAGTGTTTTACAGGCAAAAGAAGAAACACCGAAAAGTTATGATGATGGATGTCACCAAGGTATGGAAGAGTCAGAAGTCATTCTGTGTGAATATGGAGAAGTTGACAATCCAGATTATACCATCGCCTTAGTCGGAGGCTCCCATAGTGCCCACTGGTTGGCTCCATTGGAAGCATATGCGAACGAAGAGAACATCAAAATTCTGAACTATACACGAAGCGCATGCCGATTCTCCAGCGAGTCTTATCTATTGACCACAGAACTCGATCAAAAAACGTGTGCAGAGTGGAATGAAAGTGTCATGGACGAATTGATTGAGAAGAAACCTGACCTTGTTTATACAACTGCCGATGCTACAGAATGGGAAGGAATTCCTGAAGGGTATGTGGATCAATGGGAAAAGCTTGGGGAACATGATATCAACGTATTTGCTTTGAAAGACAACCCAAGAGCTGAGTTTGATATTCCAACTTGTATCGATGAACATGGTGCAAATGCTAAAGAATGTACGACGGAGAATGATCTTGAGGATCTATCAGACGACATTGATAAACTGGATTTAGATAATGTGTACTATGCGGATTTGACGGATAAATTCTGTGAAGAGGATGTCTGTAAACCGATCATCGGAAATGTATTGGTTTATCAGGACGGGCATCATTTGACAAGGACTTACGCGGAAACGTTGACTCCTTTCGTTGGAGAAAAAGTAAGCAAGGCACTAGATTATTTTTATGATAGTAAGTAAGACTATACTATTATCAGCACTGAACTATACCCTGAATAATGGACACTGATAAAAAAGTGCCCTTATTCGGGGTTTTTTGTGTTTCATGACCTCGGATATCCATTTATAATCAAATTAACAATAAGAGCGAGGTTATAGAGATGTCCAAAATTACTTTTACTGAATCACAAAGAAGAGAACTAGAATCCAACCCAAATGTCATCAAGGTATCCGATCGCTCCATCACCTATTCTCCTGATTTTAAGGTAACGGCAGTGAAAGAAAACATAGAAGGGAAAGGTCCTTACCAAATTTTCTTAGAGTATGGGTTTGATATGTCTATTATTGGATCTAAGAAACCTAATCAATGTATAAAGCGTTGGCGGGAAACGTTCCAGAAGTACGGAGAAGATGGATTCTATACAGAACGTAGAGGGAAAGGCGCCACAGGACGTCCATCCTCCAAAGAACTATCTACGGAAGAGAAATTGAAGAAAGCAGAAGCGCGTATTGCGTATCTAGAGGCAGAGGTAGATTTCGTAAAAAAGCTCGACGAACTCGAAAGGCAGGCGAAGAAGAAAAAGTAACGACATCAGAGAAATTTCAACTCATTGAAAAAGTGGTAAGAGAAAATGGATTTCCTCCTTTAATTCAGTATTTTTGTGAAGTGGCAGGAGTAAGTCGTTCCGGTTATTATAATTGGTTGAAAGCAGAGGAAACCCGTCAAAAAAGGGAACAAAGCGATGAAGCGGACTATACGATCATCAAGAAAGTGTACGACCAATCTAAGGGAAAAGTGGGTGCCATCCAGATCAAGATGGCTTTAGAGAATGATGAGAAGATTGTGATGAACCTTAAACGTATTCGCCGAATTATGAACAAGTACAATATCGTGTGCAAGATCCGGAGAGCGAATCCCTATAAAAAAATCGCCCAAGCGACGCAAGAACATCAAACGTGTGAAAATAAGTTGGATCGCCAGTTCGATCAACAGGAACCACACAAAGTCCTCTTAACGGATATCACTTATGTTTATTATGAAAAAGGACAAAAAGCCTATCTATCCGCCATTAAAGATGGAGCGACACGAGAAATCTTAGCTTATCATATTTCTACCTCCTTGAAGATGGATATCGTGTACACTACGCTTGATAAGTTAATGGAACGGGAGGACTTTATCCCTCACCCTGACTGTTTAATCCATTCCGATCAAGGCGTGCACTATACCCACCCTGAGTTCCAGAAGAAAGTGAGCGAACTTGGCTTGGATCAGTCAATGTCACGTCGCGGTAACTGTTGGGATAATGCCCCGATGGAATCTTTCTTTGGGCATATGAAAGATGGAATCGACTTCAAGGCGTGTTCTTCTGTATTTGAAGTCAAGCAAGCGATTGAAGAATATATGGAGTATTACAATCATCGTCGATATCAGTGGTCCTTACAAAAAATGACCCCGGCACAATACCGAGGTCACCTATTAGCAGCCTAGCACTTTTTATTAAACTGTCCATTTTTGGGGGTACAGTTCA
>NZ_FNIZ01000019.1:53906-89704 GCF_900104185.1 Halobacillus aidingensis | reverse complement strand
AATGGGATTAAACTCGGCAAACCGCTTCCCACATACACAGGCATAGCGGCGTTTCCTATAGTAAAGATAGGTGGAGCGTTCAAATAATTTGAGGTGCTGAACCTTTTGAATACGGTAATCATGGACATTAGAGGTCGTTTCTCCGCATTGAGGACATTTGTGTACGTGTTTCGGAATTTCCACATAAATACGGAACACACCAGCTCTTTCTTCCATTTGAGTTACCTTAACGTCTTCTAATCCGGGTAATATCATGTTAAAATGCATGTGCATACAACTCCTTGCTTGCTTGTTTCTCGACAATTCAAGTGTAGTAGACAAGGAGCTTGTGTGCATTTTTTATGCCGAATTTTCTAAGACCCCAACAAATATTGTAGAGCCAAAAAAAAGAGACTTCCGAATTCGGAAGTCTCTTTTTTAACTAGTAACGATTATTTTTGAACGTTAGCAGCTTGTGGTCCACGGTTACCTTCAACAATTTCAAAGGAAACTGTCTCGTTTTCTTCTAATGTTTTGAAACCTTCGCCTTGAATAGCAGAGAAATGAACGAATACATCATCTTGCCCTTCTACTTCAATAAAACCAAAACCTTTACTTTCGTTAAACCATTTAACATTACCTTGTAACATAAATTGTTACCTCCTGCGTGGAACTGATCCACAATGTATTACTATTATTGCTCTGCATATTCATTCCAGACGAAAGTGACTTACTAGTTACTTTTGCTTTCAATCGTAAACGAACAAGAATAATTAATTATAACTATACCAACAAAAGATCTTCCCGTCAACCAGGGGGGTCTTAGTAACCAAGCGAGGTGGGGGGCAGGCACCAAAATTAACTTCATAAGTCTTTATACAAAAGCTTTCCTGTTCAAATATTTTAAGTGGAATATCTTGATTCTACAGTTTTTGGTGATCATGGGCCTGCACTCGTAAGTAATCGAAGTGGGGATAGGGAATTCATTCTATCCATGGATTTTTGTGAACCAAATTGAAAGATAGAAACCGAGTTTTGAGGTCGTGGAGTGAAAAAAGGAGTTTTTTCACAGATGATTTCTATTTTATTACCATTTTTTGAAACTTACTTCGTTCGTAATCGTACTTGTAGTAAAGAAGGCAGAACGGAGGTTATCTTTATGATGAAAAAATTTCTATTTATTGCGATTACGCTCTTTATTACAGCCGGCTGCGCATCTACCCAATCTTCGGGTGAGAATACGGAAGAGGAAAATACGACGGAGGATGATGTGACAAAGGTACTGGAGCAAATATTTTCAGGACCTGAAAAAGAATTAGCACAGTTGTATGAAGAGGAAAATCATGAAGGAATTTCTAATTATTACATGGACCAATTTGAACCTTACTTCACAGAAGAGTTTATGACTCAGGCGGTGGACACCAATCTGCTTAGAAGTTTTCACCAAAAGGCGTATGGAAACGATGTTCACATGGAGATTGGCAATATGAGCGTTGAGCAGAGCGAGGAAACAGAAACCGCTTATAATTTTGAGATGCAAATCCTCATAAGCAATGGTGAAACAGCTGATGTCAGTGGAAGAGTAAATACGAACGAAGAGGGGGAAATTACTCGAATCCACTACAATGACATTCAAACACTATTGCACGCTTTCGATAAGGCCGTTGAAACAGAGGATGGACTATTCGAATACGATCGTTCCAAGTTAGTGAGTCGGACTGAGGATGAAGCCTATCAGCCTAAGTATCCGACGATTATGCCTTTTGAAGTGGACGGTGTAGAAATAGAAGCTGGAGTTATGGAGCAAAAGGATACCGTACTAACCTTCATCTTTCATGCTGAAACGAATGAAACGATGGAATTGATGACTGTTAAAGATGCCGAAATCTCCTCTCAGGATATAGAGACAGAAGAGGTATCGATCGGTGACCAAACAGGGCAATATGCTGGGAATGAAGGCGAGACTCAACGGTTGATTTGGAAAGATGAGTCGATTATGTATGAATTGAAAGGGAATGTAGACGGCTTATCAAAAGATGATCTGATCAAAGTGGCGGAGTCTTTTAAATAAGGAATGCTACTACACTGTTAAAGAACTGTTGAGGTAACGAAGAATTTTTCTCATGTATTAAATCCACTCCTTTCATTCAAGGGAGTGGTTTTTTCCTTTTGTAGTCTAAAATAAACGGACGCGTTAGATTAAAGCTAAATGGAAAAAAGGTCATAGCGCATGGATGTCCAAAGAAATATGGACACTGAATTGCCTGTCATTTATAGGGTGAATCGCTATTACATACAAAATACGGGTAAGGCTGGGGACACATTTAAAAGTAACATTCTATATACGGTTCATTTTCCTTATTAGGGAAGTCCTATTTTTTATTCATTTGAATTCACAGCTTGTTATTTAAAATGTAAGAAAATTTGTAAGGGACTAACAATATCCGTTAGAAAATCTTGTATAATGGGTATGAAGTATAAATCGGTGTTCATGACAAAATACATTTAGTTTTAGAAAGGAATCTTGCTTTTTCGTAGTATTTTCTTTTCAGTGTTATGCGCCCGTTCAGTAAAATCCAGAGGAGGTGCCGACGATTGATTATGATGAACGAAAAAGAAAAAGAAACCTATGACGATCTTATGAAATCCTTTAAAAATGCTGTATCGATAGAGGAAAGCCGCTATTATTTTGGAGAAATCCAAATGTACTTAGACAATCTTCAATCAACCGATGAGCTACCCATAACGAAGCCCCAATTGGAAGAATATCAACAATTGAGAAAGGATTTAGTTGATTCTACATCGAAAAAGGAAGTCAGGTATTATGAAGATCAGATCCATGAATGGTTAAATAAAATCCATCGTCTAAGCTGACATAAGTTGTTATTGCAGACATTTTTTTCAAAAATAGTATTTATTTTCTGATAATAATAGTGTAAAATGTAGGTAAGGTGTTCATTATAGTGGCACATTTGTATTTAAAAAAATAACAGACTTAAACGGAGCGGCGAGCTTGGTTGAGGATTTAGTGCATAGTAGCGTATGTTTCTAAGTTTCTACCAACTGCCGCTTTTTTTAGTCTAGGGGGAAAATTTCTTATGAATACGCTAATTCTTGCTGGGTGTATTGGAGGGATGACAGGCATTGTCTCTCATTTAATGAGAAATGGAAAAGTGTTGATCTTCCCTAAAAAAAGAGCACGTCCCAAGGGGATTTATTTAGGATTCCTGGCTGACTTCCTTATTGGGGCGGCAGCTTCAGTTTTCGCCGTTACCTATATAATCTCTGAGCCAGACGCATTAAGAACGCTTATTGGAGTTTCTATATTAGCAGGGATGACAGCAGAAAATGTTTTATTAAAAAGGGAATTGAATGTAGAAAAAGCGAAAGTAGAAGGATTGGATCGTATCAATCAGCGAATTAAATAGATTTTTACTATTCCAATCCTTATTTTTTTCTTTAAAATTGCTTTCCTCTCGAATCCTTTTCTTTATCTACTCATACTCCAAAACCCTCTCCTTTTCCTCTTCAAGTGGTATTTTGAACCAATTTGTATAAACTGCCTCAATTCCTCGTATCATTATTTTTGTTGAATCGTATGTGAATATTCCCCAAAGAACAGAGCTTAGATTAGTTTAGGTTCGTAGTGTAGGAGTAATAAGAGGTTTTCCCTTGGCTGCAGCAGGCGAAAAGCCCGGCGGTAACTTCAAGCACTTACCTATTGCATAAAAGAGCAATCATCCTTATTACATAAGTATAGTGACTACCCTGAATATGACTCTAAATCCAGAGTATAGGAGGGATCACTGGTCTATCTTGATTTCGATTATTTCAATAAAAGATACCGATACCTGCCACGCTCGAAAAAATCTATGAATAACGCCTGTCCTTATTTTGGGACAGGCGTTTGAGTTATGCTTTCGTCTTATAATTTGTAATGTGATCCTGCAGCGTGTCGTCACTGCCGAACAGGAAGTGTTTCTTCATATCTGGAGAATACGTGGAGTTTACAGCTGTACGGCCGACGGTTTCTGCCACTTCACGAAGCATAGCAGGAGAAGCTCCACAGCAGAGTCCGAGGTAGTTTACACCAATGCTGTGCGCTTCTTTAGCCCACTCTGCAAGCTCATACCTGTTCGTGTAGAGTGGATCCAGGGACGTTGGGAACGTTGTTTCCGTTGGAAGTGTACAAGCACAGCCTCCGTCCGGCAGGTTGAAGAAGGTAGGATGTTCTTCCGTCGTGCGGTAAGGAATAGGGAGGGCACCTACATAGCCGTCCACCGTATTACGGATTTTCTCTACATACGGCTGCATTGTCGCTGGTCCGCGGAAGCAATTCATCCCTACTACAAGAGCGCCTTTTTCTTCTAATAAGCGGCAGGCTTCTTCTACTTCGTAGCCATCTCGCAGAATGTTTTCGCCCATCAGACCGAATGTGATTACAGCAGGGAGATCTTGTTTTTGGATTTCTTCGAGAGCAATCAGTGCTTCTTCATAGTAATAGAAGGTTTCGCCGTTCACAAAGTCTACGCCTTCTTCCTTACACCAGCCGATCATCTCCGCAAACATGCTCCTCGTTTTTTCAACTGCTTCCGGATCATCCGGGTTGAACAGGTTCGTGTTGGAAACGTTCCCAGCTACGAGTGCTTCCTCCTCAGGGTGTTCCTCGGCAACCTCTTTGGCTAGACGGATGGCCTGACGGTTAAGCGGCTCTAACAAATCCTCTTTGCCAATGATTCTCATTTTTTCGCGGTGGCCGTTATAGGTAAAGGCTAAGACGACGTCGGAGCCTGCAAGCATATAGTCACGATACGTCTGTTTTAGTGCCTGGGGGTTATCCAGGGCTACTTCAGGTACAAAGGATCCGGCCTGTAAATAGCCGCGGCGCTCCAATTCAAATAAGTAGCCTTCTCCACAAATAACGGGTCCATCCTGTAATCTTTGTTCTAATGATCGTTTCATTTCATTCCACAACCTTTCCTTTTTTAAGAGTCATTCATTTATAAGAAAGCAATGCCCTTTTTACAGAGACACGCTGACTTTCAATCTGATATGGGCTGGAATTGTTTGAATCCTATTGCGCCCCACGGTCATTCTTCTTCAAAAAAATAAAGGACCTCCTTGGATAAGGGGGTCCTTTATGTATAAAGAGTCTCCTTATCTTCAAGGTATCACTACTACCTTCTGGAGTTAGCACCGTGCCAATGGCTGGTTGCTGAGGTATCAAAGGGCCAGTCCCTACACCTCTCTGGATAAGTTTTATTCTTATGTGGTTTTAGAAAAACAGTTGCGCCCTTTACGAAAGACGTATGCCTCGATCAGGGACCCAATTGAACATTCATGTTGAAAATTAGATTTTAATATTTCGCTTGCGATTTACAATACAGGAAAATGAAGTAAGAATCAATGGAATTTTCAGAAAAAGTTCAGGCTGAATTTTTCTGAAATTGCCTGCAAGACAAAAACGAAATTTCCATTTAGAATCGTCGGATAGAGCAAGAGGAGCGGAAATGTCTGTAATTTTTATACTTTGTTTGAAACTTCACCCAGGATCATCCGTATAGATAACTAGAATTCCGTAACGATCCTATTATGAAGGGAGGGATAGAATGAAGCTGATTGTATCAGCATTGGCAGCGCTTTTTCTGCTCATTGGCTGTCAGCAAAATGTCAATCACGAGTTCAACGATGTATCCATTCAAGATCAGGAAGGAAATGTTATAGTGTCTTCCTCGGATTTTGAAGAAGCAAGTATTCAAGAGGGTCAAAACCGTGTACTTGTGAATGTAAACTTCAAGAATAGTGATACACCTAAAGAGATGACAGAGAATCACCTCAATGAGAAGGTGTATATTTATTTAGGAGATGAGAAAATAGCCTCTCCAACTATTCGAAAAGTCATCGATCGTGATTCCATGCAAATTGCTGGTGATTATACGAGAGAAGAAGCAGAGCAATTTGTAGATTATATCAACTAATAGTCTCTAACTAGAATGAATGGAAGGTCATAGGTATGGCCTTCCATTTTTAAAGCTTTTATGAATCCGTATAAAGGTGGACCCGATGATGAGTCGCAGACAAAGTGATGTTCAATGGCAAAGGTTATGTTTTCATGCTGATCTAGGAAAATTAGTCTCTTCTCCTGAAACTCTAACAGGGGGACTTTTACACAGGATGTACCTTGTGAAAACTACAAAAGGTAACTATGCGGTGAAAATATTAAATCCCGAAATAATGAAAAGACCAGAAGCAATGAAGAATTATATGAACTCTGAGAAAATTTCAAACCTTGTGTCTAATCACATACCCGCTCTACCAGCTAATGTCATAAACGGTAGGATTGTTAATGAAACCGATAATCAATTCTACATGGTGTTTGATTGGATAAAAGGCCGGAGTCTGAAACACATAGAGATTAGGACTACACATAGTAAGAAAATAGGTTCAATACTTGCCGATATTCATAAAGTGAACTTTGAAGAGCTCAATATTGAATATGGTGGAATAAATAATGGTCACTTTATAGAGTGGCATAGTTATTTGGAGAAAGGTCAACAGGCGAGTGCTGAATGGGTAACCTTATTGAAACGAAATATTGATAAACTTTATGAGTGGGAGTCTAAATCAAAGAAAGCAGCGGATGTGCTATCATCAGAAATAGTGATTAGTCATAGGGACTTAGATCCGAAGAATGTGATGTGGCACCAAGGCAGCCCTGTAGTCATTGATTGGGAGTCAGCTGGATACATCACTCCTATGCAAGATTTAATAGAAACGGCAACTTATTGGTCAACGGATGGAAGGGGGAACATAAATAAAAGTCGGTTCTTGGCTTTTATAGAGGGGTATATAAAGAATTCCGTCGAACTTTGTGCAGATTGGGAACGGGTACTAGAAACTGGATATTTAGGGAAGTTAGGTTGGCTCGAATACAATTTAAAACGGTCTTTGAAAATGGAATGTTCAGATGAAGATGAACAAAAGCTAGGATCTGTTCAAGTAACGGAAACAATAATGGAACTTCAACAATATGAAAATTCACTCCCCATACTACGTGATTGGCTTAGTAATGAGCAGGATGTTTAATGAACTTGTCGTATGCACTATGCACTTACAGCTTCAAAGTTTATTATGATTTCAATACGAGTCTTGGCCAAGCATGGACTATTGCAAAAGGGTTACTACATATTTTGATATTTAATAAGAAATGTAGTGAGAGGCTGGGATCATTGAATGAATCATGTCATTCCGATGGGAGAGTCAAAAATGATTGGTGAACTTGATAAAACCGAATTCTTTAAATGCACAAAGTTAATAAATGAAGAGGGTCATTTAGAAGTTAAAGCGGTAATCAAAGGGAATAACCCGGGGCGAATTTTTGTAGATGATACCACTTCTCCTAAAACAGGACTGATCTGGTTGGGGAATCATGATGGTTTTTTCTTTATAGGAGATGAAGAAAATGAGAGGTTTAATAACCATATCAATGATTTTATCGATCAGGTGATTTTTCCAGAAGCGAGGAAGCTGAAGATAAATAATTTTATTGCTATTGGCCATCATCCCAGATGGGAGAAGACGATAGAGAGAGTCTTTGAACATCGCAGCATGCAGAAATCAAATCAGAACGTTTATAAGTTTGAGAAAAGTCATAGGAAAGACCACAATGCCCCTTCGATTAGTGATGATTATCAAGCATTTCAAATGAATAAAGAACTTTATGACAATACGGACAGTTCTCTGGAAAATATAGAATTTTTACGATCCAAAATATTAGAATTCTGGACTTCTCCTAAGGAGTTTTTTCAAAGGGGGCTGGGTTACGGGATCGTTTATCAAAACAAAATTGTGAGCTTATGTTTTTCAGGATTTGTAGCTGAAAATGTGCACGGTATAGATATAGAAACGCTGGAGGATCATCAGGGGGAGAAAGTGGGCCAGAAGGCAGCCTGTTGTTTTGTGGAAGACTGTGTAAATAAAGGGATAATTCCATACTGGGATTGTGAGGCGACAAATAAACCTTCGAATGCCATTGCTGGAAATATAGGATTAGAGCACTTTTCAAATTATTTTGTTTACATTTTTCCGATTGCATAACACTCATGTGTTATTCATTACATGGTTAAGGTGTAAGGGCTTAGTAAAAGCAGCCTGTCTATATTCTGATGATGAATTGACTTAGTAGATACATGAGAAGTAAGATGCCAATTCCTAAAAGGCTGTAGCCCAGACGTTTACGTTCCGACAAAGGCTCGCCTTTTATTGCTTTCCAATCAGGATAAAAAAAGCTGATCACTCGGACAGCTATGATTCCGAGAGTGATTAAAACAACAGCTAGTACTTCCATAAGAATGACTCCTTTTTACAATACTAGTTTCCTTACACCTGCTAAGTAAAACAAAAAGGGGAAGACAGCTCGAACGTATATTAACGAGAACGAATAGAGAAGGAGATGGAGAGATTGGATGCCAAGATTCGGGAAATAGTAGAAAAAGAAGGTTTTTCAGGTTCGGTTGTTGTTAAACAAGGAGAAGAAGTCGTCTATTCAAAAGGATTTGGTTATAGAAACTTTTCAGAAAAGCTGCCTAATCAAAAGGATACGAAATTCGGAATCGCCTCTGGAAGCAAGTTATTCACAGCTGCCGCCATCGCTCAACTCGTTGAACAAGAGAAGTTTGCTTACGATACTCCTGTCCATCAGTTGTTGGAGTTGTGCCTTCCTTGTATTGATGAACGTGTAACCATCCACCATTTGTTGACGCACACGTCAGGGATCCCTGATTACTTTGATGAATCGGTCATGGACGACTTTTCGGAACTGTGGGAAGAGAGACCGATGTACAAGATGGAGAAGCTCGAGGATTTTGTGCCTATGTTCAGTGATAAAAAGAAGATGTTCGAACCGGGAGAGAAATTCCACTACAATAATGCAGGGTTCATCGTTTTAGGTTTGGTTGTTGAAGCAGTCGCTAACAAGCCTTTTACAGAGTACGTAACAGAGAATATCTTCAACGCTGCAGGTATGCAGGATTCCGGTTATTTCCGTTTGGATCAATTGCCAGAGAACACTGCTCTCGGTTACATAGAAAAAGATGGTTCTCTAAAGTCGAATGTGTATGCTGTTCCGGTCATCGGAGGAGCCGATGGGGGAGCGTACGTAACAGGGCCCGATATGATTGGCTTTTGGGGAGCTTTGTTGAATGGAAAACTTTTGGGTGAAGATCAAGTTGAACGGTTGTTAACCAAACACGTAAAAGTTAAAGACGGCCTTTCACATGGGTATGGACTTTGGTTGGATGATGTTAACAAAAAGACAGTTTATCATGTGATGGGCTATGATCCTGGTGTCAGTTTCCATTCATGCGTTTATCCAGAGGATCAATGGATGGTAACGGTTTGTTCCAATCATAGTTCGGGGGCTTTCAAGGTCATAAAAGGGGTCGAAGAACTGTTCGTGAAGTAAATAAAGTGGAGGGGAAACCTCCACTTTATTCTGTATTGAAGTTCTGGGTGCCGAAGTCTGTGATTTCGGTCGTCACTTCCACCTTGAAAGTCATGTCAGGAAAAATCTCGCTCCATTCTTTTTCATGTTCTTTCCAATACCTCGGTTCGTGGATATGTACCCATTTGGATACATTGAGAAAATCGATTTGGTATTCCTGCTGGGCGAGTTTCAGCACCCGCTCCACTTTTTCTTGGATGACTTTGTTCGCCGCATCTTCAATCTCTTTTTTCCATCCTTTATTATAAACATTTCTTCCCGTTCCCCAGTCTTCCGCCAGTACCGTGGATGTCTTAATCTGAAACGTCATCTCCGGTTCATCGCCGCTCACTTTTGTCTTGAATTTCGTTTTCGAACCTTTGATTTCAAGTGCAATTGGTCCGTCATCAATCACTTCTTCGTCTAAATATAGGAAACCGCCCTGCACCGTATTGTGGATATACCGGACGCCTTCCATATCCTCAATATCGATCCAACCTACATACTTTGAACTCTCCGCTTCAATGATCGCTGCTCCTGATGATTTGATTTTTCCTTCATTTAATGTAATTCCAGGAATTAGAAAGCTTTTCATTTCTGAAATCAATTGGGACATGTCACCGATCGTTAAATTTGTTGGATTCTTATTATTTTTATTGGAATTTTCACTGAGAGACTTGATTTGTATAGACGGGAAAAATTCCTTTGCTGGATCAGTACTTAGGATATCAAGGACAGGATCTCTGGTCAGGTATACAGGAGTTGTCCTTCTGAATTCATGGTCACGGATGAACAGGTCAATCACTTTGTCTGCGCGTTCTTTTTCAAATAATGTCGTAGAAGCCAGAATTGATTTCAAGTGCGTATAATTGGGGGGTCTATTACTTTCCAAGGAGTTATCCCGGATAATTTCAAAAAAGGTTTTTCCGGATTGCGAAATGTTTTGATAAGGAACACTTTGCTGGGAACTGCTTTGCTGTGTCGGGATTTTACCAGGAACGACATACTGGTTGATCATCGTCAGTTCATCGTTTTCTTCGTCCACATCAAGACCCATGCCCGTGATGATTCCAACATCCTCAATTTCTTTAATATCCCAACATCCAGTCAATACGAAGAGCATCACCAAACCTGGAAAAATGATTTTACGTGGCATACGTATTCCCCCTGATCAAAGATACAATCAATAGAAGAGCGGGTAAGACGACGATGGCTGCAACCGAAATCAATTGGATGTAGGTCGAGTAGTGGAAGACTTCCGTAAGGCCTTCAGGAAATAAGGTCAAAGCGAAAATCAGTGCACCAGCAATCGGTAGGAACCACCGGCTGGGTGTAAACATATTTTTCAACCCCAAAGTCAACGCGTACATATAAGCTGTGAAGGAAGTAAATGCCGTCGTCAACCATCCGAATATAAAGATCAATTCAAATCGTTCGAAAAAGAATCCTTGAAATTCTATGCTTTTTGCCATTTCAATCGTCGGAAACGTGATTTCTTTCAGTTCTTCTACTCCAAGAACTCCGATCGATATAATGTGGAAAACCACATAAATGAGGGCGGTCAAACCGATGCTCGTCCACATCGTAACAAGCAGATGTTTGGTTTTCTTTTTTTTGATTAATTTGGCGAAGATCAACAAAAGCTCCATGCCTAAAAAAGAAAAGAAGGTGATTTTTGCTCCACTGATCGTCGCCCATATATTGTTTTGCAGGATGGGGCGTACATTGTTGATATCAAGGTTTTTGATACTCAATAAACATAAAACGATGAACATGACCAACATGATGGGAAAATAGAGTTGGAAAAACCGGACGATATCTCCGGCCCCGTTATAGATCAAATACATGCTGACGAGCAGAAATGTTCCTACGACCACATACAAGGGTGTTGTATCTAACAGGTAGTTTTTTATGATGCCTGCGGTCACTCTTAATATATAGGCTGCAACGATGAGACTGTAGGCTGCGAATAAAAAGTTGAAAACGTAGCCTATGATTTTGCCCATGATGGTTGTAGTCATTTCGAAAAAAGTGAGGCCGGGATAGCGGACAGCCAGGGCTACATAAATACAGGAAACGACAGAAACGGCGATGGCCCCAAAAATGATGCTCAGCCATAGGTCCTGAGAATCTACAGTCTTGGCTAGATCGCGAGGCATGAGGATGATGCCTATTCCAATCATTGAAGATATGAATACGACGACAAGCTGCAGCATAGTCAGTTGTTTCAAATCACTCAATGCGCCCGCCTCCTTTTTTTAACTTGAATCGGATCAAGGAATCTTTCCAACGTTTCACGTAAAAAGGTGCGAAAGGCTCCAAATATGGCACAGAGAAGCTTTGCAGATGAATCAGGTGGATGCTGACAACGAAGACAGCTAGAATCAATCCATAAATACCTAGAAACGCTGCAGCAAACAGCATGACAAAACTGATGGTTCTGAGCGCCAGACTTAACGCATAATCTGCGATCGTAAAAGAACAAATGGCAGCGAACGAAACGACGATGACCATCAAAGGACTGACGATGCCAGCTGTAACAGCCGCTTCACCCAGGACGATCGCTCCTACAATGCTGACGGCAGGTCCAATCGGTTTCGGTAAGCGGATGCCGGCTTCCCTTAAAGTCTCAATCGTCAATTGCATAATTAAAGCTTCCATGAATGATGGAATGGGTACACCTTCACGGGTTTTCGCAATCGATATAGCCAAATCTGTGGGGATCAATCCATGGTGATAAGAAATCAAAGAGATATAGACGGATGGAAGCATGACCGATAAAAAAGCAGCCATGAACCGCAATAGTCGAATAAGGGAGGCTGGAATCCATTTGAAATTGTAGTCGTCGGCCTGTTGGAACAAACTGTTTAGTGTCGTAGGCGCAAGCAGTACAGAAGGAGACCCTTCTACGAAAATGGCTACTTTTCCTTCGACAAGGGCGCTGGATACTTTCGTCGGCCTCTCTGTTTCCTGAATCTCTGGAAAGAGGGAATAATTGTTCTTTTCCAGCAATTGTTCCATCACTCCACCATCGGGAATGTAATCTTCCTGTACGGCGTTGATCCTTGCCCGGACATCCTTCAACAATTCCTCATTCACGGAATGATCCACGTAAGCGATGGAAATATTGGTGAAGGACCGGGTTCCGACGGTGAATTCTTCAAATTTCAAATCTGTCGTTCTCAGGTGCACACGCAAAAGGGCTACATTTTGTTCCAATGATTCAATGAAGCCATCACGCGATCCCCGCAGTGTCATTTCTGATACAGGTTCTTGTATGGAACGATAGGCGAACCGGGATGTATCTACGGCATAGACCGTCTTTTGTTCGAACAAAAGGGTATAGCCATCGAGCAGGTAGCGATCGATGTCGTTTTTCTTCTCCAGCTGCAGCAAAGGTTCTGCAGAAAAAGCATGAGGAAGAGGACTCTCTTTGTGATTCCATTCTTGAAGTGGAAGCAGGATCGCGTCCTGGACTTGCTTCGTATCCGTGATGGCAGGTATGTAGATGACGTGGACGGGATGATTTTCAAGATCCAGTTTCTTGATGGTCACATGGTGGTTTTTCTGTTTTTCGCGAAGGATTTGATCGATGTCTAACGTTTGATCCATGTGCTCACCTCGAATCCCGACTGTTTTTTCATAGTATGTACAGTTGTTTTTTATTTACACTGACGTAATATTATTCATTTAGTGTATATTTACACTTAACTATGTGGTAACATATGCCATAAAGAAGGAAAGGAGAATCTATATGGGGAAAAGAAAGGTAGCGGCATGGATTTTCACTGTGGTCTTTGGATTGGTCGGATGGTTTGTTTATGGTTTGGCTCGAATCCTGTCCTCAGGAAATGAATACATGTACATCGGTTTTATGTGCATCGCTATCGGTTTGATGGTCAACTACTTTATTTTGGACATTCATAAGAGAATCACCAAAAAGTGGACATGGATTCTGGTGGTTGTGGTATTCCTTGTTCCTTCTGCCCTCTATGGAAGTTATGACTGGTATATACGAAGTATCGAAATTGCGAATGCAGAAGTCGATCTGTCCAATTATCAACCGCACAAGGAAGGTTCTGACCTTGCGCGCCTGGAAGAGCCTGCTGACTTGCAATTGGAAGAAAATCTTCCTGAGTTGGATGGGGCGACAGCTTTATACCCTGTTTATGCAGCGTTCGCTGAAGCCGTTTATCCAGAAGGTACATATGTTCATGATGATCGGAGTGAAAGTCCTGTCATCGTCTCGAAAACGAACGGAGCATATCAGCGTTTATCCAGGTTTCAAACGGATATCATTTTTACGGCTGGACCTTCCGAGGAACAACAGCAGGCCTTGAAACAGAAGGAGAAAACAGCTATAGGTAAAGAGGCTTTCGTATTTTTTGTACATAAAGATAATCCGGTTGATTCTTTAACATTGAACGAGCTGAGAGGAATTTATTCCGGTGACATTACGAATTGGGAACAAGTGGGCGGAAGAGATCAAAAAATCATCGCTTTTCAACGGCCGGAAGGGAGCGGCAGTCAAACAGGATTGGAGAACATGATGAAAGGGACACCCATCATGGACCCACCCAAAGACCATAGAGTTGATGGGATGGGTGGGGTGATTGAAAAAGCTTCGGATTACCGGAACCATCGCAACAGCATAGGTTTCAGTTATCGGTTCTTCGCTACGAAGATGGTGGAAGGACATAACATCAAGCTGTTGAATGTAAATGGCATCGTACCAAGTGTCCATCATATAAAAAGCGGTGACTATCCTCTGACCGGAAATTTTTATGCGATTACGAATGGAACGAAAAATCCTCACGTAGAACCGTTCATCGAGTGGATCCTGTCGAGCCAGGGACAAAGGCTCATTGAAGAAACGGGATATATCCCTGTAAAAGAAACCCATCTTCCTGCGGAGTAAGGCTCTCTTTTAGCAAGGGAGTTTCTTCTGCTATTTCATTTTGTGGATGTTATTTCATTACATGGATTTTCATCAAATTTCACAAAATAGGGGAGAAGGGAGGTCTTCCGACATGGGTGAAAAAGCGAAAAACAAAAGTAAGAAAGACCTGAATGCACTTCGTCGTGAAAAAGGGGAAAAGAACGGTACGGGCAAACAAGACCCATATCGTTAAGGACGATAAAAACGCCTGCTTCCAATTAGAAGCAGGCGTTCCTTTTTTATACCGTGTGCGGCCGTTCTTCAATCGTATCGTTCAGCTTTCTGAACTTATTTTTGATGACGGATGTATCTGCAAAAAGATCATGGATCCCCTGATGGCGTTTTGTGAACGCAATAACCAGATAAGGAATTCCAAGGATCGCCATGCTGATGTAACGGCCGATGCATTCACGAAATATGATTTGCCCGTTCGACAAGGCTTCTCCTTTGAATGAAACGACTGACAAACCTAAGATCATTTTTCCTAGCGTAGCCCGGAAAAACTTCGTCATCAAAATGAAGTAAGCGAAAAAGATGATCGATGTCGTAATGTTTGCGGCACTGAACATGGGTACCCAAAGCTCTGCGTCTTCCAGGTTCACAAGCCGCAGCAACGGACGGGTCACAATGGTATTGACGCTCCAAATGACGATCAAGTCGATGATGTAGGCAAGGAATCTTGAACCGAATCCAGCGTACAGCAGTTTTTGGAGGTCGTTTTTCTGATGATGGATCAACGATGATAGATGCCCATCGTTTTCGTTATGATTGGTGTAATCCATATCGTTCCCTCCTTAATCTGTGTACATATACATCATGCGTGGTCCTTGACGCTGGCTGATCAATTCTTCGATGTAGCGGATTTCACTATTCGGCATCAAACTTTCAGCGAGCGGCAGGTTGAAGAAAGATCCCATTGTATTTTTGTATTGGAACACTTGTGGGTCCCCGCCGATTTCTTTTTTCAGTGCTTTCAATGTGTCTTCACGGAATCCGATGTCATCGACCAGTCCGTTTTCCACCGCTTGTTTCCCTGAGTAGATCCGGCCGTCTGCCAATTCTTTCACACGGCTTTCCGGCATATCCCGACCCTCAACGATGACATCGACGAACTGCTGGTAAGATTCATCGACAAGTGTTTGAAGAATCTCTCTATCCGCTTCGGTCATTTCCTTCGTCGGGCTCATGATATCTTTGAACTCTCCACTTTTGATGGTATTGAACTTCACACCATATTCATTGGCCAGTTCCTGATAATTGATGCTTTCCATAATGACACCAAGAGAACCTGTGAATGTATCATTACTTGCGAAAATACGGTCAGCAGGCGCAGAAACATAATACCCGCCGGAAGCGGCCATGTTCCCCATGGAAACGTATATCGTCTTTCCAGCTTCTTTTACTTCAAGCAGTTTGTCATGGATTTCGGCACTTTCATAGACGCCGCCACCTGGTGAATTGACATAAAGGTGGACCCCTTTGATGGAGGCATCTTCTTTGATCGCCTCTAATTTTTTCATAAAGCGGTCATGCTGATATCCGCCGCCCCCAAAAGGATTCGGGTTCGTGCCTGGGTTGTCGATGATGGCTCCTTCCAGGTTCAACTCAACAATCCGTTTGCTTCCTGAACCTCGTTCGACGACTTTTTCTTCTAATTTCTCATTGCTTGCGAAAAGGCCCATTGTCTCATTCTCCGCTTCTTCACCAGTGAAGACCGTTCCGATCAGCTGGACGACAAGAGCGAGAATCAAAATCGTGGCTGCAATGATACTTGCCGTTATTCTTTTGCTCATATGTAAACTCCTTTCCATCTGTTGTTCAGAATTCAACCATACCATAAGGAGATGTCCGAATGATATGAAATGAACCTTCCAGTATTTCTGAACACCTCTTCTACGATTGAAGGTTTGTAAGGTTTCATATTTGGTTGTATTTTTTATTATGCCTCCATTTATTTTTTGGGGAAACAATCCTTGTCCATAAAAGTTTAGAGTTGAAAGTCTAAGCTTAGTTGCTTAAAGGAACGGGTAGAGAAGGGGAGGAGGGATTGGATTTTGAGTCGAAATAAATTGAGAGTCATCATCATTACGATCATTATTGTATTTTTAGTCGGACTTGTTGGATTATCCATCCGCATGGCGCTCCAGCCGGAGGTATTGGATGAAAAAAGGACGGAAGCCATTTCCGTCCTTCAATCCGGGTTCACGTGCACAAGTTGGAACCTCTCACAAACGAGCTCCATATCTTCGCTGTATTCATAACCGATTTCTTCCGATTCCTTTTTAAAAAACTTTTTATGAACCTCTAACCAATGTTTATAGGAAAGGTCTCCTTCTCCTTCCGCTCTGGCAAACGCTTCGGTTACCTCGTTAAATGGAACCACTTCCACTTCTGTCGTTCTGATGATCGCTGCAGGTTCATCTTCTCCATTTAAAATGATGTTATATTCTCCGACTTCAGGGAGCGCTTCTTTTTCCACCTCATAAGCTTGACGTGCTGAGCATGTGGCTGTCTTGACACCGTCCATCACCAGTCTTGCCATGCGATCAGGGGCAGTTCCGAATGACCATGCTTTGACGTTCTCAGGTTTTTCTTTTCCTTTCCAATAGGAATCCCAGTACTCTTTTGCCTGTTCGTTCATGTGTGAACACTCCTTTTCCAAACTTTGGTGGAATTATCATTTACTTTCATTATGGGATGTTATAATGAATTCCATGCACTTTTTCCATTTTCAAAAGGGGGAGTTCCATGTATCATGCCAGACCGCCGCGTTGGGTCATACCCTTATTTGCCCCCATTTTCATATCGGACCTACGTGAACAGGAGATTACCATACTTACGGTTTTATCTTTTGCAGTAATACTTCTTATCTTTGGTATTTCTTATCAGTTAAAGGCGGATCAAGTAATCGTATACCATTTATGTTTTTTTCATTTTAGAGTTTGGGGGAAAAGGTTAAACCCCGAGGATATACATAAGATTGTCTTCAAGGATGCTGGCTGGGGGACACCTGCTGGATCCATCAAAAAGAAGAGAGGCTTCCCTATTCGTGTGGTGAACTTTGACTCGGTGGAAGTCTTAGCTGACCTTGAAGATTTTGCCGAGCGTTACCACATCAGAATAGAAGAAAGGAAATATTACAGAACGGTTTATGACAAGAAAAAGAGTAAAGAAAAGCAAGGCGCCTAATAATGAATAAGGAGGAGAATGTTCAAAGGGCTCTTATACTTTTTTCCTTCAGACTGAACAGGCGGTGGGGCTTGTTTTGACCTTGAAGCTCTCCGGATAGTATAAAGCTGATTTCCAAATTATTGACGGTTATATTAAGATTCATTTACATCTCTTCGACAATCCGCCTACGCCGGTGTATTTTCCATTAAAATAGGGCATGCAACACGTAACATACATCAAAGGAGATACCGACGATGAACGTTGAACAGATCATGCAACTACTCAATCAAAAAACGAATAAGAATATAGATCCCCATTCGCTCATCACCGGTGTCACAGACGACTCGCGGAGCGTTGAGGAAGGTTATGTCTTCGTAGCCGTCAGAGGCTATCAAGTCGACGGTCATGACTTTATTGAAGAAGCAATCGAAAAAGGGGCGTCTGTCGTCGTCACAGAAGAAAAGGTGGAGCACGACGGAGCGGTTTGTCTGCAAACGGAAAACTGCAGGAAAGCGCTTGGGCAGATCGCGACGGCTTTTTACGGAAACCCTTCTGACGATAAAATCGTGATCGGTGTGACAGGGACGAACGGGAAAACGACGACATCCCATATGATTAAACACCTATGTGAAAAGAACGGTTATTCCTGCGGGATGTTCGGAACCATCGATTATATGGTGAATGACAAAGTCGTTCCCGGCATTCAAACGACACCGAGCGCCCCCTTGCTGCAAAAGCTCCTCTTTGAAAGCAAGGATGATGTCGTCGTGATGGAGGTCTCCTCCCATGGACTGGCTCAGTACCGTCTTGAGGGAGTAAAGTTCGACTATGCGGTATTTACCAATTTATATAAAGACCATTTGGATTACCATGACTCAATGGAATCTTATTTTGAAGCGAAATCGAAGTTATTCCATATGTTGAAACCTGGAGGGAAGTCTGTCATCAACACGGATGATCCCTGGGGTGAAAAACTGGCACAGCTTTTGGAGGGGGAAGGTTCTTCTGTTTGTAAGGTCGGCCACCATCTGGAAAATGAAATCATTCTGAAGGATATCGATACCGATGATTTCGCAGCCTGCATTCATTACGGCGAAGAAGATAGGAAAGTAACTTCCCCGCTAAAAGGTACTCACAACGTCTACAACACATTGGAGGCATTTGCTGTTGGTCTTCAGCTCGGGTTCTCATTTTCTGACATGGAAAAGGCGATGACTTCCTTACCTGGCATCCGCGGACGTTTCGAAATCTTTGAATTTGAAAATGGCCCGATCGTCGTCATTGATTATGCCCATACGGCAGACAGCATTGAACATGTGCTGGATACGGCAAGACAACAAGGAGCCGCGTCACTGACGCATGTCTTCGGTTTTCGTGGGGACAGGGACGTATCAAAAAGAGGGGAAATGATTGGTGCTTCCGCTATAAGAGCAGACGATTATATCCTCACGCTTGATGACTTGAATACGGCTACGTTTGATGAAATGGTATCCACTCTGGAAGACCTGCAGAAAGAGTACGGTGACTCGTCGGGCAGGATCATCCCGGACCGGACGCTCGCGATTGAAGAGGCGATTGTGAACAGTGGAGCGGGAGATTGGGTTGTCATCACTGGTAAAGGCCATGAAAGTTACCAGCAGCATTATCATTATCCTGTGAATTCGGACAAGGAAATGGTAGAAGATATGAAACGGAAGTTGAAGTCAGTGAAAAAAGATATCATGGCATGAACCTGCTTTTTAAAGCAGGTTTTTTTCTTTGAAAATCATAGCCATTGATAACCATTATAACAATTTCCGGATGAATAACTGGAACTATCTCCCATTACTCTTACATCCTATGGAGGAACTCTGAACTCTTTTAGAGAAAAGTAATTAGAGACAACGAAAAAGGATGTGAGCGAATGGGGAAAGAAGTTCTAATCGTCATTGATGTGCAAAACGCCGTCATGGAAAACGCGTATCAGTGTGAAGAGAAAATTACCAATATGAATCGAGCGATCCATCGGGCGAGAGAAAAGCAGATTCCAGTGATCTACGTTCAACATGAATACCCGGAGGGTCCGATGAAACGGGGAGCAGAGGGGTGGCAGCTGCACCCGGATTTGGAGAAGCCGTTGGAACAAGATGCCGTCATTTTCAAAACGGTTCCTAACGCATTTGTGCATACATCCCTAAAGAAGACACTTGATAAAGTTGAAGCGTTTCATCTCTTTATATGTGGGGCGCAGACGGATTATTGTGTTGACTCTACTTCCCGAGGCGCTTTTGATCATGGTTACCGTGTTACATTGATATCAGATGCCCATACCACATGTTCCAATGAGCATTTGACAGCTGAGCAGATTATCGAGCATACACAACATACGTTAACGAACTTTTGGAGTGAAACGACAACGATTGATTTGAAGTCTTCCCATGAGCTCGGATGGGAGAAAGTGAAGTAAACATAAAAAGGTCACCGTTTTCGACGCTGACCTTTTTTGAGTAGTTAGATGATCAGCGTAAAAGTGATTGAAGTTTCGTCTTTAATCTTGAAAGGAGTTGAACCCATGTGGAAGGAAAACACAGTCATTGATCGGTTGAACATCGATTATCCAATCATTCAGGCCGGCATGGCAGGGGGAGTGACGACGTCTGAGCTCGTCTCAGCGGTTTCAAATGCGGGAGGCTTAGGGAATCTGGGGGCAGGTTATATGACTCCTGAAGCTATGGTACATACGATCAAGGATATCAAGCGGTTCACAAGTCGAACGTTTGGTGTGAACGTTTTTGTACCTCAATACCCTCAAGCGACAGAGGAAGAAACAGCCGGGGCGAATAAGTGGTTGGAACCATACCGCGCCGAGCTAGGGATCGAACAAGAACCGACGCCGAATCAGGATCTTTCTCTTTTTGAAAAACAAATCGAAGTACTGATGACAGAACAAGTTCCTGTCGTCAGTTTCACATTCGGGGTACCGCCGCTTGAAGTGATTAAGGACTTGAAAAAAGAGGGGCGTGTTGTAATCGGAACGGCTACCACGGTGGAAGAAGCCATCATCAACGAAGAACATGGAATGGACATGGTTGTCGCACAAGGAAGTGAAGCGGGAGGTCACAGAGGGACTTTTTCCGGAGCTTTTGATCAAGCCATGATCGGAACGATGTCGCTTGTGCCTCAGGTGGTCGATTACGTGAAGATACCTGTCATTGCGGCCGGTGGAATCATGGATGGCCGTGGGGTTAGGGCTGCCCTCGCCCTGGGAGCACAAGGCGCCCAGCTGGGAACGGCTTTTGTCACTTGCCAGGAGAGTGGTGCGAAAGCTCAACATAAAGATGCGATTTTGAATACTAAGGAAACGGAAACCGTTGTCACTTCTGTTTTCAGCGGTAAGCCAGCAAGAGGTGTTCGGAATTCGTTTATCGAAGAAATGGAGAAAGGGGACGGCCGTCACCTTTTAGCTTATCCCCTACAAAATATGTTGACGAAAGAGATTCGTAAAGAAGCGGCCAGACAGAATCGACCCGAGTATATGTCGCTTTGGTCTGGGCAGAGCCCCAGGCTGAGCACCAGCCAATCCGCTTCCTCTATTGTGGAGTCGATCGTTTCCTATGTAGAAAGGAAAAACGAGGAATCCTTGTATAAGAAAAGGCGTTGAATATTGAAAAGAGTTGAATAGAGATTTAAGAGAGCATAACAGTGTAAGAGTGAGATGTAGTGATAATCATTAAAATTTTTAGGGGTAGAATCATATGAATATAGCTATTCGAAATGCTGAACGTAACGACTACGAGTCATTGCTGCCTTTATTTAGGCAGGTTCATAATTTCCACGTTTCTGTAAGACCGGATTTGTACATAGACAATTCAAATCCAGTCGAGCAGGAATTCTTTGAACGCCAATTAGATGATGGTAAACAACATATTTTTGTGGCTACCATAAGCGGAAATATAGTAGGAGTCATAGTGACGAAGGAAGAAGAAACAATGGAAAATTTTTTTGTCAAAGCGCGGAATGTATTATTAATAAACAGCTTATCCGTTGATGAAACACACAGGAAGAAAGGTAACGGAAAAAAACTAACTGAACATGTTTTTGATTTTGGACGGGGGCTTAAAGTAGATAGTATCGAACTGGGAGTATCTGAGCAAAATACATCCGCCATTGAATTTTATAGGTCAATCGGTATGACAACAAAGAGTAGAAAAATGGAGATGATATTTAACTAACAGCAACTCGAATGGAATAGGAATAAGACGATCAAACCAATCTTCAAAACAGTTTCGTTACATAGCGAAACTGTTTTTTTATGTGTAAATTAATTTTTACTAAAGCTCGTATAAACTATTCTTTTCATCACTAGGAAAAGAATAGGAAGTTTGGTCCGCAACTTTCTGCTTTGAGACCCTCTTGTAGTTATCGTCATCTGCATAAAACAAATGTAAATTCGTGTGAACAAATGGGATATTAACACTTGTACCCCTTTGACAGAGGCTTTTGACGAAACGTTTTATCTTGACATCCCTGCTAATAAGTAATACTATATAGTGGTAATAAGTATTACTTAGTATTGGTGCTTCAAAGTTTTATAAAACGGACTACTCCAAAGTACAAAGGACAAACGGAGGATGAAAATGAGTAATTTCAGAGAAATGATGAAAGGGGTGCTTGAGGGTTGTGTGCTTGAGATCATCAGTCGCGGCGAAACCTATGGCTATGAAATCACACAACAGCTACGAGAACTCGGCTTCACTGATGTGGTTGAAGGCACCGTTTATACGATTACCATGCGGCTTGAGAAAAACAATCTCGTAGATATTGAGAAAAAGCCATCCACTATGGGACCCCCGAGAAAATTTTACACACTTAACGAAGCGGGGAAAGAGCATCTTCAAACCTTTTGGGTAAAATGGGAATTCGTCTCAAGTAAAATTAACGAACTAAAAAACAAAAATGTAAAGGAGAGTTAATATGAACATTTATGAAAAAATTATAGGAAGTCTGGATGATAAGCGGGAGTGGAGAGCGATGGAAGAGCGAGCGAAGGCGCTTCCAAGTGAGTACCATAACGCTTATAAAGCTATCCAAAAGTATATGTGGACCACTGGTGGTCCCACTGACTGGAAAGATACAAAACGTGTCTTTGACGGCATTCTTGACCTATTCGAACAGGGGGCTGCAGAAAACAGGAAAGTCACTGATCTTACTGGTGATGATGTGGCCGCTTTTTGTGACGACTTGTTAGCGGATGAGAAAACTTGGAAAGACAAGTATCGCATGAAGTTAAACGATACGGTTGGGCGTGGCTAACGGCGAAGTTATAATTGGGGTGTCTAGAAATGGCACTAACCTTAAAACCCGTCTTTGCTCTGTCCTTGTCATAATACCCGTTGGGTAGCGTTAGGAAATGTATATAGCATAAACATTACTTACTGAAGTGCGGGTTATGAATGAAAAGGCAACCTTCAGTTTTATTTTTACTCTGGTAGTAAGTTATACCCCATATCAGTAATACAAAGTAGGAGAAGGTCAGGATTTATTAAACTTCACAAGGCTCTCCACCGTTTCAAGAAGTGACGAACCCAGGCTGTTATCAATCCAGCAAAACGATCTGAAGTCATCGACATTAAAAAACGGGAGAATTAATTCTCCCGTTTTTTCCACTTCCAACCATTCGTGATGACCCCGACCAAACCGGATATGGTAAGTATGTAAGCTACAAAAAGTGGGACGTCCTGAAGTTCTGCGGTAAATAATCGGAATAAACCGACCATGAGTATTAGAAAACTGCCGATCAATGCGATCCCTATTTTCATCTCTTGATTCATAGGAATTCCTCCCTTTCTTTCCATACTAGATTAACATACATACTTGTTTTGGTTCATGCTATAGTAAAGGTGATTGATTTTTCTGAATATATTGAGGTGGTGGAAAAATGAAAGAAGAAAGCTTATTTCAACAGATGCGTTTTGTCAGGAAAAGAAGCCTTGCAGCGCTCGATGCGACGACAGAAGAGGTAGCGGATGCGAAGCCGGAAGGGTTTTTGAATAACATCCGTTGGAATTTCGGTCATATCTTCGTTTCCCAGGAAAACTTATTGGCAAGGTTTTCAGGGGAAGATGCCCATATGCCAGAAGGATATATCCAACTATTCAATGGAGGTACTTCACCAGACGAATGGCCGGAAGAGGTCCCGCGTTTGTCCGATCTTAGAAAAGAACTGGAGTCTCAAACTGAGCGTTTGATTCAAACGTACCAAGGACGCTTATCCGAAGAAGGGGAAAAGCCCTTTGACCTTGGGGGGGGAATCGTTTTTCGAACGTTGGATGAAGTTTTGAATTTCACGATCTGGCATGAAGGTCTCCATCAAGGCACCATATCTGCCATGAAAAGGACCCAAGGTGTCGAAAACCTATTCTGATGGTACATAAGGCGCTTGAAAATATAACTCGGACAGGCAATGGTGTCGTGCTGGGTGTATTCGTCGTTTCGCTGCTCTCAGAGCAAAAATTTGACTTGTCCTTTGTATTCTATTTTCTCATAGGCTACTTTGTCATAGAAATCATCAGAATTCTTCCTGATGGGAAGGAGGTGGATTAATGGAAAGAGCTGGATTTTGGAGTCGGTTGTTCGCCTTGATCTTGGATGGGCTCATCATTACCGTTCCTATGAATCTCTTATGGTCTTGGTATCAGGGAGATTGGAGCACTGATGTAACGGACGGATGGTTATGGCAGGTCATTTACGTGAGTTATTTAACAGTACTTCCCGTGATATGGAGCGGGTATGTCGTAGGGAAAAGAATACTTACAATCAAAATCAGGAAAGAAGGAGATCAGCCTGTAGGTCTATTCCAGATGTTTATTAGAGAAGTCATCGGTAAATTTCTCCTCGGAGTGATTACATTCGGAATCGCTTCTGTGGTGAGTGCTTTTATGATCGCTTTTAGAAAAGACAAACGAGCCATTCACGACCTGCTTGCTCAAACCTATGTCAAAAACATCCCCTGAAAAGTCGATGGAACCTCCCATCGACTTTTCCTATCCTACCACGACCTCTTATAAAAAAGCTCCCGATCCTGGAAGACTCCGTTTCGAGATGTTTGTGGAAGTTTAGGGGCTCCGGGAAACAGTTCGCTTTCCATGGGGCGGGCGCTGATCCTCCTCAGGCTACGCCTTCCGGGGTCTCAGCTTTCCCGCACACCTTTTAGTTATCCGGTTCCGGCGCCTAGCGGCTAGTGAGACTTCCCTCGCTTCTGTACGATAAGTCAACATCGAATCACTCCGTTCTTCGTGTTTCCTTTATCTCCGCCAGCTCAGTCCAGTCCATACGCCGCTGACCGAGGCCCTCCACACTTAAAATAGGAGTATCACCGTTTCCCTCCGCCCCTTGACCATAAGAGCATCTCGAAACCACTTCCTGAATAAGCAGCTTTCTTACGTAATGGAAGTTGATGGATACAACTTTCAAAATAGACGGTCATTTGCATTCTGACGCTTGTCAACTAGAAAGCGGCTGTTGTGGAAGACGCACCCTCCATGTAGGTGGGTCGTTCTCCATATACATCGAATGGGGTGGTTGGGAAGCTGCGAGACTCCCGCGGGAATGGATTGGCTGGAGAGACCCCGCAGTGCGAAGCACGAGGAGGCTCTCCGTCATCCCCGCAGGAAAGCGAGTTGCTTCCCAACCACCCCTGACGCTCAATACAGCAACGACCCCAGGCTATCTGTTTTCTAAAGGAATGAATAAAATCAGGTGCACTCTAGTACGCTCTAATAGAAGGTTGAAGGGGGTACGTTATGCATAAATGGAAGAGTCGTTCACCGCTTGGTCAGTTGCCGGCATTCAAAAAGGATCCACTCGCATTTCTTATGGAAATGGAAGAGACACAGAAGCCTGTGGCAAGGTTCAGATTTGCTCATAGACCGGTGTTCATGTTGATGCATCCGGCTCTGATTCAAGAAGTACTCGTAAGAAAAGCGGACTCTTTTTACAAATCGAAGCCTTTTCAGGAGTTAGAACCACTTTTAGGTAAAGGGCTTTTATTAAGTGAAGGGCCATTTCATAAACAGCAGCGACGAAAAATCCAGCCTTTCTTTACTCCGAAGCATATCCAGCGCTATTGTGACACGATGGGGAGAGTCGTTACGGACCATACCTCTCTCTGGAAGGACGGAGACCGACTGATTTCCGAAGATATCAGAGGGCTTACGCTCCAGATCATCACAGAGACGATGTTCGGTACAGAGGTGAGAGCGGACCATGATCAAGTGGGACAGCAGTTGGATACCGCAATGGAAATCGCCACAGAAAGGATCCGTAGTGTTTTTAAATCGCCTCGTTCATGGAAGACGGTTCGTAACAAGTTGTTCGATGATGCGGTCGATAAGTTGGACGAGGTGGTTTATTCCATTATCCAACAGCCTCAGGTCTCCGGGGAGCACCTTCTCAGCGTCATGAAGGACGCTGAAGATGCAAATGGGAAGAAAATGGATGCCAGGCAGCTCCGCGATGAAGTGATGACCGTATTTCTGGCCGGACATGAAACAACAGCTTCCGCATTGCTATGGACGCTCCACTTACTCATGGAGCACCCCGATTGTTATCAGAAAGTGGAAAGTGAAATCGAACAAAATCTTTCAAGTGATACGCCTTCCGAGGAAGAAACGGGGAACCTTTTGTATACGAAAAAAGTGATTCTCGAAAGTATGCGCTTGTACCCTCCGGCATGGATGTTTGGCAGGCGTGCCAAAGAAGATGTGAACATTGGATCCACGTTCATTAAAAAAGGGGCGACCGTTATGATCAGTCCTTACGTGATGCACCGGCACCGGAGGTATATCGATTATCCGGAGGAATTCCTGCCAGAACGCTTTGAGGATGGACGTCTTCTTGGTGGCCCTGATTATCTATACCTGCCATTCGGTGGCGGGCCCCGCGTATGCATCGGGCAGCACTTCGCCATGCTTGAGATGCTTGTCATCCTCTCGTCACTCATTCAATCGTTCAATTTTGCCCCTTCAACTGACGCTTTTCCTGTTAAGACCGAGCCATTAGTGACGCTCAGAATGAAACATGGCCTGAAGCTTCATCTGTCAAAAAAGGGAACAGGGATCAGGTAAGTCGTTATTTTCTGTACCCTGTCTTTTTGTTCATGTACAATAACAACAGATGAAATGACAGGGATAGAAGGTGTTACTTTGAAAACAATCATTATTGGAGCAGGAATATTAGGGGCGTCGACGGCGTACCATCTCGCGAAAAAAGGGGAAGAAGTGATCGTCATCGACCGGAATGATCCGGAACAGGCGACGCGGAATGCAGCAGGTATCGTATGCCCGTGGCTTACAAACCGAAGCAATAAAGTGTGGTACCCTCTCGTCACAGGTGGGGCGAAATATTACCCTGCATTGATGGAGGAGCTTGCAGAGGCTGGCGAAACACAAACCGGCTATAAGCAGGTAGGAGCCATCAATATATTCGATACGGAAGAAAAATTGGAAAAGAAACGAAAGGTTGCGCTCGAAAGGAAAGAGAAGGCCCCGGAAATGGGGGAGATTTCCTGCCTTTCCCCAGAAGAAACGAAAGAGATGTTTCCGCTTGTAGCAGAACACTACCGAGCCCTTCACATTTCAGGAGGAGCTCGAGTGAACGGAGCAGAAGTGACATCCTCATTACTAAGAGCAGCCAAGAAAAGTGGAGCAGCTTTTATAAACGGAGATGCTGCATTTCTTTATGAGAACAAGCGTGTCGAAGGCGTTTATATTCATGGAGAAAAGATTTATTCTGACCGGATTGTTGTTGCTAACGGGGCATGGACGAAACCGTTGTTCGATCCGATTGGGATGAGTCCCAATGTGACCTTTGAAAAAGCGCAGATCGTTCATGTGGATATGGAAAACTACGACACGGAGAATTGGCCAGTGATGCTTCCACCGTTCAACCACTATATTCTCACTTTCGGGAAAGGGCGGATCGTCATTGGCGCGACGAAAGAAAAGACGCCTGACTCCAGAGTCACCGCAGGTTCTGTCCATCAGTTGATGGATAAAGCTCTTCGTGTAGCTCCTGGACTTGCAGATGCTACTTATGTCAAAACAAATGTCGGATTCCGGCCTTTCACTCCAGGTTCAACGCCGGTCATCGGAAAGGTTCCCGGTCATGAAAACATAGTGGTGGCCAATGGTTTAGGAGCTTCCGGTCTGACAAGCGGCCCTTATATTGGATCTGAGCTTTCAAAGTATTTGTTAGAGGAAGATACCGAACTCGATTTTACCAACTATACAGCAGATCATTTATTCGGATAAACACAAAAAGGTTCCCTCATCGAATGAGGGAACCTTTTTTGTTTAGTTCTGCTTTTTTAAGAGAAGTTCTTCCCTATTAAAGAAAGTGCTCTAATAGAGACTACTGCTTATTAGTGGTTTGCTGCTTTTTGATTTTCCCTCTTTGCTTCAGGTTCATTTACTTGCTCTTCATCAGGAGGATAGGTCCGTTTGACGAAGAAAGCGAGAACCAACCCGGCAAGGGACAAAGCCGTGACGATGAAGAATGCGATATTCACTCCGTAAATCGAAGGGTGATCGATCGACGGATTGCTTTCGGCGGATTGAGCGGTTGTCGTCATCACTGTGACAAGGATCGCTGTACCCACTGATGCCGCTACCATCCGCATCGTGTTGCTCATCGCAGCCCCGTGTGGAATAAGTTTCTTAGGCAATTGGTTCAATCCCGCCGTCGTCACAGGCATCATGACCATCGATAACCCGAACATCCGGATCGCGTACAAGACAGTGATTGCTGTGAATGTTGTTTCGATATTCAAGAATGAAAAGGCGAGCGAGGCCCCTGTAATAATCGTGAGTCCGACAACGGCAAGCAGACGTGCGCCTATTTTATCAAAAATACGGCCGGTGATCGGTGACATGAATGCTGTGATGACCGCTCCCGGAAGCAAGGCGAGTCCGGATTCGAAGGCAGAAAAATCACGCATGTCCTGCATGTATAAAGGAATCAAGGTTTCTGCACCGATCAACCCTAAGAAAGTAATCATCGCGATGACGGTCGTGATCGCAAAGACCGGGTACTTGAAGACACGGAACTCAAGCATCGGGTGGTGCATCCGTAACTGTCTTCGAATGAACAACGTCAACGTGACGGCACCGATGATCAAAACGGTTACCGTGTCGATGCTCGTCCATCCCTGGTTTCCAGCTAGTGTGAAACCGTATAAAAGTCCTCCGAAACCTATGGATGAAAGGATGATGGAAATCGGATCGACTTTAGGATAGGATAGTTCGGTTACATTTTTCAGGATGAAGTAGGCGAGAACAATAATTAAAATGGCCAAAGGTAAAATCATCCAGAATAGATATCTCCACGTGTAGGCGGATGTAATGTAACCGCTGAGTGCCGGTCCTATCGCAGGTGCGAATGAAATGACAAGTCCGATGTAACCCATTGCCGCCCCGCGTTTATGGACAGGAAAAATCATAAGAAAAACCGTCTGCATCAAAGGAAGCATTACACCTGCTCCAGCAGACTGAACGACCCTGCCTAAAAGAAGAAGGGGGAAATTCAGTGCCAGTCCACCAAGAATCGTTCCGAATGCAAATACACTCATAGCAGATATGAAAAGCTGTCTCGTTGTAAATCGCTCAATAAGAAAAGCACTGACAGGGATCATCACACCGTTCACGAGCATGAAAACGGTAGTCAGCCACTGGGCTGAGTTCGCTGTCACATTCATCTCATCCATAATGGGAGGAATGGCTGTAATCATAAGCGTCTGATTTAATATCGTTATAAAGGAACCAGCCAGTAAAAGGGCTGCCATCAGCACTTTGTTGGGGCCTTTGGATGTCATAATGTCGTCCTCCTATGAATCAACTAATATAACATTATACTCCTCGCTATGATGAGAGGACAACTCATCCAACTCAGTTTACTGGTTTAATATTATGTAAACTAAATGGTTGCTTTTCTACGTGACATCTCAGGGAAAACAATCGTGGATAAGGGAAGGAGAGAATAGGCTTATCCAGTATCATCTTCGAGGCAATCTAATAAGGAGAACCTCAATGGAAGAACACATCCATTGAGGTTCTCCTCATTTTTTAAGATGCTTGCAGAAGTCATCTTGAACAAGTCAAATCTTATTGCTGAAATAAACAAGCATGAAAGAGAGTAGAAAGAGCGACCTCATAAGAGCTTAATGCTTGTGTGTCTTTTTATTTTCCCGGAGCCCCTCATACGCTTGCCGCCCTACAGAATGGTACTCGATGTTTCTACCTTCAAAGTCCTCTGGTGCATAACAGTTGCGGCCATCAAATAGCACAGCTCTCTTCATGGTAGTTTCATATACGTCTAAAGATAAGTCACAAATCGAAGACCACTCGGTGCAGATCATCGCAAAGTCGGCACCTGTTAAGACCTCATGGATTGAATCACTGACAGGACAGAAGGGGATGCTTTTGACGACAGGGTCATAAGCGGTTGGATTGGCCTCGAGTTGTTGGAGACGTTGGATCAGCGAAACGGCCGGAGATTCACGGATATCATCGGTATTCGGTTTAAAAGCAAGTCCAAGGACCGCCACGTTCTTCCCTTTCAAGCTTCCATAGCGTTTTAAGGCTTTTTCAATCAAAAGGTTCTTTTGTCTTTCATTTACATCCATGACCGTAGACAGGAGATTGAAGGGATGAGCGGTTTCCTTTGCGACCTGGACCAGTGCTTTCGTGTCTTTTGGAAAACATGATCCGCCAAATCCGATTCCTGCACGCAGGAATTGTTCCCCTATGCGGCTGTCCATTCCCATTCCTTGTGCTACTTGCTCTATATCACCGCCTAACTTTTCACAAATGGAAGATATTTCATTGATGAAACTGATTTTCGTCGCTAAAAAAGCATTGGATGCATATTTGATCATTTCCGCACTTAAAGGGTCTGTAAGCAATCGGGGAGTTTTGAGTTTGCTGTAGATTTCTTCAAGGAATTGTCCTGCTTTTGAGTCTGTAGAGCCGATGACAATGCGGTCTCCATAAAAGAAATCATTAAGAGCAGATCCTTCTCTAAGAAACTCTGGATTGGATACGACATGGAATGTTCGTTCAGAACGGGCCTGCATCCATGAACGTACTTTTTGATTGGTTCCAGGTGGGACCGTACTTTTGATGATGATCAGTGTTCCATCGTTGATATAGAGGGAGAGGTTTTCGATGGCATTCTTTACATAAGAAAGATCAGCCGACCCGTCTTTGTTCTCCGGTGTTCCGACGGCGATGAAAATGGCTTCTGCCCCTTGAACGGCTTCTTCCAGGACCGTCGTGAATTGCAGACGATTTTCAAGGAGATTGGATTGCATTAAAGGGGAGAGACCGGGCTCATGGAGAGGACAATGTCCATCTTGTAAGGAGGATATTCTTTTTTCATCAATATCCACGCAAGTGACTTTATGACCGAGACTCGCAAGGCACGTTCCAGTGACCAATCCGACATAACCTGTACCGATGACAGCGATTTTTTTCATACTCATCTTCTCCTGTCCCTAAGCGAAAGAGGCGAGCTTCACTTCGCCGATCGCATCTTTGTAATCTCTGATCAGTTGTTCGAATATTTCTTCCCATGATCTATCGAGCGCCTCTTGCCGCGCCTGTTTCCTCATCGATGCCAGTTTTTCTGGATCAGAAAGAAGACCTAAGATTCCTTGAGTGAAAGAGAGAGGATTGTAAGGTGTACATAACAAGCCTGTCTTTCCATGGCTCACAATTTCTTTTACGCCACCTGCGTTTGCCGCGACTACAGGTGTTCCTGAGGATAGGGATTCAAGAACGACGTTCCCAAACGTTTCCGTGGCTGAAGGAAAAATGAATAACGTAGAAGATGCGTAAATGCGGGCAAGGCTTTCTCCATCCTGATAGCCCGCGAACGTCATGTTCTGTGGGGCCACCGATCGAAGATGATTCTTTAAGGGGCCGTCTCCTACGATGAGCCAGTGAATGTTTTTATTCATATGATGGGGGAGGGTTTTGGCCACATTCATGAGGGTATCCAATCCCTTTTCCGGCGCAAGACGTCCGACATAGGTTAATAGAATAGGCGCGTCGATTTCAAACTGATTTCTCACGCTGCCATCATTGTGATCGGGAGAAAAGAGTTGATGGTCCACACCCCTCTGCCATAGTCCGATATTATGAAGGCCGTGAAGCTCTAATTCTCTTTTCGTATGAAGGGAAGGGACAAGGGTTTTTTTGAAGGACTGATGAAACCATTGCATATATTTCCAGACAAAAGGGGAGAGGAAAGATAATTTATAATAGTCTAAATATTGATCGAAATGCGTATGATAAGAACCCACGAGTGGAATGTCCATCTTCTTACCGAAATGCAGTCCCGCAAGTCCGATGTTGAAAGGAGTGGCGATATGGATCAGGTCGGGCCGGAAAACTTCAAGGTCTCTTTTGATTTTGATTAGATTAGGAAGGGCAAGACGGCATTCTGGGTATAGCCAGAATGGGACGCTGTTAAATCTGTGGATATGATCGATATACTCCTCCTTACTTCTCATGTCTGGAGCATACACCCTGTAAGGGATGCGTTTCTTTTCAAGATATCCGGTCCACCGTTGTAATGTACGAGCGACTCCATTGACTTGTGGTACATACGTATCTGTGAAAATCGCCACTTTCATGTTCCATTCCCCCTTTAACCGAAAAACGTTGCTCCCTGTCCTTCGGTACTTATCTATTCGCTGGAAAAAGGGTTTATGCAGGAGAGGGTAGAATGGAACACAACTTTACATGAGATTGACAAAAGAAGAGAACGACAAAAAACCTGCCTATGCAGGTTTTGTCAGAAGGTTATAGAGGCTGCTTTCGGGTTGTGATGGAAAGTATGGCGATGGAATGAAGAGAGTTTTGTGGAAGGCTGTGTATATTTACGCTGATTTTTTTGTAAGAGAGTGTTGGCTTACGGCTTTTAATAGGGTCATCTTGTCTTGGTTTGTCAACTTGTTCCAAATGCCCACTTTAATGTTCATTTTTTGTTTCCTCCTCAGAATTTAATGGAGCTAGCAAGTTATTGACGAACAGACATCACCGCTTTGTTCATACTTAGCATATACCGTCATTTAAACAAGATTAAACAACAAAAATATCTACAATATTCGAGGGTCTCCAAGTTTTGAAGAAGGTTCAGACATAAAAGTGTCGAATATGTTTAAGGAGCCTGTAAAAAAACAAAGAATGTAGGCTCAAAACCTGAGAAAATGTAAAAAAGAAGAGGAGGAAGTTTTCATGATTTCTTATCAAGTTCAATCAGAAAAAGGTTTTTCTGAAAAGATCGGGGAACTCGTATGTATGCTTGAACATGCACGTGCGGTGACGATCCAGGAAGTAGCGGACCTCACGCAGGAAGAACTTGATGAGTGCGAAACCGATGGAAACTCCATTGGTATGCTTCTCTCCCATATGGCAGCGATTGAGTTTGTCCATCAGGTCATCAGTTTTGAAGAGAGGGATTTAACTTCAGATGAAGAGGAAGAATGGGGAGCGGCACTTGAACTGGGGAGCAGGGCCCGCGCGAAATTCCATTCTTTAACGGTGGACGACTATTTGGATCTCCTGGAGACGACGAGAGATATGACGCTTGAATACTTGAAAGAAAAGGACGATGATTGGCTGTTTGAGGAACGCTCCTGGCCGAACGGAGTGAAATACAACCCTTACTACCTCTGGTTTCATGTCATGGAAGATGAAATCAGCCATCGGGGACAAATTCGAGCGATGATCCGTTCGAAGAAACAAAAAATAGAAACTCTGAAAAAATGATTGAATGTGAAAATTAACATATTGATTAAAAGAAGCGAACCGGGGACACTTTGCACCTGGTTCGCTTCTTTACCTATGGATTCCTTTAGAGTTTAAGTTGCATACTAATGATCGTGTGCATTCTTATCGGTTGGTTTTAAGCTTTTATCGGTAGGTTTCGGGTTTTTATCAGCGACTTCCGGGCTTTTATCGGTGACTTTTGTACTTTTATCAGTGACTTTCATGATTTTATCAGTATTAGAGTATAGGTTGAGCAGCGGAACATCATTTTTACGATACATAGCTTTCTGTTCTTGTGATGTATTCTTCAATCGCATCCTTTAAGGGACGGAAAGACTCGTTCCAGAACGTCTGCTTGTTAAGGTCCTGACCAAGGAAGTCTGCACAAAGCTCATCCATCGGCAGATCCCCCGAATGACTTAAAAGGCCATCGTACTTCTCAGGGAATGACTTTGGACTTTCTTTGTATTGTGAGTAAATCCCATTACTAAACAGATATCCGATTGTGTAGGGAAGGTTATAAAAAGCTTTCTCGGTATCATAAAAATGAGGGATGCTCATCCAATTATAAGCATTCACATGTTCCAGATGATCTCCGAACCATTCCCGTTCTTTTGCTTCCATCAAATCGATGATCTCTGAAGAGGAAAGCTTTCCTTGTTTCCGTTTTTCATAAAAATCCTTTTCAAATTCAAATTTAGCTGGAATGAACGTGGTGTATTTTAGTCCGTTGATGATTTTCATTTCTAAGAGGGAAAGGGCGTCTTCTTCCGTTTCTGCCAAATCAATGGCAGCGTCCAATACAAGATTTTCCGCGAACGTGGACGCTGTTTCTGCAAGCCCTGTCCCTGCATGCTGGGCGAAGCCGGGTTGTTCATGGAGCAACGTATTGTGGTAGGCATGTCCAAGTTCATGAGCCATTGTTACAACATCCTGATACGTTCCTTGGAAGGAAAGGAGCACGCGGCTTTCTTTCGCATTCGGAAACGATGCACAAAAGGCACCATGGCGCTTGTTTTCATGTGGCTCCGCATCCACCCATCCATCATGGAAGGCTTGTTTGGCGAAGTCTCCGAGTTTCTGACTATATCGGGAGAACTGTTTGATCACAATTTCCGTTGCCTCTTCATATGTAAGTGTAGTCTTAGTAGTGAAAGAAGGTGCATATAAATCATACCAGTCCGGTTTTTGGATGCTGTCGACCTGTGCTTTCCTTATTAAGAATCGATATAAAAGGTCCTTATGCTCATGTAATGCTTTCATCATGCTGTTGACGGAGGATTCCGAAATTCTGTTCTGTTCATACATTTCTTTAAGTGGATTCGTCCAGCCTCTCAACTCATATAAATCATTCCGGAAACCGGAGAAATGGTTAAAGATAAGGGCAAACCTTTCCTGATTCTGTTTGCAAACCTCAATGATGGACGATGCAATGGAAGCCCTGACAGAACGATCCTTGGATAACATCGCTTTCATGAACGCCATATCGAACGACAGTTCTTTTCGCTCACCATTTTCCTCCACAGGTACTCGAAGGCGGGCAAATTCCTGCTCATAAAGATCTTCCCATCCTTCAAAACCATTCATGGACAATGTGTGGATGGCCTGTTCCAATTCAGGGGCTAACCGATCTTTCACCTGTTTTCTCCGTTCCATTAAAGAAGTGCGGATCTCAGCCAGTTCCTCTGCTTGAATCCATTGATGCCAGGAAGATTCATCAATCGCTGCGATATAGTGGTTGAATGTCAGCAGCAGGGTTTCCATTTTTGCTTTTAACCGTTGACTTTGATCCATAACGTAGTGGCCACTCTCATCATGAACATCCTGTGAGGATAGGCAGATTGCATATTCATCGATGGCAAAAACATCGGAGTAAAGTTCTTGTACTCCTTCTACAATGAAAAGAAAATCTCTAAAGTTTTCAGGAGTTTTAGAGTTCTTTATCTGCTCTTGAAGTGTTCCTATTTGTTCATTTTTAGAGAGCAGTGCATGTTCAAGCCCGTCAGGAAAGAGACGCTCCAAATCCCATTTTTTCATCACCGTGTTCTTCACATGATTCCTCCTAAGGTTTTGATAGTATTAGTGTAATAGACTTTGGAAAAATCTTCATCATCCTCAAGGCGGACTCCTGCTCCTATTCCCGTCGCAGGATCGGATTGTCAACATTCGTTATTAATAATTATAGCAGTACTGTTGAAGACTCAGTTTCGAGATGTTATGGAGTGGATGGGGCTGCGGGGAATGAGTCGCTTTCCGCGGGAGCGCGGTGAGCCTCCTCGGGCTTCGTTCTGTGGGGTCTCACCCTGCACTTTTTTCCTCTTATGTATCCGGTTCCGGCGCCTAGCGGCTAGTGAGACTTCCCTCGCTTCTGTACGATAAGTCAACATCGAATCACTCCGTTCTTCGTGTTTCCTTTATC
>NZ_FNIZ01000019.1:0-53896 GCF_900104185.1 Halobacillus aidingensis | reverse complement strand
TTCCCTCGCTTCTGTACGATAAGTCAACATCGAATCACTCCGTTCTTCGTGTTTCCTTTATCTCCGCCAGCTCAGTCCAGTCCATACGCCGCTGATCGAGGCGCCTCCACACTTAAGTTAGGAGTCTCCCCATTCCCCTCCGCCCCTTACGAAATAAGTGTCTCGAACCAACTTCTGGAATCATATGCTTTTATTCACAGCGAAAGTTGTAAGATATAGACTTTCCATTTCCGCTTTTCGGGATTTGAAAGGATTGATATAAAGCGTTTTATATCAGCTTCCGAGTGGGGTGGAAGACACATCCTCTTGGTATAGGGGTTCGTTTCTTTTTACATGGAATGGGGTGGTTGGGAAGCTGGGAGACTCCCGCGGGAATGGATGGGCTGGAGAGACCCCGCAGAGCGGAGATCGAGGAGGCTCTCCGTCATCCCCGCAGGAAAGCGAGCGGCTTCCCAACCACCCCTGACTCTCAATCAGGCAACGAAACCCCGGTTATCTCGAAACGGCGTCTTCCACAATCGGAACGAGCAAAATGTTGATTTTAAAGGAGGAGAAGTAGATGAAAGTGCCGTTCATAGATGGGCATAATGATACGATGATGAACTTTGAAAATGGGGTGAAGCCCTTTTTCAAAGGGACGAAAGAAGGGCACATTGATTGGCCGAGAGGGAACCGTTCTGGTCTGGCCGCAGGTTTCTACGCCGTTTTCTGTCCGAACCCTGATACCGATCCACTCCCTGTCGCCTACAAAACTGAGAAGGGATATGAAAAACCGTTTCCGCGTCCGTTGTCATATGCTTATGCTTGCGAGTATACCAATAAGATGGTCGCCCGCTTCTTAAAAATGGAAGCAGAGTCGGGTGGGAAATTCAAAGCGGCACGTACCGTTGGGGACATAGAAGGGGCCATTGCGGGAGAATACATGGCCGGCATTTTACATATCGAAGGAGCAGAGGGGATCGATAAAGACTTACATGCGCTGTCTGTCTTATATGAAGTAGGGTTACGTTCTGTGGGTCCAGTCTGGAGCAGAGCAAACGCGTTCGGTGAGGGAGTTCCGTACCGTTTTCCTTCCTCTCCAGATACGGGGCCCGGCCTTACGGAAGCCGGGAAAAATCTCGTCCGCGAGTGTAACCGATTAGGAATCATGATTGACCTTTCCCACTTGAATGAAAAAGGGTTTTGGGATGTCGCCTCCATTAGTGATGCTCCCCTTGTAGCTACTCATTCCAATGCTCATCAAATATGCCCGGTTACTAGAAACCTGACAGACAAACAAATCGATGCAATCGGAGAGTCGAATGGATTGGTTGGGGTCACCTACAGTATTAATCCCAATATGGTGACAGAAGATGGTGCGAATAACGAAGGAGCCGCTTTAACTGACATCACGAAACATATCCATTACATGATCGGTCGCATCGGAATCAACCACGTCGCTTTAGGTTCGGATTTCGACGGAACCCGAGTGCCGACGGCTCTTAAGGACGTGACTGGCGTGCCGAAATTGTTAAATTTATTGAAAGAGGAAGGATTGAGCAGGGACGACATTGAAAAGATCGCCTATAAAAATTGGCTTCGTGTTCTTAAGGAAACATGGAAAGACAATAGCTGATCCAAGCTTCCCATAGAAAAAAGACGAGGGTGCCCCTGCGAAAGGCATCCTCGTCTTTTGTTTGTCATCGATTATCTGGCTCTGTGTTTTTGATAGGTGATTCCTTTTGTCAGTGCTTTCATTTCCTTATAAATCTGCTCCGTCAATGGAGGAGACTCAAGGTAGCGCAAGTTGTCGTTCAGCTGCTCCACGGAGCTTGCTCCGAAGACAGCGGTCGCGACGGTAGGATTTTGCAGGACGTATTGAAGCGCGAGCGTCTCTGCCGTTTTCTCATCACTAGTGAATGATTGCCATTGCTTCGCGATTTCCAATACTTCTTCCTGGCTGTACTCTAAAAATCCATTTTCTGCTTTTTCTTGGGCTTTCTCTTGTCCTTTCGAAGATAACATTCCCTTTGCCAGGGGCCCCCTTGCCAGGACACTGATTTCATTGTCTGCAAGCAGGTTGAGAATTTCTTCTTCCGGGCGGCGATCCAGCGCATTATATTGCATCATGACACTTACGATGTTGGATTTTTCCACATATTCTTTAATGACATTCGGACGAATCGAAGAGATGCCGTATTCTCTGATCAGACCTTCTTGTTTGAGCTCTTCAAAAGCTTCGATGCTTTCCTCAATCGGATCATCAATGGTGCCGCCATGCAGCTGATAAAGATCGATATAATCGATGCCCAGACGTTTCAGGCTGTCTTTCACACCTTCTTTGATGTGCTTTTTGGACGGGTCCCAGTGCCAGTCCTCTTGATCAGGATTAAAGTTGTTACCGACTTTCGTTCCGATTAATAGGTCGTCTCTTTTTCCTTTGACCGCTTCTCCTACGATTTTTTCGTTTTCCCCAAAATCGTATAAGTCGGCCGTATCTAAATAATTGATGCCGGCATCGACGGCGCGGTCGATGATGTCTTTTGCTTTGTTATGATCGGTACCGAGCGACATGCATCCAAGACTGATTTCTGATACGTATAAATCTGAAGATCCTAATTGACGTTTGTTCATGTAATCATCCTTTCCATCTTAATTGTAGCGGATTGTTCCGGTTCCATGCCACTCCTGTGATAAAATGACGATAGTAACAAGAGAGGATGAATGTTTTGAAAAAATTTGAAGAAAAAACATATGAAACCGAAACGATTTATAAAGGGAAAATTGTTCAATTGGATATCGACAGTGTTACTTTACCCGATGGGAATACATCTAAACGAGAATTGATCCGCCATCCAGGTGCTGTAGCTGTCATCGCAATTACTGAAGAAGGAAAGCTCGTTTGTGTGGAACAGTACAGAAAACCGATGGAGAAAAGCATCATCGAAATCCCTGCAGGCAAGCTTGAACCGGGTGAAGAACCGAAAACATGTGCGCTTAGGGAATTAGAAGAAGAGACGGGGTATACGTCCGATGACCTTGAATTCATTACATCTTTCTATACTTCTCCTGGGTTTGCCGATGAAATCGTTCATCTTTACTTTACGGACCAGATCAAACCGATGGAGGAGCAGCCGGACGGGGACGAGGACGAGTTCGTCGAACAAATAGAACTGACGGTGGAGGAAGCAGAAGCTTTGGAAAAAGAAGAGCGGATCCATGATGCGAAAACGGCCTATGCCATCCTTTATATGAAATTGAGAAATGCGAGATGATGAATACGTTTTTCGTCGATCTACATATTCATATCGGCAGGGACTGGAACGGAAAGCCTGTGAAAATAACAGGTTCCAAATCGCTGACACTCTCGAATATTTTTAAAGAGGCAGCGAATCGAAAAGGGCTCGATATGGTCGGTGTCATCGATGCTCAAGCTCCTGCCGTGCAGGAAGAAATGATGGATCTGATCGATCGGGGTCAAGCCGTGGAATTAAAGGAAGGGGGCATCCGTTATAAAGATACGGTCCTCCTTCTAGGTTCTGAAATCGAAGTATATGATGCGGCTTGTTCCGGTCCGATCCATGTGCTCTGTTATTTTCCAACGATGAATCGAATGCGGGCGTTCACCGCATGGCTTTCACAGAAGATGAAAAATATAAATTTAAGCTCTCAACGTTTTTATGGCACCGCTCGCGAACTCCAGCAATATGTGAAAGAACATGATGGAATCTTTATTCCCGCTCATGTGTTCACTCCTTTTAAAAGCCTTTATGGAAAAGGGGTGAAGGAAACATTACGAGAAGTT
Organism: Halobacillus aidingensis; assembly: GCF_900104185.1. Taxonomy (GTDB): domain Bacteria; phylum Bacillota; class Bacilli; order Bacillales; family Halobacillaceae; genus Halobacillus; species Halobacillus aidingensis. The sequence goes on along the minus strand of NZ_FNIZ01000019.1, from coordinate 50,112 downwards.
CTTGATCCTGACAAAATCGATGCCATAGAACTTGGGTTAAGCGCTGATACAGATATGGCTGATTTGATTGGGGAGCTAGAACCGTATACTTACGTGACCAACTCCGACGCTCATTCCTTAGGGAAGCTTGCCCGCGAGTATCAGCGAATGGCTTTAAAGGCATTGAATTTTGAAGAACTGCGCCTGGCTTTACACAATCAACAGGGAAGAAAAGTCCTTACCAATTATGGGATGAGTCCCGCCATGGGGAAATACCACCAGACCGTTTGTGCCAAATGTCTGTCGCCTGCTGAGATTTCTGCTACTCAATGTGAAGAATGTGGATCCAGAAAAATCGTCAAAGGCGTGAAAGACCGTGTGGAGGAGTTGAAATCTAGTTCTCAGAAGAAAGAGAGACCTCCGTATATCTATCAAGTGCCTCTATCATCTCTCCCTGGAGTAGGGATGCGTACCTACGAGAAATTAATCGATGCTTTTGGTACCGAAATGGCCGTCATTCATGAGGTTTCTCAGGAAGAATTGACGACGGTCATTCCTGAACAAGTGGCTGAGCGGATCATAGCCATGAGAAAAGGGACACTCACCATTCAGGCGGGTGGGGGAGGACGTTATGGAAGAATTCAATAGAAACTGAGCTGGAATTGGTCTACTTTTTCCATCTCTCTCATAGATTGGTCATAGACCGGTGAAGAGAAAGGTGGATAAAAGATGCAGCAGGGTATGCGAATGGTTAAAAACGACGTTCAAACACATATGAATATTTTCGTGTTCATTTTCGTTCTATTTCTTATGGGGATGATTTTCGGGGCAGTCATTGTAAACAGTATGAACTTTGTCCAAAAGCAGGATCTCTTCTTCTATTTGAAGCAGTTCTTTGAGCAGCAGACGATGATCGGGGGAACGGGAAAGGCTACCCTGTGGAAAGATAGCGTTCTTTACCATCTCAAGTATATGCTTCTATTATTTTTGTTAGGAATCTCTGTCATCGGGATGCCGATCATCACGGTTTTACTTTTTATCAAAGGATTGGTGATCGGATTTTCCGTCGGTTTTCTAGTCAATCAGATGGGCTGGTACGGTTTGTTGATTTCATCGGTTTCAATTGCCCCTCAAAATGTCATTATTATTCCTGTATATCTGATTGCAGGCTCCCTTGCTTTGATTTTTTCACTCACCTTGTGTAAACAGCTGTTCATTCGTCGGGTTCACCAGCCGATCATGAAGGGCTTTCTAAGGTATAGTGCACTGTTCGGAGCGTTGATTGCAATCCTGATGGTTTCTTCCGTTGTGGAAGTCTTTCTCAGCAACACTTTTTTGGAATATGTCTTGAAATGGATATACAAGTAAAGGGTATCAGATAATAATGATTATCGTTAACAGATTAAAATAATTATAATTTGACACTCGTTCTGTCTCTGATTATAATGAAATTGGTATTACGAGGGAGGGACGAACGATATGGAACATCGTATAGATAGAATTAAAAAGCAGCTGCATTCCCAGAGTTATAAGCTGACCCCGCAGCGTGAAGCCACAGTACGGGTACTTTTGGAAAATGAAGAAGATCACTTAAGTGCGGAAGATGTTTACCTCCTCGTAAAAGAGAAAGCACCAGAAATTGGTCTAGCAACCGTCTATCGAACATTAGAATTACTATCAGAACTTAAAGTTGTCGATAAAATTAATTTCGGAGATGGCGTCTCCCGATATGACTTGAGAAAAGAAGGTGCCGAACACTTTCACCATCATCTCGTATGTATTGAGTGTGGATCTGTGGAAGAAATCGATGAAGATCTCTTAGGGGATGTAGAAAAAATCGTTGAAAGTCAGTGGGGTTTCGAAGTGAAAGATCACCGCTTGACATTCCACGGCATATGCCGTGTGTGCCAAAAACAGGCCGTAACGACATCATCTGCAAAATCAAACGAAGATTAAAAAAGACCGCCGCTATGAGGACATAGTGGCTTTTATTTTGTTTTCTATTCGTTCAGCAAAAGCAGAGGAAGAACTGTCCGGGCCGGCCCTTGTATGCGTTTTCTAAAATCTCTGACTCTTGTATTTTTATTTACAAATGAACGAAAATCGTGTACGTTAAACCTAGATGGGACTTGATCTGTTTTTTCAATGGCTCTGCCACCGTATTCTCTCACCATTCTACGTATATTTGTAGGGAATTTAGGCATATCCTTTACAAAAAGGTACGGAAGTGAGGGGAGTGCCAATGACCCGTTTGAAGAACAGTTTAAGAGATTTAATCAAAGTCCTGATTGTATTCACTGTTTGTACTTGCGTTTTTTATATGGCTTTACGAATGGTGCATGAAGAATACGAGCGCCAGCATCGATACGATCCGCCAGGTGGTACGGCAATTAAAGTCTATCAACCCCTGGAGCAACCATGGACGGATCGGCTGTCGATATTTTTTCGGTTAGGAGAGTAGATGGACGATGCAGCATGCGCTGGAAGATTTTTTTCATTATTTAACCGTAGAGCGCGGATTATCACCTAACACGATTCAATCTTATAAACGGGATCTGTCTCAGTACGATCGATTCTTACAGCAGGAATTAGGAGTGAAGAGTTGGGATGAAATGACCCGCTCCCATATTATGAAGTACTTGCATCACCTCAATGACCAGGGACGTTCGTCAGCAACCATCGCACGGTTATTGTCATCCATTCGTCTTTTTCATCAATTCCTGATCCGGGAAAAGGTGACAGAGCACGATCCGAGCTTACATATAGAGACACCGAAGAAAGAAAGGAAGCTTCCGAAAGTGCTCTCTTCAGACGATGTGGACAAGTTGTTGAACATTCACGCCAAAGACCCACTTTCGGCAAGGAATAAGGCGATGTTCGAAATGCTGTATGCCACGGGTCTAAGAGTGACGGAACTCGTTTCTCTCAAAGTGACGGATCTGCATTTGACGATGGGTTTTGTCCGCTGTCTAGGAAAGGGGTCGAAAGAGAGGATCATCCCTCTCGGTGACATGGCTAAAGATGCGGTTGAAAATTATTTGCAAGTCGGTCGCGATGCTCTCGTGAAGCATAAGCAGACCGAAGAGCTTTTCGTCAATCACCACGGAAATGCCTTATCCCGGCAAGGTTTTTGGAAGGTATTGAAAGCGGTTGCTAGGGATATGGGCGTGAATAAAGAGTTGACACCACATACGCTGCGCCATTCTTTCGCTACACACCTGTTGGAAAATGGAGCCGATCTGAGGGCTGTGCAGGAAATGCTTGGGCATGCAGACATCTCGACGACGCAAATCTATACCCATGTCTCCAAGACAAGGTTAAAAGACGTTTATCGCTCGTATCATCCACGGGCATAAACTCTTTTGTGTTTTAAGTTGTCTGACATCCTACATCTTAAGAATATGGGGTAGTTTTTCACGAATTTGGGAAATTAAACATTAGGAGGGATCTTTGATGAATTCATTCAAACGTGTATTTTTAGTAGTTATGGACTCTGTAGGAATAGGAGAAGCTCCGGACGCAGAAAAGTTCGATGATAAAGGAGCCCACACTCTGGGGCATATCGCAGAACATATGAACGGGTTGGACATGCCGCATATGGGATCGCTTGGACTGAGCAACATTAGCCAGATTCAGGGGATTGACAAGGCGGAAAAGCCGAAAGCGCATTACACAACGATGGTGGAAGCGTCGAACGGAAAAGATACGATGACCGGTCACTGGGAAATCATGGGCCTATATATCGACCAGCCTTTCCGTACGTTCCCGGACGGTTTTCCTGATGAGCTGCTGGACCAGATCAAAGAAAAGACTGGTCGCGGCATTGTTGGGAATAAACCGGCATCAGGGACGGAGATCCTTAAGGAATTAGGAGAACATCACATGGAAACGGGAGATTTGATCATTTACACTTCTGCCGATTCTGTCTTACAGATTGCTGCCCATGAAGATGTCATTCCACCGGAAGAGCTCTATGAAATCTGTGAGTTCTGCCGTGAAATCACAAAAGATGAAAAATATATGGTTGGCCGCGTCATTGCCCGCCCATTCATCGGGGAACCGGGAGCCTTTGAACGTACATCCAATCGTCATGATTATGCCTTGAAGCCATTTGGACGCACAGTTATGAACGAGATGGCTGATGAAGGACTAGATGTTGTCGCGATCGGTAAAATTTCTGATATTTATGACGGCGAAGGCGTAACAGAAGCGATCCGCACGAAAGACAATATGGACGGGATGGATCAGCTGGTGAAGACACTGGATAAAGATTTCACTGGCATGAGCTTCTTGAACCTGGTCGATTTCGATGCGAAATTTGGTCACCGTCGTGATCCACAAGGATATGGAGAAGCGCTGCAGGATTATGATGCCCGCCTGCCTGAAGTGTTGGATAAGATGAACGATGATGATTTGCTGATTATCACAGCAGACCACGGCAATGACCCTGTCCACCACGGTACAGATCACACACGTGAACTTGTTCCATTGCTTGTCTATCACAATGGCATAAAAGAAGGACAGGAACTTGATCAGCGCCAAACGTTTGCCGATATCGGTGCGACCGTTTCTGAAAACTTTTCAATTCAAATGCCAGAACACGGCAAGAGCTTTTTGAAAGATATTCGATAAGGGAGGAGAAACAAAATGAACCAAACACAAGTAAAAGAAGCATCTCAATTCATTCAAGGAAAATTGACTCATGAACCAACTGTCGGACTGATTCTAGGATCCGGCCTTGGTGTACTGGCGGAGGAGATTCAAAACCCGACAACCATTCCTTATACGGAAATCCCTCACTTTCCTGAATCTACGGTTTCAGGACATAAAGGACAGCTGGTCGTTGGTGAATTAGAAGGACGACAAGTTATCGCGATGCAAGGACGTTTCCACTATTATGAAGGTTACGATATGAAACAGGTGACTTTCCCGGTACGTGTAATGAAGGCTCTTGGTGTTGAAACACTATTCGTTACAAACGCTGCTGGCGGCATTAATGAAACCTTTAAGCCGGGGAACTTGATGATCATCACCGACCATATCAACAATATGGGAGACAGCCCGCTGATCGGCCCGAATGATGAGGATCTTGGTCCACGTTTCCCTGATATGTCTGAAGCGTATGATCGCGCTTTGATCGATCATGCAAAACAGTCAGCCGAGCGTTTGAACCTTCAAGTACAGGAAGGGGTTTATGTAGGAAACACAGGACCTGCCTATGAGACAGGCGCAGAAGTACGTATGCTGCGTACACTCGGCGGAGATGCCGTCGGAATGTCCACCGTCCCAGAAGTGATGGTCGCCAACCATGCAGGAATCCGAGTGCTTGGTATCTCTTGTATTTCCAATATGGCTGCTGGAATCTTAGATCAGCCGCTTACCCATGATGAAGTCATCGAAACGACGGCTCAAGTGCGTGAAGATTTCCTAGGGTTCGTGAAAGAGCTTCTAAAAACATTACCAGCATAAAAAATCGAAAGCGTCTTTGTGAGGCGCTTTCGCATTTAAACTTTTAAGTAAAGGGTGATCGAGATGAGAATGTACGACATTATTGTAAAAAAACGCGATGGCGGGGAACTGACGAAAGAAGAAATTGAATTCTTCGTTGAAGGTTACACAAAAGGAGAGATTCCTGACTATCAGGCATCTGCTTTCACGATGGCGATTTACTTCCAAGGCATGACTGCAGAAGAAACAGCTACGCTGACACAAGCGATGGTGGACTCTGGAGAAACCATCGACCTTTCAGCAATCGAAGGTAAAAAAGTCGATAAGCACTCCACAGGTGGTGTAGGTGATAAAGTAACATTTATCGTTGGACCACTCGTTGCTTCTGTCGGCATCCCTGTTGCTAAAATGTCAGGCCGTGGCCTTGGGCATACAGGTGGAACGCTTGATAAATTAGAGTCCATCAAAGGCCTTGAAATTGAGATGACTAAAGAGAAATTCATTGAGAATGTTAATACACACAAGCTTGCGGTTGCAGGTCAAACTGGAAACCTGGCCCCTGCAGACAAAAAATTGTACGCTTTGAGAGACGTGACGGGTACCGTGAATTCCTTACCATTGATCGCTGGTTCTATCATGAGTAAGAAAATTGCCTCAGGTGCAGACAGTATCGTCCTTGATGTGAAAACAGGTTCTGGAGCTTTTATGAAAACACTTGAAGACTCTGAAGCCCTGGCTCGTGAGATGGTGAACATCGGAAACAACCTGGGACGTAACACCGTAGCTGTCATTAGTGACATGAATCAGCCACTTGGCTATGAAGTCGGGAATGCGAATGAAATTAAAGAAGCGGCAGAAATTCTACAAGGGAAGAATGTAGAAGACTTACGTTTGCTTTCACTTGAAATCGCTTCCCATATGGCTGTGCTTGCTGAGAAGTTCTCTTCATATGAAGAAGCGTATGAAGCAATCGAAGCCAATATTGAAAACGGGAAAGCCTTCCAATCCCTTCGCACACTCATTGAGGCTCAGGGTGGAGACGTTTCTATGATTGATGATCTGGATCGTTTACCAAGAGCGGCTCATGAAATTGAAGTCACAGCTGATCAAGATGGTTTCGTATCTGCTATTGATGCAGAATCCATTGGTATTGCCGCCATGTATCTAGGAGCAGGCCGTGCGACGAAAGATGATGAAATCAATCACGGAGTCGGAATCAGCCTGAAGAAGAAAATCGGCGATCCTGTCAAGGCAGGGGAAGCTCTTGTCGTATTAATCAGTGATGATGAGCAACCGAATGATTCTATCCAAAAGGTAAAAGAAGCTTACACCATTTCTGGTGAAAAAGTCGAGAAACCAACACTGATTCATAACATCATTAAATAAGATTTTGAACTTAGAAAAGAAGCGAACCATCTACACCCGTAGGTCGGTCCGCTTCTTTTTTTGTCTATCCAGGCATGGGATTGTGGAGAGGAACAATAGAATGCGAAAGGGGGATTGGATATTCATAAACAGGGCGGTTCATGATATTATTCTTGTAGAAGGGGGCGAATGCATGATTCGGTTTTTGGAGTTGCTCTTCGCGCTAGCCGCTCTTGTTCTTGTCTTGTCCAATTGGTTTTTTTCATTGAATGTAAGCTTTGATCTCGTAGCACTCGTGTTGGCTCTTTTATATTTTTTTACAGGCATTCATTATCTAAGAGACGATCGCGTCATCAGAGGAACGGTCATTCTCGTAGTTTCTTCCATGATGGCCTTTATTTTTATCGAAAGCTTCATACCGATTACATAGGGAGGGGAAGACATGGATCAGTGTGTTTTATGCTCACCAGAAGCGGATAAAGAACAGAAAATCATTTTTGAAAACGACTCCTGCTACTTTGTCCAAAAAGACCAGCGTATATTAAAGGGCTCAGGGTTGATCGTTCCCAAATCACATAAAACAACCGTATTTGACCTTTCCAGAGAGGAATGGATCGATACGCAGGAAATGATTCAACAAGTCAAAAGCTGGCTTGATGAAACACTTAAACCGGACGGATACAACATCGGTTATAACTGTTACAAAACAGGTGGGCAGCATATCTTCCATGCTCACATGCACATCATCCCCCGCTTCCAGGACGAACCCCACGCCGGCAAAGGCATCCGCCACTGGCTTAAACAAGAAGAAAACAAACGCCACATCTAAAACACGACCTACCAAGGTCGTGTTTTTTGTTGTTCTCCTACCCGTAGTCTTCAACAAACGCTCCCTTTTCTGGAAGACTCAGTTTCGAGACTTTTGTTGTGTGGATGGGGCTGCGGAGAATAGCTCGCTTTCCGCGGGAGCGCGGTGAGCCTCCTCGGACTGCGTCCTGTGGGGTCTCACCCTGCACTTTTTTCCCGCAGGAGTCTCGCCATTCCCCTCCGCCCACTTGCCGGAAAAAATTCTCGAAACTACCTTCCAGCAATAGGGATTTTTATGGTCGATAATCCTATATCGACGCGGTTTAAGCAGGATTTAAAACAGTTTTTGGCAGGGTACTATAAGAGGGATTTCGAGAACCTCACATGGCCAAGGGGCGGAGGGAAAAGGTGAGACTCCTGTGGGAAGTGCGTGGTAGATGAGACCCCGCAGAGCGTTAGCTCGAGGAGGCTCATCACTCGCCCACGGAAAGCGAACCTTTTCCTGGAGCCCCTAAATTCTCACGAAGTCTCGAAATCGAGACTTACACAAACCTGCCATATTGTTGAATACCTAGTGGTGCTGTTTTGCATTATGTATAGAAGATGATGGTAAGGGAAAGCTAGGGGCACTTAAAGCAATGGGAGGTTTAGGTTATGAAAAAAATGATGGGTGTGTGTCTCGCTCTTTGTTTAGTTGTCTCACTTTTTCCGTTAAACATGACTTTTGCAGAAGAAAGGGATTCAACTGAGATCGTCAATTCGGCGAAGTCAGCGATATTGATGGAGAAGAACAGCGGGATGACGCTTTATGATAAGGATTCAAATAAAAAGCTGCCCCCTGCGAGTATGACGAAGGTCATGACGCTGTTGTTGATCATGGAAGAACTTGATAAAGGCGGCATCAAGCTGGATGAAAAAGTACGTATCAGTGAACACGCCGCTTCTATGGGAGGTTCTCAAATTTTCCTTGAAGCTGGCGAAGAGATGACCGTTGAAGATTTGCTCAAAGGGATTGCTGTCGCATCTGGAAATGATGCGAGTGTCGCTATGGCTGAACGGATTGCCGGAAGTGAAAAAGAGTTTGTCGCTCAAATGAACCAAAAAGCAAAAGATCTCGGTTTGAAGAATACACAATTCCAAAACCCAACAGGTCTGCCGGCTGAAGGTCATTACAGTACGGCTCATGATATGGCGGTCATGGCAAGAGAACTGCTGCTTCATGATGAAGTGACAACGTACACAAAAATTTATGATGATTATTTACGTAAAGGGCAGGACAATGAATTCTGGTTAGTCAACACGAACAAGTTAATTAAGAATTATCCAGGAATGGACGGACTGAAAACAGGTTATACAAGCGAGGCGAAATATTGTCTCACGGCCTCTGCTAAGCGCGATGATATGCATATGATCGCCGTCGTGATGGGAGCAGAAAATCCGAAGATGAGGAACTCGGATGTGACAAGTCTTTTGGATTATGGTTTCAGTCAGTATGAGGGCGTCAAACTCTATTCGAAGGATGACACGATGAAAACCATGAAAATGACGAGAGGGAATCCTCTTGAGTTGAACCTTTCCCCTGAAAAAGACGTCGTCGTCCTTAAGAAGAAAAATGATAAGAAGAGCAAGTATGAAACAGAGCTGAAAGTAGTAGAGAAATCAGACCTTCCATTGGAAAAAGGGGCCCATATGGGATGGGTGATCGTGAAGAATGGGGATCAGGAAGTAGCTAAAGTTCGTCTCGAAACGGTCGAAACCGTGGATAAAGCAGGTTTCCCTACCCTGTGGCAGCGTTCGTGGAAGAATTTGACGAGCTTTCAGAGGTTTTAGCATTTTCTCACTAGTTATGTTTTTGAGCAGGAAATGACAGCGAAAATTACGAAAAGACATAGTGACTCTTATAAAGTCAGAGGAGGTAATTCACTTGAGTCTTCAAGTTAATTTTGCTGTCAGAGAGAATGTTTTGCTCGTCAGGTTAAATGGAGAGCTGGATCATCATGAAGCCACAACTCTTCGGGAAGCTTGGCAGAAGGAGCTCGCGAACAACGGTGTCGAACATGTGATTGTCAATTTACAAAAATTGTCCTTCATGGATAGTTCAGGCCTTGGTGTGATGCTCGGTCGTTATAAAGAGGTACAAGCAAAAGGGAACGAAATGGTGCTCTGCTCGATTTCGCCTGAGGTTCGGAGATTGTTCGATATGTCGGGAATGTTCAAAATCATGAAGCTCGTGGATGATGAGGCATCCGCGCTTGAGATGTTGGGGGTGGCATCATGCGAAATGAAATGACGCTGGAGTTTACGAGTGTGAGTGAAAATGAATCCCTTGCCCGTGTATCTGTTGCCGCTTTTGTCAGTCAAATCAATCCGACGATGGAAGAGCTTACGGATATTAAAACCGTCGTCTCTGAAGCTGTCACGAATGCCATTATTCATGGTTACGAAGAGAAAAATGATGAAAAAGTCATGCTTACTTGTGCCATTGATGACGGAGAAATCGAACTGATCATTCAGGATCGCGGTCAGGGTATTGAAAATATCGATATTGCGAAAGAACCGCTATACACGTCGAAACCGGAATGGGAACGCTCGGGAATGGGTTTTACCATCATGGAGAATTTCATGGATCGCGTAGACATTACATCAGAGCCCGGGGTCGGAACAACGATCCGAATGACGAAGCAGTTGACGTCAACCCGCGCTTTGTGCAATTGAGGCGCCGCCTATGAGCGATACGACAAAAGACCGTCTGTCCGACAAAGATGTCAAAGAGCTGATCAAAAAGAGTCAGGCGGGCGATCAAGAGGCGAGGGACTATTTGGTAGAAAGAAACACCCGTCTCGTATGGTCGGTCGTCCAGCGATATCTCAGGCGTGGATACGATCAGGATGATCTGTATCAAATCGGCTGTATCGGCCTGCTCAAATCGATCGACAAATTCGACTTGAGTTATGATGTGCGTTTTTCTACGTATGCCGTACCGATGATCATTGGTGAAATCCAGCGCTTCATTCGTGATGATGGCAGTGTGAAAGTGAGCCGGAGTTTGAAAGAACTGAATCATAAAGTCCGTGGCAAGAAAGAAGAGCTGTTAAAAGAATATGGCCGCTCTCCGACGGTTAATGAACTGGCAGATGCCTTAGGGCTTACAAGGGAGGAAATCGTCCAGGCGGAGGAAGTTGGACGAACTCCTCAGTCCATTTATGAAACGGTATATGAAAACGAAGGCGACCCGATCACGCTCGTCGACCAGATTGCCGAAGAGGAAAGCAACTGGTTCGATCATCTAACCCTCCAGGATGTGATGAGTAAACTGGACAAGCGGGAGCGGCTTATTATTTACTTGCGTTATTACAAAGATCAAACGCAAACCGAAGTGGCGGAACGTTTAGGCATATCGCAAGTACAAGTATCGCGGTTGGAAAAGAAAATCCTTGCTGATATGAAGGAAACGATGAATGATACAAGCTGAGGGCTGTACCTATAATGGTACAGCTTTTTTTATTTTCTGGTAAAAAATCGTATACCTGAACCTTCTTGTAGCAGCTTCAAATACACGATATTTTCCATTATCCAATAACCAAGGACTCTTCGTATGATTTTTCCGATCTCACACATAATAAGTCTAAGAAAATTTACGCAGGGGAGGCGGTAGGATTGGCGACTCCTGTCTATATACGTACAAAACAATCGATCTATGTTCAACCGTTGGCAAAAATCCGTTTGCAGGATGTGGCTCGTGTTACGGGTCAAAAGCGTCATAAACCTGTCTTGGAGCAGATGGTCTTGCATCAAGTGACCGAAGATGACCAAAACATCGTGGTTATCGATTCGTTCATGATCATTGAACAAGTGATCGAGAAATTTCCGGAGCTTGAGGTCGAACTGATCGGCCCGAATCAATGCGTGGTTCATGTGGAAAAACACCAAAAGCAGCCGTCCCCTCTATTGATCAGTGCGATATGGGTCCTGCTTTTTATTGGAGCAGCGATGGCGATTATGAACTTCCATTATGATGTGAGCATGCAGGCCGTTCAACAGAAGCTGCACTTCATGTTGACAGGGGAGAAAGTGGAACATCCGTTATGGATCCAGGTGCCGTATTCCATCGGTCTTGGGATAGGAATGATCTTATTTTTTAACCACTGGTTTCAGAAACGATTCAATGAAGAGCCGAGTCCGATGGAAGTAGAGATATTCAATTACCAGGAAGATCTGGACCATTATGTAGCCATTAAGGAGAATAAGGTGGAAAAACAGGATGTGGATCGTTGAAGCACTCATTGGACTTGCTGCTGGCATTGCTGTCGGAACAGGCTTCGTTGCTTTTTTGACAGTCCTCGGGATTGTCCCAAGGCTCATGCAGTTGAGCCATTCGGAATCAAAACTCCGGAGTTATGAAATGGCTGTGATTCTAGGCGTTTTCGCAGGGATTTACCTTTCATTTGGGGATGGCCCTGTGAAGATGACCATGATTGGTCTTGTGATATGGGGACTTTTTCATGGGATCTTCATAGGAATGCTGGCCGCTGCTCTGACGGAAGTCTTGAATGTATTTCCACTTTTATTCAAACGAATCGGTGTGGATGGTTTTCTCTTTACGCTATTAATGGCTCTGGTGCTTGGGAAAATTGCGGGATCTTTATTCCAATGGATCATTTTTGTCAGGTGAACGATCTGTGATTAGGAGGAAGTAGTGTGGCTAAACAACCGCTCAATGAAAAGAACTTTGATAAGGCGAGAAAATCCTATCAACCGAAACCGCCTTATGTCATGAATTGTTTGAAAGCATTTATTATAGGTGGGTTGATTTGCGTGTTTGGTGAACTTTTGACACAAATGTATATCCACTGGTTTGACTATAGTGAAAAAAATGCCATCAACCCGACGGTAGCGACTCTAATACTACTCTCTGCTCTCGCTACAGGTTTCGGTGTGTATGATAAGCTCGGACAGTTTGCTGGTGCTGGTTCAGCGGTTCCAGTCACTGGATTCGCAAACTCGATTACCTCAGCAGCATTGGAGCATAAATCTGAGGGGCTCGTGCTCGGGGTTGCCACCAACTTATTCAAGTTAGCAGGATCTGTCATTGTATTTGGTGTTGTCGCTGCTTATGTATTAGGAATCATTCGTTACGTATGGTCGCTTATTTTTTAGGAGGAAAAGCATATGGCTAAAACTGGAACACATTCGTGGACGTTTACCGATCCGGTCTACTTACAATCCACGGGCACGGCTGTCGGTCCGATGGAAGGAGAAGGTCCACTGAAAGAAACGTATGACGTCATTCATGAAGAGCTTCACTGTGGTGAATCCAACTGGGAGCTTGCTGAACGCAAACTGATGACAGATGCGGTTAATACTTGTCTGCAAAAAGCAGGGGTCGACCAATCCAATATTGATTTGTTTTTAGCTGGAGATCTTTTGAACCAAAACGTCACAGGAAACTATGTAGCGAGACAGTTAGGTATACCTGTTTTAGGTATGTTCGGCGCTTGTTCGACGAGTATGGAGACACTCGCCACAGGTGCTGCGCTCGTCTCATCAGGGTACGCCACCCAAGCATTAGTAGCCGTCAGTTCTCACAACTGTACAGCCGAACGACAATTCCGCTATCCAACGGAATATGGGGGACAAAAGCCGGGCACCGCTACGTTTACCGTGACAGGAAGCGGGGCTGCCCTTCTTTCGAAAACACCATCGAAGGTTAAGGTCGAAGCGGCAACCATTGGAAAAGTCATGGATTATAGCGTCAAGGACCCGTTTGATATGGGATCGGCGATGGCACCAGCCGCCTGGGACACCATCAAAACGCATTTGGAAGACATGGGGCGTGTTCCGGGGGATTATGATGTGATCGCAACGGGGGACTTGTCCTCTGTGGGAACCCCTATTCTTAAAGATTTGATGAAACAGGATGGCTATGATATCAGTGATGTCCATAAAGATTGTGGGCTGCTGGTCTATCATAGCGACCAACCTGTGTTTGCAGGGGGAAGCGGATGTGCGTGCTCAGCGGTCGTGACTTATGGGAAAATTGTGCAGGATTTGATGAGTGGTAAATACAAGCGTGTGTTAATTGTTGCGACAGGTGCGCTCATGAGTCCGATGATGCTTCAACAGAAGGAATCGATTCCGGGAATCGCTCATGCCGTTGTGCTCACGAGAGGGGAGGAAGGATCATGACATTCTTATGGGCGTTTATCGTCGGGGGGAGCATTTGTGTGATCGGGCAGATTTTAATGGATGTATTCAAATTGACTCCAGCCCACGTCATGTCTTCCTTTGTTGTAGCAGGCGCGGTCCTGGACGCGTTCGATCTCTATGATAACCTCATTGAATTTGCAGGTGCAGGAGCCACTGTGCCGATTACAAGTTTCGGGCATTCGCTTTTGCATGGAGCTATGGAACAGGCGGATGAACATGGCTTTATCGGCGTGGCCATCGGTATTTTTGAACTGACATCTGCCGGTATTGCATCCGCCATATTGTTTGGTTTTATCGTTGCTGTTATTTTCAAGCCTAAAGGATAACTCGAGATCAAGGAGTGGAGGTTTATGCCTACGAAGAAACAAGGAACGCCCATCGTCATGAAGCTCGACCAAAACCGGAAGACGATGAATGAACGCATTGGCGTAGACCAATCATTTGATGCCGGTTTCCGTACGTTGACCTTACTAGGTGTGGAAGTGAACTTCTATTATGTCACAGGGTTGGTAGAGACACCCATCGTTGTAGAAGTGATGCGCCAATTAATGGAAATGAATGATTCGGAGGACCACGTCGATTCCGTATTTAAATCCATAAAAGATGAAATCCCTCATCAACAAGTAGAGACGACTTCCGACATTGATAAGTGTATCACCCAGATGCTTTCCGGATTGATGGTCATTTTCGTCGATGGGGAAACAGAGGCCTTCATTGTTGATGTGCGGACGTATCCTGGAAGGACCCCAGAAGAACCGGATACGGAAAAGGTCATCCGTGGTTCGAGGGATGGGTACACAGAAAATATCATAGAAAACACAGCTCTTACACGTCGTCGTATCAGAGACGAACGGTTAAGAAATGAAATTATGCAGGTCGGGAATCGTTCGAAAACAGATGTTTGTATTACTTACATCAAAGACGTTGCCGATCCAGGGCTTGTTCAATTGTTAAAAGATGAAATACAAAAAATCGATATCGACGGCTTGTCGATGGCGGATAAAAGTCTCGAAGAGTACATTGTCAATCAGGGAAGGAATCCTTTTCCGCTCGTAAGATATACGGAACGGCCTGATGTCGTCGCTTCGCATTTATTTGAAGGACATGTAGTCATCATGACCGACACATCACCAAGTACAATCATTACTCCGACCACGTACTTCCACCATGTGCAGCATGCGGAGGAATTCCGGCAGTCTCCTCCTGTTGGGACTTTTGTACGGTGGGTGCGTTTTTTTGGGATTTTTGCATCTGTTTTTCTTTTACCATTATGGATGTTGTTCGTTATGCAGCCGGATCTGCTTCCAGAACCGCTGGCCTTTATAGGTCCCAACGAAGAAAGCAGCATTCCCATCATCTTTCAAATATTGATTGCCGATTTAGGTTTGGAGATGCTCAGGATCGCAGCCATCCATACACCTACTCCTTTATCGACGGCTATGGGACTTATCGCCGCTGTTCTTATAGGGCAAATCGCCATTGACGTAGGGATGTTCGTCCCTGAAGTCATCCTTTACGTAGCTGTTGCAGCCATCGGATCCTATTCAACGCCGAGTTATGAATTATCTGTGGCTAATAAAATGGCACGAATCGTATTTGTGATTTTAGTCGCGATATTTGGGATTAAAGGGCTGATGGGTGGATTCTTAGCTTATATTCTGCTTTTAGCGAATACGAAGTCGTTGAACACCCCCTATTTGTGGCCATTTCTCCCGTTCAATGGAAAAGCGGCGATTCAAATTATTCTCCGTCTAAGTATGCCATCGTTGAAAGTGAGACCGAGCGTTGTTCACCCTCAAAACAATCACCGTCAAAAATAATCGTATTGCCCGTTCTTTAGCAATGTGATAAATTAAAATAAATCTTGATGTCCTTTGAACTCCAAGGGGCATTTTCTTTTTATCATTTCTCCGTTTGTAGAAAAGGTGGGTTACGATGAATCATGATGTTAATGAAAATGGGCAATTGTTAATCGGACAAGTTCCAGCTACAGACCTTGCCGAACAATATGGCACCCCTCTTTATGTATATGATGTTGGTGAAATCAGACAAAAGGCACGGGCATTTGTGCAGACATTCAAAGAAAATCAGGTAGCAGCTCAAGTCGCCTATGCAAGTAAAGCTTTTTCTTCTGTCGCGATGCTTCAGGTTGCGAACCAGGAAGGTCTCAGTCTGGATGTCGTTTCTGAAGGAGAACTACATACAGCCCTTGAAGCAGGCTTCCCCGTAGAGAAGATTCACATGCACGGGAACAATAAAAGTATCCGTGAATTGGAAATGGCCGTAGAACATGGAATCGGATGTATCGTCGTTGATAATTTTTATGAAATCGAACTCCTGCACTCCATCCTCAAAGAGCAGAAGAAAGAGATGGATGTCTTGTTGAGGGTGACACCGGGGATCGAAGCCCATACCCATGATTATATTTTGACAGGGCAGGAAGACTCGAAATTCGGTTTTGATTTGAGCAGCGGCCAGGCTGAAGAGGCATTCATGAAAGTCCAGGATGATGCCAATATCCGTTTAGTCGGACTTCATTGCCATATTGGTTCACAAATCTTTGAGACGAGCGGTTTCGAAATGGCAACGAGAAAACTCTTTACTACTTTGAACGATTGGCGTGACCGCTATAAATATGAAGCGACCGTACTGAATTTAGGCGGCGGGTTCGGGATTCAATATACGGAAGAGGACGAACCGCTTGATTTGGATCAATATGCTCACGCCCTTATCCGTGAAGTGAAAAACCTCTCATCGCAGTACGATTATCCTATGCCGGAAATCTGGATTGAGCCGGGGCGTGCAATTGTCGGGGAGGCAGGTACTACGATCTATACCATCGGTTCCCTCAAGGAAGTCCCTGATGTAAGGACGTATGTATCTGTGGACGGAGGGATGACAGATAATATCCGTCCAGCCCTTTATCAGGCAAAATACGAAGCAGCGCTGGTAGAAAAAATGGACCAAAAGCCGGAAAAAGAGTATTCCATAGCTGGAAAGTGCTGTGAATCTGGAGATATGCTAATATGGGATGTGGCGCTTCCTGCGGTTGAACATGGAGACAGACTTGCAGTTTTCAGCACAGGAGCGTATGGTTATGCTATGGCTAACAATTACAACCGCTTTCAAAAAGCGGCCGTCGTGTTTGTCGAAGACGGAAAGCATCAGCTTGTCGTCAGAAGAGAGAGCTATCAAGAGATGACACGACTAGATTTATCTTATGAAAAATGAGAGGGGTATGAGAAATGAAACAAGCAACGATTGAATTTGAAAATGGAGAAAAAATGCTGATTGAACTTTACGATGAAGCAGCACCAAACACGGTAGCGAATTTTGAGAAACTGGCCAATGATGAATTTTACGATGGATTGACATTCCACCGTGTCATCCCAGACTTCGTGATCCAGGGCGGGTGCCCGAAAGGAACAGGAACGGGTGGTCCAGGCTATACGATCAAATGTGAAACCGAAGGCAATCCTCACAAGCATGAGCGAGGATCCCTTTCCATGGCCCACGCTGGAAAAGATACAGGAGGAAGCCAATTCTTCGTCTGTCACTCTCCTCAGCCACACTTAGACGGCCGTCACACCGTTTTTGGCAAAGTGGTGGATGGTGTGGATACGGTCGATCGTGTTCGTGTCGGAGATGTCATGCAGAAAGTCCGCGTTGAGGACAAGTAATCATTAAAAGAGCCCTTCATGATTGTCACACTACTCGTATTGATTTTTTTAGTGGCACCTTTGAGTCTGTTCATCCATGAGCTTGGTCACCTATTCCCCGGCCTGTACTTCAGGGCAGATCATAGTGTCCTTCACCTTGGCCGGGGAAAAGTAATCGGGCGATGGGAAAAAAGCGGGGTACATGTGTACATCCACCTTTTTTTCTTCCAGGGAGCTTACTCGGTGAATGAACGGAAACCTCCGTTCAAAGATTTCGAAAAAGCTTGGATCAGTATTGGCGGTCCTTTACTCAATGCTCTAACAGCTTTCGTTTTGTTCTTATGGTTTAAGGAGCAGGGCGGTGATCTGCTTCGTATTTCTTTTCTTTTTAATACGTACCTTGCCCTCGTGAATCTTGTACCGTTTTCTATCAAAGAAAAGGGTTCTGATGGATATCAGCTTTGGTCGATTGTGAAAAGACGGTTTTAAACAGGCTTGAATAATCCAGGGCTATGCTATATTCTATGTAGCGGGGCAAATCACAAAAAACCGGGGGCAGCGTATAATGAAAATGAAAAATTGGATGCTGTTTACGTTTTTATCGTTGTTCAGCATCGGTTGGGGCTTATACTACTGGTTCGTCATCGTCATGTAAGCTTGACATATAGGAAGAATTAGACAATGATTGAAAGTAACCATTTTCTCATCTGGAACTCTAGGAAAGTTATTTTCATAATTGAGGGGTTAATATGTTAATTCGTTATAAAAAATCATTTGAAAAGATTGCGATGGGTTTGCTTTCTTTCATGCCTGAAGTTTCAGACGTGAAGACACTTCAGGAAATTATAAAAGAATACGATTCCAATCCGAATTGGAATCTGTTTTTGTGGAAAGAGGAAGACATCCTCGGAGCGGTCGGTGTCCGTTTGGAAGATGGCAAAGCCATCATCCAGCACGTGTCCGTCAACCCGTCCCATCGTAATGCTGGGATTGGTCGGCAGATGATCCATCGTGTCCGTGACCATTTCAAAGATGATTGTCATGTATGTGCTGATGTAGCCACAGAGTCATTCATCGAGAAATGTGATGAAGAAAGTGCCTCTTCACAGTTATAAAAGATAAGGAGGTGTCGATTCACGGCACCTCCTTTGTTTCGTTTATATAGGAATTTAAAGTGATTTTCTTCTCATTTTATGTTTCATTAGAAGGAATTCATCAGACATGTCACTCGGAGACCCGTAAGCGACGTTCCATTGTTGGCAGAGGAGATGTACTTCTTTACGGAGTTCATTATCTATGATGGGCATATTCCAGCTACGGTAAGGGACCTCTTTGTCCAAACGTGCTTTGAATGCTTCCAGCTGTTTTTCCAGGCGTTCTCCATCCAATCCGAGGAGTGGGAGTTCTCTCTCATGTTCTACTTTCTTTCTTAAACACCGTTTAATGAGGGTCTTTGCACCATTTTGATTGCCTCTGCGATCATGGTACATGGCTACAGCGATTTGGATGAGCCATACCCAGATGGAAGAACGGTTGCGAGGATCAACTTCTTTCCAGTATTCCTCAAGGATCTCATGACACTCGAAATAATCTCTCGTACCGTGGAAATGAGCAAGAAATTCTATATAAGCTTTAGGATACATATAAACCATCCATTCCTTTGATACAACCATGGAAAGCTTGGTTGTTGATTAAAATAAGGTTCTTGTACTTCTATCTATAGTATAACTTAAAGGAAGATGTAAAACGAAAGACATTAATCGCCATTAAATACATGCTGTCACAGCAGGATGTTTTTTGATACCATTATAAAAAGAACATTGGAACGTAAAGGAAGAATGATATGAAAAAAAGCTACCAAGTGAAAGTGGAAGGTTTTGAAGGACCTCTTGATCTTCTTTTACACCTGATCAATCGATACGAAATCGATATTTATAATATTCCCGTTTCCCAAATTACCGATCAGTACATGAACTATATCCATACGATGCAGGAGCTTGAGCTGGATCTCGCGAGCGAATATCTGGTCATGGCTGCTACATTACTTGCCATGAAAAGTCAGATGCTTCTTCCTAATCAAAACATGGAAGATGAATTCGAAGATGGGGAGCTTGAAGATGACCCTCGCGAAGATTTGATGCGACGTTTGATTGAATACCGAAAATATAAACAAGCAGCAGAAGAACTGAAGGAAAAAGAACTCGATGCCAACCGCATCTACACCCGACCTCCATTGAATATGGAAGGCTGGGAAGAAGAGATGCCGGAAGTGCGCCCGGGAGAAGCCTCTGTTTACGATATGATTCAAGCGATGGGCAATCTATTAAAGCGGGCCAAAACAGAAAAACCACAGGAAGCGAAGGTCCGGAGAGATGAGATTCCTATCCAAATGAGAATGGAAGAAATACTCGGTAAAATTGATGTGCAAGCAGGTGGCACTCCTTTTCATCAATTATTTGAAAAACGAACACGACCGCATATCGTAGTCACTTTCATCGCTTTACTTGAGTTGATGAAGAGCAATGACATCGTATGTGTCCAACAACAACATTTTGATGAACTAATCGTATATAAGACGGAGGATGCACCATGGAGTTAGAAGACTACAAAGCGATAACCGAAGGTCTGCTTTTTGCAGCCGGAGAAGAAGGGATCACAAAAAAGAAACTGACCGACCTACTAGAGTTGGATGCGAAGACGTTCAAAACATTGTTGGAAGAAATGATGAAAGACTATCAATCGAAAAACAGAGGTCTCACCATCATGGACTCACAAGGAACCTTGCATTTGACTACGAAGCCAGAGCATGCTTCGTATTACAAGCGTCTTTTGGATTCACCAGGATCGACAAGGCTGTCTCAAGCGGCTCTTGAAACGCTCGCAATCATTGCCTATCAACAACCGATTACTAGAATAGAAGTCGATGACTTGAGAGGGGTCAAAAGTGACCGTGCCATCCAGACACTTGTCAATCGCAGTTTGATTGAAGAAAAAGGCCGTAAAGATGCCATCGGACGCCCGATCCTATATGGAACGACCAAAGATTTTCTTATCTATTTCGGCTTGACTTCCATTGAAGAGCTTCCGCCTCTTTCTGAACTCAAGCAAAGCGAAGGGGAAGAAGAAGGAGAAGCTGATCTCTTTTTCGAAAAATTCAACGAAGACCCCTTCGCCGACGACTAAAAAGCTGTTCCCTACCAGGGACAGCTTTTTTTTCTATATAAATCCCGATTGTGGAAGACTCGATTTCGATATGTTGGTGAGGTGGGGTGGAGGATGACTAGTTTTCCGTGGGAGTGCAAAGAGCACCTACCGAAAATTCATAATGTAAACCTTACCTAGTTGAAATAATGGAAGACGCTTTCTAGCCATGGATACGGGGTCAGGGAAACGACGATTTGCAGTGTTTGGGATCCGTCAGTAGAAAAACACACACGTCCGTGTCTCCTCTCGATTTTCATGCGGACGTTTCCCAGACCCTGTTCTCTAACCTTATTTGTGCATATTCTTTGGTTGAAACTATTATCATGATATGGCAAATCAGGGCTTCCTTACCTAACATCGCGATTCATTTAGAGGAGTTTCGAGAGTCATTTATGGTTAAGGGGCGGCGGGGGATGGGGAGACTCCTGTGGGAAAAAAGTGCTTGGTGAGACCCCACAGGACGCAGTCCGAGGAGGCTCACCGCGCTCCCACGGAAAGCGATTCATCCCCCGCCGCCCCGATCCACTCACACAAACATTTCGAACTGAGTCTTCCAAAATCCTGCCATAATTGGATTTTTCTATTACTCATAAGCTTGTACGCTTTTGCATAAGTTGAAGCAAATGATGTGAATAGGAGGAAGTCCTCTTGAGAAGGTTCTTTTATGTAGCTGTGGTAATGACTTTACTACTTCCAACCTTTATGGTGGATAAGGTAAAAGCGAACCCTAATATATCGGTATCTGCTGAGCGGGCCGTTCTGATGGATGCAGAATCAGGCCGGGTCTTGTATGAAAAGAATGCTTATGACCCTACACTGATTGCCAGCACCACGAAGATAATGACCGCTATCATAGCGATTGAATCAGGAATGATGGAAGAAAAGGTGAAAGTAAGTAAAAGGGCCGTTTATACAGAAGGGTCCTCCATTTATTTGACAGAGAAAGAAAAAATCCCTTTGAAAGATTTGGTATATGGGTTGATGCTGAGGTCTGGAAATGATTCAGCTGTAGCGATTGCTGAACATGTAGGCGGAAGTGTCGAAGGTTTTGTGCAGCTGATGAATGAAAAGGCGGCTTGGCTTGGTATGAATAACAGTCACTTTGAAAATCCGCATGGCTTGGATGGAGAAACCCATTATTCAAGCGCGTATGATATGGGGCTGCTTATGGCCTACTCTATGAAAAATGATACGTTCCGCGAAGTTACAGGCAGCGAAATGTATCGTTCTGAAAATCGAGAATACTCGTGGAAGAATAAAAATAAAATGCTGACCCAATATTACGAACCGACGAACGGTGGGAAAACCGGATTCACAAAAGCCGCTGGGCGAACCTTAGTGACAAGTGCCCAAAAAGATGGAATGGAGCTGATCGCTGTTACTTTGAATGCTCCTGATGATTGGAATGACCATACACGGATGTTCGAGTGGGGATTCAGTAATTTTGAAACGGTGAAACTACAAAGTGAGGGTACCGTTGAAGTGAACGGGAAATCCCTTTATATTCCAAGAGATATCTATTATCCTCTCACCCTATCTGAAAAGGAAGACCTTCAGGCAACATTTTACCGTTATGACCAGCAAGGGGAGTCGAATTTAGCCGGTGTGACATACTTCATGGTCGGACAAACACCGTTAGTTGAAGCGCCTGTGTGGAATGAGCGCCCTTCTCAATCCTTCTTTTCAGAAGTGAAGAACTTCTTGAACAGGATGATGGGGGTAGCGCCATGGTCAACTTAATATGGGCGTTCCTTGCGGTTACGGGGATTATCTATGCGGCTTTCAATGGTACGATGGAGGACGTAAACAAAGCGATTTTCTCAACATTGGATGAGGCAATTATGATTACTCTGAGTCTTGCAGGGGTCCTCATTTTTTGGCTTGGATTGATGAAAATCGCTGAAGAGGCAGGGCTTCTTGCCGGATTGGCTAAAATTTTCCGGCCCTTTGTCAAACGCATCTTCCCTGAAATTCCTGAGGACCACCCGGCGCTTGGTTACATCCTGTC
Source organism: Halobacillus aidingensis (assembly GCF_900104185.1). Taxonomy (GTDB): domain Bacteria; phylum Bacillota; class Bacilli; order Bacillales; family Halobacillaceae; genus Halobacillus; species Halobacillus aidingensis. The sequence continues at coordinate 27,435 of NZ_FNIZ01000019.1, read as the reverse complement.
CAATATGACGGCCAATATGTTCGGTCTTGGAAATGCTGCCACGCCGATGGGGCTCAAAGCGATGAAGGAATTGAAAAAGCTGTCAGGTTCGGATAAAGCGAGCAGGTCTATGATTACACTCCTTGCCATCAACACCTCATCCCTGACGCTCGTACCGACAACTGTGATTGCCATTCGGATGAAGTATGGTTCAGAGGATCCGACCTCCATCGTAGGTGCTACCATTTTGGCAACTATTATTTCTACCATTGCCGCCTTATTGATCGACCGCTATTTTCATTATAAAAGGGAGAGGGCGATGCGTTTATGATCAGCATATGGCTCATCCCATCCATCATCCTGCTTGTACTGGTGACGGCAACCATTAAAAAGGTACCTTCTTATGAAGTGTTTGTGGAAGGGAGTAAAGAGGGAATCCAAATTGCCATCAGTTTGCTTCCTTTCTTATTGGGGATGATGGTGTCGATTGCTGTTTTTCAAGCGTCAGGTGCGATGGGGGCGATCGTGAAACTGTTCGAGCCTCTGATGTCATTGTTTGGAGCTCCAGCTGAAATTCTCCCTCTCGCTTTCATCCGTCCTATCTCAGGAACGGCCGCACTCAGTATGACGACAGAGCTGATCCGCACGTTTGGTCCTGATTCTTTCATCGGTCAACTCGCATCTGTGATGCAGGGGAGTACCGATACGACACTATACATTATCACTGTCTATTTTGGGGCCGTTGGGATAAAAAGAATGGGAGATGCTTTGAAAGTTGGACTGATGGCCGATTTGGTTGGTATAATAGCATCAATTGTCATTGTCATCATCCTATTTAGTTAATAGGATGATTTTTTGTTCAAACCTTTATAGAATGTGTATAATGTAGAGGAACGGACGAGCCGCGCTGTGTGAGCGTGGCTTCGTTTCATGAAAAAAAGTGATTTCAAAGAAAGTTGGTGACGGTCGTATGGCAGATATGGAACGACTACAAAAGGTGATCGCCCACGCAGGTGTCGCATCACGAAGAAAAGCAGAAAAATTGATTGTTGACGGCAAGGTGACAGTCAATGGAAAAGTAGTAACAGAATTAGGAACAAAGGTTGGTAAAAACGATGATGTTGAAGTAGAAGGAGTCCCGATCGATAAAGAAGAGCCTGTCTACTATTTGTTATATAAACCACGCGGTGTTATTTCAAGCGTCAGTGATGATAAGGGACGTAAAGTAGTCACAGACTTTTTGCCGGAAGTTAAAGAGCGGATTTTCCCAATAGGCAGGCTGGATTACGATACGTCTGGATTAATTTTGTTAACAAACGACGGGGAATTTGCTAATTTACTCATGCACCCGAGTCATGAAGTGGACAAAGTGTACATCGCAAAGACAAAAGGCATTCCTACTAAAGATCAACTGAAGCAGTTGAAGAAAGGGATGACCGTAGACGGGGAGTACTTGAAGGCCGTTCACGCTAAAGTCACCTCCACGGATTCGAAGAAGAATACGGCGATTGTACAAATTGTTCTTCACGAAGGAAAGAACCGTCAAGTCCGTCGGATGTTTGAGTCTCTTGGATACCCTTTAGACAAATTGAAACGTGAACGGTACGGGACGCTGGACCTACATGGAATGAATGCAGGAGATTCCCGTCCATTGAAACCGTTTGAAGTGAAACAGCTCCGTGCACTTGCTGAGAAAACTGTTGAATAACGTTCAAATTTACAGCCTTCAATCAATGTTATAATGGTTTGGGAGTGAGTCATAATGAAGGAAGAAACCATTAGGAAAAAAAGAAAGCGCCTCATCTTCAGAACAGCTATGCTTGCCGTGATGGTCGGACTTGTCGTGTTCGCTCTCGTTGCAAACGGCAAGGACGAACAATCGGTGATCGCCAAAGGGGAGAAAGCACCCGACTTTCAATTGAAAAAATTCGGTACAGATGAGACGGTTCAATTGAGTGATTTGAGAGGGAAAGGCGTCATGGTCAACTTTTGGGCGACGTATTGTAAGCCGTGTAAAGATGAAATGCCTTATATGGAAGAGTTGTATCCGGAGTACAAAGAAAAAGGTGTCGAAATTCTAGCTGTCAATCTAGATTCGACCGAGCTTGTGGTGGAGAATTTTGTGAACGAATACAATCTGACCTTCCCTATTCTGCAAGATAAAAATGGTGAAGTAATGGATCTTTATAACATCGGTCCGATTCCTTCCACGCTATTCATCAATCCTGAAGGTGAAATTGAAGAGCAGGTTATCGGCCCTCTGACGTTAGACAAACTCGAAGGCCACTTGCAAAAGATTGCACCGGAGGAATAGAGTCTACTTGACATTGTGAGGTTTTACTATGAAAGAGATTACCTGTGAATGTGGTCATGTGAATCCTGAAGGCACGGTGCTTTGTGAAGCATGCGGGAAACCTGTGGAACAGAATCAGCATATCGACGGCAATGAAGACAAAAAGCTGCTCAACATGCGCTACGATGGAAGTGCCCGTCGTTCACAAACATATAATCGTACGATCGTTGATAAAGTATGGAACTTCTTTTCCTCTGTGAAGGTCGGGGTCACCTTGATCTTTATCACCGTCGTAGCATCTGCCATCGGAACGATCTTCCCTCAGGCTGTATTTATTGGCGGTGCCGATCCTGCGACTCATTACAAGGATCAATATGGGATCGCCGGGCAGATTTATTATCAACTTGGATTTCATGACCTCTTCAGCTCATGGTGGTATATGCTTTTGATTGCGATGATCGGCATATCCATCGTCATTGCATCCATCGATCGTTTCTTCCCGCTTTATAAAACGTTGAAAAGGCAGAAACCGAAGCGTCATGAGCTCTTCATGAAAAAGCAGCGTGTGTTCGGTGAGACGAAGTCAGATGCCATCGATTATGAAACATTCAAAACCAATTTGAAAAAAAGACGCTTCAAAGTTTATGAACAAGACGGCCATTTGCTGGCAGAGAAGAACCGCTTTGCAAGATGGGGGCCTTATGTCAATCATATCGGTCTTATTATTTTCCTATTAGGCGCTTTACTCAGATTTATCCCTGCTTTCTATGTCGATGAACATGTTTGGGTAAGAGAAGGGGAGACAACACTAATCCCTGGTACAGAGGGCGAATACTATATCAAAAATGAGGCCTTTACTCTAGAAACCTATGATAAAGACGACCCGGAAGATGCGAAATTTAAAGAAGCGATTGAAAATCAGGATGGAGCGATCCCGAAGACATTCCGGACGGACGCTGTCATTTATGAGCGGACAAATCAAGGAGTCGCTGGTGCTGATCCTGAGCTGGAAACGATCAAAGAAGGCTCAGCCACGTTGAACAACCCATTAAAATTTGAGGACTTTGCCCTCTATCAGGCGAGTTATCAATTGGATGAATTCAGTGAAATGTCTTTCAAAATCCACGACAAGGATGATGAAGATACCAACTATGGCGAGTTTACCGTCGATTTGACGAACCCACAATCTACATATGAGCTGGACGAAGGGTTCCGGGTGGAAGTCGTAAACTATTTTCCTGAGTATGAAATGCAGGACGGTCAGCCGGCTTCGGTCTCCAAGTATCCAAAAAACCCAGCTTTCGTATTCAACCTGTACCCACCAGGTGAAGAAACACCTGAAACTAGTTTCCTAGGTATAGGGGCGAATATCGATGCTGGAGAGAATAACCAATATAAACTTGGCCTAACAGGTTTCGATACGCGGGACGTCACAGGTCTGACTGTGAAAAAGGATCATACGTTAGGAATCATCTCTCTCGGAGGCGCGATCTTCATGATCGGCGTTATTCAGGGAATGTATTGGAACCATCGTCGTATCTGGCTCCAGCCAAGATCAGACGGAGCCTGGATTGCGGGACATACGAATAAAAACTGGTACGCCTTGAGAATGGAAATTGAAAAATCAATTGAAGGCACTCACATCGAGGCCCCTCAGGACCAGTATGAAATGAAATCATAGAGTCAGGAGGATGAAATATGGGAGATTGGACAGCCATAAGCGGCAATCTGCTCTATGCTGCTTTTTTCATCTATTTAATTGCGACCTTCTTCTTTGCGGGAACCATACGCGATAAAAAGAAAGGGAAGAGCCGCGTAGCAGGAAATATCGGAATTACGCTTGCGATTATCGGGTTCCTCACTCAAATCGGATATTTTATTACTAGGTGGATCGCAAGCGGTCACGCCCCGATCAGTAACTTGTTTGAATACACGACGTTTTTTGGAATGATGCTTGTCTTCGCATTCATCGTTCTCTACTTTATTTACAGAGTGGATCTCTTAGGGTTATTTGCTTTACCGATTGCCCTACTATTGATCGCTTTTGCAAGCATGTTCCCGACGGAAATTTCACCTCTAGTACCATCTTTGCAGTCCCATTGGTTATACATCCACGTAACTACTGCATCACTTGGTCAAGGGATTTTATCGGTTAGTTTTGTCGCAGGCTTGATCTTCTTGATCAGCCAGGTGGACCAGAGCAAGCGCTCCAAGCATACGGTTTGGCTCGAGTTTGTCATTTATGTCATTGCTGTGACGCTTGCTTTCATCATTGTTTCTTCATCCTTCAGTGCGATGAATTACGAAGCGAGTTTTGAAGCACCGATTGAAGGACAACAAGCGGAGATCACGTACAACATGCCAGCCATTGTAGGACCTTACCAAGGAGAATTGATAAGTGAAGGTAGCATGTCTCCATTTTTCCAAGCGCCAGAATGGATGCGCGGGGAGGATGCGGCGAAGAAATTCAACACCTTCCTATGGGCACTTCTTGGTGGAATAGTCCTTTACTGGGGTACAAGGTTGATCTTAAGAAAACGAATCGCTGCAGCTATACAGCCACTCCTAAACAAAAAAGTGAACCCTGAACTTGTCGATGAAGTATCCTACCGCGCTGTTGCCATCGGTTTCCCCGTGTTTACATTGGGAGCACTGATTTTTGCCATGATTTGGGCTCAGCAAGCCTGGGATCGTTTCTGGGGATGGGATCCGAAAGAAGTGTGGGCACTGATCACATTCTTCTTCTATGCGGCTTACCTTCATTTACGCTTATCCAGAGGTTGGCAGGGAATGAAGTCCGCATGGCTTGCAGTCGGAGGCTTCGGAATCATTATGTTCAATTTGATTGCGGTCAACTTAATTATTTCAGGCTTACATTCTTATGCATAAAAGACAAAAGGCAGGCGAGAATTCTTTGAACTCCGCCTGCCCTTTGTGTAAAGGATAAAGATAATGAATCCATAAGAGTATTATTTCTATGATGTGGAGGTTTTTAAATGGATCAAGAAGCGAAAGTGTTAGTAGTGGATGATGAAGAACGTATCCGCCGCCTGATTCGCATGTACCTGGAGAGAGAGGATTATATCATTGATGAAGCGGAAGACGGGGAAGAAGCCTTGCAAAAAGCGCTTCAGAATGAATATGATGTGATCCTGCTTGATTTGATGCTTCCAGGAAAAGATGGGATTGAAGTGTGTAAAGAGCTGCGTGAGAAGAAAGCCACTCCAGTGATCATGCTTACGGCCAAAGGGGAGGAAGCCAACCGCGTGCAAGGGTTTGAAGTGGGAACCGACGACTATATCGTTAAACCATTCAGTCCAAGAGAAGTCGTTTTACGAGTGAAAGCGCTCCTGCGTCGTTCTTCTTCTACGAAGTTTTTAGAAACGGAAACTTCCGCGCGGAATGTACTTGTTTTCCCTCACATGACGATCGATAATGATGCTCACCGTGTGACTGCTGATGGAAAGGAAGTGGCTCTGACACCGAAAGAGTATGAACTTCTTCACTACATGGCGCAGTCTCCGGATAAAGTTTTTGACAGAGAACAATTGCTGAAAGAGGTATGGCAGTATGAATTTTTCGGCGATCTTCGGACGGTCGATACCCATGTTAAACGACTCCGCGAAAAATTAAGCAAAGTTTCTGCAGAAGCGGCAGGGATGATTGTTACGGTATGGGGAATCGGCTATAAGTTTGAGGTATCTGGTGACTGATGTTCTGGCGTAGTGTAGTCGGGAAGTTATGGTTCACCATCTTATTATTGGTTTGCTTTGTCCTCTTTATATTGACTGTTCTTCTCCTCGAGTTCTTTCAAAACTATCATGTCGTAGAAGCAGAAAGGCATCTGCTGCAGACGGCGGACCGAATTTCAGACGTCGTGGATCGCTATGAACAAGAGGAAGACCTTTTACTATCGACAACAGCCCTTGTCAAAGATCCGGCTAGTCGAGCCGTCATTGTAAAAGGAGAGGATGATCCGCTGGTTTCGGAAAGTGATTCCGATTCACTGCCTGTGCTAGATTATGAATGGTTTAAAAATGACGAAGATACAGCAACCGTTTTGAATGAAGGCGCAGATGTTAAAAAAGTTGCCGATCTAGGAAATGGCGAGACTGGAGTCATGGTTGTCGGCACTCCACTTAATAACCAGGACGGGGCTGTTTTTGTCTATCAATCACTGGATACGATTGAAGAAACGTCCGAACAGACGACAAAAATCATATTCCTGGGTGCTGGAATTGCCATCGTATTAACGACCATTTTCGCCTTTTTCCTCTCCACTCGAATCACGGCACCTTTGATTAAAATGAGAGAAGGTGCCCTCGAACTTGCCAAAGGCGAGTTCAACACGAAGATACCCATACGTACACATGATGAAATCGGTGAACTGGCGATGGCCTTTAACCGGATGGGCCGGGAGTTGAAGTTTCATATCAATGCTTTGAATCAGGAAAAAGAACAGCTCTCGGGTATTTTGAGGTCGATGGCAGATGGCGTCATAACGTTTAATCGCGAAGGGGATGTGCTCATTTCCAATCCCCCCGCACAACAATATTTAGATGCCTATGCGTTTGAAAAGAACGCTGCATCCACGTCTTCTGATCAAACGTCCCTTCCAGAACCGCTGAGGGATTTGTTTAACAATGTTATCACGGATGAAAATGAATCCATGATCGAGATGACATTACAAGGCAGGTCCTGGGTGATCATCATGACACCTTTGTATGACAAAGAAAAAGTACGTGGAGCTGTCGCGGTCCTTCGGGATATGACGGAAGAAAGAAGACTGAACAAGCTCCGCAAAGACTTTATCGCTAATGTATCCCACGAATTGCGTACCCCCATTTCGATGCTGCAAGGGTATAGTGAAGCCATCGTTGATGACATTGCGGAATCAAAAGAAGACAAAAATGAACTCGCGCAAATCATCCATGACGAGTCGCTCAGGATCGGTCGTCTTGTCAATGAGCTTTTGGATATAGCACGGATGGAAGCGGGACATATTCAGTTGAATGAAGAATCTGTTGAAATTGAGCCATTTTTGAACAAAATCATTCGGAAATTCAGTGGGATTGCCAAAGAGAAGTCTGTAGACCTTCATTTGAAAGTAGAAGGGGAGTTCGGGTTCCTCGATTTCGATCCTGATCGTATTGAACAAGTGTTTACAAATTTGATTGATAATGCGATCCGACATTCCGACCCGGGCAGTCAGGTACAGGTGATTCTTGAACAAGATGAAAAGGAATGGATTGCAAGTGTCAAAGACTCCGGGTATGGAATTGCCGAGGAAGACCTTCCATTCGTCTTTGAGCGTTTCTATAAAGCAGATAAATCAAGGAAGCGTGAAGATAAAAATTACAAAAAAGGCACAGGGCTCGGACTTGCGATTGCGAAAAACATTGTAGAAGCCCATGATGGGGCCATTAGTGTGCACAGCAAGTTGAAAGAAGGAACCACCTTTACTTTTAAAATTCCTTTTACACATAAGGAAAAATAAAGTTGCTATATTCGGAAAATTGTTGTAATCTTGTTTATGGAAACTTCATAAGAAGAGGATTCAGGTGTCTGAAAAGACTTAATAGGGAATCTGGTGGAAAACCAGAACTGTCCTCGCAACTGTAAGTGTAGACGAAAAGGAAATTCCACTGTACCTTCAGGTATGGGAAGGATCCTGATTAGGATGACGCACAAGTCAGTAGACCTGCCTGATCCAACGTTTCAAAGCTTCGGGGATTGAGCATTTGAGACAACCGATCGGTATGACGTGGAACGTAGATCTTATCCTTTCGTTTGTCTTAAGCTTACCCTTGTAGAAGGGTAAGCTTTTTTTGTGGTAGGAAAGATATAACGATTTCTACATACATGTGACTTGGTTGTCTTCGCTTTTCTCTCCTCCTGGCCGTGAAACAAAAAGAAAGGGAGAGATTGTAATGAAAAAATGGAATACGTTACTAACAGCAATGATTCTCGCTGTAGGCATGCTGGCTGGATGTGGGACTCAAGAGGGTAGTGAGACATCAGCTACTCAAGAAGAACAAGTGCAGGAAGTTACTGTACAAGTGCAGCTATCTAAAAACGATGGCGAAGAAATGATTGCGGAAGATGAAATAACAGTAGAAGAAGGAACCACCCTCATGGAAGTCATGGAAGATAACTATGAAGTAGAACAATCCGAAGGGTTCATTAACAGCATCGAAGGGATCGCCGGCAACCAAGAAGAAAAAATGGCTTGGATGTACACCATTAACGGCGATGAAGCAATGGTTGGAGCCAATGAGTACGAAGTAGAGGATGGAGACGAGATCGTTTTTGATTATCAATCTTGGGAATGATGAAGGATGAATACCTATAAGTTAACATTGATTGCCATGCTCGCATCCTTAGCCATAGCAGGAAGGATGGCTTTAGCTCATTTTCCTAATATCCAGCCGGTGACTGCAATCATTATTATTGCCGGTTTCTGGCTCGGACCCAGTGCAGGAATCCTCATTGCACTGCTCACAACCTTTGTGTCTAATGTGTTGTTGGGCATGGGGATATGGACCATCTGGCAGATCATCGCCTGGTCAATTATAGGAATCATTGCCGGTCTCCTAGGGAAATATTGGTCAAAAATGCCATTCTGGGGTCTTTCCATCTATGGCTTTATCAGCGGACTTTTTTTCGGCGTCATTCTTTCCTTAACGATGCGGGCTGCGGGCCAGCCATTTTGGGCGTATTATTTAGCAGGCCTCCCGATGGATATCAATCATGCGGTATCTAATACTGTGTTCATATTGGCACTATCTCCAATACTCGGAACACTTTTCCAACGCTACGAAAAAAGAAACGCCATATCAAAAGTATCTTAGCTACCCGAACAAGGGTAGCTTTTTTGTTCCCTTAACCCTACCGTTTATTAAAGTTAATGGCAGGATTGTAGAAGATTCAGTTTCGATATAATGGGTGTTCGTTTGCCGTATTGAGAGTCAGGGGTGGTGGGGAAGCAACTCGCTTTCCTGTGGGGGAGTGGCAAGCTTCCTCGGGCTAACGCCCTGCGGGATCTCGCCGATCTCCTTTCTCCCACGGGAGTCTCGCGGCTTCCCCACCACCCCATTCGATGAGTGTGAAAAACGAACCCCTACACTTAGAAAGAGCGTCTTCCAACCTCCTTGTCCAGGAGTCATAAAGCGCGCTGTATCAGCATTTCAATAGGGAAGCCACAGACTTTTGCATTTCGACAGAGCTTGGGAATTCCGCTATTCGTGGTAGTAGTTTCGAGACACTGAATATGGCAAAGGGGCGGAGGGGGATGGCGAGACTCCTGCGGGAAAAAAGTGCATGGTGAGACCCCACAGGACGCAGTCCGAGGAGGCTCATCGCGCTCCCGCGGAAAGCGAGTTATCCCCCGCAGCCCCGAATCTCTAACCCAAAAGTCTCGAAACTGAGTCTTCCACAATTGGGAGCTTTAGTTGAAGTTGGGATAGAGGTATTGGGCAGGTGATTTTCTTTTGAAAACGCGGTTCCTTTTTCTTTTTTTGCATATTAAGATAGAGAGTGTAACTTTTTTCATACATAAAACGACTATTAAAGTGACCCAGGAGGTACCACCATTGCGAACGTTCTTTGACGAACTATACGAAAACTATCACCATGACCTGTTTCAGTTTCTCATCTATATGGTCAAGGACAGAAGTCTTGCTGAAGACTTGGTTCAGGATGTTTATGTGAGGGTCATGAAATCATATGATTCATTCAATGGAAAAAGCTCTGAGAAAACATGGTTGTTTTCCATAGCCAGGCACGTAGCCATTGACTATTTCCGCAAACAAAAAAGAAAGAGGAACCGCTTCATGGAGTTCTTTGATTGGACAGAGAAAGGTGAGCAAATCAAAGATCAGAATAAAATGCCTGAAGAGATTGCCGTGCAGAATGATGAAATTCAACAAGTTTATCAAGCGCTCGACAAATGTACGGTCGATCAACGAAGTGTGTTGATTTTCCGTTTTATTCAAGGCATGTCCATAAAAGAAACAGCAGAAATCTTAAGCTGGAGTGAGAGTAAAGTGAAGACGACTCAACATCGAGCCATGAAAGCTCTGAAGATGATACTTGAAGAGATGGAAGAGGGGAGGGGAGACCGTGAAGAAGCGTAATGACGAAGATATCAAAAAAGTATTAGGTGAACTCCCTTCTATGGATGACCGACAATCGAAAGAAATGCTCTACCAAAAGGTTTCATCACGCGTAAATACACCAAAAAGGAAAGTAGCTCCATGGCTTTTTCCTGGGTTAGCTACGATTGCTGTTTTGCTAGTACTTGCCGTGTTCATTCCTGTCTTTTTCAGTAACAATGGAATGCTTACCGTAGAAGAGTCTGCCGATCGTGCGAATGAGAATGCAGAATCCTCGTCGGCAACTGAAGAAACAGCTCCATCTCTTGATTCATCTACCTCAGAGAGTGAAAAGGAAAGTGCTGAAATCAAGGAAGCTGAACCTTCCAGCGAGGATAAGGACCTTCCTCCTGAAGAAAATGTAGAAGAATCACAAGAGAAAGAGGAAGAATCAAAGCTTGAAGAAACACAAGAAGAGCCTGAGGCAGAGCTTGAGTCACTGGTTTTAAGGAGTGACGAAGGCGGTTATGATACGGTGTCTTATCCAGGAAAAAATGCTGAAGTCATCCTTCCTACCCTCCAGAAGCAGCAGGATGTCGACACATTTTCACCAGAGAGGTACGGTTTAGCTGAGAGAGCTGTAGAAGGAATCGAATATGAAGTGGATGAAACAAAAGGTTCGGCTGTCGTTACGTTTCCTGATGGTTTCACCGTTAGTGGATCTGCTTGGGCAAGCGCGATCGTTGAAAGCATTCGATGGGACTTGGAGAACTTTCAACTAGAAGAAATTTTTGTTCAAACCGAATCAGGTAATCCCGTCAACCTAGGAAGCTACGGAGAAATGTCCGAAGTTCCTGTCATTCAACAAAGGGAGTACATCTTTCAATTGTATCAATACGAAGGTTCCTCTGAACGTTTATTAGCTCCCATTTCTGTTGATGGTTCTCCGACATTCCAGGATGCTCTATCTTTGATGAAGGAAAAAGGGAGAGGTCTCTTTGTGAGCCCAGCCGTGCCAGAACATGTTCAGTTTACTTCAACGACAGTAGATGAAGGTATAGTGAATATAAATCTTCAACATGAATCATGGGCAAGTGAGCAACAGCTTTTGACGATGGTGGAAGCCATCCTTGTAACAGCAGGACAGTTTGGTTTTGAAAAAGTAAAGTTCAATGGTGTGAACGTAAGGGAGTTTTCCACCTATGATCTTGAAGAGCCAATTGATGTTCCAGATAGAATCAATCCTGTCGTTGAATAATGGCCAGGAACCCTCTGAAGTATTTGCAGGGGGTTCTTATATTCGTTTAGGCAATGATCCTCCATTCCCTCACGATACAAGCCGACAGCCTTGCGAAAGGGAGGCAACCGTACCCCTGACTTTGTTTCTAGTCTACCCGGGCGCACCAAAGCCTTTGTTCTAGGATTGTCCCTCTCGCTCATGTTAAAATAAAGGAACGTAGAAAAGGGGACGATAGGTTATGGATAAACACGACGTACGGAAACAGGTTTCTGAAAAAATTAAATTGATCCGTGTCGAGCATGGATATACCCAGGACAAAATGGCAGAAATCCTCGGATTATCTAAAAAGACGCTTGTCCAAATTGAAAAACAAAGAACGCTGGCAGGCTGGACAACGGTTGTCGCCGTATGTGCTCTTTTTCAAGAGAGTGATGTTTTGAAAGGCGTATTAGGTGATGCCCCTGTAGAAATAGTGGAAACCATTGCCCATGAGCAAGTGGAACCTCAAGGGAAGAAGACGCTCGGTGGAAAAGTATGGTGGCAGACGATTGCGGAAGGAGAAAACTACATCCTTCAGCAAAATGTCATTAGTCATCACTATAGAATCATTGATTCCGAAGATTATCGTATGTTTTCAACGATTGACCGGGAAGAGGCGGAAATCCGTTTTGAAGAACTAGTAAAATAAAAAAGCCCCTTTCTTCAAGGGGCTTATGGTCAAAAGGTCTATCACTCTTCGTATTTCAAAGGGTCCCCATGAAAGGGAGACGTAGAGATCTTTATAGAATCTGTGGGACACCCTTCCAATGCATCCTCCATGTCCTCTTCGTACAGCTCAGGAACTTCCTCTGTACCCTCGTTATCATCAAGGACGACATAAGCGATTCCTTCATCGTCGTAATCATATAAATCAGGGGCAGCAGCACCGCACGCCCCGCAAGCAATGCAGGTCTCTTTATCTACGATTGTATATTTGGCCACAAAACGACCTCCTTCATGAGACTTTCTGTATGATCGAGGCATTGATTACATAAGTACAACGTTTATTGTAAATCGGACGTGAATGGTTTTCAACTAAACCATGTTGAACAAGTAGGAAAGGGGGGAGAAGATGTTCGATCATGTGGTTTTAACATGTGTGGATCGATTCAGAGGAGAGCGTACAGTGTCCGGCATTTATCATTTACTGACAGGCAAACGGTCTTCGCAAACATTACAGGATGCCAAGGGGTACGAACTTGATACGCTTTTTGGTATCTATCCATCACTAAAGCGTGAGTCATTGGAAAAGCGGGTTCAACCATTGATTCGTGACGGGTTGATCCAAATAAATGAACAATCTTTCCCTTCTATAACTTCTGAGGGGGCTCGGCGATTGTCTTCGTTCCCGATTCAAGAGCTTACATACTTTGACGGTATGGTCTGGCATGATGTGATTCCTACTTTCGTCAGAAGAGTTTATCTTATGTTACAAATGATGGCGAACACCAATGCTGGTATTGACCATTATGTACCTATCGTGGATGACTTCGGTACTCAGAATTGGGTGCGAACGGTCCATCATCAATTTCAGGATAAATTGCCGAAGATGGTAGAATCGATGTATGAAGAAATTCACCATCTACTAAAAGAACATCCCTCTCTTCAAGCGGAGTTGTTTGTCCATCGTTTGACAGGGGGAGGCGTTATCGGCATGACGATCGATCAGCTCAAACGGGAGTTCGATTTGAATATAGAAGATGTAGAGCTTATGCTGCAACATACCCATTATTATTTGTTTCTTGAATCCAAAAAGAAAAAGGATCGCTATCCTGTGCTGCACCTCTGTACAAAAGGGCTCGATGCGACACATCTCATTACAAGGTCGGCAAGAAAGACATATCAATATATTCAACAAGGTTTGAGCATGCAGGAAATTATGAATTTAAGAAGGTTGAAAAAAAGCACGATCCAAGACCACATCGTAGAGTCAGCTTTAATCATTCCTGATTTTTCGATCACTTCTTTTTTGAGTGAGGAAGACGTACGGGAGATAAATAAAATGGGGAGTCAAATGAATACAAAAAAGCTGAAGCAAATCTATGAAGCTCTGGATGGAAAGTATGATTATTTCGAATTGCGTCTCGCTTTAGCAAAAGGACAGCACGTAATAAAGGAAGGTATGACGCAGGATGAAGCATGATCTAGGTTCATTACTTAAAGAAAATTTTGGCTTCAGTGAATTTCGGGAAGGGCAGAAAGAAGTGATTACAGATGTCCTCGAAGGCGAAGATGTATTAGGAATCTTACCTACCGGAACAGGGAAATCGCTATGCTATCAACTTCCTGCCAAGATCCTTGGTGGAACAACACTTGTCGTATCTCCACTCATATCTTTGATGGTGGATCAGGTGAAGCAATTGAAAGCTTCCGGTTATAAGGCGGTTACTGCTGTGAACAGTTTCATGGATCAGCATGAAAGAAATGCTGTATTGAGGAACCTTCATAAGTACTCTCTCGTTTATATTTCACCAGAAATGTTGCAGACCGATTGGTTGCAGAACCGTTTGAATCGCATGCATGTCAATCTCTTCGTTATTGACGAAGCCCACTGCATTTCTCAGTGGGGGCATGAGTTCAGAACCGATTATCTCAAGTTACATAAGACCATCGAAAACCTCGGGCACCCAACCGTGATGGCCTTGAGTGCAACAGCTACACCTGACGTACAGCGGGATATCATGGAAAAGTTGAGGCTCCCTCATATGAAAAAAAGAATCTATCCCATGGATAAACAAAACATTAGTTTTGCTGTTGAAGAATGCACAAGTCCAGAAGAAAAAACGGATCGGATTGTCCAATTGCTCAAGAAAAACCAGGCCCCGACGATGATCTATTTTTCCAGCCGGCAGTGGGCAGAAAAGGTCAGCTTTGAACTGAGGGATCGTTTGAAGCAGAGGGTCGCTTTTTACCATGGTGGCATGGAACAAACGGATCGAATGCTGGTGCAACAGCAATTTATGAATAATCAATTGGATGTTATTTGTTGTACGAGTGCCTTCGGTATGGGTGTAGATAAAAAAGATATACGAATCGTTATACATTTTCATTTGCCCCCTCAACTAGAATCCTTTATCCAAGAGGTTGGCAGGGCAGGAAGAGATGGGGGAGCGGCATTCAGTCTTCTGCTCTTTACACGTCAGGACCACTATCTTCCTCAACGGCTCATCCAGAGTGAATTACCGGGGAAAAATGACCTTCAGCAGGTATTTTCCTTTTTAACGAAAAAGCAGGGTGAAAAGGTTCCGGAAGATGATGTCATGGTTGAACGATTTGAATTATCCGAATCACAATGGAACTTTATCAAGTTTCAATTAGAAGAGGAAGGAGCGTTACAAGACGGAAAATTAATAGGTGTCACGCCTGAACTCATTCAGGAAATTCATCGCTTTTTAGAGGAGAGATGGATATATAAACACAACAAACTGAATGAAATGTTAAAGTGGATCCATGCCTCCGAATGTCGCAGAGAAGCGTTGTATAAACCATTTCAGGACATGATCCGAAAGCCAACCGTCCCGTGCTGCGATGTATGTGATTTCAGCATAGGTGACCTATCTTTCCAAGAGGAGAGACAAACGTAT
Source organism: Halobacillus aidingensis (assembly GCF_900104185.1). Taxonomy (GTDB): domain Bacteria; phylum Bacillota; class Bacilli; order Bacillales; family Halobacillaceae; genus Halobacillus; species Halobacillus aidingensis. Next base: position 12,207 of record NZ_FNIZ01000019.1, on the reverse strand, counting down.
GATACATTCAGCTGGGAAGATCGGTTAAAGCTGATTTTTAAACAAGGAGCCGGTTTATGAAACGAAAGAGTCAATCAGAACTGATTATGGAAATGAACGACCGGGAAATTACATTACAATTGGTTCTTACTCAGTTGAGTATACTGATTCTCGCACTCATTGGCAGTGTATTTCTTTTTGATGCCTTTTGGGCCGATTGGAGCAGTCAAATTGACTTTCACGCCAGCGAGCTGCTGGTTTATGGGTTGATTCCAGGACTTATGGTGCTTCTCATCGATCTTTTTCTCGTGTATCGTTTACCTCGAAGGATGTACGACGATGGCGGTATTAACATCAAAGTATTTAAAAACCGTTCCAGTATAAGTATTATAGGAATTACTTTGTTGGTGGCGGTTAGTGAAGAAATGTTATTCCGCGGGGTCTTGCACGCTGAGTTTGGATATGTCGTTGCGAGTGTCCTCTTTGCCGTTATGCATATCCGTTATTTGACGAAAATCGTGTTATTGATTTCAGTATTATTCGTCAGTTTCTTTATTGGTTATATGTATGAGGTGACCGGTAATTTACTTGTGACCATCTTGGCACATTTCCTTATTGATGTTGTATTAGCCTTTTGGATACGTTTTGGAAAATGGGGGGAAGCCGATGAGTGACCAGCATTCATCAGAAGATCAAGCAGAAAAGTTGAGAGGAAACACAGAGGATGGCGGGTTTGAAAACGAAGAACTAGACATCCTGGATCTGCCGCCAAGAAAAAATGTTCATGAAGGTAGGAAAGAAAAAACGAGGTGGAGGGTGAATGCGATTTGGATGCGCTTCCTTTTTGTGATTCTCCTTATCTTGATCATTGTGATTCTATCCTACCCTTACTGGGATGTGTGGTTTGGACAAACCTTTCCAAAGCCGGCCATCATAGAAGAATCGCCCTACCATGAACAAATCACGGTAGAGCGGTAAGGTTTAGAAAAATTGTTTTCGATCCTTTTCGAACTTAAGTATTTCAACCGCTTCTCTGAACCTTTGGGAATGAACCACCTCTCGTTCACGCAAAAATTTCAAACTGTCATTCAAGCACGGGTCATCTGACATGTTAATGATCCACTGATAGGTAGCTCTGGCTTTCTCCTCGGCAGCAATATCTTCATATAGGTCAGCAATCGGATCTCCTTTTGCTTGAATATAAGTAGCTGTCCATGGGCTCCCGGCTGCGTTATGATAAAACAATGCATTGTCGTGGTTTGCATAATGGGCACCAAGTCCAGCCGCTTTCATTTGTTCCGGGGTAGCATCTTTCGTAAGTTTATAGATCATCGTGGCAATCATTTCTAAATGAGCGAATTCTTCTGTACCGATATCTGTCAAAAGTCCAATCACTTTATCAGGTATACTGTACCGCTGGTTCAAGTAACGAAGGGCTGCGGATAATTCGCCGTCCGCTCCTCCATACTGTTCGATCAAATATTTTGCAAGCCTCGGATTGCATTCTGTTACTTTTACAGGATATTGTAACTTCTTTTCATAATACCACATAAGCGCCCTCCTATTTCCTTCATGAATGAAGGGTTATAATTGCCATGGCCACGGGCTGTCTCCCCAATTCCATGGATACCCTGAAAAACTGGCTCCATACTGCCTTAATGGCCCGAATCGCTGCTCATAGGCAGATTTTAGATCCCTGCTTTCTACTGCAAGCTGATTGAATTGCTGGATCGCCTGGGTGTCCTGCGGATGGGTATCCAGGTAAAGAGTAAGTTCCACCAAAGCGAAATCCACCATCTGAATTTTTTCCATTAAAGCATAACGCTCTTTTGCAGGATCGGCCGCTTGCTTCATCGTTTTGCTCCTTTCTCTAAAGGTGTCGGGTATGGATCGTATAATACCGGCCAAAGAGTTCCTTTATACAACGCTTCTTGAATAGGGAATTGTTGCAAATTTGGGGGCTGAAATCCCAGATAAAGATTCGGTGGTGTCTGGTAACAAACCGTCCCTCTTGGCGGGCAAGGATCAAAAGGGCCGTGGTAAGGCTGGTAGCATTTGATTGGTGTGTACACCTAAATCACATCCTTTTCCTTGGAATTTTATGTGCTCCTTTCTTGTCCTATTCGATTTAGGCAGGAAATTCGTAAGCTGATGGCGAAATTATTACCGTGCAAATCAAAAGAAGAGGTGAGTGTATGTTTGTTAAAGGAATTATGAAACCCGCCCACAAATCCTTCACGGCGGAAGCATCCGCTTCACTTTCAGAAGTTTTGAAAGTGCTTGATGAGAAAGATATTGAAGCCATGCCTGTCTTAAAATCAGGACAGTTCACGGGGATGATTTCTAAAGAAATTATATTCCGGGCTTATTTTAATTCAGAAGAAGAAATGGATCGGAAAACGTTTCTTCGTGAAACCACTGCTGGTGATGTTGCTATGTATGAGGGTTTTTATATTCATGATGAAGAGGTTTTTGAACATACGCTGCCATTGTTCAAGGGTTTTTCCGTACTGGCTGTCGTCAACGAATCTAAGAAGTTTCTCGGCCTCGTCACGAGGTTTGATGTCATCGAACAATTCGAGAGTGCGTTCGGAGTCAAAAAACAAGGAGTAAGAATTGCTTTCACTTCCGAAGAATCATCAGGAAGGATTGAAAGACTGGGGGATATTATTAAGAGTTATCACGAAAACGTGATTTCACTTGCCACTTTTGATGAAACCGATAAGCTTGCCAGAAGAATTGTGTTGAAGATTGAAGACAATGATAATATTGAAGCCTTCACGAGGAAGCTTGAAAAAACGGGTTTTAGAATTTTAAGCGTAAAGAAAGTGTGAGTAAGGACTTTCACTTTCTTGAAATTTAAAAGCGTGATATATAAATGGAACAAAACCGCTCAGGATGTGTGTTTTTTGAGCGGTTTTTTTGTATTCATTGTTCATGTGGCCTGTATGTTATGTATTTTTAGAGGTACTTTATCAGGCTTGTATGGGAAAGAACATACGTGCGAACAAAACTATGAACAGAATCACCTGCTCACTTAACGACCACCCAAGGCCCTCAAAACTCTCACAAAAGTCCTGAAATCATAGAACTTCAACATATCATCACTTCTTATTATGGTTTTTTAGTGGGAAGCTTTCTTTTGGATTCGTTTTATTATACTTGGGCGTTTGTGATAATATAAGGGTTCTAATACTATGAAAGGGGGTGTCCGGATGGTATGGGTGCTGCTATTTGTCCTTATTGGCGGAGTCATCCTGTTGGGGTATATGTATTTTTTATCAGGAAACGACCATTTACAAGAAAAACAATTGCCCTGTAGGGGTTTGGATGCTCACCAAAGGATTCAACTGTTATTCATAAGTGATATACATAATCGAAAATTGAAGGAATCGACGTTCAAAAAAATGCGCTCCGTCGATCTTGTTATCATCGGCGGTGATTTTGTAGATAAACGGACATCTAATGAACGTTTCATGCACAACCTATCCATATTAAAGCAATGGGGGGCTCCCGTTTATTTCGTTCCTGGTAACAATGATCATGAGTGGAAGTTTGGATCATTTTTGGATGACTTGATTAAAGAAGAAGTTATCCCTCTTTCAAATGAGGATGAGTATGTGGAGTTACCAAACGGCACTCCGGTTGTATTAAGTGCTTTAGATCCTTATTTCATGAAGCCTAACCGAAATGCATCCTACTTAGAGGATGAAAATTGTCTACAGATCCTTTGTGTACATGATCCGTATGTATTTAAAAGAATGAATCAAGTGTACAAGGGAAGGTTTGATATCGTCTTAAGTGGACATACACATGGTGGGCAGATCCGGTTGTTTGGCTTCGGACCTTATGAACGTGGTGGGTGGGAGATCGAGGGAAACCAGTCTTTTCTTGTGAGTGAAGGGTATGGTACATCTTTATTACCTCTCCGTCTAGGGACAAAAGCAGAATGCCACTGGATAGAATTAACCCCCAAACATTAAATCGAATTTCGAAACATATAGGGAGAATATTGAAATTTTACACACATTCTTGACATCCTATATAATAGAGGAAAATGGACGGGTGGAGGCAGACTTATGGCGACAACAAAAGCAAAATACAATATTAAAGCTGTGTCACAGTTGTTAGGAATTCAGCCGGGTACGCTCCGTGCCTGGGAAAGAAGATATAAAATGATCCGCCCATCAAGAAATGAGGCTGGCCATCGTCTGTACACTGATGATCATGTCCGAATTTTAAAATGGTTAATGGAAAAAGTGAATAAAGGATTTACTATATCGCAAGCTGTTTCCTTGTTAGAAAGTAATGAAGAAGCTTTGTCGAGTTCTAATCATTCCGAACATAAAACCGAGCTGGATAAAATCGGTGATGAGCTGTTGAACAGCCTTCTCTCCTTTAATGAAAATGATGCTCAGCGCCATTTGGATCATGCATTTAGTTTGTTTACCCCAGAAACGGTGGCCATTGATATCATCGGTCCTATTCTTGTGAAGGTCGGTGACTTATGGGAGGAAAACCGGATTACAAGTGCCCATGAACATTTCGCCAGCCAGTTCATCCGTTCAAGGATCGGCATGATGCTTCTGTCTATTCCAGCAGATGGAATGCTGCCAAAAGCTCTGCTTGTATGTGGTCCTAATGAACGTCATGAATTAGGGTTACTCATATTTGCTCTGTTTTTGAAACGGAAAGGATATGATGTCATTTATCTCGGTCAAAGCATTGCTGGTGGAGATATTGATATTGTCATTGATGAAATTGAACCCACGTACATGTTCATGTCCTGTACGCTTAAGAAAAATATCCCTATAACGGTAAGGCTAGCAGAATCATTACAAAAACAATACCCTGACTTAAAAATTGGTCTTGGTGGATATGCTTATGATCGCCTTTCTGAACTAGATAAGAAACGGATCCAGCCATTTATCGTAGGAAACTCTAAAAAAGCATGGGAACGTTGGTTGCAGGCAACATAACGTTTAACATTTCCATTTGAAACGGGATGCACACTTAATAATGGAACGGAACCTTGTTATAATGAGGGGCCGTTCCATTATTAATGGAAGGCCGTTTTGTACCTTTGCGTCTTTCTGAAGTTACAGTTCAGACCAGAAGAAAGCATTAGGATTGGCGTATATGCCAGTTATGTATCGATTAAATGAACCCTTTTGAGAGGATGTTTCATTTACATAACCCCTTATATGGGATTGGAAAATGTTTGCCCACGCCCAAATCCTTAGATATAATTTGAAAAAAGGTGCCATAATCGCATCAGTCATCATAAGATATAGATAACACATCGTGACAGGGGGGCGATCATGTGCGAGTGGAAAGAATGACAAATGAGAAATTTAAAATTTTCCTTACGTTTGATGATCTAATGGATCGGGGGTTGTCTCGTGAGGAGCTTTGGAGTGATTTGCCTAGAGTGCATCGTATTTTCAGCGATATGATGTATGATGCAGGAATCGAACTAGGTGTCGAATTGTCAGGTGTCCTGTTGGTGCAGGTATATCTCCTGCAAGCACAAGGCATGTTAGTGGTCGTAACGAAAACAGAGCCCGCTGATATAGAAGACGATGAAGATTACATGGAAATGAAGGTCACTTTGGATGAAAGTAAAGAAATGATGTTCTCCTTTGAAGACTTTGAACATGTCATCCGGGCAGGGCACCAGCTTTATCAGCTTAATGTGACCGGAGGCAGTGTTTTCTTTTATCATGACTCCTATTATATGCTTCTTGAAGATGAAGATATCTTTCATTTAGATCAGGATCAAGTGATTGCGCTATTGTCTGAGTTTGCTTCCGCTACAGCAGCGACTTCGCACCGCTTGATTGAATATGGAAAACAAATCATGGACAAAGATGCATGTCGAACCATCTATAAACATTTTTCATAAACTGCAAGAGCGACGCTTCATAAGAGTCGTTCTTTTTTTATGACACAACGATGGCACTGAACGGCATTCTACTGTTTGGCAGGACTCTTAAAGACTTGATTTCGAGGCTTTTGTGTGAGTGTATCGGACCGGCGGGGAATGACTCGCTTTCCGCGGGAGCGCGTTGAGCCTCCTCAGGCTTACGCCTTGCGGGGTCTCACCAAGCACTCTTTGCCCACAGGAGTCTCCCCATTCCCCTCCGCCCCTTGCCGTATGTACTTCTCGAAATTATTCAGCTGAGGACCTGCCTATTATAGTAAGATAATCACGCTCCAGTACCGTGGTTATAGCATTCTCTGTCGCAAAATATCTTGTCCCTTGAAAGTAGTTTCGAGCACCTTTCAATCGTATGGTGGTTGGGAAAATGGGGAGACTCCTGTGGGAATGGATTGGCTAGCGAACGAAGCCCGAGGAGGCTTGCCGTCATCCCCACGGAAAGCGAGCCGTTTTCCCAACCACCAAAACCACTCAACAAAAGTCTCGAAACTAAGTTTTCAAAAAAAAGGGTGCAAATGTTTGGGTTTGAGGCTTAGGGTTTATTGTGGTTTATAAAATAATTCAGAGCTTTATTTTTAAATAGAAGCTTGAAAGGGAACATGTTAAGATAAGAGTTGGTGTAAGTTAATTATTATTTAGTGGTCTATGAAATGGAGTGTAACAAATGAAGATTGCGGTTTTATATGGTGGTACGTCAGGGGAACGAGAAGTTTCTCTCTCAACTGGAAAGGGAATCATTAAAGCATTGGAGAACAAGGGACACGATGTTACGCCGATCGACTTTTCTCCTGAAAAAATGGAGGAAGTACTGAATTTAGATGTGGACCTCGTTTTTATCGGTTTGCATGGACGGTTCGGTGAAGACGGAAAGATCCAAGGTCTATTAGATATGCTCGGCATTCCTTATGTCGGTTCAGGCGTTTTAGCTTCAGCCCTGGCTATGGACAAAGCAAAATCCAAGCAAATATTCTCCTTGAATGGTTTACACACAGCGAAAAGTGAAGTGTTTGATGTTACGGATCAACATCAATTTTCGATGATCGAAGATAAAATCAAACGAACGTTCACTCTCCCATTTGTCATAAAACCGAATCAAGAAGGTTCTACTTTAGGTTTAACCATCGTCAAGAAAGAACAGGATATACGTCAAGCGATTGAAACGGCTGCACATTCTGACTCTATGATTCTAGTCGAAGATTATGTCAAAGGTAGAGAAGTGACTGTACCTGTTATGGGATACAAAGGAAAAGAACAGGCACTTCCTGTTATAGAGATCATTCCTAAGAATGATTATTATGATTTTGATTCAAAATATAAACCTGGGGGCAGTGAACATATCGTACCAGCCAAACTGAGTGACAAGTTGACAGCTCAACTGCAACAAGACTCCATCTTGGCTCACCAGCTGCTCGGGTGTGATGTTTATTCACGTGTTGACTTCATTATTAATGAAAACGAAGAACCAATCATCTTAGAAGTGAATACATTGCCTGGAATGACACCGACAAGCCTTTTCCCTGATTCTGCTCAGGCAATCGGGTTAAGTTATGACGACCTTATCCAAAAATTCGTAGAGCTATCGTAAAAAATAAAGCCACACAGGTGTAAACGTTTACATTTTTCTTTGAAAACGGTTAGAAAAAGCCGCATTCAGCTTTCCTAATTAGTAGTGAACGTGTATACTAATCACTGAAGAACGAGCCCTAATCGAATGGATTGATATAGGAGGTAAATGGATGGTAGCCGATAAGCCAACAGATTCTGCAAACCAAAAAAATGAGAAACTTGATGTGTTAAAATCCACTCAGACGGTGGTCAAAAAAGCACTTGATAAATTAGGTTATCCCAATGAAGTATATGAGTTAATGAAAGAACCTGTACGAATGATGACGGTAAGAATTCCTGTACGAATGGATAACGATCAGATTAAAATCTTCACAGGCTATCGTGCCCAGCATAACGATGCGGTCGGTCCAACGAAAGGGGGCGTCCGTTTCCACCCGAACGTATCTGAAAAAGAAGTAAAAGCGCTCTCTATCTGGATGAGTCTGAAAGCAGGGATCGTTGACCTTCCCTATGGTGGAGGGAAAGGTGGAATCGTATGTGATCCTCGTGAAATGTCCTTCCGTGAACTTGAAGGAGTCAGCCGTGGGTACGTGCGTGCCATCAGTCAAATTGTAGGCCCTACAAAAGACATTCCTGCACCAGACGTTTTTACAAACTCTCAAATCATGGCCTGGATGATGGATGAGTACAGCCGGATTGATGAATTTAATAATCCTGGTTTCATTACAGGGAAACCTCTTGTTCTTGGTGGTTCTCATGGCCGTGAAACAGCGACGGCCAAAGGTGTGACCATATGTATTGAAGAAGCGGCCAAGAAGAAAGGAATCAACGTAGAAGGGGCAAGAGTCGTAGTACAGGGCTTCGGTAATGCAGGAAGCTTCCTAGCGAAATTCATGCATGATCGAGGGGCAAAAGTTATTGGTATTTCAGACGCCTACGGTGGACTTCACGATCCAGATGGACTTGATATCGACTACTTACTAGATCGCCGTGACAGCTTTGGTACAGTCACAAATTTATTCAAGAATACCATCACAAATGAGCAGCTATTGGAGCTTGATTGTGACATTCTCGTACCCGCAGCGATCGAGAATCAAATTACGGAAGATAATGCCCATAACATAAAAGCAACAATCGTTGTAGAAGCAGCTAATGGTCCGACGACATTGGATGCTACAAGAATCCTATCTGAACGTGGAATTCTACTCGTACCTGACGTTTTAGCTTCCTCAGGTGGAGTGACTGTATCCTACTTCGAATGGGTCCAAAACAACCAGGGTTATTATTGGACGGAAGAAGAAGTGGAAGAAAAGCTTCACAAAGTCATTGTCAAAGGATTTGATAATGTCTATCGTACCGCTGAAACACGTCGTGTAGATATGCGACTCGCTGCTTATATGGTCGGAGTTAGAAAAATGGCGGAAGCATCGAGGTTCCGTGGATGGATCTAACTTGATTATAAGAATGCAATCTCCTATCATGGTTATGGTAGGAGATTCATTTTTTATGAAAAAATAACTCTCCATAAGTTGTCATTACTCGAAAGTATTACACTCGGAAACGTAAACTTTTTAGCATGAATAGCGTCTGGAGCATAGATTTGCCAAATTGGAATATGGAAACCATACCAGATCTGATGAATTAGAGAAATGAGCTGTATCGGGAAAGAAAGAGGAGTGTTGGTCGTGCAAGAAGAAAAAGTCATCATCATCGGTGGTGGGCCATGCGGAATGAGTGCAGCCATCGAATTGCAAAAAGAAGGAATAGAACCACTAATCATAGAAAAAGGAAACATCGTCAATTCGATTTATCATTACCCTACACATCAGACGTTTTTCAGTTCGAGTGAAAAACTTGAGATAGGGAACATCCCCTTCATTACAGAACGTCAAAAGCCAGTCCGCAATGAAGCCCTGGCTTATTACAGGGCCGTCGCAGGAAGAGAAGATTTGCGAGTGAACACGTATGAAAAAGTAACTCAAGTGGATCGCAATGACCACGGATTCATCATCCAATCACAAACAGGGGACGGTGAAGGTAAGAGTTACCGTGCGAACCAAATCGTCATTGCTACTGGTTATTACGATCAACCGAACTATATGAATGTTAAAGGTGAAGATCTACCAAAAGTGAAGCACTATTTTAAAGAGGGACACCCGTATTATAAAAAGAAGGTCGTAATCATTGGCGGCAAAAATTCAGCGGCCGATGCTGCACTGGAATTAGAAAAATCAGGGGCTCTCATTACCGTTCTTTACCGTGGGGAAGACTATTCGAAAAGTATTAAGCCATGGATTCTTCCTCAATTCGAAGCATTGGTCAAAAAAGGCATCATAGACATGGAGTTCTGTGCGAACGTTAAAGAAATCACCGAGGATGAAGTTGTCTATGAATGTCATGGTCAGGAAAAACGAATTGAAAATGATTTCGTGTTTGCCATGACTGGCTACCGTCCTGACCATGCGTTTCTCACTAAAATGGGAGTAGAGATGGATGAAGAAACAGGAAGGCCTGCGTTTGATGAGGATACGATGGAGACGAATGTCGAGGGAATCTATATTGCAGGGGTTATCGCGGCTGGCTATAATAACAATGAAATTTTCATTGAGAATGGCCGTCATCATGGAGGAAAAATAGCAAAGGCTGTAACAAATAAATAACCAAAAAAAGCCTGGCGTCCATGGATGCCAGGCTTTTGTATGGGCACATATCATTGATTCCTCGATTTCCTCAGCTGAACATATGTTCCAGTTCAGTCATATTTGTGGTCATTTCAAGTGCGACCATCAATTTAATTCGGGCTTTTGGTCCAGTAAGACCATTGGCAAAAATGATTCCCATTTCCTTCAGTTGACGTCCGCCACCCGGATATCCGTATGTATCCTGGACAATTCCTTGATAGCAGCGGGAGACTAGAACAATTGGAATGCCCTCATTCAGGGTGCGCTCTAAAGCATCTACCGTTTCTGGTGGTAGATTCCCTTGTCCTAGAGCCTCAATAACAAGGCCATCCACATCGCTTTCCCGGACGGCGTCGATCAAAGTCCCATCCATACCTGCGTAGGCTTTGATGAGGGCTACTTGCTTTCCAATGTTTTGAATCGGGTAGGAATCACGGCGTGTCATTTTATGATGGAAGAACACTTCTGTTTTTGTAGTAATTCCGATGGGACCATATTGAGGACTTTGGAACGTTGCTACATTACTCGTACTGGTTTTGGTCACGTTTTTAGCTGTATGAATTTCATCGTTCATGACAACCAGCACACCTTTGTCCTGCGCCTCGTCGCAATTGGCTACTCTTATCGCGCTTAGTAGGTTATACAGGCCGTCGGATCCGATTTCATTACTTGAACGCATAGCCCCGGTGACGACTACGGGTTTTCTCGTCTGCAAAAATAAATCCAAAAAATAAGCGGTTTCTTCTAATGTATCTGTACCATGCGTGATAACGATGCCATCATAGTTTTTCTTGGACATTTTCTCATGGATGGATCGGCCCAGTTTCAGCATATGATCCGGCCGGATATGGGGAGAAGGGAGATAAAACAATATTTCGTCCTCAATCACCGTGTTCCCTTTAAGCATGGTGGAGATCTCGTCCAATGGGTGTTTGGACGAAGTGTTCACTTCACCTGTTTCTTTGTTTTCCTTCATAGATATTGTGCCACCTGTGTGAATGACTAGTATACGCTTCATATTTACACCATCTTCCATTCAAATGTTCCTTTTCTCATACCTTCATGATACGATGAAACGTAGGTGAATGAAAGAGAGAGGGTTGAGAAACATGGCCATATTGACTGCCGCTATATCTCCTGCCGTGGCCATCATGACATTTATATATTTAAGTAAACGGATCGAATTAGAGCCCCTTCCTCTAATCATCCGCATGTTCATCATAGGCGTAATCATGGTTTTTCCTATCATGTTCATTCAGTATGCTTTTGAAACAGAAAATGTATTTCATTCGTCATTCCTGAAGTCTTTTTTCCTCGCTGAATTACTTGAAGAATTCTTCAAATGGTTCTTTTTGTTATTTGTGGCGTATCGTCATTCTGATTTTGATCATCATTACGACGGGATTATATACGGGGTGGCTGTCAGTTTAGGGTTTGCAACGATAGAGAACATCATCTATATCTTCCAAAACGGAATTGAAATCGCCATATTACGTGCTGTTTTCCCTGTTTCTTCCCACGCCCTTTTCGGCCTCATTATGGGGTACTACATGGGAAAAGCGAAGTTCAGGACGAATCGTTCGAACTGGTGTTTAGCGTTAGGCCTGGTCATTCCCGTAGGATTACACGTCATTTATGATTATATTATTACCGTGAAAGAAATGACATGGATGTATTGGATTACCCCTTTTATGATTATATTGTGGCTGATCGGGCTTCGTAAGATCAAAATAGCGAATCAGCATCATGAAAAATTATTAAAACCATGAAGAACAGCCATCGAGCTGTTCTTTTTTTATTTATTTAATACTAATTCTGATACAAATTAGTTATTGAACAATATGGCAGGATTGTGGAAGACTCGATTTCGAGACTTTTGTGGGATTCTAGGGGCTCCGGGAAAAGGTTCGCTTTCCGTGGGCGAGTGATGAGCCTCCTCGAGCTAATGTACTGACCCCATAAAATTGGACACTATGTAATTAGGCTGTTGCTTGATGCTTATTGCGGAATTGGACCGGGCTCATCCTTAGTTTAGACTTG
>NZ_FNIZ01000004.1:224826-274621 GCF_900104185.1 Halobacillus aidingensis | reverse complement strand
GGAAACGTCATTCACGGAGGAATGTATCTTATGATAAATCGTGTACTGTCACGACCGAATTTACTTCAAGCGCTCAAGCGTGTAGAAAAGAATAAAGGAAGCCACGGTGTCGATCAAATGCCCGTAAAATCCCTACGTACGCATTTAAAAGAAGAGTGGACATCATTAGTGGAAAGCCTGCGGTCGGGAACTTACCAACCTCAACCGGTACGTCGAGTCGAAATCCCGAAACCAGACGGCGGAAAGAGGAAGCTGGGCATCCCCACGGTGACAGACCGATTTATTCAACAGGCAATCGCCCAACAACTATCCGAGATGTATGACCCGACCTTTTCGGAATACAGCTACGGGTTCCGTCCAAATCGAGATGCCCACCAAGCTGTCCGTCAGGCAAAAGAGTACATCCAAGAAGGATACCGCTGGGTCGTGGACATGGACTTGGAGAAGTTCTTCGATAAAGTCAACCATGACCGACTTATGGCAACCCTATCCAACCGTATCCAGGATAAGAACGTTCTCTACCTTATCCGACAATACCTTCAAGCAGGTATTATGGAACAGGGTCTTGTAAGCCCAAATACGGAAGGGACTCCTCAAGGAGGCCCCCTCAGTCCGTTGCTTTCCAACATCGTATTAGACGAGCTGGATAAAGAACTGGAAAAGCGTGGTCACAAGTTCGTTCGGTATGCGGATGACTTTCATATTTACGCGAAGTCTAAGCGTGCAGGGGAAAGGGTGATGGCGTCCATCACATCTTTCATCGAGAAGAAGTTACGACTGAAGGTAAACCGCGAGAAGAGTGCCGTGGACCGACCTTGGAAGAGAAAACTTCTGGGGTTCAGCTTCACTCCTAATCGAATCCCTAAGATTCGATTAGCTAAGCGTTCCATCGAACGGTTTAAGAACCGAGTCCGAAGTCTTACTTCACGAAAAGAACGAATATCGATGGAGAATCGAGTGAGGAAGCTTAATCTATTCCTACAAGGATGGATGAATTATTATAGCCTAATTGACACACTAAGTGTATTGAAAGAGTTGGAATCATGGCTTCATCGAAGACTTCGAATGATTCGCTGGAAAGAATGGAGACTTCCCAAAACGAAAATCAGGAAACTGATCAAACTGGGAATCTCTCCGCAGAAAGCCCACGAATGGGGAAACTCACGGAAGGCTTACTGGCGAATTGCGAGAAGTCCCGTCTTACACAAAACCCTAGGCACCACCTATTGGTGGCGCCTAGGGCTGAAGAGTATTGTCTTAAGATACAAATTTATTCGTCAGACATGATTGGAACCGCCGTATACGGAACCGTACGTACGGTGGTGTGAGAGGGATGGAGGTTAGTCACCTCCCCCTATCTCTATTACTAAAGGTTTTACTGTACTATGATATGCAACTATAGCAATAGCGTACTGTGAGTGCCTTACTACACCACGTTAACACTTAGCAGATTAGGGCGGCCACCGACAACAAGAACATAAGGCAGAAAATATCGATGTCTTTGACTTCAGCTTACAAATGAAGATAAAGCAGCTATCGCGACCTTAAATATTGAAGAAAGGCAGTTTTTCTTACATGCTGACCCAGATATGATTAAGATGCTTGACGAAACTAAGTTAGGTTTATAAGAGTGATTCTATTTTTTTAGAATAGTAATCGCATGAAATCCGTTTATTTAGAACGTTGTAGAAGGGAAATCCCTCAAAGAGAAGGTGTACATATGCTATAATGAGACAAAAAAGAGGAAGGGATATTATGGGATATCCTGCAGATTTACGGGAGCAAATTTTACAACAACTGAAATCGATTTTGAATGAACAACTCGCCAATGAAAAAGCACGTGTTTTCTTATTTGGTTCTTGGGCTCGACAGGAAGAAAAGCGTAGCTCAGATATCGACATCGCTATCGAATCTTACTCCCCGATCTCTCCTTCTAAATGGAATAAACTGATTGAGCAAATCGAAGAGTCTACCATTCCTTACAAGGTAGATGTGGTGGATTTACATGATGCCAAAGAAGCTCTAATCCAACAAGTGAAAAAGGAGGGTATCTTATGGAAAGATTACGTCAACGACTAGAAGCAGCAGAAAAAGCGTTGGCTTCCTTTGAAAAGCTAGCTAACCTTAAAAACCCGAACGATGTGGAACGAGATGCAGCGATTCAACGATTTGAATTCTCTTTCGAGGCTAGTTGGAAAGCGGCTAAGCAATATTTATATGACATAGAAGGGTTGGATGCCGGCTCTCCGAAGAGCGTCATTCGCAGTTGCAGGGAGGTCCACTTGTTAGAGGATGAAGAGGCCGTATTGGCTTTGGAAATGGTAAATGATTGTAATTTGACCGTCCATACCTATAATGAAGAAGTGGCCATTAAAATCCACAAAAATTTGTCCCGGTATAATAACCTTCTCCAGCAATGGGTTGAACGTATGAATGGTAAAGTGATGGAATAGCTAATAAAGATAAAACCCCAGACGTTAGTAACTACTTCTAGTTTGTGAACCAAATATTTTAAAAAACGCATTATCCCAAATGGGTAAAGATCTATTTCTTTTATTCTGAATTCTGGTGATGTTTTTAGTGACTGGATACTGTTCATAAAGTATTAAAGCTTATTGTGGTTTATAAATTCATTTTGCGATGGAAACCTTGGTATAACAAGGTTCTGAGGGTCTTATTATTATCCTATTAAATAGTCGAGTGAATGGGCGGCATGATGTGATAACGCTCAAACCACTTATGTAATAGGTTTTTTTCCGCATTACAAATAAGTTTTGACTGGATTTTTCTATAAAAAGTTTGAAACACACAAAAAAGTCTCTGGAAACTCTTCAAGTAATGTATAAATAGTTAGTAATTAAAGGACTACTTCCTAAATAAAGGAGGTAGTCCTTTTTTGCTTTTAAAATTTGCATTTCAGGTTTTTTAGAAGACCGTAAATTCTAGCCAACAGAAAAAATAGCAAATATTATTAATATCTAAAGTCCCCATAGCCGAATGGTTTATACATCCAAGAAACCTAGGTGTGGAAAGGGACTAATTTACACCTATTTTCCTGATAGTTCTTTTATTAGTTTGTGTTCAAAGTAAAGAATGTATAACTTTTGACAATACTACAGCCCTTGATGATGTGGTATTGTACTTGTATGGAGACGAATATTTTACGATGAATTTTCTTTGATGAACATCAACATTGGGAAGCATTTAAGAACAAATATGGAGCTAAGATCCGGCCAGTCGTGCAAAAGAAAGTGGAGAAGTTTCGAGATTGTGGAAATTTTAAAAAGGGTTTTAAGCTTTTAGTATATGAATAGACACACTAAACATACTGTAATACGAATTGAGGTGACCGAGTGGAGCGTACAGAGGACTTAATTGAGTTATGTTTATTAATTGGGAAGATAATGCAACAAAATGGAGCGGAAACCTATCGTGTGGAAGATACGATGACGCGGATTGCCCAATCTTTTGGACGGGATGAAGCACAAAGTTATGTAACACCTACTGGGATTGTGTTTACGATTAGCCCTGGTGCCCCTGCAAAATTAGTAAGAGTTTCAGCACGAGAGACAAATCTCGAAAAAGTAAATCTCGCGAATAATGTCTCTAGAAACATTACAAGTGGAGACATGTCTACTCACATAGCGTATAAAGAGCTTAGAAAAATTGAAACCAGTCCTACAGATTATTCCATGCGCATGCAAATCATCGCTGCCACGTTAGCGAGTGGTTTCTTTAGTCTCATGTTTCAGGGGAGTTGGTACGATTTCCTACCAGCCTGCGTAGCAGGAGGGCTGGGATTTATTGCATTAATTAACTTTATTCGATTATTTGAAATTAAATTTGTTGCTGAATTCATTGCTTCGTTGGTGATTGGTTTTACAGCCTTTTCCCTTTTTTCATTAGGTATTGGGAAGGAAGTTGATAAGGTAGTTGTTGGTTCTGTCATGCCGTTGGTCCCTGGCCTGCTCATCACCAACGCTGTAAGGGATTTGATGGCAGGTCATCTTATCTCAGGACTCGCCAAGGGGGCGGAGGCCTTTTTAACGGCTTTTGCAATTGGGGCAGGTATTGCTGTTATGTTTGCACTATTTTAGAGATCGTGAGGAATGACTATGTTGATTGAACATGCCATAGCAAGCTTTTTTGCATCAGCTGCCTTTGGAATCATCTTTCAGGCGCCAAGAAATACGCTCATTAAATGTGGTCTCGTCGGCATGATTGGTTGGGTCATTTACATATCCTTAGTATGGGAAGAAGTCGACAGTGTCCCAGCTACACTCATCGCCTCCTTTGTTATTGCCATGGTCAGCCAGATGCTGGCAAGGATATACAAAACGCCTATGATTATATTTAACGTACCAGGGATTATTCCTCTCGTACCAGGAAGTCTCGCGTATGATGCCATGCGAAGCTTTGTGCAAAATGACTACAGCGTCGCTATCTCCATTGCAGCGAAAGCTTTTATGATATCTGGTGCTATTGCATTTGGGCTCGTGTTCTCGGAAGTGCTTAACCAGATTATAAAAAAGATAAGACAAACAAAAGCGCAATTGAGGTAATGGGTGAGCCTCACTTGCGTTTTTGTTTGTCTTTATAATTCACTGGGTTAATCCTTGTTTTGGCATTCAGCTATAAAGTCATTTGCGGTGATATAAAGGGCTGTATGGCCTTGTGTAAGGACTTCTACTGTCATGGAAGTGGCTGAATGCGTTTTCCCTACACCAGTTGGGCCTAGGAGGATAATATTCTCACCATGATGTATGTATCGCCCGGTTAGAACTTCTTTAATACGCTTCTTATCTATACTTGGTTGAAAAGCAAAGCAAAATCAAAATCGCCCTACAACTCAAACAGTACTCATCTCAAAGCAGTGTTAGATTGATTCCAGGTTTGGCTAACTCCTTATGAATATACTCACAAGCTGACTTTCTTCTGAATTTGATAACGAGTACTTTTCCGGAAACTCGAGTGCGTTAGTTGAAATTATGCATTAAATATCTCGAATTCAAGTCTTACGTTAACGGGGCGATTCTCTAAAAAAGAAATCGTCTCCTTTTTGTGTATTTGGGAACTGGTGTGGTGGAAGTTCAGTTTCGAGATATTGATCTAATTATTAAGTGGATTACCTTGTAATAGAGACTTCTTAAATTTGTTGAATCTAAGAGTACTTACTCCTCTTTTGTTGCGAATTTTATGGAGGTTTTTGGGTTATAATCCAGAAGTTATTCTACATAAGGGCAAATTGAATTAGAAGTATAGGGGCCATTTAATGGATAACGTGAAATACGTTTACATAAATTAGTAAATTACAAGGGGGGAAATTTTGGTGTGCAAATAATGCTTCGAAGCGTAATTGAAGATGACCTTCCGGTTTTCTTCAAACACCAACAGGATCGGGATGCAAATTATATGGCGGCATTTACAAGTAAGGACCCGGCGGATTGGAGCAGTTTCTTAACCCATTGGAATAAAATTCTGGCGGATAAAGACATCATCAAGCAAACGATTACTGTTCAAAATAATGTTGCTGGAAATGTTCTATGTTTCGAGCAGTTCGGCGTACCAGGAATTAGCTACTGGATAGGAAAAGAATATTGGGGCAAAGGAATCGCTACCAATGCTTTAAGAGAATTTTTAAAACAAGTTACCATTCGTCCACTTTATGCTCGTGTTGCCAAAGACAACATTAGGTCACTCAAGGTACTGGAGAAATGTGGTTTTACAATCTATGGTGAAGATAGTGGGTTTTCTAACGCACGTGGTGAAGATGTAGCAGAATTTGTTCTTACACTTGAATAAAGATTATTTGCAATACAGAATATCTGTTAATTACGGGAGTATTGGTTAAAAAGATACTTGTTAATTAAATTTTTTCTGTTAAAGGGCGTTTATGAAAAAATGGTGTTTTCAATGGTGTTTTACATTGTGTTCAACAATAGCGCTAGTTTGTTAAACAACTTATTTTATTGGATTTTTGAAGCAATTTTCGAAAAATTGGCTGAGAACAAGACAAAGTTTATCGAGAAAACGGTGGATCAATCAGTAGAAGGTCGAGATGGAATGATTAAAGCAGGTATGTCTGAAGGAGCCGTTGAACTTCTGGATCGGCTTGAAGAATTGCTGGAAAATATCCAGAACGTGTGAAGTGAAAAATACTTCAAGGAGGAAATTACGATGGTAAAAACCAATGATAATATCGTCCCTCATTTGTGGTTTGACAAGGAAGCTAATGAAGCAGCGGATTTCTATGCTTCCATATTCCCTGAATCAAGAATTACGAATGTAACAACACTTCATGGAACACCATCCGGCAACTCCGATTTAGTTTCTTTTGAGTTGTGGGGACAGGAGTTCATGGCAATTAACGCAGGGCCTTACTTCAAATTCAATCCGTCTGTGTCTTTCATGGTTCATTTTCATCCCTCACAAGAAAAAGATGCGAGTATGATGATAGATAAGGTTTGGAACAAATTATCCAAAGGCGGAACAGTGTTAATGCCCCTGGATAAGTATCCGTTTAGTGAGAAGTACGGTTGGATTCAAGACAAATATGGTTTATCTTGGCAGCTAATCCTTACCAACCCTGAAGTTGAAAAGCGGCCTACGGTAGTTCCGTCATTTATGTTTGTTAATGATCAATGTGGAAAAGCAGAAGAAGCGGTTCATTTTTATTTGTCCATATTTAAAAACTCCAAACAGGGTTCAATTGCCCGCTATCCTCAAAGTATAGAATCTGCCAAAGAAGGTACCATCATGTTTTCGGATTTTATGCTTGAGAATCAATGGTTCACCGCAATGGATAGTTCAAAAGACCATAAGTTCAACTTCATCGAAGCCATCTCTTTTATGGTGAAATGCGACACACAAGATGAGATAGATTACTACTGGGAAAAGCTATCCGCGGTTCCTGAATCCGAACAATGCGGCTGGCTGAAAGATAAGTATGGAATGTCGTGGCAGATTGTGCCGAGAGAAAAGGATGAGATGCTGAGTGATAATAGTACTCAGGAGCAAATTGCTCGTGTGACCCAGGCCACTTTGAAAATGAAAAAACTTAATCTTAAGGAGTTACAGAAAGCCTACAAAGGATAGTGAAATAACAGACGATCCCCCATATCCATTTTTATTTATGGAAATTTCCAATGAAAAGGGGATATTTATCATGAGAAATTTAGGTCGTGATGAGATGTTAAAGCGGTTAGAATTTTTTATAGGTGAATGGGAAATAGAGGTGATTCATCCACAATTTAAAACAAGTTCCATTAAAGGACAAACATTATTTGATTGGATGGAAAAAGAGAAATTTATCGTTCAGCGAACTTTTATAAAGCAAATGGAATTTCCAAGTAGTACGATTGTCTATGACTATGACTCTAATACTAGTAACTATTTACAACACTATTTTGATTCGCGAGGTGTAACTCGACTATACTATATGAATTTGAAAAGCGGTTTGTGGGAATTGTGGAGGAATTCATCTGATTTTTTCCCAATTAGATTTTTGCCAGCGTTTTGTTGGGGAAATCAATGACTCCAGAGATAAAATAAAAAGTTCATGGGAAAAATCAGATGACGGTTTACACTGGGAGCACGATTTTATGCTTCTATATAGAAAAGTCAATTAGAATAATTTGGTAATACTTTTGGAATGGAAGTCAACTTTTTCCTTCCCCTAAACTCAGTTTAATCGAACAAGCCATTTAAAAGTCGATTTCTAAATAAAAGAAATCGACTTTTACGTTGAAATTTATTTAACATTATACTTTGGCATTTTCCTTACGTTTCCTCTATCCTGTCAGGCGTACTTGCATATTAAATTATTGTCGATTCAGTAAAGGTTAGTTCGTCGTATATATAGAAGCGGAATTACCCGAATGATTGTTACAAGGGTTAACGAAGCTTCAAAAAATAAAGGAGGTAAACACATATGAGATTTATGATCATTGTCAAGGCTACAACAGATTCAGAAGAGAAGGTTATGCCGAGTGAGGAACTTTATAGTGCCATGCAAAAGTACCATGAAGAATTGGCGAGAGCTGGTGTTTTGATCGATAGGGCTGGGCTGCAGCCTAGCTCAAGCGGAATACGGCTTTCCTATCCGATACCTGGAGAAAAACCGAAAGTCATTGATGGTCCGTTTACGGAAGCTAAAGAATTAATCGCGGGATATACTCTAATTGAAGTCAAATCGAAAGAAGAAGCAATTGAATGGGCACATCGATATCCTGATCCTCATGGATTTGGACAAGGAGAGATTGAGCTCAGGCCGTTATATGAAGCGGGGGATCTTACGATTAATTCAGAATTGCTGGAAAAAGATGCAGAACTCGACAAGCAGGTAGAGGAGCAGAAAAAAACGTGAGTTTAATCGATACACATCGAACCACTGATTCCATATGGAGAATGGAGTCGGCAAAGCTAATTGCTAGTTTAACCCGAATGCTACGGGATGTGGGTGCTGCAGAGGATATTGCCCATGATACTTTAGTTATTGCTCTCGAACGATGGCCGGAAATAGGCATTCCAGACAATCCGGGTGCCTGGCTAATGACCACGGCGAAACGGCGTGCGGTCGATCTTATGCGCAGGACGAAGCTACGTGATCAGAAGTATGGAGAGATCGCCCGCGGTATGAATTTATATAAAGAGGAAGATGTAGATCATGCTTTGGAGGGGGAGATCGATGACGATCTCCTTCGTCTGATCTTTATGACCTGCCATCCAGTGTTATCACAAGATGCTAGAGTTGCCCTAACTCTCCGCCTGTTATGCGGACTTACTACAGATGAAATTGCACGATCTTTCCTTATTGCCGAATCGACGATTGCCCAGCGAATCGTCCGTGCCAAGAGAACCCTCAGAGCCAAGAAGGTACCTTTCGAAGTGCCAACAGGTGGGTCACTCAAAGACCGTCTATCTGCCGTACTTGAAGTGATTTACCTAATGTTTAATGAAGGTTATTCAGCAACATCAGGTAATGACTGGATCCGTCCATTACTGTGTCAAGAGGCACTGAGACTGGGACGTATACTTACCGAAATTGTCCCTCATGAATCGGAAGTTCACGGACTAGTTTCCCTTATGGAGATTCAAGCTTCGCGGCTTAAAACTCGAGTTAACCCCAAAGGAGAACCGGTTCGTCTGTTGGAACAAAATCGAGCGCAGTGGGATCAATTGTTGATCCGTCGGGGGTTAGCGGCATTGGAGCGCAGCCAGAAGCTTCGAAGCACACTCGGGCCGTACGCGTTGCAGGCTGCGATTTCTGCTTGTCATGCAGAAGCTCCTACGGCATCTGAGACTGATTGGATTCGTATCGCTGCCCTTTACGAAGCATTGGCCAGGGTAACTCCATCGCCGATCGTCAATTAAATAGGGCGATTGCCATATCAATGGCATTTGGACCCTCTTTCGGTCTGCAGATTGTTGACGAGCTGAGTGCCGAACCTTCCCTAAAGGGATACCATCTACTGCCTAGCGTTCGTGGCGATCTACTGGTTAAGCTCGGGCGATTCGATGAAGCCCGGACAGAATTTGCACGAGCGGCGTCGATGACCCGGAATGACCGTGAAAAGGAGCTTTTATTGAACCGGGCAAATGATTGTGAGTCCTAAAGCATTGGATTAACTTTCTTCGCCTTGTCGATTGTAGCGTTCCTCGTTCGTCGCTTCAAAAGTCATCTTCCCACAAGGAGGAATTAAAGATTCCTTTCTTCTAGAAGTTTTGGTGACTGGATAATGACTGGATACTGTACAGATAATATTAAAACCTATTGTGCTTAATCAATTTGTTTGCTAAGGAAAACCTTGTTATAACAAGGTTATACAGGGTCTGTTATAGTCTTTTTAACTAAACGATTGAATGGGCGGCATGATGTAATTACATCTCCCCCTCCACTATAAAAAGATGGCGAGCATTTGCTCGTCATCTTTTTTTTTGTAATTCTTTCCTCGTCTATTAAAGGGGAATTACACGAATTAGTGGAATGCATAGAGTAAGAGAGTAGAGAAAGCTTAACAGTTTGCAGTAATTATTGGAGGAGGGATCAATGCATGGATAAAATGATCAGCCAGGCAATTTCCGTATCTATAGACCCGGAACGAATAAATGAAATCATCCAACAAGCGAAGAAAAATAAAGAAGAAATTATTAAGGATGAACAGGTGTACTTTGATGAAAGTAAAAACAAACAAACGAAACAAGAATATTATGCGTCTGTTAATTTTTCGGATCCAGCCAACAGCACGGCAATAGAAAAGGTAATGGAACTAATCCAGTCGACACATAATAATTTTTTACGATACGACCCGAGCTTATACGTTTATCCTTGGGTAGACCTGCGACCTGATGGCAAACTGCAGAGCATCTATTCGGGAGAGATAAGAGAGCCGGAGGATGTCATACAGGAAGATTATGCTGCTTCCCAAAAACGTGAACAAGAGATAAGAGCAAACAAAGACGAGGGTGAGAATCTGCTGAAAGTGATGGCAGAGGCCGTTACCACCTTTAAATACAATTGTGAACATGCCGTTCCGCAATCCTGGTATGATGCGCAGGAGCCCATGCGAGGCGACCTGCATCATTTATTTACGTGTGAACCTCTATGTAATTCAATCAGAAGTAATTATCCTTATCATGATTTTCATGATTATCCAGCTGAGCAAGAGGCGGGGGTTCTTAGAATCGAGGATCAATGCGGAAAAGCGGAGGATGAATTATTTGAACCGGAGTTCGCAAAAGGGACGGTGGCTCGTGCGATGCTTTATTTTTTGGTGAGATATCCGGATGGTTTGGAAATGAATCAAAAAGAAAGAATAGATGTAGATCTTATGCTTGATTGGCATAGGAATGAACCACCTGAAGTTTATGAACTGCACCGTAATCAGGCGATTTTTGAGCTTCAGGGAAATCGGAACCCGTTCATTGATTATCCGGTTGAGATGGCTGAGTTATTGAGAAATAAATAAAGATAACTACCATCGTAATAAACTCTATCTAAAAATAAGGCAGGCCTTTTTTCTTGGGGTCAGTCACCGAAATGGAAAATTACTAGTCTAATAAATAAGAAAAAAAGGCCCCTGCTAAGCATTGATATACTTATCAGGAACCATTGAGCGTTAATATTATAGATTCAAGATGAATAGTTTGTCGCGTGTCATGGATTCAATACTGCGGCGTATTCCTTGAGACCCGAGGCCGGAGTTTTTAGCTCCGATGAACGGGAAATGATCAGGACCGCGTTCTGTTTTTGCGTTCATTTGCACGGAACCTACATCTAGTTTTGTGGCTATTTCCCTGGCTTTTTGGACATCTTTTGTAAAAATACTTGCTTGCAGACCGTATTCTGATTGGTTGGCAAGCGATACAAAGTCATCTTCATCGTTGATACGAATGATCGGTAGGACTGGACCAAAAGGTTCTTCCCATGCCACATCCATATCTGAATTTACATGATCTAATAATGTTGGATAAACTAAATTATCTTCACGTCTATTGCCAGTAATGAGCTCTGCACCCTTGTTTATGGCATCATCGATCAGATGTTGCACAAAGTCAGCGGCATCGTTATTAATCAAGGGAGTCACTGTCGCATTGTCTTCAGGAGTTCCGACCGAGAGAGCTTCAACCTTCTGCTTTATTTTCTCTGTTAGATCATTAGCAATAGTGTCATCTACTAGAACACGCTTAATTGCCGTACAACGTTGACCTGAATAAGAGTAAGCACCACTGACGATGTGCTCAGCTGCTAGCTCAAGGTCAGCATCCTCCAGAACGATCGCTGGATCTTTACCGCCGAGTTCTAATACAACAGGAATCATTTTTGCTTTTTGAGATATTGCTTGTCCTGTTTCTGTACTCCCTGTAAAAGTAATCATATCAATGTTCGGGTGTGTAACGAGAAAATCACCAATCTCTGAACCTTTTCCGGACACAAATTGAATGATATCAGAAGGTAGATTTGTTTCGAGCAGTGCTTCGGTCATCAGTTGACCGCTCAACGCCCCTTGAGAAGCTGGTTTAAAAACAACGGCGTTTCCGGAGATGAGTGCGGGCGCAATTTTGGAAGCTGCTAAATTAACCGGATAGTTGAATGGAGATATAGCGAGGACAACACCGAGTGGCTCCTGCTCCACCATTGCCATTTTGCTTGATGATCCTCCTCTGGAAGAATCCCCTTTCAACATTTCACCATGGATACGGCAACCTTCCTCAGCGGTGTAACGAATTAAATCTGCTGTCCTTACAACTTCTTTAATAGCGGAAGCCAGGTTTTTACCTACTTCTTTAGAAATTACCTCTCCGATTCGATCCTGTTTTTCAACTAATCGATCTGCCCATTCGTGCAAAATATCTGCCCGCTTATATACCTCTGTTGCAGACCAAATCTTTTGGGATTCACTTGCCAGTTTTATTTTATCGTCTACTTCCTCTTGGGACATCAAAGGAAGAGAGCCAAGAACTTCGTTTCCAGAAACTGAATAGACCTTCTTTTCATTTTTGATTGCAATGCTGATAACTAATCAATCCTCCTAATATATTTGACTATTCTGATTATTAAGTATATTAAAAAGACCTGCAAACTCAAAGTAAGCGGTAACATCACTCATTTAAGCGCTTACTTTTAATGTAAGGTTTAATATGATCCATCATCCTTTTATTTTAATGCAAAAGTGAAAAGTATTATTTGAAACAGTAATTAAGTAGACGTAAGATCATCATTTAATAAACGGTAATGTAAGAAGTGAGTGTATATGTATGAGAACATAATCGCACCACGCGTTTCAATAACATGTATCGGTGCCTGACACCAATGCGGTAAAGTGTTAACGAGGTGGAGGGCAGGCACTTTTAGCGTATGTGGGGTGTTTAGTCAGATGAAGAGAGTAAGAAGTTAAAAAAATGTATATTGGATCTTAAACTTCTTTGTAATATTCTGGTCTTCCAAAGTGAAGATTTTTTCTACCTTATCTTCTTCGGTGTCTTCTCCAACCCGCTTATTAAAAGCAATCCCTCGTCCCATAACGATTACTTCCTGCTTGTTTTTATAGATCAAAACCCACTAAAAATACGGCAAATAAAAGTTATCACAATGCTAATGAGGTTATCTCATGTATAGTTAAAGTATATGCAGGAAGTGAACGCAGGCCGAAATATAACCAAGGGGGAAATAGAATGCGAAAGATAATCTTATCGACCGAAAGCGGTGCCGACTTACCGGATGATTTAGCTGAAAAGTACGAGGTTCAAGTAGTTCCCATGCACATTATTATGGATGGAAAGGATTATTTAGACGGTTCTTTGCCGGTTCAGGATATTTATGACTATTACAGACATACGAAGAAAATACCCTCTACTACCTCCACAAATGCTCATGAGTATCAAGAGTTTTTCGCAACGATAAGAGATAATTTCCCAAATTGCATCATTATCCATGTTGGTTATACATCAAAAGCGTCTTCTTCTTTTCAAAATGCTGTCATTGCTGCGGAAGAATTTGAAGACATTTTTCTCATTGATGCTCTGAACGTTACTGGAGGATTAGCTGCGATCGTATTGTATGCCGCTGATTTATTAGAAAAAGAACCTGGCATTGAACCGGAACGCTTAGTTGAAAAAATACAGGCGATCGTTCCTAAATCAAGGCTGGCTTTCATCCCAGGCAACTTGGAATTTCTTAAAGCGGGAGGAAGGGTAAGCAATATGGCTTCTCTGATCGGAGCTCTGTTGAAAATAAAGCCATGCATAGAGTTGAAGGATGGAAAGCTTGTGTCTACAAAGAAGTACCGCGGGAAAATGAGTAGAGCTACTGAAAAACTCTTTAGTGATTATTTAAATGAATTCGACATCGATAGACAGCAGCTTTATTTTATCTACTCCATCGGACTCGATGAAAGGATCAAGCAGCGGATGGAGGAAGTTGCCAAAGGAAATGGCTTCCAAAATATAAGATGGATCCAAGCGGGCGGTATGATATCGACTCATTCTGGAGCCGGTGGCTTCGGAGTAGCAGGGTTAGAGCATTAGTGCGGAATGGACTAGAGGGAGTGTAGAGAGAGGATCTATTCTATAACTTTTGAATACTAGTAACCTCACAATGCTTAAGCCGAGTCCAAAGTCTGAAACGAGATTAATTATTATTGATCCTGTTGCTAAATTAAATAGCTCATAACAGAATTCAAAAGGTGCTTCCCTATGAGGAGAAGCACCTTTATTATGCAGAATATTTCTTGACTGAAAGTCCTGTGAAACCATCTTAAGTTTAAAAGTTATAGTGGGCGATCATCAAACTCATAATGAACAGGTCCAGGGGCAACTCGTGCATTTTCCAACGCGGGAGTATCTGGTCTTGCGATTCTGTAGACAGCTGCTCCTACGATTTGCGTCGTTTCTTTCAATTTTTCTTTACTTATTTTATCTAAAGTATCTTGAGGGGAATGGTACCACGGCTCAAGAGGAGCATGAATAAACAGTGCGGCAGGAATTCCCTCCAGATAAAACGGCACATGGTCACTGCGGCCAAGCTGTCCGTATTCGACCACTTCGGCCACTCTTGCACCTGCAGATGCGCCTAAATCTGTGACTAGATTTTTCTCTCCAGCCGGTGTGAACATAATCAGGTCACCAGAGTCGCGGCTTCCGATCATATCCATTTGGAAGTGAGCGGAGATTCGGTTGATTTCATCATCTTTGAGTGTACTGACGTAGTGATAGGAACCGAGTAAACCTTTTTCTTCCGCTCCAAAGGTCATAAATCGTAACTCTGTGTCCGTAGGAGTTTTCGCCATGATTTTAGCCAATTCTAAAACTCCGGACACACCGGAAGCATCATCATTGGCGCCTGGTCCGCCTGCCACTGAGTCGTGGTGAGCACCAACTGTGACAATTTGTCCTGTATCTTTATTTTTGTGTGGTTTCATGGTTGCGATCACGTTATACGATGTTTGATCGATGGGGCCTGCATCTTGGACAGATACTTCTGCCGTGACTTCTTCTGACTGAAGTTGATTTACGAGGGACAGGCCAGCTTCGCGATCAATCGCAACAGCTGGAATGTTCTGCCCTTCATATGTAGAACCGAAATCGTTGCCTTCTGTTCCTTCCCGGTTAAACATAATGACTCCTACAGCACCTTTATCGATCACGTTTTGGATTTTTTCATAAAAACTGATTTCGCCTCTTTCAATTAAAGCGATTTTACCAGAAACGGTATCCGGCACATCCCCCGCATAAGCAAGACCTACATACTCCAGCGTAGCTTCGACTGTGCCGTTTACAGATCCATTAAAGGTATGAACATCACCAGCAAAGTCTGAGCCATTGACTGAAATGGAGGAAGTTCCTCCGTCCCACGCTTGGAAGGTGAAAGGCTGTACTTCTGTTTCATAACCGTAGCTTTCGAATTCGCTTTTGATGTACTGAACGGCATCATACTCTCCTTGTGTTCCTGCTTCCCGGGGCTGTTTAGACAGCAGATCTACCCGTTCGTAAAGACGCTCGGCACTGATTTTTTTAATGACCTTATTATCAAAGGCGTGGTCTGCTTGTTCATTTGGTGCAGGTGGATCAGCAAAAGTTACAGCAGGCGCAGACCCTAAAACTAATCCAGCGGCTAACATGAAAGGGATGGCTTTCTTGGACAAATCAATTTCCTCCTCTTAAAGCGTAAACCGTACTATTGGTAGTTTATCAGAATTGTAATTATTTGGTTTTTATAATAATCGGGGAGGTAGTTATTCTCCTTGTCCTTCTTACCTATGAGAAAAAGGAGAAAATTGAGGGAGGATGTCGAATATATAGTTCGTCATAGGTAGATCCATGATGAACTTTGATAGGATTTAATAGAAGTTGTTACTTAAGATTCATTTTTTTGCAGAGGGAGCCCTTTTTGACGACAAGGAAGAAACCTAATAATGATTATTCCATTGTTTTGACTTTTGATTTCGCATGCATCAAAATATACTTTGGATAGAAGAGGTGAAACAATGTCAGATAAAATGAATAATGTGCGTTGGTTCAGTATGGCTTTGAAAGCTTTGATCGTATTAGCTGAAAACGAAGGCCGCTGCCCGAGTGGTAAACTTGCAGAGAAGCTCGAATCTCAATCTGTATATCTTCGTAAAATTCTGACTCACTTGGTTAAGGCAGGAATCATAAGTGCGAAAGAAGGCCGCGATGGGGGATACTCCCTTAGTAAAAAGACGGAAGATATTAAGCTTTCTGAAGTATATGAAGCTATTAGCGCTGAGACCGTAGTGAAAGACTACTTTGAGACAGAAGGAAAACACTGTTTCTCAGGCACTTCCCAACAGTCTCTTTGTGATTTGCAAAGGGAAATGGAGACTTGGATTTTGGAAGGGTTACAATCGAAATCCTTATCGGATCTTATTGAACAGTAAAACGAAACGATCACCGTTTCGTTTTTTTCGATGAGTAACTGTATTTGACAAAGTAACAGTTAACGATCTATACTGTAATCGTGTAAGATACAGTTAAAGGGGTGCAATTCCATGTCTAACAAAACGATGACCAAAGAAGAATATCTCAATAAAGTAAAAGAAATCGATACGACGAAGGAAGCTCCGAAAGTCCTTGAAGATACCGATTTTCTGACAATAGCAAAAGAACGTCGTTCCGTACGTCAGTATGACCCGGATTATAAGATTGAACGTAAGGAGATTGAAGAGCTGTTGGAAACGGCAACATTAGCTCCGTCTTCATCCAACTTACAATCCTGGCGTTTCCTTGTCATTGATGAGCAGGAAGAAAAAGAACGTCTGCTTCCGATTGCGAATAACCAGCAGCAAATTGTGGATGCTTCTGCTGTCATAGCGGTCCTTGGTGATAAAAAAGCCTATAAGAATGCTGACCAGATCTATTCTCAAATTGCTGAAAAAGGGAATATGCCTGAAGATGTAAAAGATATGTATGTAAACAGCATCTTCGACAACTATGGAAATTTCCCTGAAGAGCGTCTTGCGAAAATCGCCCACATTGACGGTGGGATTGTTGCCATGCAGCTTATGCTTGCTGCGAAAGCAAAAGGATACGATACTGTACCGATGGGTGGATATGATGAAGAACAGTTCTTAAAAGCCTTCAATGTGCCTGAGGAATATACTTCTGTTATGCTGATCTCCCTTGGGAAAGGAGTCAAAGCAGGCTTCCAAAAAACACGTCTACCTTTAGATAATGTTGTGAAGTGGAATCGTTACGAATAAAATAGAAAAGATCATTCATAGCGGATGATCTTTTTTTGTTCAAGAATCATTCAAGGTCAGCTTCTTAGTGGAACGTGGGTAATCGACGTTTTTCTAGTAATCCAAGCCAAAAAAACTCTCCTAGGTCTGGGGAGTTTTTTTGGCTAGTCTAAATTATTAGTTTTGTTGCAACTATATAAAACACATTTGAAAAATGAAAGATGCTGAAATGCTTTATCGAATTGAACTAAAAAGGACAGAGTTTGAGCTTTTTGGGGAAGTTTCCCAAATGATTAGGAACGGGGGTAATGGATTTGTTACTCATCGAACAAGTCAGGATAGAATCCTTTTGCAAAAGTTTCAACTGAATAAGCCATTCGATTTCCCGGTAAAACACTTTCTAAGGAAATAGTGACGAATCTTTCGTTTTTCACACTTTCTAATTGAGATAAAACGGGATGATTTTTAATGTCTTCTATTTTCTGCTCTAATGAAGGGTGATCATAATCGTGAATCAAAATGACATCCGGATCTCTGGACAATACCTCTTCATAACTTACCGTTGCCCATTGCTTCTCGATTAGATCTTCGAAAATGTTCTTTCCACCAGCTAATTCAATGAGTAATGTTTCAAAGTTGGTCCCCCCAGCAGTGAAAATTCCTTCACCGCCATTATCATACACAAGAACATTGACAGGGTCCTTTTGTGAAACCTTTTCTTTTATATTCTCAATTCTTCCTTTTTGGTCAGCAACAAAGGCTTCTGCTTTATCTTCTACTTCAAAAATTTTCCCGATATCCAAAATTTCCTGATACATTTTCTCTAAAGTGGAAGCTTTATTCACATAGGTTGCAATACCATAGTCTCTCAATTCTTCAATATTCAGGCCCTCTTTGCCAAACTCCCATTCAATTCCGTATATAAAGTCTGCGCCACTCGTTAATACAGCCTCTCTAGTAGCTGAGCCATATGTTAATTCTGGAATCTGTTCGTATGCTTCTTCATACTCTGGCAATGCCCCGCTGCTATGATTATCTAAACTGTTTCCGATGATATAGTTACCAAGACCTAACGCTATGAATAATTCTGTCGTGTTTGGTCCCAGTGTTAATACATTCTTTGGTTTTTGGCTAATAGACAGCTCTCTTCCGTAATTATTGATGGTTAATAATTCTTCTGATTTAGAAGCATCATTGTTATCGGTATGTTCTTTACTGATGGATTCTTCACATCCCGCGATCATTATACTTATGAATCCAACTAAGAACCATGACCATACTTTACTTTTATACAACTTTTTCCTCTCCTTTATTGAAAATACTTTCTGGTAAGTAGGTAATCATTACTTTTTTTGTTACGGGATGCCGCCTGACATCTGTTTTAATATTAAAAACCTCATGAATAGTTTTAGAAGTTAATATATCTTCAGGAGTGCCGGATTTATAGATGGTGCCATCTTTCATTACATAGATTCTGTCACAGTAGAGAGCAGCAATATTAAGGTCATGAATAGCTGAAAGGACAGTTGCGCCTAATCCCTTGATTACATCGAATATTCTAAGTTGATGATGGATATCCAAATGGTTTGTAGGTTCATCTAATACGAGACATTCCGTTTGCTGAGCGAGTACTCTTGCCAGCAGTACTCGCTGCTTCTCACCGCCGGAAAGGTATAGGTAATTTCTTTCCGCCATATCTCCCATCTCTACTTTTTTAAGAGCATTTTCTATAATTTCTTTGTCTTCTTTGTTGTCGCCTTCAAAAAGTTTTTTGTGGGGGCTTCTCCCCATAGCCACGATCTCTTTTACTGGGAAGTCGAATGGTAACGCATTGTCTTGGCCGATCACACCAAGTTTTTTAGCTATTTCTTTTACTTTTAGATCACGATAGTTTTGCTGGTCTAAGTAAATGGAACCTGAGTCAGGGGTAAGAGCCCGATATAAATTCTTTAGAAGTGTTGACTTCCCGCTGCCATTTGGTCCTATGATTCCGACAAATTCCCCATTCGCAACATGAAGTGATATATCTTTCAGGATTTTCTGGTGGTTATAAGAAAAATTGAGATTTTCCACTTGCAGTTTCATATTTTGTCTCCTTACTTTCTGGAATTTCTTTTTAATAACCAAATGAAAAAAGGACCTCCAAATATGGCCGTTAAGACACCAATAGGCAATTCTTCAGGTGCAATAATTAATCGAGCGGCAACATCTGTCCAAACGACTAAGATCCCTCCTAAAAAAGCACTTACTGGAAGTACTTTTTTATGATCGGAGCCGATTAATAGTCTGGTTATGTGGGGGACCATTAACCCTACAAACCCGATTGAACCACTGACGGCAATGGTCACACCTGCTAATAGTGATGCGACCAACACAAGCATTGTTTGTATTACATTCACATTAAAACCTAATGTCCCAGCTGTTTCATCTCCTGCCAACAGGGCGTTGAGGGCTCGATAATTGATTAATAGAATAGTCATACATAGAAACATGGCTAATAGAGGAAGGGTCAAATAACCCCATTTGGCTCCTGCTAGACTACCTGCCATCCAAAATGTTGCGTTATGTAATCCTAAAGCATTGGGGGCGCTTAAAGTAATCAACTTTGTTATCGATTCCATAATAAGACCTATAGCCACCCCTGATAATAATAATTGGGTCATATTAATCTTTCCATTCACCCTTGAGAGAGCATAAACCAACACTATTACGACTATGGCTCCTATAAATGCACTTAAAGACAGGGAATAGGTGCCTAGAAAAGAAAAAGTGCCAAATAACATCCCCAATGTGGCAGTGGCAGATGCACCGGAAGATACTCCAAGAATAAATGGATCTGCTAAATGATTTCGTACCAGAGCCTGTAAGGCAACCCCCGTTACGGACAATGAAGCGCCCACTATTAACCCTAATAGGACTCTTGGAAGTCGTAATCCTAATACAATGCTTTCCTCCAGCTGAGTCCAATCATCCCCTGCTGCATTAGAAAAAATTGGAACCTTACTTATGAGAATTTGTAATACCGTTGTTGTATGTACTGAAACCGGCCCCATTCCTGTTGCAAAAATGACCGTGCCAATCATCAATAGAAGGAAAAATGAAAGGATAACAATCAGCTTGGTTTCTTTTAAACCTTTTGGACGTTGTGCTATGTTATTAAACATTTTTCCCATTCCTTATACAATCTTGAAGTACTTTACGTGCCATCGTAATAAGAAAGGATCTATAAAATCTTCGGTGTTTAGCCATCCCATTATTCAACTCCCTTTAATATTAAGAAGTTAACATATTTATAGATTTCAGAATAGGGGGAATTATCAAACAAAATTTCTGCCTATGAGAAGCAAGAATGAGCTTTTAAGAAACGATTAATTGAACACGAAGCTTTTTTATTTTTTAAAATTTTTTACAAATATTCATGAAGCCAGGCATGGGTTAAATGGTAACGCTTACCAATTCACTCTCATGTAAGCTTTCCTTACATATTGTGTTGACTGTCTTACGCAATATGTTACATTATTCAGTATATTAAAAATATTTGGAGGGTGCTTTATGTTACCATCTTATGTTGGCTATGGGCTGTTATTGGTTTTTGGATTGTTCTTTACCCTTATCACTTTTGTAATGCAGCGAAGAAGGAAACAGGCCATGACTGCTGAGCAGTTTAGTACGGCAGGTAGAAGTGTGGGGGTTGGATTAGCAAGTGCTTCTATAATTGCGGCTTGGACGTGGGCCGCTACGCTGATGATGTCCTCTTCCACTGGGTATCAATACGGGATCAGCGGTCCCTACTGGTATGCTGCAGGCGCTTGTATTCAAGTGTTACTGTTTGCGATTGTTGCTATTAACTTGAAGAAGCGAGCCCCTAACGCCCACACGTTCTTAGAGTTCATTGGCCAGCGATTCGATAAGAAAAACCACCGTTTAATTATGGGGTTTGCTCTAATGACCAATATTCTCGTGACATCCATGGTCGTTCTTGGTGGAGCGATTGCTTTAAACTCTCTCACGGGAATGAATATTTATGTAGCTGCCTTTCTGATTCCTCTCACCTTCACGATTTACACCATGATCGGTGGACTGAAAGCCTCTTTCATTGCCGACTACTTTAATACCGTTATGATTTTTACCATCCTTGCTATTTTCGCTACCGTTGTTTATGTCAAATTTGGAATTGATCCTATATATGAAGGGTTGAGCAACATGCCGTCTTCGGATTCCATGCTCACAATGGCCTCTGTATCCGGTCTGTTTTTCGGAATGATTAATATTATAGGAAACTTTGGTGCGGTATTCGTGGACCAGGCATATTGGCAGCGGGCCATTGCAAGTAAAGATAGTGCTGCCTCCAAAGCATACATATACGGAGGGATTTCATGGTTTTCCATTCCGTTTGCGATTGCCACATTTCTTGGGGTGAGTGCTGCAGGTCTTGGTATAACGGTTGGAAGCCCTGACTCTGTTGCTCCGGAAATGGCTGCCCATCTGCTTGGTGGTGTAGGTTCAATTTTATTTCTGGCCATGTTGTTCATGGCGGTTATGTCTACAGGAGCTGCTGAACTAACAGCCATCACAAATATTATCGTCACAGATATTTACCGGAAATCGATTAACCCTAAAGCGAGTAGTGACAGGCTGCTGAATGTCTCTCGAAAAGTTACGTTAGGCTTCGGTTTGATGATGGGTGTCCTTTCAATCTTATTGTTTAAAGTAGGCATTGGTTTAGGATGGGTTTATATGGCTATGGGGATTTTTGTAAGTGGAGCTGTCATCCCAGTAACTTTGGGACTGCTTTGGAAAAAGGCTACAAATGAAGGAACCTTCTATGGTGCTTCCGCGGGACTCGTCTTTGGTGTAACCGCATGGTTCACTTCTGCTTATCTGCTCTTCGGTGAGATTAGTATTCGTTCACTAGGAGAACTTCAATCGATGTTTTTTGGTAATATTACCGTCTTTCTTGTAAGTGGAACGATTTCCATTGGCCATGCCTTGATGTCGAATCAAGAATTTGATTTTGATTCGCTGCAAGATAAGTTCCGCAGCTTTGATGATGAGGAGAATGACGACGAGATCACAGAGGAGGAAATAATGTATGGAGGTAAACAAGCATCAGCTAAGTAAAGACGCAAAACTATGTAAGAGATGGGCCTTCGGGTTGACGGCGTTACTGATCATTGCTTTTCCTGGGATCATGTTCCTCACAGGTTATTCCTATAGCCTCGAGTTTTTCAAAGGATGGACGTATCTATCGTTTTGCTGGCTGATCATTGCGGGATTATATATTGCGTTTCGCCCTGTGGTTGAATATATGCAAGGGAAGGACGGGCAGCCGTAAGGAAATGCCATAAGGAAACTTAGGGAAATTTGGGCAGAGGGGAGGTGGAAGTATGAAGTTAACGTCTAGAGAGATGGAAAAGCTCATGGTGGTTTCGGCAGCTGATCTTGCGCGGAGGCGTCAGGGGAGAGGGTTAAAGCTCAACTACCCTGAAGCGGTCGCCATTATCACTTATGAAGTGGTCGAAGGGGCAAGGGATGGCAAACCAGTAGCGGAGTTGATGCGATATGGCGCAACGATTCTGGAGAGAGAAGATGTCATGGAAGGTATCCCAGAGATGATTCCTGATATTCAAGTGGAAGCGACGTTTCCTGATGGTGTAAAGCTTGTGACCATTCATGATCCGATTCGCTGAGAAGGGGGTTGAACGATGATACCAGGAGAGTTTTTATTACGGAAAGAACCGATTGTTTGTAATGAAGGAAAAGAAGTCGTCAAAGTCAATGTATTGAATCGAGGAGACCGCCCTGTCCAAATCGGCTCCCACTTTCATTTTTATGAAGTGAATCCCTACTTACAATTCGACCGGGAGCATGCAAAAGGCAGGCATTTAAATATTCCAGCAGGCACGGCTGTTCGTTTTGAGCCAGGAGATGAGAAAGAAGTCGAGCTTGTAGCGTTTTCTGGTGAAAGGAAGATTTGCGGTTTGAGTAATCAGTTCAATAGGAGGGCTGATCTATGAGTTTTGAAATGTCGCGAAAACAATATGCTGAGATGTTTGGACCTACTACGGGGGATGCCGTTCGCTTGGCGGATACGGAATTATTCATTGAAGTGGAAAAGGATTATACGACATACGGAGATGAAGTGAAGTTCGGTGGCGGTAAAGTGATCAGGGACGGGATGGGGCAGCATCCGTTAGCTACAAGCGATGAGGCTGTCGATCTTGTCATTACCAATGCCGTTATCTTGGATCATTCAGGCATTTTCAAAGCGGATATCGGTGTGAAAGAAGGCTGGATCTCAGCTATCGGGAAAGCGGGAAATCCTTTGCTCATGGACGATATCGATATTGTAATTGGGGCTTCAACGGAAGTCGTAGCAGCGGAAGGAATGATTGTCACTGCAGGCGGGATTGATGCTCATATTCACTTTGTTTCACCGCAGCAAATTGAAACAGCTCTTTCCTCAGGAATCACTACGATGATCGGAGGAGGCACAGGTCCCGCTACTGGAACGAAAGCGACTACTTGTACGCCAGGTCCGTGGAATATCCATCGAATGCTTGAAGCAGCGGATGAATATCCGATGAATCTAGGGTTTTTAGGAAAAGGGAATTCATCTAGTGAAGAAGCCATTCAAGAGCAAGTGGAAGCGGGAGCTGTAGGGTTAAAGCTCCATGAAGACTGGGGGACGACGGCTTCATCCATTGATACTTGTTTACGTGTAGCTGACCGAAATGATGTTCAGGTGGCTATACATACCGATACATTGAATGAAGGAGGTTTTGTGGAACATACGCTTCAAGCGATCGATGATCGAGTTATCCATACCTATCATACCGAGGGAGCAGGAGGAGGACATGCACCGGATATCATTGAAGCGGCAAGTTATCCGAATATACTCCCTTCCTCCACAAATCCGACCAGGCCTTATACGGTTAACACACTTGAAGAACATTTGGACATGCTGATGGTTTGTCACCACTTGGATCCAAGTGTACCGGAGGATATCGCTTTTGCAGATTCTCGAATTCGGAAAGAGACGATTGCTGCTGAAGATATTCTTCATGACCTCGGGGTATTCAGCATGATTTCTTCCGATTCCCAGGCAATGGGGCGTGTAGGAGAAGTCATTATCCGTACGTGGCAAACAGCGGATAAAATGAAAAAACAGCTCGGGTCTTTAGAAGGAGACCACAACAAGAAGGACAACTTTCGTGCTAAAAGATACATTGCTAAATACACGATCAATCCGGCCATTACACATGGGATTTCTGATTATGTCGGATCAGTGGAAAGTGGAAAACTGGCTGATTTAGTGCTTTGGGATCCGAAGTTTTTTGGTGTGAAGCCGGAGTTGATTATTAAAGGCGGGATGATCGCCCACAGCTTGATGGGTGATCCTAACGCAAGCATTCCTACTCCCCAACCCGTTTTTTACAGAGAAATGTTCGGTTCTCACGGCCAAGCGAAAGACAAAACCTCGCTGACGTTTGTATCGAAAAAGGCTCATGAGAAAGGTCTGCATGAAGAGCTGGGGTTGAAGAAAATGGTACGGCCGATTTCCGGTGTGCGGAATTTAACGAAACGATCGATGATTCATAATGGAGAAACACCAAAAATCGAAGTCGACCCACAAACCTATGTAGTGAAAGTAGATGGAGAAGTCATTGAATGTGAACCGGCGGAAACGGTTCCTATGGCACAACGATATTTCTTATTTTGAGGTGAGGAAAATGATCATTGAAAATATAGTCGGAAACGTAGCTACATTAGAGAAACGAGCTCCTCATATTGAATACGTATACTTGGAAAGCGACCAGCTTGTCAAAAGGATTCAACGCATGACAACAGACCATGGAAATGAGATTGGGATGAGGCTATCTAAAAGTGAAGAGCTCTCGGACGGAGACGTATTGTATATGGATGAAAAAAATATGGTCGTCATTTCTGTGAAAAAAGATGATGTCTTGGTCATCAGCCCAACAAATATGCAGCAAATGGGGGATATCGCCCATCAGCTGGGAAACCGTCATTTGCCCGCCCAGTTTGAAAGAGAAGAAATGATAGTGCAGTACGATTATTTGATCGAGGAATTGCTT
Organism: Halobacillus aidingensis; assembly: GCF_900104185.1. Taxonomy (GTDB): domain Bacteria; phylum Bacillota; class Bacilli; order Bacillales; family Halobacillaceae; genus Halobacillus; species Halobacillus aidingensis. The sequence goes on along the minus strand of NZ_FNIZ01000004.1, from coordinate 249,324 downwards.
CAGGACTTAGGAGTACCTCATAAGCGAGAAAAGAGAAAGGTGCCTGAACCATTCCGCTATATTGGACATCACCATGACTAATGGTTTGATGCCGTTATTGCAGCTTAGTGACTCTCAATTTCCCTCGGGGGCCTTCTCTCATTCTTTCGGGTTTGAAACGTATATTCAAGAAAATGTAGTGATTGGAACGGAGAGCTTTAAGCAGGCACTGATTGTCTTCTTAAAGAAGCAATTAATCTTCAATGATGGACTCGCTTGCCGTCTAGCTTATGAAAGTATAGAAAATGGCAGACCTGAGGATCTCCTAGAAATCGATCATGTTTTGTTCGCTACTTGTGTAGCACGAGAGACGAGAGAAGGAAACCGGAAAATGGGAGAGCGTATGGCTAAGCTGTTCATGGAATTATATCCATCAACTGATTTGAGCGAGTACTTGTCATGGATCAAAGAAAAGGAAGCTTATGGCCATCCTTCGGTAGTTCTTGCAGCCGTTTATCATTCCCTGAATATTCCTAAAAAAGTGGCAGTGGAGACATTCTTGTTCACGAACTTGTCTTCTCTTGTACAAAATGCGGTCAGGGGAATACCGATCGGGCAGACCGACGGGCAAAGGATTTTAGTAGACCTGCAACCTATCGTGGAAGAAGCAGTCCAATCAATTATCAATCTTTCATCAGATGATTTAGGTGCGGGGAGCCTTGGTCTTGAAATTGCTCAAATGCATCATGAACGGTTGAATGTGCGGCTGTTCATGTCTTAATTGAAATCTTATCTTATCAAATATAGAGGAGTGGAAATGATGGAACCGATTTGTATTGGAGTTGGAGGTCCTGTTGGTGCAGGAAAAACGATGCTTGTAGAGAGAATAACCCGGGATCTTAAGGATGAATTGAGTATGGCGGTTATCACGAACGATATTTATACAAAAGAGGATGCGATGTTTCTTTTGAAAAATGGGGTGTTGGAAGATGATCGAGTAATTGGAGTTGAAACGGGAGGTTGCCCTCATACGGCGATACGAGAAGATGCTTCTATGAATTTTTCAGCCATTGATGAATTGAAGGAGCGCCACAGTGATCTTGATTTGATTTTTGTAGAAAGTGGCGGTGATAACTTAGCAGCAACCTTCAGTCCTGAACTGGTGGACTTCTCTATTTATATTATCGATGTGGCGCAAGGAGAAAAAATTCCAAGAAAGAATGGACAGGGCATGATCAAATCGGATTTATTTGTTGTAAATAAAACAGATCTTGCCCCTTATGTAGGGGCTGACTTGGATATTATGAGACAGGATACAATCAAAGCGAGAGGAGAAAAGCCTTTTGTTTTCACAAACTTAAAGACTCAAGATGGTTTGGATGAAGTGATCGATTGGATCAAATCCAATGCCTTTCTTAAAGGATTGAAAGCATGAGTGAAACGGGTCTTCTTAACCTTGAGGTGAAGAACCGCAATTCGAGGGCCATGATTCATGGATATTATGAAGGAGCATTTAAATATACCCGTCCTGTTCGCCTCGATGATGATTCCTTGTCTGTCTACCTTATTCATGTAGGTGGAGGGTATGTCGACGGGGATACATACGGATCTACAATTAAATTGGAAGAAGGAGCGGAACTGGCGGTCACAAGTCAAGCCTCCACAAAGGTGTATAAATCACCTTCAAAGCCAGTGGAGCAGCGTACGACGATACAGCTAGGCGCTGATAGTGTTCTTGAGTATTGTTTAGATCCATTGATTTTGTATAAGGGAGCCAAGTTTATCCAAGAGACGACGGTTGAGATGGAACCAAACTCCTCTTTCGTTTACAGCGATATCATCACTCCGGGCTGGTCTGAAGATGGATCGAACTTCCAATATGACTGGGTGAGGAACAAATTAAAAGTCTACCAAAATGGAAAGCTCGTTTTGTTTGATCACCTTTTCTTAGAACCTGATGATGAGTTGGAAGGGGTATTGCAGTTAGAGGGACACACACATGTAGGTTCTTTCATCATTTTTCATCCGAAAGCTTCTCGTGAATTAGGTGAATCTCTATATGAAAGTGTAATCGAGCTTTATCCTCATGTCCGTTTCGGTATTTCTGACATGGAGGGTGGCGGGATTGTTGTGCGGATTTTAGATAACCGGACGCAGACAATTGAAAAGGTCATCTCCCACATCCATACCTTTGCAAGAAAAGAATTATTGGGGAAAGGGGAGGTTTCCTGGAGGAAGTATTAACGGTGGTCTAGTTTGTAGGAGTGCATTGAAATATAGACCGGTGTCTAATCTCCACTTTGATAAAGTGGTAACCTATTGGGTTCAGGTACTTTCAAAAAATAATCCGGCTGCTTTCTTAGACTAATCAACTATATTACTCTATTAAGGAATTAGGTTGTTTTACTTTCTGGATGGTCGCACGTAAGGTGAGATTAGTTTTTTTGAATAGAGGTTGTCCTCTATAAGTTTCAAGAATTAAAAATCGCTAAAGTCTCCCTTAAAATCAAAAAACTTAAGGGAGACTTTTTTATAGACTAAAACCAAAGTGTAGTCTTGCATGTGTCCGGGAAAAGGAACAACAAATGTGATAGATATTAAAAGACTTTACACTTAAGAAAAAGAGATTCTGAAGGAGGGAAAGATCAATGGCTGACCAAACATCGGAAAACCAGGAAACCGTCAAGAAAATAAAAGAATTAATTAAAGATGAGAAGGTAGCGATGCTGACTACGGTATCTCCGGAAGGCAAACTGATGTCCAGGCCGATGCAAACAAAGGAAGTTGAAATGGACAGGGGAGAGATCTGGTTCATCACAGAGAAAGATACAGAAAAGTACAGGGATATCCAACGGAACCCGGCCGTCAACTTGGCCTACGCGGGCAAATCCTATGTATCGATCAGCGGCACAGCTGAGTTCGTCTCAGATGACGAGAAGAAAGAAGAATTTTGGAATAAGATTATCGAAAAAGTGTTGAACACTTCCGCCGATAATCCGAATGTTGTCCTGGTCAAAGTGAAACCTGAAATTGCAGAGTTTTGGGAATCCGGACTTAGCGTGAAAACCGTCAAAGAATTTGTGAAAAAGATGGCCAGCAGTAGTTCTATGGAAGAAGGTAATGATTTGAAAGACACAGTTAACTTTAATGAGAGACCGAGATAATCTCTGTCAGAAACATATTAAGCTTTATAAGGTTGGGAGTCCTTTTTAGTAAAGCCTCCTAACTATATATCAGACAATGTTAAACGACATGATCATGTTACCAAGCGAAAGAGCCTGCATACTTAAAAAGTACGCAGGCTCTTTTTGTTTTGCCAATGAAACGTATGGTACATAAAGTGACTAAGTTATACGCTTGTACTTTCACTCATTAAAATTCGTTTTTGCAAATTTTAAAAGAACGGTTGGCAAGAGATATTGAGTTGTGTAGAATTAAACACGTACAATAATTTAATATTTTATATTAACGTTCGTATTTTAATTGTTGGGAGGAGAAATAACATGAGTTTAAAACAAAGAGCAAGTTTTTTAATTGGAGTCCTGATTTTAGCCTTCTTACTGGCAGGGTGTGGAGAGAAGCCGGAGGAAGCAGGAGCGGCTAACAAAAAGGAAGAAAAAGTAGTAGGAATCATCGGTCCGATGGAAGTGGAAATTGACATTCTTCATTCTCATATGGAAGTGGAAGAAACAACGAATAAAGGCCAATTAACTTTTTATGAGGGAGAGTTGGAAGGCCAGCCCATTGTACTTGTGAAATCCGGAATAGGAAAAGTGAATGCAGCTTCTGCGGCCCAAATGCTCATCAGTGATTTTGGAGTGGATGTGTTGATTAACTCTGGAGTTGCTGGCGGAATCCACCCGGACCTAGGTTTGGGAGACATCGTTATTTCTACGAAGACGGTCCATCACGACATGGACGAAACGGCTAAAGATTTTAAACCAGGGCAGATTCCATACATGGACACACGATATTTTGAAGCCGATCAAAAGTTGGTTCAGCTAGCTGAGAAAGGTACGGAAGGTCTTCCTGATTACGTTGATGTTTTTAAAGGACCGATTGCGACAGGCGACCAATTCATTGCAAGTAAAGAAAAGGCAAATTGGATTCATGAAACGTTTGATGCGTATGTCGTGGAAATGGAAGGAGCCGCTGTTGGACAAGTAGCGTACTTAAATGAAATTCCCTATGTAGTCATTCGCTCGGCTTCTGACGATGCGGAAGAGGAAGCTGCTGGGATTCAAGAAAACTTTGTAGAAGAGGCAGCAAAGAACTCCAGTCATGTGATGGAAGAAATATTAAAAAACATGTAGAATCCTTACATTGTAATAGCTAGTAAAGAGACGGCTTTCTTGTAAAAGAAAGCCGTCTCCTTTTATTTTTGCTACTTTAACATGATTTTGCGCAGCCATTTTTTGCTGATGATTGACAATCGATCTGTACCTTTTTTAGTTAAAAAAGTGTGTGACCGAAGCTTTGTTAAAGGAATCGTGCGATGGAGGCAGAATTTTCTCAAAGAGGTGTAGAGCAGGAGGAAGTTTGACTTTAGCTTGATCACGAATTTGAATTTCAAACCACCTTATAAATCCCCCCTTTTATGGAAAGGAATAGAGCTATGGTCAAATAAAGAAAAGGAGAGGGTTTTATGGTCACAATAGCTTTCGTATTCATACTTATTTCATCAACTCTTTTATCCATTCTATTGGATATGCATTTATATAATCTTTCATTTTTCCAAACCCTTCACTTCTCCTTAACATTGGATGCTGGAACAAGGGAAACGATCGTGTTTACCGCACTGATCACGGGTCTTTTTGCTTCCTTTTTCCTTGATTATCGAATGAGTAAAAAAGAAAGCAGAGAAAAAAGAAGCTAGGTGAACCCTTTTATGCAAAGAGAATTGGTTGAAAAAATTTCATTAACCCAACTATTTATTCTTGTTAGTGCCTTTTTATTTGGGAGTGCCATTGTAGTAGGAATTGGTGGGGAGGCCAAACAAGACAGTTGGATTGCGGTGATTGTTGCCTGCTTATTAAGTATTATTCCTGTATGGTTTTACACTTTCTTATTATCGAGGATTCCAGAGAAGAATTTATTTGAAATTATGGAGATTGTTTTGGGAAAAGTAATCTCAAAAGTATTCATTCTATTGTATATCCTGTATTTCTTCTACGTATCGGCGAGAGTTCTGAGAGATTTTGGAGAATTGATTGTTGGAGACATGTTAGTGAACACTCCAATTGAAGTGATCTCCATCACCTTCATGCTGTTCGTCGCCTATATCCTCTACCTTGGCTTGGAAGTTTTAGGGCGTTTTTCTGAAATTTATGCCCCTTATTTGATGGGTTCGATCTTCGCGATTGGTATCTTGCTTTTATTTAGTAGAGAACTCCACGTTAAAAATGTTATGCCCATACTTCCCGAAGGCATAGGACCTGTGATAGGCACGGTCTTTCCTGAATTGATTACTTTTCCATTTGGTGAACTTGTAGCCTTTATGATGATCCTTCCCTATGCCAGTAAGGTTCGTTATGCCGGGAAAACGACAATTTTTGCTTTAATAGTCAGCGGTCTTATCTTGGCTTATTCGTCCTTTGTGCAAATAGCGACTTTAGGTCCCGAAGCAAAATTAAGGTCCAAATTCCCGCTTTTAACCGCTACGGGGGAAATTTCTTTATGGGACTTTATTGAACGTGTCGACTTAATCATTATTTTTGTTGTGATGTTTGGCATTTTGGTGAAAGTCAGCATTTTCTTTTATGGCGGGTTAAAAGGGTTAGAACTAGTTTTCAATCGACCTTATCGTGCTTTCATCTACCCCATGGCGATGATCATTGCTTTTATGTCTATTATCATCAGTAAGAATTTTGCTGAACATATAAGTGAGGGAATTAGCATGGTACCATGGATTATTCATTTTCCATTCCAATTTGGTATCCCATTACTTCTTTTCCCTTTTGTTTTATGGAAAGCTAAAGTTTTAAAATCAGAAGGGAAGAAAAGATAATGGGATGGATAAAAAAGATCTTACTTTCACAAAAATCCTACAACCAGGACAAGTCTCTGAAACATGAACAGTTGTCGCTTGGGAAAGAGGCCCCTCCATTATCAAAAGATTTAAAAGAAAATCAGTCGAACATTGAAAAAGCCTTTGAAAATGCAAAGGATTTTAAAATAGAGAATATTCATGTAGGGAACAGAGAAGGAATGATATGTTATTTGAACAGTATGACGGATACATCCTTATTGGCTGAGAAAATCATGGTGCCTCTATCCAACTCTTCTCAACAAGACAGAAGCATAACCAATTTAGAAGAATTCGAATCCTACCGTAAAGAATTTTTTTCGGGGGTAGGCTACCACTTTCATGATAAGCTTCATGGGCTGATCGATGATGTTCTGGCAGGGTACGCAGGAGTGATCGTCGATGGGCAGCCAAAGGGTCTTTCACTTCATGTCGGGAATATTGAATATCGGCCGATTGAAGAACCCAGCACACAAACGGTGATTCGTGGACCTAAAGAAGGATTTACAGAATCGATGGATACAAATATAAGTTTAATTCGCAGAAGAATCCAAAATACTTCCCTCAAATTTGAAACCATGACTGTTGGAAAGGACACTCGAACTTCGGTAACGATTGCCTATATCGACGGGGTTATAAACGAAGGAATTTTAGACGAAGTAAAGAAACGGATAAAAAAGATCAGGACCCATGCTATTTTTGACTCTGGAAATGTGGAGGAATATATTTCAGATAAAAACATGACGGTTTTTCCATTGATCTACAATACAGAAAGACCGGATAGTGCTGCAGCTAATTTATTAGAAGGAAAAGCAGTGATTATCGTAAATGGAAGTCCTTTCGTATTAATCGCCCCTACAGTTTTTAGTGACTTTTTTGAAGCAACCGAGGATTATTATCAATCATTTTTTATTGGTTCCTTTATTCGACTGATTCGTTATGCCTCCTTTCTGATTGCATTAACTCTGCCTTCCTTATATGTGGCACTTACAGCTTTTCATCACGCTCTCATTCCAACTGATTTGCTTTTCAGCTTGCAGGCTCAACGGGAAGGTGTGCCCTTCCCTGCTGTTATCGAATTGTTAATCATGGAAGTCACTTTTGAAATTTTAAGGGAAGCAGGAATTCGAATGCCTCGGGCAATTGGGCAGACGATATCCATTGTAGGAGCTCTGGTTATTGGGCAGGCTGCTGTAGAAGCTGGCCTCGTATCGAACGCTCTTGTCATTGTGATTGCATTAACCGCTCTAGCCACATTTGTATCCCCTATCGCGAGTTTTACAGCGGCAGCCCGTTTGTTACGATTTATATTTATATTCATGGCCGCGGTATTTGGGCTGTATGGAATCCTGCTATGTCTCTTTTTCATGGTCGCCCATCTTGTTAGTTTACGATCATTCGGTGTCCCTTACCTTGCCCCTATTGCACCATTTATTGCGGAAGATCAGGAAGATGTATTTCTTCGCTTTCCTTTCTTTTCTAATAAAAGAAGACCACATTATCTGAAGACTGAATCGCCTTTGAAAAATCCAGAGTCTGAATCTCCCACTCCTCCTCGCAGCAAAAAGGGGGGCGGATCATGAAGGCGATGAAACTTCTCCTGCCCAGCTTGTTATTACTTGGATTACTTAGTGGCTGTTGGGATACAAAAGAACTGAATGATGTAGCTTTTGTTACGGGTGTTGCGGTTGAACAAGGGGAGGATGCGAAATTTAAAGTAACAGTAGGAGTCGCAAATGCAAGTCAATTGAACGTTCAGAAATCCGAAGGGAACACTCCTTCTGTTACCTTTAGCTTAGAGGGAAATTCAATTTCCGAGTTATTAGATAAAATGAATGTAGGATTGACGAGGGAACTAAGGTTTTCGCACACGAGAACATTAGTTATTGGAGAAGAAGTCGCCCGTGAAGGGATCTCAGGCTTTTTAGATTACTTAGAACGGTCAGGACAGTTTCGCAATAATTTCACCATGCTTATTGCTCAAAATATTTCAGCGGCTGATATATTGAAAACCACCTTTCCTATTCAAAAAATCCCATCTCTGAAGGTTCATAATCAGTCGTCCACCTTATTTGAACAGTGGGGGGGAGCACCTGATATGAAATTATCAGATTTTATTGCAGCTCTTACTTCTAGAGGGCGACAACCTGTTGCTGAGGCACTTACGATCGTTGGGACTCCCAAACAAGGACAGAGTGTAGAAAACAATAAAAAACTGGAGCCTGAATCCTTGATCACACTTGTGGGTTTAGCTGTATTTAAGGAAGATAAACTCATTGGGTATCTTAACCTTGAAGAAACACGCAATTATGTATGGACACAGGATCTCATCCAAACAACGCTTACAGTCCCGTGTGGGGAAGAAAAGTATATCGATGTACGAATCTTAAACTCTAAATCCACCATTCATGCCAATTACGATGGGGAAACACCTAATTTCCAAGTGGAAATTGTTGCAGAATCATTCCTCAATGGTACGCAGTGCAAGGATAACCTGGAGAAGATCGAAACGTATAAAAAGTTTGAAAAAGATATTGAAGAAATGGTAGAAACCATGATCTTAAATACTGTTACAAAAGTTCAAGAAGAATATGAAGTGGATATTTTCGGATTTGGGGAAGTGATGAGGAGGCAGCATTATCAAAGATTTGAAGCGGTGAAAGATCAGTGGGATGAACAATTTAGTAAAGCAGACATTGATATAACAGCAAACATTTTCTTAAGAAGGGCTGGAACGTCTAACAAAAGCTTTTTAACGGAAGATGAGTAGCAGTATCTCAGATAACAAATTCAGATGGCCGTACCTCCCTGATTAAGATTTGAGCTCTATGTTGGTCTTTCCTATTCAATCCTGGGAAAGAAAATACAGTTCATACTAACAGAAAATGAAAGCACCTGTCCCCACCCCCAAAATGATTCTGTGAGTGGGGGGGCAGGTGCTTCTTAAATAAAATAATTCCCGCTGTTCCTACAATCTATTTTATAAAATAACCGTCCTTTCCTGAGTCATGATTTTAATTCGAAGGAATATATTTCAAGGGAAGGAGGACGGTTATGATTCTAAAAATGATAGATTTAAGTTTAATGGCCGAACACTTGGCTGTTCATAAAGCTGAATTAGCAAAGTTAGAGTCGCTGATTTGCAGCCTGGAAGAACAAGAGGTCAAGCAGGTCGCAACAGAGCAGTATATGATTATGAAAAATCATGTGAAAGTTATGGTCGCACTTATGGATCCAGTTCAAAATGAAACCATAGGAATCAATGATCTACATAAGTGGGAACCTGTGCAATTTAACTGCCAAGGCACCTCCATAGGCATGTCCCCAGAAAATATTTTAACAGTACTTAAAACTTCTGCTGAAACAATGGCTAACAAAAATTTTAATTCAGGGTTGAGGATGAAAGCGGAAAACGTACGTAATATTCATATTCATATGGCCTTGCAGCAAATGATGATCCTCAATCGATATATTGCCTTGATGGATAAATTCGTAAAAGAAAAAGCACCAGAGAGTTCACGGGAGGAGCAAGTCCAAACATATGAGACATTCAAAAACTTTTTCAATCGGTAAGGAATAGGGAGAGCAATCGTTTCTCTCTAATTAGGTAATCTCATGTCAGGAATTTTTATACCGGTCAATCATCTTCGGAAATTGAAAAAATATCTCTACACAATGAAAGTGCCTCACCTCCGCTATACTTGAGCAATCTTAGCGGGGGACGGGCGCTTTTTTTTCTTTGAATTCCTTTTGACAGCCTTCAAAAGACATGTTAGTGTTAAAAACGTTAAATAAATTCTTAACAAACTTAATTCACTTCAGAATTGGAGTTGATCAAATGAACGTAAATTTAAAACTTAAACAATACATCAATGGGGAATGGGTAGACGCGAATTCCGAGGAAACTCGTACGATTATCAATCCATTCAACCAAGAAACAATCGCCATCGTTCCAGAAGGCGATGAAACAGATACAAAAGCGGCCATTGCTGCAGCAAGAGAAGCTTTCGATCACGGTGAATGGCCGACGACTCCGGCAACGGAACGTGGAGTGATCGTTCGTAAGATTGCTGAATTTATCGAGAGAGATAAAGAAGAATTGGCTTATCTGGAATCACTGGATACTGGTAAAACAGTAGAAGAAAGCCGTGGAGACATGGACGATATCGCTGGCGTCTTCCGTTATTATGCAGAGATTGCTGATAAGAATGGCGGCGAGATCATCGATTCTCCAGTGCCAAACTCCATCAGTAAAGTTGTTCACGAACCGGTTGGTGTTTGCGGGCAGATTACCCCATGGAATTATCCTCTACTTCAAGCGTCCTGGAAACTGGCTCCAGCGCTTGCAACAGGAAACACTTTAATTATGAAGCCAAGTGAAATCACGCCGCTTACGCATATTAAAGTATTTGAACTGATTGAAGAAGCGGGCGTACCTGCTGGTGTGGCGAACCTCGTTCTTGGTTCAGGGGCTACCGTAGGTGCAGAGTTGTCCAGCAACGAAGATGTCGACCTTATTTCTTTTACCGGCGGTATCGTGACAGGGAAGAAAATCATGCAGGCGGCAAGCTCAAACGTGAAGAAGCTCGCTCTTGAGCTTGGCGGGAAAAACCCGAATGTTATCTTTGCTGATGCTGATTTTGACCTTGCTGTCGATCAGGCATTGAACGGAGTATTCTTCCACGCAGGGCAGATCTGTTCTGCTGGTACAAGACTGATCGTAGAAGAAAGCATTCACGATGAGTTCGTAAACGCGCTTGTCGAGCGAGTGAAGAAATTCAAACTCGGAAGCGGATTTGACGAAGATACCCAAATGGGACCACTGATTTCTGCTGAACACCTTGCGAAAGTTGAGAAGTATGTAGAAGCAGGAGTTGAAGAAGGGGCTACGTTAGCCGTTGGCGGTAAACGCCCGGAAGACCCTGAATTACAAAATGGATTCTTCTTCCTGCCGACAATTTTCACTGATTGTACAACAGACATGACCGTTGTCCAAGAAGAAGGGTTCGGTCCAGTCATTACAGTTGAGAAGTTCACGAAAGAAGAAGAAGCTGTGAAACTTGCGAATGACTCCATCTATGGCCTTGCTGGCGGTGTCTTCACAAATGATATCGCAAAAGCAGAGCGCTGTGCTGCGAAGATGCGCATGGGTACGGTATGGATTAATGAATTCAACCTGTACTTCCCACACGCCCCATGGGGTGGGTACAAGCAGTCCGGAATTGGGCGCGAACTAGGTAAATTAGGTATTGAAGAATATACAGAAACGAAGCATATTTTCCAAAACCTTAAACCAGAACAAATCAACTGGTTCTAAGCTGACCATTTATTTTAAACATTCATGAACAAACCAGATAAAGGAAGAAGGGTTTTTTGCACCTTCTTCCCGACTAAAAACATCAAGGAGGAATATTAGATGGCTATGATTGAGTCTTATGATTATGTAATCGTTGGTGGCGGTAGTGCAGGTTCTGTAATGGGAAACCGTCTAAGTGAGGATGGCAAAAAAAGCGTACTTGTACTAGAAGCAGGACGCAGTGACTATTCTTGGGATTTATTGATCCAAATGCCTGCAGCTCTTCCGTTCCCTTCAGGTAAAAACCTTTATGACTGGCAGTACGAATCCGACCCAGAACCATATATGAATGGACGCCGCATCCCTCATGCACGAGGAAAGGTTCTCGGAGGTTCCAGTTCCATTAACGGGATGATCTACCAACGCGGAAACCCGAAGGACTATGAACGCTGGGGTGCCGATGAAGGTATGACAAATTGGGATTGGGCTCACTGCCTTCCATATTTCAAGCGTCTGGAAAATGCATTGGCATCTCCTGATGATGATATGCGCGGTCATGATGGTCCAATCAAATTGGAGCGCGGTCCAGCGAAAAATCCTCTATTCCAAGCCTTCTTTGATTCAGCTGTAGAAGCTGGTTATAATCGCACACCTGATGTTAACGGATTTCGTCAGGAAGGGTTTGGCCCGTTTGATAAGCATGTGTACAAAGGGCAGCGTTTGTCCGCATCCCGTGCTTACTTGCACCCGGTCATGGACCGTGAAAACCTGACTGTTAAGACACGTGCTTTTGTTACGAGCATTGACTTTGATGGCACAAAAGCAAAAGGACTAACGTATAAGCGAAATGGAAAAATGCATCAAGTAGAAGCGGGAGAAGTCATCCTTGCCGGTGGTGCGATCAACACGCCACAGCTGCTTCAACTATCTGGTGTAGGCGATGCGAAGCACCTTCGTTCCCTTGGCATCGATCCAGTCGTTGATCTTCCGGGTGTAGGGGAAAATCTTCAGGATCACCTTGAAGTTTACGTCCAGCACGCATGCCCGGTTCCTGTTTCCGAACAGCCGAACCTTCAGAAACGACGCATGCCTTGGATCGGCCTACAGTGGATGCTTGGACGTACAGGTCCAGCTGCGACGAACCATTTCGAAGGCGGAGGTTTCGTCCGTTCCAATGATGAGGTCGACTACCCGAACTTGATGTTCCACTTCCTTCCGGTAGCGGTTCGTTACGACGGGCAGAAAGCACCGACAGATCACGGATTCCAAGTGCACATCGGACCAATGTACTCTGATGCCCGCGGATCATTGAAGATTAAATCAAAAGATCCGAAAGAGCATCCAAGCATGGTTTACAACTACCTTTCTACAGAACAGGACAAACGTGAGTGGATCGAAGCGATTAATATCACTCGTGAAATTATGTCCCAGCCTTCTATGAAGCCTTATAACGCTGGCGAAATTTCACCTGGTCCTACGGTTCAAACAGAGGAAGAAATCCTTGAATGGGTAAGAGAAGATGCGGAAACGGCTCTTCACCCATCTTGTACAGCTAAAATGGGACCTGAATCAGATCCAATGTCTGTTGTAGACCCGGAATCTATGAAGGTTCACGGACTTGATAATGTACGTGTAGTCGATGCGTCTGCTATGCCGTATGTTACAAACGGCAACATCCACGCACCTGTATTAATGTTGGCAGAAAAAGCAGCAGACTTGATCCTTGGACGTAAGCCACTGGATCCAATCGATGCTGATTACTACCAGCACGGTGTTCACCCAGCTGATGCAGGGACAGTTCCTAAATCCAAATCTAAAGCTGTAACAAAATAAAACGTAAATGGAGAAGGTCTCTTCAAAATGTATGGCTAGTGAAGCGTACATGGATGAAGGAGAGCCTTCTCTTTTTTGTTGTTTTTAATAATCTTGATGGGCTTTCATAAGGAACATTCTTGAAAAAAACGTTCCATCCGTTGTTTGGATGGAACGCTTTTTGTACAGAAGTAGCATCGCTCAATTAACTGTACTGTGGTTCTTTTCGGGACTTCTTCCGTTCACTGCGAATGGTTGACTGCGCGGCTGCAAGCCTGGCGGATGGCACGCGGAAAGGGGAGCAGCTTACATATTCCAACCCTAAGTCAAAGCAGAATTGGATGGATTCTTTTTCTCCTCCATGTTCTCCACAAATCCCTGTTTTCAGTGCGGGATTTGTTGCTTTGCCCAGTTTCACACCATTTTCCACAAGTTTCCCGACACCATCCTGATCTAATGAAACAAATGGATTTCTTTTTAGTACATCGCTATCTACATAATGCTGGAGAAACTTCCCTTCTGCATCGTCTCGACTAAATCCAAACGTCGTTTGAGTTAAATCATTGGTTCCGAAAGAGAAAAAGTCTGCTTCTTCAGCAATCTGATCGGCGGTGAGTGCCGCGCGCGGCGTTTCAATCATGGTACCAATAAGGTAATCGAATGCTAGGCCTGTTTCCGTCTGAACGTGTTGGCTGATCCGGATGACCAACTCTCGCATTTCTTTCAGTTCATTCACATGACTGACCAGAGGTATCATGATTTCAGGTTTAACTGTGATTCCTTTTTTCATGACGTTAGACATCGCCTGGAAAATGGCCAAGATTTGCATTTCGTAAATTTCAGGATGGATCATACCTAAGCGGCAGCCACGAAGGCCTAACATCGGGTTCGATTCTTCTAATAATCGTACTTTTCGTAAAAGGGTTTGTTTTTCCTGCAACTCGTTTGAGTCAGGACTAGTGATTTGCAGTTTTGTCACATCAACGAGCAGTTCTTCTTTGTCCGGCATAAATTCATGAAGCGGAGGATCTAGTAATCGTATGGTGATGGGGTGTCCCTGCATCGTTTCAAAAATTTGTTCGAAATCCTGTTGCTGCATGGGCAGGAGTTGATCGAGTGACTCCTTCCGTTCCGTTGTTGTTTCAGATAAAATCATGCTTTGAACCGTAGGAATGCGAGAGGCATCCATAAACATATGTTCGGTACGGCAAAGCCCAATGCCGCCGGCTCCAAATTCCAAGGCTTTCGCAGCATCTGTTGGATTATCAGCATTCGCTCGTACTCCGATCTTTCTTTCTTCATCTGCCCAGCGAAGCAGCAATTGGAATTCATCGGAAAGTTCCGGTTCAATCATTGGGATTTCACCGAGGAAGATTTCTCCTGTCGAGCCGTCAATCGTAATGATCTCTCCCTGGTTCACAGTCGTATCCCCTACGGCAAACTGTTTGGAGTCTAAATGAATTTTAAGAGAGTCACAACCGCATATGCATGCTTTCCCCATCCCTCTAGCTACCACGGCGGCATGGCTTGTCATTCCGCCTCGGCTCGTAACCGTAGCTTGAGCAGCGACGATTCCATGGATGTCATCAGGAGTCGTTTCGGGACGAACAAGGATGACCTTTTTTCCTTCCTTGGAAAGCTTATCGGCTTCATCAGCATCAAAAACGACTTGGCCTGTGGCTGCCCCAGGGGAAGCGGGTAAACCTGCTGCTAATTTTTCTCTCTTGTATTCAGGGTCGATGCGGTGGTGGAGCAGTTGATTGAGCTGATCGGGATCGACACGTAAAAGGGCTTCACGTTGATCCATAATTTTTTCTTTTACCATTTCAACAGCGATCCGGATGGCTGCCTGGGCGGTTCGTTTCCCTGTCCGCGTTTGAAGAATGAACAGCTTTCCGCGTTCTACTGTAAATTCGATGTCCTGCATATCTTTGTAATGGTCTTCTAATAACTGGCAGGTATTCACCAATTGTTGATAGACATCCGGCATTTCATCCTTGAGCGTCGCAATCGGCTGAGGCGTTCGAATTCCTGCGACGACATCTTCTCCTTGGGCATTAATCAGATATTCTCCATAAAGCTTAGACTCACCGGTGGATGGGTTGCGTGTGAAAGCAACCCCCGTGCCGGAATCCTCTCCCATATTTCCGAAAACCATGCTCTGAATGTTGACAGCTGTACCAAGGTGGCCCGGAATTTGATGAAGGCGGCGATACAGGATGGCCCGTTTGTTATTCCATGAGTCAAACACGGCTTGGATCGTAAGGAAAAGCTGTTCTTTTGGATCCTGAGGAAAGCTCCGCTTCGTATTTTTGAGCACAATCGATTTGAACGCTTCTATCACTTCTTTCCAATCTTCGGCTGTGAGTTCTGTATCGGATTGGTATCCTTTTTCTTCGCGGATTTCTTCCAACTGTTGTTCAAAAAAGTAGTTTTCTATATCCAGGACAACATTTCCGAACATTTGAATGAACCGGCGATAGGAATCATAGGCAAAGCGAGCGTTATTCGTAAGTTCCGCCATTCCTTTAACCGTTTCATCATTCATTCCAAGGTTCAAAACGGTATCCATCATACCTGGCATGGAATGTACGGCACCTGAGCGTACAGAAACGAGAAGTGGATTGGTTGGATTCCCTAATTTTTTATCTGTTTTCTCTTCAAGGACTTGAAGGGATTGTAATACTTGGGATTCGACTTCTGGTGATATGACTTTTTCTGCATCATAATAGGCGTTACAGGCTGCTGTCGTAATCGTAAAACCATAAGGTACTGGTAAACCGATTCTTGTCATTTCCGCTAAGTTCGCACCTTTTCCACCCAGAAGTTCCTTCATACCACTTTCAGATTGATCAAACATGAATACAAAATTGTTTTCCATTAGGCAAAGCTCCCCCTTTTATTAAACATGGCCAGAATGATATCGGCTGTCTCTTCAATCGCCTTATTGGAGACATCAATCACTGGACATCCAATCTTCTTCATAGTGTCTTCTGCACACGTCAATTCTTCAAAGATCCTATTCAATGAGGCATAACTGGCTGAATTTGTTAGTCCCAGCCTTTTTAATCGTTCTTTACGAATGTCATTTAATTTTTCCGGTGAGATGACTAATCCAATGCATTTCTTCCTAGGTATTTTAAAAAGTTCTTCAGGAGGCGGGACCTCCGGGATGAGAGGTACGTTGGCTACCTTGAATTGTTTATTCGCTAGATACATAGAAAGAGGAGTCTTTGAGGTTCTCGACACGCCGATGAGAACAATGTCTGCCTGTTTCAATCCTCTAACTTCCTGACCGTCATCATATTTCACAGCAAACTCAATGGCTTCCACTCGTTTGAAATAGTTCTCATCCAACTTTCTCATCTGTCCAGGTTCGCGGTTGGGCTGCCTATTGAACTTTTGAGTGAAGGCATTCATCAACGGATACATTAAATCCACAGCAATGATTTGTTCTTCTTCAGCTCTGTGGTCCATGTATTCCTTTAACTCAGGCAGGACGATGGTGTAGGCAATGATGGATGGACGATACTTCGCCAAAGTGATGACGTTATTAATATCCTGCTTGTCCTCCACATAGGAAAAGTGCTGGATCTCAACATCCTGACCAAAAAATTGACTCACCACAGCTTTTACCATTAATTCAGCTGTTTCCCCGACTGAATCTGACACGATATAAACCATTTCTTGATTAGTCACAATCCAACTCCCTCACTATTAGTCATACAGGAAGTAAATGAAATCGCTGGTGTGTATGTACAGCTCACTACTTTTTCATACCTTCCCGATTAATATGTCACACTAATATTGTGATAATGAATAAATGTGACATACTATTACTGAATAGTATAGTATCATTGTTTTCGGCTCGGTACAACAAAAAGATTGTTTAACGCTTAAAGCAACTTTAAAAGGTTGGGAGAAATCAAGGCTATACTACGGAAGGATATAATCATCTTTTTATGAATGGGCTATAATAAAAGTAACCCTGTAGGAAGTCAGCCCCTTTTTTGAAGAGACGGTGAATTCAATGTGTACCGACGATTTTTCATAAGTTTTACCGTAAGCTCCGGGTAGTTTATAATGAGGGGCAAACAAGAAAAGACAGGAAGTGCCTATGAGTAAACGAAAGAACCAAGGATATAAAAAAACGAAGAATAAACCGAAGAGGTCAGGTAAGCCATATGGAAAACAGAAATCCTCTTCACATACACCACCTAAAGGTAAGTCTACACGTGGACAAAAACCTGTAACTGCAGAAGTGACCTGCTCAGGTCTGACCGATGAAGGAAAAGGGATCGCTGAGTGGAAGGGGAAGCAGTTGGAAGTCCCACTTTTGTTACCTGGGGAAAAGGCTGAGGTAAACATCATTCAAAAGGGCCGGTTTTTGGACGCAGAGTTGAAGAATGTGCTCATTTCAGAAGAAGAACGCGTCGATCCACCTTGCCCGTATTATTACGAGTGCGGGGGTTGTCAACTTCAGCACATGAGCAACGATGCACAAGCGCGTTTCAAGCAGGAAACGATTGATCACTTGATGAAGCCATTCGGAAAACCGGATCCTATTTTCACGATGGACCATCCGTATGATTACAGGAATAAGAACCATAATACCTTCGGTTTGAATCACAAGCGTCAGGTCATTGGCGGGTTGTATGCGCAGCATACGCACGAAATCATCCCGATGGATCGTTGTCTTATCCATGACCCTAAGGCAGATGAAATCATCGATACCATCAAGGACTATCTCAAGAACTCAAAAATGCAGCCGTATGACGAAGACACGGGACGCGGCTTTTTACGGCATGTGTTAATCAAAGTCGGCAAAGTCAGTGGAGAGATCATGGTCGTGCTGGTCGCAGCCTCCTCTGAGTTCAAAGGGAAAAACAATTTTGTGAAGGCCCTGAGGAAAGCTCATCCAGATATTACGACCATGCTATTGAATGTGAATAAACGGGATACGAGTGTTGTTCTCGGCGAACAGGAAAAAGTATTGTTCGGGAAAGGAACCATTACCGACACGTTGTGCGGGCTTGAATTTGAGATTTCGGCAAAGTCATTCTATCAAATCAATCCGGTCCAGACAGAAAAGTTGTACGGAAAAGCGATTGAAATGGCCGAGCTCAGTGGAAACGAGACTGTGATCGATGCGTACTGCGGGATTGGCACGATCGGGCTCGTGGCCAGCCGCAAAGCTGGGAAAGTCATCGGCGTAGAGGTGAATAAGGACGCCGTACGGGATGCCATCCGTAATTCCAAGCGCAATGGCGTGACCAATGCACGGTTCTATCAAGGCGACGCTGGCGAATTCATGGTCGATATGGCTGCACGCGGGGAGAAAGCGGATGTCGTGATTATGGATCCACCGAGAAGCGGGAGCGACGAAGCGTTTTTATCAAGTGTGGTGAAACTTAAGCCGAAGCGTGTCGTGTATGTTTCCTGTAACCCTGAAACGCAGGCGCGGGACATGAAGTACTTGGTCAAGAACGGTTATGAGGTTGAAGGGATCCAGCCGGTGGATATGTTTCCACAGACGTATCATGTGGAATCCGTGGCGAAGTTAGTGTTGAAAAGGTAGTCACTACTTAAATACAAGGTTGTGGCACGTATCACAATCAACTTAACTAGAAAAAGGTTCATCCAGAGCAGTGGATGAACCTTTTTCTATATTTGCATGACTTGGGCAGATAACCTATATCGAATCTACCTGTAATCCTTTGGGGTACCCCAGTACTCATATCGATTGTAACGGGGATCTGTGGAATCAAAACGA
The DNA here is from genome assembly GCF_900104185.1 of Halobacillus aidingensis. Lineage (GTDB taxonomy): Bacteria > Bacillota > Bacilli > Bacillales > Halobacillaceae > Halobacillus > Halobacillus aidingensis. The sequence goes on along the minus strand of NZ_FNIZ01000004.1, from coordinate 230,439 downwards.
ATGAAAATGGGAGCATGATCCAATTCAGGATAAAATTCAACATAATATCGGTCTCCATACCTGATGGCTTCAAGGGCTAAGGGGAGTTCCCACCTGAAAATAGTATTGCGAAGAGCGGATTGGTTAGACCCATACTGTCCATCCACATAAACATAGACAAAGAGGTAGGGGCAACCGTTTTCTATCCTCCATTCAGCAAGTACTTCATCTCTCATTGGGGTAATCTTGTCATAGGCATACGACAATCCCAGCGTAAGAAAAAGCTCTGCTGTTATGTCTGAGTGGGTCAATGTGTACCTGCGTCCTAACAGGGGAGCGGTTTTTGTAACACCATGCCTGAACTCAACGAAAAGTTTATCTGGATTAAGCCTTTTCAAAGGAAACCTCCTTATAAAAGACATTCATATGACCGGTAAACGGGGGCAATCCTTATTAATTGTGCTGTCATGAATTCCGTTTACTAACCTTTATTCATGTTCATGAATTCCCTCTTGAGTGTAGAGTTCAAAGCGCATATGAACCCGAACGACCGTTTTAAATCATATGCGAAGAACCCATCTGCCATTTCTTTTTTATGGAAGTGAACGTTCTTTTTATGTTTCAGTAAGGTAGCCTGGAAAAAAGAAAAAGTTGAGCCATAATAGGATGCTCAACTTTTTCGTAGGTTTTGATTTTTTTATCTTATAAGAAAAACAGAACAAACAGCTGGAGATAGATTTGGACCATGACATAAAAGGCAATGGCATATTTATAATTGAACATCAGTCCGTTCTTAATGATGCTCAACTTGTTCACAGAACTCAAGATGATCGATGGTAAAATCAGAGGAGATAACATGATCGAAATCACGCTTCCTGAAGTAATTCCTAGTACAACGATCTCAGGTGGATAGGGAAGTTCGACCCCTTGCAAAATTCCTGAAACGAGTACGATGACCGTCAAGGGGCCGAGTCCTATGAACCCTAAAATGATCACCACAAATGGGAGTACCCATAAGAAGTTCAAGAATGGTACGGCGTCTGTAATGTAAAAGAGACCGTCTATTATATACTCACCATATCCTGACTGGTTCACCGCATTGATTAAAAATCCAGCTGCCAGTAGAATCGAGAACTGCTGGGCTTTGTTAGGGATGCTTTTCGCTACATAGGTCTTCCCATTCTCCGTAATTGCGCTGCTTCTCTTACGAATGATGAAGTAAAGGATGACCCAGGCCACGATTACGATCGGGATAATGAGCAGAAGCTGAACGTCCCAAAATGCGTTGAAAAGAAAAATGGAACCGAATAACGTTACAAAAAGTATGCCGAATTCGAGTGCATCCTGGTTCCCTTTTGTATCCTGTTTCTTTTGTTCGGTGATCTTCTCAAGCTGTTCCTGGATTCCTGCCGTAAGGTCTACGCCATAATGACGTTCCTGATAATAGGAGAACAGGACAGATAATAAGATACCTGCGAATGAAATAAAAAATCCTTGTAAAATCGATAAGCCTAATGATGCACCAAGCGCATCGACGGCAAAAATAAAGCTTGGGATACTGACGACCCACATCGTCGTTAAAGAGAAAGCACGCAAGAGGGCCGTTCCTTTATAATTCTCCCACGCCTCTCCTTTTTGATTGCTTAAGAAGTCGTTGATCATGCTATAGACCATAGGGATTGATCCGAATAGTAAGAAGTAAGAAATGATTTGGGTGATTACCATCATTCCAAAATAGAACTTCCGGCTAGTATTAAGCAGATTCTGAGCGAAATTGATGACTGATTCGATATAGGGCTTTTCTTCCAGAACCCAACTGATTGTAGGAACAATCAATAAGAGCGCAATCAGTCCACTCATCACTGTGAACCCAGATACAGTACCTTCTATGAGTGAAGTGCCAGCCGAGATGTGAACAATCAGGGCAATAATCAACAGCAGAAGGGAGATCGCTGCCTGTTTCACCGGCAAGAAGAAGTATCCGAGTACAAAGGCCGCTAAACCGAATAAGGAAAGAGTGGTGGAGAGCATTTCTCCACCTATGAAATATACGATAAAATGCATGAGGACATATAGACTGATAAAAAAGGTATACCCTCGCTTTGCGATTTGTACCATTGTAAATGCTCCGTTCTTTATTGAAATGTACCTTACATATCGTACCATAAGCGAAATTCAATCGCTCGTTTTGTGCCCCCTGATGTGGAAGGTGAGAAGTTAAAAAAGCAAAAGGAATCGTGGTCGCTTCACGATTCCTTTTGCTTTTTTTATATCAATCCAGAGATCCTTTTAAGAATCCTTCCACGATCTTATTAAATTTCTCTCCATGTTCCCAGAACATAAGGTGACCTCCAAGAGCTTTCACAGACGCTTTCGGAGCAAGTTTTTCTAAATAGGGAATCGCTGTTTGAGCCCAATGTTCAGCGACCACATACAATGTCGGTGTAGTTTCACTGCTTTTTGAGGCTTCTTCCCGGTAATCAGCGAAGAGTCCTGAAGAAAATAAGTTGGCCGCTATATAGTATGGCGTGCGAAGGGATTGCTCGACAACCCACGACAATTCTTTCTCCGTTAATTTTCGCTGGACCATCACTCCGGATGCATAGGCTGTAATAAATTCCCTCTGTCCCTTTGGATGCCTGAGGTAGTTTGTATAGGCGGCAGCTAAATCATCCAGCGGCCCTTCCACCCAATCTGTATCCTGCTTCAGAGAGAGGGATTTCGGCGGCATGTCAATGAAAACCAGTGATTTGATTCCTTCCGTGCCAAACTGACGAATATACTCCCAGGCGGTCAGGCACCCGAATGACCAGCCGACAAGTGTTGCATTCTTAACCTTTAAAGCATGGAGCACTTTTTGTAAATCTCCCCCGTGCGTGACGTAATCATTTCCGTGCACCGTCAGGGTTGATCGCCCGTGACTTCTAGGATCAATGACAATCGTTCGGTGAGTTTTTGAAAAGTAACGGATTTGTTCAGAGAAGACTTCCGTCGTGAATGTAAAGCCTGGGATAAACACTAAAGGTTCTCCCGATCCAGCTTCTTGAACGAATAATTCAATACCTGGTTCTACTTCAATATAAGCTTCTTTCAATTTCATGACCTACCCCCTGAGTTCCTCTTCCTCGAATAAGATTTAAAACCCTCTTTTAATCTTATTCAAAGAATTGAGGATCTATTTCTTCTGCAGGAGGTTTGGAAAGTGGCATTTTTATAATGTTTTAAGAAGTCATCCCTCCATACTTTCATACTAGATTTGCAGGTATAAATGACTAAATGTAGTTGCTGAGCCTACCAAATTGTTTGATGAAAGAGTAGAGCGGCAATATCCCCCAATGTAGCCCGAATATATAGGAGGAGATTACATGAACCGTTTTACAATACCACGCGATATTTATTTCAGTGAAAATGCTCTTGATATATTGAAATCTTTAGAAGGAAAAAAAGCCTTGCTGGTGATCGGTGGAGGTTCTGTCAAAGAAAATGGCAACCTTGAAACGATTGAGAATAACCTGGCAGAAGCGAATGTAGAGACAAAGCTTATTGAAGGGATCAAAGAAGAACCTTCCACAGACCTTGTGCAAGAACACCTGGAGACGGTGAAGGACTTTGAACCGGATTGGATTATTGGGATCGGGGGCGGTTCCCCGATGGATGCTGCCAAAGCCTTCTGGTTGTTCTATGAACATCCGAATCTTAGTTTCGAAGATGCGACCAAACCATTTGAGCTGCCTGAACTTCGTACTAAAGCGAAATTCATCGGTATTCCAACAACAAGTGGTACAGCATCGGAGATCTCCAACCTTTCTGTAATTACCGACTCAGAAACAGGTGTAAAATATCCACTGGCAAGCTTTGAACTAACGCCGGATTTAGCCATCATCGACCCTGTTATGGTTGAATCCATGCCGAAACGTGTGACAGCTTACAGCGGAATGGATGCTGTAACCCACAGCATTGAAGCCTATGTAGCTAAACCACGAACAACATTTACAGATGCTCTTGCCAAAGAAGCGGCTGAGATCCTGAGGGAAAACCTTCTTTCTTCATACAAAGGAGATAAGGATAGCCGTGAAAAAGTCCACTATGCCCAGGCAATGGCTGGTATGGCCTTCTCTAATGCTGTATTAGGTAACGTACACAGCTTAGCGCATAAGAGTGGACCGACATTCGGAGTACCGCACGGTTGTGCCAATGCGATTTATCTTCCGTATGTCATCCAATTCAACCGTAGTGTAGTAGAAGATCGCTTTGCTGCATTGGCGAAAAGAATTGGTTTAGAAGGTCAAAATGATCAAGAATTCGTAGACGCTCTCATTGAGTGGGTCCGTGAGTTAAATCGTGAAATGGAAGTACCAAATACACTGCAGGAATTCGGGGTATCCGAAGAGCTCTTTAATGAGCACGTTGATAAGATGGCAGAAAATGCGGTAGAAGATCCATGTACAGGAACAAACCCACGTGAAACGTCTGTGGAAGAAATGAAAAAACTCTTTGTCGCCGCTTATTACGGGCAGGAAGTTGATTTTTAATTAGAAGATTTATAGAGATCAATCCACCATTGGATTGATCTCTTTTTTCTGGACAAATATATGGGCATCCATTTTAATAGAATGGAAAGGAGCGGACTTATGATCATCAAACCCCGCATCATCCCACCTGATATTGCTCATCTGGAAATGCTGCTTCATCGAATTAAACCTCACCACACGAAAATACCTCAATTAGAGGAAATCCTCTCCGCAAAACAAGCCGGTTGGAGCGGCGAACAATCCCTTGATTTTCACCTCGATTATTTGAAAGGCCCTCATTACATCCTTCACAACCTGCGCCTAAATGACGGGCGCCACTTTTTCCAAATCGACACCGTTATCTTATTCCCTTCATTCATCCTGATCCTTGAAGCTAAAAATATGATCGGTCAGATTTCTATCCATCGCGAAAAAAGAGAGATGCGTCGTGACACGGAAGGATTCCAGGATCCTGTAGAGCAGGCCGAACGGCAAAAGTATTTATTAGACGAGTGGTTGTATAACCACCTGGGAACCCGTATGCCCATCGACTTCCTGGTCGTCTTCACAAACCGACGGTGCACGTTGGAATTTGACTCCTCAGATTCTAGTATCTATGAAAAAGTCATACGGGCTACTAGTTTGGTTGATACCATCGAAAAGAAAAAAGGTTTTTATCCCAAGAGGATGTTTGGAAAGGAAGAACTCTCCCGGATCGGACAAGCTCTGGTTGATGCCCACAAGGAGTATATCCCTGACTACATGAGTCGCTACAATTTGAATTATTCTGATCTGCAAAAAGGAGTCAGATGCCCGGCGTGTGGAAAGTATTCGATGAAAAGAACAAAAATGAAATGGGCATGTCCTGTTTGTTTTCATATATCTCTCTATGCCCATGAACAAGCATTGAGAGAATATGCTGTGCTGGTAGCGAAAATCATTAGTAATAAAGAAGCTCGAGACTTTTTAAGGATCAGTTCAAGACATGTGGTTTATCGACTATTAAGCGCTTATTGTAAGGAGAGAAGAGGTTCTACTAAAAAAGCGAGATTCCTATTGGAGTGAAAAACTTTTTAATAAAGCCTCCGTGGCGCCAAAGAGAGAGCAAGTCGCACCAAAGGGA
>NZ_FNIZ01000004.1:0-224655 GCF_900104185.1 Halobacillus aidingensis | reverse complement strand
GCGAGTCGCGCCAAAGAGAGAGCAAGTCGCGCCAAAGGAAGAACGAGTCGCGCCAAAGAGAGAGCGAGTCGTGCCAAAGGGAGAGCAACCCGCCCAAAAGGTCAAGCGCATCACGCCAAAGAACAAGAGAACTACGTCAAACCCTTGCTTTAAGCTTCATCCCATAGTACTCTTGGGGTTCAATGAAGGGAGTGGGAGACCATGACACGAGTGGTCATCTTAGCCGAAAAACCCTCTCAGGCAAAAGCATATGCAGAGGCTTTTACAATACAGGAAAAGACGAAAACATATATTGTTCTAAAACCAGATGATACCTTCCCGAACGGGGCGACGATAACATGGGGCGTCGGTCATTTGGTGGAATTGAAAGAACCGCATGACTATAAACCGGAGTGGAAGAGATGGAAGCTTGATCAACTGCCGATTGTACCTGATCGATTTCTTGAAAAAGTGTCGAAAGGGAAGTGGGAGCAGTTTAAAGAGGTCAAGCGTTTGTTCCAACAAGCAGACGTGCTAGTGAATGCTGCCGATGTCGACCGGGAAGGTTCGAACATTTTCTACAGCATTCTCCGTTTAACAGGCGTGAAAGGGAAGCCGGTTCGCCGCTTGTGGATCAATTCTCTTGAGAAGGATGAAGTGCGTAAAGGATTTAAGAATCTACAAAACAATGAAAAAGATCTGCGGATGTTTGATGAAGCGAAGGCCCGTCAAATTAGTGATTGGATGGTAGGGATCAACGCCAGCCGCCTGTTCACCTTACATTTACAGAAGAAAGGCTTTGGAAGCTATCTGTCCATCGGCCGGGTGCAGTCGCCTACGGTCTACTTGATCTACCAGAGACACAAGGAGATTGAGAACTTTGTGTCCGAGCCTTTCTATCAAATCGAAGGACTTTTTCAATCAGAGACAGGTTCCTATAAGGGTTTAGTGGAAATTAAGGAAAAGGATAAAGCTAAGGTTCAGGCGCTGATGGAGAAGCATGGGCTGAAAGAAAAAGAAGACCATACAGGAATGGTCCAACGGGTCGACAAAAAGACCAAACATCAAAAATCACCGAAACTGCATTCGCTGTCCACGTTGCAAAGTGTTGCGAACAGACGCTGGAAGTACACACCATCGCAGGTGCTGAAGACGATGCAAAAACTCTATGAGAAAAAACTAGTCTCCTATCCGAGGACTGACTGTAATTACATCACGGAAAGCGAATTCTCTTATGTAGTGAACAACTTGAAGTCCTACCAGGATACGCTGAACGTTTCTTTCACACCTATCTCTTTGAAACCTAGAAAGCGGTATGTGGACAGCAAGAAAGTTCAGGAGCACTATGCTATCATCCCGACGAAGTCCATCCCAACGGAAAAGAAGCTGAATGGGCTGAGCCGTGAGGAACGCAACATTTATACAGAGGTCTTGGCTACGACGCTCGCGATGTTCCATAGCGATTACGTGTACGAAGAAACGACCATTTTCACACATGTTCATGACCTGCCTTTCAAATCGACAGGCAGGAGGGAAGTGCATCAAGGATGGAAAGAGCTTTTTCCTAAGCCGTCCAAAGCGAAATACGATAAAGATGCACTTCTTCCGAATGTCCAAAAAGGGGAAGAGGTAGGCGCACGCCTTCATATAAAAGAAAGTATGACGCAGCCGCCGAAACCGTACACCGAAGGACAGCTGATCAACATGATGAAAACGTGTGGAAAGCTAATGGATGACGAGGAAGACGTGGAGATCCTGAAAGAAGTCGAAGGTCTCGGTACTGAAGCCACCCGCTCAAGCATCATTGAAACGATCAAGGCGCAAAAATACATTGAAGTGAAAAAGAACAATGTCTACGTCACGGCCAAAGGAATCACGCTTTGTGAGGCCATTGAAGGGACGCTGTTATCGAGCCCGTCCATGACCGCCAAATGGGAATCGTATTTGAAGAAAATCGGAAGCGGAGAAGGATCGAAACAAACATTCATCAAACAGACGAGTCAGTTTATTGAAAAACTGATCCAAGAGACTCCTGATTCCATTCAACAGGTTCAAATCCGAAATACTGGCGAGAAGAAGAAGTGGAACCAGCCGATCGCCAAATGTCCGGCATGTCAGACGGGCTCCATCATGGACCGTTACAAATTTTATGCTTGTTCCGAATACAAAAATGGATGTAAGGTGAGCTTTCCAAAAAGATTGGCAGGGAAATCGCTGAGTGCAAATATGATTAAAACGCTTTGCGAGAAGAAACGGACGAAGGTGTTGAAAGGGTTTAAAGGAAAGAAAACGTTCAGTACGGCTTTAACACTGGATGAAGATTTCAAAATCAAATTCGATTTTAAGAAGAAAGCGGAAGAAAAAAGTTAGACATGTTATTCGTGCTTGCCTCTCTTTGTGTGAACCCATTAGCATAAGGAGGCAGGCTTTTTTTATTGAGGAAGTGTAGGATATTCATTTAGTTTCACCCCATCTAGGGCAGTCAGTGAGTGCCATTGTGTATCAGAGGAAATGGTGTCATTCATTACAAAACCATACATCAAGGACACTCTTCTCTTTCCGTACATAGGATAAATCAACAAATGGGAAGGGATTTGAGAAAATGTATGTGGGACCCTACACGCATCAATATCCATATTATGTGAATCATCCGGCATATGGCTACAGAAGTTCTGCGGGTTATTGGCCTGGGCCTGTTCCTAACCAAGCATATGGATCTTATTACTATAACAGGTTGATGGCAAAAGATTATGGACCCAGTCCATTCGTCATAGATATCAATGAAGCGACGAAGCAAAATCAAACCTATCGGACGGCTTTATGGACAGGATCAAACTTACAAGTAACCTTAATGAGTATCCCCCCAGGTGGTGATATTGGGTTAGAAGTGCATCCAAATGTCGATCAGTTCCTACGTATTGAACAGGGGCAGGGGATTGTTCAAATGGGCGAGAATAAAAATGATTTAAGTTTTGAAAGAAATGTTTATGATGATGACGCCATCATGATCCCTGCTGGAACATGGCATAATGTAACCAATACAGGTGATACGCCACTTAAACTCTATTCGATATACGCCCCTCCTAATCATCCATTTGGTACGGTTCATGCAACCAAAGCAGAAGCGATGACTGCGGAAGAAGACAACGGTCAAGGAAATGGAAATACCCTTGTTTATGGTAAAACTCCAGACGAATGGGTGAAGTACACGGAATACTTGGTGAATGAAGGGTTAGAAGACGTTAAAAGAGGGATCAATGCTACGCACATCCTTCAAGAGTTCATCTTAATGGGATTGCTTGTAGGGAAGGGATATACTCCTGAAAAAGCCTATGAAACAGTAGAAGAATGGGAAAGGACAGGAAAATCCAAGCTTCTTCAACAAAGTAAAAAGATGCAGTAGTTTAATCTTGGGTAGGTAAAAACACTATCTCCTTACAATGTGGAAGACGTGAAGGGGTAGTGTTTTTTTAATAAAATCAACCATTCTTTGGGGGTCAGATAAATAAAAATAGTAAACAATTTGTCATTTGTGAACAATTTTGTAATTTTTATAAAAACTCAGGAATAAATCATAAAAAGGTGGTAAGATATTTCTCATATCCGATCTTCTTCAAGGATATCCGTTTATTTGAAAGCGTTTTATTAAAATAAGAAGAGGTTGATGAAAAGTTGACATTAACAGTGAAAGAAGCTTCCATCTTTGACCACAAGGGCAACAGGATTATGACAGAAGACCGCGAGATTACGATCATTGCCAAAATGGAAGATCCTAAGATTGCTATATTGGGTAACGTCATCAGTGATGCCGAATGTGACGAGCTTATCCGTCTTTCTAAAAATCGGATGAACCGATCGAAAATCGGGTCGCGTCATGAAGTGAGCAACATTCGGACGAGCAGTAGCACATTTTTGCCTGAGGATGATATTACCACCCGCATTGAAAAGCGGTTGGCGCACATTATGAATGTACCCGTTGAACATGGAGAAGGACTTCACATCTTGAATTATAAACAAGGCCAAGAATATAAAGCGCATTATGACTATTTTAAATCGAAGGTCCAGGCAATGAACAACCCGAGAATCAGCACGCTTGTACTTTACTTGAACGATGTGGAAGAGGGTGGGGAAACGTACTTCCCGAACATGAATTTATCTGTCTCTCCTCAAAAAGGCATGGGGGTCTATTTCGAATATTTTTATTCCGACCCTGTAATCAATGAACGGACCCTGCACGGCGGCTCTCCCGTCTCAATCGGAGAAAAATGGGCAGCGACGATGTGGGTACGGAGAAAACAGTATAGGTAAGGAAAGCGACAGAGAGAAAATGACGTATTTAAACAAAATGAAACACCCAGCACTGCCCCAAGGATGGCAGTGCTGGGTGTTTTCTTATGACAGTAAGGGGAAGACCGCTGTAAGGACCATTACTTCATTCTTGTGTTTTCTACGATTTTATTCGCTCGTTTAAATTCTTGCTGGAACCTTACTTCTTGTGCTTTGGTTAATGTACTTCTTTTTTCTTTGGAAATTTGGGCTTTCGATTTCATTCCTAATCCCTCCTTTACCTGTCATTAGTTTCATTATGAACGGTTTGGGATAAGGTTATTCTATGGCTGGAGGCGTTGGGCCTCCCTCAAAACTCATACCATTGCTTTATTGGTGAAGAAGGCCGACTTGTGGCAGGCATTGGAAGGGTATAGAATATATAGTGTTGATTCGTAGGAAAGTGAGTGATGACGATGGATAGAATCGGTGTGTTGACGAGTGGAGCTGATGCTCCCGGAATGAACGCAGCCATACGATCAGTCGTAAGGTCAGGAATCTATTACGGCGTTGAAATGGTTGGAATCAAGTATGGTTTTCAAGGCCTATTGAATGAAACGTTGGAGAAAATGGATGCATCATCCGTGGGCTCTATTATTCAACGCGGAGGAACGATCCTGCAATCCTACACATGTGATGAAATTCACACGGATGCAGGTCAGGAGAAAGCCATCGAAAAACTGCACAAACAAGGAATCGATTCCTTAGTTGTGATTGGCGGAATAGAAGACTTATCAATTGCTGCTTCATTGCAAAAAAAGAACTTTCCATGTATCGGCATCCCGGCCACGATCGATAATGATATCCCGGGTGTGGCTGAGGCCATCGGCTTTGATACAGGGTTAAATACAATCATTGATTATATTGATCGTATTCGTGATACGGCATCTTCCCATGAAAAATCATCAATCATTGAAGTGATGGGAAGAGATACAGGGAACCTGGCGTTATGGTCGGGGCTTGCCGGTGGAGCAGAGAATATTTTGATTCCTGAGAAAAAAGAGGACATCAACACCATTTTTGAACAGATTAAAAGTGGACCTTCTCGAGACAAAAGGTACAGTATCATCATTGTAGCGGAAGGTAGTGGTGTGAGTGGAATCGATCTCAACACCAAGTTGAAAGAAGAAGCAGGGATTGAATCCCGCGTCACCGTTCTAGGCCATACGCAGCGTGGGGGAGCTCCAACTGCGAGAGACCGAGTGCTGGCCAGTCGGTTAGGTGCATATGCGATTGATCTGCTACTCGCGAAAGAATCTGGCAAGGTCGTCGGTCTTAAAAACAATACGCCTGTGAGCTACATATTTGATGATGTCTTTTCACAAACGTCTCAAATTGATGAAGGTATGTACGAGTTGTCAGGGAGGCTGTCTATTTAAATCGGAATGTGTGCAAGCGTTGTAGACGCTTGCCCTTTCTTTTTTTAATGAAGGAATGGTCATAAAGGGTGAGTGAAACACTTCGACCTTCTATACGTGTTACGATACCCTTAAGAATACATAGGAGGAACGTCCAATGACGAGAAAACTGTACTATGAAGATGTTTATACGATGGATTTTGACTCAAAGGTGGTTAAAACAGATGAAGATGAACGCGGTTTGTATGTAGTGCTCGAAGAAACAGCGTTTTACCCGACAGGCGGAGGCCAGCCGCACGACGAAGGAACTTTGAATGATGTTGAGGTGTTCGGTGTCGAAGAAGTGGACGATGAAGTACGCCATTACATAAAAGAAGATTTGTCCACAGAAGGAAGGGTGCATGGGAAGGTCAATCAAGAGCGACGGCTTGACCACATGCAGCAGCACTGTGGCCAGCATATCATTTCAGCTGTTTTCGACGATCAGTTCGATATCCCGACCACGAGCTTTCATTTAGGAAAAGATACGGTGACGATTGATTTAGATACGGGAAAGCTGTCTGATGAAACGTTGGTAAAAGTGGAGGAACAGGTCAACCAGATCATTCGCTCCAATTACCCGGTTGAAACGAAATGGATGTCTGTTGAGGAAGCGGGAGAGTATCCGCTTCGTAAACCACTCGCCGTTAAGGGTGATGTGCGCCTTGTTATCATCCCAGAGATCGATTACAACGGCTGTGGGGGTACGCACCCTCATTCCACAGGTGAAGTCATGGCTGCCAAGTTTTTAGGATGGACAAAAAACAAGCACCAGGTGCGCTTAGAGTTCGTGTGCGGTAATCGTGTCTTGCAAAAACTCGGTCAGAAGCATCAGGTGTTGACCGAATTGAAGCGGATCGTTCCGAAGCCGGAACAACAGCTTGTCGATGAAGTTGGTGAGCTCATCCATGCAAGTAAGGAAAAGGATAAGAAAATTGCCGAGCTGGAGGGACAACTCCTTCACTATGAAGCGGAGGAAATCCTTTCAGCGTCCAATAGGCAGTCGGTGATCCAGCGTGTCTTTAATGATCGTTCAATAAAAACGCTGCAGTCTCTAGGGAAAGCCATCATCGAAAAAGCTCCAGAAGCATATGTCATTCTGATCAGTGAACAGGAGAAACAGTTACAGTTTGTGCTTGCTCGCGGAGAGGACATCGATAGGAATATGAACGAGGTCGCCAAGCAGGTGATGCCCCTTATCGAAGGAAAGGGCGGAGGAAAACCGAACTTTGTTCAAGGGGGAGGAAAGAGGCTGATGGACGGGCAGTCTTTTGCTGGTCGAATCCATAACCTTTTGTAATTCTTCCTAACAGGATCAAAGAAAGACAATCTGTCGATCACGCAGGTTGTCTTTTTATTTTCCATCCATATGGGCACCCCTCAAATGAATAGACACGTGGCTTCCAAAGGGGGGGAGATGCCTATTTTTCCACTACAAATGTTTGAATTTTAAAAAAGTAAATCCCTATGATGTACAATCCCTATTCACTATCTTGGGATGAAAGCGTATACATAGACGTTTTTATAGGTGCTACAATAAAAATGCGGAAGGGGGACAGAGAGTGGAACTCAATGAAAGAAGCAACAAAATTCTTCAAGAATTGGTTGTCAATCCGAGAATCACAAGTACAACACTCGAAAAGAAGTACGAGTTAACACGGAGGCAACTTGGTTACAGCTTCAATAAAATCAACGATTGGTTAGTGTCTCACAACCTTCCTGAAATTGAGCGTACAAGACAGGGGCAATTCATCATTGATCGGTCGGTCTTCGCTCAAGTGAATGGAGAACAGAAGTCGTCGGTTGGCGTAGCCGTCTTATCTGAAAAACAAAGGATTTATTTCATTATTTTGATGCTTCTGAGCAGAGAAGAGCTATCCCTGAATCATTTTACCTTTGAGTTGGATTTCAGCAAGAATACCATTCTCAATGATTTGAAGCAGGCCCAATCCTTTTTGGAATCGTATGGCGTAACCATCAAATACACAAGGAAACAAGGTTATATGCTGGAGGGGAAAGAGTTCCAGATTCGTCGGGTCCTCATTAAGGTGACTTACGAATTGTTGGTGCATAACGGGGCAAGCAAAGTGGAAGAATTGGCCCTTCTATCTTCAGAACAATTGAGGAGATTCACGCAAAAAATTGAAAAATTTGAAGACCAGCTCAATATTCAGTTCACAGATGAAAAAATGGAAACCATGCCTTACATCCTTGCGTTGATATTAAGAAGGATGGAGAGGGGGTTCGTCATCTCCACCTTCCCTGTGAAGCATGAAGATATATCGAGTACGAACGAATATCAAGTCATTGGGGAAATTTTTGAATCCATTGATATCCCTGAAGAAGAGCGGTTATTCATGACTCTTCATTTATTGACGACAAATGTATATCGTTCAGAAGAACTGTCCGATGTAGGTTCGAGGGGGGACTTGATTCCAGTCATAGAACAAATGCTTCAGCTTTTCGAAAGAAGTGCCTGTATCAACTTCCAAGATCGATCACAGCTGGTCGAAAAGCTTTTTCAACACATTCGCCCGGCTTACTACCGGATCAAATACGGGCTTACAGAAACACAAGTCATTCAAGGTTCCATTACAGAAGAGCTCAAGGAAGTCCATCATCTCGTCAAGCGATCCATTTCTCCACTGAAAGCTTATATTGACGAAGAAATTCCAGATAACGAAGTCACCTATGTGACTATGCTTATTGGAGGATGGATGACGAGACAAGGAGAAAGTATTGAGAAAAAGGTAAAGGCAATAGTCGTTTGCCCTCAAGGAGTTTCGGTATCACGATTACTCTTTAATCAATTGACGGAACTGTTTCCGGAATTTGTTTTTCTGGATTCTTTATCCGTCCGTGAATACATGGAGTATGAATTGGATTACGACTATGTATTCTCCACAACTATGCTGGAAAGTGAAGAAAAAGTGATGGTCTGCAAGGCATTTTTAAATCAGGACGACCGCTTGAGGTTAAGAAAGCAGGTCATGATGGATGTGCAAGGCTACATTCTGAATGACATCCATGTGGATCATCTCATGGATATTATTAAAAATCACACGACAGTCCATGATGAAAAAGCATTGATTGAAGAACTCAACTCTTATGTTCACCGTGATGAAGAGTCATCCATCAAACGTAGCTTAGAGCGCAGATCCCTACATTTAGATGATTTTATCCAAATGGATCACATTACAGTAAGAAGGTCAGTGGACTCTTGGGAAGAAGCTCTTAGAATCGCATCTGAACCTCTCGTACAAAAGAGATACGTAGAAGAAAGGTACGTGGAGACGATGGTCCACCAGATGGTGAGGGATCCTTATATCATTATCGCTCCTCACTTTGCCATTCCCCATGCAGCTCCAGAAGACGGAGTGAATAGAGCAGGGATGAGTCTATTGAAGGTGAAGGAAGGGGTTTCCTTTAATCCGGATGAAAAGGTACACGTTATCGTCGTCATCGCAGCTGAAGATAAGAAAAAGCATATGCATGGATTGATGCAATTGATGAACTTAGCAAGCTCAGAGCTGGATCGGAACCGACTCATGCAAATGGAAGAAACGAAAGAGATCCATGAACTGATCCAGAGTTACTCCGGTGAATGAACGGAGTCAATATCTTATAAATAAGTGGTGAATAAGATGAGCAATATTTACTTTAATGAATCTGTCATTCTACTGAACGTAGAAGCGAAATCCAAAGAAGAAGTATTAGAGAAAATGGGTCAGAATCTAGTGGATTTAGATTTAGTCAAGGAGAGCTTCATTCCCGCAATTATCAAAAGGGAAGAAGAATACGCGACAGGGCTGCCAACTTCAGGTGTAGCGGTGGCTATTCCCCATACGGATGTGGAACATGTTCACCGGAAGACAGTGAGTATAGGAGTGTTGGACAGAGCGGTCGAGTTCGGCGTCATGGGTGATGATGAGGAAACGATTCCAGTCCAAATCGTATTTTTGTTAGCTATGGATGAAGCCCATTCCCAGTTATCTTTGTTGCAGCAGTTGATGGCCGTTTTCCAAAATGAAGAGGTTTTGTTATCCATTCTTGAAGAAAAAAATAAATCGAGCATCAGAGGTCTGTTGGAAGAAAAACTGGACTTTGATGCGCTTGAAGGAGAGAAATAATCATGGCGAAGAAACAAGTATTGGTCGCATGTGGAGCAGGAATCGCAACGTCTACAGTCGTAAACGGAGCAATTGAAGAAATGGCGAAAGAAAACAATTTGGATGTCGACCTTGTCCAAATTAAAATTGCAGAAGTCGGTGGCTATGAAGACACAGCAGACTTACTGGTCACGACAGCTATGACACAGAAGGAATATTCGTTTCCGGTCATCAATGCGAGATCGTTTCTAACAGGAATCGGGACGGATGCTACGAAAAAAGAGATTTTGACAGCGCTTCAAAAATAGGAATCTACTAAAAAAGGAGAGAAATAATCATGGCAAAGAAACAAGTATTGGTCGCATGTGGAGCAGGAATCGCAACATCTACAGTCGTGAATGGAGCGATTGAAGATATGGCAAAAGAAAATAACTTGGACGTCGATCTTGTCCAAATCAAAATCGCAGAAGTGGGCAGTTATGAAGATACAGCTGATTTGCTGGTGACGACAGCTATGACTCAGAAGGATTATCGTTTCCCTGTGATTAACGCGAGATCCTTTTTGACTGGAATTGGAACAGAAGAGACAAAAAAAGAAATTCTACAGGAACTAAAGAAGTAAACGGACGATTGGTCACCTGATAGAACGAGGGAGGATTTTTCATGCAGGGTTTCGTCGACATCGTACAAGGATTCTTAGACTTAGGGGCAACAGTCATTCTGCCTGTCGCCATTTTCTTATTAGGTTTACTGTTCGGACAGAAACCGGGAAAGGCTTTCCGATCCGGCTTAACGATTGGAGTGGCATTTGTAGGGATTTTCTTAGTTGTAGATTTGCTGGTCAATAACTTAGGGCCAGCGGCGCAGGGCATGGTGGATCGATTAGGTGTGGAATTGAACGTCATTGACGTAGGCTGGCCGGCCTCCTCATCAATCGCGTGGGCGTCCGTAGTCGCCGCATTCATCATTCCTTTGGGCCTTATCGTTAATGTCATCATGCTTTTAACGAAAACAACGAAAACGATGAACGTAGATATTTGGAATTTCTGGCACTATACCTTTATGGCCGCCATGGTATATGCGGTTTCGGGAAGTATTATTCAGGGTTTGATTGCAGCGGTCCTTTTCCAAATCGTATGTCTTAAAGTCGCAGATTGGACGGCACCTATGGTCAGTAAATTCTTCGACCTTCCGGGTGTTTCCATCGCCACAGGAAGTACCATTTCTTATGCTCCTGGTATCTTTTTAGTGCAATTACTGAATAAAGTGCCGGTGGTGAAAAATTGGAACGCGGATCCGGAGACGATTCAGAAGCGATTTGGGATTTTCGGAGAATCGATCTTCATCGGATTGTTCTTAGGAGCGACCATCGGAATTCTTGCCGGCTACAGTGTCGGGGAGGTCATTGAAATCGGAATGGCTATGGCAGCGGTTATGGTCCTCATGCCTCGAATGGTCAAAATCCTTATGGAAGGATTAATGCCTGTTTCTGAGTCGGCACGTGAATGGTTATCTAAACGCTTTGGCGATCGGGAAATTTATATCGGGCTTGATGCCGCCGTTGCTCTTGGGCATCCTGCCGTCATCTCTACGGCTCTGATCCTTGTACCGGTTACGGTTGTTCTTGCCGTCGTTCTGCCAGGCAACTCTTTGCTTCCGTTCGGGGACTTGGCTACTATTCCATTTGTAGTCGCTTTCATCGTTGGAGCTGCACGAGGAAATATTGTTCATTCCGTCATTGTAGGGACATTGATGATCGCTTTATCTCTTTATATGGCTACAGACGTGGCACCTGTTTTCACGGAAATGGCTGTGAATGCTGACTTTGAAATGCCGGAAGGGTCTGCAAAGATTTCAAGTATTGACCAGGGTGGAAACTTAGTCAACTGGATCATCTTTAAAGTCTTTAGTTTGTTCAATTAAAGGGAGGGATAATTTTGAAAGCGCTTGTTAAGACAGAACTTGGATACGGTAATTTAGTAGTTCAAGATAAACCAGTACCAGAAGTCGGAAAAGACCAAGTGAAGATCGAAGTTAAATACACGGGCATTTGTGGGTCTGACATCCATACTTATGAAGGCCATTATAAGGTGAAGGTCCCTGTGACACTGGGACATGAATTTTCCGGAGTCGTTGTTGATGTCGGAGAAGGCGTTACAGAGTTTAAAATCGGGGATCGAGTCACTTCTGAAACGACCTTTTATGTATGTGGAGAATGTGAGTATTGCAGAAGCGGGGACTACAACCTGTGTAACCATCGGAAAGGTCTCGGTACCCAGCAGGACGGTGGGTTCGCCAAATATTTGATTGCACGGAAGGAAAGCGTGCACCACCTTCCGTCACAAGTCGATTACCGTTCGGGCGCAATGACGGAGCCGCTTGCCTGTACCTATCATGCTGTTGAAAAAACAGTCATCAATCCTGGAGACCTGGTGGTCGTCATTGGACCGGGACCTATAGGATTGTTTACGGCACAGGTAGCCAAAAGTCGAGGAGCTACCGTGATCATTGCCGGCTTGTCTCATGACCAAATCCGGTTGAGCAAGGCAGAAGAGCTGGGAATTGATTATGCCATCGATATTCAAAAGCGTGATTTACAGGAGTTTGTCCATGGGCTCACAGATGGCTATGGTGCAGATGTCGTGTACGAATGTTCCGGAGCCATACCAGCGGCTGGCCTGGCGTTGGATTTGTTGAAGAAAAAAGGACAGTATGGACAAGTGGGTATATTCGCTAAACCGGAAATCGAGTTTGACTTAGAAAAGATCATCCAAAAAGAAATCCGGGTTGTAGGAAGTCGAAGTCAAAAATCATCGGATTGGGAGCCGTCTTTAGAACTGATGAACAGCGGTCGAGTGAACGCTCGCTCGATGGTAACCCATGAATTTCCGATTACGGAATGGGAACAGGCGTATCAGGCCATCAAAAAAGGGGAAGCAATCAAAGTTCTATTGACGCCTGTCGATTAAGAGTAAAGAAAAGAGGGGTTGTATATGGTCGATGCATTCTTAGAATTTATGCTAGGCCCCATGCGGTCTATCGGAGATGTCTATTTTGAAAACCAAATGATCTTCAACTCTATTATTGTAGGTGGAGCCTGTTTGAAAATCATGAATAAGAGATCCCCCGGTTCCGAACCCGTGGATGATACGGAAAATATGTAGGAAGAAAAAGGTGAGACATATGAAGACCTTGAACCTTTATGGAGCGCAAGATATTCGGTACGAAGAAAAACCGAATCCAGTTGTGAGAAAAGAAGATGAAGTCGTCATCAAAGTGAAAGCTGTTGGTGTTTGTGGTTCTGATGTTTCAAGGTATAAGAAATTGGGACCTTATGTAGAAGGGATGACTTTCGGACACGAGTTTTCCGGTGAGGTTGTCGAAACGGGACCTAATGTCGAAGGCATCAAACCTGGGGACCGTGTAGCAGGTTGTCCGACATTCTATTGTGGAGAATGCCACAGTTGTCTGAAAGGGGATTTGGCCCAATGTGAGAGGTTGACCCTCATTGGAGCGCGTCACCCGGGGGCATATGCTGAGTTCGTAACCCTTCCTGCAAGCCATGTCCTTTCCCTTCCTGATCATGTGGACTATGATGCAGCTGCCATGGTGGAACCGTCATCTGTAGTCGCCCACGGATTTTACCGTACAAGTGTCCAGCCGGGAGCCAAAGTGGCCATCATGGGATGTGGAAGCATAGGACTTCTAGCTGTGCAATGGGCGAAGATTTTCGGAGCTGAACAAGTGATTGCCATAGACATTGATGATCAAAAACTTGAAATAGCAGCAAAAGTCGGAGCAGATGTGCTCATCAATCCAAAAGACGTCCTCCCTCATGAGAGGGGGCTAGAGGTGACAGACCAGTTGGGGGTTGATCTAGCTGTCGAATGTGCTGGCTCTCCTGTTACTTCAGAACAAGTGCTGGCGCTTCCCAAAAAAGGAGGCGAAGTGCTATACATGGGCATCCCTTATGCAAACGTTGATATGGAAAGGTTTTATTTTGAAAGGATTGTCCGTAATGAATTGAAGGTCATTGGGTCCTGGAACGCCATCTCCGCCCCTTTTCCAGGGAAAGAATGGAGTTCAACTTTACACTATATGAGTACAGGACAGCTGAACATTCAGCCACTGATTTCCCATCGATTATCTTTGGAAGAAGGGCCGTCTACTTTCGAGAGCCTGATTAATCAGAACGGTTCTTTCATTAAGGTGATGTTTTACCCCCATTCAGATCAATAGACGTATAGAAAAAAGACCGCTTCCTGCGGTCTTTTTTCTATAGGTATGATGTGATCGTTGGAGCATGAGGGGACAGAGATGAATCATCTGCAGGCAACATCTATGTTATAGAACATTGAACCTGGAAGGATAATAAGATATGATAAATATGAAACTGATTTCATAAAACGATGGAGTGAACAATATGGCCACAATTTCAGATGTAGCCGAAAAGACAGGACTATCCAAAGCGACGGTTTCACGCGTTATCAATAATCATCCTTATATATCCAAGGAAAAACGTGAGCTTGTGTACAAGGCGATGGAGGAGCTTGGTTATCACCCGAATCCCTCTGCTAGAAGATTGCGGGGACAATTGACCAACACAATCGGAGTAATCGTGCCGAGAATTGTGAACCCTTTTTTCTCCTATTTGGTCGACGCTCTTGAGCAGGTAGCTTACGAGAATAATTACCAGGTGCTTATGTTTCAAAGTGATGAAAAAAAAGATAAAGAATTATATTTTCTGAACTTATTAAAGACAAAGCAAGTGGATGGTCTGATTATGACATCCATCGAAAACGACAGGGAAGTAATTGAATCCTATACGAAGTTCGGCCCCATTCTGCTTTGTAATGAATATATGAGCCAATCCGATTTACCTGTGGTACGTGTAGATCAAATGAAAGCGGCCTATTTAGGGACGAAGCATTTGCTCGATCGGGGGTATAGAAGAATCGCTTATTGTACCGGTGGATTGTTCGTCGATGATGGAAAGGATAAAGACCGGAACGTTGGGTTTCAAAAGGCGCTGAACGACTATGATATCCAAATCAATACGAGTTGGGTTTTCATCAATAAGCATACGATTGAGGACGGCAAACAAGTCATGCGTCAGATTGCTGAAATGAGAGACCGACCTGATGCCATCTTCACAGGAAGTGACGAAATTGCTGCGGGTGTACTAAGGGAAGCTAAATCTTTGGGCCTGAACATTCCAGAGGACTTAGCTGTCATAGGATTTGATGACCAACCGATTGCTGAAATGATTGATCCAGCGCTAACAACGATCCGGCAGCCGATTAAGGAAATGGGGAGGGAATCAGTAGATACGCTTTTGCGCTTACTGAAAAATCACCCCTTAGATCAAACCGACCAAGAACTTTCCGTGGAACTAGTCGTTAGGTCTTCCACATAAAAAATATAAAAACGACTGTTGAAACCGTTATCATATATGTGTATAATACGAATTAATAAAGATGCGCATAGTAAGATTTTGTAAACAGGTGGAAGCAGTCGTTTATTTTGGTCGTTTGTGAAACCGATATCATATCTGCCGAATTGTTGGCCTTGATTTTTTAGTTGGATTCACGCAATATTTTTTTACTTATGTATGAAACCGATATCACAAAGGAGTGGATGGTATGAAAAAGAAAGGTGCTGCGTTGGTGTCTGTCTTGTTTGCTGGTGTTCTAGCTGGTTGTTCCTTTGGAGCTGGTTCTTCGTCTGAAAGCTCTGAGGATGCAACGACAATAGAAATCTTCCAAGGGAAAGTTGAGTTCAATGATCAGTTTGAAGAACTTGCAGAGAAGTACGAAGAAGAAAACCCAGAGGTTGACATTAAAATAACGAGTGTCGGTGGAGGGTCTGACTATGCTGGTTCACTGAAGACGAAGTTTGCATCCGGAGATGAGCCGGAAATTTTTAGTATTGCTGGGCCAACGGAGGCTGCCAATTATGAAGAGTATTTAGCGGACCTCTCGGATACGGAACTCGCTGACTTAGCTTTAGAAGGAACATTGAATCCGGTCACGAAAGACGGGGAATTACATGGTCTCCCTTTTAACCAAGAAGGGTATGGGTTGATTTACAACAAAGACATGTTTAAAGAGGCTGGGATCGATCCGTCTGAAATTTTAACTTATGAAGACTTGGAAAAGGCGGTGCAAACCCTGGACAGCCAGAAGGATGAACTGGGGATCGAGACTGTTTTCGCTTTCCCAGCGAAAGAGAAGTGGGTGCCAGGCAATCACTTATCAAATGTCTACCTTGCTCCAGAGTTCAATCATATGGTAATGGAGGCATACAAGGCGGAAGGTGTTCAATTTGAGAGAAATAAAGAATTCAAGCGTATGATCGACTTGCAAAACGATTATTCAATTCAACCAACATTAAGCTTGGACTATTCTCAACAAGTAGAACAATATTTCTCTCTCCAAGAAGTAGCTATTATTCAACAAGGGAATTGGGTCTACCCATCTGTCGAACAGATGGATTCCGATTTTGCGAAAGAAGGAATGGGGATTCTCCCTATCCCTGTAGATGGAGAGGAAGGCAAGCTTCCGGTAGGTGTTCCGAACTACTGGGCGGTCAATAACAACAGTGATGATGAAACGATTCAAGCGGCTAAAGACTTTCTTGATTGGATGTACACTTCCGATGTAGGGAAGGACTACGTGCTTAACGAGTTCAAATTCATACCCGCTTATGAGGGCTATAATACAGACGAAATTTCTGACCCATTGTCCAAAGAGATCTACCAATACGCTTCTGAAGATCAAACGACTGGATGGGTCTTTCTTGGATATCCTGGTACGTGGGGCGATTATGTCGGATCAAACGTTCAGAAATATATTGACGGAGAAATGACATGGGATGAGCTTGTTGAAGATTCGAAGCAAGAGTGGACGAGAATGGACCAATAGAAGGTTATTTAAGAACGGCTAACATTCGGTATTTATCTGAGATGTTAGCCTCTTTTTTTAAAAAGAGGAGGAGGAAATGTATGAGTAATCGGAGTCCTTGGTTTTGGTTGTTCCTTAGTCCTGTGGTTTTAAGTCTTTTATTAGTCGTTGTCGTTCCCTTTGTTTATGGTTTTATCTTCTCTTTTACAGATTGGAATGGTCTTGTAGCGAATTCTTTCGTAGGCTTCCAAAACTATGTGCAGTTATTTCAAGAGGCCGAATTTTTAAATTCGATTTGGTTTACCGTCAAATTTGCGGTCGTCACCGTTCTTTTATTAAATGCCATGGGGTTAGGACTGGCGCTGTTAGTCACAAGGAGTATCCGCTCCAATAACTGGCTTCGAACGATCTTTTTCATGCCGAACTTGATTGGAGGGTTGATTTTAGGCTTCATCTGGCAGTTTATTTTCATTAATGTCTTTTCTGATATCGGAAATAGAATTGGGTCGGAAGCTTTACAAGGATGGCTATCTACGACGAGTACAGGATTTTGGGGCCTTGTTATTTTGACCGCTTGGCAAATGGCGGGCTATATCATGATTATCTATATTGCCTATTTAGAGAATATTCCAAAAGAGTTGATTGAAGCGGCTAAGATCGATGGGGCGAGCAGTGTCCAGCGTTTCAAAAATATCACTTTTCCGTTGGTGGCACCAGCCTTTACTGTAAGTATGTTTTTAACATTATCGATGGGTTTCAAAATTTACGATCAAAACCTTTCTTTAACGAATGGAGGACCTTTCAATTCGACGCAGATGGTGGCGATGGAAATTGTGAGAACAGCTTTTTCAGATAATGAAATGGCCTATGCACAAGCAAAAGCGGTCATTTTCTTCTTGATTGTAGCTGTCATCGCATTGACGCAAGTGTTTTACAACAAGAAACGAGAGGTGGAAATGTAAATGGGAAGAAGTAAAGAGCGTCGGAATTTATTAGGCCTGGAAGTGTTCGGAATCATCCTTGGTTTAGTTTGGCTTGCTCCTTTTTATTTGATGATCGTCAATGCATTCAAGACGAAAAGAGAAATTTTCAGTGGTGTACTGGGCCTGCCTGAAATGTTTACGATAGAGAATTTCATCCAAGCTTTTGAGGAGCTTACTTTCCTGAAATCATTGTTCAATTCGATTCTCATTTCAACATTGAGTATCGCGGTCATCATTTTATTTTCTTCGATGGCTGCCTATGCGTTGAACCGAAACAAAAGTAAGCTGAGTGGCGTATTTTTCTTTGTATTCGTAGCGGCTATGCTAATTCCTTTCCAGTCCGTCATGATCCCTTTGATTTCCATGTTTGGATCCGTGAATATGTTGAATGCGCCCGGTCTTATTTTCATGTACCTAGGCTTTGGATGCAGCCTGTCCATCTTCTTGTACCACGGAGCCTTAACGGGTATACCGAAAGCGTTGGACGAAGCGGCGATTATTGATGGAGCGAATCGTTTCCAATTGTTCTGGTATGTGATTTTCCCTTTGCTGAAACCGATTTCAGTTACGGTCGCTATTTTGAATGTCATCTGGATTTGGAATGATTATTTACTGCCTTCTCTTGTCCTTGGAGAATCGAATGCTACGATTCCGTTGAAGATGTTCTACTTCTTCGGACAGTACACCAAACAGTGGCATCTAGCGTTGGCGGGACTTAGTATTGCGGTCATTCCGGTTATCATTTTTTACTTTTTTGCACAAAAACAAATCATCAACGGTGTTTCGGAAGGCGCTGTGAAATAGATTTAGAGGGGGAGAAGGATGGAGAAGCAATGGTGGAAAGAAGCGGTTGTTTATCAAGTGTATCCGCGAAGTTTTAAGGATGCAGATGGAGATGGAACGGGAGATTTGCTTGGGGTTTTAAGCAAGCTGGATTATTTGCAGGATCTTGGAATCGATGTCATTTGGCTGTCTCCTGTCTATCAATCTCCGAATGATGATAACGGCTATGATATTAGTGATTATCAAAAAATCATGGATGAGTTCGGTACGATGGAAGACTTTGATGAACTTTTGAGAGAAGTTCATAACAGGGGGATGAAGTTGATTATGGATTTAGTCATTAACCATACTTCTGATGAGCATAGATGGTTCCAGGAGTCCAAGTCTTCCAAGCAGAATCCATATCGAGATTACTATATATGGCATCCCGGGAAAGATGGGAAGGAACCAAATAATTGGGCATCGATTTTCGAAGGATCGATTTGGGAGTACGATGAATATACAGAAGAATATTATATGCACGTGTTCTCTAAAAAACAGCCGGACTTGAATTGGGAAAACCCTGAAGTGCGTCAAGAACTGTACAAAATGGTCAACTGGTGGTTGGACAAAGGGATTGATGGTTTTCGAATCGATGCCATTTCCCACATCAAAAAAGTGCCTGGCTACCCGGATTTACCAGAATTGGATGGGCAGACCTTTGTTCCTTCCCATGACGGCCACAGGAATCGTGAAGGCATTCATGTTTTCCTTGAGGAGCTTGTTAAAGAGACATTTTCCCAATATGACATCATGACCGTTGGAGAAGCTAATGGGGTCACTGTGGAAGAGGCTGATCAGTGGGTCGGTGAAAAGGAAGGCAAGTTTGATATGATCTTCCAGTTCGAGCATGTTGGACTTTGGGAGAGAAGCAAGGAAAAGGTGGACATCCATGAATTAAAAGAAATCTTCACCAAATGGCAAACCTCTTTGAACGGGAAAGGATGGAATGCTTTGTTTTTGGAAAATCATGATCTTCCGAGAACCGTCTCCATCCTCGGAGACGATGGGACGTATCGAGTAGAGTCAAGTAAATGTCTGGCTACTCTTTACTTCTTTATGCAAGGAACGCCTTTCATTTATCAAGGGCAGGAAATCGGAATGACGAATGTCCAGTTCCCATCCATTGAAGATTATGATGACGTCGCCATAAAGAATTTTTATAAGAAGGAAACGGAGAGGGGAGTACCTCATGAGGAAGTGATGTCCGTCATATGGAGGACAGGGAGGGATAATTCCCGGACCCCTATGCAATGGTCCGCCGAGGATTCAGCTGGGTTTACTACAGGGACACCGTGGTTAAAAGTGAACCCGAATTTCAGAGAAATCAACGTTGCTGCGGAGCAGAATAATCGCGATTCCATTTACTATTATTATCAAAAAATGATTCAAATACGGAACCAGGAAAAGGCACTTATTTATGGAGACTATACACCTTTTTTAGAGGAACATGATCAGATTTTCAGTTATATTCGTTCGGGTGAAGAAGGGAAGTACATGATTTTAGCTAATTTATCATCTGAAAGGGCCTTTTTTAACTGGCCGGATGAATTTGCAGCGAATCAAGTGCTTTTATGTAATTACACTGGTCCATTGGAGCACTCCCTTTTACAACCGTTTGAGGCAAGGGTGTATAAGATAGGGTAAGGTTTAGATGAATGTTCAAGGTAAGCAAAAGGGGCCCTTCCATTAAATGGGGGGCTTCTTTTTAATGGAAGATATGAAGGTTAGGGATCTTTCTTGGAACGCCTTTCATTAGAAGGCACGCAGTGGATGGTCAATCCATCATCCGCTTAGAACTTATCCCGTTCGGTTACACTAACTTTTAGTAGAACATGTTATGATTAGGACTTGAAAGTTTTTCTGAAATTACTGTAGTGTGAAGGCTATAGCTTGGAGGTTTATATATGGATAATAATGATATACTGATTCGATTACGCTACGCCCTCGATATTAAAGATCAAGATATGATTGAAATTTTTAAGCTGGGCGGCGTCGACATGACGAAAGAAGAAGTTCAAAAGGTTCTCACAAAGTCAGACAGCGAAGATGAAGAATATGACGATGAAGCGTATGAAGACGAAGATCATATCAAATGCACGAACAGCATGCTGGAGTCCTTTTTGAATGGATTCATTACATTCAAGCGAGGGCCTCAGCCGTCTAAGCCTGGTCAACCGAATAAACCCGATCGTTCGATCAAGAATTATTCCAGTGTGAATAATGTCATGTTGAAAAAAGTGAAAATCGCACTGAAGCTGACGAACGAGGATGTCATTGATATTTTAGATGCAGCAGACGTGAAGATCACTAAAGGGGAATTGAGTGGCTTATTGAGAAAAGAAGGTCACAAAAATTATAGACAGTTCGGTGATCAATACGCCAGAAACTTCTTAAAAGGTTTAACGATCAAATATAGGGGTTAAAAAAAGAGGTCAAACCATTCGCTGGTTGACCTCTTTTTTCAGAATCATTGAAAGAGATGGACTAAAACATACGCACATGAACGGGGTCGATGGTACTTGAGAGTGGATATTTCACTCGGAATTTGCGGTTGATGGCATGAATAAGTTCGTGCTTTGCTTCTTCAGAGGCAATTTCGCCTTCTGTTATGTCCTCATGATTCACCCGTACTTCAAAATCAATCTGGTGATGTTTATAATGAATCTTTCCAGATACGACCATGTTCAGATCCTCCTTATGTACTTACTTTTCAAAGAATTATTCTGTGTAATAAGCGGTGACAAGCAAGTATCAATTTCCCTGCTGTATTTATCTCTAAACGTTATCCATAGCAGTAATGGAAATTAATTGGTTGAACAACGAGCAGAATGTAGAGTAAGCTGAAAAGAAGGAAAAGAGCCTTTGCTGCCCGAGCAATCATCACCAGTGGGGATTTTAGGGGAGTTTAAAGGAGTAACGATGCGTTAAGGAGTTTATCTATGAAGCAAGTGAAAAGAGTATTACTCATTATAATCGGAAGTATATCCTTGGTCCTGGGCGTGTTAGGAATCGTGCTTCCACTTCTTCCCACGACCCCCTTTTTACTTTTGACAGGAGCTTGTTACGTACGGAGTTCGGATCGTTTGTATAACTGGCTCATGTCGAATAAATGGTTCGGGTCTTATATCAAAAATTACAAAGCTGGCCGCGGAATTCCTGTGCGGGCAAAGGTATCGCTACTCATTATGATCTGGTTTTCCTTTCTGTTTTCAGCATTTTATATCACATCCCATCCGTTGTTGAGAGCTGGTTTCATTTTTGGTGGAGTCTTCTTCACGGTCCTCATTCTAAGAACAAAAACATATCACCCTGAAAAGCAACAGTCTTAAAGGCTTGCTCTGTCTTGATCAATGAAACTATAAAAGCGGATCCTCACCGAAGAAAGGAGAGGATCCGCTTTTTTTACTTTTTATATTGATCTATGGTCTGCTGCAACTTACGGGCTACTGTCTCTAATGAACCGTTCAGCTCCTGATCAGTGAACGACACTTTCGCACGGATTTCGTCCATTTCCAAAGCTTCGGCAAACAATCCTCCGAGTCCACGTGCCCGGCGATCGACTTCAAGCATCACATCGATACGGTCTTCATGTAGGAAGAAAATGGCTTCCAGTTCATCCAAATAGGAACGGTATTCTCCACCAGGGGCGAATTCAAATTCCTGTACATATCCGTAGCGCTTGGAGTATTCCATTTCGACTTTTCTTAAATGAAAACCCAAATGGCTTTCTAAAGCTTGCAGCACTTGGTCGATGTATGGATGTGGGGCGATTTTGATCGGATCGCGGTCCTCCGGGTCCAACGCCATCGGGATGTCGAGGCCTGTTTCGAACCAGATCGGAAGTCTCCCATGCGAAGCGGGGACGTGATAAGGAAGCTGAATAGAGAATGGGATTTCTTTCGTTTCCCCTTCCTTAATGGTCTCCTGATCGGCGATCGGGTACTTTTGCAACGCCACTTTTTCTTTCACTTTCTTATCATCCACTTCACGGATGGCTTCGGTCATGAGAAAGATATGGATGGAGTCGATGGATTGTTCAACGTCTCCTCCCTGGATGACCACTTTTCCGTGGACGGTTTCACCTGGGATGAATTGGTCTTTTTCTAATTGTGTATCAACTTTGGCAGCGCCTACGCCTACACTCGCTAATAATTTTTTGAACATGCGGATCTCCTCCTTCTTTTGATTATACGAAAGAACAGAAGGAAAAGGTTCAACTTTCTAATGAGAAAATCTTTTTATACGAATGCTTAAGCTGCGAGTCAGGTGTGTTTGGTGGAACGGTGTCTTTCGGCCGTTCGCGAACGCGTTTCGTTTGAGTTAGGTGTAGAATCCTTAGATGAATGTCTGGCATACGATTTTTCTTTCACTACATCTGTTTTACTTTGATGGTCATGGTCTCGCGAAACGGATTCGTGACGAGTAGAGTGATCATGGTTCTGATAATGATTTGGGTACATGGATGAGTTTTCCGTCTTATTGGAAAGGAACGTACGGTAAACTTTGTCCTGTAATTTTTCTGTCGCTTCAACGATGACAATGATTTTTCCATCTTTCAAATGGTTCTCGTACTGATGGGCATCTTTCTCGGACATGCCTGCACCAACAAGCGCACCGACGATTCCACCACCACCAGCGCCTACGCCTGCCCCCGTAAGAGCGGCAGCAATGGGGCCTGCGGCAGCAATCTGTCCGATTCCAGGAATGGCGAGAAGTCCTAATCCTGCAATTAATCCACCAATACCGCCTAAGGCCCCTCCAGATAGGGCCCCGAGTCCTGCTCCTTTTCCGGCATTCTTGCCTCGGCCGCCTTTATTGGATGTGACCGATGTATCCATTTCTTCCTCCAGCACGTTCACTTTGCTTTTGTCTCTGGCAAAAACAGAGATGTCGTTCGAGCCATATCCGTGATGCTGTAAATCTGTAATCGCTTTTTCTGCATGTCCAACTTTTGAGAAAACACCGCCTATGATTCTTCTATCCATGATAAGTATCCTCCTTTAATTTCCGTTAGTAAGCTCATACCCGTTCTACCCACCTGTAACCTTTCTCTGGATAAAATAGTCTCTTAGTTGTGTTTCTGAAATAATAGTAGAGAGATTCCGTTTGTGAAGTCCTTGAAAGCGCAAGTTGGTTTTCTTTCTTTCAGTTTGGGTAACATTTAAGATAGGAATAAGAATCAATCAATCGAGAGGTATAGAAAGGATGAAGAAAATGAAAGTACTCGTTGTAGGTGCAAATGGTCAAGTAGGGAAACATCTCGTCAAGTTTATTCAAGAAACGGATGGGATGGAAGCCAAAGCGATGATTCGCAAGGAAGAACAAGCTTCTTACTTCAAGGAACTCGGGGCAGAAACGGTCTTGGTGGATCTTGAGGGTGATACCGAAACAATAGCCGAAGCCTATAATGGTGTGGATGCAGTCGTATTCACGGCTGGTTCCGGACCGAATACAGGACCGGATAAGACCGTTCTGATCGACCTGGATGCCGCAGTGAAAACGATAGAAGCAGCAAAACAAAAAGGTGTGGACCGCTACATCATGATAAGTTCCTTTGATACGACACGTGAAGCGATTCAAGGGGCCCCTTCGTCATTCGCTCCCTATGTCGTAGCGAAACACTATGCGGATGATTGGCTGAGAAGAACGGACTTAAATTATACAATCATTCATCCTGGTATGCTTACCAATGATGAGGGAAGCGGGAACGTCGAGGCTGCTGAAACCGTCGAAAGAGGTGAAATTCCTCGAGAAGATGTAGCACGCGTGATCTTGTCTACATTGGAGAATGAGTCAACGATTGGAAAAGAGTTTCAGGTCGTAGGTGGGACGAAATCGGTAAAAGAAGCGATCAACTCCCTGTAAAATAAATAGATGAGTTAAAAAGCAGCCTGGTATCATGCAGGTTGCTTTTTTATGTGTAAAAAGCGGACCAGGAATGACCCCTAGTTTCAGTGCACAAATCAGCTTCGGGATGTGTCTGTACATGGTTTAGTAAGAGGGAGAAGGGTAAGGTAAATGAGGATCTATTTTTATCGTAAAGCCATTCTTTGTTTCATGTTGTGCAGAAGATAAGATTGAAAGGGGTGTAAGGGATGACTTCTGTCATTGAAACCGATGTTCTGATTATTGGAGCAGGGCCGGCTGGACTGATGGCTGCCAATGAGTTGCAAAAACGGGACATGGATTTTATCTGCCTGGAGCAGAGATCTGGTCCTTCAGAGCTCTCAAAAGCTCTCGGCATCCAGGCGAGGACGCTTGAAATATTTGAACTCTTAGGCGTTCATCAGGAATTTTTGAAAAAAGGCTATCCGGGACCTGGTTCTAAGCTGCATCTCGGTGGGGAAAACCCCTCTGTGGTGGAACTCTATCATATCAATAGTCAATATCCGTATCTACTAATTATTCCTCAGAGTGAGACCGAAAGTATATTAGAAGACCATCTTTCCTCATTAGGAGGGAGTGTCAACAGGGAACACGAAGTGGTGGAGGTGATAGAAGCTGACGAGGGGGCATATGTCACAGCGAAACATAATGGAGAGCTTAAGAGATATGTTGCAAAATACCTTCTTGCTTGTGATGGTGCTCATAGTAAAGTTCGTCAGGATTTGAATGTGCCTTTTGAAGGAGAAGATGAAGGATACACGTTTTTCCTTGGGGACGTTGATGTTCCTGCCCTGAACGAAATTTATATTAACATGCATTTGAATGACCGCGGAGTTGTCGCTTTCTTTCCATATAAGGACGGCAGTTACCGGGTGGTGGGAATGAATCGAGCCAAACAAGGGCTGCCTCATAAAGATGAATTGTCTTTGGAGGATTTGCAAGAAAGTTTGAATACGGTTTTGTCGGACCCTTACCAAGTAGAAAATCCTAAATGGCTCTCTTACTTTGGAACCGCCCATCGGCAGGTCCCCAACTACAGGAAGGGGCATGTGTTCTTCGTTGGGGATGCAGCACATATCCATAATCCGATTGGTGGGCAGGGGATGAATCTTGGTTTGCAGGATGCAGCAAACATCGTCTGGAAGCTGGATGTCGTTCTTAAAGGCTATGCAAAAGATTCTTTCCTCGACAGCTACCATCACGAACGAGCACCGATCGGATTGGATGTACTGAAAGAAACGTCGCGCATGCTTAAAATCATCGACCTTCAAGGTGCCCAAGGGAAAATACGGAACTGGACGGGAAAAGCAGCATTGACGCAGGACTGGGTTCAAAAAAAGATTGCCAATCACCTTTCCAATATTTACAACGAATATGAAGAGACCTCCAAAAACAAAGCCTTGCAAGACTCTTCTCTTTCTAAGGAAGCGATACGAGCAGGTGAGCGGGTGCCTGATCATCTTTTATTCTTTGATGGTTCCACCGATAAAAGTGTGTACCCTTTGATCCGGACGTATGGATACGTCTGCTTCATTTATATAGACGCACAGGATGAGTCATTGATTGATGAAGCGTATGATTTTTCCAAAAAGGTCTACGAAATGTATGACGGACTTATTAAGGTTTTCCTCGTTGCTAAAGGTGGGACGGTGAGAACAAATGGTGATGAGCTTCCAGTTATTTACGACGTGCACCGGCATCTGGGCAATAAGCTTGGCATGAAGAAAGGACATACCCTCTTCATCCGTCCTGATGGTCATGTGGCTTTTCATGATTCATCTTCCGACCTTGAAAAGACTCTGGAAAAAGTAAGACAGTTTTTTAGTTAGTGGAGAGGAAAGCATTATGAAGAAAGCTTCTTCATAATCGTATATGCATTTATAAGAATTTATTAGGAAATCCCATCTGAAGTTCTTAACTGTTGGTGGGATTTTTTGTCTGTTTTTTAACTTCTATGTAACGGTTATGTCATCTCTTTAAATGAGTTTAACAGTTTTATGATAATGGGATATTTCTATCAAACATGTGTTATGATAAGTTTCGTCGTCATTTACATGCATTTGAAAAAATGATAGTATACGAGACTTAATGATGGAAAGACTGATAAAAAATTAGATAAAGGTTAAATCAACGGAGGTTTGATCATGTTTTCAAAATTAAAAATGAAAATGAAAGACCCCGCGGTTAAGAAGAAAAGTATGATTTACGCTGCAGTGATGGCTATCTTCTGGGCGAAGATGTACTTCATTCAAGGTGGTATTTTTACGCTTGATATTGAAAACGCCAATGAAGCGGCTATACTAGCTTTTAACCCATTGAGCAGTATTTTCCTCTTATTCGGAGTGGGGATTATGCTGGCAGGTCGAAAAGGGATGTTGGCCACGTATATATTTGGTTCCCTTCTATTATATGTAAACGTTCTGTTCTACAGAGAATACAGTGACTTCCTGACGATTCCGATGTTAGGGCAAGCCGCGAACTTGGCTGGTATGGGTGGAAGTATCACTAAAATTCTATCTGTGACAGACATTTTCTTGTTCGTCGATGTATTGATTGCTGCGTTCCTACTATTCTATTTAAAACCGGAACGCTTCCAAAGCTTTATGCCTAAACGAAAAGAGGGCTTGATTTTGGCTGTCATCGCGATTCCTCTGTTCCTTGTGAACTTAGGCTGGGCGACGACGGAGCGTACGGAACTGTTGGAGCGCGCCTTTGACCGCAACATGCTCGTGAAATATATCGGTGTTCTCAACTTCCACGCTTATGATATCGTCTTGCAAGGTCAGACAGAGGCGAAGAAGACGTTTGCTGATAGTAATGAATTGTCACCTGTCTTGAACTATATTAATGAACAAAAAACAGAACCGAATAGTAAGATGACAGGCGTGGCGGAAGGGAAAAATGTCATTGCTTTGTCTCTTGAGAGTACGCAGACCTTTGTTGTCGATAATACGGTAAACGGGAAAGAGTTGACTCCATATTTTAATGATCTGAAAGAAGAAGGGGCTTACTTCAGCAACTTCTACCATCAGGTCAAACAAGGGCGTACGTCCGACTCTGAGTTCTTACTTGATAATTCATTGTATGGACTGAACCGTGGGGCGGCCTTCTTTACTCATTCAGGAAACGAATATCAAGCGACTCCTGAAGTGCTGGGTGAAAAAGGATACTTCTCCTCAACGATGCACGCCAATGATGAAACATTCTGGAACCGTAACGTCATGTATGATTCTCTTGGTTATGATGAATATTTCTCTAAGAAAGATTATGATGTAACCGAAGAGAAGTCCTATGGCTGGGGCTATTTGGATGAGTATTTCTTCAGTGACTCATTGGATAAAATGGAACAGATGGAGCAGCCTTTCTACAATAAAATGATCACGCTGACGAACCACCATCCGTTCACATTGCCTGAAGATAAGAAATTCATCGAAGAAGGAAATACGTCCAGTGAAACCTTGAACCGTTATTTCCAGACGATTCGCTATCAGGACGAAGCACTGAAACAGTTCGTCGAGGAATTCAAAAAATCCGATCTTTATGATGATACAATTCTCGTCATCTATGGGGACCACTTCGGTATTTCCGAAAACCACAAGCAAGCGATGGGAGAGTATCTCGATAAAGACATCAATGAATACGAACAGTTCCAACTGCAGCGTGTGCCGCTTCTTATCCTAGGAGAAGGCATAGAACCGCAGGAAAACGACACCGTTGGTGGACAAGTTGATTTACGTCCGACACTAATGAACCTTCTCGGCGTCGAAGATGAAAACCCTGTTCAATTCGGACAGGACCTCTTCAGTGAAGATCGTCGCGAAATGATGATCACACGAGATGGAAACTTCGCCAATGAAAAGTATGTCGGTGTAAATGGAAACTGTTATGACAGAGAATCAGGGGAACCCGTAGAAGGAGAGGCATGTGCGCCAGGTTTCAAGCAGGCAGAAGAAGAGCTTGCCTTATCTGATTCTGTGGTTTACGGAGACTTACTTCGTTACCTTGATGAAATCGAAATGATTGAAGAAAAGGATTCTTCAAAAGATAAGAAATAAATCACCAGCTTGCAGAGAAACGACCTGTTTCTCTGCAAGCTTTTTTATTTTAAACAACACTATTCCTCTTACATATAAGCTCCCTATTCTTGAAGACTCAGTTTCGAGACTTTTGGTGAATGGATGGGGGCTGCGGGGAATAGCTCGCTTTCCGCGGGAGCGCGGTGAGCCTCCTCGAGCTTCGCTCTGCGGGGTCTCACCATGCACTTTTTTCCCGCAGGAGTCTCGCCATTCCCCTCCGCCCCTTAACCATTTAATTGTCTCGAAAATACTCCCAAAATAAGCAGCTTTCGAGCGTAATAGAAGTTGGTGAATTCACTCTTAAAACAGGAGCACTTGTATTCTGAAGCTTTCTATAGAGCCCTTTTCAACTAGAAATCTTTAGTTTTGGAAGATGCTCCTACTGTGTATGTGGGTTCGTTTCTCACCTACATCGAATGGGGTGGTTGGGAAGCTGCGAGACTCCCGTGGGAGAAGAAGACAGGCGAGATCCGCAGAGCGGTAGCCCGAGGAAGATCGGCGCTCCTCCACAGGAAAGCGAGTGGCTTCCCAACCACCCCTGACGCTCCACACGGCAAACGAACCCCGAAAAAGTCTCGAAATCGAGTCTTCCACAATTCTGCCAGTTAATTAAATAACGTTCTTAGAAAAATAAGAAGGAGTAGGTCATGGTTAGGCGAATAGGTAAGCGTAGAGCAATTTCTAGTGAGGATCAAAATCTAAGTGAAGCAGGTGGGAATGATGGGGAGAGTTGTGCATTTTGAAGTTCATGTCGATGACATGGAACGAGCTAAGAGTTTTTACAGTGAGGTCTTTGATTGGCAATTCGAAGACTGGAGTGAGTACGCGGGAATGCCTTATTTCGGCGTAGTGACAGGTGGAGAAGATGAGCCTGGGATCAACGGAGCTTTAATGCAACGGAAAAGTGCACCACCAGAATTGAACCAGGCGTTGAATGGCTATGCCTGTACAATGGGAGTGGAAGACTACGATACGGTTGAAGGTAAAATCCTGGAACACGGCGGCAAGGTCGCTTTGCCTAAATACACCCTGCCTGGAATGGCCTGGCAGGGATATTATTTAGATACAGAAGGCAATATATTCGGCGTCCATCAACCTGACGAGAATGCAAAATAGCAATAAAAGAACCCTTTAATCAAGGGTTCTTTTGTGTATATTCTTCATTTTTGGCAGGGAGGTCTTTTTCCATTACAACATTTGTCGTTTTGTAAGATAGGTTCTCGTACAATTTTCTTGCGACCGTGTTATGGCCAAATACGTGAAGGCCTATTCTTTGCACCCCGATTTTTCTGGCTTCCTCTTCTGCCAGGATCATCGCTTTCTTTCCATGTCCTTGACCTTGATAATCATCTGAAACTCGAATGTCATAAATAAAGGCTTTATCAGGGGACTGTTTACAAATCCACAAGGCCCCTACATTTTCATCCTTTTCATTCAGGATGGTATAAAGAAAATGATCCTCTGTATGTCTTCCATCAGGAAGCAGTTCTTCATGGCTTGTTTTAGCTTTTTCAAGTGCTTCTTCTTCTGTCCAATTTCCCGCAGCCACCTTTTCCTTCGCATAGGCAGCAATTGAAAAATCATGGTATTGTACAAACTCTTCTTCGGACATCCTGCGTAAAGTTGTCATTTGATGATCTCCTTTTTACGTTATACTTTTCTATACGGTTAAGAATAGGAAAAGTTCCATTCAGTAACCGAGGATCGGGTAAGTTCTTCATCCTGGAGGATACTACTCTTAAAGAAGTATGGAGGAGGTTGGGTTCAATGAAATTGGTGGATATATACCGTGTTAAAACCTTTGTTGTTCCAGAATATGTGGATGCAGTGGTACAGGGAGTACTAAGCATTGATGACTTGAGAGTAGGAAATTACAAAAACGTGATGTGGCAGTCGAAGAGTGGAGTGGAGCAGTTTGTCCCCGGGGAAGAAGCCGTTCCTACAGAGGGGGAGTCCGGAGAAAAAACGACTCTCACTTCGCTTCGGATTGAATTTTCTATCCCAAGGGATGAATCCTTATTAAGAAGGGTGATTGAGGAAGGGATTTATCCGAACCATCCGTGGGATGAACCAGTCGTACAAGTTTCGGAGGAAAGAGAAGCAAGAAAGCAGGAATAGAAGGTGAGCCTCTGTATGTTTCCACATGTGGAGGCTCATTTTTCATTAGGAGGAGAAAGCTTTACTTGCATTTTCACGCCGATTGATCGTCCAAAAGTAAACAAACAGCGCACCGAAGATTAAGATGCTTTTCGTAATAAGGCTTGCTTCTTCGCTTAATTGGAGGATCTGAACAAGAATTTCAGGCGTTACCAGGATCAAAGCAATGATGATCATCACCCATGTTTTTGCCCAGAGGGATGCTCCGATAAAGAAGCTGATGGTCAATAAGGCAGCAATTACATTGCCCAGTGGTGACAGCACAATAACTGGAGAGTCAATCGCTTGATCAAGAGTAATGACGCTGATGAAAAGTGAAATTTTCAGAAAGCCGAAAATGCCGATCATCACATACTCTTTTCTTTTATCAAATTGGTGTAGGGCCGTATAGCGTAAGAGCGCAGTAAGAGAAAGAAGGTACACAATCATAAGAACAGGATAGCCGATGATTTGGATCAACGACAATTGTGCGCCTCCATGAATGATATCCCCTAATAAAAGGTAGGAAAGGGTCCCGAAAAGAAAGACGGTAAAGGCACTGATAAGCGTACGAAAATCAAATGGCATTTCCTTAGATACTTGCTCCATATATTCTTTTGGGGACTGACCGATGATGTCATTTACATCCTTGCCTTCCTTTTCCGCCTCTGTTAAATGATCGCGAAGTTCTTCAACAATCTCATAGGCTTCGGCTTCCTTTTTTCCACTTGATATCAGGTACAGATGCAGACTTTCCAGGAACTTTTCACTCTTCTTTGTCAATGTTTCCATGGAACTCCTCCTTCATTAATTCGGCAACACTGCTGGAGATGGCATCCCAATGTAATTTGAATGCTTCCAGTTCTTCACGCCCTCCTTCTGTAATCGTGTAATACTTTCGCTTCGGACCACCGGAAGGGAGTTGTTTTTGACTTGTCTCTACAAGACCTTGCTTTTTCATTCGTAAAAGCAGGGGATAGATGCTTCCTTCTTTCACCATGGTGAATCCATAATGGTCGAGTTTTTCAATCATTTCGTAGCCGTAGGTTTCACCTTTAGCGATGATGGAGAGTAGACAACCTTCTAAAATACCTTTTAATATTTGACTAGAAGACAAAGTTTCACCACTTTCTAACCTATATTGCA
This sequence comes from Halobacillus aidingensis, assembly GCF_900104185.1. Lineage (GTDB taxonomy): Bacteria > Bacillota > Bacilli > Bacillales > Halobacillaceae > Halobacillus > Halobacillus aidingensis. Next base: position 192,890 of record NZ_FNIZ01000004.1, on the reverse strand, counting down.
TAACAAGGTAGTGGGGTAAAAAGTAACTTGTAATGCAAGGTAGTTTAACTATACCAGGTTATTCCAATAAAATCCATATATGTATGAAAAATAATAGCAAAAGAAAAAACGTGAAAAAAGCTGCCAACTTGAAACAGTTGCTGGCAGCTTTTGAGTTATTTGCTCAATCCTTCTTTAATTGTATTAATATTAGACTCCATCATAGAAATGTACGTATCGCCTTCTTCACCTGGTTCAGCTAAGGAATCAGTGAAAACATCGCCCATGATGGGAACATCGGTTTCTTCCGAGACGGCTTCCATGCTGCGCGCATCGATACTCGTCTCTAAGAACAACCCTGTGATTTGTTTTTCATTGATGATATCTACAATCCTCGTAATTTGCTCTGGAGTTCCTTGATTTTCCTGGTTGATCTCCCAAATGTATTCCGCTTGGAACCCGTAGGCATCACTGAAGTACTTGAATGCCCCTTCACTTGTTACAAGCACACGTTCTTCTTCAGGAATTTCATTGAATTGTTCGACAGCTTTGTCGTGCAACGCTTGCAGTTCGGCGATGTATTCCTCGGCATTCTCTTCATAAATCTCCTTGTTTTCTGGGTCGACTTTGATGAGGCCATCTCTCGCGTTTTCGGCGTATTTAATTCCATTACGTATATCCAGCCATGCGTGAGGATCTTCTTCGCCTTCGTTACCTTCTGACGTCAAGTACATCGCTTCAACACCATCACTCATAAGGAATACGGGGGCATCTTCACCGTCTTTTCCGGCCGTTTCCATCAACTTGTTGAACCAGGCGTTACCAGCTTCAAGGTTTAAGCCGTTGTAGAACACAGCATCCGCATCCGTGGTCTTTTTCACGTCTTCCGGTAGCGGGTCATACTCGTGCGGATTCGAACCAATAGGGGCTAAGCTGTGAATGTCGACCAGATCACCGCCGACGTTTTTTACAATGTCATACACAATCGAATACGTCGTTACGACTTGGACTTTCCCATCCTCTTGCTCTGTGTTTCCGTTCGCTTCTTCTCCACCACAAGCAGCTAGCATGAGCAGGGTGAAAAGGGTGGCTGCTAACAATAAAAACTTTTTCTTCATCATAAAAATTCCTCCTCTTTTATATATGAAAGTTTTCTATTTAAACAAGGGATGCTTTTTTCTTTCTGACTTTCAACATCTTCCATAACCATCCGTGTTTAGGCGAGAACAGGAAGACAAGGACAAAAATCGCTGTTGCTGCCATAACAATTGTCGCTCCTGAAGCCAGGTTATAGGTGAAGCTGAAGTAGAGACCGATGACAGACGAAAGGACACCGATAGCAGAAGCAAGGAAAATCATTACCCATAAACGGTCCGTCAAAAGGTAGGCAGCCGCTGCCGGGGTGATCAGCATCGCCACAACCAGGACAATTCCAACGGTTTGTAAAGAAGCGACAGTCCCCATCGTAAGCAGGGTCATCAGGAAATAATGAATGAGTCGTACGGGCAACCCGTAAGCCGCTCCCATCGTTTCATCGAAAGAGGTGACCAGGAGCTCCTTATAAAAAAGGTACACAGCGGCTAAAATGACGATTCCGATCCCGAGCGTAATCCACATATCAGAGGCTCTGACCGCGAGAACGTTCCCAAACAGAATATGATAGAGATCCGTGCTGCTTTTTAACATTGTAATGATGATAATTCCTCCAGCGAAGGCCGCCGTGAACATGATGCCGATGGATGTGTCGTGTTTAATCCGGCTGTTCTGAGTGACGAATCCGATGGCAATTGCTGTGAGGACACCACTGAAAACAGCGCCAAAAAAGAAATTGATTCCGAACATATAAGAAATCGCCACCCCAGGTAAGACCGCATGAGAGATGGCGTCCCCCATGAGGGCCATTCCTCTGAGAATGATGAAACAACCGACCACTCCACAAATGATTCCGACCATGATCGACGTTAATAACGCCTTTTGTAAAAATCCATATTGCATAACCGCTTCAATAAAAGCCATGACTTACACTCCTATCTCTTTCATGAAAGCAAACTGTCCTTGGTAGGCTTTTTCGATGATTTCTGTCTGGAAGACTTCCTGGACGGAGCCGAAACCAATCAATTCTTTGTTTAATAGAATGAGTTGATTGAAATAATCGTTAGCTTTGCTCAAGTCGTGATGGACGACAATGACCGTCTTTCCTTGCCAGCACAATTCTTTTAAAATTCGTACAATCGTTTCTTCACTTGACACATCCACTCCTACGAACGGTTCATCAAGAAAGAACAACTCCGCTTTTTGTGCAAGTGCTCTAGCTAAGAAGACGCGTTGCTGTTGACCGCCGGATAATTCGCCGATTTGTCTTTTACTGAAATCTTCCATACCGACCCGGCGGAGACATTCCATGGCCCACTCTTTGTCTTTCTTATTCGGGCGTTTGAATAATTTTAAATTGGGATAGGTGCCGATCAGTACGGCATCAAGGACGGTGATCGGGAAATCCCAATCGATATCATTCCGCTGAGGGACATAAGCGATTTTCTTCCGTACTTCTTTCACCGTTTTTCCTAGAAGTTTGATTTCTCCTTTATCCCGTGGAATCAAGTTCAGCATGGCTTTTAAAAATGTGGATTTACCTGCACCGTTTGGACCGATAATTCCGACGAGATTTCCCGGGTGCACGGTTAAGCTGACTTCTTTCACTGCTTCATTCCCATAGTACGAAACGTGCAGGTTCTTTATGGATAGGGCAGCATTCGCCATCTTTTCTCCTCCTTTGACATGAATATCATCTCTCCTTACTTATAAGGTTTAGATATACTCATGGTTTTGTCGTATTATCACAAAAATTTGTGAGGGTCATTTAATTTTCCCTAGTGCAACTTTTTGGGTAAAAAATAGTCCTTTTACTATATGGGGGATACCAAAGAAAGTTGACAAAAATTGAATATCACTTAAAAAGTTTCCTTGATGCAAAATATATAGATTAAACCAATAAAAGTCAACCATTATCAAAAAAAGGTTTTAAAATTTCTGCTGTGTAACTCTAGGTGAGTGGTGGAGGAGAGGAGCATAGAGTCGCTTCAACCCATTCCCTGTGACCTTTGTTTTTTTCTTTTATGCAAAATGTTATTGTGGTTTTGATTTATCGTAAAAATGCTAAGTACAGAAAGAAGAAAGATAGAGAGGGAAGTATCATGACTCAAGAGAAGTTCTGGAATATCGCAGGCCCCATTTTATTAATAGCTTCGGGATGGTTTATGCTATACGCGGCTTATAAATATAACGAGGAACAACACGAAAAAATGGATTGGGAAAACCAAGAATGGGCAGGGGCTTTATCTCAATGGATCCTTCCTGAAGCCCCTTGGTGGGTATTGAGAGTGGTTTTTGCAGCAATTGGAGTCGCATTGATTTCTATAGCTGTTTATCACTGGATCATTATTTTACTGTAAAGGAGGCATTTTATTGGATGTGTGGATTTTTATAAGTGCAACAATAGTCTTGATTCTCCTCTCTATAGTCGTTTCGAAAAAGTGTGAGAAGAAAGGCTTTAAGAAAAGAGCGCTTCTCTACCCGGCGATTGTTCAAGGAGCGGGCTTGGGAATCATCATTGGAACAATGGCAGGGGGAACATTTTTGGAAACCCTCGTTGTGAGTGTGTTTCTTATTCTGTTTGCGTCTTCTCAATTTATCTATATAAAAAGAGCTGCTGAATCATTCAAGTCCATAAGGGGGGAGGAACAATCATGAAGTACTTGAACCACAATGATGAATGCTCCAATCCCCCCTTTGGACATCATTCTAAATAAGAAAAACCATAATTAATGAAGTGATTGATCATGACCGCCATCTCCCTCGGCGACTGATCCATATCTTTTTCAATCCAATCTTTGATGACATGGATTGCTCCACTGATGACAAAGGAGCTTAAGTACTCCGATTCATGCTTATTCGCCATATGCTCGTCCATCCAATTGTTCCTCATGAACCCCCGTGTCAAGTCCATCATTCGTTTTTCAAAAGTCGGAGCAGCTTCTTTATTGAGCAAGGTCTGGAACATGAGTTTGTTTTCAATGACATATTCTAATATTTTTTCTGTCATTTGAATGGATTCTTCTTCATGTTCGTAGTTATAGCTGTGCAGGTAGCGGTTCATATCTTCTGTGATTTCTTCTTCGATTTTGCTGAGCAGGTCGTAATGGTCGGAGTAATGGGTGTAGAAGGTTGAGCGGTTAATATCAGCAAGCGCACACAATTCTTTTACAGTAATGTCGGAAATCGGCTTTTCTGCAAGAAGGCTGATTAAACTTTCCTTTAGTACTTTCCTTGTATATTTTTTTCTGCGGTCGAGTTTTTCGTTCATAGATCTGGCCCCTTTTTGTTACATTTCTGTGACAATCCAACACAAAATAAAGTTGTGTTGGGAAACTGACGCTAGTTAAGAAACTGTTTGTTGAATATCCAACACGGTGTTAATAAAATGATAGAATGTATGAATGTTATTTGCAAGAGAGGTGAGGCCTTATTGGCTGGGCATCAAGAATAATAAAACATAAGAAAAGCATTGTCATCATTTTTATGATTTTAACCATTCTCAGTACGGTGGCGCAGTTCGGGGTATCGGTCAATTACAACATGGTCGATTACCTGCCGAAAAACTCTCCATCCATGCAGGCGATGGAGTTGATGGAGGAAGAGTTTGATGAGCCGGTGGAAAATACCCGGGTCATGATCCAGGACATCTCTGTTACTGAGGCATTAAGTTATAAAGAAGAACTCGATTCGATCGAGGGTGTCACCAATGTGATGTGGCTCGATGATGTCATCGATTTGAAAGTACCGCTCGAGATGGCAGACTCAAACACCGTCGTAACGTATTACCAGGATCGTTCGGCCCTTTTTTCTGTAACGATTGAGGAAGGTTACGAAGTGGAAGCGACCGATGCCATTTATGATTTGATAGGAGAAGAAAATGCGGTCGCAGGCGAAGCGGTCAACACGGCGGTTTCTCAGAAGATGGCAGGCAGTGAGTCGATGTATGCGGCGGCTTTACTTGTTCCGATCATCATCCTTATTTTGGTTTTGTCCACGACATCATGGATGGAACCGGTCTTCTTTTTGACGGCGATCGGAGTTTCTGTCCTGATCAATTTGGGGACGAATATCTTCATTGGAGAAGTATCCTTTGTCACGCAATCGGTCGCTCCCATTTTACAGCTCGCGGTGTCGCTCGACTATGCGATCTTCTTGCTGCATAGCTTTTCTGATTATCGAAAAGAAGTGTCCGACCCTAAGGAAGCGATGCTCCTTGCGATGAAACGGTCGTTCCCTGCGATCATCGCCAGTGCATCGACGACCTTCTTCGGGTTTACGGCTCTCACGTTCATGGATTTCGGCATCGGGGCAGATTTAGGTCTCAACTTACTTAAAGGAATTCTGCTGAGCTTCCTCAGTGTCATGATTTTCCTTCCAGCGTTGACGCTGATGTTCTATCACTGGATTGACCGCACACAGCACCGTCCGTTCGTTCCGGATTTTAAAGGGATTGGCAAACGTGTCATGAAATTCCGTATTCCGAGTTTGATTTTCGTTATTCTGATCATCGTTCCTGCCTTCTTGGCGCAAAGTGAAACTTCTTTCATTTATGGAACAGGTGAACACCCTGAAAGCACAAGGGCAGGGCAGGATGCGAGAGCGATTCAGGAGGAGTTCGGAAAGAACATGCCGATGGTCCTGCTCGTACCTGAAGGTGACCGGGCCAAGGAGGAGGAGCTTGTGCGGGAGTTAGAAAGCCTGCCGCTTGTCTCCAGTGTCATCTCCTATGTCAATATGGTCAGTCCTGCCATACCGCCCGCTTATTTGGAGGAGTCGATCACGGAATCGTTTTATTCGGAAAACTATGCACGGATCACTCTTTACACCGAAACGGATGCCGAAGGGGAAGAGGCTTTTTCTCTCATAGAGAAAATTAAAGAAACCACCGACAATTATTATGAAGAAGCGCACATGCTCGGTGAGAGTGTCACCCTGTATGATATGAAAAATATCGTTCAGGACGATAACAGGCTCGTCAATATTCTGACAGTCGTGACCGTGGCCCTCGTGCTGCTGCTCACGTTCCGTTCGATTTCCATCCCTGTCGTCCTGCTTGTGACGATTCAGGCATCTGTATGGATCAACTTATCGTTCCCGTACTTTATGGATACATCGCTTGTTTATGTCGGCTATCTCTTAATCAGTACCATCCAGCTGGCGGCTACGGTGGACTACGCGATTTTGTTTACGGAAAACTATAATCATTTGAGAAAAGAAATGCCTGCCCTGAAGGCAATCAAGAAAACGATTGATGATAAAATTTTTGCGATTTTCGTATCAGCGGCCATTTTATCGAGTGTCGGATTCATTTTATGGATTACATCCTCTAATCCGATTGTATCCTCCATCGGATTGTTGTTAGGACGGGGAGCTCTGCTTGCCTTCCTTATGGTTGTGTTTGTGCTTCCGGCCCTGCTTGTCATCTTTGACCGTGTGATTAAAAGAACGACTTGGAAAGCTAACTTTTTTAAGGAGGAGAAGTGATAATGAGATTTAAACGTGCGACAGCGATGTTCACAGCATTTCTTCTCGTCTTGCCGACCGTTCCTGTGTCGGCAGAAGAAAATGGAAAAACTGAACCGGCAACGAAAGGATCCTACTCGAAAAAGCATGAGGTCGTGTACACCACGCTCGATGCTACCGGGGATCAAGAAGAAATGTACGTCGTTAACAATTTTACAATCGACGAGCCTGGTGAAATCGTTGATTATGGACCTTATACGAATGTTCAAAATCTAACAGATGTCACAGAAATAGAGCAGCAGAATGAAAAAATTGAGTTGACTGCAAAAGAAGAGGAGTATTACTATCAAGGGAATTTGGAAGGCAAGCCCCTGCCTTGGAATATCAATGTTTCTTATCAATTAGATGGAGAAGCCATGAAACCTGAAGAGCTAGTCGGAAAAGACGGCAAGCTCAAAGTGAGCATTGATACAACAAAAAACGAAGGGGCCGATGAGAGCTTCTTCAATAACTACTTGATGCAGATCACGATGAAGCTGGACTCTATGATTTACGAAAACATTCAGGCTCCTGAAGGAACGGTCGCGAACGCCGGAAAAAACAGGCAAGTGACCTTCACCGTCATGCCGGAAAAAGAAGGGAGCTTCACTCTGACCGCGGACGTCACCGATTTGGAGATGGAAAGCATTGAATTTGCAGCGATTCCATCCTCTATGTCCATTGACGCGCCGGATATCGGCGGAATGAAGAACGACATGGGCTCGTTATCCAATGCCACCGCCGAAATTAACAATGGTGTCGGAGAACTCAAAAATGGAATCGCTGAACTGAATGATGGCGCAGCAAGCCTTTATGATGGATCAGAACAATACAATAACGGCATCCAGGGGTTGAGTAATGGTTCCTCAGAGCTTGTTGAAGGATCAGCTTCAATCAAAAATGCGCTGCAACAGATGAACGAGGCTGTCGCTTCAGGATCTGGCGAAGTGAACGTGAGCGATTTTGCCAAAATGGAAGAGGGGCTGGGCCAACTGGCTGGAGGTCTGAGTGAAGTCGAAAAAGGCCTGACAAACTTGAAGGAACAGTATGGTCAGGCTCATCAGGCATTGAGTCAGTCGATCGAGGCCATCCCTCAGTATGAGATTACGGAACAGGAAATCCAGGCATTACATGAAAGTGGGGCCAACCCGGAAGTCGTCAACAAGCTGGTAGAAACGTACGAGGCCGCTCAGACGGCTAAAGGAACGTATGCCAATGTGAAAGAAGCGTATCAGGCGGTCGGACCGGCATTGGAACAGAGTGCCGGGTCATTGAATGAAATGAGTACAAACCTAAATACGATGTCAGACCAAATCGGTAGCAGCATGGAAAATATGGATATCGGCGAATCTGTCAAACAGTTGCAAGAAGGCTTGCAGTCTCTTTCATCGAAGTATGGGGAGTTTCATTCTGGACTCAAGGAATACACAAGTGGTGTTGACCGGCTGGCAGGATCCTATGCAGACATCCACAGCGGTATTGGAAGTCTAACGAACGGAACCGCTGAGCTCGAGAGTGGAGCCGCAGAACTTCATGACGGCACATCCCAATTAGCAGCCAACACCAGCGATTTACCTGGACAGATGGACTCAGAGATTGAACAAATGGTTGAAGAATACGATAAATCCGATTTTGAACCAACTTCCTTCGTTTCAGAGAAGAATAAAAAGGTTGGATCGGTGCAGTTTGTCATTAAAACAGAAAGCATTAAAAAGGACGAAGAACAAGAAGAGGCTCCAGAGAAAGAAGAGGAAAAAAGCTTCTGGGATCGCTTGTTGGATTTGTTCAGATAACGGGAAACCTTCTCTTAACTTTTGTTGAGAGAAGGTTTTTTTAGTTCCCCAAAGAGGAACACACCCCCGTGCTGAAGAGAATGTTATCGCGCCAAAGCGGGTGTGAGACGCGCCAAAGGAGGGGGAAACACCCCCAAAGGAATCGAGCACCGCACCATAGGAAGTGATGTATGAATTCTCTACTGCACGCTCAAATTAAGGGTAGGATTTGTAGATCAGGCAAAAGAAAAAGGGGTTTAATCATGACCAATAAAAAGATTGATTTAACTGCATCTGAATTAGGAAGCTTATGGACGACCTATTTGTATGATAGTATGAGTCTTCAATTCGTGAAATATATGTACGAAAAAGTGCGGGATGAGGATGTCAAACCGATTATTAAAAAGGCGGTAAAAATTTCAGAACAACATGTTTATAAGATTGAGTCCATATTCAAGAAGGAAAACTTACCTATTCCTTATGGATTCTCGGAGAAGGATGTAGAACTTCAAGCACCTGACCTTTATACAGATACTTTTAAACTGACCTTTATGTTACACATGGGACGGGTTGGGATGGTCGTTCATACGGGTAATTTGGCTGTGGCTTCAAGAAGGGATATCCAGGATTTCTACGGGCATGCCCTGCATCAGGTGCAGGATTTATATCGATCGGCTTCAGAAACGGCGTTAGAGAAAGGTTTGTTTTTAAAAAGGCCCTATATTCCCTACCCGAAACAGTTCTCTTTCGTTAATGATGTCGGATACTTGAAAGGGATAAATCCACTGAAAAATCACCGGATCCTTAACGCGATTGAGATTACCCATTTAAGTTTGAATATCGAAACAAACCAAATTGGAATTATGCTCATTTCAAGCTTTATGCAGTCGTCGCAATCTCACCAGGTCAGCCAATACATGAAACGCGGAAAAGAAATATCTAAAAAACATATCGATATTCTTTCGAAGACGTTAATGAAAGACGATATTCCCTCCCCGATTTCTCCAAATCATGCGATTACAGATAGTACGACACCTGTTTTTTCTGATAAATTGATGATGTTCCAAGTGAGCCTTCTTAACTCTGCAGGGTTCGGGAATTACGCTACGGCAGCCGCTGCCAGTCAGAGGAGCGACCTCACTTTGAATTATGAACGGTTATCTGCAGAAGTCGGCCAGTATGCGCAGGACGGAGCGGAAATTATGATCAAGAATAAATGGCTGGAAGAGCCTCCTGCAGCTCCTGATCGGGACCAGTTGGGCAAAGGGTTGAAAAGAAAATAATGAAATTTTGGTCAAACCTGTTTTCCAAAGTGCATTCTACTTAAGCTTCTTTGGAAAACAGGTTATTTTATATTCAAATAAATGTTTGATTATTATCATTGACGAAGTTAGAAAAGAGGGCATACACTATAATTAAACATTAAAACGAATATTTGAATGAAGGTGAATATATTGAGTGAAAATGTTGTGAAGAAAGCACCGAAAGATACGTGCGATACTTTTTGTTATGACGAAGAACTTGTCCAAAGAGTCCAGCCGAAGATGGATGAAGTCCTTGGAGTGGAGCTGATTTTCAAAGCCCTTTCCGATGCCACACGATTAAAGATCGCTTATGCCCTGACACTTGAAAACGAGCTCTGTGTATGTGATGTAGCCAACATTATTGGTTCAACGACTGCCACCGCTTCTCATCACCTCCGGTTACTGCGAAATATGAAATTAGCCAAATACCGTAAGGAAGGGAAACTCGTTTTCTATTCTTTGGCTGACGAGCATGTACACCAGTTGGTTTCTATTGCGATTCAACACTCGAATGAAGTATAGAGAGAAACAGAGGTGAGAGGAATGAGTGAGGAGAAAAAAGCGAGCTGCTGTTCAAGTTCGGAAGAGGTTTTAAAAGATGAAGTGGTGTCTTGTTGCTCCAGTACTAAGGAGGAGGAACGAGTGGTGGAAGTCGACTGTTGTTCCAGTTCCAGCGCTAAGCAAGATGATAAGACGGAAACGAATTGTTGCTCGAGCGCCAAGGAGGAAAAGGAGCCTGAAGCGACTCAAGACCATTGTTGTGGAAATGTGCAGGAAGAGATTTCTTGTTGTAGCTCAAGTGGGGATGTTGGAAGGTCTGAAAGCTTAAACGTGGCGAAATTCGAGGTGAAAGGCATGGACTGTCCTTCTTGTGCCGCTACAATTGAAAAAGGGCTTCAGAAGGTTAGCGGCGTTCAATCGGTCAGCGTTCAGTACGGGACAGGGAAGATGACGATAGATGCTGAGAATGAATCTCTTTATGAGCAGATTCCGAAACATATTCGTAAATTGGGCTTTGAAGCGGAACCGGTGGATTCTTCTAAGAATAAACAAACCTATAAAATAGAGGGGATGGATTGTGGTTCTTGTGCTATGACGATTGAAAAGCATTTGAGCAAAAATCCTGCCGTTCAAGACGTTCAAGTCCAATTTTCAACAGGGAAGATGCAGATTCAACATACGACCTCCGCGAAAGAAATTGTAAAGGAAGTAGGCAGAGCCGGATTTCAAGCTTCCTTGGAAGGAAAAGATGACGACCAAAATCAGAAAGCTGCCAAAGGTAAAGGGACATCGACAACGACTTTATCTGGTCTGTTTCTTGGTCTCGGTTTTATTGGATCGTTCACAAATCTTCCGGATGAATTCATTCCTGCCTTTTATGCGGTGGCCATACTGATAGGCGGGTTCAAGCCTGCGAGAAGTGCTTTTTATGCAATCAAGAGCGGCTCCTTGGATATGAACGTCCTCATGGCATCCGCCGCCATCGGGGCTGCCTTGATCGGAGAGTGGTTTGAGGGAGCCATGGTTGTATGGCTGTTCGCATTAGGAAATACACTCCAAAACCGATCGATTGAACGAACACGAGAATCGATCAGAAGTTTGATTAATCTCACACCCAAAGAAGCTAGTGTCAAATCAGGCAACCAACTCGTCCGTAAAGCGGTAGAAGACGTTGGGATTGGTGAGGTCATCGTCGTTAAACCTGGCGAGAAGATTCCCTTGGATGGTGACGTCATGACTGGCACATCCAGTGTCAACCAAGCTCCGATAACGGGAGAATCATTGCCTGTAGATAAACAAACGGGAGATATCGTTTATGCAGGTACAGTAAATGAAAGTGGATCGTTAGAGATTGAAGTGACGAAGCTCGTAGAAGATACAACGATAGCAAAAATTATCCACCTTGTAGAAGAGGCTCAAGAGAAAAGGGCCCCCACCCAGGCTTTCGTGGATCGTTTTGCGCGTGTCTATACGCCGATTGTTTTCACTCTCGCTCTGTTGGTCATGATCATTCCGCCTCTCTTTGGCTTTGGTACGTGGGGAGAGTGGCTGTATAAAGGGCTCGCTTTACTCGTGGTCGCCTGTCCTTGTGCTCTTGTCATTTCTACACCAGTCGCGATTGTTTCAGCTATCGGAAATGCAGCTAAGAATGGTGTCCTCATCAAGGGCGGTACGTTTCTGGAAAAAGCGGGAACTATTAAAGCCATCGCTTTCGATAAGACAGGGACACTTACAGAAGGGCGTCCAAAGGTTTCTGAAGTGCACGCATTAGTTGTGAGCGAAGATGAGTTGATCCGTGTGACGCGGACCATTGAAGAACATTCCACTCACCCGATTGCTCAGGCGATTACGACGTATGCATCAGAACGAAACATGACGGCGATAGAAGGCGAAGACTTCCAAGCAATCCCAGGAAAAGGTGCGAAGGCGAAGTTGGGTGGCGTTGAATATTTTGCTGGAAGTCCGAAGTTGTTTGAAGAGATGCAGGTGCCTTTTTCTGAGATTAAAGGTCGGATTGACCAGTTGCAAAAAGAGGGGCATACCATTGTCATTGTAGGAACTTCAGCCAAAGTTCTAGGCCTCATCGCTGTTGCTGATACCATCCGGGATATCACCGTTCAATCGATTCAAAAGCTGAAGCAGGTTGGTATGCAGGAAATGGTGATGCTCACAGGGGACAACAAAGGAACAGCAGATAAGATTGCCAGGGAAACAGGTGTCGATCGCTATTTCGCTGAGCTCTTACCTGAGGATAAAGTTTCAGCTGTGAAAAAGCTCCAAGCGGAAGGAAAGAATGTCGCCATGGTTGGAGATGGAATCAATGATGCCCCGGCTTTAGCGACCTCAGATCTTGGAATCGCTATGGGAGGAGCAGGGACTGATACAGCTATGGAAACCGCAGATATTGTCCTGATGGCCGATAATTTGGAGAAGCTTCCTCACACGATCCGTTTGAGCAGAAAAGCGATGAAAATTATTAAACAGAATGTGTGGTTCTCCTTAGTGACGAAGCTTGCGGCCTTGATGCTCATTTTTCCGGGAGTCCTGACTTTATGGATGGCTGTGTTAAGTGATACAGGGGCAGCTTTACTTGTTATTCTCAACAGTATGAGACTATTAAGAAATAAATAATATAAAAAAGGTGCGATCATTGGATCACACCTTTTTTGTCCTCTATTTTTTATTAACCGAAGCATCATAGATGGAATCTACAGCTTTCTTCAGTTCTGCGTCGAATTCCTCATCAGACTGATTGGCATTCAAGTCTGCGGCCAGGGCGCGGGAGAAACTTGCGATGACGCCATCGTTTTCCTTAAGCTTTTCGTTCGCTTCTTCACGGGAATAACCACCTGAAAGCGCAACAACACGAACGACTCGGGGATGATCGACGAGTTCTTTGTATGCGTTCGGCTGAGTAGGGATCGTAAGCTTCAGCATGACGTTCTCACTATCAGACAACTCGTTTAAGTGTTTCAAAATCTCATCTTGGAGAAGTTCCTCGCACTTTTCCTTGTCACTGCTGTGAATATCAACTTCTGGTTCAATAATCGGTACAAGGTCTGAAGCGATGATTCTTTTTCCAATGTCGAACTGCTGTTGAACGACTTCTTTGATGCCGCTTGGATTTGGCTCATGGATGACGGAGCGCATCTTTGTGCCGAAAATGTTACGTTCATTGGCACGGCGTAATGTTTCATCAAGATCATCAATCGGTTTCATGAGCTGCACGCCGTTTTCTTTTTCCGCAAGCCCTTTGTCGACTTTAAGGAAAGGGACGACCCCTTTGCTGGCTAAATAATCGGCCGTATATTGACCCTCGATTTCCCGGTCCATCGTTTGCTCAAAGAGAATGGCACCGAGGATATGGTCGGCATCGAAAGAAGGGGAGGTAATGATTCTTGTCCGCATTTGGTGGACAAGGTCGAACATTTCATCCTCACCTGAATAGGAATCTTCTGGAACGCCATAAGCGGCCAGCGCTTTCGGTGTACTTCCACCACTTTGGTCAAGCGCAGCGATAAATCCATTTCCGTTCTTCATTTTTTCAAATTGCTTGTTGTTCATGTTTTCCACTCCTTTTTCGTAGTGTGAAAAATTACCCTTTATACTGTTCCCTTAAATTGGATTTGCATAACCTGAAAATGGGAGAAGAGTTTTACTGTGGATGTGGGGGAAGGTGTTTTAACAGAGCATGAAAAGGAATACTATGTATCAATCGGAGTATAGAGGAGGAACTTTTATGGGGAAGTGGATCATGAACGTTCTGGCGTTCATTCTTGTCGTCACTGTGAATGGACTTGCTAATGCTTTGCCCTTGAATGGTCAGACGACAGGTGAAATATCCAACCGTCTGAACGTGTTATTCACTCCTGCGGGGTATGTGTTCAGTATATGGGGACTTATTTACATTTTACTAGGCATCTGGGTGATTCGACAGTTTCCGAAAAGTAGACGGGACCTGCCCATCTACCAAGAGACAAGTGGTCTCTTCGTCTTAAGCAGCCTGCTGAATAGTCTCTGGATCTTTATGTGGCACTATGAATTTTTCGGAATTTCCGTCTTGGTGATGATTGGATTGTTGCTCACATTGATCCGTTTATATCAGACCTTACAGAAAAATGAGGCTTCTTTTTTCGATCGTCTTCCGTTTTCTGTTTATCTCGGTTGGATCAGCGTCGCCACCATCGCGAACATCAGCTATTATTTAACCTACATCGGCTGGGATGGGTTCGGAATTTCCGCGACTGTATGGACGGTACTGTTGATGATTGTAGGCACACTGCTTGCTATTTACTTCATGAAAAGCCAGGATGATTGGGTGTATCCGCTCGTTTTTGTCTGGGCGTTTATCGGCATCGGGGTGAAAAATCAGGGCAGCGACGTGCCTCTTGTAGTGAACTCCGCTTTTATTCTTGCGGGACTGCTGCTTGTGCTCACCATTTTATATGGATTCAGAAAAAAATAAGAGCCACTTGATGCGTTCATCAAGTGGCTGTTTTTTGTTCACAAAGAAACAGGAAGGGAATCCAGGCCTCTTAAAAGGAAGACGGAACGCCATTCGGGTGGGTTTACATCGAGGTTCAGATCGATATCCGGGAATGTCGTTAGTAATTTTTCCAGCGCAATTTTCCCTTCGAGGCGGGCGAGAGGTGCGCCGAGACAAAAGTGGATCCCGAACCCAAATGCGACATGAGCATTTCTTTCTCTTGTAATATCAAACTGAGAGGCACGTTCAAACTTTTCTTCATCACGGTTGGCTGAACTAATCGACGCGACAATGAAATCCCCACGCCGGATGAGCTGGCCATGGAAATCAATGTCCTCATCTGCCCAGCGAGCGGTCGAAAAATCGACAGGGCTGTAATAGCGAAGTCCTTCTTCGATCGCACCAGGAATGAGGGTACAATCATCTTTTACTTTTTCAAATTGGTCAGGATGTTTAAACAGGGCAAACATGGTGTTCCCGATCAAATTGACCGTCGTTTCGTGGCCGGCGATGATCAAAAGGACGATCATAGAGTAGAGTTCATTCCTTGTCAGCTGCTCCCCGTCTTCTTCAGTTTGGATGAGGTGGGAAACCAAGTCATCCTGAGGTTCTGCTTTTCGTTGTTCAAAAAGCTCTGTCAGGTATGTAGTAAAAGCTTCTACATCAACCATAAAGTCAGGGTCCATTTCGTTGGAGGCAGAGACGATGGTGTTGGACCATTGTCTGAATTTATCCCGGTCCTCTGCGGGGACCCCGAGCATCTCACTGATGACGATAATGGGCAGTGGAAAAGCGTAATCATCAATTAAGTCGACCTTCGTTTCT
Source organism: Halobacillus aidingensis (assembly GCF_900104185.1). Taxonomy (GTDB): domain Bacteria; phylum Bacillota; class Bacilli; order Bacillales; family Halobacillaceae; genus Halobacillus; species Halobacillus aidingensis. Next base: position 177,426 of record NZ_FNIZ01000004.1, on the reverse strand, counting down.
TTTTGTTTCATTTGGTTTAATAGATCATCCGCAATTTCACAGATTCTTGGTTCCAGCTGCTTAATGGTTTTAGGATTGAAGTAAGGTTGGACAAGTTTGCGCAGGCGTGTATGGTCAGGTGGGTCGACGTCCAGCATCATGTTTTGGAAGATGTTGAAGTCGTCTTTTTCGGTGTCTTTAGAAGCAGAAGAGAATAACTTGCTTTGGTCTTTAATGAAACTGGGTGATTTTAATAGCTCTTTCACGTGATCGTATTTGGTAATCATCCAAGAGTGGTTCGTTCCATCACTGTTCATTGGAAAAATTGGCTGCCCTTCGCGAAGATCTTCGTAAAACGAATAGGCTCCTATTTTAAAATTCGACTGATGAAGTGTTTCCAAATTCCCCATTACATATCTCCTCCTCTGAAATGATCTGTCTATCTTGGATTATATAAGGGATTGAAGATAAATGGAAATAAAAGGAGTACCAGGTCATCCAGATTCTGGATGACCTGGTACTCCTTTTATTGTAAGCGTTATTCCTTACGGTTTTGAGGGAAAGTGATAGGATAAGGATAGGTAGGTTAAGAAAGGTGGAAGCAATGTGAAGAAAATTCGATTAGGGAAAAGTGATTTAGAGGTCGGGGAGATTTCACTCGGCTGTATGAGAATGAGTGAACTGAGCACGAAGGAGGCATCGGAAGTGATCACAAATGCGGTCGAGAATGGGGTCGACTTATTTGATCACGCCGATATCTATGGAAAAGGAGAATCGGAGTCTGTATTTGCTGAAGCACTGAAAACGACCGGCGTGCCACGTGAAGACATCAAGCTTCAAACGAAGTGCGGCATTCGTAAAGGGTTCTTTGATTTTTCTAAAGAGCATATTTTGGAGTCAGTGGACGGAAGTCTTAAGCGGTTGAATACAGAGTATGTGGATAGTTTATTGCTGCACCGTCCAGATGCTTTGATGGAGCCGGAAGAAGTAGCGGAAGCGTTCGCCGCACTGAAAGAAAGCGGAAAGGTTCGTTACTTTGGTGTGAGTAACCAAAACCCGATGCAAATGGAACTCTTGAAGAAGTATGTGGGAGAAAGTTTAATCGTCAACCAGCTGCAACTCAGCCTCGTCCATACGCCGATGATTGATGCTGGATTCAATGTGAACATGCAAAACGATCCTGCCGTCGTCAGGGACAGCAATGTCTTGGAGTATTGCCGACTGCATGATATGACCATTCAAGCATGGTCACCATTCCAGCACGGAATGATCGAAGGTCCTTTTGTAGGCAATGACGCTTTCCCAGAGGTGAATGCCAAGCTTCAGGAACTTGCTGAAAAGTATGAGGTGACGGATTCTGCCATCGCAATAGCCTGGATTCTGCGTCACCCGGCTAACATTCAACCTGTCGTTGGCACAATGAATACTCAGCGAATGCAGGACATTGCCAAAGCTTCTCATATTGTCTTGTCTAGAGAAGAATGGTACGAGCTTTACCGAGCTGCTGGTAACGATTTACCGTAATAATGATTGGAGGAGGGGGCTAATCGGGTTCATGGTTAGCCTCCTCCTCGTATGGAGAACCTTTTCTCATATAAAATAGGTATATTCTAGAATGAGAAAATATCTTTAGCGAATGATAATAAGAGCGATAAATCCGTCTTTTTGATTGAAAATGCTGTAAAAAGAACGGGGATTATGAAAAAATTATGATTAAAAGCGTTTATTTTGTAAGAATGTGTTGTGCTTCACAAGATTATATTTTACTCTAGTAACGTTAGCTATAAAATGGCACTCTTACTGTTTTATAACAGGTAGAGCTTTCGTTGCTTGTACTAGTTATTTACTTATAAAAAATGAGCCCCGGGCTCAAAAAAGGAGAAGTGGATATGGCAGATTCATTCACAACAGAAAAAGACGGGCAGACAAACGTTGCTCGTGACGAGCGTGAACTGCTCGACCAACTACTGGAACCAGAAGTACAGGAATCTTTGACTGTTCTTGTGAAAGAGCTTCCGAAGCTTACCGAATTGGTGAAGATTCTTTCAAGCTCCTACGACACCGTTCAATCGCTTGCGACGGATGAAGTTCTGAAAAAAGACACGGTTGAGTTCATGTCAGAAGTGGCTGAGCCTCTTAAACATTCCGTGAAAGAAGTAACGCAGAACGCAATCGAAGCGAAAGATCATGCGGAAAGCAGCTCAGAAGTTATCGGACTATTCGGCTTGATGAAGATGTTGAAAGACCCTCAAGCTCAAAAAATGTTCCGTTTCGTTAACGCATACTTAAAAGTATCCGCTGAACGCAATCACAAAGAGTAGGAAATGGAGGAATCAACATGTCAAAAGAAATCGTCATTCTAGGCGGCGGTTATGGCGGGCTTCTTGCCGCTTTGTCTGTGCGCCAATACATGGACGCTTCAGAAGCGAACGTCACAATCATTAATAAAACCCCGACACACCAAATCATTACAGAATTGCACCGTTTGGCAGCAGGAAACATTTCTGAGCAGGCGGCAGCTCTTCCTCTTGAGAAGTTATTGAAAGGAAAAGACATCAACCTTAAGGTTGCGACCATCGAGTCCTTTTCTGTCAATGACAAAAAGATCTCACTAGAAGATGGTTCTGAACTGTTCTATGATGCTTTGGTCGTGGCACTAGGTAGTGTAACGAACTACTTCGGCATCCCTGGACTGCAGGAACACAGCATGGTCCTTAAATCTGCGGAAGATGCAAATAAAATCCGTGAACATGTGGAAGCTCGCATTCGTGATTATGCAGCGACGAATAACGAGGCAGATGCCCACATCGTCATCGGCGGCGGTGGCTTGACTGGTGTCGAGCTTGTCGGTGAATCCGGTATTGAAGTGAATCGCGGACGTGCGTCTGTGAACAATTATCTTCAGTCTGTATCCCACAAAGACGTATTTGTTGTCGGTGACAGTGCGGTTTATTTCAAACCAGGTGATGAACGCCCACAACCACCGACAGCACAAATCGCTTGGCAAATGGGTGAGACCGTCGGTTATAACCTATATGCCTACCTTGAAGACAAGAGCTTTGAAGAGTTTGAACCTGTCAACTCAGGTACACTTGCAAGCCTTGGCCGTAAAGACGCGGTAGCTTTCATCGGTGCCAACCAGACACCATTGAAAGGTCTTCCAGCTTCTGTCATGAAAGAAGCAAGTAACGTGCGTTACCTATCCCACATCAAGGGACTATTCGCACTTGCCTATTAAGAATATTCTCTAAGGTGAAACACCCTTAACAAACGCCTGCTTCCAGCGCTTCCAAGCGAAAACGAAGCAGGCGTTTGTTGTGCATTTTTTACATTATTTGCCACACCAGGTCATCCAGATATTGGATGACCTGGTGTGGCTATTTTTGGGAATTGATCGCGCAGGTATAAAGGTGAATGGGTGGGTGCAGAATGGGGATAATTGATTTCATGGAGTGGTGGGAAATGTATTTATTATTAGTCATAGTGGTATGGATTCTTTTTGCCTATCGATTTGTTGATTGGAAGCAGGTAGGGAAGCAATACCCGACGATCCTGTTTTTTATTGCTGTGAACATGACCTATAATTTCCTTTATTATAATCACACACTGTGGGCATTCCGCGGGGTGACGATGGAGTGGCTGAACCATTCCATCATCAACATGGCTTTCACTTTTTTCATCTGCCCGATCGGCTTAATTATCTATTTGCAGCGCATTCCCAAAAACCGGAGCAACCAATTCGTCTATATCACGGTTTGGATCGCGTTTTATACGGTAATAGAATGGTTGTTTTCTCTAAAAGGAATGTACGTATATGATCATGGGTGGAACAACTGGCTTAACATTCCGTTGAATGCCGTATTATTCCTCGTCCTTTATCTTCATTACAGAAACCCTGTCCGGGGGCTTCTCGTATCTCTGCCCATTGTTGTCCTTTTCTACGTATTCTTTTCGTTTCCCTTGGACAGTTTAAAATAGAAAGGATGTCATGCAGCCGTGATCATACGTGATGTGTTATCTGTCCCCATGTTTTTGATCCTGCTTTTTTCGAGTTATCTAGTGATGTGGATGTACATCGGCAAGAAAAAGATTAATAAAAAATGACCTGCTCCTTAAAATTAAGAGGCAGGTCACTCTTTTATTTGATTTGCGTCCGTTTCGAAGATGGATGGCTGTCTTCGTATTTTTTAAAAGAAGTTTCCGGTTTAAGCGCAATCGTTTCTTCACCAGCTTGTTTTCCCAGAGATTTATACTTGAGCTGAAACTCATCCTGCACTTCAGGCGGTTCCTCAACGGAAGGTGACTGTTTCATGCCGGCAATCCAAGTGTCGAAGTCGTACATGCCACGGTCGATAATCAATCCCAAATCTTCGAGTGACTGTGTCAATTCGTTCAAGCAATCCAAACCATTCCTTAAAATAATGCCTTTCTCTTTGGCTTTATCAACGGAATGCTCGAGACGATAGCTCTCCCCTTGATATGTAAACTCTACAAAACAACTGTTACGGTCCCAATTAAAATTGAAATTCTCAACCTTCAGGCGTTTGACCACTTTGATCAATCTTTTTTCACAAATGCTTTGCTCTTTATGTGGCATCCATCGGAATAGAACATTCTTGAATAAACGATTCTTGAACATGCCATTCACCTTCCTTTTTTATTAAGCCTAATCATGCAGTGACTGTATAACTATTTCTACAAGATCGATGCGATGACCTTCCAGTTTCAAGGATAATTTGTAGAATAAAGGAATTTTTATTTTAATCCTTGCAGAAGACGCTCGTCCTTTTCCCGAACGAGATCATAAGTTTCTACCAAATGTTCGGGGACTAATGCACGTCCATAGTTCCAAGCATTGGTTTCAATGACGGCCTTCAGTTCTTCAATCTCCTCATCTCCTCCGTACATGAGTGTGCGCAAATCGTGTTTATGTTTTTTGAATGTGAGGTAGTAGCCGATTTCATGATAGAGGATGATTTTCACAACGTTCTCTTCGGGTTCATTTACTTTTATTTTACTCATATATCCGTTGATTTGTAGATAGTTAAAATTCACTGTATTTGTGGATACATTATAGCTCATGGGTGCTGGAAGTTTATTATTGATTTCATAATTGATGTCCAGTTGATGTTCAAGCAGTGTATCCTTAATAATGTCTTCAACCTGCCGTACGTAAAGCATGAAAATCACTGACCTTTCCTTTCTATTATTCTCAGTATAAGTGAAGGAAAGAAGTGAACCAAGGTACGATACGCTCATAATGAAAAAGTCCTATAATGGGTCATTAGTATTATTCAGGAACCATGAGGGATTGAAGATGAAAGAAAATTCCCTTGCTGTGGGCGCACATATCAAACGAAACTCCTTTCCACACGTATAATACGGTAACTGAATCATTAAGGAGTGAAAAAAATGAGTTATCGAGCGTATGATTATGATTATGACTATGATCACCACCATAAAGATGGATGCTGTGGAAAAAAAGATAAACACCATAAAATGAAACATTATAAAAATTGTGTAGAAGATGTATTAGAGGCGATCCTTTATGCACAAAAGAAAGTAAAAAAAGATGATTGCCACACGTCTTGCCAGCAATCAATTAATGAACTGCTGGGAGAGAAGCGTGTAAAGAAAAACACGATTCCATTCCTTTTATATTGCGGATGTGAACCGTTCAAAGGCACAGGGGTAGCCACTTATTCCTGTCACTCTAAGAAAGAGAAGATCAAGTGTATCCATACTCACATTTTTAAAATTAAAGAATTGAATAAAGACTGTGCGGTTCTGGAGCTTCTTGACTTTAAGTCAGACTTGAAAGATAAGCAACCGAAGCATTGTCACAGCAAACACGGGGACGCCTGTCATCAACTGGATCATAAGAATCTTGATGATCTCGTAGGAACTGGCATCTGCATCACTGTGGATTTATCTTGTTTTTGTGCGATTACCTGTCTGCCAGCTGTCCATTTGTAAACCAAACGATTAAGATGAGGCGAAACGTCGATTTACCTTTCCTATGCACACGTCGGTAAAAGAAAAGAAGGTAGCCTCATGAGTCTACCTTCTGTACATATGTGCTTACCCGCCGAATGCTTCTAACAGATCCTCGATTTCCTGAATGTCCATTTCCTGTGAAACACTTGGTTTGTTGGTAGAGGATGGTACACTTCCCCTTTGGAAAGAGCCTCCGGCCAGCAGTCTCTTTATTTCCAGCAATTCTGACAAGACCCCATTTGTTCCCTCTTGTTGGGGAGTCGCTGTTTTATGGAAGTAGTGACTTAAGGCGGAAAATATTAAATGATTCAGGGTGTTATTTTCTGAGTGATAGGCAATTTCCTCTAAAATTTCAGGGGGGACAGAGTGGTGGTCCCCTGTTTTTACATCAATGAAGGAATCGGGGATCGTAAGCACGGTTTGTTTAAAATAATCGTGATATACGTTTGACATTCCTTCACCCTCTAACTTTTGGTATAAGCATAATCGTCCGTATATTCTTTGTTTTTGCTGATCCACTGCATCTTAGCAAGAATCATCAATCCCTGGACATTCAATTGCGACATGTTCTCAGGGAAAAGTAATTCAATCGGACGGCCGCGCTCATTCCATTTCACGGCTGCTTCTTTAATTTGTTTTTCAGCGATTTCAGCGGCTCCGCCGACCGCAATGTATCGGGATGCACCCTTGATTTCATTGGAACGGCTTCTCACTCTGTCAAAATGCTCGAGATACTTGATCGCCATCAAACGCAGCTGTGGCGTGATGTATTTACTAATATCTTTTCTTACTCCTGCGAATGGTTCAACGTACCATTCGGACTGTCCGGCCACGAGTTTTTCTTCAAGCTCCGAACGTGAATTGAAGCTGTACATTTCATTTTTACTTACTTTTTGTATGATATGGTCGAGGAATTGATTGATTCCGAACGGCTCACCTTCGACAGATGCGACCGGTTTATTCTTCTTAATCCCTACAAAGTCCACCGAATCTCCGCCGAGGTCTCCGATGAGAATGCCTTTAGAAGAATCCTTCACGAGTGAATCGTCCGAGATCATAAGCGTCTCCTGATCCCTCGTCAAAGCTAAGTAGGCAAGCGCGCCTTCCGCACCTACGATAACATCCTCAATTTGTATTTTGATTGCGACTTCCTTCGGTTCTCGTATACCCGGCACTTTATGAAAAATGACCGTATGATTTCCAATCAATCGCTGTTTGAAGATTTCCTTCTTTTCCTTGTATTGGGTGGTTGGTAACGATACCGCCAGCTGATCGATCGTAAATTGGAGATCCTCTTCAGCAGGATTGGTCAATAAAGCATGATACGCAGCGGTTGCAAAAAGCAGAAGGTAGGTGCGCTCTTCGTCAACCTTTTGATTGTTGAATGACGTTAAGCTGACGTTTTTCTGCTGCATCGCTGACTTTCCGATATAAAAGATCTCCCGTCGATCCTGGATGGAAGGGCTTTTGATTTCAACGATCAAATTCTCCTCAAGCTCCACATCCTCTTCATCATAAGGTTTTTCGTAAAATTCCTCATCAAACAATGCGATCGCGTTCGGCATCTGATAATCAAACATTTCTCCCTGGTCTGATACCAAAGCTTTGTACCAGCTGTTTCCGACATCTACGGCAAGAAAATTATTTCTATTCATTTTCTACCTCCTCATTCTACAACGTATGTCGAAGAGGCCGTCCCTGTGCGAATACCCATTTCCTCCCCATCAAATCCACGCCTTATCTTAAAGAATATGTCAGGATTGTGGAAGATTTGATTTCGAGATGGGGGTTCGTTTGCTATGTTGAGCGGTAGGGGTGGCTGGGAAGCTACTCGCTTTCCTGTGGGGGAGCGCCGAGCTTCCTCGGACTACGTCCTGCGGGATCTCGCCTATCTCCTTCTCCCACGGGAGTCTCGCAGCTTCCCAACCACCCCATTCGATGTATGGGTGAAACGAACCCTTTTGCCGAGGATGAGTGACTTTCAAAATTCCTGATCTATATTGATAAAGCGCTCTATAGCAGGATTTCTATGTAGGATATACACTCTAGGACCTAAAAGTGTATATGGAAAGCTTCTTTATTTGTTGAAGAGGTTTTGAGATACATATATGGCAAAAGGGCGTAGGGGAATGGCGAGACTCCTGCGGGAAAAAAGTGCATGGTGAGACCCCACAGGGCGCAGTCCGAGGAGGCTCACCGCGCTCCCGCGGAAAGCGAGCTATTCCCCGCAGCCCCCATCCACTCAACAAACATCTCGAAACTGAGTCTTAAAGAATAGGGAGCTTATGTTTAATAGATAGAAAAGGGGAGATTTCTATTAAAAATGGAGAACTTGTTCAAAGTTCCACGTTTATACTCCTTCATCTGACCATGCTTAATAGAGTAGATTGCATAGAATACAGTGAGGTTAATATAAAGGAGGAAAAAAGTGATGAAAAAAGATAATTGTCACGATAATTGTGTAAACCTTAACGCGTCAGCCTCAGTTGACAATTGCACAAACACGGAAGCGGCTACTCCAGTAAACCCTGCAGATGAACTAACAATCAAAGTTCCTGTTGAACTCGGAGCCTACGATGTTACGACTCACCTTGTTGCGAACATCAAGTTTCCACACCCTGTACTGGAAATCAAAGATATTAAGAAAAGAGTGGTAATCACTCAATGTCGTTTGATGACACGTACGTCAACAGGAAGCGACGACTTATTCACAGGTGGAGAATTCCCATTGTTCATCAAAGGATATGTCCGCAAAAACATTCAATATGCAAGCCCTGTTTACGGTGCTTCAGGCGAATGTATCTCTTCTGACATGAAGTCATTGACGACAAAGATCCACTTTGACTGCATGACGACTGTAGACCTGGAAGGACTCGTTCAGCTTCCTGTAGCAAACACAAGAAGAGAATTTGACTTCTTCCGTGCTCAGGACTTGGGTGAAGGATTCCCTGAGAAAGATCAAGCACTATCAAGTGATCTTTCCCAGTACCACCAAGAGAGCACACAGGCGTACAACGAGCTCCCATACTGTGAGCTTGTCGCGAGTGACATCATCGAGTGGGATGAAGCAACAGATCGCCAATCATACAGTCCTGTTGATGAAGGCTACTTCCACCACATCGTTGAAAAAATGATGCTCAGATTCCGCGTGAAAGTTTTGCAAAAACAACAAGTCGAACTTAATGGCTAAGGGTTAAACAAAAGCACGATTCCTCATAGAAGGGATCGTGTTTTTTATATTATTCTATAGCCCTTTGCCGGTTCCTTCTTATTAACCCTCTTGGCTTGAACGTATCTCGGAATCGAGATAAGAGCCCAGACATCAGCGGATTTCCTACATACGATGGGGATATCTTTCGTTTAGGAGGCCATCGAATGTCTGATAAACATAACGATTCCTATGAGTGTGAAAAAGGGTATTGTAAGCCATGCAAGCCTCACGTAAGCATTGGTAAGATCATCACAAAGGTGCCAGTCGTCCTCGCCGAACTCAATGTCCAGTTGAACATAAATGAAACCATCACTTTCCCAGAACCTGTTCTTGAAATTAAAGATATTAAGAAGAGAGTCGCTTTAACTCAATGTCGATTGCTTCTCCCTACAAAAAAATTGTTCCTTAAAGGATTCGTCCGTAAAAACATCCAATATGCAAGCCCATCGAACGAAATCGAAATGAGCACAGATACGACGGTCGCTTCAGATCTCCATTCGTTCACGGTGGATATTCCATTCGATACGGTCCTTGAAATCAAAGACTTCTTATCCATGCCGGTTATGCCGAAAAATAATAAGAGGGAAGAGTTTGATTTTGCCGTATCCCAATCCTTACCTTCCGGCTTCCCTGAGAAGGATGAATTGTTGAGCAGTGATCTTTCTCAATATCACCAGGAGAGCAGCCAATTTTATAATGAGCTTCCTTATTGTGAATTGCTTTCCAGTAAAATCATTGAATGGGATGAAGCGCTCGACCGCCAACCACTTCCGGGATCTTCACCATTCAATGAAGGCTACTTCACGCAGGTCGAAGAAAAAATGGTGCTCGACATTTGCCTGAAAGTTCTCCAGGACCAGCAAATCCGCGTAGCTTCAGCTTCCAATGATGATTGCTGAGTGACAAGTATAGGGCAGAAAGGAGGGGAGAAAGGATGCTGAAGGGCAAGCACCTTTCTGAGTAATATGAAGAGAGATGAAATCAAGTTCAATCAAACACGCTGGACGAAACGGTCACATCCAAAACCACCGAAAACAAAGGATGAGCGTAGAAGAGAAAATAATTCCTATGATTTTCAATTTGAGGATAATCCTTCTGTTTCAGGAGATCACCATGACATCTATTCACCTTACGACTCAGGTGGAGAAATGCCTCGACCCGTCATTTCCCCACCTTCAAAAATTTTGGATAATGACACGGAAGAACATGTGTTGGCAGAGAACCGGAAGCGAATGTCTTCGTTCCGGAAAGACTCGATGGCCATCGTTGAAAGTCCCAGTAAGGGGGAAGATTTCTTTGGGGAATCATCGGATCGTCCTCAGGTGAGATCCGATAGGGAAAGGAAGAAAAACAACCCATTCTTACCAGAAATACTAGCGTTATTAAAAGAGGAGCCTAGTCCAGACTGGAGCTCAATGAATGAGCCTCAAGAAATGATAGAAGATGAGTTTGAAGACTACTCGATCTTAACAGATATCGTTTCTTCCATGGGAGAGTCCTCGGACGATCGCCAAGGTTTTAAAGATCACTACCAGGCTCAAAAAAATATCATTTTGGATGATGAGGATTCCATGTTGCCAGAAGAAGAAAAATCAATGAATGAAGGCCCATCCGACAACCTATTCCATGAGGTTTGCTCCATGCTGGATGAATCCAGTTCTTGGTCAGAAAAAATCGAATGGTCTTATGATGAAGAAGAATCCTCAGCGATTCTCGAATCTCTCGATGAAAGCCGAGGCTGTATGATGGAGGATGAAGAAGAGTCTTCTTGTGAGCAAGATCAGGAAATGATTGAGAGTTCTTCATCTTTGGAATCCTATGAGGAAGAAAAATCTTCAAACATAGCATGGAATATGACTGTAAAAGTCCCTGTCTTATTATCTACTAAAAAGGTTGAAGTGAATCTGATGGAAACCTTGAACATTCCTGATGATCTATGTGAAATCATTGATATCCAATTATCCATTCACTCTCAAAAGGAAACCGTGGTTCTGCCATCTTCCTATGTTTTTCTTAGTGGCGTACTCATGGTGGAGGTCATTTATGACAATGGAGAATCCTTGCAGCAGCTCAAACAGACGGTGCCATGGGAAGAGACGGTTTGCGTGGACTGGAAGAAAGAGCCGCAGATCCCATGTTCAGATCGGAAGGAATACACCTTCGACTGTGACGAAACAGGAAACGTGCACTATGAGTTTGTGGAGACATTCGTTGAGCCGGTAGAAGTAGAAACGCAAAGTGTGAGCTTTGTCAGTCATAGCGATGCCTCTGTCACGGATGGAAGACTCTATATTCAAGGATCCGCTCATATCGTCTATGACCTTTTACAGAAACAATATGTACACATATAGTTCTAATCACAAGAAAAAGGAGATGCCCCCAGAGGAGCATCTCTTATTTGTTATTGACCAATGATTTTTCGAAAGCGGCTGTAAACCGTTTCTTGTTGTTGAGTTGTTGCAGTCTGAGCATCTTCTTCTCCACCGTTTTCGCCATTATCCATTGGCGGGACTGATGGGAATTCGAGATCTTGTTGTTTCTGAGTCAACTTGATGACAAGGTTGATGTCCATTTTTTCCGTCACTTTGTTGAAACGACCCCAGTTATCAAAATGGTGCACAATGTCCCACTGGTTAACAGCAGAAGCAAGAAGCTTACATTTGATTGGCTGGTTGTAGATTTCGAACGTCAAAGAACCGAATTCGCAACGGTCAGCGCCCATGCCGTCTTTAGAAAGCTCACGGCGTTGGAGGACGTTGTCTTTCACGCTGTATGGGAAATCGAATGGATATTGGACGTCGTTTGCAAGTTCAACCTGATCGTATGCTTTGAACGGGATATCGATGCTGTAATCTTTAACATATCCATACCCATCTTCCACATACTGGATGTTTTTGTGTACAACCCCTTCAACAAACAATTTCACGTACCCAGGGTTTCCGACAACAGGAATCGCTTTACACTGTGTCAAGGAAACGTTTTTCTCGATGTTTTTAATGGCTCTAGCATACGATGGTAGTTCGAAGTCCGCCTCAGTAAGAGACTGAATCAACACATCACCAAGAATGATTGTTTCTTCTGTATCATCCGAAGAAAACTCTTCTGATGCAGTGAAGAGACTCTTTGATTTGGCTACATCGCTGGATAGAGGTGGACATTTTTTACCGTGTCCATACCCATTTCCGCATCCTGTGTTTTTCCTCATATTGTTCACTCCTTCTATATTTTTGTCAAAAGTCTACCTTTCTTTCAGACAAGTTCCTTTTGACTCATTAATACTATATGTCTCTATGAAGGAAGGTGAATGGACGAGTGACGATAGGCATTAAAAATAGGTGCTTTCCCTCGTAATCTATGAGCGGAATTCTTTGAAAAAGTTTTGAACTGGCCCGTATGAGGAGTCTAATTCGGACAGCTTGGTCATATGGTGAAAAAGAAACGGTGAGCTTTGTCTATGACAGGGGGGATGCTATGGAGTGGAGTTTGTGGGTGATGGTGATGTCCGCGTTTGCAACAAGTGTCGGGGCCCTTCCTGTATTATTCATACGTTCCATATCCCACCGGCGGATGGACAGCATTCTTGCTTATACAGCGGGGATTATGGTGGCCGCTTCAACGTATGGATTAATTCCTGCTTCGCTTAAGTTAACCAATTTGTATGTGTTGTGTTTTGGGGTTCTGGTGGGTGCCTTGTTATTGAACGTGTTGGAATACATTATTCCTCACATCGATCTCGATCATGAACGAAGTGATGTGAAACTTCCTCAGCAGGCGCATATGTTTGTTGCGGCTATGACACTCCACAATATTCCTGAAGGGTTATCCGTTGGGGCAAGTTTGGCGAGTGAAGTTGAAAATCTTGGACTTGTTGTCGCCTTATCGATGGGGCTGCAGAATGCTCCGGAAGGTTTTCTTGTGGCTTTGTTTTTGTTGAATCAGGGCGTCCGTAAATCTTTAGGGGTGGCGATGGCCTTTTTAACAGGAGTCATCGAATGTTTAGCTAGTGTTTTTGGTTTTTTCATGGTTCATACCGCCTTGTCTCTCGTTCCTTATGGTCTTGCCTTTGCTGCGGGAGCGATGTTATTCATCGTATATAAAGAACTGATTCCGGAAACGCATGGCCATGGGTATGAAAGGCTCGCTACTTTTTCCTTCCTGCTGGGGCTTCTCAGTATGATCGGGGTTGTGGAGTGGTTCAGGTAGCTACTCGTCTTCTTTTCGATTACACTGATAGAAAAGGTAAAAAGGAGTGGAAGGGATGTACGAAGGTATTCACCACGTGTCCTTATTAGTATCAGATATCGAAAGAGCGAAGCATTTTTATAGTGATGTATTAGGTTTCGAAGAGAGCCCGGACCGTCCTGATTTTGGATTTCCCGGTGCATGGTATGAGGTGGGGGAAACGCAAATCCATTTGATTGTACATAAAGAAGGACGAACTTTCCGTGGCACGACAGAAATTGATTCCCGGGACGGACATTTTGCAGTAAGAGTGAGGGATATCGAGGCGTTCATCCATCGTTTGGAAGAGCATGAAGTTGAAATGCTGAACAAGCCTGAGAATAAAACAGAGTGGCATCAAGTGTACATCAGTGATCCAGATGGAAATATCATTGAGTTTAACAAATAGAGGGGTGCTTCACATCAGAGGTACACGAAGGATATAAGGGAAGAGGTGAAGGCGTATGAAGAAAGCCGCCCTTACGGTTTTATTAAGTGCATCCCTTCTTGGAGGATGTGGACTGATTGATGGAGTGAACAATACTCTCGCGTACGTCAATGAAGCAACAGAATATGCCAATGAAGCCAATACATTTGCAGAGGAAGCTCCGGCACTGGCCGAACGCGCCATCACAGATCCACAAGCGGCGCAGGAACTGGAAACAAAGCTTGAAGGTATGAAGGAAGATATTGAAGAATTCAACGAGCTTGATGCCCCTGAAGTCGCTTCTGACTTGCACCAACAAGTAGTCGATCAGAATAACCGGGCCCTTGAGGGGATTGAGGTGTACCTCTCCAATATGGAAAATGGCCAGCTCGATCCGTCGGTGCTTGAAAATACGGAAGTCTTCCGGACACTCAACGAGCTCACAAGTCTCCTCGAACAAATTCAACAATTCGGCGAATGATCAAACTCACTTTCTGACAAATAGGAATTTAAACAAAAGACTACAGCCCAACTTTACCAGGGCTGTAGTCTTTTTTCTGTATAAGCTTCCGACTGTGGAAGGATGAGTTTCGAGACTCTCATTTGGCAATGGGGCGGACGGAAAGCGACCCTTTTCCCCAGCCCTTGGATCTCACTAACATCTCGAAATCAAGTCTTACACAACCCTGCCATTAACTTGAATACGATTGTTTTTGAAGGGTGTGTCTTTTTCCCGTTTAAAATCTTTTATTACGGTTATATATTTTTAAAAAATAGTTTTGTAGGGATTTGGAGGAAAGGTTATGGGACAAGCAGAGAAACGACTGGGGTTGATTACAGCACCGGGCTATCCGAAAGAATTGGGAGAGGCTTTGGAGCAAGAGCTGCCGGAGCTCCTCAGCTATTATGTGGAAGACAATTACAACTGGGAAGTGGAATATACCGTCGATGCGCTTACAGGAGTGACGGAAAACTCCGTAGATGTTCTGGAGGCGACGATGGATAGGAGTGAAAAGGAAAACTGGGACTTTGCTGTATGCCTGACAGACTTGCCTTTATTCAAAGGGAAATTTCCAATTGTAGCGGAAGCTTATGAAGAAGGCCATGTAGCTTTGATCAGTCTTCCTGGTCTTGGATCGACTCCTATGATTAAGAGAGTGAGAGAGTCTATTTTACAACTCGTGAATGAAATCTATTATGGCAGTTCTGAAGAAGATCGTGAGCACGCAGAACAGAGGATTCAGTCGAAAGATGATGATCAACATGAAGAATTGAGAAATAAAAGCTCAACAAGACTGATGGGAAAGAGAGGATTTGAATGGCTTTCACCGATTCAGAGAGAAACTCCTCATGAAGAGGACGCGAACATTGATGTCCGATTCACTGTGAAGTCTCGTATCAGTGGAGCTTTGCGCCTTTTGACCGGAATGGTTCGTGCTAATCGTCCGTGGGCAATGTTTCCGGCCTTCCTGAAAGTCATCGTTTTTGCTTTTACCACAGGTGCTTATGCCCTGGTATTTCCGACATTATGGAATCTTAGCAACAATTACGGCATATGGCGCATGTTCATGCTTTCGGTAGTATCCATAGTAGCGATGGTAGGATGGATCATCCTTGCTCACAAGCTATGGGAAAAACCGAACGACAAAAGAGCATCGTATTTACGGAAGCTGTATAACGCGGCTACAGTATTGACGCTTTTTGTATCTGTCAGTTTATATTATCTGCTTCTGTTCTTTATCTTCTCTCTTGCGGTGATTGCCTTCATTCCAATGGGGATGTTGAAGTCACAATTAACAGGCGAGGTAGGGTACATCAATTATTTTTATATCGCCTGGACCGCAACGAGTGTGTCCACAATTATCGGAGCCCTCGGTTCTGCACTTGAAAAAGAAGAGGTGGTTCTTTCTTCCACTTATGGATACCGACAGCGCCAGCGTTATGAGCAGATCAAGAAGGCGGAAGAAGAGAAACGAGAAGATGGTGAAACGGTGGAAGACACTCAAGAATTGAAGAGAGTGAAGTGAAGTAAAGTATCCTGCCAGTCAAAAAATTATATGAAAATTGTTTCTTTTAGGTTATGGATAAGGCCCCAGCGGGTAGAAGGGGAGGAGAATCTTACGTAACTTAGGAGGATTGGATGAGAAAGAAGAAATTGATCGATTATAAAATTTTTGTTCCTTCATTAATCATAATGATTGGCATCAGCATTCCATTTGCCTTGTATGAGGCAGAGTCACTGGAACTGCTGAATGCCATTTTTGATTCCATCGTGAATAATTTCAGTTGGGGCTATCTTTGGTATGGTGTGATTTTAGTGGTAGCCGGGTTGTATTTATCTTTTTCTAAATATGGACAGGTGGTCCTTGGTGATCCCAAGGAAAAACCTCGCTTTACCCTGTTTGAATATGCGTCCATTTTAATTGCGATGGGCGTCGGTTCGACTATCATGCGGACAGGGATGCTGCAATGGACTTCTGTCGCTAACGATCCACCGGCAGGGGTGGAAGCAGGTTCTGCAGAGGCATTGCTGTGGGGGAATGCCTACAGTATGTTTTTATGGGGGTTCCAAGTATTCGCCATTTTCGTCATGATTGCACCTGCCATGGGGTATATTCTCCATGTCCGTAAGCGTCCATTGATGAGAATATCGGAAGCCTGCCGGGTACTTTTCGGTGATAGGTTTACAGATGGCATCGGAGGCCGATTCCTGGATGTTCTGTTTCTGATCAGTATTCTTGCCGGAGCATCAGTAACGTTAGGTCTTGGAGCACCGATCATTACGCAAAATTTATCCCACTTGTTCGGGATTGAAGTGAATTTCACACTGACGATTACGGTTACGATCATATGGGTGCTTTTATTCTCGTTAAGTGCCTATCTTGGCATTGAGCGGGGAATCAAAAGGTTGAGTACGTGGAACATGTATATCGCAGGGTTCTTTGCTGTGTTTATTTTAATTGGAGGACCTGGCGTGTTCATCCTCAATTATTTCTCAGACAGCGTATCCTTCTTATTATCCAATTATTTGAATATGTCACTGAATACAGACTCCGTTCACCAGGGAGAAGCTTCACACATTCAGAGTAATACTGTATTCTGGTACGCATACAGTGCGACATGGGCGATGCTGCACAGTGTGTTTGCTGCAAAAATTTCCAGAGGACGCACGATCAAGGAAATGATTTTGACTTACTTGCTTGCGCCTACGCTGATTTCCTGGGTTGCAACAGGAGTGCTTGGTGGACTTGGTGTCTATCGCTATCTCTCTGGCGATCTTTCCGTTTTAAATCTAGTTAAAGAAAATGATCGCATGGCTGCTATACCGGATATTCTTTCTACTCTTCCATTCGGTGAACTGGCCATCATCATCTTTATGGTCGTCGCGCTCATTTTCCTTACGACAACACTGGATTCTACCACTTATACTGTAGCCGCCTACACAAGTACAAGAGACATGAGTAAATTTGAACCACCGAAACTATTAAGGATTATCATTGCCGGGATTATCACTGGATTTGCTCTTGTTCTGATGAGGATTGGTGGATTGGCACCACTGGAGGTCATTTCAGGATTGATGGGTCTCCCTGTCATCATCATTCAATTCATCCTCATTTACGCTGCGAAGCGGATGATCGATGAAGATCGTGCGTGGAGCAATAATATAAGATGAATCGTAAACCCTCTTCATATTTTCATGAAGGGGGTTTTTGTATGGGATGTGGCTTTCTGTTCATTTAGTCATGAATGTACTATGATGAAAATAAGGTATTTTTGTCTATATATGTAAAGGGGAGAGGTAAATATGAAGTGGTGGCGACTCATGTTTGTTGGGATCGGTTTGATTTTACTAGTGGCCTGCTCGGATCAACCGAAGCCGGAAGATGCTTTTCAATCCTATATGGATCATTGGGAAAGCGGTGAGTATGGACAAATGTATGAGATTCTCAGTGAGAACTCAAAGCAACTTATAAGCAAAGAGGAATTTGTTGATCGATATACAACGATTTATGAGGGAATTGACATGGCGAACTTATCATTTACATACGAACTTCCAGAAGAAGAGCAAGAGTATGAAACAGAAGATACACCTTCCTTTGAATTTGAAGGTGGGCTGGATTCGTTGGGAGGACCGATTGAGTTTTCGAACGCGGCAACGCTCGTCTATGAAGAAGGGGAGGAGAGTGACCGATGGGCTGTGCAGTGGAATTCTTCGATGATTTTTCCTGAAATGGAAGAAGGAGATAAGGTGAGAGCATGGACATTGGATCCCGAACGTGGTGAAATTTTTGATGCAAATGGAAGCCCGCTGGCTGTCAATGGAGGCGTCCTTAATGTTGGTCTCGTACCGGGGTGGATGGAAGAGCACACGGAAGAGGAAACAGAAACGCTGAAAAAAGAGGTCGCTGAAATTTTGGAAACGACCGTAGAGGAAATCGATCAGCAGTTGAACCAATCCTGGGTCACTACGGATACGTTTGTACCTGTGGGAGCTGTAGCTGAAAATGATCAAGAGACAATTGAGGCTCTTAAGGATGAAGAGCTGCCCAAGGGAGTGAAGTTCCAGCCCAATCAAGAAGCAAGGAGCTATCCTTTAGGAGAAGCAGCTGCTCATTTGATCGGATATGTCGGACCGATTCAAGCGGAGGAACTTGAAGAGTTGAAAGATGAAGGATATACAGCGGCAGATCAACTTGGAAAGACAGGACTTGAGAGTGTTCTCGAAGATCAATTGAGAGGTGAGGAAGGTGGAAAGGTCGTTATCCAGACGGACGCGGGAGAAACGAAAGAAACCTTAGCTGAAACAGCGGCAACGGACGGAAAAGATTTCAACCTGACGATATCATCGGAAGTGCAGAAATCCCTTCATGAACAATTGTCAGGTGAATCAGGGGCCGCTTCAGCTGTAAACCCCATGACAGGGGATGTCCTTGCTCTTGTTAGCGCCCCTGCTTATGATCCAAATGCGGTTGTCCTCGGTCGCGACGAAAAGTCGACCTTGAACAAATTCAACCGCACCTATTCACCCGGATCGACCTTCAAGCCAATTACAGCTGCCATCGGTCTTGAACAAGGGGTCATTACACCAGAAGAAGAACTATCCATTACGGGAACGACCTATGAGCATAACGGATACACAGTAACAAGAGTTCCAGGAGCGGCTGAAAATGAACAAGTGAATTTAAGAGACGCGCTCGTGCGTTCAGACAATATTTATTTTGCCCGCAAAATCCTCGAAATCGGAGGGGAAACCTTCCTTCAAGAAGCCCGCGAGTTCGGTTTTGGGGAAGATCTTCCTTTGACTTTCCCAATCGAAAATTCCCAGTTGTTGAATGGAGAAACATTCGAACGGGACGCGTTACTTGGTGACACTGGTTTTGGCCAGGGAGAAATTCAAATGAGCAGTCTTCACTTAGCCCTCACTTACACGCCTTTTGTGACCGGTGGGGACGTAATGAAACCGAGGTTGGTTTCTTCTGAAGGTGAGGGTCAAGTATGGCATGAGAACGTGATGAGTGAAGATACGGTTTCGGTCATACGAGAGGATTTGAAAGCTGTTGTCGAGGATCCAGCAGGGACCGCTCATGAGCCTGTCGTGGAAGGCTTGAGTCTCGCTGGTAAAACTGGAACAGCGGAATTGAAACAATCCCAGGAAGAGGATGGACAGGAGAATGGATGGTTCATTGCGTGGGATACAGAAAGTCAGGACCTTATGGTTTCGATGATGATCGAAGATGCTGAAGGTGGAAGTCACTATGTTGTGCCGAAAGTGAAAAATGTTTTTCAAATCTTAAAATAAAACAGATGCCGGGTGAAAGCATGATCATGCTTTCACCCGATTATCTTTATAGACCAAAAACAGACGTAATTTTCTGAATATAATCCAGGTTAACCATTGACAAAGTTAAGGAGCATCCATAAACTAGTAAGTAACAACGTTGTTATGACTCCCTTATTCCCCCTATATGGAATATTTTTTTACACAAAAATAACAACGTTGTTATTTTTGTGATATAAGGAGTGTGGTCTGACTCATGGAACGGTTGAATCGAGAGACAGCAGCCCATTTACCGACGATAGATGTTTCTAACAAATCAATGATTGATAAAGAACTGCCTATTCGCGCTATTCAGTTCGGCGAGGGGAATTTTCTTCGTGCTTACTTGAATTGGATGCTTGAGCGGATGAACCGAAAGCAATTATTTAACGGAAGGACGGTTGCCATCCAGCCCACACCTCATGGGAGAGTTGTACCAAAGCTTGAAAAGCAGGATCACCTGTACACGACGATTCTTCAGGGGATGGAAGACGGGGAAGAAGTCCAACACGTAGAAGTGAACTCAACCATTGCCCGGAGTATCAATCCCTATGACGATTGGGGATCTCTTCTTGCGCTTGCGGAACAGGATTCTATTGAATTTATTTTTTCCAATACTACGGAGGCTGGGCTTGCGTACATGCAGGAGGCGTTTCCGGAGAATGAATCTCCCCTTTCCTTTCCAGGGAAGTTGGCAGCTCTCATGTACCGCCGTTTCATTCATACAAAAGGGGACCCTCAATCAGGGTTTACAATCATCCCATGTGAGCTGGTGGAAGAGAACGGAAAACTTCTGAAAGCCATCGTTGTTCGGGTAGCTAAGGAATGGAGTTTACCCGCATCCTTTTTGAAATGGGTGGATGATCACAATGTCTTCTGCGACACGCTGGTGGACCGCATTGTCCCTGGGTACCCAGGAGAAAGCGCAGAAGAGTGGCAAAAGAAGCTTGGTTATGAGGATGTGCTGATGGCGGTAGGAGAGCCGTTTCACCTTTTTGTCATCGAGTCAGAATTACCTTTAGAGCATAAGCTTCCGTTTCAAAAGGCAGGACTTCAAGTGAAATGGGCAGAGGTAAAGCCCTATCGTGATTTGAAGGTCGGCCTGTTGAATGCGCCTCATACGTTACTTTTTTCTGTAGGGTTTATGGTCGGACTTCGAACTGTGAAAGAAGTGATGGCGGATGACGTTGTTTCCACTTATGTGCGTCAAGTTCTTTATAAAGACCTACTGCCACGTCTATCTTTTGATGATACAGAGAAAAGTCAATTCGCAGACTCTGTCATCGAGCGCTTTCAAAATCCTTTTGTGAAACACAAACTTTCTGCCTTAGGTCAAAATGCCGTACAAAAACTGAAAAGCCGGGTGTTTCCATTAATCTCGGAAGACGAGAAACTGCCGGAATCCATTGCTTTATCGCTTGCGTCCCTTCTTCATTATTACAAACCTCATACGATCCATGAGGGCCATTTCATGGGGGTTCACAATGGTGAAGAGTACAAGGTCCGGGACGATCAGGTTGTTCTGGAAGCATTCATTGATTTTTGGAGCAAGGATCAGCAAGGCAAGGAAGAGGTTCGCTCTTTATTGAGGGACGAAAGGTTATGGGGGAGAAATTTGGCTCTCCATACGGATATGATTTTTAACTATTTTGATGATATAAACCAACATGGAGCTAAAACGACAACGGAAAGCTTGTTTGAAGGAACAGCTGCGAAAACACAAAACTAAAAAAGGATGGGATGATATTGAAAAACTTTGTGGATGAGACATTTCTATTGAACAGTGAAACAGCCGAACGTCTGTATAACAATTATGCCAAAGATATGCCAATCATTGATTACCACTGCCACCTCAGCCCAAAAGAGATTTTTGAAAACAAATCTTATAAGACGATTACAGATATTTGGCTCGACGGGGATCATTACAAATGGCGCTTAATGCGGGCAAATGGAATCGATGAAGAGCTGATTACAGGAGATGCAGATCCATACGATAAGTTTCTGGCCTGGGCTAAAACGGTACCGAAATCGATCGGGAACCCAGTCTATACGTGGACGCATTTAGAGTTACAAAGGTACTTTAATGTGTATAACGCATTGAATGAAGAATCCGCACCTGAAATTTGGGAAAGGGTCAATGAACAGTTGAATCAGAAGGATTTTGGCGTACAGGATTTAATTAAAGCTTCCAATGTCGAAGTCATTTGTACGACGGACGATCCGGTTGATGATTTGCGATATCACAAGCAGCTGAAGGAATCGGATTTTGAAACGGTGGTACTTCCAAGTTTTCGACCAGATAAAGGATTGGAATTGAACCGTGATGGCTTTCAGGAATGGCTGAGCCAATTAGAAGAGGCTTCCCAGTTTTCGATTGATACGTATGAGGATTTCCTTGCTGCTCTTGATGGAAGAGTCCGATACTTTCATGAGGTTGGCGGGAGGGTTTCTGATCATGCCCTTGACGAAGTCGTGTATGAAGATGCGAAGTTGGGAGAGGCCGCAGAAATTTTTATAAAAGCGAAAAACGGTGAAAAAGTCAGTCATACAGAGGAAGCGAAATATAAATCCTTTACGCTGACTTATTTAGGCAAACTTTATAGTGAACATGGATGGGTGATGCAATACCATATCAGTGCGCAGCGGAACAATAATTCGAGAATGTTCGAACGCTTAGGTCCGGACACAGGTTTTGACAGCATGAATGATGGACAGATTGCCAAGCCACTCTGCCAGCTGTTGGACTCTTTGGATAAACAGTCCGCCTTACCGAAGACCGTTTTGTATTCTTTGAACCCGAAAGATAACCCTGTCCTCGCTACGATTGCCGGCAGTTTCCAGGAAGGCGGAGTACCAGGGAAAATGCAATTCGGCACGGCCTGGTGGTTCAACGATACAAAAGAAGGAATGCTCTCACAAATGAAAACGCTTGCAGATATGGGGGTGCTCAGTCAGTTTATTGGAATGCTGACAGATTCCAGAAGCTTCCTTTCCTACACACGTCATGAATATTTCCGCCGTATTCTTTGTGACTTGCTGGCCACATGGGTGGAAAACGGTGAAGTCCCGAATGATGATGAATTACTTGAGCCAATCATCAAGGATATATCCTACCGGAATGCAGCGAATTATATTGGCATCAAGACTCCCACGCAAAGCCTGGAGGTGTAAGAGATGAAAGGATCAACATTGGAAAGGATCTTAAAGATCAATGAACAGGACAACGTTGCGGTCGCACTAAAAGATCTAACCGCTGGAACAGAAGTGGAGGTGGATGGGAAGAAAATCACCTTGAGTTCTGACATCCCGAGAGGACACAAGATCGCCTTGGTTTCCATGAGTGAAGGAACCGATGTAATCAAGTATGGATTTCCGATCGGCCATTTAAAAACCGCAGTGAAAGAAGGAGACTGGATTCATACGGAAAACACGAAAACCAACCTCGACGGCGTCCAGGAATACCAATACGAACCGAAGTTTGCAGAAAATCCTTATCCAAAAGAAAACCTGACTTTCAAAGGATTCAAGCGGGCAGATGGG
This sequence comes from Halobacillus aidingensis, assembly GCF_900104185.1. Taxonomy (GTDB): domain Bacteria; phylum Bacillota; class Bacilli; order Bacillales; family Halobacillaceae; genus Halobacillus; species Halobacillus aidingensis. The sequence goes on along the minus strand of NZ_FNIZ01000004.1, from coordinate 154,233 downwards.
CGTGTAGGGATACGTAATGAATTATGGATTGTACCGACGGTCGGATGTGTAAATGGGATTGCTGAACAGATCATTAAAATCTTTCAATCTGAAGTAGGAGATATCGCGCCTTTTGACAATATTCAAGTCCTTAAGCATAACTATGGATGCTCCCAACTCGGAGATGATCACGTTAATACAAGGACGATTCTCGGGAATGCGGTCAAACACCCTAATTCCGGAGGAGTGCTCGTTTTAGGGCTGGGTTGTGAGAATAATAATGTCGATGAATTCAGAGAGTCGCTCGGGGATTACGATGAGGACAGAATCAAGTTTCTGACTTCTCAGGATGTTTCCGATGAAATTGAAGAAGGAGTCAATTACCTGCACAAAATCTATCAGGCAGCTAAGGATGATGTGAGAGAAGAAGTTCCTCTTTCTGAACTGAAAATCGGCTTGAAGTGTGGGGGGTCTGATGGGTTCTCAGGAATTACCGCAAACCCCCTCCTTGGCAGGATATCGGATTACATTGCTGCTCAAGGCGGGACGACGGTCCTTACGGAAGTGCCTGAGATGTTTGGGGCAGAAAAACTACTCATGGAACGAGCAGTCAATGAAGAAGTCTTTCATAAAACGGTAGATTTGATCAATGATTTCAAACAATACTTCATTACGCATGATCAACCAATCTATGAAAATCCATCCCCGGGAAACAAAGACGGGGGCATAACGACACTTGAAGATAAATCACTCGGCTGCACCCAAAAAGCTGGAACTTCAGTTGTCATGGACGTGTTGAAATATGGGGAGCCATTAAAAACAAAAGGGCTTAATCTGTTGTCTTCCCCAGGTAATGACCTCGTAGCATCGACAGCACTCGCTGCTGCCGGTTGTCAGGTCGTCTTGTTTACGACAGGAAGAGGAACGCCTTTCGGATCTTTCGTACCTACAATGAAGATTTCAACGAACACCCCATTATATGAAAAGAAAAAACACTGGATCGATTTCAATGCAGGAAGCTTACTGGAAGGGGCATCTCCAGACCAAGTTCTGGAAGACTTCCGCGACTATATCATCAAGGTTGCCAGCGGTGAACTCGTAAACAACGAAAAAAATGATTTCAGGGAAATCGCGATGTTCAAATCAGGAGTAACTCTTTAAATGAGGAGGAACAGAGATGAGTCGAAGCATCATGGAACAGTTAGAAGAAGATAAAATCATAGCGATTCTACGGGGGATCCCTGCTGGTACAGGTGAAAAAGTAGCCGAAGCTTTGTACGATGGCGGCATTCATTTCCTTGAAGTCACCCTTGATACAGAGGGGGCTTTGGGAATGATCAGAAGCCTGAGAAGGGTTTATGATGAAAAACTGAAAATCGGAGCAGGCACAGTACTCAGCGTAGCGGATGCGGAAGCTGCTCTTGAGGCTGGGGCCGAATACATCGTCTCGCCTCATTTTGATGAAGAAATCGTGACCTATTGTTTATCAAAAAATGTAACCGTTTTACCTGGGACGATGACTCCGACGGAAATGGTCAGAGCTACAAATCTCGGAGCACCGGCTGTCAAAGTATTTCCTGCCGGTGCCCTCGGTGTGAAATATATCAAAGATGTCCGTGGACCGCTCGGCCATATTTCGATGGTCGCGACAGGCGGAGTGAACCTTGAGAATATCGAGGAAGTTCTTCAATACGGCGTTAAAGCGGTCGGTCTTGGCGGAAATCTTGTTGACAACCATTGGGTTTCTGAAGGGAAATATGAAGAGATCACAAAGAGAGCGAAGGAATACGTATCAAAAATCGAAGGGGGTGTCGTTCATGGCTGATATCGTCACTATCGGGGAAAGCATGGTTCTTTTTCAGCCTTATACGGGTGGAGGAATTAAATACGCGCCTCTCCTGAGTAAATCAGTAGGGGGAGCCGAATCCAACTTGGCGTTCGGCCTCACGAGACTTGGGAAAAAAGTGAGATGGATCAGTCGTGTCGGAAATGACCCTTTCGGTGAATTGATTCTCGCCACGCTGGCCGGGGAAGGCGTGGATGTTACGCATGCGGTCAAAGACTCTGAATATCCGACCGCTCTATATTTCAAAGAAGCAAAAATCCCAGGAGATCCGAGTGTTTATTACTATCGTAAGCATTCCGCAGCAAGCCGCTTTTCTCCTGACGACATCCGCTCGGAATGGTTTGAAGATACCCGACACCTGCATGTGACAGGAATCACACCTGCGCTGGGGGAAGAGACCGCTGCATTCACTAAAGAAGCGATGAAACAAGCGCGGAAACAAGGACTCACCGTTTCATTCGATCCTAATTTAAGAAAGAAGCTCTGGGATGAGGAGACGGCGAGAAGGGTCCTCCTTGATTTGATTCCCCATTGTGATGTGTTTTTACCCGGCATAGAGGAAGCTGAATTTTTACTTGGAGAAAAGCCGGCCGTCGCTTACGGAGAAGCATTTTTAAACATGGGACCATCCATAGTAGCGATGAAGTTAGGGGAAGAGGGTTCGATTGGATTTACAGATGGACATGTCTTCGAAGCTCCTGGCCACACCGTGAAACAGGTGGTGGATACTGTCGGGGCAGGAGATGCTTTTGCTGCAGGATTGCTTGACGCTTTGCTGGGGGAGGCATCCCTTTTCGATAAAGAAACCATTGTGAGGACCCTTCCTCAAGCGCTTGAACAAGCCAATATTACTGGTGCACTGGCGACGCAATTCGCTGGCGATTGGGAAGGGGCACCGACAAAGGATGAAGTCCGTCAGTATATGAACAATGAAAAAGTGGTCACACGATAGGAGGTTATTTTGATGAGTGTCGGGGTGTTGGCTCATTTATTCGGCAAAATGTCGTATCAGGAACTGGCCGCAAAAGTGGGAGGCAAAGGATTTTCCCATGTGCAGCTTGCGTTATGGAAAGCGTTCAATAACTATGATTTCAGTAAACCCGGTGTGCTCAGTCCCGGTTTAGCGGAGGATGTAAGGGAAGTATTCAGCAAGCATAATGTATCCATTTCCGTGCTTGCCTGCTACCTTCATTTTTTCCATGAAGATGTGAACGTTCGAAGGGAAAATATCGAACGGTTCAAAGAACTCATTCGCCACGCGCGGTTTTTCGGTGCTCCGATGGTGGCAGCTGAAGTCGGCAAGATGAATACGCAGAAACTGACAGGTGATGAATGGCTTATTTTGAAAACATCGCTTGAAGAGCTTGTGGAAGAGGCGGAGAAATGGGGTGTCTACATTGGAATCGAACCGGCAAACGACCACTTGATCGGAACGGCAGCATCGTTGAAGAGAATGCTTGATGAAGTTCCATCCTCTCATATCGGTGTCGTTTTAGATCCAGGAAACCTTGTGCACAAAGACAATTTCGCTCATCAAGACGAAGTCATCCAAGAAGCTTTTGATTTGTTGGGTTCCCGGATTATTGCCGCCCACGCCAAGGACAGGATTATCAACAAGGATGGAGAAATCGAAACCGTTGTGCCTGGAAAAGGGGATTTGAATTACGAACTGTATATGACTTTGCTGGAGCAATACAAACCACAAGTGAAGATCATTATGGAAAAAGCTAAGGAGCATCAAATGACAGAAGCGAAGAGCTACATTGAGAAGGTAAGAGAAGAAGCACGAGTAAAAGCATCCGTCCGTTCTGTTTTGTCCCATTGAGTTTCATCGAAAAATAAGGAGGAATGACATGCAGCACTTTTATAGAAAAAGTTGGGTAGTCATGACGATTCTGGTCCTTTTATTCTCCGCTTTTCCACCACATGTTTTTGCAGATGTCGGAGCAGGTGAGGAAGGGTGGAGTTTTCGTGCTTTCGGTTCGAACACAGGGGAGGATAAAAACCCTGATCCTCAATTCAATGAGGATGGTTCAGTTACGATTGAGGCTGCAGGTGGGAAGATTGCCAGCAGCGAAGTAGGCCTTTCCTATTATTCTACAAAACTATCCGCAGATTCGAATTTCAAACTGACTACAACGGCACATGCAGATGCATACAGTCCTGACAGCCAACGGGCCTTCGGGTTAATGTTGAGAGATGGTGTCGGTGAGGATGGAAATAGTGGGAAACAAGCTTCTAATTATGTTGCTGTAGGTGCATTGGATGATGCGATGAGAGGTTTCTACAGCAAGGGTGGCTTGGAAAAACTGGATGTATTTTCAGAGAATGTCGCCCCAGGCCCGGGAGAAGCGTATGAACTGTCGATCCAAAAGTCAGGGGATACATTCAAAGTGACATCCAATGGTCAATCGGAGACATTTTCCATAGATGGTTTATTTGAAGAAGAATTGTATCTCGGGGTGTTTGTAGCAAGAAACGGGACAATTACATTCCAGGATACGGACATAGAAAAGGCGGCAGAAGTGAAAGAGCTTGAAGTGAACGCAGATGCTATGAAGAAAGAATACTTAATCGGAGAACATTTGCAGCTGGAGGGGCTGGAGGTAAAGGGAATCCAAGAGGACGGAGATGCAATCGCCCTTGATGAGGAGGATTATATTGTAACCGGTTTTGACAGCACTGAGGCTGGACAAGTCGATTTGATCGTCAGTTACAATGGAATCCAAAAGGCGATTCCCCTACAAATCAGGGAACTTCAATTGACCGACATGTCTATCCTGTACTACCCTGCTCAAACGGAATATTACGTTGATGATTTTTTCGATCCGGAAGGGTTGGAAGTAACAGGGGTGTACGATGATGGATATTTAGAGGAGACATTAAATGAAGAGCAGTACACCCTTCTTATAGATGGAGTGGAAATTGAGGATGGTACACAGCTTACCAAAAGCGGGACTCAGACCGTGACCATTCAGTCAAATCAAAATGATGACGTGACCAGCGAATTTGAGATTGAGGTGAAAGATGAAGACGTCACAGCGTTGAACGTTGTACAGCCTCCATCTAAAACGCAGTATTTCATAGGAGAAGTGTTGGACTTGGATGGTTTGTCTGTAGAAGCCACCTATACAGATGGCGAAACCGTTCGAGTCATGAAAGAACACATGGAAGTATCTGACCTTGATACGAGTGAAGCGGGTGATAAAAAAGTCGAGCTGAGTTATAAGGGATCAGAAACTTCTTTCCCTGTGAATGTCAAAGAAAAGGAGCTTCAGGGCGTTGAGGTGACAGAATATCCGAAGACAACCTATGAGACTGGACAACCGTTTGATGCTTCAGGGTTGTCCATATCCAAAGTGTATGACAACGGCGATCAAGAGATCCTTGATCCAACTATGTATGAAGTGGATGATTCTGCATACAATGCTGAGCAATCCGGCGTATATACGATACAAATTATTCCGAGTGATAACAGTATCGATCCAATAGACTTCCCTGTAACGGTCAGAAATGAAGAAGAGGTGGATTGGAAGGAGATTCAATTCGGCCAGTCCACGGGTGAGGATACAAACTATATAGAAAAAATGGGTGATACAGTACGAATCGTCGCAGAACCGGGGGCTGGGAAGATCACCGGTGACCATGACGGGATTACCTTTTACTATACGGAAATTGATGCAGCAGAAGATAATTTCACCCTTTCAGCAGATATCAAAGTGAATGAGTATGCGAAAACACCGAATCATGATGGGCAGGAGTCGTTTGGCATCATGGCACGTGACGCGATTGGGGAAAATGATAATTCTAGTGTTTTTGCCTCAAACATCGCTGCTATTGGAGGTTTTAGTGGCGGAACACGTGAAGACAACGGCACTCAACTTTTCATTCGTACAGGGGTGGATTCCCCGGATGGTGCCGGCAGTCAAGGTGTACAAAAGGTGATGCTCGAAAATGAAAAGCCTGGTCCGGACAATACACATCCTGCACAGGAATACCGCCTGACACTTTCTAAAACGAACAGTGGCTATACAGGAGAGCTGAATGATGGGGAAGAAGCTATTTTCTTTGAGCCTGAGCTATTGAATGTCCAAGATTCCAAGGTTTATGTTGGGTTCTATACCGCACGTTTAGCAGATATCGAAGTAAGCAACATCGATTATTCGGTGACAGCAGCGGAAACAGATCCTCCAAAGGTGGAAGCACCGGAAGAACCTGTCGAGCCTGAGTTTACTGTGGAATCAAGAGACAAAACTTCTGAAGAAATGTATGAGTTGCTTCTCGAGTCCAATGTGGATGGAGAAGTAAGTGTAAAACAAGGGAATGAAGTCATTTCTAAGAATGAATCCATCACAGCTGGAGAAAGGTTATCTATTGAAACGGAGTTAGAAACGAATGCGGCTACGAACTTCAGCCTGACGTTTTTACCAGACGACACACAATTCCTGACTGATTATGAACGCCAGGTGCAGAACTTTACAGTTATGAACCGGACGTTCAGGGATGGAGGAAACATTCATGTCTCTCCGGACGGAAAGAGTGATGGAGATGGAACTGTAGAAAAACCGCTTGATCTCGATACGGCAGTAGAATATGTACAACCCGGGCAGAAGATTATCCTGGCAGACGGAAATTACGTCAGAGATTCCAAGCTCGAAATTTCCAAATACAATGATGGTACAGAGTCTCAAATGAAATATTTACTAGCATCTGATGGAGCCCGACCGGTCCTCGATTTTGATAAAAAATCGGAAGGTGTTGTGCTTAGTGGCAACTATTGGCATGTGAAAGGAATTGATGTAGCTAGATCAGCTGGGAATACGAAAGGCTTTGTCGTAGGCGGCAGTCATAACGTTGTCGAAGCCAGCCGCTTTTATGAAAATGGCGATACAGGCCTTCAAATCAGCCGAACAGACAGTGAGGCAGCTAAAGAGGAATGGCCTTCCGATAACTTGATATTAAACAGTGAATCGTTCGATAACCGTGACCCTTCAGATAACAATGCTGATGGTTTTGCAGCGAAACTTACGTCTGGAGAAGACAACATATTCAGAGGGTGTGTCGCTCACCACAACATCGATGATGGATGGGATCTTTACACGAAAGCGGGCACAGGCGCAATTGGTGCTGTGCTTATCGAAGATAGCATTGCTTATGAAAATGGAATGCTCACTGACGGCACGGTCGGTGACGGAGACAAAAATGGATTTAAGCTTGGTGGAGAAGGGATCCACGTTCCTCATGTATTAAAAGGGAGTCTTGCTTTCGATAATGGTGCGGATGGAATCACAAGCAACAGTAATCCTGGTGTGATTGTAGAGAACTCAACATCATTCAGCAACAGCGGACGGAATGTATCCTTAACCACATATGCGAACATCGAAGAAGACTTCATCGTTGATGGACTGATTTCTTATCACCAAGGGGAGGCTTCAGCGGATCAATACCCTGAAGAAAATGAAGCGGATAACAATTTCTTCTTTGATGGTGAAGTCAGTAAAAATAAATCAGGTGTGGTGCTTGATGAGAGCAACTTCAAGAGTTTGACGCCTCCTCTTCCTTTTGAAAGAAATGAAGATGGGACGTTGGTCAGGGGAGAATTCCTGAAGTTCGAGTTGACGGCCACTGCAGAATGGACGCCTCCAGTCATTAAAAAACATAAAGGCAAAGTTCCAAAAAATGAGAAGGGACCGAAAGCGACGGTCTATATCAGCATCCAGGAAGGGGCTGCTTTAGAAAACATCGACCTGGACTCGATCCAAGTAAACGGTGTATTGCAGCCATTGGACAAGCAGAAGAAAAAGGTGATAGCAGATTTTGATAAGGACGGAGAAAAGGAATACCGCGTCGATTTCTCAAGGAATGAGCTTGCTTCCATTCTTGAGAAAGGCGAGCAGGAAGTCGTGTTGAGCGGAAAATTAACATCTGGACTGTCATTCTCTGCAAAAAGTAAAATCCTTGTGAAATAAGAGAAAGAAGAGGGGGAGCCCTCTTCTTCTTTTTCTATGAATAAAGATTTTTTTGTAATAAAAAGAAAGAAGGTATGACATTGAAGGCATCAGAAGGGCATTTGTCCTATAGACAGCTCAGTAATTTTTTTATCCCTTTAGGCTTTTCCGCAAGTTTGACGTCTATTACCCACGTGATTATCAATGGGACCCTCAGCCGAGGTGAAAATGCAGCCTTCATTATCGCTTGTTATGCTGTTGCATTCGCCTTGTTCGGAATCATCGAACGTCCCATCATCGTCTTTAGACAGACGTGCTCTGCCCTGGTGAAGGATGTCCAATCGTTTAAGGTTCTCTCTTTGTTCATGATCGTTCCAATGGTCTTGATCATCGGCTTCAGTTTGACGATGGCTTTTACATCCTTCGGGGATTGGGTTTATATGAACCTATTCAATGCTGATGCCAACATGGTCGATACCATCTCTGATACGTTTGCAATCATTTTATTTGTGATCATTTTTTCAGGGATCCGCGGCCTCTATCAGGGAGTGATCATCAACCATTTGGAGACGAAATGGCTCACTATAATGGTTGTCATCCGCTTAATTATCATGTTTCTCGTCGCCTATTCATTTGTCTACTTTGACTATATTACGAGTTTGAGCGGGGCGATTTTATTTCTTGTCGGAATGTTCATCGAATGTATCATCAGTGTTTGGAAGGGGCATGGAATCCTGAAATTTTCTTATCGTAAGAAAGGAACGGATTTGCGCAATGGAGAGATTGCAAAGTTTTACGTACCGCTCGTCTTTTATTTTGTGATTCAAACGATTTTAGTACCTGTCATTTATGTTTTTTTAGCGAAAACGAACAACATTGAAATGGGTATTGCGTCATTTGCTCTGGCTTTCAGTATTACACAAATGCTTTTGAGCTTCTTTATGTACACCCATCAGCTTGTTCTTCAACTTTATGAAGTGAATAGGCAGAAAGTCATCCGGTTCATCATTTTTATCAGCCTTCTCCCTACACTTGCGCTGGTCCTTTTGTGTTATACACCTGCAGGCATGTGGTTTATGGGGGAAGTCATGGGCGCAAATGAAGAGTTGGCTTTGACGACAATAGTCGTGCTGAAGTTTTTTATTATTAAAACATTGGTTTTTCCCTGGGTGGATTTCCTTAACGGGTATTTGATGCTTTATAGAAAAACAAAACGGATGGCCATTGCGCAAATTCTTAATCTCGTTACAGTCATCGTGACCGTCTCTTTACTCGTAACCTTCTTCCCTTCCTTGAACGGAGTCAATGGTTCCATAGCAGCGTCGTTAGGCGAATTGGTCGCTCTTGTTATCGTTTCTACTATTGTTCTACGGATGATGGGAAAAAGCGAAAAGCAGGTACGGAAAACAAGCTGATGTAAGTATTTTACATTTATATTTTTCTGAATTGTGATATAATTCGAGTTAAAAAACAAGAGGGGGGACGGATTTGAAGCCATTTTACAGCAACTTCAGAATTAAAAACAAAATATTCTCCGTCTCTCTTTTGTTATTGATGATTTTCGGTATATTAGGTCTGATTACCTTTCAATACTTCACTTCGTTGTATGAAAAAAGGATTTATGAAGAGTCGGCTGATATGCTTCAATTATCTTCATCAATTGTTGATAAGGAATTGAATTTGATTGAAGAGCTTTCATTTCAAGTAAGTACGGACACTTTTGTGCAGAATTACTTAAAAAAAATCAATGAAAATCGTTTCAGTTTCGAGTCTTATGACACAAAAACCAGACTGTTGGAACGATTGCTTCATTATGCCTCCACAAGAAAGTACATAGCATCAATGCAGATCATCGATTTGCATGGCGAAAAGCATACGACAGGATTTGATACATCTCTCGAGAATGATGAAGGGAAAATCAAAAGGGTGTTGTCCGAAACGAATGGCTCGAACGTTTGGACGAAGATAGAAGGGAAGAACGGGATTTCTGCCGCCCGGACGATTAGGAGCAAAGAAAACCTGAGCCTCAATAATATCGGTACCCTGATCATTTCGATTGACATGGACACCTTTGTCGAGGAAACGCTCAATTTTTCACCTGACAATAAAGAAATGGTCATTACAAGTAATCATGAAATCTTTTATCAAAGTGATACGAGCAACTGGGAAATGAAAGACTTTGCTGTTGAAGGAAATGGCAGCGGTTACATGACGACTCCAATAGATGGGAAGGAATACCTGCTGACATATGCGCACTCAGGTTTTTCTCAACTGACGTATCATCATTTACTACCTTATGGTGACGTGAAAAAGCAAACAACAGCGATAAAAATTATTATGATTATTTGCTTTGTCCTGATGCTGTCGCTGACCATTTTATTAAGCCAGCGGGCGGCTAAAAACATCTCCAAGCCGCTGGAAGCCTTATCTTCACAAATGAAAAGGGTAGAGGAAGGAGATTTCAGTGAATCTCTTAAAAACAAATATCACAATGATGAAGTAGGGGAACTGCATGACAATTTTCAGTTGATGCTCAATCGAATCAATGAGCTCATCAAGGAAAATTATACAAAACAATTGATGATTCAAGAAACAGAGTACAAAGCGCTCCAGGCGCAAATCAATCCCCACTTTTTATACAATACGCTCGATTCCATCAACTGGCTCGCGAAAATGCAGAAACAGGAAAAAATATCGGTTATGGCGGATGCCCTTGGAAATATGATGCGAAATATCATTAGCAAAAAGGATCCAATGATAACAATTAAAGAAGAATTGGATATTGTACGCAACTACATCACCATTCAAAAATACAGGTATGATCATAGGTTGAATTTTACACTTTCGAACTTAGAGGATTATGAAATGGGGGAAATTCCAAAACTATCCATCCAACCTATTGTCGAAAATGCGATTCAACACGGGTTGGAAGAAATGATTGATGAGTGCCGCATTCATTTGGACATCTCTGAAACCGAGGGTAACTTGGAAATTAAGGTGAGTGACAATGGTCCGGGGATTGAAAAGAGTCTCCTTGATGGCATTTATCAGGGGGATGTACGATCGAAGAGCTCCGGGATCGGTCTGAATAACATTCATGAGAGGATCAAAATGATGTTCGGAGAAGAGTATGGGATTACGATCGAAAGTGAAGTAGGCAGAGGAACAACAGTAAGGATTCGATTACCTTATATAACGGGGTGAGGGAAAGTGTACAATGTTCTATTGGTCGATGATGAAATCAATATCCTTGAAGGAATCGCCATGATCGTTGATTGGGCGGCCTGTGGCACAAAGCTTGAGTCGAAGGCCCACCATGGTCAGATGGCTTTCGATATGATTATGGAACAAAAGCCGGATATCGTCATTACGGATATTAAAATGCCTGGTCTTAATGGAGTGCAGCTGATCAGGAAAGTCCACGAAATTCATCCTGAAATCCGGTTTATTGTCTTATCAGGTCATGATGAATTTGAATTTGCCAAAACGGCAATGGAATGTAACGTTAAACATTACCTTTTGAAGCCAAGCAACGAACAAAAAATTGAAAAATCATTAAAAGAAGTGGTTGCAGACCTAAATGAAAAAGAAGAGAAAGAAGCTTTTCTCGAGAGTATGCAGGATCATTTGAAGAAAGTCATGCCAAAAGCGAAAGAGCAGTTCTTGAAGGAGTTTATTACAAACAAAAAGTACGGGGTGCAAGATTGGGAGTATTACAGCCGTCTTTTTGAAATAGACACCGATTCAAAAGAATTTTATCTTGTGGTGGCAGAGATGGATCCTCCTTATGAATACGAACATGTCCTGGCCTTAAAGAAAGTAATGGTTGAAGAGATGGGAGAGGAGCACATCCCGCTTGAAACTACGATCGGGGATAAGATTGTCATCTTGGTCGAACGGAAGTCCCGTGACAGGATTATTGAAAAAATAAAAGCGGCCAAGCAGTCTTTCTCTGATTTTTATCCGAAAGAGTATACAGTCGCTATCAGTGACCTGGGAAGCATCAGCCAATTGAGGGAATTGTATAATGACACCCTTTACTGTCTGACCCAGCGTTTTTACGTATCAGGTGGAAGCATCATTACGATGCAGGATATTAAGAAAGACCATACAGGTATGAAAGAATTACAATATGATCATGAAAATTTGATTTTTGCTATACGAAGTGGAAATGAATCGCTTGTCCAACAAAATCTTGAAGAGTTCTTTAAGGAAGTATGGCAGGAGAAATATGAAGTCAGCCTACTAAAATCTCATTGCCTTGAATTGTTCATGTCCATCATTCGTCAGGCGGATCGTGAAAAAATGGATGACTATTTCAAACAAGTCCTCCTATTCCAGGAATATGATAAGTTCCAAGAGCTGAAGCAATTTTTGGAGAAGGTTGCTTTTGAGATCGCTGAACATCACTACGATCGGACGAAGCAGACGCAAAGTAATATCATCAACCGTGTGATTGAATATGTAGAAAAACACTTATCTGATGAGGAACTCACACTATCCTCCATCGCATCAGACGTTCTTTATATGAATTCCGATTACTTAGGGAAGCTTTTTAAAAAAGAAAAGGGAGAGCGTTTCTCAACCTTTCTCGTTCACCGCCGCATGGAAAAGGCTGTCGATCTTATCAACCAGGAAGAGCATGCGAAAATATCAAATATCGCAGAAGCCGTAGGTTTTGGTAACAATCCGAGGTATTTTGGACAGGTTTTCAAAAAACATACAGGGATGACTCCGACAAACTATATTCAAGAAAAACAGAAATGAAAAACTTATAGACTATCGTTCTATAAGTTTTTTTATATGTTTTGGATTTAGTAATGAAGACTTTAATTAATAGTTATTAAAGTAAATGGCAGTATTTTTGAAGACTCGATTTCGAGATTTTTGTGCGGTTTTAGGGGCTGCGTGAAAAGGTTCGCTTTCCATGGGGCGGGCGCTGAGCCTCCTCAGGTTACGCCTTGCGGGGTCTCAGCTGGCCCGCACACCTCATAGGAGTCTCACCGTTTCCCTCCGCCCCTTTACAAATGAGGTTCTCGAAATCTCTCAGTACTTGTCTAGCTCTGATGTAAAATCCAGTTAAGCCGCGTTGATAGAGTATTCTTAACCATAAAAGCTCTTCTTACTGGAAGGTAGTTTCGAGAAACCCTTACGGCAAGAGGCGAAGGGGAATGGCGACACTCATGTGGGAAAAAAGTGCTTGGTGAGACCCAGCAGGACGCAGTCCGAGGAGGCTCACCGCGCTCCCACGGAAAGCGAGCTATTCCCCGCAGCCCCACCCACTCAACAAAAGCCTCGAAACTGAGTCTTCAAGAATAGGATGCTTATGTTTGATTGGATAGGAGAGGAGGCGACAGGATTATTCCTGTTTTTTGTACAAGTCTGTTTTTTCTACATAGATATCTGAAAATTTTATTTATTAGGAAAGTTATTCATCTTATGATAGATACATGCAAAGGAAAGCGCTTTCAAATATTAAGGGGGAGGTCTTTTGAAATTGATGAAAAAGTTTTTGATTTTCAGTTTGATGGCATTGGTGTTAGCAAGTGTTCTGGCCGCCTGTTCGAACTCGGATCAGGCATCCGGGGAAGACAGTGATGGCGACAGTGATGTAACGACATTGAGGATGACCTGGTGGGGTTCACAAAGCCGACATGACCAAACACAAGAGATTATAAAGGCATTTGAAGAAGAAAACCCTGATATCAAAATTGAATCAGAATTTACAGGTTTCGACGGGTATTTTGAAAAGATGGCCGCACAGGCATCAGGAAACAACCTTCCTGATATCATGCAGCAAAACTTCGGTGAATACTTGAACCAATATGCCGATAAGGAATTGCTCGCTGACCTCACGCCATTTGTTGAAGATGGTTCCATCGATGTCGAAGGTGTAAGCGACACAATCATGGAGTCTGGTAAAAAGAATGGCAAGCTACTTGGTATTCCAACAGGAACGAATGCTTTGACTGCTTTCTACAATAAGGACATGTTGGATGAAGCTGGAGTCGATGTTTCTGACGGTCAGTGGACTTGGGAAGATTATGAAGAATATACAACAGCCATTAGTGAAGCGACAGGTGAATATGGTGCCCGCCTAATGGAACCGAAAAACTTGTTTGAATATTATCTTAGAGAGCAAGGGAAAACGTTGTTCAATGAAGACGGTACAGCTCTAGGATATGAGGACGATCAACTCCTCGTTGATTATTTTGAAAGGAACTTGGAACTAGAAGAAAAAGGGGCTATCCCTAACTATGACACCATTCAGCAAATTAAAGGTGTTGAGGATGAGTTGATTGTACGTGGGGAAGCTGCTTTTGATTTCCGATGGTCCAATCAGGCGACTGCGCTTGATAGTGCAGCGGGCGATAAACCGATCGGAATGACCCTCCTACCTGGGGAGAACAACAGTCAAGGCATGTACTTGAAGCCTGCAATGCTTTGGTCAATCAGTGAAAATTCTGAGCATAAAGAAGAAGCGGCTCGTTTCATCGACTTCTTTGTTAATAATATTGAAGTGTACAAGATCGGTGGTTCTGACCGGGGTGTACCAATCAAAGAAGAGATTCGAAGTGAACTTTCTGCTGATTTGAGTGAGACTGATCAGAAAGTGTTTGACTACATTGAGCTGGTGACGGAAAACAGTTCACCAATCGACTCAAACTTCCCACCGGAATCTTCTGAGATCCTGGCAGAATTGACCAAGATTGACGAACTCGTCATGTATGGTGAGCTTTCCGCTGAAGAAGGAGCCGAACAGTTCAGATCTACGGTAGAAAGGATCATGAGCAGGTAATAACTAGGGAAGATGGTCCTGTTCCTTTCTAAATAGGGCCATCTTCTTCTTTATAAAATAAGGACACTAGGAGCGGGCGGCCGGCCAAGACTCTTCAGTTTTATGTGGTGGGGTCTTGTCAGGTCGTTATCCGCCATGCAAACGATGGTTTCTAGTAAACAAATCTATGAAAGTGAAAGAGGTGAGTGCGTTGATTCCTAAGAAAAAAGAAGAAATCCATGAAACGGTAGAACCTCAGCACCCGGCGAAAAAGCCGAAAAAGAAAAAGATGAAACCCGTACCACCAAATAAAAAATTAAATACAGGAAATCAAAACGTAACAGGATATGCGTTTATATCTCCTTTTCTAATCGGACTATTTTCGTTGACTTTGTTCCCAATTCTTTATTCCCTGTATCTATCTTTTACGGACTTTGACTTAATGGGGACGCCGAATTGGATCGGTCTAGATAACTACCAAAGAATGTTCACAGAGGATCCAACGTTCTGGAAGTCTATGAAAGTGACATTCTTCTATGCTGGAGTAGCTGTTCCCATTCGATTGGTCTTCGCTCTTCTAGTCGCCCTGGCTTTGAATAAAGTGGTGGAAATGGTCGGGTTGTACCGAACTCTTCTTTATCTTCCGTCTGTCGTAGGTGGAAGTATTGCCGTCTCTATCATGTGGCGTCAATTGTTCGGAAACGATGGGGCTTTCAACTCTATTCTTGCAACCCTTGGTTTACCGACACACTCGTGGCTAGGGGATCCGGATACAGCGATTTGGACACTTATTGTATTGTATGGCTGGCAGTTTGGGTCATCGATGTTGATTTTTCTTGCAGGGCTCAGAAACATTCCGAAAACATTCTATGAGGCATCAAGTGTCGATGGTGCAGGACCGATTCGTCAGTTCTTCATCATTACCATTCCATTATTGACTCCGGTCATTCTGTTCAACACAATCATGCAGGTTATTCAAGGTTTCATGGCCTTTACTCCTAGTTTCGTCGTAACGAACGGTGGCCCAGTGAACAGTACACTATTGTATGTCCTTTATATGTATCAGCGGGCTTTTGAGTACTTCGATATGGGTTACGCATCAGCGATGGCATGGGTGATGCTGGTCATTATCGCTATATTTACAGCATTGATCTTCAAGAGTTCTGAACATTGGGTTCACTATGAATCGGATGCGAAGTAAAGAAAGGAGCGGGCGTGATGAAGAAAAAAAGAATTACGAAAAAGACCATACAGCATGTGCTGATGGGGAGTTTCGCATTAATGATGATCTATCCGCTTGTCTGGATGGTCAGCAGTTCATTGAAAAAGAGTGAAAATGTATTCGTCAACTCTCACTCGTTGATTCCGAGTGAATGGCATTTTGCCAACTACATTGATGGTTGGAACGGCTTCGCAGGCATTACGTTCGGGACGTTCTTTTGGAACTCCACAATTATTACCGTTATTGCGACTGTAGGTAGTATTATTTCTTCAACGTTTATCGCTTATGGTTTTGCCCGCATTAAGTTTGCAGGGAAGAAAATCTGGTTCGTTGCGATGATGCTTACGATGATGCTGCCGTTCGAAATGGTCATGATCCCTCAATATATCATGTTCAACAAGTTCGGATGGATCGATACCTATCTACCACTCATCTTACCGACCTTTTTCGGGATACCGTTTTTCATCTTCCTGATCATGCAGTTCATCCGGACCATCCCGATGGAGCTGGATGAAGCAGCGAAGATCGATGGCTGTAACACGTTCGATATCTTTTTCAGGATCATCGTACCGTTGATCATACCAGCGATGATGACTTCAGCGATCTTCTCGTTTTATTGGAGATGGGACGATTTTATGGGACCGCTCATTTATTTGTCTACACCAGAGAAATACCCGGTTTCCCTTGCCTTGAAACTTTTCTCTGATCCGAACTCCGTGACAAACTGGGGTGCGATGTTTGCAATGTCGACGTTGAGTATTTTACCGATTTTCATCATTTTCTTTGTCTTCCAGCGTTATATCGTTGACGGAATCAGTTCTACAGGTATGAAAGCTTAAACTCATTTTAAAGGAGAGATCTTCTATGGTATCAAATCAACAAACAGCAGCACGTAAGAAATTAACCACCCCTCTCGAATGGGGAAAAGCGGCATGTGACTCCCTTATGACAACGTTCGACCCTTCAGAGCTTCCGCCTGATGGAAGGTGGCACTACCATCAGGGGGTATTTTTAGAGAGTATGCGCCAGCTGAAGGAGATTGTAGGCGGGGATGATTACCTGACTTACATTAAAGGTTATGTCGATCACAATATCGATGAAAACGGCAACTTCCTCTGGAATCGTAAAGAACTGGATGCCATTCAAGCAGGGCTATTATTATTTGAACTGGATGAAAGGTATAAAGAGGAGGACACAAGATACAGAGTTGCTGCCCAAAAATTACGCCGCATGTTTCCGACATTAAACCGGACATCTGATGGAGGCTTTTGGCATAAGGATGGCTATCCATACCAAATGTGGCTCGATGGATTGTACATGGGCGGTGTGTTTGCGATGAACTATGCGAAAGCTTATAACGAACCTGAACTCATGGATATGGTGCTTGAGCAGGAGCGGTTGATGAGAAAGCACACGCTTGATCATGAAACAGGCCTTTATCATCACGCATGGGATGAAAGTAAAGTCCAGCCATGGGCCGATTCTGAAACAGGGAAATCTCCTGAATTCTGGGGAAGAGCGATCGGCTGGTACGGCATCACTTATAACGAAATTCTGGACTTTTTACCTGAAGCACATGAATCGAGAGCAGAGCTTGAGACTGCCCTTAAGAACCTTGCTGAAAGTCTTGTGCAATATCAGGATGAAAAAACCGGCCTTTGGTATCAAGTGGTCGATAAAACGGATCGTAGTGACAACTGGATTGAAACGTCCTGCTCAGCTTTGTTTATTTATACCATTGCACGAGCCATCCGGAATGGTCATTTAGATGAGAGCTATAAAGAGCAAGCAATTAAGGGCTATCGAGGTCTTTTGGAGAGAATGGAATTCAATGAAGAAGGGCATTTTATCATGCCGGAAATTTGTATCGGGACAGGCGTCGGAGACTATGAGCACTACATCAACAGACCGAAAACAGCAAACGACCTTCATGGGGTTGGATCGTTTGTTCTGTGCAGTATTGAAATGCAGCACTTAATCCCTGAGTTATAAGATAAATCTGCTTGAAATTGGAGTTGAAAGCATGAGGAAATTTGCTGTTTGCGGAGTGAGTAAAAGGGCGAACGATATGTTTATCCAGCCAATGATTGATACGTTCGCCGCTACAAGTGAACTTGTCGGGCTTTTGGATAACGATCCGAAACGTTTCGCTGTCTGTAAATCTACTTTTCCTAAAATCGCCAACGTTCCGGAGTATAATGAAGAAGCATTCGATCGGATGGTATCAGAAACAAAACCTGATACGATCATCGTCGCTAGCCGGGATGATACGCATGTGGAATATATTTTGAAAGCATTAGAAAAGGACATCGATGTGATTACAGAAAAGCCGATGACCACGACAGCCCATGACAGTCATCGTGTCGTGGAAGCAGAGAAGAAAAGTAAAGGGAAAGTGACGGTCACATTCAATTATCGTTACAGCCCGTATCATATGAAAATTAAAGAATTGGTATTATCAGGTAAGGTCGGCCGAGTGACCTCGGTTGATCTGAACTGGTACATCGATACCTACCATGGGTCAAGCTATTTCCAGCGTTGGAACCGGAATAGAGAACATTCCGGTGGATTATCGATCCATAAGTCTTCCCACCATTTTGATCTGGTCAACTGGTGGCTGAATCAGAAGCCTGTCGAAGTTTTTGCTTTTGGCGCACTCAATTACTATGGGTCTGAAAGTGTCCATAACCCGGTGAAGGAAGATGGGCGTCATTGCAAAACTTGTGAGGTTAAACATGAATGCCCGTACTACACAAGGTGGAATTCAAGGAGTAACAGTGCGGTCGTGAAAGATGACCATATTGATTCGGACGAAGCGAGAAAAGATGGATACACCAACTATCGTCCTGACCAGTGTGTGTTTGATTCGGATATTGAAATCGAAGATACGTACACCGCGACTGTCCGTTATGATCAGGGAGCCTTGTTGAGTTATTCCATTAACTTTTCACTTCCATATGAAGGCTACAGACTTGCCATCAATGGGACAGAAGGGCGAATTGAAACGACGGAATGGCACGCGCCTTCACGGGTGCCATTCCCTGTTCCAGAGCAGACGATCGAGTATTTCCCTTTGTTCGGATCAAAAGAAACGATCCACGTCCTGAAGCAGGAGGGCGGCCACGGAGGGGGAGACCCTATTATACAGGAAGATATTTTTATGGGAGAAGACCCCGCTCGTCCTTATCAAGTACTCTCAGGGAGTGAAGACGGGGCTTATGCTGTAACGACAGGAGAAGCTGTGTGGAAATCTGTCAAAGAAAAACAGGCGATTCAGATTGAGGATTTATTTCATCAGCCGACTTATAGCGGATAAGTCGAGCATCTAAGAAAAGGTCTCAGAAGAAGACCAATTCCAAGGAGGTTTTCACGATGAATGGAGGACGTTTACTTTCAGGAGTTCTTGCGTTATGCAACTGGGTGACTCACTTCGCTTTGCTGAATCTGTTATGGATCGGCTGCACACTGCTTGGTGGTGTCCTTTTCGGGATCGCTCCGAGTACAATCGCATTATATACCGTTACGAGAAAAGCGGCTCATGGAGAGAGCGATATAAAAATCACAAAAACTTTCTGGAACACGTTCAAGAAAGAATTCTTTCGTGCGAACGGTCTGGCTCTTCTTCTGACTTTCATAGGTGTCGTCTGTTTCTATGATTTACACTTTTTCCGTCAATTCGATGGAGTGATCTATGAGGTGCTTGCGACAATTGCGCTCATTTGCTGCCTGACGTATATCATTCTTCTTATGTACATTCTTCCTGTATTCGTTCATTATAAGCTAAAGGTAATCGAATCTATTAAACAAGCATTGCTCATAGGGTTCCTGAAACCTGGGAATTTAATTTTAATGGTTGTTACAGGCTTGTGTACGTACTACTTTTTCATTAGTTTCCCTGGTTTCATACCAATCTTCGGCTTTACGATTTTCGCTCATTTGAATATGTGGATTGGATTGAAATGCTTTGAGAATATCGAAGAAATCAAAGTGGAAAGCCAGGCTGCTTAATAAACGAACCATCTTTTGGCCCCTTGTTTAAGGGGTCCTATTTATTTGTAGGAATAGGGGGATGACCCATGGAAATTCTTTTTATATTTTTGAATATCATTGTCCCGGTCTTTATTTTAATAGGCGTTGGTGCGGGGATGCATAAAGCCTTCAAGCTTGATTTGTTTACGTTGGCGAAATTGAATATCTATTTTTTAAGTCCTGGATTCGTTCTTATCAATCTCTATGAATCTTCTTTTTCTATCGATTTGTTAGGAAAAGTCGTTCTCTTCTTTTCTCTTTTCATATGTGCACTTTTTATCATCGTCCAACTCGTATCCAGAGTGTTCCAATTCAATAAAGGAGTGCGGGGTGTATTTACGAACAGCGTCGTTCTATACAACTCTGGAAATTATGGTATACCTGTGAATGATTTGGCATTCAAGCAGGACCCTTTCGCTGCAACGGTTCAAGTCATTGTTATGACGCTGCAAAATGTCTTTTCTTACACATTCGGGATTTTTTCGTTGAGGGCTGTAGAGGAGGGGCGACTGCGGGCGTTGGTTGGATTGTTGAAAATGCCTGCGATTTACGCGATGACGCTTGGAGTACTACTGAACATTGGAAATGTGGATGTACCTGAGTTTTTACTCAAACCGGGAGAATATGTGGCGGATGCCATGGTAGGGATTGCTTTAATTACGCTTGGAGCACAGGTGGCTCAGCTGACTTTTAAGTTCAAATTGCTTGTCGTATACATAAGCCTGTCCATCCGTCTTATTTTGGGGCCGGCGCTCGCTTTTCTTATTATTTGGGGGTTGGGTTTTGAAGGTTTACTTGCTCAAGCCTTATTGATTTCCTCAGGCATGCCAAGCTCTGTGAACAGTGCGATCATCGCGCAGGAGTATCGCAATGAACCAGAGCTTGCCGCCCAAATTGTTTTGGCTTCCACTGTTTTCAGTATGATTACGGTGACGCTTACGATTTACTTCTCCCAAGTGTTGTTTTGAATTAGATACGTATCCATTGCTTGAGGGGCGAGTTTTGCTCAACCAGTGACTCGCACACGAGACCTGCCACTTTTTGAGCTCCGCTTTCATTAAGATGAGTATCATCTCTTGCTCCTTCAGGGAAGTTCAGGGAGTATCCCGGGCTTAACCACATGAAAAGTTCTTTGGAACGTTCGGGACCAAGCTCTAGTAGGAGGGTGGTTGTTTGGGTGGTCATGTCGATCAGCATGACAGAGTGACTGTCCGCTACTTCTCTCATCGCTTCGGAAAAATGGCCGTGTGTTGGTTCAAGGGTATGTTCATCCAGGAACTTTCGTCGTTGGATCGGTGTCAGAAGTACAGGTGTGGCTCCTTTAGAACGCGCCGCTTCTATATAGGTCTTTAAATTTTCCTGATACGTTGTGTATGGATCCGTCTGCCGGTGTTCGTCCGGTTTGCTGTCATTGTGTCCGAATTGAATGAAAAGGTAGTCTCCTTCTGTTAAGGAGGCGTTTATTTCCTGTAGCCGGCCTTCAGACAGAAAACTTTTCGAGCTTCTTCCGTTTACAGCTTTATTCATAATGGTCACTTCATCTGTGAAGTAGGAAGGAAGCTTCTGGCCCCACCCCATTTGAGGGTGGGAAGAAGGGGGATAATCCGCCATTGTTGAGTCGCCTGTCAAAAAAATAGTCGGTTGTTTCATCTAGGATCTCCTCCGTGTTTGACAAGATTCGGTAATCTTTAATTCGGGTTCCAAGTAAATGTTTTGTTCGACTTTTTCTTCACTAATTAAACGCATGACAACATCGGCCAGTTTTTCTGTAATGGTGTGGAGGGGGACACCTACCGTGGATAGGGGAACCTCGAAACTTTCTGTCGCCGGGATGTTGTCGTAGCTAATGATGGATACATCGCCAGGGATAGAAAGACCTTTTTCATGAACTGCTCTCAGGATTCCTTTAGACAAGTCATGGCTTCCACTGATGATAGCTGTTGGGACGGCTTGTGCCGCACACACCTTTTTCATCGCTTCATAGCCATCGTAAGATTCCAAATCCTCGACAGCAATGACAACAGAGGAAGCTGCGATTCCGTTTTCCTGTACAGCTTCAAGAAAACCGTTCACTTTTTCTTCTTGAAGATGGTCCACTTTTGTCATCCCGCCGATATATGTGATTTCTTCATGGCCATGCTCGGTCAGATAGTTAACAGCTGCTCGTACCGCCTGCTTGCGATTGACATCGACCGTAGGGAAAGGAGATTCTTCATGAGCAATTCCATAGGTGATAATCGGGACGGTAGAGTTTGCAGGCTCTTGTGAATTTCTTTCATCGAAAGCAACGATGGCATCGACTTGATATCGGTTGAATGTATTGATGGCATGTTCCATATCGTTGATGGAAATCAGAGTCGTATAGGATAGTTCTTCCAACCGCTTGTTCAAACCCGTAATTAAAGCAGAATGTGTGACACGTTCAATGGTTGGCCAGACGATCCCGATGGTATGGGATTTCTTTGAGACGAGACTTCTTGCGGCTACGTTTGGCTGATAACCAAGTTGTGCGGCAATTTTTATGATTTTCTGTTTCGTCGGTTCTTTGACGAGGGGACTGTCCCGAAGCGCCTTAGAAACCGTCGAATAGCTGACTTCAGCAGCTTTGGCAATATCCTTGATTGTAACTCCCATGGATGGACCTCCATTTCTGAATGACTGTCATGATTATAAAAAATTATGAAGCGTTAAACAATGAGAAACCTTGGTTCTTTCGATGTTCTTCGACTTTCCTTGGATCTTCGTTGACAAAGAAAGCCTTTACATTTACAATAATAACAACGTTGTTATTATAGCGCAAGTAAGTATGAAATTGAACCTTGAGGAGGTTTTTCATTCTAATGAATTCACTATTTTCTTTGAACGGTAAAGTCGCTCTTGTTACAGGGGCAAGCCGAGGGTTGGGACAAGGCATTTCAGTAGGCCTTGCCAAAGCTGGAGCTGAAGTGATCGGTGTCGGAACGAGAACGCTGCAATCAACGAAAGAATCTGTCGAGTCGGTTGGTGGTACCTTCCATGAGTTGATCTCAGATCTGAGTGAAAATGGTGCTGCGGAAAAGTTGGCTGCGGATGCTATTGCGATTACGGGGCGTGTGGATATTCTCGTAAATAATGCAGGTATTATTAGAAGGTCTGAGGCCAAAGACTTTTCGAATGAGGATTGGTTTGATGTCATCGACGTTAATCAGCACGCGGTATTTCAATTATGCCGGGAAATCGGAAATCACATGCTCGAAAATAAATCTGGAAAGATCATTAATATTGCATCCATGCTTTCCTACCAAGGGGGTCTCAAAGTTCCGGCGTACACAGCAAGTAAACATGCCGTTGCGGGACTGACCAAGTCATTTGCGAATGAGTGGGGAAGTCAAGGCGTCAATGTAAATGCCATCGCGCCGGGATACATGGCCACAGACAATACGGCGCCAATCAGGGAAAATGAAGAAAGAAATGCCTACATCACTTCACGAATCCCTCAAGGAAGATGGGGGGTCCCGGAAGACCTGCAAGGTGCAGCTGTTTTTCTAGCTTCGGATGCTTCAGATTATGTGAATGGACATATTTTGAACGTTGATGGAGGATGGATGAGCTCTTAAATCTATTATTCTACTTAATTAAAATCATAGACCTGGAATAGGGAGGAGAATAAAAATGGAAGTACGATATGCGACAAACCCGACGGATTTTAAAAATTATGATGGTGAACGTTTGAGAAGTGACTTTCTAGTAGAGTCGTTATTTGTTGAAGGGGAAATCAATATGGTTTATTCCCATTATGACCGTGTCATTACAGGCGGGGCTGTACCTACTGTTAAACCATTGAAACTTGAAGATGCGGAAACGTTGAAAACGGAATTCTTCCTTGAGCGAAGAGAAGTAGGCATCATCAATATTTCAGATGGAAAAGGAAAAGTGACGGTTGACGGGGAAACCTATGAGTTGAATAAGCGAGACTGTTTGTATGTGGGTCGTGGAAACGAAGATGTCCAGCTTGATAGTGCAGATGCATCTCAACCCGCTCGTTTTTATCTGGCCTCTGCAACCGCTCACAAAGAATATCCTACGAAAAAATTGCCGATTGAAGAAGCGACACCGACGAAGCTCGGGTCTGATGCGGAATCAAATAATCGGACCATTTATAAATATATCCATGAAGACGGCCTGCAAAGCTGTCAACTCATGATGGGGATGACATTACTTGCGCCGAATAACATGTGGAATACGATGCCGCCACATGTTCATGACCGACGAATGGAAGCCTACTTGTACTTCGACATGGATGAGGAATCGAGAGTGTTCCACTTTATGGGTAAGCCGGATGATACACGTCACCTGGTCGTGAAGAATGAACAGGTCGTTCTTTCTCCTCCATGGTCGATCCACTCAGGAGTTGGAACAAATAATTATACATTCATTTGGGCTATGGCAGGCGAAAATTACACATTTACGGATATGGACCATGTGAAAATGGATGAATTGAAATAATGAAAAAAGCCGCCACATTCAACGAATCGTTGGATGTGGCGGCTTTACATTGCGAGTGTTTATATCTCATTTCAACATAGGAGGAATTGGAGTGGAAGTAGATCATTATCTCCAAAAGGTTTATGACGAAGCGACCTCAAAAAACACACGGACTAACAAAGAAATAGTGACAAAAGTCAAAGGAATTCTTGGGGATTTCCCTATTCCGGATGAAGAGAAAATCGAATGGTTGAAAGCACCTGTGGATTGTGGAGACTATATAATAGAAAAGGTTCAATTTTTTTCTACAGAAGGTCTCCGTGTACCTATGTATATCCTGACACCGAAATCAGCTGATGAAGAACCCCCCTGCGTTTTGGCCTTGCATGGGCACGGGAATGGAAGCGTGGATGTGATAGGGGGTGAAACTGATTCTGCCCACATCCACAATCATTTTGCCATTCAACTTGTGAGAAAAGGAGTCAAAGTCTTTGCGCCAGATATGATTGGTTTCGCGGACCGCCGCCTCAAAGAAGATCTAGTGGGAGGGAATCAAAACTCCTGTTACGCACTTGCGTCCAGACTTTTGATGACTGGAAAGACACTTGTCGGCCTGCGTGTGTTTGAAGCGAGGAGGGCTCTGGATGTCATCACTACTCACTTTAGAGGAGAAGGTATAGGCGTAATGGGGTTTTCTGGCGGCGGATGGATCGCTGCTCTTACAGCACTTGTGGATGAAAGAATCTCTGCCACCGTGTTAGCCGGATTTGCAAGTACATTTAAGGGGAGCTTCTTCCATACGGAGCACTGCTTAGACAACTACTTGCCCGGGATCTTGGAAATAGCAGAACTTCCTTGTTTACTTAGCGCCATTGCTCCAAGACCTTTATTTATTGAGCATGGTATAAACGATGACTGTTTTCCTGTGGATCACGCAGGAGATGCGCTGGAAACGATAAGAAAGGTCTATCGAAAACTTCATGCGGAAGGGCGTGTGGCTGCGCACTTTTATGATGGAGGGCACGAGGTGAACGGGCAGTTGAGTAGTCAATGGTTAAAGAAACGATTGAGTGAGAGGTAAAGAAATGAAGGAATTTAAGTAATCGGTCCATTTAGAAAAGAGTCCACCTTCTTATAAGTAGAAGCTGGACTTCTTTTTTTTAAAACGTCATAAAAAAGAAAATGAGGACGAAACCCTTTATGTAGAATTTTCTCGAAAATTCTTTTGAAAATTCCAATTATATTTTCCGCATTAGGGTATGGTAGAGTACTAGGACTTATGCCGAGTGTTGGCGTATGTTGTAATAATCTGTTAGTTTTAGAAAGAATGAGTTCATGGTATCTTTGGAACTAGATAAGGATGTGAAAGTTAGTGGATGAGTTAGCGTACCTGATGATCTTCTTTGTTTTTGTGCTCGTTGTAGGTCTTTGGGAAAAATATAAGCTTGATCGTCGACTGAAGAAAATCCCTACTAGGATTCTCGTAAATGGGATCCGTGGGAAATCGACGGTCACTCGTCTTGTGATGGGAATTCTTAAACATGACGGGCGGAAAGTGGTTGGAAAAACGACAGGGACGTCAGCGCGGATGTTTTATTGGGATCAGGAAGATGAAGAGCCGATTGTCCGTGGTCTGCAAGGTCCGAATATTAATGAACAAATGAGGATTACGGAACAAGTGGTGAAACGGCGGGCAGATGCTTTTGTCAGTGAATGTATGGCTGTGAATCCTGAATATCAGAAGGTCTTCCAGGAGAGGCTGGTGAAGGCGAGTATTACCATCATTGCCAATGTTATTGAAGACCATATGGACGTGATGGGCCCCACCCTTGATGATATTGCGGAAGCTTTCGGTTCGACCATTCCGGAAAACGGATATGTCATCATTCCGGAAACGCCTTATCAGAAGTATTTTGAAAAAGTCGCGCGCCGCAAGAACTCAAAAGTTGTGGTTGCGGATGAAAGCTGGATTGATGAAGCGTACTTACAAAAGTTCCCGTTCATGATTTTCCCTCAAAATGCGGCCCTTGCAATGGCTGTTGCTGAGATTTTGGATATCGATCGTGATGTCGCGCTTGAGGGAATGCTGCAGGCACCTGTCGATCCGGGAGCGATGCGCGTGCACCGTTTCGGTAGAGAAGAAGCGCCTAAATACTTCTTCAACGGATTTGCCGCGAATGATACAACATCAACGTTGAACATTTGGGAAAGAATCCAACAGTTGGATTACCCCGATCAGGAGCGTACAATCGTCATGAGTTGCCGCAGTGACAGAGTTGAGCGGACCATCGATTTCGCGGAAAATGTCCTGCCCCATATTGAAATGGAGCGGTTGATTGTCATGGGAGAAAGTGTTTGGCCGATTACGAAAGCCTATGAAGAAGGGAAAATCAGGCCACTTAATCTCATAAACTTGGAAAAAGCATCGACGGAGGTTATTGTCGAGCATCTGAAAGAGCTTCCTGATGATAGTGTCATTTACGGAATCGGAAACATCGTCGGGGCTGGTGAGAAAGTGGCTGCCGCTGTCGAAGAGCTTGAATTCCGTCCTTCATCTCGAGAAGACACAGGCTGGGACGTTATAGAAGTCGGAAGAGAGCCGATCTTTTTCTCGTAAGGTGTTGCAGGCGAACAAATAATGGTAGGGAGTTGGAGTCCACGTGTTCGGTACTGATTTATATATCGCGATTGTCATAGGTGTTTTATTAAGTTTGTTGTATGCAGAGAAAACAGGGATTGTGCCCGCGGGATTGGTTGTCCCGGGCTACATAGCTTTGATATTCGATCAAGTGATGTACGTATTAGCTGTTGGAATGATCAGCTTGGTTACATACTTACTCGTTTCTCAAGTTCTATCAAGGTTCACGGTTCTTTACGGTCGTCGTAAATTTGCTGCGATGTTGACCGTCGGGGTTTTGATGAAGATGTCGATGGATTATTTATATCCTCTCACCCCATTTCCTGTCATGGAATTAAGGGGAATCGGAGTCATTGTGCCCGGATTGATCGCAAACTCAATACAAAAGCAGGGAGTGCTGCCTACGTTCAGTGCCACTTTCCTTATTGCGTTCGCAACTTTTGTATTGATTACGGCGTACCATTTGATTTAGAGGAGATTTTTCAATGGAAGAAAAAGATCTTAAATATAAGATGAAGGTATGGACGAAGAAGCATAAAAAGAAAGCGCCTCTCCATTCCATGGTGCTCGCAGCTCTATTAGCTGTGCCTTTCTTTGGTCATCAATGGATCGACAAGCCGGAGATGCCGGAAGATACACGACCCGATGATGTGGATTTCAGAATTTCGATGGTCGGAGATATGATGCTCGGTCGTCACGTCCGTGATGCCGCTGTCAGAAGTGGAGAACCGATTGGTCGTGTATTTGATTATGTGACTCCATATTTTGAAGAGTCCGATTATGTTACGGGAAACTTTGAAAACCCGGTCATTGATGCAGAAGATCCTGAAGTCGAATCGGTTATGGAAGATTTTGAGCTGCGTAATAAGGATATCCATTTGTATGCAGAAAAAGGAGCCGAAGAGGCGCTGGTGGATGCTGGTTTCGACTCTGTCAATCTAGCAAACAACCATATCATGGATTACGGAAACCTTTCATTAGAAGAAACTTTGGAACATATGGAAAAGGTTGATCTTGATTTGCTCGGAATCGGCCGTGCATTAGATCCTGCTGAGGGGATGTTTGAGGAAGAGGAAACGTTGACCGATGCCGGTGAAATTCATTATTTTGATGCGAATGGAAGAAGTGTAGCCATTCTAGGTTTTACGGATGTATTTGTTCAAGGATACAGCGCCAGTGAATACGTCGGTGGGGTTTTGACGAATGCGGGGCTTGGTGTGCTGCAAAGCCGTATCCGTGAAGCGAAAGAACAGGCGGACGTCGTCATGGTCCATACCCACTGGGGCGATGAATATCAGGTCGGTTCTAATGATACACAGGAAACGCTTGCGTATTTGATGACCGATATGGGGGCGGATGTCATCATCGGCCACCACTCTCATGTGCTTGAGCCCATCACTCGTGTACATATCGAGAGAGACCCGGATGACCCGGAAAGTGAAGATAAGACGTCGATCGTTATGAACAGTCTCGGAAATTTCGTTTTTGACCAGGGCTGGTCGCGTACGAAAGATTCGACACTCGCTCAACTTGACTTTTTGCAGGACGGGGGAGCGGAACTTTCCTTCGTACCTATGCAAATTTCCGATACGAGACCGAGAGAGACAGATGGAATTCTGAAGCCGTTCCGCGATTACCGTATTTTCCGGACACTTAGGAAAGAACTGGACGATGAACTATGGCGGATGGAAGACGGCAGACTCGTGGTCGACTTGAAAAAAGCTGGCGTCATTGAAGGATAGGAGGTTCACAGGTTTGAGTGATTTGAAGGTGACCTATATACTTGCCGGCATCATTTTCGTCGGCTTAGTTGGATGGAATGTTTATTTTGAAGAAGAGTTTGACCAGTTCCGTGAACCTTATGAAGTCCAAGGTCGTGAGGAGACGGTTGAAGTAGATACTTCCTCAGAGGAAGAAGCTTTTGTATATGGCGTCAGTGCTGTGCATCCTCTCGCAGTTGAAGCTGGGATGAAGGTGCTTAACGAGGGAGGGAATGCTGCCGAAGCAGCTATAGCCGTCTCCTTTGTGCTGAATGTCGTTGAACCTTATGGCTCTGGGATTGGCGGGGGTGGACAAATGATTGTCCACGAACCGGATGAAGGAGCCATCACGTACGATTACCGCGAAGCAGCTCCTGTAAGTGGGGCGCGGCCTCAACGCGGAATTGCTGTGCCTGGTTTTGTGAAAGGGATGGGCAAAGTCTACGAAGATTACGGAGATGAAATGGAGTGGAATCAGCTGCTTGAAGATGCCGTCACTCATAGTGAAGAAGGCATCAAAGTCGGACGAATTTTCAATGAGCAGCTTCAAAACTCGAGACGTTTCATTCAGTCAGGGAATGAAGACCCGGCCGTTTACAACATGTTTTACCCCGAAGATCGGCCGCTGCAGATCAACGATACCCTTGTTCAAGCAGAGCTTGCAGAGACATTGAAAAAACTGCAGCGAGAAGGGGCGGAATCTTTCTATGAAGGGGAGATCGCTGACTCGCTTACAAGTCAGCTCGGTTTTCAACCGGGTGACCTTGAAGCTTATGAAGTCGGTAAACGTCCTGCACCAAAAGGAGAATTCAAAGGCCAGACCTTGTATGCCGGATCTTCTCCGACATCAGGCATCATCGTTATTCAGGCATTGAAGATGCTGGAACAATTGGAAGCTAACCTGGATGAAGTACTGGAAGAAGAATATGCCCTGCCTGGTGGAGGATGGCCTGCTTTTCTGGATGGAAACCTTCCAGAAAACATGGAACAGATTGTCAATGATCCACAATATCAAGATATCTATATCCACCTTGTGAACAAAATCGTCGATAAGGTCTACACAGATCGAGTGTACACCCTGGGCGATCCTGCATTTGAGGAAGTGGAGCAGGAGAAATTGACTTCTACAGAATATACAAATCAGTTGTTTGAAGAAGAATTTTCTGTCGGTGAGGGTGCACTGACAAGTTCCGCGGACCTGTACACCGCACCAGGTGAGAAAGCCGATCACCGCAATACGACGCACTTTGTCGTAGTCGATAAGAACGGGATGATGGTTTCCGCGACCAACTCATTAGGGAAATTCTTCGGCTCCGGTTTGTACATTGATGGTTTCTTTTTAAACCACCAAATGAACAATTTCGATACAGCGGAAGATTCTATGAACGCCTATGAACCAGGCAAACGCCCGCGGTCGTTCGTCTCACCGATGATTTTCGAAAAAGACGGAAAAGCGGTCCTCGGCATCGGTTCCCCTGGTGGGAAAAGGATCCCGGCGATGCTGATTCAAACCTTGATTCAATACGAATATGGATTGAATGAAGACACTGGTGAGCAGCTGACCTTGCAGGAAGCCATCGGTCGCAGTCGTTTTTATACAGAAGATAACGTCGTTCATGTTGAAAACTTGATTGAACAGCAGCCAATCGCCCGCTTAAGGGATTTGAAAGGCTACTCTGTCATTGAGCATGATTCTCCTGTTTTCTATGGCGGCATCCAGGGACTTGGAATCCGCACGAACGGGGATGTCCTCCAAATGTATGGGGGCGGAGATCCTCGACGTTTAGGAACATGGCAGATTGGGAACCAGGATGGTATGGATGATGTGAGTACAGCACAATAGATGAAAAAGGCCTCTCCTTAACTGGAGAGGCCTTTTTTGGCTTAAACCACGATATCTTTTTCAACTGCTTTTCTGTCGTTGTAGCGCTCGAGATTCAAGGTCTTCATGACACGTGAGGTCAATGTTCCTGAAGTCATCGCCCCATTGACGTTCAATGCTGTACGCCCCATATCAATCAAAGGCTCAACAGAAATGAGCAATCCGGCAAGGGCGACAGGGAGGTTCATGGAAGAGAGCACGATTAATGCTGCAAATGTTGCCCCGCCTCCAACACCGGCGACACCGAATGAACTGATAGCCACAATCAACACAAGTTGAATGAGGAATCCAGGGCTCAACGGATCGATCCCTACAGAAGGGGCGATCATGACAGCGAGCATGGCTGGATAAATGCCGGCACAGCCATTTTGACCGATGGTCGCACCGAAGGAGGCAGACATGTTTGCAACCCCTTCTTCAACCCCAAGGCTGTTTTTCTGGGCAGAAATATTCAACGGAATCGTTCCGGCACTAGATCTTGAGGTGAACGCAAAGCTTAAAACGGGCAATACTTTTCGTAAATATGTGAAAGGATTTAACCCAAAGATTCCGATTAATACAAGGTGGATGATGAACATCACACCTAATGCGACATAAGAAGCGAGGACGAATTTCCCTAATTCGAGTATTCCGGCTACATCTGTTTTCGCTACGGTGGTAGCCATCAGTCCTAAAATTCCGATGGGAGTGAGACGGAGGACAAGTGTGACGATCCGCATGACGACCGCATAAAAGGAGTTTACGATTTTGACGAACATTTCCACTTGTTCCGGCTGTTTGCGACGCACACCGAGAACAGCGATGCCGATGATGGCAGAGAAGAGGACGACAGCTATGGTAGACGTTGCGCGATCTCCAGTCATGTCAAGAAAAGGGTTCGCTGGTATGAATTCGAGAATCTTTTGTGGTGTGGACATATCCTGAACATCGGTCAGGCGTTCTTCTAAATATAACCCTCGGCTTTCTTCTGCTTGACCTGCTTCAATTTCACTTGCATTCAAATCGAACAAAAAGGAGCTCCCGATTCCCACAAGCGCTGCAATCGCCGTTGTTCCTACGAGGACACCGATGATCCAAAGTGAGATTTTTCCTAACTGTGATGTTTTTTCGAGATTAATGATGGATTGGATGATGGACACCATAATTAACGGGATGACAATCATCATGAGCAAGCGTACATACCCACGTCCGGCAATGTTGTACCAATCTGTTGTCTGTGCGGTGATGCTGGAATCGGTTCCAAAGGCGACCTGTAAGTACATACCTAAGAGGACCCCTAGTCCAAGGCCTGCAAAGACACGCTTACTGAATGAGACGTGTTTTTGCTGCATGCGGATGAGGACAAAAATAAGTGCAAAAATAAGAGCGATGTTGACGATAACGAAAAATGTTTCCATGTTCATACTACCTCCTTTTAACTTATTAAACTGAAAAACTTACGCCAGACCGAAGAATTTAAGCTAGGAGTTAAGATCGGTCTAAGGTGGAAAATGGTGTCTTCCTATACAGAAGGTATGAGCGGGATGGTTATTGTATGAACTCAATAAATTGACATGGAAGTGGATATGTATTATATTTATCTTGAAACTGAGATATTTATGATGTAGCTATAGATATATGGGAGGCGATCGAATGAATGAATTGAAAGGGATTCACCATGTAACCGCCATAACAAGCAGTGCAGAGAAGAATTATGAATTTTTCACATATGTCCTAGGGATGCGTCTTGTCAAAAAGACGGTCAACCAGGATGATATTGAAACATACCATTTATTTTTCGCAGATGATGAGGGAAATCCAGGTACGGATATGACCTTCTTTGATTTTCCGGGCATTCCGAAAGGCTCGCATGGGACGAATGAGATCGCGAAAACATCGTTCCGAGTACCGAGCGACGCGGCATTGGACTACTGGGTGAAGCGATTTGACCGCTTGGAAGTGAAACACAAAGGAATCCAGGAGCGGTTTGGTAAAAAGGTGCTTCCGTTCGTCGATTTTGATGATCAGGCTTATGAACTAGTATCCGATGAAAACGACGATGGAGTAGCGCCGGGTACACCATGGCAGAATGGCCCTGTTCCATTGGAGTACGCGATTACTGGTCTCGGCCCCTTGTACGTGAGAGTCGATAATAAAAAATACTTCAAGGAAGTGCTGGAGAAAGTCATGAATTTCAGGGAAGTGGATGAAGAAGGAGCGTTCACCTTGTTTGAAGTGGGGGAAGGTGGAAACGGTGCTTCTGTCATCGTAGAATATAACGCGATTCTCCCTCCGGCACGTCAGGGATATGGAACCGTCCACCATGCTGCTTTCCGTGTGGAAGACAGAGAAGCGTTGGAGGAATGGATCGAACGTTTATCGAAGTTCGGCTTAAGGAACTCAGGGTTCGTCAATCGCCACTATTTCGGTTCTTTATATGCAAAAGTTTCCCCGTCCATTTTATTTGAATGGGCAACAGACGGGCCGGGCTTCATGGGCGATGAACCATATGAAACCCTTGGTGAAAAGCTGTCTCTGCCGCCGAAGCTTGAACCGAAGCGTGAAGAGATTGAGAATTATGTTCGTCCAATCGATACGGTTCGAAGTACGAAGGATATAGAAAAAGAATATGAATGAATGAAAGCCAAGGTGCTGGAGTATTGCGCCTTGGCTTTTCTATGATTAATGATCCTCCTCTTTTTTTCATAAGATGATTATTGTAGGGGGGAGACAATGAACGTTGTAGCTATTGTACAGGCGCGGATGGAAGGATCCGCATGTCCGGGAATAATCATGAGCAAAGTGAATGAAAAACCGCTTTTGGCCTATCTGATAGAAAGGGTACGGCGTGCGAAGAGGATTGATCAACTTGTAGTGAGTACATCGACGAAGGAAACCGATGATCCAATTGTTCAGTTGTGTCATCAGTTGAATGTGGATACGTTTCGTGGTTCAGAAAAAGATGTGCTTGGCCGATATTATGAAACCGGTCGGAAATTTAAAGCGGATGTCATTGTTCGACTGTCGGGAACTGGCCTCTGTATGGATCCTGTAATCATCGATCAAGTGGTTGATATGTTCCTTCAGCATTATCCTAGGCACTTGTATGTTTCAAATACTCTCCACAGGACCTATCCCAAAGGAATGGATGTTGAAGTCTTTACTTATGAAGCTTTGAAAGATGCCTACATGAATGCAAGCTCGTCTCATGACTTTGAACAGGTCACCCCATTTATACTGAAACGAGTGGGGGAGGCAGCTGTTGGGAAGGTTGTGCATGATCAAGACCTCAGTCATCATGACTGGTCCGTGGATACGTTGGAAAACTTTAAGTTTATGGAGAAGATTTTTGAACATGTCCACCACCATAAGCCATCCTTTTCTATGACAGATGTCCTCACGTTTATCGAAAATGGCTGAAAATCAATGAACAGCCAATCGGAAGGATTATAGTGTAAGATAGTGGAGGCCAGGGCTTTTGAAGTCCAGAGGCTTCTTTTATTATGGGAAAATATCACGGGTGTTTGTTCTTTCATGATATTTTCACACATGTGATTTAGGATAGACAGAAGGAAAAGAGGTTTTCATATGATTTTGCAACCACTGCTGGTCATCAGGGTCATCGCATTGCTTATCGGGCTGGCTGTATTTTGGATTCTTTCCTCACAAAAGGAAAAAAAGAAAACGGTTGAAAGCTACGCTTCGACCCTCACTACATGGCTTCTGTTTTTTATAGGAGCTAAAGGATTGACGCAATGGGAGCTTTTGTTGGATTATCCGCTCTCGGTGCTTGCTTATCCGAGTGGAACGGTTGAATTTTACATCGCCTGTATAGCTACAATCTTGTGGGAATGGCAGAAGCGTCATGTTCATAAACCCTATTTGCAGGCTTACATTCTGATGTTGGCCAGTAGTTTTGTAGGCTTTGCCTTATTAGAGAAGCTCGTATTGGATCAAGGCCATCTCGTCGATGTCATCTTTGCTTTCGGTTTCTTTTTCCTGGTTGTCTTACATAAGCAGCGTCTATGGAGTGTTTTCTTCGCATTCAGTGGGGCGCTGCTCACAGGGATGCTGTACCGGATTCCTGATGTGATGGGGTATCGAATGGATCTCGGGTTTTATCTTGTAGTTACACTGGTTAGTTTAACGTTGGTTTTATTGAAAAAAGGAGGGATGAATCATGGGGACTGATGTAACGCTTTGGCTTGCGCTCGGCGCAGGGATCATTTCTTTTCTATCACCGTGTACCCTGCCCTTGTTCCCGGCCTATTTATCTTATATTACCGGGATGAGTGTGAAAGAGATGAAAGAGAATCGCAGCCTTAAAGTGAAGAAGAGGTTACTCACACACTCTTTGCTTTTTCTTCTAGGCGTTTCCTCTATTTTTATCAGTTTAGGGATTGGCGCTTCTTATGTAGGAGGTGCTGTACAAAACATTTTAACCGGGAGCTCAGGTCTGCTGTTGCAGCGTCTGGCTGGGGTTTTCATCATTTTGATGGGGCTGTTCGTCGCCGGTTGGTTGAAGATCGGCTGGTTTATGAAAACGAAAAGGGTGCAGACGAAGCCGAAAACGTCACTCAGCTTAGCGGGCACTTTTTTTGCAGGCATGGGTTTTGCAGCAGGGTGGACGCCTTGTATCGGGCCAATTTTTGCATCGATTCTTTTGTTATCCGCAAGCAATCCGACGCAGGGGATCTTGTACACCGTCGTTTATGTCATCGGATTTGCCCTGCCGTTTCTCGTATTCTCCTTTTTTATAGGATCAACAAGAGTAATCTTGAAATACAGTGAGCGGATCTTGAAAATCGGTGGAGTGGCGATGATTTTAGCTGGTGCGTTTCTTTATACCGGTTATATGACGAGAGTGTCGACATTGCTGTTGAATTTGGTCCAGGATACATGGCTTGCCAATCTAGGAATGATCTTTTTATAGAAAGGAAGGAGATTGTATGAAGAAATGGGGGCTCATTGTCATTGTAACCGCCTTATTTGGTTGGGCTGTTTATGATTTTGTGTATGAAGGGGAAAGCCAGGAGCCGGTTGCTGAAGGCGAGAAGATGGTCGCCGAGGGCCCGGCCACGGAAGAAGTCGACATTGGGTTGGAAAAAGGGCAGCAAGCGCCGGATTTCACGCTGCAGACGCTCGGTGGCGAAGAGGTTTCTTTGTCTGATTATCGTGGAGAAAAAGTAATGATTAATTTCTGGGCGACGTGGTGCCCGCCATGCCGTGCAGAAATGCCGGACATGCAGAAGTTTTCCGAGAACGAGGATATAAAGGTACTGGCCGTCAATTTGACAGAAACAGAGGCAAGTGAACAGGGTGTTCAGAGTTTTGTAGACGAATTTGGATTAACGTTCCCTATATTGCTTGATAAAGATGTTTCCGTAGCCAATCAGTATGAGGTCAATCCCGTTCCTACCTCTATCTTCGTAAATGAAGAAGGGAAGATCAGCTCAGTAATGCTTGGGGCGATGAATTACGATATGATGGTACAAAGGATGGAAGAAATGTAAGGGTGATTACATGAAACCAGAAGTACTGATCGTTGAAGATGACCGGAAAATTTCAAATCTCATAAGCATTTACTTAGCGAATGAAGGGTACGGCGTCAAACAGGCTTATGACGGGGAAGAGGGCAAGGAGCTCTATCTTCTGCACCGTCCCTGCCTGCTGATCCTTGATTTGATGCTGCCGAAATGGAGTGGGGAAGAGTTATGCCGCTTTGTTAAGGAAGAAAGCAAGGACTCCCCTGGCGTCATTATGTTGTCTGCGAAGGGAACGACGGAAGACCGGATTTCAGGGCTGCGTCTCGGTGCTGATGATTACATGACGAAACCGTTCAGCCCGGAAGAATTGATGGCGCACGTGGAAGCGGTCTTACGGAGAACGGGCCATGTGTGCCAAAAGCTCTCCCATGAAGGACTTGAAGTGAAGCCGCGGAAAGGAGAAGTATGGTTGGACGGTGAACGACTGGAGTTGACGCACTACGAGTTCAACCTGCTTTATTTTATGATGGATCACAAAGATCAAGTGTTTACGAGGGAACAGCTCCTCGAACAAATCCATCCGCACGGCGAAGCGGACATTATGGCCCGTACCATTGATGCGCACATTAAAAAGCTCCGCCGAAAAATAGAAACAGATGCTTCTGATCCGAAGAGAATTGTGACGGTAAGAGGGATGGGGTATAAATATGCGTCTCATTGAACGGGTCCTGCCGCCGAAACTTTGGGTGAAGATGACAATCGTAAACATTGCGCTTCTTATTGGAGTCGTCATCGTTACAGGAATGACACTCTATCAGACGGCTTGTTTTCTGGCTGCTGATATTACAGGCGTCGAGCGTGAAGCCCAGTTGACCTTCAACAACTCTTTGCTCATTTACGCATGGGTGATCGGCGGCGTCGTCATCGTGATGGGAGCTTTTTTATATTCAACCGTGACAAGGAAAGTGCTTGTCCCTGTTAAAGAGTTGAGCTCGGCCATGGAAACGATGAAATCCGGGAACTACCCAGGAGATTTGAACGTCCATACCAATGATGAAATAGGAGAACTTGTGGACCACTTCAATCGAATGAACCGTCGTTTGCAGCAACAGGAGCGCTCTCGTCACCAAATGCTTCGTGACTTATCTCATGAATTACGTACACCATTATCCAATTTGCAAGGTTATTTGGAGGCCCTTGAAAAAGGGGTGATTTCAGGGGATCAGACGATTTACCGTTCTCTTGCAGAAGAAACCGATCGAGTCTCTCAACTGCTCTCCCGGCTGGACGACATGGAATCCTGGACAACGCTGACCCCTTCGAAGCCACTGGAGGTCAGCCAAGAGGAAATGACACAGGTGATCTCTCAAGTAAGTCAGATGTTCACGTTGGAATTTGAGAAAAAGGGCATTGGGTTGAAGAGTGAGGTTGAAGCTGCGGAAGTGTCTGTAAATAGACAAGGCATCCAGCAGGTTTTGACGAATTTATTGAGGAATGCTCTTGAGTACCATGAGGGCACAGATGGAGTGGAAATCGAAGGGAGAGCAGAAGGTGAAAAATACGTGATCAAGGTAAAAGGAGGAGGAAAAGCGATTCCTTTAAATGAAAAGGATCGAGTTTTTGATCGCTTTTATCGCGTGGATCGTTCCCGTTCAGATGGCCGTTCTGGGCTCGGGCTTTCAATCAGTAAACAGATCGTTGAACGACATGGTGGTCAGATTCAATTGGAAACAGACGGCCGGAATCACTGTTTTTCTATAACATTACCGATGCAAGCGTAGACGAAAAGTTTGCGCTTTTTTTGTTGGGCGGAGGATGGATTCTTCAGCGTTGTGCGGTTTCATCGCTTTCGATCTTTCTGGTGCCAGGCACCACAACCGGTTTCGACGGTGCCAGACTTCCTGCTCATACATTCACAAACTCAAACGTATGAAAAGCCCCAGCTCAACGCTGAGGCCCCGCCACCTATACCTATACAAACTTTCGTCTCTTTGAATTCTTTTATCTTTAATTAAGATGGCTCAAATTCAAGATACCATAAAAAGTCATGAAAGTTAACCATTTTTTAGAAAAAATAGAAGGGGCAATGAAAACCTTATTCTTCTTCTATCGACAAATTTTTTTATAGAGTATGAAAACCGTAATGACGCCATTTCCTTTAATATCCAACGGTTCACAACCTTTGTTCATGCCTGTGCGTTATAGTATAGTTAAAATGAGCTTGATTTTTCTGAAAAAATAGTATTTTAGGGAGAAAGGGGTACACCAAATGACTCAGCAGACATTTTTGTATCAGCCGAAAATATCGGAAGTACTTAAAAATATGAGGAAGGTCATGATCGGGAAGGAAGAAGCAGCAATGTTGAGCCTTGTCGCGTTACTTGCGAAAGGGCACGT
Organism: Halobacillus aidingensis; assembly: GCF_900104185.1. Classification (GTDB taxonomy): domain Bacteria; phylum Bacillota; class Bacilli; order Bacillales; family Halobacillaceae; genus Halobacillus; species Halobacillus aidingensis. The sequence goes on along the minus strand of NZ_FNIZ01000004.1, from coordinate 115,825 downwards.
CCTTTTAGAGGATGTTCCAGGCGTCGGGAAGACGATGCTTGTGAAAACATTAGCTAAATCTCTGGATTGTGACTTTAAACGCATCCAATTCACGCCAGATTTGCTTCCTTCTGATGTGACGGGTGTATCGATATATAATCCGAAAAGTATGGAATTCGAATTCAGACCTGGTCCGATTCTCGGCAATATCGTCTTAGCGGATGAGATCAACCGGACATCACCGAAGACCCAGTCTGCTCTTTTGGAAGGGATGGAGGAGACGAGTATTACAGTGGATGGAAATACCGTTCCACTCAGCGATCCGTTTTTCGTCATGGCGACGCAAAACCCGATTGAGTATGAAGGGACTTATCCACTGCCGGAAGCCCAGCTCGATCGTTTCCTTATTAAAATGAAGATGGGGTACCCTTCAGCGAAACAGGAAATGGAGATGCTTTCAAGGACATCGAACGGCCACCCGATCGAGGGGATTTCCGCTGTGCTGACAAGGGACGAGCTTGTTGATTTGCAAAAAGAAGTGTTGGAGGTCTATGTCGATCGTACGGTTAACCGTTATATCATCGATCTTGTGACAGGGACACGGACTCATGACGGCGTTTACCTTGGGGTCAGCCCGCGTGGATCGATTGCATTGATGAAAGCGGCTAAGGCTTACGCGTTTATTCACGACCGCGATTATGTCGTACCTGATGACGTTCAATTCATGGCTCCGTATGTCCTTTCTCACCGTATGATTCTTACATCGGAAGCACGGTTTGAAGGGCAGACGGCTGAGGCGATCATTGACAGCCTGCTATCCTCCACGTCCATTCCAGTGAAGAGGAACATCAGTGAATGAGACGGAAACTTGGAATCATCGCTAGAAGCCTTGTCGTAGCGATCCTTTTCGTCATCCTCTTTTCCTACGCCATGTTTCAGGGGGGTTTTGTCAGCTGGTTCCTTTTTTATGCATTTCTGCCGTTTCTCCTTTATATGGCGGCTGTCCTCATTTATCCGGTCCATAATTGGAAAATCGAACGGAATCTTTCTAAACGAATGGCGATGGGAAGTGAAACCATCGATGTCGAAGTGAAGTTGAAACGGAAAGTTCCTTTTCCAATCTATTATTGTATTATCGAAGAACACTTACCGGAATCGCTGAAGAAAGTGGACGAGCATTTGGATAAATACAAGACCATGGATAAAGCAGATCAATTCTATGAACCACGTAAAGTGAAAAGGGTTGTTTTTCCTTGGTTCAGTAAGACGATCACTTACCGTTACCAGCTTGAGAAAGTCCCCCGGGGAGACCATAAACTGAAGGCACTCAGAATTAAGACAGGAGATTTCTTCGGTTTTGTAAAAAAGGAGCACGTTTATCATCAAGAAAGCAAATTGCTTGTTTTTCCATATACCCGCCCTGTGAAAATGAAAGACCGGGTGTACAGTTTTGAGCAGGGGGCAAGTCCTTCATTCAAGTTGAATGAAAAGAACACGAACATGGTAACAGGTGTTCGTGAATACATGCCTGGTGACCGCTTTGCCTGGGTGGACTGGAAAACGACGGCGAAGAAGAATGAGATGATGACGAAAGAATTTGAACAGGAAAAAAGTGTCGACATGATGCTGATTCTGAATGGCGTCTATCATCCGGAGATGAGCGAATTGAGTTTTGAAGGGGCGGTGGAATTCACAGCTTCCTTAATGAAGGAGTTCCATAAAACATCTTCCCCGCTATCTTTCATGTCCCTCGGTGACGGACGTAAATACTTTCCTTTTCATCAGGACCACGCTCACCAGCAGCAAATGCAAGGGCATTTGGCCAGAATCCGTCCTGTCGGGCGTATTCCTTTTGCACAACAGTTGGAGCGGGAAAAATCATTGGTTCCAAGTGGTGTGATGCTCATGATCGTCAGTCATCATTTGGACAAGGAGGTCCAGGTTGCGATTAGTAAACTGGCAAAAAGGAGTAAGCGTGTTGTCTTTTTCTATGTACGTCCTCATGGACAAATGTCGTTCCAGGACCATCAAGCTGTGAAGCAGATGAAAAGTCAGGGCGTCGTTGTCAATGTACTGAATGAGGAACAGTTGACGAAACAACAATTTGAGGTGAACACATGATGGAAGAGAGACAATCGTTCATCTATAAACTGATTCTCTATATTACTGGCTTTCTGTTGTTCTGTGAATGGATGCGGCCGATGGAGCAGATTTCCGATACGAATGATGTGCGTGTGTTCTTCATCTACGCGACGTTCTGCTTTTTTATATCCTTTTTGCAAGTGCCGTGGTATCTATCCATTCCCTTGAAAGGGCTGGGGCTTGCGTTCATCATTGATGGACTTTATATCGCGGAACGCATCTTTTCGCGTGACTGGTTTTCTGTTTTATATGAACAGGTGTTATTCAACATCCAGATGATCCAGTCCCAAGAGTGGTGGCAGATGACACCGCTCTTCCGAAGTTTATTGTTTTTGATTCTTCTATGGCTGATGAGCTATTTACTTTATTATTGGTTCGTCGTAGCCCGCCGAATGTTCTTTTTCGTCGTATTGACACTCATTTACGTCACAGTCGTCGATACGTTTACGATTTTTGATGGTAAATGGGCGATTGTAAGAACGTTCATCTTGGGCATGGTTGCGCTCGGGTTATCAAGTTTTGCAAAAGTGATGGAACAAGAGTCAATTTCTTTTAAAGGATTGCAAAAAGCGCAGGTATGGGCTCTTCCACTCCTTGCGATCATTTTGTTTTCCTCTGCGGCTGCTTACGCCTCACCGAAGCTTGATCCGCAATGGCCGGATCCTGTCCCTTATATCGAAAGCGCGGCAGGCGGGGCTGGACCTGGTGGAAGTGGCAGTGGCACCGTTCAAAAAGTCGGGTATGGAGAAGACGACAGCCGGCTTGGTGGTTCTTTCATACAAGATGACACTCCTATGTTCCGTGCGACGGCGGATGGAGAACGTTATTGGCGGATCGAGTCGAAAGATACGTACACAGGAAAAGGTTGGGAAGATACACTTGAAGAGCCAGTGACCAGCATGGACCCGCAAAACATCAGCTACGAATTGTTTACGGACAATGTAGAAGTGGAAGAACAGACGGTCATGATTGAAATGTCACGGCAGGCTTCTTTCCAAAAGTTGGTCTATCCCTATGGCTTATCCTCCCTTGTAAGGTTCCCGAATGATTACGAGCTTTTGGTCCATGAGAACACGGGAGAGATGGATACCGTAAAAGGAGATTCTCCTGCGAAGGTGAATGAATTCGTCGCCAATTATGAGTATCCTTCCTTTGAATACAATCAATTACGGGAAGCGGGAGATGACGATCCTCAAGAAATCCGCGATCAATACCTTCAGCTTCCAGATGGATTGCCGAACCGGGTGAGGAACTTGGCAGCTCAAATCGTCGAGGCCGAAGACAATCGATATGATCGTGCCAAAGCGATCGAGTCTTATTTTTCTTCCAATGGCTTTGAATACTCGACTACCGAGGTTCCCGTGCCAGATGAAAATGAAGACTACGTCGATCAGTTCTTATTTGAGTCCCAACTTGGTTATTGTGATAACTTCTCTACATCCATGGTCGTCATGCTCCGTTCTGAAGGAATTCCTGCCCGCTGGGTGAAAGGATTTACCGGAGGAGAGCGCATCGACACACGTGAAACTGAGCTTAGTGATGGTTTGCAAAATGTTTATCAAGTCACAAGCGGAAACGCCCACTCCTGGGTAGAGGTTTATTTCCCTGAAATCGGCTGGGTGCCTTTTGAGCCGACCAAAGGATTTACGAACAACACGGACTTCTATACCGATGTGGAAACAGAAGAAGGGGAAGATCCATCAGCAGCCCCGGATAGTGAGACACCGGAAGATCAAATGGGGAACCCACAGCAAATGGAAGAGGAAGAAAGTTCTGATGCTGCAGGCGCAGCAGGCTCTTCCGATCAAAGGTACACATGGTTATGGGTGCTATTGAGCGCAATCCTTGTAGTAGCGATCATTCTTTACTTCACAAGGTATCGTTGGATGACGGCGCTGCTCATTCGTAAATATAGGAAAAACAAAGATGAAGAAACGTACGAAAAAGCCTATCATTACCTTTTGAAGGTGCTTGATCATAAAGGATTCAAGCGTAAGCCGGAACAAACCTTGCGTGAGTTTGCGATATCGGTCGATCAGCATTACCAGTCGAATGACATGCGGCGGTTGACCAACCATTATGAACGTGTCATCTACCGGAATGAAGCCCAAAGTACACATTGGCCTAAAGTCACTGAATTATGGGAAAATTTAATCAAAAAGACATTGTCTTGATTCCTTTTCATGCGGTTGATAGAATGAATGAAAATTATCAGATGCATTCTTCCTTCGTATATCCTCGGGAATATGGCCCGAGAGTCTCTACCGGGGCACCGTAAACGCCCTGACTATGAAGGTGGGAATCACGTGACATGTATGTACATGGATGGATTTCTGCCTTCGTCGTCGTAGATTTGAGGCAGGGAATCCATCCATTTTTTTATGAAAATAAAAGTCTATAGATCAAGGAGTGGAACAGATGGAACAAGTACAAGGCATGATTCTCGTGCTGGACTTCGGGAGCCAGTATAACCAATTGATTACACGCAGAATCCGTGAATTCGGTGTGTATAGTGAGCTTCACTCTCACAAAATGAGCATCGAAGAGATTAAAGACATGAACCCGAGTGGAATCATACTATCCGGTGGACCGAACAGCGTCTACGGGGAGGAAAGCTTCCGTTGTGACGAGCAGATTTTCGAACTTGGCATTCCAGTCCTTGGGATCTGCTATGGCATGCAATTGATGACCCATCATTTTGGTGGAAAAGTCGAACGTGCTAAAGAGCGTGAATATGGAAAAGCGGATATCAACGTGGCGAAAGAGCCGGTGATTTTTGCTAAAACACCGAGAGAACAAACGGTTTGGATGAGTCACAGCGACAAAGTCATTGAAGCTCCTGAAGGGTTCCAAGTGGATGCGACAAGCCCGTCCTGTCCAGTAGCCGCCATCAGCAACGATGAAGCACGCATGTATGGCGTCCAGTTCCACCCGGAAGTCCGCCATTCAGAATACGGAAACGACATCCTCCGCAGTTTCGTTTTTGACGTATGTGAGGCGACCGATGATTGGACGATGGAACATGTTGTGGAAATGGAAGTGGAGAAGATCCGTGAAAAAGTCGGCGACCGTAAAGTGTTGTGCGCCTTGAGTGGTGGCGTAGATTCCTCTGTCGTCGCTGCTTTGATCCACCGTGCCATCGGTGATCAGCTCACATGTATTTTTGTCGACCACGGTCTGCTTCGTAAAAATGAAGCGGATGACGTTATGCGCACTCTCGGAGACGGCTTTAACATGAACATCATCAAAATTGATGCGAAAGACCGATTCATGAGCAAGCTTGCAGGTGTTTCGGATCCTGAGAAGAAGCGGAAGATCATCGGCAATGAATTCATCTATGTTTTTGATGACGAAGCAGAGAAATTGAAAGACATCGACTTTCTGGCACAAGGAACGCTTTACACGGATATTATCGAAAGTGGTACAGAGACCGCACAGACGATCAAGTCTCACCACAATGTCGGCGGCCTTCCTGAGGACATGCAATTCGAATTGATCGAGCCGCTGAACACGCTGTTCAAGGATGAAGTGCGTGCGCTTGGAACAGAGCTTGGAGTACCTGAACATATCGTCTGGCGCCAGCCATTCCCAGGACCGGGACTTGCCATCCGTGTGCTTGGTGAAGTGACAGAAGAGAAGCTTGAGATTGTTCGCGAGTCAGACCATGTCCTTCGTGATGAAATTAAAAAAGCAGGTCTTGACCGTGACATTTGGCAATACTTCACCGTGCTTCCGGACATCCGTTCCGTTGGGGTCATGGGCGATGAGCGTACGTATGATTACACAATCGGTATCCGTGCGGTGACATCCATTGATGGAATGACATCGGATTGGGCCCGTATTCCATGGGACGTCCTAGAGAAGATCTCTACGCGAATCGTCAACGAAGTCGATCACATCAACCGGGTCGTTTATGATGTGACGAGTAAGCCACCTGCAACGATTGAGTGGGAATAATCGAACGTTAGTTTACAATTATATCTTAACGTTCGGATTTGGGGTTGACGAATGATGTCGAACCTTGTAAGATAGAGACAAATGAATAAAGCAACACCGTCGTATAATTTTGGGGATAAGGCCCATGAGTTTCTACCAGACTACCGTAAATCGGTCTGACTACGTTGGTGAATAGACGATGAGGGAGACCTGTATAATAGTCTCACCTTTCGTCCGTTTCCTTCGTATAGATGTAGACACTCTTGGAGCTTCCAAGAGTGTCTTTTTTTGGTACCAGGTACATCCGCATGCTTGATGTGTACCTGGTACCAGATGGCCTCAGGACGGTACCAGGTACGAAAAAAAGAGAAAGCGTACCCGGTACCGATCTAGGTGAACGTAGTGCCAGGTATGGAAAATTTATTGTTGTGTACCGGGTGCGAATAGAGATACGGCGTGAGATGAATAGAGGGAAAAGGGGAGGAAACGTATATGAGTAAGTTTTTTAAGTTTGAAAAGTTTGGGACGACGTATCGCAGAGAGTTTATGGCAGGTTTAACGACCTTCCTTGCGATGGCGTACATTTTGTTTGTTAACCCGTCCACACTTGCGCTTGATGGAATTGAGCAGCTTCCTGAGGGTGTGACAAGGATTGATAAAGGAGCCGTGTTTACAGCGACGGCGATTGCAGCGGCTGTTGGTACACTCATTATGGGATTGTTCGCGAAATATCCGATTGCCCTCGCTCCGGGAATGGGTTTGAATGCGTTCTTCGCGTACACCGTCGTTTTAGGTTTCGGGATTCCGTGGGAAACCGCACTCGCAGGTGTTTTGGCTTCTGGACTTATTTTTATTGTATTAACCGTGACAGGCCTGCGGACGATGATCATCGATGCGATTCCTGCGAACTTGAAGCTCGCGGTCGGTGCCGGGATTGGTTTATTCATCGCATTCATCGGTTTCCAGAATTCCGGGATCGTGCAGAACAGTGATGCGACATTAGTACAGCTTGGCGACTTGACGGCAGGGCCGACGCTGCTTTCTATTTTCGGAATCATCGTCAGTGTTATGCTGATGGCGATGGGATTGAAAGGCGGTATTTTTTACGGAATGGTCCTGACATCCATCGCAGGTATGGTGACAGGTTTGATTGCTCCGCCGGCTGGCTTTGGAGATATTGTAAGCACAGCTCCTAGCGTTGCGCCGACTTTCGGTGCTGCCTTTACCCATTTCGGTGAAATTTTCACGATTGAAATGCTTGTCGTCATTTTAACGTTCTTATTCGTCGACTTTTTTGATACAGCTGGAACGCTTGTAGCAGTAGCGACACAAGCTGGTTTTATGAAAGATAATAAATTGCCGCGTGCCAACCGTGCGTTATTTGCTGATTCAGCAGCAACCGTAGTCGGTGCCGCTGTCGGTACGTCCACAACGACATCCTATATAGAGTCTACGGCTGGTGTCGGAGCTGGTGGACGTACAGGGTTCACTTCCGTTGTCACAGCTGGATTCTTCATTCTGGCGCTCTTCTTCTCGCCATTATTATCTGTGGTGACCGCAGAAGTGACGGCGCCTGCGTTGATCATTGTTGGTGTGCTCATGGCTTCCACTTTGAAAAATATCGATTGGGATCAGTTTGAAATCGCGGTTCCTGCCTTCTTTACGATTGCGGCGATGCCGATGACCTACAGCATTGCAACAGGAATTGCCATCGGATTTATTTTCTATCCGATTACGATGCTTTTAAAGGGGCGCGGAAAAGAGATCCATCCGATTATGTACTTCCTTTTTGTTATCTTTGTGTTGTACTTTATCTTCCTGGCATAGGGAGATACTGATAAAAGAGCGAATCTCACCGATAAATATGCGGAAGTCACTGATAAACTGCTGAAACCGACTGATAAATGGTGCAAAGCTACCGATAAAATAGCTGAAGCCGTTGATATGGGTGGAGTGGCTAATATAGTAGGATGACCTGCTAATATATGCTGAAAGTTGCTAATATATTCGATGAACCTGCTAATATAATCGCAAAACCTGCTAATAAAAGCTTCAAAGCTGCTAATATGTCAGTAGAAGCTAGAGCTACCCAGCTCAATCGGCAAAAAAAGAAACCGGCAAGTCGCCCAAACGGCTGCCGGTTTTATTCATCTTCCAAATGGCGGATCGTGATCGGACGCTGTTTCGTTGAATCTGAAATATAGCGGTGGAGCTGGATCACAAGCAGTCCATGCTTATACGTCGCTTCCACTTTGTCATGCCGAACGGGGAAGGGAAGATCGATACTTCTTTCAAATGCTCCATCGGCGATCTCTGATTTGATCTGGTGGCCCCCACGGTTATTGATTTCAATTTTTCCACTTAACGTCAATGTCGAATGGTCAACAAGAACGTCGACATTTTTCGGGTGATTCATTCCAGGGATGTTGACGAAGCAAAGCAGTTCATTGTCGTATTGATACATGTTGATTGCTGGAACGGCGGGTTTCATCATGCCGTCGAAGTCTCCCCAGAAGTCCTGCCCGAAGAAGCGGTCGAGGTTGGTTTTCCAATCTTTAAATTGATTCATGTCATCGTCCTCCAAAAAATGTCATAGATTGCGTTAAAAACTTGTTGTGCACGTCTCTTCTCATGGTTTATAGTGTATGCAAAGTACATCGTCTAGGTGAATGTCACGGTTTGTGCAAACCCTAGCGTAGGAGGCTCTCAACTATGTTAGAAAACCCATTATTGCTCGTTGGGATTATTTTAGCTGTCAATATTGTCTATGTTTCGTTTTTTACCCTCCGTATGATTTTCACGCTGAAGGGACAGCGCTATTTTGCTGCGTTTATCAGCATGTTCGAAATCGTGACGTACATTTACGGGCTGGGGCTCGTCCTCGACCGCCTGGATCAGATTGAAAACGTCATTGCCTATGCCGTCGGGTATGGTCTCGGTGTCATTGTCGGAATGAAGATTGAAGAGAAGCTCGCTCTCGGGTATATTACAGTTAATGTGATATCTTCAGACCCAGACATCGAATTCACCCGCAGACTTCGTGAAAAAGGATATGGTGTTACGAGCTGGTACGCTTATGGCATGGAAGGCGATCGCTTGGCGATGCAGATCCTGACACCACGGAAGTACGAACTCGCTTTGTATGAAACGATCCGTTATATCGACCCGAAAGCTTTTATCGTGGCGTATGAACCGAAGCAGATTCATGGTGGATTCTGGGCGAAATCCGTTAAGAGAGGAAAGATTCGTGATGCCCAAAAAGAACAAGAACAGCAAGAAGCGCTTTGAAGTCGGTGAAAAGGAATCGATCGGGCAATGTCTCGACCGAATGAAAAAAGAAGGATACACGCCGATCCGTCGCGCGGAAGAGCCTGTCTTCCGTGAAGAAACCCGTAATGGGGAAAAAGTGATGGAACCTGTAGGAAAAACGATCGTATTTCATGCGGTAAAGGAATAAAACCGAACGATCAATTGTAACGTTTTTATTAATGTTCGATATTTGCGTTGACATGTTGGAACAGAAATTGATATGATGAAGGCAGAATTGCATAGACGACCTCATATATGACGGGGATATGGCCCGTACGTCTCTACCTGGGAACCGTAAATTTCCGGACTATGAGGGGAGTTTAAGCTGTGAAAAAGCTTTCTCAGACCGGACACACGTGTGCCTGTTCGACTCCTCTCATCTTTTGAGGGGCGTCGAGCAGGCATTTTTCATGCTACGAAAGAAAAGAGGGATTCGATGGCAAGTGTAGGCGTAATCATGGGCAGCATTTCAGATTGGGAGACGATGAAAGAAACGTGCAGCGTTTTGGATGAGCTTTCAATCGATTATGAAAAAGAAATCATCTCAGCACATCGTACACCTGAAGATATGTTCACATACGCGGAAACGGCCCGGGATAAAGGGTTGAAAGTGATTATTGCAGGGGCAGGGGGCGCGGCTCACTTACCTGGGATGGTCGCATCTAAAACGACACTACCGGTCATCGGCGTTCCGGTGGAATCGAAAGCATTGCAAGGGTTGGATTCTCTTTTATCCATCGTGCAGATGCCAGGGGGCGTTCCTGTCGCTACCGTTGCGATCGGGAAAGCAGGCGCGAAAAATGCGGGTCTTCTGGCAGCGGAAATGATTGGAGCTTTCGATCAGGAAGTAGCTTCAAAACTATCAGACTATCGCCGGCAGATGGCAGATAAAGTCGACGGAATGAGGAGGGATCTTCGTGAAACCTGAAGTGATTCGACCAGGAAGAACGATCGGGATTTTAGGAGGCGGCCAGCTCGGTCGTATGATGGCTGTCGCGGCAAGACATATGGGCTATCAAATCGCTGTGCTTGATCCTGCAGAAAATTGCCCTTGTGCCTCAATCGCTGAGGAACACATCATCGCTGAATATGATGACTTGCAAGCAGCGGAACGATTGAGTGAGGTCAGTGATGTGATCACCTACGAATTTGAAAACGTCGACCTCGATGTGGCACGGCTTTTCGAAGAAAAAGGGAAGCTGCCGCAAGGAGCATTTGCGCTTGAAGTGACCCAAAACAGGGCCAAAGAGAAGGAGATTGCCGTCGATGCTGGACTGTCCGTTCCTGAGTATCGTATCGTGACCACTTTTGAAGAGGTGGAAGAAGCGATGGAAGTCACAGGCTATCCTGCTGTCATCAAGACGGTCAGCGGCGGCTATGATGGCAAGGGACAGCAGAAAATCGAAGGCGAAACTCATCTCGAAGATGTCCGGTCTTTCATGAAAGAAGGCGGCACCTACATTGTGGAGCAGTGGCTTGAATTCGATCTTGAAATTTCTCAAGTGTTCACAAGAGGAATGGATGGACGTATCATCCCTTTCCCGATTGCGGAAAATATCCATAAGAACCACATTTTGCATGAATCAAGAGTTCCGGCAACCGTTCCTGGGAAAGTGGAAGAGCGCGCGCATGAAGCTGTTGAAGTATTAGCTGAACGAATCGGAGTGGTCGGTACATTCGCTGTTGAAATGTTCGTCAAAGGAAAGGACATTTTCATCAATGAAATGGCGCCACGGCCTCATAACTCAGGGCATTATACGATTGAGGCGTGCAGCGTGTCACAATTCGAACAGCACGTCCGTGCGATTTGCGGTCTCCCGCTGTTACCGGTCCATTCGTTCGGGGCAGCGGTGATGGTGAACGTGCTCGGGAAACATCGAAGCATTTTGCTGGATCGTCTGGAATATTATCATGGCTTTCATTTTCACGACTATGGAAAAGAGGAAGCCCGTCAGACCCGTAAAATGGGGCACATAACCTTTGTGGGGGACAATTTAAAAGAAATCGACAAAGTCATCACAGAAAATCAGATCCATTTATGGTAGGAGGAAGACAATGATTGAACGTTATACACGCCCGGAAATGGGTGCAATTTGGACAGAAGAAAATAGATACCAGGCTTGGCTTGAGGTTGAACTTTTAGCTTGTGAAGCGTGGAGTGAACTTGGGGTCATCCCGAAAGATGACGTGAAGAAATTACGCGAGAATGCATCCTTTTCCATCGACCGCATACACGAAATTGAAGCAGAAACACGCCACGATGTTGTGGCTTTCACCCGTGCCGTTTCTGAAACGGTGGGAGAAGAGCGAAAATGGGTGCATTATGGACTGACTTCAACAGACGTTGTGGACACGGCGCTGTCCTATCAATTGAAGCAGGCGAATGAAATCATCCGTAGAGACCTCGTCAACTTTATCGAGATCCTTGGTGAGAAAGCGAAGGAACACAAACACACGGTTATGATGGGCCGTACACACGGTGTACATGCCGAGCCGACGACGTTTGGACTGAAGCTTGCCCTTTATTATGAAGAAATGAAGCGTAATCTCGAGCGTTTGGATCTTGCAATGGACCACATTCAGTTCGGAAAGCTTTCTGGGGCTGTCGGAACGTATGCGAACATCGATCCATTTGTTGAAGAGTATGTGTGTGAAAAGCTTGGCCTGAAGCCAGCACCTGTTTCGACACAAACCCTGCAGCGTGATCGTCATGCTCATTATGTATCCACACTTGCTTTGGTTGCGACTTCGATTGAGAAAATTGCTGTGGAAATCCGCGGCCTGCAAAAAACGGAAACACGTGAAGTGGAAGAATTTTTTGCGAAAGGTCAAAAAGGTTCCTCTGCGATGCCGCATAAACGGAATCCAATCGGTTCTGAAAATATGACCGGAATGGCACGCGTCCTGCGCGGCAACATGCTGACGGCATTTGAAAATGTACCGCTATGGCATGAACGTGACATCTCTCACTCTTCCGCAGAGCGAATCATCCTGCCTGATGCAACGATCGCTTTGAATTACATGTTGAACCGTTTCGGAAACATCGTGAAGAACTTGACTGTCTTCCCTGAACGGATGCAGGAAAATATGGAGAAAACATACGGACTCATCTTCTCCCAGCGTGTATTGCTGACGCTCATCGATGAAGGCTTGGTCCGCGAAGAAGCTTACGACCTCGTCCAGCCGAAAGCCATGGAAGCATGGGAGCGCGGCATCCCGTTCCGTGAACTGATTGAAGCAGACGACAAGATTACATCCACCCTGTCCGAAGAACAGCTGGATGCCTGCTTCGACTACAAGCACCACCTGAAACAAGTCGACCGCATCTTCGACCGCATCGGACTGTAACGCTGTAACGAAAGATGATGGACAAATAATGGAAAATACTGTATGACCTGGTACACCAGAATCTGGTGTACCAGGTCATACAAAAAATCCCAATTCCTTAGCGAGGTGTTTCTGAATGAAGGGTTCTTTATTGTACGAAGGGAAAGCGAAACGGGTGTATCATACGGCGGATGAGTCGGATCAGCTCGTTTTATCTTATAAAGATGACGCTACAGCATTTAACGGCAAGAAAAAAGACGAGTTCGCAGGCAAAGGACGCCTCAACAACTTGATTACCTCGAAAGTATTCCAATACTTACACCAGCACAACATTACGACCCACTTTATCAAAGCTCTGAACGATACCGAACAGCTGGTCAGACGAACGGACATCATTCCTCTTGAAGTCGTCGTCCGCAACCAGGCTGCTGGCAGCATTACGCGCCGGCTCGGCATCGAGGAAAAAACGAGCTTTACTCCACCGATCATTGAATTGTTTTACAAGAAAGACGAATTGAATGACCCGCTCATCAACGATGTCCACGCGTATCATCTCACGGACATCACGGAACAAGAACTCACGTTTATTAAACAGCAAGCCTTAGACATCAACATTGAACTTCAAAAGCTTTTCCGTTCGGCAGGGCTGACACTTGTCGACTTCAAATTGGAATTCGGCCGCCTCAAAGACGGCACGATCGTCCTTTCTGATGAAATTTCCCCGGATACGTGCAGGCTTTGGGACAAAGAAACAGGCGAGAAAATGGATAAAGACGTCTTCCGGGAAAGTACCGGTGACTTGATCGATACGTACACCAAAATACTACATCGACTGGAGGAGAGCGTATGCGCAAAGTAAAGATTCACATCACGTTGAAAGAAGGGGTCCTTGATCCACAAGGAAAAGCTGTCCACAACTCCCTGCAATCGTTAGAATATAACAACGTCCAGGACGTACGCGTCGGAAAATACATGGAAGTGATGGTTGAAGACAGTGACAATCTTGAAGCGGAGATCGATCGCATGTGCGACCAGCTTCTTGCCAACCCTGTCATCGAAAATTACAGCTACACGATTGAGGAGGCGGGTTAACGTGAAATTCGCTGTCATCGTTTTTCCAGGATCGAATTGTGACCGTGATATGTACTTTGCTGTTAAAGATCAACTCGGGGCAGAAGCGGATCTTGTCTGGTATAAGGAAGCAAATCTAGCAAACTATGACGGGATTCTACTGCCGGGCGGTTTCTCTTATGGCGATTACCTGCGCTCGGGTGCCATTGCCTCTACTTCTGATGTCATCACACAAATCCGCGAAGCAGCCGAGGCAGGAAAGCCAGTGCTTGGCGTGTGCAACGGATTCCAGATCCTTCTCGAAATGGGACTTCTGCCTGGTGCAATGCTTCCGAATGAAAAGCTCAAGTTCATGTGCCATTACGAAACATTGACCGTCGAGAATGCGGATACGATGTTTACCCGTCAATACGAGGAAAAGGAAAAAATCCAAATTCCAATCGCGCATGGAGACGGCAACTATTTTTGTGACGAAGAAACGCTTCAGAAGCTCCAAAACAACAAGCAGATCGTCTTTACGTATGACCAAAACCCGAACGGATCTGTCGGAGATATTGCCGGCATCACGAATGAAAAAGGAAATGTGCTCGGCATGATGCCACACCCGGAACGGGCGGTCGAAGCTCTTCTTGGTCACGATGACGGTCTTCGTCTATTTCAATCGATTTTGACACACTGGAGGGAACACCATGCCATCAATGCTTGAGATCAGTCCAGAACAAATCGAAGAACAGCACGTCTATAGAGAGATGGGGCTGAAGGATGACGAGTATGCATCGATTCGCTCGATTCTCGGCCGTCGTCCGAATTACACAGAGACCGGCTTGTTTTCGGTCATGTGGTCGGAACACTGCAGCTACAAAAACTCCAAACCGCTTTTGAAAAAGTTCCCGACTGAAGGGTCGCACGTGCTCCAAGGTCCAGGGGAAGGAGCGGGAATCATCGACATCGGTGATGATCAGGCCGTTGTTTTCAAAATCGAAAGCCACAATCACCCGTCTGGTGTTGAACCGTATCAAGGGGCGGCAACTGGCGTCGGTGGAATTTTGCGTGACGTCTTCTCGATGGGCGCACGCCCAATCGCGCTTCTGAATTCGCTCAGGTTCGGTTCGTTGCAGCAACCACGTGTGAAGTACCTTTTTGAAGAAGTCGTCCGCGGCATTGCCGGTTATGGCAACTGTGTCGGTGTCCCAACGGTCGGCGGAGAAGTCCAGTTCGATGATGCGTATAATGGAAATCCGCTCGTCAATGCGATGTGTGTCGGATTGATCGATCATAAAGATATCCAAAAAGGAATTGCGGCCGGTATCGGTAACACGGTCATGTACGTCGGAGCCAAGACCGGGCGCGACGGCATCCACGGCGCTACCTTCGCATCGGAAGAATTGTCGGAAGAGTCCGAAGAAAAGCGTCCATCCGTACAAGTCGGGGATCCGTTTATGGAAAAACTGCTCATCGAAGCTTGTCTTGATGTCATCCAGCACGATGCTCTTGTCGGTATTCAAGATATGGGAGCGGCAGGACTGACTTCATCCGCAAGTGAAATGGCGAGTAAAGCAGGCACAGGAATGACGATGAATCTCGACCATATCCCGCAGCGCGAAGAAAATATGACGGCTTATGAAATGATGCTCTCTGAATCTCAGGAAAGGATGCTGCTCGTCGTAGAAAAAGGACGCGAAGAAGAGATCGCAAAAGTTTTTCGTAAGTATAATCTTGAAGCGGTAGCGGTCGGTGAAGTGACGGATACGAAACGCTTCTGCCTTGAGCATCACGGGGAAGTTGTTGCTGACGTTCCCGTTGATTCTCTTGCTGAGGATGCACCGGTCTACCATCAGCCGTCCCGTATCCCTGCGTACTATGAAGAGTTTCAAAGAATGGAAAATTATATTCCGAAAATCACAGATTACCGGGAGACATTGGTGAATCTATTGAAACAGCCGACAATCGCCAGCAAAGAATGGGTGTACGATCAGTATGATTCCATGGTCCAGACGAATACCGTCGTCACACCAGGATCTGATGCGGCTGTGCTTCGCGTACGCGGTACAAACAAAGCGCTTGCGATGACGACCGACTGCAATTCCCGTTATCTCTATGTAGACCCTGAAGTCGGTGGGAAAATCGCAGTTGCTGAAGCAGCAAGAAATATCGTCTGCTCGGGTGGTCGCCCACTGGGAATCACAGACGGACTCAATTTCGGATCACCGGAAAATCCGGAAATCTTTTGGCAGATGGAAAAAAGCGTCGACGGCATGAGCGAGGCGTGCCGTAACCTTGAAACGCCTGTCATCGGTGGGAATGTCAGCTTGTACAACGAATCGTTCGGTGGTCAGGCGATTTACCCGACACCGATCGTCGGTATGGTCGGTTTGATTGATGATGTTAAGCATATCACTCGTTCCCATGCGCAACATGCCGGCGACCTCATCTATGTAATTGGGGAAACGAATGCAGAATTCGGGGGCAGTGAACTGCAGGGCATGCTTGAAGGAAAGCATTTTGGAAAAGCCCCGTCGCTGGATTTAAAGATTGAGTATAACCGTCAAAAACAGCTTTTGACAGCGATTCGCGCAGGACTTGTCGTCTCTGCTCATGACGTATCAGAAGGTGGTCTATCTGTTGCCCTTGCCGAAAAGCTTTTTGAAAACGAGTTCGGTTGTGAGGTGACGCTAGAAGGCGAACCTGTCACAGCGTTGTTTTCAGAATCGCAGTCGCGTTTTATCGTCACCATAGCCCCGGAACAAAAGGACGCGTTCGAACAGAGTGTCACGGACGCCCGTTTGATCGGAACCGTGACGGAGAACGGGGTGTATAGAATCAAGCAGGAAGGCGTCGTTCTGGAAGAAAAGACATCAGTGCTGAAAGAAGCGTGGAAAGGAGCGATCGGATGCTTGGTGAAATCAAAGGTTTGAACGAAGAATGCGGCATTTTCGGCGTCTGGGGCCATCAGGATTCGGCCCAGCTGACGTATTACGGACTGCATGCCCTCCAACACCGTGGTCAGGAGGGAGCGGGCATCGTCACAACAGATGGGGAACAGCTGAAGCTCGCCAAAGGGCACGGCCTCATCAATGAAGTTTTTTCAGAAAATCAGCTCGATGACTTGAGTGGTCATGCTTCGATCGGTCACGTGCGCTACGCAACGGCAGGGGACGGCGGCTATGAAAATATCCAGCCGCTTCTCTTCCGCTCCCAAACAGGGGGACTTGCACTTGCGCATAATGGAAACCTTGTGAACGCCCAAGCGTTGAAAAACCAGCTGGAGGCGCAGGGAAGCATTTTGCAGACGACTTCCGATACTGAAGTGGTTGCCCATTTAATCAAACGTGCCCGCCATCTGCCTCTCGAGCAGGCCATCATGGAGGCTCTGTCGATGATCAAAGGCGCGTATGCGTTTCTCGTCATGACTGAGGACCGCATGTTTGTCGCCAATGACCCGCGCGGGTTGCGTCCACTCAGCCTTGGTCATCTGGGAGAATCATGGATCGTCTCTTCAGAAACATGTGCCTTCGATGTTGTCGGTGCCGAGTATGATAGGGAAATCGATCCTGGTGAGCTCTTGATCATATCAGATGAGGGAGTGGAATCCAAACGGTTCTCCGCTCCGATTCAGCGCACGCTCTGCTCGATGGAATATGTCTACTTTTCAAGACCTGACAGCAATCTCGACGGAAAAAATGTCCACGCTTCCCGTAAACGGATGGGCAAATCGCTTGCGGAAGAAGCTCCGATTGATGCGGATGTTGTGACAGGTGTTCCGGACTCAAGTATTTCGGCAGCCATCGGTTACGCAGAAGCTTCCGGGATTCCGTATGAGCTCGGGTTGATCAAAAACCGCTATGTCGGCCGGACATTCATACAGCCGTCTCAAGAGCTACGTGAACAGGGTGTGAAAATGAAGCTCTCTGCTGTCCGAGGGATTGTCGAAGGGAAAAAAGTGGTCATGGTCGATGATTCGATCGTGAGGGGTACGACGAGCCGCCGAATTGTGAAGATGTTGAAGGATGCGGGAGCGAAGGAAGTTCACGTGCGGATTGCGTCTCCACCGATTAAAAACCCGTGCTATTACGGCATTGATACTTCAAACAGTGGGGAATTGATCGCCGCGAACAATTCCGTCGAGGAAATCGAAGAGCAAATTGGCGCTGACAGTCTCGCTTTTCTATCAGTTCAAGGATTGAATGACAGTATATATCAAGGAGAAGAGTCGCTGAGACACGGCGGTTGTATGGCGTGTTTCACCGGCAATTACCCGACAGAAATTTATCCGAACACGATGCATCCATATGAAAAGGCATAGGAGGGAAGCGAGATGAGTCAATCGTATAAAAAGGCGGGAGTCGATGTCGAAGCTGGTTACGAAGCGGTCGAGCGGATGAAGAAGCATGTCGCCCGTACGATGCGTCCGGAAGTGCTGGGAGGACTCGGTTCTTTCGCTGGATTGTTTGATCTCAGCGGCATGAGCTATGAACAACCTGTCCTTGTGACAGGCACAGACGGAGTCGGAACGAAGCTGAAGCTGGCGTTTGAGATGGATCAGCATGATACCATCGGTGTAGATGTTGTCGCGATGTGTGTCAACGATATCGTCGCGCAGGGCGCAGATCCGCTTTTGTTTTTGGATTACATCGCCTGTGGAAAAAATGATCCTGCGCGTATCGAGCAGATCGTCAAAGGAATTTCAGATGGCTGCGAACAGTCCGGGGCTGCCCTAGTCGGTGGCGAAACGGCAGAAATGCCAGGCATGTATGAGGCGGATGAATACGACCTCGCCGGCTTTGTCGTCGGAATGGCGGATAAGGAGCAGATCATCACAGGTTCTGAGATCAAAGAAGGAGATGTCTTAGTCGGCCTTCCTTCCTCCGGCGTCCATTCGAACGGCTTTTCTCTTGTCAGGAAACTCATCGCAGACCTGGACCTCGATACGGTACCTGCGGGCTGGACCCGCACACTTGGAGACGTCCTGTTAACGCCAACGCGGATTTATGTTCCTGAGATTCAAGCGCTGAAGAAAAACACCACCATCAAAGGCATCGCGCACATTACAGGAGGCGGCTTTTACGAAAACCTTCCACGCACACTGCCGGAAGGACTTGGGTGTGAAATCGACATCGACAGTTGGCAGGTGCCGGAAGTGTTCCGCTTTTTACAGGAAAAAGGATCGATCAGCAATGAGGAGATGTTCGGTGTGTTCAACATGGGCATCGGCATGGTCGTCGTGCTTGATCCTTCTGATGTAAACGCCGCGTTCGGAGCTTGTGATGATGCGGTCGTCATCGGAAAAGTGACGAACGAGGAAGGAGTGCAGGGAATATGATCAACATCGCTGTCTTCGCCTCCGGCACCGGTTCGAATTTCGATGCAATCGTCAGCAAAGTGGAATCCGGAGAGCTCGAAGCGAACATCGCCCTGCTCGTCTGTGACCGCATCGGGGCCCCTGTCATCGAAAAGGCTCAGAAGCATGAAATCGATACCGTCGTTTACCGGGCGAAAAGTTTTGCAGACAAAGCCGCCTATGAGCAGGCGGTGCTCGATGACTGCCGGCAGCGAGGGATTGAATTCATCGTGCTTGCTGGATATATGCGCCTTATCGGACCGACGTTATTGAAGCCTTATGAGCGCCGCATCGTCAACATCCACCCGTCCCTGCTGCCGGCGTTCCCAGGGAAAGATGCCATCGGTCAGGCGTTGGAGAAAAAAGTGAAAGTGACTGGCGTAACGGTCCATTATGTCGATGACGGCATGGATACAGGACCGATCATCGCCCAGGAACCTATTCCTATAGAAGAAAACGACACAGCTGATGATGTAAAAGACAAAATCCAGGCGGTCGAACATCGCCTCTACCCACAAGTGATTCAATCATTATTCATCAAGGAGGAATCTCAATGAAAAAACGTGCCCTACTGAGCGTATCCAACAAACAAGGATTGACTGATTTTGCAAAGAAACTTCACGAACTAGACTATGAGCTTATTTCTACAGGTGGCACGAAACGAGCCATTGAAGAAGCAGGAGTCCCGGTCAAATCCATTTCCGAGGTCACTGAATTTCCGGAAATCATGGACGGACGTGTGAAGACGCTTCATCCTTCGGTCCATGGTGGGTTACTCGCAAAGCGCTCGAATGAAGAGCATATGAAGCAGCTCGAGGAACTGAACATCGAGACGATCGATCTTGTCGCTGTGAACTTGTACCCGTTCAAAGAGACAATCGCGAAAGAAGGCGTTACGGAAGCAGATGCGATTGAGAACATCGATATTGGTGGACCGACGATGCTGCGCTCGGCTGCGAAGAGTTTTGAAGACGTCGCGGTCGTCGTTGATCCTGTCGATTACGTTGAGGTCGTTGAAGGACTCAAGAACGATGCACTTTCTTATGAGGCCCGCCGTAAGCTTGCGGCCAAAGTGTTCCGTCATACCGCCAATTACGATGCGATGATTGCGGAATACTTTTCCGGTTTGACAGAAGAGCCATTTCCAGAGACGTATTCCGTCACTTATGAAAAAGTACAATCCTTACGCTACGGAGAAAACCCGCACCAGGACGCGGCTTTTTATAAGAAAGCGAACTTCGATGGCACGTCGCTCGCTGAAGCGGAACAGCTGAACGGAAAAGAGCTTTCCTATAACAACATTCAGGATGCCAACGCGGCTCTTGAAGTGGTGCTTGAGTTCAACCAGCCGGCTGCTGTCGCGGTCAAACACATGAACCCATGCGGTGTCGGAGTTGGTGAGAACTTGCATGACGCTTATGTAAAAGCGTATGAAGGTGATCCTGTTTCGATCTTCGGTGGAATCGTTGCCTTGAATAGAGAAGTCGATGCCGATACAGCTGCGAAGCTGAAAGAGATTTTCCTTGAGATCATCATCGCTCCGTCCTTCAGTCAAGAAGCGCTTGATATTCTGACAACGAAGAAGAACCTCCGCCTGTTGAAAGTGGACATGAAGAAAGCCGACCGTCCGGCTCATAAGCTCGTGACCGTCAATGGCGGGCTGCTTGTCCAGGATGCGGATGAAGGGTCTCTCGATGATGTCGAGCTTGAAGTGGCAACAGAACGTGAGCCGTCTGAACAGGAGCTTGAAGATTTGAAGCTTGGTTGGAAAGTCGTCAAACACGTGAAGTCGAACGCGATCGTCGTAGCGAAAGGGGACCGCACGCTCGGTGTCGGTGCAGGACAGATGAACCGTGTCGGTGCAGCGAAAATCGCTTTTGAGCAGGCAGGTGAGAAAGCAGAAGGCAGCATCATGGCGTCCGACGCCTTTTTCCCGATGCCGGATACTGTGGAAGCCGCAGCGGAAGCGGGTGTGACAGCGATCATCCAGCCTGGCGGTTCCAAGCGTGATCAAGATTCCATTGATGCCTGTAACAAACATGGCATCGCGATGGTCTTTACAAAAATGCGTCACTTCAAACATTAATCGAAAGGGTGGAGTCTTATGAACGTATTGGTCGTCGGTCGAGGTGGCCGGGAACACAGCCTTGTACAAAAGTTCGCAGAAAGTGATCAAGTAGATCGTATTTTCGCTGCCCCTGGAAATGCAGGGATGAGCAAAATTGCTGAATGCATCGATATGAGTGAGCAGGATTTTGACGGTCTGGTTGCTTTTGCCCGGGAGAACAATGTGGGCCTGACCGTGGTAGGCCCTGAGAACCCTTTGCTTGATGGATTGGTGGATGCTTTCCAAGAAGCGGCTCTGCCGGTGTTCGGTCCGACCAAAGCGGCCGCTCTGATCGAAGGAAGCAAGCATTTTGCTAAACAGCTGATGCACAAATACGAGATTCCGACGGCTGGATACGAAGCTTTTTCCAATGTGGAAGCGGCTCAATCTTACATTAGGGAAAAAGGTGCGCCGATTGTCGTGAAGGCGGACGGACTGGCGGCAGGAAAAGGGGTCGTCGTGGCTGAAACCGTGGACGAGGCGTTGTCAGCAGCGGAAGACATGCTTGAAAATGGCCAGTTCGGCGATGCGAGCCGTGAAATTGTCGTGGAGGAATTTTTGGCAGGCGAAGAATTCTCGCTCATGGCGTTTGTGAATGGTTCGAATGTCTATCCGATGATTCCTGCGAAAGACCATAAGCGCGCATTCGATGGAGATCAAGGTCCGAATACAGGCGGAATGGGCGCCTTCGCTCCTGTGCAAGCATTGAATAATTCTTCGTACGCCTTTGCTGTCGAGGAGATTGTGAAGCCGGTAGCGGCAGCGATGGTGGAAGAAGGCCGCCCGTTTACAGGGATTTTATATGCAGGCTTGATCGAAACTTCAGAGGGCCCGAAGGTGATTGAATTCAATGCGCGATTCGGTGATCCGGAAACGCAGGTCGTTTTACCTTTGTTAGAAAATGACCTCGTGCAAGTGGTGAACGATGTACTGGATGGGAAAGATCCTGGATTGAAATGGTCAGAGGAAGTTTGTGCAGGTGTTGTGGTCGCTTCCGCGGGCTATCCTGGTCCATATGAAAAGGGGCGTCCGTTACCTGAGCTTAAAGCGGATGATGGTTTTGTCGTCCATGCAGGGACAGCTTGGGAAAGCGGGAAGTATGTATCCAGCGGCGGGCGCGTCCTTTTGATTGGGAACAAAGGAGAAGACTTGGCGCAAGCGCTGGATCGTACGTATCAATCGCTCCGTCCATTTGAGAATCAGAGGGACTTTTTCTTTCGAAGAGATATCGGACGTACATCAGTCTCTTCGGCGGCTTCGCATGCCGACGTAGAATAAAGCGGCTATCGAGCCGATGACGGTGACGATGACGAAACCGACGTCTGTAAAGTACTCCATAAAATCCATATGTTTCATCCTTTTGAAGAAAGAGCGGGGCAGCCCGCTCTTTTTTTGTTAGTGATTGTGATATATATCAATGGGAAGTCGTATATATCAATTGAAAATTGAAGATATCGACCAAAATCCGGATATATCGGCTAAACTTTATTTTTATCGGCCAAATTTTTAATATATCGACGGAACAGGAAAATCATCGGCAGAAACATGCCGTACACCTCCGCGTTTATTGGTCCTGCGGAATATTTTGCTGCCAGCTTTGCTCAATGCCGTCTTTTTCTGTAGACATTTCCTCATAAACGGCTGTCAACGGGCAGAAACGTACAATTCCTTCCGCAACCTTCAATGCAGACAACATGATTAGAAGCGGGTGGGAAGAATCGCACTCTTTACGTGCACCGCGGATCGTCAAATAGGTCAGCATACTAAGACCTGCGGTGATGCGGACCATACTGTTGATGATACCGATATTCGGTTTCATTGTGCTTCCTCCTTACCAGAATGGAAGTTCCTGTGTTACGATAGAACATAATGATCTCAGGGAGGTACGCTCCATGAACGAAACACGCTTTCGTTGGCGGAACCGTCAGCTGCGTGAACATGCAGCCGTCATTGATGGAAAAACGGCGCCGACGAAGTTAATCAAAAATACAACTTACTTGAATGTTTACTTAAAGAAATGGATGCATGGCCATATCTGGTTGTATAATGATCGCATCATTTATACCGGCCAAAAGCTTCCTTCCAATACAGAAGGTACGGAAATCATTGATGGCACAGACAGTTATATTGTGCCTGGCTATGTTGAACCGCATGCCCACCCATTTCAGTTATATAATCCCCAGAGCTTTGCAGAATATGCGGCAGAGACAGGGACCACGACGCTCGTCAACGATAACTTGATGTGGCTTTTTTTAACAGAAAAAGAGAAAGCGTTTTCTTTATTGGAAGAGTTCATGGATTTACCTGCAACCATGTACTGGTGGGCGCGCTTTGACCCGCAGTCCGTGCTTCGAGATGAAGACCGTTTTGCCTTTGATTCGCAAATCCCGGATTGGATCGCTCACGATGCGGTCATCCAGGGTGGAGAGCTGACGGCATGGCCGGATGTCCTTCATCATGGGGACGAGCAGATTTTACACTTTATGCAGGAAACCAAACGTTCAAGGAAGCCTTTGGAAGCCCACCTGCCGGGCGCTTCTGAACAGACGCTTGTGAAAATGCGCTTGCTCGGAATGGATTCAGAGCATGAATCGATGAGTGCTGACGATGTTCTGAAACGATTGGAAATCGGTTATCAGACAGGGTTACGCTACTCGTCCATCCGCCCGGATCTTCCGGATATTTTACAAGGGCTTGTGGAACAAGGGCATACTCACTTCGACCATATGATGTACACGACCGATGGATCCACGCCTGGATTTTATCGTGAAGGACTGATCAATCCATGTATCCAAATTGCATTGGATGCCGGCGTGCCGGAAATTGATGCGTACATGATGGCGACGTATCAGGCGGCCCGTCATTTCGGAATTGAAAATCGTGTAGGAAGCTTGAACGCCGGGCGCGTCGCTCACCTGAACTTTTTATCAGACCCGAAAGACCCGATGCCTCACTCCGTCATTGCAAAAGGTGAATGGACGAAACGTGATGGTGAGGTTTTGAAAAAAGAAACACTAATCCAGTGGGAAAAAAATGGCGTGAAGCCGCTCGATCTCGATTGGGAAGTGACCGATGCAGATATGCAGTTTTCCATGCCGATCGGTCTTGAGATGGTGAACGATGTCATCATGAAACCTTATGCCATCGATACGGACATTTCCACCGACCGATTGAGCGATGAAAATAAAGAATCCTACCTCATGCTGATGGACCGTGAAGGCGAATGGATGGTCAATACACTGCTGAAAGGTTTTACGCAGACATTAGGTGGCCTTGTCAGCTCGTACAGCAATACTGGGGATATCATATTGACAGGAAAGTCACGTAAAGATATGAAAAAGGCCTTTCAGCGCATGAAGGAAATCGGTGGGGGAATTGTGCTCGTCAATGAAGGAGAAATCCTTTTTGAACTGCCATTGTCTCTTGGCGGCGTGATGGCCGATCTGCCGATGAGAGAGCTCATGGAGGAAGAAGCGAAATTGAAAGAATGCCTGCTGGATCATGGTTTTACGTTCAATGATCCCGTTTACACGCTTCTCTTTTTGTCATCCATGCATCTGCCATTCATTCGCATCACACCGCTTGGAATCATGGATGTGAAAAAGAAAGAGGTACTCTTTCCTTCGATAATGCGTTAAAATAAGAGAGGGAATACAGATAAGGAAGTGCTGTCATTGAGAAAGCTTACATTCTTCAGCTTGCTTGCCGTCCTTTTTCTCAGCGCTTGTAATGAGGAAGCAGGGGCTGCACAACCTGAAGAAACGAAAGAGAAAGAAACAGCGGTCGAAGAACAAATAGAGACAGAAGAGAACGTGACCGTTGATGAAAAGGAAGAAACCGAACAAGCCCGCACAGAAACATTTCCACTGACGGGGGAAGCGACGGCTGAAAAAGCAGACCACCGTGCCTTGTCCGTCATGGTGAACAACCATCCGAAAGCAAGACCTCAATCAGGCTTGAGTCAGGCCGACATCGTCTATGAAGTTTTGGCAGAGGGGCAGATCACACGTTTCCTTGCTTTGTTCCATAGTGACATTCCTGATACAATAGGTCCGGTAAGAAGTGCACGTCCATACTATTTCGAAATCGCTGATGGCTTTGATGCGCTTTATACGTACCACGGTGCGTCGACGTCGATCAATCAACAAGTAGCAGGCAGCGGTGTCGATTACCTGGATGGAGCGATGTATGATAACAACGGCTGGTTATTCGAACGGTCCTCGGATCGTGCAGCTCCTCATAACTCTTATCTTTTGACAGAGGGAGTCGAGCAGGCGGTTGCGAACAAAGGCTATGATGAATCAGGAGAACCTGAAGCACTACCGTTTGCTGAAGAAGGTTCGTTTGAAGGAACACCCGTGGATGACGTCCAGATTACTTATGGCAGTCGGACGAATGTAAGTTTTACTTATGATGCTGCGAAAGAGCAGTTTTTACGTTCCAGTGATGGAGAGCCGACCATCGACCGTTTGAATGAAGAACGGGTGGCTGTAGAAAATGTTTGGATCATAGAAGCAGACCACCGGATTATTGATAACGCCGGTCGTCGTGCGATTGATCTCACTTCAGGCGGGAACGGGTATCTTTTACAAAAAGGACAAATGAAAGAAGTAGAGTGGAAGAACGTCGATGGACGATTGCTTCCCTATAAAGACGGCAGCCCGCTGGCATTTACACCAGGGAAGACTTGGGTGAACATCATTCCAGGAAACGCTGCAGTAGAATCGGAGTAAGGAGGGAAAAGGCATGCAGATCGATAAATTGAGAGGAAAGACGCTCGATCAACTGTTCGAAGCGGTTTTATCTTTGCAAAGTGTAGAAGAATGCTATGAATTCTTTGATGATCTCGCAACGATGAATGAAGTGCAGTCACTCGCTCAGCGATTGGAAGTAGCGCGCATGCTGCGTGAAGGCTTCACTTATCATAAAATTGAAACCGAAACAGGTGCATCCACGGCGACGATCTCCCGTGTGAAACGCTGCTTGAATTATGGCAATGACGCTTATACACAAGCGCTTGACCGTGTGCAAGCGAAACAAACCGAATAGTTTATGAGAGGCTGCCTTTATTGTTAGGCAGTCTTTTTTTGTTGGCGCTGGTGAAACACTTCCATGATTCTAAGAAAAAACGGACAGGCATAGGCTAGTACTATGGAAGGGGAGCTGTCCGATGAAGACGATGTTGAAAAAAGGCGCCATGATCATTCTCGGCAGTATGATACTTTCACTTGGCATCAACTTTTTCCTGATTCCAGATCATGTTTTAGATGGAGGCATCATCGGAATCGGGATGATCGCCAATTACATATGGGGGCTTGAGGTCGGGCTGACGATTATCTGCTTCAGCATTCCGATCTTTACGCTCGCCTGGTTCTATTACCGTACGTATTTCTACAACAGTCTGCATGGGTTGTTGATTTCTTCTTTTTCCATTGACCTTCTCCAAGGGTTGCGCGCCCATCATTTGCCGCTCGATCCAGCGATCAGTTCCATCATTGGAGGAGCGCTCGTTGGCGGAGGAATCGGGTTGATGCTCCGCGTGCATACAAGTACGGGTGGCACCGACCTGCTCGCCCAAATGATCGCCGATTGGTGCAAAGTCAATGTCGGCTTCGTCATCCTCGCGATAGATGCCGTTGTCATCGGTGCCAGTGGCTATCTGTTTTCGCTCGAGACACTCATGCTCTCCGCCATCACCATCCTAAGCGTCGGACTCGTAACCATGACCTTCACATCCACCCGCCTCCTACCTGAGCAACCTTCGTGACCTGGTAATATATGTATGACATCGTCTTTGATGATTTAGTTTGGTAATAATTGTATGACCTGGTCTCCAATAACTTCCCAGCAACACAACCATAGCCCGACTCTCATTTTAAATAGAGAGGACGGGCTTTTGTATGTTTACAATTTATGGTGTACCAGGTCATACATATATTACCAAATCAAACTCCCGCAACCACTCTCACAAAGGTCATAGAATTGTTTGGTTGTGCCCCTCAACCCGGGGATGAAAATTTGCTATAATGGGTAGATGGATAACTGTTGTTTTGGAGGACGGAAATGTACAATATAAGCGAGTGGGATCATGTGTTCAAGCTTGATCCGAATAAGACGATTACAGACGCAGAATTGAAGAAGATATGTACATCAGGAACAGATGCGATTATTGTCGGCGGTACAGACGGCATTACGTTCGAGAACGTCATGGATTTGCAGGAACGCATTGAGGCGTACGATATCAGTTTCGTGCTTGAAGTTTCGGATATTGAAGCGATAACGCTTGGGTTTGATGCTTATTTCATCCCTCTTGTGCTGAATAGTGGCGATAAGAAGTGGATGATCGATGTGCAGCACCAGGCGATCAAAGAATATGCAGATGTGATCGAATGGGAGGACATGCTGCCCGAAGGGTATTGTGTACTCAACCCTGAAGCGAAGGTGTTCAAACGGACCGATTGCTCGCTTCCGGATTATGAAGATGTCCTAGCCTATGCCCGGATGGCTGAACACATCTTCCGTCTGCCCGTTTTCTACATGGAATACAGCGGAACGTACGGGAACCCCGGCTTGGTCAAAGACGTGGCTCGTGAATTAAAAAATACATCTCTCGTCTACGGCGGGGGCATTACTTCGGAAGAACAGGCGTCAGAAATGGCCGCTTATGCAGATGTCATCGTTGTCGGCGATGTGATTTATGATAACCTAGAGGTTGCTCTTAAAACGGTCGAAGCCGTTAAATCAATGAAGATGAAGGATGGTGGACCCTCATGACACAGGCATTGAACGCATTGATTCAAGGCTTGAATACAGAACAACGAGAAGCGGTGACCCACACAGAAGGCCCGCTGCTCATCATGGCAGGTGCAGGAAGTGGTAAAACACGAGTACTGACTCACCGCATCGCCTATCTACTTAGTGAAAAAGATGTTGCGCCACGGAATATATTAGCGATTACGTTTACCAATAAAGCGGCACGCGAAATGAAAGAGCGTGTCGAATCTCTTGTCGGCAAAGACGGAGAAAAAATCTGGATGTCCACGTTCCACTCGATGTGTGTACGGATCCTGAGACGTGACATCGACCGGATCGGTTATGACCGTAACTTTTCCATCCTGGATTCGAGCGATCAGCTTTCTGTCATTAAACAAGTGCTGAAAGAGATCAACCTCGACCCGAAAAAATGGGACCCACGTGCGATGCTCGGTGCGATCAGTAATTCGAAGAACGAACTGATGACCGCGGAGGATTATGAAAGAAAAGCGAACAACATGCATGAAGAACAGATCGCTCAAATTTATAAAGGCTATCAAAAGAAGCTCCGCAAAAATCAGTCACTCGATTTCGACGACTTGATCATGCAGACTCTGAGACTTTTCGACGAAGTGCCCGAAGTGCTTGAATCCTATCAGCGCCGCTTCCAGTACATTCATGTCGATGAGTATCAGGATACGAACCATGCCCAATATCAACTCGTTAAACATTTGGCGAGCCGATACCAGAACCTTTGCGTCGTCGGAGATTCCGACCAGTCGATTTATGCGTGGCGCGGAGCGGATATTCAAAACATCCTGAACTTTGAAAGTGATTACCCGAAAGCACGGACGATTCTACTTGAGCAGAACTACCGCTCCACAGAATTGATCTTGGATGCTGCCAATAATGTCATTGATAAGAACAGTGGCCGTAAGCCGAAGCGTCTTTGGACGGACAATAAAGGTGGAGAGAAGATCCATTACAAGCAGGCAGGAACCGAACGTGAGGAAGGTCTTTTTGTCACAGATAAAATTGAAGACCTCGTCCGCCAAGGAAAGTTCCGCTATCAGGACGTGGCGATCTTGTACCGTACGAACGCCCAATCACGTACGATTGAGGAAACGTTCGTCAAAGCAGGCATCCCGTATCAGATGATCGGTGGCACGAAGTTCTATGATCGTAAAGAGATCAAGGACCTGCTGGCCTACCTGCGTCTCATCGCCAACCCGAACGACGACTTAAGCTTCCAGCGTGTCGTCAACGAACCGAAGCGCGGTGTCGGAAAAACGAGTATGGATAAAATGCTTGCCTATGCGGCAGATCACGACATTTCCCTATACGAAGCTGCAGCCGAAGTTGACTTTGTCGGCGTCAGCGCCAAAGCAGCGAAAGCGATCATGAGTTTTCGTAAGATGATCCAAAACTGGGCGGAGCAGCAGGAATTCCTTTCTGCGACCGATATGGTCCAGGAAGTCATCGACAAAACTGGCTATGAAGAGATGCTCATGAACGAGAAAAGCATTGAAGCGCAAAGCCGTCTAGAGAACATCGAAGAATTTAAATCCGTTACAAAGAATTTCGAAGAGTATGCAGAAGATAAGACACTCGTCGCTTTCTTGACGGATCTCGCTTTGATTGCGGATATTGATTCTATGAATGAAGACCCTAGTAGTGACGATACGGTTACGTTGATGACACTGCACTCAGCGAAGGGACTGGAATTCCCGGTCGTCTTCCTGATCGGTATGGAAGAGAACGTCTTCCCACACAGCCGTGCGCTTATGGATGAAGAGGAAATGGAAGAAGAACGCCGTCTCGCCTATGTCGGAATCACCCGTGCGGAAAAAGAGCTGTTCATTTCTCATGCAAAAATGCGTACGCTCTACGGCCGGACGAACATGAATCCAATCAGCCGTTTTATTCATGAAATTCCGCAAGAGCTGATCGAAGGAAAAGAAGAGAAAGAAGAACTGCCATTTTTCAATAAAAAACGTGAAAGCACG
Source organism: Halobacillus aidingensis (assembly GCF_900104185.1). Classification (GTDB taxonomy): domain Bacteria; phylum Bacillota; class Bacilli; order Bacillales; family Halobacillaceae; genus Halobacillus; species Halobacillus aidingensis. The sequence goes on along the minus strand of NZ_FNIZ01000004.1, from coordinate 85,857 downwards.
CCTTTCGGTACGAAGCCTCAAGCAGCTCCGAAAAAACGTGCCGCGAAGAAGCCTGAGAAAAAAGCTTCGTCAGGTGGAGAGAAGATCGGCTGGCAGCCTGGGGACAAAGCGCAGCACAAAAAGTGGGGCGAAGGCACGGTCGTCAAAGTGCAGGGTGAAGGAGATGCGATGGAACTCGATATCGCCTTCCCAGCACCAACAGGCATCAAGCGCCTGCTTGCCCGTTTTGCTCCGATTACGAAAGCGTAAGGAAGTGGATGGATATGAACGCAACGGAAGCTAAGCAAAAGATCGAAATACTCAGACAGAATCTCGAGCAGTATAGCTATGAATACCACACGCTCGATGCTCCGAGTGTTTCGGACTATGAATATGATAAAAAGATGCAGGAACTGATTAAGCTTGAAGAAGAATATCCGGATTTGCAGACGCCGGATTCGCCTTCCCAGCGGGTCGGCGGAAAACCTCTCGATGCTTTTGTAAAAGTACAGCACGACATCCCGATGCTCAGCCTTGGAAATGCTTTTAACGATGAAGAACTGCGTGACTTCGACCGTCGCGTGAAAAATGGCACTGATGCAGAGGTCAATTACGTATGTGAACTGAAAATCGACGGCCTTGCGGTTTCTTTGAAATACGAAGATGGCATCTTCGTCCGGGGAGCGACGCGTGGAGATGGAACGACCGGGGAGGATATTACGAAAAACCTTCGTACTATCCGCAACATTCCTCTTCGCCTGAAAGAACCAGTGACCGTCGAAGTCCGTGGTGAAGCGTATATGCCGAAGAAATCGTTCATGGCATTGAATGAAGCGAAAGAATCAAATGGGGAGGAACCTTTCGCCAACCCGCGTAACGCAGCCGCAGGTTCACTAAGGCAGCTGGATCCGAAAATCGCCGCCAAGCGTAATCTGGATATTTTCCTATACGGCATCGGCGTCTGGGAGAACGATCCGACCGAAGCCCACAGTGAACGCCTGGAGAAAATGAAAGAGCTCGGATTGAAAACGAATCCGGAGTGGAAAAAGTGTAACGATATCGAAGAGGTCATCGACTATGTGAATAGCTGGGTCGAACACCGCGCGGACCTTGATTACGAGATTGACGGCATCGTCATCAAAGTGGACAGCCTAGATCAACAAGAAGACTTAGGCTTTACAGCGAAGAGCCCGCGCTGGGCAACGGCCTATAAGTTCCCAGCTGAAGAAGCAATCACGAAACTGAAAGATATTGAACTCAGTGTCGGCCGTACAGGAGCCGTGACGCCGACAGCGATTCTTGATCCCGTCAAGGTCGCGGGAACAACGGTCCAACGTGCATCCTTGCACAATGAAGATCTGATTATCGAAAAAGATATCCGCATCGGAGACACGGTCGTCATCAAAAAAGCCGGGGACATCATTCCGGAAGTCGTCCGCGTTCTTGAAGATCAGCGGACAGGAGAGGAAGAACCGTACCGCATGCCGGAAGAATGTCCGGAATGTGGCAGCGAGCTCGTCCGTCTCGATGAAGAAGTCGCCTTACGATGTGTGAACCCGAACTGCCCGGCACAATTACGGGAAGGCTTGATCCACTTCGTTTCAAGAAATGCGATGGATATTGAAGGTCTTGGAGAAAAAGTGATTGCCCAACTGTTCCAGGAAAACTTGATTCATACGATCGCAGATTTATATAAGCTCGACCGTGAAGAGCTCCTACAGCTTGATCGTATGGGTGAAAAATCGGTGGAGAACCTTTTGAACGCGATTGAAGCTTCAAAAGAAAACTCCCTCGAACGACTGCTGTTTGGTCTTGGCGTGCGTTACGTCGGTTCAAAAGCAGCTAGCACGCTTGCCCAGCATTTTGAACATATGGACGCTCTCGTCGAAGCGGATGCTGAGGCTCTAGAAGCTATTCCTGAAATCGGCAGCAAAATGGCCGAATCGATTGCCAGCTATTTTGATGAAGACCAGGTCATACAATTATTGGAAGAATTGAAGCAGCTCGGTCTCAACATGGAGTATAAGGACGCTAAGAAGAGCGATCAGCCGATCGATTCTCCTTTCAACGATAAGACTGTGGTACTTACAGGGAAAATGGAAGAATACAGCCGTTCGGAAATGAAGAAAATGATCGAGGAACTTGGCGGTAAAGTGACAGGAAGTGTCAGTAAGAAAACCGACCTTCTCATCGCTGGCGAAGACGCCGGTTCCAAGTACACGAAAGCATCAGATTTGGGGATTGAAATTTGGGATGAAGAGCAGTTTAAAAACGCTCTATCCTGATTGATCAAACGTTTTATGGTTATACAAGAGGAGCCGGAGCGTGATTGAACAAAGACGCTCCGGCTGGTCTCATTAAGGGAGTGGAAAGCATGAGGAAGATGCACGCACTGTTGCTTAGTTCATTGCTCGTCGTAAGCGCGTGTACGCCCGTTTTTGACAACAGAGAAGAAGTCATACAGGAAACGAAAGATGAAAAAAATAATCAATCCGCCATCATCCCGAACTACAATATGTCGGAAAAGGATTATCGGATGATCCTGACAGAAAGCAGTCCGAAGGTTTCAACCGCACGAGCCGTGACGACGAACCAGATGGGGAACCGGATGGACATCGATGAATTCGAAAGTGGCCTCCGCCGCCATTCTAAAGAATATTTCGATCCGGACAAGTATTTTTTCCAGCCAGGTCAATACTTTGAAGGGGATACGCTGCTCCAGTGGTTAGGCCGGGAGAGTTCAGGAAATGAAGATGGCTTAAATCCGGAACTTAATGAAGATGAAGCGACCGAAGAAGAGTTTCGTGAAAGTCCACGATATATATCGAATATCATCGAGCAGAATTACTTAGTTAGACAAGATGAAAATAAGGTGGAGCTAAGCGGAGTGACCATCGGAATTTCATTGAGAACCGTCTATAATTTCACGGCTGAAGGCCAAAGCCTCTCTGTAGACCATTCAACTGAGGAGCTTCTTCAAAAAGGGAAAGAATATGCCGGGGAAATTTTGAAGCGGATTCGGGAGAGAGAAGAGCTTAACAATGTTCCGGTTGTTTTTGCCCTGTATGAAGAAGAGGAAGCGAGCTCGAAAGTTCCAGGCAAGTTTTTAAGTAAAACGTATGTCAAAGGGTCCGACCTTACCATTAATGGTTGGGATAACATTGATGAAAAGCACGTCCTGTTTCCTTCCAATGAAGGAGAAGAGGATCACTTCGATGACTCACAGATCTTTACGGACTTCAGAAAAGAAGTATCCGATTACTTCCCGAACTTTGTAGGTATGATCGCCAATGGATTTTACGTGAATAACGAACTTCGCGAAGTGTCGATTGAAATTCCGATCCAGTTCCAGTCTGAATCGGAAGTTGTCGGTTTTACACAATATGTGTACAGTCTTGTAAACGAAATGTTTGCAGATCATTATAACGTCCAAGTGAATATCCACAGCATGGATGAACCGGAAAGTCTGATCGTCAAAAAAGCCGGCGAGCAGGAACCTTTCGTTCATGTTTACGAATAACACAAAGACCACATGGCCCACTCCATGTGGTCTTTGTTATTAAAGAAAATGCCAGGATTGTTTAAGAGTGGATTTCGAGACTTTAGTTGAGAGGATAGGGGCTGCGGGGAATAACTCGCTTTCCGCGGGAGCGCGGTGAGCCTCCTCGGACTGCGTCCTGTGGGGTCTCACCCTGCACTTTTTCCCCGCAGGAGTCTCGCCATTCCCCTTCGCCCCTTTGCCGTGGGAAATTCTCGAAACCACTTCTAAGAAATCAGCTTGTATGATCGAGGAAAGTGGATCATATAAACCTCTCCACAGAACGTAAAAGCTTGATACAAAGCGCTTTATATTTCTAACAGTTGGATAGTGGCAGGCAATCCAACTTGCTACAGGGGGTCGTTTCTCCCTTATATCGAATGGGTTGGTTGGGAAGCTGCGAGACTCCCGTGGGCGATGGAGCTAGACGAGTAGCTTCCCAGGCACCCCTGACTCCCATTATGGCAAACGAATCCCGAAAACATATCGAAACTGAGTCTTCCACAATCGGAAGCTTTCTTATAAGAGAAGTGGTTCGTGGAATGATTGAAATTCGACAAAAGTAGAAAAATATCGAGCAAATCCGATTATATTAGAAAATGTTTGGCCACAGTTGTGCACAGGCGGATATTTCCGATGAAATCAGTCTCAATCGATTGAACTAGATTCACCGTTACGATAGAATAGTTATGGAAACGCTTAATGTGGTAATTTTCAAACTATTACATAGCGTCACCCATTTTACTTTTCAAGGAGGCGGTTTTTTTATGGTAGTCCCTTACAAACACGAACCATTTACTGATTTCACAGTGGAAGAAAATCGGAAAGCTCTGCAGGCGGCAATCAAGCAGGTAGAAGCGGACCTTGGAAAAGAGTACCCTCTGATCATCGGCGGGGAGCGGATCATGACGGATGACAAGATCGAGGTCGTCAATCCGGCCAACAAGAAGGAAGTCATCGGCTATGTGTCGAAGGCGAATCAGGACTTGGCTGAGAAAGCTCACCAGGTGGCAGACGAGACGTTTGACTGGTGGAGAAAGACGAAAGCGAAGTTCCGTGCAGATATCCTTTTCCGCGCTGCGGCAATCGTTCGTCGTCGTAAGCATGAGTTCACGGCACACCTCGTGAAAGAAGGCGGGAAACCATGGAAAGAGGCAGATGCGGATACAGCAGAAGCGATCGACTTCATGGAGTATTATGGGCGACAAATGCTTGAAATTGATAAAGGCGTGGAAATCAATTCCCGTCCGATAGAAAATAACCGGTTTCATTACATTCCGCTTGGGGTAGGGGTTGTCATTTCCCCATGGAACTTCCTTTTTGCCATCATGTGCGGAACGACGGTTGCCGCTATGGTATCCGGCAATACGGTTCTTCTGAAGCCGGCGAGTGCAACTCCGATCATCGCTTACAAAATGATGGAAGTGTTAGAAGAAGCAGGACTGCCGAAAGGGGTCATCAACTATATCCCGGGAAGCGGAAAAGAAGTCGGCGACTATCTTGTCGATCACCCTCGGACGCGTTTTATCAGCTTTACAGGCTCTCGTGAAGTCGGTACCCGTTTGTTCGAACGTGCCGCAAAAGTCCACGATGGTCAAAAGTGGTTGAAGCGTACCATCATAGAGATGGGCGGAAAGGATACGATCGTCGTCGACAGCGATTCTGACCTCGAGCTTGCTGCTGATGCGATTACGTATTCGGCCTTCGGTTTTTCCGGACAAAAATGCTCCGCATGTTCCCGTGTCATTGCTCATGAAGGTGTGTATGATGAGCTGCTGGATCGAGTCGTTCAGAAGACGAAGGAACAAGTGAACTATGGCGATCCAACCGATAACAGCAACTATATGGGGCCGGTCATCGATCAGGGCGCTTATGATAAGATCATGAGTTATATCGAAATCGGTAAGGAAGAAGGAAGACTGATGACAGGCGGAAAAGGAGACGACAGTAAAGGCTGGTTCGTCGCACCGACGGTTTTTGCTGACCTTGATCCGGAAGCCCGCCTTATGCAGGAGGAGATCTTCGGTCCAGTTGTAGGCTTCACGAAGGCGAAATCATTCGATGAAGCGATCGAATTCGCTAACAATACCGAATATGGCTTGACTGGGGCAGTCATTTCCAACAATCGCGAGCATATTGAAAAAGCACGCGAAGATTTCCATGTCGGTAACCTGTACTTCAACCGTGGATGTACAGCAGCCATTGTAGGCTATCATCCGTTCGGTGGATTCAATATGTCCGGAACCGATTCGAAGGCCGGTGGACCTGATTATCTTATTCATCATATGCAAGGCAAAACAACATCTGAAATGTTGTAATAGAACGACCAAAAAATCCCTCATCCACATGTATGTGGAAAGGGATTTTTTTATGAAAAATGGAACATACTAACGCTGTCGGGAAAAGGGAACATTTCCCCATTTTTTTATGGGCTCTAAAATTTTTAAAAATAAATTTTGTGAATGAATATCATAAAAATGTCACATATGTGTATTTTTATACTGAATTAACGAATAAAAATACAATTACGACCCATTAACACAATTTTTGCAATGTTCTTACAAAAGTTATATGATATAGTTGTACCTGTGTTTGGTTTTTTTAAGTCAATACGACTTAAGAACCATGCGTCGGTACGATTTGCATAGGATTGTATAAACCAACATTTGGGAGGTGGAAATGTGTTTGAACTCGCTACTGCAACATCAGCAACCATCGCTGGAGCAACATGGTTCTGGTTATTTGTACCAATGCCAATTTTAATTATTCTATCTATCATTACACTATTCACTGAGAGGAGCGAATAACAAAACATGAGTACTGCTACGTTAATAACGTTTATTGTCTATTTAATCGGTATGCTGGGAATCGGTTTTGCTGCATATCGTCTAACAAGTGATTTATCTGACTATGTCTTAGGTGGTCGTCGTTTAGGTCCAGGAGTTGCCGCACTATCTGCCGGTGCATCCGACATGAGTGGTTGGTTGCTACTAGGTTTGCCTGGCGCGATTTATGCTGGAGGATTGTCCGCAGCTTGGATCGGTGTCGGTCTCGCTATTGGTGCATACTTAAACTGGCAGTTCGTCGCACGCCGACTTCGTGTATTCACGGAGATTGCAAATGACTCGATTACTGTTCCAGACTATCTTGAGAACCGCTTCCGTGATCACTCCCACGTGTTACGTGTCATTTCTGCAGCTGTCATTCTTTTATTCTTCACCTTCTATACATCTTCCGGTATGGTTGCCGGTGCGAAGCTGTTTGAAGCTTCCTTTGCATTGAGTTATACACAAGCTCTATGGTTAGGTGCAATTGTTACTATATCTTACACTTTCTTAGGTGGATTCCTAGCCGTAAGTTGGACAGACTTTGTTCAAGGTATCTTGATGTTCTTTGCATTGATCGCTGTACCAATTGTTGCGATTACTGAACTTGGTGGTTGGAATGCTGCAACAGACGCAGTAGCCCAAATCGATCCATCTCACTTGAACATGGTTCAAGGTGTCGGTGCCCTTGCGATTCTATCTTCCCTTGCTTGGGGACTTGGTTACTTCGGTCAGCCGCACATCCTTGTACGTTTTATGGCCCTACGTTCTCCTAAGGACGTTCCGAAAGCACGCTTGATCGGTATCGGCTGGATGGTTCTAGGTCTTTACGGTGCGATCTTCACAGGTCTATTCGGACTTGCGTACATCAACACTGCGGATGTAGCGGATCTTTCTACATTTAATGCAGAAGTGATGACAGAAGGCGGCATCCAAATGCTTGTCGACTCGGAGAAGATTTTCATCACGTTCTCCCAAATCCTGTTCCACCCAGTCATTGCAGGTATCTTACTAGCAGCGATCCTATCTGCCATTATGAGTACCATTGACTCTCAGTTGCTTGTATCTTCTTCTGCACTTGCAGAGGACTTCTACAAAGCACTGTTCCGCCAGAATGCTACTGAAAAAGAATTGGTATGGGTTGGTCGTGCTGCCGTAGCCGGTATCGCCTTGATCGCCGTGCTTCTTGCAGGTAACCCGGACAGTACCGTTCTTGGTCTTGTATCTTACGCTTGGGCAGGTTTCGGTGCCGCATTCGGTCCCGTTATCATCTTGTCCCTATTCTGGAAAGGCATTACACGTAATGGTGCGCTTGCCGGAATCATCGTCGGTGCGGTTACCGTTGTTGTATGGGCGGACTTCTTGAGTGGCGGAATCTTCGACCTTTATGAAATCGTACCTGGTTTCATCCTTGGTGGACTTGTCGCTATTCTTGTCAGCCTTGCTGGTCAACCACCGAAAGATATTGCTGAAGAATTTGATAAAGTTACGAAAATGTAAAAAGTTAAGTTCTTCACTACAAAATTCCCGGTCTTATGGCCGGGAATTTTTTCTTTTAATAAGGGGATAAAAGGCAATGGTGGAAATATAGTTGTAGTCGTTTATAGGGTCAGTGTTGTGGAGCTAGGCTCGCTTTCCTGCCGGGTTTCGCCTAGCTTTTTCTTAATCAATCTATTTTAGATGACTTTTTCTAAATCGTTATGTGGCTAATCAGCGTTTTATTGAATCCGAAGAATTACACTTCAGTAAACGCTACATTCACAGTTCTTCCAGTCAGGAAGCTATCCAATCATACAGCGAGTTTCGGGAATCCCTCTTTCCCAACCCACCAAATCCACTTACTAAAGTCTAGAAACTAACCCTTCCAAATAAGGGAGCTTTCACGGTAAGACAGCGTCCTTTTGATGTGTTAAGATAAGAAAGGTGTATCCGTACGTTGAAAATGGATTCTGATATTTGGTATGATCATATATTATGTGAGATCGAAATGGAGGTCGCATTATGTCCAGAATTAGCAAAGAGGAAGTGAAGCACGTCGCGAATCTCGCGCGCCTTGCGATCACGGAAGAAGAAGCAACGACATTCACAAAGCAGCTTGATGACATCATCACGTATGCTGAACAGTTGAATGAACTAGATACAACAGGCGTCGAGCCTACGACCCACGTTCTTGATTTGAAGAACGTCATGCGTAAGGACGAGCCGAAGAAATGGATTTCTCAGGATGATGCACTGAAAAATGCACCAGACAAGCAGGATGGACAGTTCAAAGTGCCATCCGTATTGGAATAAGGAGGTTCGACGATGTCTTTATTTGACTATACATTACGTGAGCTTCAAGAGAAGCTACATAACAAAGAGATTTCTGTCACGGACTTAGTGGAGGAATCTTATAATCGAATTGAAGAAGTGGACGAAGAAGTTCAGGCGTTCATTACTTTGAACAAAGAAGCAGCGAAAAAGCAGGCGGCAGAACTTGATCAGGAGCGCGGCAACGACGATGCGAAGCTCTTTGGTCTACCAATTGGTGTGAAAGACAACATCGTAACAAAAGGACTGCGTACGACAGCAGGAAGCCAGATTCTGTCTAACCTCGATGATCCTTTGTACGACGCGACGGTTGTCAACAAACTGAATGACGCCAAGTCCGTTACCATCGGAAAATTGAACATGGATGAATTCGCGATGGGTTCTTCCAACGAAAACTCAAGCTATGCAGCGGCTCGTAACCCTTGGAATACCGATTACGTTCCAGGCGGATCCAGTGGTGGTTCTGCAGCAGCTGTAGCCGCAGGAGAAGTTCCTTACTCCCTCGGTTCTGATACAGGTGGTTCTATCCGTCAGCCAGCTGCTTATTGTGGTGTGGTCGGATTGAAACCGACATACGGTCGTGTTTCCCGTTTCGGATTGATCGCATTTGCCTCTTCTCTTGATCAGATCGGACCGATCACTCGCAGCGTCGAGGACAACGCGTTCTTGCTTGAAACGATCGCTGGTCATGACAAGATGGACTCTACTTCTGCGAACGTCGAAGTGCCGAAATACACCGAGTCTCTGACTGGTGATGTGAAAGGCATGAAGATCGGTGTGCCGAAAGAGTACCTTTCTGAAGGGGTTTCTGAAGAAGTAAAAGAAGCAGTCAAAGCTGCTCTTAAAGAATACGAAAAAATGGGTGCGACTTGGGAAGAAGTTTCTCTTCCTCACTCCAAGTACGCGCTATCCACGTACTACCTGATTTCGTCCTCTGAAGCATCTGCGAACCTGGCCCGTTTCGACGGTGTCCGTTACGGTAAGCGTGCGGAAGATGCGAAAAACATGCTTGATATGTTCATGCGTTCCCGCGCCGAAGGTTTCGGTGACGAAGTGAAGCGCCGGATCATGCTTGGAACCTTTGCACTAAGCTCCGGGTACTACGATGCGTACTACAAGAAAGCCCAGCAAGTTCGTACATTGATCAAGAACGATTTTGAAAAAGTATTCGAAGACTACGATGTCATCATCGGGCCGACAACACCGACACCTGCCTTCAAAGTAGGGGACAAAGTCGATGATCCAATGACGATGTACGCAAACGATATTTTGACGATTCCGGTTAACCTTGCAGGCGTACCAGGAATCTCTATCCCATGCGGTTTCTCTGGAGACGGTCTTCCGATCGGCCTTCAGATCATCGGAAAACACTTCGATGAAGGTACCGTTTACCGTGCCGCTCATGCCTTCGAACAGGCGACTGATTATCATAAACAACGCCCGTCCCTTGGAGGTGCGCGCTAATGAACTTTGAAACGATTATCGGACTTGAAGTCCACGTAGAATTGAAAACAGACTCGAAAATCTTCAGCCCGTCTCCGAACATGTTCGGAGATGATCCAAATACGAACGTAAACCCGATCGATCTTGGGTACCCAGGAGTTCTGCCGGTGTTGAACGAAGAAGCCGTCAACTTTGCGATGAAAGCATCCATGGCATTGAACTGTGACATCGCGACAGACACGAAGTTCGACCGTAAAAACTACTTCTATCCGGACAACCCGAAAGCTTATCAAATCTCCCAGTTTGACAAGCCGATCGGTGAGAATGGTTACATCGATATCGAAGTCGATGGCAAGAAAAAGCGTATCGGTATTACGCGTCTTCACATGGAAGAAGATGCTGGTAAACTGACACACAGTGATGACGGCTACTCCCTTGTCGACTACAACCGTCAAGGTACTCCGCTCGTTGAGATCGTATCTGAGCCGGACATCCGTTCACCGAAAGAAGCGTACGCGTACTTGGAAGCATTGAAGAACATCATCCAGTACACTGGCGTTTCCGACTGTAAAATGGAAGAAGGTTCACTAAGATGTGACGCCAACCTTTCTATCCGCCCGATCGGTCAGGAAGAGTTCGGTACGAAGACAGAGCTTAAGAACTTGAACTCCTTCTCCTTTGTACAAAAAGGACTGGAATTTGAAGAGAAGCGTCAGCAGAAAGAATTGCTTTCCGGTGGAGAAATCCTTCAGGAGACACGCCGTTACGATGAGCAGACGAAAGAAACGATTCTGATGCGTGTCAAAGAAGGTTCTGACGACTATCGTTACTTCCCAGAGCCGGATCTAGTACCACTACACATCGATGAAGCTTGGAAAGAACGCATCCGTGCCGAAATTCCTGAGCTTCCAGATGCTCGTAAGAAGCGTTACATCGAAGAACTGAAACTTCCAGAATATGATGCAATGGTTCTGACAAACAACAAAGAGCTCTCCGATTTCTTCGAAGATACAATTGCCGAAGGAGCGGACATCAAGCAGGCATCCAACTGGTTGATGGGTGAAGTTTCTGCTTACATGAACAAGCACTATAAAGAACTTCATGAACTTGAGCTTACGCCGGCTTCTCTTGCGAATATGATTCAGCTGATCGAAGACGGAACGATCAGTTCCAAGATCGCGAAGAAAGTCTTCACAGAGCTTGTAGAAAAAGGCGGCGATCCTGAGAAGATCGTTAAGGATAAAGGACTTGTACAGATTTCCGACGAAGGCCAGCTGACTGAAATCGTCGTCGGCATCATGGACAACAACCCGCAGTCCATCGAAGACTTCAAGAACGGAAAAGATAAAGCCCTTGGATTCCTTGTCGGACAGGTGATGAAAGAAACCAAAGGACAAGCGAACCCGCCGATGGTTAACAAGATCATCCTTGCAGAAATGGAAAAGCGCTAAGCGCTTGAATGATAAGGAAGCACGCACTTGCTGGTGCGTGCTTTCGTATGGTTTAGGACTTGCCATCATATACTATAGAAATGGTTTGCAAATCCAGGAAAAAGCGCTATGATGTAGAATGGAACATGCTTGGATAGAAAAGGGGGTCATACACGATGAAACGTGCCCGAATTATATATAACCCGACCTCTGGAAGAGAAGTCATACGCAAGGTTCTCCCGGACATTCTGCAACGGTTCGAACAGTCCGGTTACGAAACCTCCACTCATGCCACAACATGTGCTGGTGACGCCGTCAAAGCAGCGGAATACGCCGTCGATCGTGAATTCGATCTTGTTGTCGCTGCAGGGGGAGACGGAACCATCAATGAAGTGATCAACGGACTTGCCGAAAAACCACACAAACCGAAAGTCGGCATCATTCCAGTCGGGACAACGAACGATTTTGCCCGTGCCTTACACGTGCCTAGAAACATTCATAAAGCGGTGGATATCATCCTGGAAGGTTACAGCCATCCGCTCGATATCGGCCGTGTCAACGACCAATATTTCATGAACATCGCCGGTGGCGGTAAAATAACTGAAATCTCTTATGAAGTACCGAGTAAGCTGAAGACGATGATTGGTCAGCTCGCTTACTACTTAAAAGGCATTGAAATGCTGCCATCGATCCGTCCAACCTATGTCGAGATGGAGTATGACGGCAAATGGTATGAAGGCGAGATCATGCTTTTCCTCGTCAGTAACACCAACTCTGTCGGCGGCCTGGAAAAACTGGCTCCATCCGCCCGAATGGATGACGGGCTTTTTGATCTGATGATCATTGAAAAAATGAACATCGCAGAATTCGTCCGCTTGGCGACACTAGCGATTCAGGGCAACCACTTGAATCATCCGAAATTCTTCCACACGACCGCAAGCCGTGTGAAAGTGAAGACAGATGAAAAGATGCAGTTGAATATTGACGGGGAATTCGGTGGATTATTGCCCGGGGAATTTGTCAATTTATACAGACATCTGGACTTTTTTGTCCCAGAAGATATATTTAAAGAAGAAGAAGCTGACGAAGAAGAATAATGGGGAGCGCTGCTGTGTGAGACAGTGGCGTTCTTTTGTTTTGTTTGTAGGCAGTACTCTAGCCCGTCGGGGCGACTTCACACTTATGGATATCCGGCTGCGTCGCCCAGCTGCTCGAGGTCATAAGTACACCGGCTCTGAAAAGGGAGATCACTTTTCAGTTCCGTTGTTCTTATGCTTGTCGCAGCTACCAGGGCGACTCCGCACTAAATGATATGATAAACTACGTGTAGAGTATATAGATAAAGAATGCGATAAAGGACGGATGAACAATGGCGAAACCGAAACCGCCGGTACAGAAAAACGAGACGATTGAACTGAGCTTTGAAGATTTGACCCACGAAGGCAATGGGGTAGGGAAAGTCGATGGCTATCCACTTTTCGTACCACATGGCCTTCCTGGTGAAAAGGCCGAAGTCAAAGTCGTCAAAGTGAAAAAGAACTTCGGCTTTGGCAAGCTGGTGAAAGTGACAGAAGCAAGTGAAGACCGTGTTGAGCCGCCATGTGATGTTTTCTACCAGTGCGGCGGCTGTCAGCTTCAACATATGAGTTATCAAATGCAGCTCGATATGAAACAGAAGCAAGTGAAAGACAACATGAAGAAAATCGGACATCTCGAGCATGTCCCTGTCCACCCGACAGTCGGTATGGAGGACCCGTGGCGTTACCGAAACAAAGTCCAGATTCCTGTCGGGCAGAAAGAAGACGGCGAACTGATGACAGGCTTCTATCAGAAACGAAGCCACAACATCATCGACATGGACACATGCCTGATCCAGGACGAAATGAACGATCGCATGGTCGAAACCGTCCGCCGCATCGCATCCAAACACGGAATCGATGCCTATGATGAACAGACCCATCGCGGTGTACTGAGACACATCATGGTCCGTACCGGCCAGAATACGAAGGACATCATGATTGTACTCGTCACAAAAACGAAAAAGCTTCCGCACAAAGACAAAATGATCGATGAGATCCGTGATGCTTTTCCAAACGTGAAATCGATCGTTCATAACGTCAACAGTGCGAAAACGAACGTCATCCTTGGAAAAGAAACGAACATCATCTGGGGCGATGAGTACATTTATGACACGATCGGCGATATCCGATTCATGATTTCACCGAAGTCGTTCTACCAGGTCAACCCGACCCAGACGAAGAAACTTTATGACCAGGCGCTAGACTATGCCGATTTAAGAGGTGGGGAGACCGTCATTGACGCTTACTGCGGTATTGGAACCATTTCCTTGTTCCTCGCTCAAAAAGCGAAGAAAGTGTACGGCGTAGAAATCGTACCCGAAGCCGTCACTGATGCGAAGAAGAATGCGCGTCTGAACAAGATGGAAAACGCAGAATTCTATGTCGGACAAGCGGAAGAGCTTATGCCATGGTGGCGCAACCAGGGGCTGCGTCCGGATGTTATCGTTGTCGATCCTCCGCGTAAAGGTTGTGACGAAGAGCTGTTGAAGGCGATGCTGGATATGGAACCGGAGAGGATTGTTTATGTATCCTGTAATCCGTCGACACTTGCTCGTGATCTTCGTATTCTAGAGGATGGTGGGTATGAGACGAAGGAAGTTCAGCCTGTTGATATGTTCCCGCAGACGAGTCATGTAGAGTGTGTGACGTGGCTGGAGAAGAAAGAAAAGTAAAATCTCAGTAGTATTTCTTAAGGGAGTTTTTGAAGTGGAAGCGAACAAAATGTGGTTGTCGTTACCAAAGGATTTTAGAAAACAACTGATAGCCAATGTCTACTGTACAAACTGTAGTGATATCGTCACAATCACTGACTTCATCATCGTTGATCATCCTGTGGGTGTTATGTTGGATGGCAAATGCGAAAACTGTGGCAGTAAAGTAGCGAGAGTAGTGGAGATGGATGAATGAAGTAAAAGTAAATTCTTAAGCCTATAAGGGACCGGTTGTTGTGTGTGGGGGAGGTAACCACACACAACAACCGGCCTGTTTTTTACATGTTATATTCTTTGAGGTGCAGGGTAACTTTATAGAGGAAGCGTTGTCCCATTCTTATAAAAAAGAATCGTGATAGAGTAATACTCTAAGGAGAATGAGGGCACTTGATTAAGGGTATAGATAAGGAAACCCTTGGCCAGAATCTTGACACAAACGAAACTACTTACATTCACTCACTAGGAAGGGGAAATTCTCATGGCTGATGAAAATATAAGCAAGGATTTAGTTGATGCGGCGTTTAAAAAGAAAGAATCAGAAGAAGAACAGAAAGTAAAAGAAGAGGAAAAAGCAACCGTAGGCGATATTATAACTTTCCAAAAAGACGGTCAACAGTTTGAAGCTGTCGTCACTTCTGTTAATTTACAAAACTCCGTTGTTTGCGATATGACCATTATGGATGATTTCCACGAGCGCAATTTAGATTTCGAAAAAACCGTTGTTGCTCATACAAACTACAGCATTAAAAAACGTCGCGACGTGTAAGTTCAACAATAGTAATTTAGATAAAAGAGCATCACACTTATCAAAGTGTGATGCTCTTTTTGTGGGTAAGCGTGGTGGTGGATTTGATACAAACATCAATTTCGGTACTGACCCCACTGTGTTAAAACATTACCGTAGCGGGTGTCAGGCACCGTCTCTTTTAGGGCGGAATATTTAGTTGCTTTAATAACTATTGGAACACTATCTTGCAGGAAAATTTATATGTTTACCGAATGTAGCATTAAAAGGAGGAGATAGTATGTACGAGCAATATACTAGGCAAGCTTTGCCATCAAGGAATTATAGAGAGTTGGTGGGAAGTGCAATTTGTGTCTTTAACTCTAATAATTCATTTATAATTGAGAATATTCTAAGACACGATAAAGAACATGAGTATAGTTGGTATGAATTAATTGGTGGTACTTCTGGTGAACTTAGCAAACCAATAAAAGAAACTATAACTAAATATTCAGACACAAAAATTTCTAATCACTTTAGTAACATTGTTCAGAAAAGAAACAGGATTATACACAGCTTTCAAATTACTCATAGTGGTGAACAAATGCTAGCGACCAAACAAAAGGATAATAAACAATTCATAATTACAGAAGAGTATTTATATGACTTTATTGAAGAGAATGAAAAATTAAGTAGCTTACTTCATGAATTCAGACGATATTGATATGTGAATAGATATTTATTGAATGAAAGGTAACCACATAAATATTTATCTTGTGAATAAGAATTTACAGTCATAAGAGTTGTGTGGAGGTCCCTGATCCCCACTTAGCTAAAGTATTAATGCAGTGGGGGTCAGGCACCGACGTTTAGATTATCATTTTTCCAAAAAATGTTTACAATACACTTTGGTTTTTTTATAATAATACTATGTCTAGGGATTTTTTCCCTGAGGACGAACGGATGTCCTTCTGGCTGTGCGAGAGTACAGTGTTGCAAAAGAATCTCACTCAAAGATGCTTTTACTTGAGAACTTACTTTTAATTCGGTTACATCCGTGGTTCAGGCTCTCTACAAACAATTTGTTTGTGAGGGCCTGTGTTGTTTATGAAAGGATGGTCTAGTCCATGAAAGACATAATTAAAAAATATATTGAGGTCGAGGCAAAAAAACATTCAGATAGGTATCATATCTACCATAATTCTCTACATATTGAACATGAAAGAAATAAGAAGCGCTTCGGTGAAGCCTACAGTAATAAAGAAGTTAAAAAGCCATTTGTCTGGTCAGTAGATAAAAAGTATAACCCCTTCTACGTTTTAAAGAATTCAGAAAAAATAGCTAGCGCTATAGCAAAAAAAATTAAAGAAGGAACTTATAAGCCTAAAGCTCCGTATATCCATGAAATTCCAAAAGGCAATGGTAAGAAACGTGAAATTACAGTCTATCAAATTCCAGATGCTGCAGTATCAAACTATTTATATAAGAGACTTCTAAGTAAGAATAAACACAGGCTGAGTTCATTATCTTATGCTTATAGAAACGATAGAAATGTGCATTTTGCAATACAGGACATTGGTTTAGATTTGCAATCTAACTCGAGGTTGTTTGTATCCGAATTTGACTTCAGTGATTTCTTCGGTTCTATTAATCATCAATATCTATATGACCAACTAGATCAAAATGGCTTTATGGTAAGTGATTTTGAAAAACAGATAATCGAATCTTTTTTAGGGAGTTTAGAAAGAGGGATACCTCAAGGTACTTCTATTTCACTATTTTTGGCAAATATTGTTTGCTGGAAACTGGATAGAAGCCTAGAATCTGAGGGGTTGAGGTTTGCGAGATATGCAGATGATACAGTTGTTTGGTCCTCTAACTATAATAAAATATGTGAATCCTTTGAATTAATAAGTAAGTTCTCGAAAGAAGCTGGGATAGAAATAAACGCCGATAAATCTAATGGCATTAATTTAATGGTTAAACCAGGTTTACCCTCAGAATTCGACAAGACTAAAGAATATATTGAGTTCTTAGGTTATAAGCTTTCTCTGAGCAGTATAAGCATCAAGGAAGAATCGGTCAATAAAATTAAAAAGCAAATTAGCTATCTGCTTTACAAAAATTTAATTAAGCCACTGAAGGGTTATCAATTAAAGAACATAATCGTACCAAGTAATGATGAGGATCCAGCTTTAGTGACTGCTATGATGCAAATAAGAAGATATCTCTATGGGAACCTTTCGGAGTCTAAGTTGAAAAGTTTCGTTAATGGAAAATATAAAAGAATTAGATTTAAAGGAATTATGAGCTTTTATCCACTAATAGATGATGTAGAACAACTGAAAGAACTGGATGGTTGGTTAAAATCGACTATATATAACACTCTAAAGCTTAGGAAAAAGCTATTCCTCAAAAAAAACATCCTTAGAGTTTCATACAATTTCCCTTTTAATGTGAGTGAGAAAGATTTAATTACTCGATTTAAGTCCGCTTCTTTTAAGGGAACAAAAGGTATCTATGAAATACCAAGCTTTCTAAGGATTTATCAGGGGATAAAAAATGGCATTACAAATAACGGTATTGAATATACAATGAACGAAAAGGCCTTTGAATATGACTATTAATACGAGAATTGGGAAGAAAAGTATGACTGCTTAATTTTTGGTATGATTGATACTGGAATCAAATTTTTAAGAATTAGTGATATACAATAAAATGGAGTAGATTGAGGAATAGGTGCCTGCCCTACACGCAGCGGGGCAGGCACCTACATTTATGCCTATAAGGTACAATTCAGTTGTTAAAGACTCTAATGATTTTGAAAGGAGAATAATTAATGGAAGAGCCTAAAAGGCTTGCAATACGCAAGGATGTACTTCGTGACTTATACCTCTTATCTGGTAACCGATGTGCCTTTCCTGAATGTACAAGGTCTATATTAAATGGTAGTGGGAACCTTGTTGGTCAAGTTTGTCATATAGAGGCTGCTATGCCTGGTGGAGAGCGATTTAATCCAAATCAAACTAATGAAGATAGAAGAGCATTTAGTAACCTAATGTTACTTTGCTATGATCATCACATTGAGACAAATAATGTAAATAAATACACAGTTGAAATTTTAAGGGAAATGAAGCGATCCCATGAGAAAAAATTTAGTGATGCAGCTGAAAAGTTGTTTGAAAGTACTGTCTCAGATATGACCCTCCTTCAAGAATTTGAATACTGTAGTAACTTAAATAGTATCAATAAGGTTTTGGAATGGGGAAATACCGAAAGTGAGTTATTAGAGGTGGTTCCTTTATTTAATAGCCTTTTGGACAAAAGACTTAGAAAGTTAACCCCAAACACAAGAAGTATCTTTAGTGTTATGGTTGCAAGGTCTGAAGGTTCAGAAATAAATTTAAATGAAATTAGGGACGTGACTGGAAGTTCTCAGTCTGAAATGGTAAACGCAGTTGCAATGTTAGAAAGGTATGGTTTAATTACTGAGCCTGAGGAGAATGAATATTTAATACCAGTAACTTATTTCCAAGAATATGATATGTGGGACATGTGGTATGAAATAAAGAAATATTCGGAGCAGTCGTCAATTTCTTTGAAAAATATTATAGAGGATATGCAATTTTCGTTATTTGATTAATATTAGTAAAATACATAGAGACAAACTCTTAAGTTTCCTCAATAAATCACAAATAGCAGAACCGTCCCCACATTATTTATATAAACGACAAGTTGCCCTTCTTCGTTGTATTGGTGTACGGAAAAATTTATTTTTATTCTAATCAGTGCTTTCAGTGATATTAATGACACACCTCTTTATAGTGATATTTGCTTTGGAAACAAATTATTATAAGGTGAATTCATATGTTGGTGCCTGACCCCCACTTCGCTAAAGTATTAATGCAGCGGGGTTAGGCACCAACATTGGGGCGATGAGTACATTTATGACACAATCGGCGATATCAGATTCATGATCTCACCATAATCGTTCTACCAAGTCAACTCGACACAGACGAAAAAACTCTATGATCAGGCTCACGAATATGCCGACTTAAGAGGCGGAGAAACCGTTATTGATGCTTACTGTGGTATCGGCACGATCTCCTTGTTCCTCGCTCAAAAAGCAAAGAGACAAGCTGAAGAGCTTATGCCATGGTGGCGTAACCAGGATTCGTCCAGACGTCATCGTCGTCGATCCTTCGCGCAAGGGTTGTGACCAAGAGTTGTTGAAGGCGATGCTTGATATGGAACCGGAGCGGATTGTGTATGTTTCCTGTAATCCTTCGACGCTTGCACGTGATTTGCGTATTTTAGAGGATGGCGGGTATGAGACGAAGGAAGTCATACGTATTCAATGATTCGGAGGTGTATTTCAAATGGCGCCTACTCCATTAACTCATAAAGAAATCAAGATCATACTGGATACAGCCGATTGGATTATTGCTCGGGGAGGCAGGTCACAACTCGCCAAGATCTTGAAAGGGTCAAAGGAGAAGAAGTTGTTGGAGTTCGATTTAGATGAAAGCCCAGGTTATGGGTTTTATAAAAATGAGAAACTTGAGGACGTCACAAAGAAAATCAATTGGATGATTAAACGTGATTTCATAGAGCTTCAAAATTTCGGGAAGCTTCCCCTGATTGTTTTCACAGACCGAGGGTGGTTGATCCAATCGTATCAATATGCAGATAAACTGGTTCGTGAATGGGAAGAGTGGATTGAAGATGGGAAAAAGGCCCCTGATATGACTTATCTCAAAGATCGGGACAGGCAGATGATCCTTCTTATGCTTGAAAAAATTAAAGAAACTGGAAACAAGGCTTTTATTCCTTATTTGCAATTATGGGAAGAGATCGATTACAAAAAAGTTCGGGCTGCCATTCGGAAAACGATTAGAGTACTGGAAGGAAAAGAACCTTTCGATGGTTCGACGTTAAAAGATAGAGAGGAAAGAATTCAGAAAGCCTTAGAGGGCCAGCCGGAGTACGAGATTTTCAGGTGAGGGAGCTTCTAATAAAATTAGCTTTCATCTTCAGAGCACATAACTCAGCAATAATAAAAAGGGAGTTAACAATGGAAGCAAATAGAAAATGGATATCAATACCAGAAGATTTCAGAAAGAAGCTCATTGGAAACGTTTTTTGTACTAATTGTAAAGGTACGGTCACCATTACAGACTTCATTATTGTCGATCATCCCGCAGGTGTAATGTTGGAAGGAAAATGCAAAAACTGCGGCAAAAGTGTAGCAAGAGTAGTAGAGATGGATGAATGAAGGAAAAGCAGGGGAGGGCCCCTGCTTTTTTATATCTCTGATAAGTTAATCTTTGGAATAGTGTGTAGGCCCAGTGGTTCATATGTTAGCATGAGCAATTAACATACTAATGGTGTGAAAACGAGCCGTCCTTCCTTCAACTCGGGGCAATCCAGTCTTATTTCAGCTTTCTACGGCTGATTAAATCAGATACAACAAAAGCGAGGTCATCATTTCCATACAGAGACAGCACTTCAAGCAGAGTCTCAGAATCAATGTAATTCGACTCCTTTTTTGGGACGGTCAGCTCCATGGCATCGACCAGTTCTTTATTTTTCTCCTGATAGGGATAGGCCTCTTTATAAATGGCTACAGGATCCAGGTCGTGGTTGATGCACCACTGGGCAAAAAGCAAAATCATCATTTTTTCGCCTTTTTGATAATTACGAATCACTTCTTCTTCACGGCTTCGATCCACTTAGCATGCCTCCTTTGTAAGCGTGGGACGGTTTCTTTATTATCTACTTGCAACAGTTTCTTCCTACTATGATATCAGATATTTTATTTTTCTTAGATGCGCATGACGAAAAAAACAGGAGGCTAGGTGCCTCCTGTTTCTTACTTACGCGTTATGATAAGCCAAATCTTTCTTCTTCTTCAAATCAAAACGATCCGCGTTCATCACTTTCACCCATGCCGCAACAAAGTCATGGACAAATTTCTCTTTGTTGTCTTCCTGTGCATACACTTCACCAAGCGCACGCAGGACAGAGTTGGAACCGAAGACGAGGTCGACGCGTGTCGCTTTTCTTACAAGCTCGCCTGTTTGGCGGTCGCGTCCTTCGTATTCGTTGTAATCACTCGGCTTCCACTCGATGCCCATATCAAGAAGGTTCACGAAAAAGTCGTTGGTCAGTGTACCGACATTGTCTGTGAATACGCCGTAGTCTGTGTCTTTGTAGTTGGCACCAAGTACGCGCATACCACCGACGAGCACAGTCATTTCCGGAGCAGAGAGTCCGAGAAGTTGTGCTTTGTCGACAAGCAGTTCCTCTGGGCTCAACGTATATCTCTTCTTCTCATAGTTACGGAATCCATCAGCCATCGGCTCGAGGACTTCGAAACTTTCTTCGTCCGTTTGTTCTTGCGTGGCATCGCCGCGTCCGGAGACGAATGGAACAGTTACTTCGACACCAGCATCTTTGGCCGCTTTTTCTACAGCTGCGCTACCGCCAAGGACAATGAGATCCGCAAGGCTGACTTCTTTATCGAACTGTTTCTGAATACCTTCGTAAACGGCAAGCACTTTGGAAAGTTGCTGTGGTTCGTTTACTTCCCAGTCTTTTTGCGGAGCAAGGCGGATGCGGGCACCGTTCGCGCCACCACGCATGTCCGATCCACGGTATGTGCTCGCTGCAGCCCATGCCGTTTTCACAAGTTCGCTCACTGAAAGTCCGGAATCGAGGATTTTTTCTTTCAACTCTTCCACTTCAGCGTCCGTCAACTCATAATTAACCGTAGGAATTGGATCCTGCCAGATCAAATCTTCCTCTGGCACTTCTGGTCCAAGGTATCTTGCTTTTGGTCCCATGTCACGGTGAAGAAGCTTAAACCATGCACGTGCAAAGGTATCGGCAAATTCATCCGGATTTTGATGGAAACGACGGGAAATCTTTTCGTAATCAGGGTCCATACGCAGAGCCATGTCAGCTGTTGTCATAAAGGTAGGAACTTTTACAGATGAATCTTCTGCATCTGGAGCCATGTCTTCTTTTTTAGGATTGACCGGAGCCCACTGGTTCGCACCAGCTGCACTTTTCGTCAGCTCCCATTCGTATCCGAACAAAAGATCATAGTAGCCGTTGTCCCAAACGGTCGGATTCGCTGTCCATGCACCATCAACACCACTCGTAATCGTGTCGCGGCCTTTTCCGCTACCGTGAGAGCTCATCCAGCCTAAGCCTTGATCTTCAATGTCAGCCGCTTCAGGAGAAGCACCGACTTGATCAGGGTCACCGGCACCGTGAGCTTTACCGAATGTGTGCCCACCTGCGACAAGCGCGACCGTCTCTTCGTCATTCATCCCCATACGGGCGAATGTTTCACGGATGTCACGGGCACTCGCAAGCGGATCCGGTTCGCCATTAGGACCTTCAGGGTTTACATAGATCAGTCCCATCTGCACGGCAGCGAGCGGGTTTTCGAGTTCACGGTCACCGGAGTAACGGTTGTCGCCGAGCCATTCTTTTTCATTTCCCCAATAGACATCTTCTTCTGGATGCCATACGTCTTCACGTCCTGCGCCAAAGCCAAAGGTCTTCAAGCCCATGGACTCAAGCGCGACGTTTCCAGTAAGTACGAGCAGGTCTGCCCATGAAATTTTATTGCCATATTTTTGTTTGATCGGCCATAGTAGGCGACGGGCTTTATCAAGGTTTGCGTTATCCGGCCAGCTGTTCAATGGTGCAAAACGCTGGGTACCTGTGGCTCCACCACCGCGTCCATCTCCTGTACGATACGTACCGGCTGCGTGCCACGACATACGGATGAAAAGGGGACCATAATGTCCGTAGTCTGCCGGCCACCAGTCCTGACTGTCTGTCATCAGCTCATGAAGATCCTGCTTCAAGGCGTAATAGTCGAGCTTGTTGAATTCCTCTTCATAATCGAAGTCTTCTCCCATGGGGTTCGATTTTTTATCATGCTGACGTAAAATGTGCAGGTTCAGCTGGTTGGGCCACCAGTCTTTGTTCGTTGTGCCGACTTTCGTTGTCGTTACGGCACTTTCTTCCTTTGTTTTTTCGTGGGATACGGGACACTTACCAGCTTGGCTGTCATGCATTTCATTTTTGTCCATGAATGATACCCTCCTATATTTGTGAAAAATTATAATCGGTCTTAGATTATAATTATAATAAAAAAGGCTATGATTTGAAAGAAAGAACCCTCCGATTTACTAGAAAAAATTTTATTTCATTTATAGGCAGGTCGATATGAATCATAATTTAATAGATATCCAACAGGTGAAGCAGTGGTCTTTCATCAGTCATTACCTCACGATATAATGGCACTAGAAGGAGTGATCGTGATGAAAATAGGAAGAAACGACCCATGCCCGTGTGGCAGTGGGAAAAAATATAAAAAATGCTGTGGAAATAAAAAGGTTGTAGATTTATCGGGAACGATTTTAAAAGAGGAATTGGATCAGCTGTATTTCCGTTTTGAGGAGTATGTGGCCGAATATTATCCTCTCTTGCTGCCTCCTGAAGAATCTTCAGGCGAGCTGGACCGCTTTAAGGCGCATATGGACATGATGGAAAGGACGGTCTTTGAGAAGAACGGCCAACAGGGACAATCGATCATGCAGGAATATGTCGATCGTGTTGCCAAAGACATTTCCCGTCCGATGACCAAGCAATCGGTAGAAGCATGGCCGGAATCCGTTCCTGGATTGTTTACGTTGACCGAGCGAACGTCTGATCATTCGGTCCAAATGAAGCAGGAGTGGACGGACGAAACTTACGATGTGCGGGAATCCACCATTGCCCAGGGTATTCAAGATTCAGAGACCTATTATTTCGGGGTCCTTATGAAGTGGGGAAGGGAGTACTTATTTGTTCCTGGTGCTTTAAGTATGGTTCCAGAGGCTTTTGATAAATTTTCCTCGATTGTCGAGAAGGAGTATAAAGCGAGCAAGTCGCGGAAGTCGATTGTTGCGTTCTTCGCCTCACGTTTTACCCATTATGTCGATGTGCTTTTCCACTTGGAATTGGAGCAGGACACGGATATCTCCGAAGTTTGGAACGGCAGTGATAAAGAAAGAGAAGTGCTGCGTCTCCTGGAGGAACACCTGGCTCCAGAGGCGAAACAGGGGGAAGCGTTTGAGCATATGCAAGTCATTTGGATGTATTACTGCGATCACTATTCACCTACGATCCGTAAGCCGGAAGTATTTGCTGCGGTGCTCGAATACTTTTACAGGGAATCCCCTTTTACGGGAAGCTCTCTTCCAAGTGCCACCCAAAAGGAACTGGCGAAGAAGTATGGCGTGAGCCCCAATAGTATCTCCAGACGGTTTGATGATTTGGAAGAGGTCTTTTTCGACATGGTGGAAAAGAGTGGGGGCATGGAACAGTCTCCTTCTCCACAGATGGCCATTCCTACATTTCCAAGCTGGGAGGTGGCAGCCGAGCGGGTCAGTTATGAAATGAATTTCCGTCTTTCTAATAAGAGTTTTTCTTCGATAAATGAAATGGAGCAGTTTATTCAATCGAACGAGAATCAACCTTTTACACCTGAAACGGATGAACAGAAAGCGCAATTGTTGGCTTACGATGCCTATCAATCAGACTCGCTGGAACAGAGAGAAAAGCTCGTGGAGGAAGCCCTGCAACTGGATCCGGGATCTGTGGATGCGCGTGTCCTTAAGGCTTCATTAGAAGAAGAAACTACAAAAAAACTTCTTTTGCTGTTGTCAGCATGTAATGATGTACTTCGTGATGGGTGGCTGGATACAAGCGAAGGAGACCTTTGGAGAGATGTGTTTGCCCGACCGTTTATGCGCGCGCAGGAACTCCTTGCCGCGGTTTATGCAGAGAAAAAAGAATATAAGGAAGCCATTCACTATTACGAAGGATTGCTGGAGTACAACGAAAATGATAACCAGGGCATCCGTGAAAAGCTTTTCCCTCTCTATATCCAGACAGGTCAGGAAGGGAATGCGCATCGTCTGCTTGAAAAGTATGAAGATAATGGTACATGGAACATGTATTCAGATGTACTTCTTGCAATCATCGCGCAACTTCAGGGTGACATTTTACAAGAATGGGTGATGGAAGCAGAACAAACGAATCCTTATGTCATTCCTTATTTGCTTGGTGAAAAGACGTGGACAAACCTTCCAGAAAGTTATCGTCCCGGTACAGAAGAGGAAGCAATTGTGTATGCTTATTGTAACGCCAACGCCTGGGAATCCCACAAAAAAGAGTTGGTGAGATTTCGCTGAACTCTAACAAATAAGAAAGAGGAGGAGTGTAAAACTTGGCACGGAAGAGGAAAAAGAAGCGGGTTGATAAGAAAAAAAAGCTGGATGAAGAATGGTTAGAAGAACCTATGTCAGACGAAAACTTTGCCTTTATAGCAGGATACACGTCCGGTGGCTTTCCATTCGGTATCACGCATGAAGAAGCAGAAGAAATGGAAGATTGTAAAGAGATCTTTGGCCGAGCTCCTTCACCATCTATAGAGGATGAGGATTTACCCTTTTGATTGCACAGAAAGATATAAAGCAATTGAAATTCACACAAGCAGGAGTTCAATAACGAACTCCTGTTTTTTTACATTCAAAATCATTGAAAAATATTCCTATTGTGTATAGCATGAAAGCATTGATTCTAGTAAACGATGCTCCCGAGCAAACATAGAAAATCAGCCGATGAGATAGGGGAATGATTGTGCGTCACTTATCCAACTACTTATACATATTTTATTCGTTCGTCTTTGCCTTGAATGTTGTTCACGTGTTTTGGAGCAACTCTACCTTATATACCATCATAGGAATTCTTGGAATCGTCATGCTGGCGATCAGTTTTCCTCGTGCGGATCGAGTGTTTAAGATCCTGGGGATGGTGCTGTTAGTTGCTGGAGCGTTTTTCTTTTTCTCGAGTGAGACAACATTCCAAGAGATTCCTTCGTTCTTTGCCGGGAACATTGGACTCCTCTTCCTATTATCCATGCTTCCATGGATGAATAGTGTCGTGAAAGCGGGGAGGTATAACAAGCTCCTGCAATCCTTATTAGGAAGCAATGCTAATGGACTAGGTTCCTTGTATGTCCGCAGTGAAGTGACCATGGTATCCTTGGCCGCTTTCCTGAACTTGTCTTCTGCCACCATCTCGCAGGACTTGCTGAAGGAACAGTTGAAAGATGTAAAAACGAAAGTGAAGAACAGTTTTATTTTAATGGCGACACTGCGGGGATATTCGCTTGCTTTATTATGGAGCCCGCTTGAGATCCTGCTTGCGACCTCGATTTTCATTACCGGGGCGAACTATTTAGAGGTTTTGCCATGGATGCTGTTGATCGCGGTTCTTGGGATTTCGATGGATTCATTCATTGGTAAAATGATGTTCCGTAAACACCGGATCGAAGCACCTTCATTAGAAAAAGGGACCGGGAAAAGCCGAAAAAAACTGGTCCAGTTCGTTGTCGCGCTCGTCCTGTTTTTAGCGGTGGTCGTATTCTTAGGAAACGTCGTTCAGCTGGACTTCCTTTTTGCTGTGACCGTATCGATCTTCCCTTTCGCTTTCACATGGGCTGTGCTCGTGAAGCGGAAAAGAAGTTTCCTGCAGATCGGCTGGCCGACATGGAAATGGAAAACGAACCACTTGAGCAACTTTATCGTTCTCCTGCTCGCCCTTTCTTTTTTGACGGAAACGTTGAACGCTTCGCCATACTTGAAATATTTGCAGGATCCGCTTATCGCGCTTGAAGGAAGTCCGCTTCTCATTATGCTCTTCATCCAGGCCGCTTTCCTTGTGATGACGCTGTTAGGAGTCCATCCGCTGGCAACGATGGGAATCTTCGGTGGGGTCAGTGAACTGTTGATTGGAACGTTCCCTGAGGTTACGCTGACGATCCTTCTGTCTGCCTGTGCGATTGCGACAGTACCATCCGCCCCTTATGGATTGATTGTAACCATTACTTCTGTGGCTTTACGGATGAATCCGTATCAAATCGTACTTAGAAACCTCCCGTACAGTATTTTGCTCGGTTTCTTAGGAATAGGTATTTCCTTACTCACGCTGTTGGTTTATTAAATTCATAGATCAGATAATAAGGATTGATAGAATGTAGAAATTCTATCAATCTTTTTTTGTCCAGATTTTTATGTGCCAACTCTACTCTTTGGGAAGCTGGTTTGATCCTTAGCGAACGAGAAACAGGCCCTACGACCAACAATCAGGAAGGAATCACAAAAAATAAAAGCGCTGATTATCTTGATCAGCGCTTGTTTGCATAATTGAAAATAAGGTATGGAAAAGGTTCATCATTATTCAGGTGAACGCAGTTCGGATTCTGTCACCCATTTGTGGTCTGTGACTTCCTGATCGCCATTAACGGTTGTAAAGTCAAGCATGTAAACAGTGGTTTGTTCGGCTGAATCAATGGTCGCTGCTGCCCCTTCCATGCCTTCCATATGATCAGCGTTAAGCGTCACTTCCGTTCCTTCTTCAAGGGGAGCGTCTCCAGGTTCTTCAAGCTCTTCGTGTATGACCCATTTGTGATCTGTCACAGGTTCTCCGCCTGAAGTAGGGGTGAAGGATACGGCATAAGCAGTCGTATTGAAAGCTCCTGTGACCGTAGCTTCCGCCCCTTTCATCATTGGCTCATCACCTTCAGCATGTTCGGCCTCGATGATCACTTGGTCGCCTTCATTGAATGCAGGGTTATCGGCCTCTTCTAATCCATCTGGAATTTCACCATCACTGGACATATCATGGCTGTGCCCTTCTTCCATAGAATGATCATCGTCCATGTTTTCCTGGCTGCTATCATCTTGGTTTATTTCCTCTTCATTGGCTGCTTCTTTATTACTTTCTTCATTGCCCTGATTTTCTTCATTTCCACACGCGCTCAAGAGAAGAATCAAACTTAACAATAGAAAAATCCCGTAACGTTTTTTCATGCGAATCCCTTCCTTTCCATTGGTAGTGAACAACAATATATCAAATTCTTCCCATTAAGAAAAAGATCAATACTTGAGGCAGAGAAAAATGATTCCAAGGATAGAGGGTAAAAGAACAGGTTGAAGAAAAAGTCTATAAAAAATCCATAAATTCTGCACAATTGGTGGGGATAGACAATAAACGCTACTTTGATTAAGGAATATCCTACGTGTGTTGTTTATATACACTACGTGGTATAGGTACTATAGAAAAGGAGGAATGATGATGGGTGGAATGATGGATGGTAACGGAATGGGGAACAGCTTTTTCGGAGGATTTTTTAGCTTTGGTTTGATTTTTTTGATTCTTATCATCGCTATTTTTCTTATAGCCAGATGGATGATGAAACCAAATGCAAAAGAACGTTCTTTTAATGATAAGGAGCGAGGAGAATCGAGTTCAAAAGATGTGTTGAAGAAACGCTTAGCAAGTGGGGAGATCACAGAAGAAGAATATGATCGTTTGAAGAAGAAATTGGATGAGTGATGTGGGAGGTAGAAGTGGTGAAACGGATGTGGTTTGGATCATTCATGATTATAGCGCTCATTGCTGTAGGAGTCTGGGTGTTCTTTCAATCTCCATTTATGCAGGGGAAGAGCGCAGGGGAGATAAACAGTAGTGAACAAGGACAAAGTATTCTGGACATTCAACCGATTGAGGCCGGCAGCCGGCCTACAAAACAATTTGAGCTAACGGCGAAAGAAACAGATTGGGAAATACAAACGGGGGAATCCGTCAATGCCTGGACCTATAATGGAACGGTCCCTGGTGAGGCTTTACGTGTTCAACAGGGCGATTTTGTTCAAGTGGAACTGCACAATGAATTGGAAGTTCCTGTTACCATTCATTGGCATGGGGTTATTCTTCCCAATCGGATGGATGGAGTTCCGGGTGTGACGCAGGATGCTGTAGAGCCTGGGGAGTCCTTTACCTATGAATTCATAGCAGAAGACGCAGGAACGTATTGGTATCATTCACATCAACATAGTTCTCTCCAAGTAGACAAGGGGTTATATGGGCCGCTTGTTGTTGAGGGAAAAGGGGAGAAACCGGAACATGATGAGGTTTTCATCTTAGACGAATGGGCGGTTAACCAGGACCGTGAGAACTGGACGAATATGGGTGGAATGATGATGGGTTCGATGCAGGGAGATGGTGAAGCAGATACGAAAGAAATGTACGATACATTTACAGTGAACGGCAAAGCGGGAGATGCGATCGATCCTTTGAGAATGGAAGAAGGAGAAACAGCACGGCTTCGCTTCGTCAATGCCGGATACCAGCTTCACCGACTCGTTTTTCCTGAAGGGTCCATGGAAATGCTCGCTGTCGATGCGGAGCCTGTGCAAAATTCAGGGGAAAGAAACGTGTTGGAAATCGCTCCTGGTGAACGAATCGATGTCTTATACACGAAGGGGGAGGAAGGTGAAATCATCGGGGAAACGCCCTCGGTTGAAAACTCACAAGATATGCAGATCCTTGTTCTCTCTTCGGATTCAGATGGGGAGAATTTACAAGTAAAGGCAGAAGACGCTGCGACCAGTAAAGGTACTTCTCATGCGAGTAAGGATTTGCTTTTTGAGACCGTACCGGATGTGGACGTGTCGTACAATATGGACCTTAGTATGGGGATGAATATGGGAGAAGGGATGACGTGGCAGATTAATGACCGTGTTTTTCCTGATACACCGCCGATTCAAGTGGAAAAAGGAGATATTGTGAGAGTGGATATCACCAATGAAGGACGATTGAATCACCCTATGCATTTGCACGGCCATCGTTTTCAAGTAGAAGCAGAAGATGGAGGAGCGGTCGTGAAAGATCTGATTAACGTGAAACCTGGAGAATCGTATACGATTTATTTCGAAGCGGACAATAAAGGGGAATGGTTGTTCCATTGTCATGATAATAATCACGCAGATCGTGGCATGGTAACCATTGTGGATTATACAAGTGTTTTTTCACCCTTCGAGCTGAATCAGACGAATCAGCCTTAATAATAGAAACGGAGGTTTAAAAGATGAGTGAAGAACATTCTCATGAAAAACATAAAGAACATCATCATGAAGAGTCTCATGAGGGCCATGATCATTCTCACGAAGGTCATGATCACGGAGCGATGATCGATGATTTCAAACGAAGGTTTTATATATCATTAATTATTACAATACCTATTCTGGTCCTTTCACCTATGATTCAAGAGCTTTTGGGATTCAGCTTCACATTCCCGTTTGATCAATATGTTTTATTTGGTTTAGCTACCTTCGTTTTCTTCTACGGAGGGTGGCCGTTCTTAACAGGGGCCCTCGATGAATTGAAAAATAAAAATCCCGGGATGATGACTCTGATCGGACTCGCCATATTCGTGGCTTATGCCTACAGTTCCCTCGTCGTATTCGGATGGTCGGGAAGAAATTTCTTTTGGGAATTGGCTACTTTGATCGATATTATGCTCCTGGGTCACTGGATTGAGATGAAGTCCGTGATGGGGGCTTCTAATGCTCTACAGGAATTGGTAAAACTGATGCCGAGTGAGGCCCACCGCCTGACAGAGGACGACCAAGTCGAAGATGTGCCCGTCCATGAACTGAAAGAGAATGATCGTGTACTCGTGAAGCCGGGAGAGAAAATTCCGGTCGATGGGAAAATTATAGATGGAAAGTCAGCGATTGATGAATCCATGCTGACTGGTGAGTCGGTGCCGGTAGAGAAAGAAGCGGGAGAAGAAGTGATCGGCGGTTCCATTAATAAAGAAGGAAGTCTCACGCTGGAGGTAGAAAAGTTAGGAGATGACACCTATTTATCGCAAGTCATCACACTTGTGGAAGAAGCACAAAACTCAAAATCCAAAGCACAGGATTTCGCTAATCGTGCGGCTAAATGGTTGTTCTACCTGGCTCTGGGAGCGGGGATCACAACGTTTGTAGTGTGGCTCGCCTTAGGTTTTTCATTGGATGTAGCCTTAGAACGTATGGTCACTGTCATGGTCATCACATGTCCTCACGCCTTAGGATTGGCAGCACCTCTGGTTGTCGCAGTTTCCACTTCACTCTCTGCAAAACAGGGGCTCCTTATAAGGAACCGGACACAGTTCGAAAATGCACGTAACGTGGATGCCGTTATTTTTGATAAAACAGGGACACTGACAAAAGGGGAGTTCGGCGTAACTGACCTTATTCCAGAAGAAGACGATGAAAAGAACCTTCTCTACTGGGCAGCAAGTGCGGAACAGAACTCTGAACACCCATTGGCTCAAGGTATTCTGACGGAAGCAGAAGACCGGGGAATCTCCCTTGGGAAGGTGGAAGACTTTGATTCTGTCACCGGAAAGGGATTGAAGGGAACCGTGGATGGAAAAGAAGTGAAAGTCATGAGCCCGGGTTATATGAAAGAGCACGACCACGATTATGATCAGGACACGTTCAGCCGCTTATCGGAAGAAGGGAAAACGGTCGTGTTTGTCCTCGTGGATGACAACTATATTGGTATGGTTGCATTAGCTGATATGGTCCGGGATTCGGCGAAGCAAGCCGTTTCTGAATTAAAAGAGAGAGGGATCCACTCGATCATGCTCACAGGGGATCACCAAAGAGTGGCTGACTGGGTGGCTGAACAAATCGGCATTGATGAAGTATATGCGGAAGTCATGCCGGATCACAAAGCGGATCAAGTGAAAAAAGTACAGGCAGAAGGCAGGAAAGTGGCCATGACCGGGGATGGAATCAATGATGCGCCGGCTCTCGCGACTGCCGATGTAGGAATTGCTATTGGAAGCGGAACCGATGTTGCGGTGGAAACGGCAGATATTGTACTAGTGAAGAGCAACCCAAGAGATATCGTATCCATAGTTACCTTATCCAAAAACACGTATAAGAAGATGGTCCAGAACTTATGGTGGGCAGCAGGGTACAACATCTTTTCCATTCCGCTGGCAGCAGGTGTACTTGCTCCTGTAGGCATCGTGTTAAGTCCTGCTGTGGGAGCTGTTCTCATGAGTCTGAGCACAGTGATTGTGGCAATTAACGCAAAACTTCTTAAAGCTTCCTGACTTCAGTTTCCTGCACAGATTCTGCACAAATAGAGGGTAGTATTGAAAAAAATAGGTTTCCCCCTTTAAAAATGAGAGGTTATATGAGGAATAAAATATCAATCAAATTAGGATTGCTTTTCTTAATTTCTATGATTTTAATCGAACTTTTGCTTTTTGCGGTATTATATACAACCGTTTCTTCCCATCGAATCAATGAAGTGATGGAGGGGCTGTTGACGCGTGGTGCAGGTCACCGTGATGTGTTAGAAAATTATTTTGATGAATCTACTCTCGCTCACGTAGCCTTGATGGAATCGGAAGCTGTTACGGAGGTCATCATTACAGATGGGGATGGAAACATCTTATCGGAATCGTTTAATGAGAAGCCTTACCCGGATGTGTTTTATGAAGCGATTGACGGAAAGGGAGAAGAGAAAGAGCGGGTCATTGAGGATGAATGGAGAACAGAGCCATACGTGGCCACAGTCTCCCCAATCATCGTGGGGAATGAACATATAGGAAATGTGTTCATGTTTTCTCCTTCTGAAGTGATTCGCAGTATCATTGGTCATCTAACACGCCAGTTTCTCCTCGTTATGGTCGTCCTTATCTTGGTTACGATCCTGATTGTTGTCGCTCTATCCAAGTTTATTACCCGTCCCCTTATTCGAATGAAAGAAGTGACAGAGAACTTAAGTACCGGAAAAGTGGAGGAGTATCTGGATGAACATCCGAATGATGAACTGGGGGTTCTTGCCTCTTCGATCAACCGATTATCTGAAGATCTCGAACGAATAAAAAAAGAGCGTCACGACTTTTTATCTGCGATCGCTCATGAACTGAGGACACCTCTAACTTATGTCAAAGGCTATGCAGATGTTGCGTCAAAAAAGAAGACACCCTCCGAAGATAAAGATCACTATTTGAACATCATTAAAGAGGAAGCCACTCATTTGACGGACATGGTTCAGCAACTTTTTCAACTAGCAAAAATGGATGAAAATTCGTTTGTTATTGAACCTCAATTCGTTGATCTCTCCTTGGTTCTCATGGAAGTAAAGGATCATCTGCGACCCGTCTTAGAGGAAAAGAAAGCCCAATTGTTCGTGGATGTTCCTTCAAAAACGATGATTTATGCGGACCCTATGCGATTGAAACAGGTCATTCATAACATCGTGGATAATGCTCTTCGTTATGGAGGAGCAGAAACAAAGATAATGATTACAGCGGAAAGCGAAAAACAGCACGTGACCATCAAGATATCTGATGACGGGCCCGGGGTCCCTGAGAACTCTCTACCATCCTTATTCGAACGGTTATATCGTGTAGATAAGGCGAGATCCAGAGAAATCGGAGGAACGGGACTAGGCCTTTCCATTGTGCGCGAAATCATTGAAATGCACGGGGGAGTCGTGAAAGCTTTCAATGATGAGGGATTGACCATCTCGATCACTTGGCCAAAGGAAGATAACTATGAAAAGAATACTCTTAGTCGATGATGAAAAGCGAATGTTGGACTTATTAGAACTGTATTTGGTACCTCACGGATATGTGGTTCACAAAGTTAGGAGCGGGGCAGAAGGGTTGGAAGAGTTACGGACTTATTCTTACGACCTTGTGCTTCTGGATATTATGATGAAGGATATGGATGGAATGGAAACGTGCCGGAGAATACGTACATTCAGTAAGGTTCCAATCATTATGCTGACCGCCAAAGATCAGAAGGAAGACGTCATTCAAGGTTTGAAAACAGGAGCGGATGACTACATAACCAAGCCGTTCGATGAAGAGATCCTGATCGCCCGTATAGAAGCATTATTGCGGAGAGAACATCCACAATCCTCTATCGAAATAAATGGCTTGGAGTGGAATAGTGATACCTATGAATTACACTTTGGGAGCGAGGAAATCCCGTTGACTCCGAAAGAGTTCCAACTCTTAGGACTGCTGCTCAGACGTCCAAATCATGTCTATGATAGGAATGATCTGCTCGATCTCGTGTGGGGCATCCAATCAGATACTGACGGAAGAACGATTGATTCCCATGTCCGTCACATCCGTGAGAAAATCCGACGCTCAGGGTTTCCAATTAATGACCACTTGAAAACGGTTTGGGGTGTCGGATACAAATGGATAAATTAGTAAAAAACACGTTTACTTATACGGGTACTCGGTATTATAACAATGTAAGATCAAAATGATAAGGAGGAATTATTTATGGCTCACCAGCAGGATCAGGAAACGCTGAAGGTTTTACATGAATGTATGGAGGCATGCAACCATTGCTATGATGCTTGTCTCAAAGAAGAAGACGTGAAAATGATGGCTGAGTGTATTCGTTTGGATCGTGAGTGTGCAGATATTTGTGGATACTTAGAAGCAGCGATCACGAGAGGTACTCCTTATGTGGCGGAACTCGCATCTGTATGTGCGAAAATTTGTGATGATTGCGGTAAAGAATGCGCGAAGCATGATCATGACCATTGCCAAGCATGCGCGAAAGCTTGCCAAGAGTGTGCCGATGCTTGTAGAAAGATTGCGTAACCTAAAAAACAGATCAGCTGAAGAGCTGATCTGTTTTTATTTTTGTAGAGAATGCTTTTGTGCCTTAATGAAGGAGAGACTATAGCAATTTCTTTGAAAGCGGATAGACCCCGAGGCTTTGGATGACGAGAGAAATCAATACCGTCGCAAAAGCTAATGATAGAAACAATTCATGTCCACCCGTCTGCTGAACTTGAAAACTTAAAATAAGAAACACGGACATTGTTCCTTTAAGGCCGGACCATGAGATCACCGTTGATTCACGCCAGGAAATTTCTTTCCGCCAATGGGGGAAAAGGGTTGTACTGCCTGCAATGATGAGGAACCGGACGATCATCGATAGCAGGAAGACGAGAAAAGCAAATCCCCAGACAGGTGTGCTCAAATAGGGAGCGGCCTTAATACCGATCAGTAGGAATAATAGAGAAAGCAGCGAAATCTCGACGATGCCCCAAAAACCGTCCAATGACTCTTTGAAATGTTCTTCCTTTATGGTTCGACCGTATTCAAAGGAGAGCATAAGACCAGCCGATACTGTTGCGAGAACCCCTGATACTCCAATGGCTTCCGCCAGGTTGAATATTCCATAGGCCACAACGATACTTAGCATCACCTGATATTCTTTGTTGTGGGTGTAATGAACCCCTTTACTCATCAACCAGCCGAACACGGTACCCAAGCAAGCCCCACCTAAGGAAACGACTAAAAACTCGCTCGTAAATGAGAAGAGAGAGAAATCTTCACTGCTCGTATAAATGCCCAGAAGCACAGAAAACATGACGATACTCGTCCCGTCATTCAGAAGGGATTCCCCCTCTACCACATCTGCTATCTTTTCATCGCCTGTAGAGTTTTTTAAGATCGATACAACGGAAACCGGATCCGTTGGCGTTAGGATGGAAGCGAGCAATAAAGCACCGATGAGAGAGAGGGAGATAAAAGGTCCACTGACAATATAAACAAGTGCTCCTAAAATTCCGGCCGTCAACAGAAGCCCGGCAGTAGCTAGAAAAAGGATAAAGCCCATATGCTTTTTGAACTGTTCCGCCGGGAAACGGTAGGCGGACACAAATAATAGAGCAGGGAGAAACACATGATAAATCATATGCTCTGTCACTTCGATGGAAGAAAAATAAGGGATGAAAGATAATGCGATTCCAA
This sequence comes from Halobacillus aidingensis, assembly GCF_900104185.1. Classification (GTDB taxonomy): domain Bacteria; phylum Bacillota; class Bacilli; order Bacillales; family Halobacillaceae; genus Halobacillus; species Halobacillus aidingensis. Next base: position 50,101 of record NZ_FNIZ01000004.1, on the reverse strand, counting down.
TAAAGACGAGAACCGTTGGTACAGGAAGGTTTTCCTGCTTTTTATCGAGTGTGAAGATGAAAAAACCGATGAACAATAGTAGGATTCCTTGTGTGATGGACATGGTCGAACCTCCTTTTTCTATGTATGGTTTGCCATTATCCTTTGGAAGAAATAATGAAACTTCTTTTATATAATCTATATGATATCAAGCTGCTTTTTTCGCATAAGAAAGTGAACCCGTGCTATGCTTATGATAAAAGCAATATACAAAAGGGGGTATATGGAGTGTCTAAAGAGTTTTGGAATAAGAGCTTTTCAAAAGAAACGTATGTGTACGGGAAACAAGCGAATACGTTCGTAGTTGAAATGACTGAACAGTTGAAAGAAGCCCGATACGTAGGTTGTTTCGCGGAGGGGGAAGGAAGAAATGCTGTCCACCTGGCGAAACAGGGGCATCAGGTAACGGTATTCGATCAATCGGATGAAGGACTGACCAAAGCTGAACAGTTGGCAGAAGAAGAGGGCGTTCATATAGATACTGTTCAGGCGGATTTGACGAAAAAAGAAATGAAAGCTGCCCAGTTTGATGCAGCTGTTATGGTCTTTGGTCATGTGCCGAAAGAGAGTCAATCGTTTCTTATTGAGCAGATGATACGGTCGGTAAAACCTGGAGGGGTTGTCCTCTTTGAAGTCTATTCTGAGGACCAGCTTGCCTATGGTACCGGAGGTCCGAAAGATAAACGCATGCTATATTCTCCTGAAGATGTTCTGCACTGGATCAGTGAGTACGAATGCCTGCATTTTTACTATGGTGAAGCGGACCGGACTGAAGGAGAACGGCATACAGGTGTCGGTCATGTGATTCAGGCATTCATTCGAGTATGAGGAAACGAGCCCTGCCACAACTGAAAGTGGGTAGATTACGGATATCAATTAAAGTTATGATATATCAATTGAAAATCGAATATATCAATTATAATTCAAAAATATCAATTAAAAATGAAAAATATCAACCAAGACTCGTGAAAATCCCTGCTCCCCTTTCTGAAAGGGGAGCAGGGATTTCTTTTTGTCTCTAAAGTGCCGTCGCTTGGTGCTTATTCACCAAAAGCCTCCGGCAGCATTTTAAATCCATCAACCTCGGCATCTTCTTCCACTTCAATCATAATGCAGCGTTTCCCTTTGTAATTGACCTGTCTGACATACTGAAGGTCCTGGGGGCTGATCGATATATTGGCGATTTTCGTATTGATTTTTATCGACTTCGAATTGTATTTTGGTACGATACTGCTTGCTTTCAGCTCATAGCCTTCATTATCGGTAATTTGAGCAAATGCGTGTTTCACTTTCTCTGAATCGACCTGTTCGCCGCTCGATTTCAATACGCGTTCGACATCTCTGTAGTCGAGTTTCGGGGGAGTATCGTCTTCGTTTTCTTCGACGGTACGGTTGATTTCCCCGTAGACGTTGGCAAGGGTGGAAGGGCTCAATTGGTCCCCGACGACGTCACGGATGACTTCTTCGAAAATGGCTTTATCCTCTTTAGCCGTCATGATTTCTTCCCCGTTTAACACGTCTTCAATGAAACGGTAGTCAGGTTCGTTCGCTTTTCCGGCAGAGTAGAGGATGTGGTTTACATCCGAAGCACCGTCTGTAATTCCTGGGAAAAGGAAGCCTGTCATCGGGTTTTTCAAATCGATGACAGGATCGACTTCAATTTTATATTTGAATTCTTTCTCAATATAGTCGAACTGAATTTCTTTTTTCGGATCTTCTGTTTTATTGATGCTGCAGAGGATGAACGGGTTCGAATAAACGGCGTCGCGACTGCTTTCCTCTGATTCTTCGCTGCGGCGTCTCGTAGGCTTCATATATTCAGCGCGGATGAAGGAGATGACAACATCCTTTTCATAGGGATGATCGCGGATGATTTTTTCTGTCATTTGAAGCATTTGTTCCTTCCAGTCGTCCACATGGTTACTTAGAAGACCTTTATGTAAAATCAGCTGGCTGTTATCTTCGGCTTCACGCTGAAACTTCAGTTCGAACAGTTTTTCATCGAGCTGCCCGGTGAGAAGCTTTTTGAAATTGTTCATATAAAGCTCTTGCTGATCTTTATCGAGCATTTCAAATGGCTGGCTCTGATGATGATAAATTTCTGTCGTTTCTTTCATGATATAGACGTTGAAAATATTTTTGATTTTCAATAGGTCATTGTCCACTTTGAGCTGCCTGCGGATGCCGGCAATGTCTTTTTTGTCCATCCATCGTTCACTCCTAAATTCGTTCCATGATTCTCTCATTTTAACACAGAGAATATAGAATCGACTGAGGATTTCGAGATGTTTATGGGGAGGTAAAAAGCGAGACTAGACACCATCTTCCCATATGAAGGTTTCCGAAGTTATGTGAAGCAAGGAGGGTTCCTTAATGAAGGAACCCTCATCATATTAGTTATCTTGTTTTGCTTTTTTGGATTTGCGCGCTTTTTGGGCTTCTTGTTTATGAGCTTCGTTAGCTGCTGCGCTGCCGAATTCCTGAGAAAATTCAGTATCGGCTTTTTTCGGGTCAAATCCCTTTTTGTTCTTTTGCTCAGCATCGTGTTTCTTTGTTCTTTTCGCCATGATTGTTCACCTCCGTCTCCTTTTTATTATGAAACGGAATTGTATTTCTCATGTAAGGAAGTGGTGAAATTCATCTAGAAACGATAAGAAATCCAATGTATAATAAGTGAAGTTAAAAAAATAGATGGAAGAAGCGTGTGTGCCTTCTTCCATCTATTTTTCGTTGTATATTGAACGGAAAGGAGGAGGACAGGTATGGATTTTTTTGAGCGGATGGAACAAGAGACGGGTGTCCTTTTGAACGATGTTCAGCAACAGGCGGTGGTGCACACGGACGGGCCGCTGCTTTTGCTTGCGTCACCGGGTTCAGGGAAAACGACGACACTGAATATGAAGATCGGTTATTTGATCCTCGAGAAAAACGTTGACCCTGACCGAATCATGGCGGTCACGTTCAGTAAAGCGTCAGCACGGGATATGTCAGAACGTTTCGATCGTTTCTTTTCCGGTCTGACGAATGAAAAGGTCCACTTTTCCACCATCCACAGTTTCGCCTACAAAGTGGTCCGTGAATCATTGCGGAAGAATGGTCAAGACTTCCAGCTGATTGAAGGAAATATAAGTGATGAAGAATTGAAAAAAGGCTGGGACGGGCCAGAGGTTCCTCTTCATAAGAAGTTTATTTTGAAAAAGTTATATGAAGATGCGAATGGTGTGCAGATGACGGATGATGAGATGGACGAGCTGATGAGGTACATCAGTTTTGTGAAGAACCGTATGATTGAAGGGAAAGAGCTCGACCGGGTGCCTTGTCAGGTGAAACAGGCATCGTCCATCTACCAATCGTATGAAGCATTTAAGAAAAAGGATCCGTTTAAATTGTTGCTTGATTTTGATGATATGCTCACGTATTGCCATGAAATCTTATTGGACGATGCAGCAATCCTATCCAAGTATCAGCAGCAGTTTGAATACATTTTGACAGATGAAAGTCAGGATAACTCGCTGGTTCAGCATGAAATCGTTGAATTGTTGGCAAAACCGCAGAACAACCTTTGTGTCGTAGCGGATGATGATCAGTCGATTTTCATGTGGCGCGGTTCGGATGTCGACAAACTCTTGGACTTTGAAGAAACGTATCCGAACGGAACCGTTCTGACGATGTCCCAGAATTACCGCTCATCGCAGGACATTGTGAAGGTATCCAACCAGTTCATCAAACGCAATAAAAAGCGGTATGCAAAAGAAATGTTCACGGAAAATGAGGCGCACACTCCAATCGAGATCAAAAACTTGAGCAACTATGAAAAGCAGTTGAAGTATCTCACGGAACAACTGAAAAAAAGAGAGCCGGGAGAAGAAGTGGCTGTTCTCTACCGCAACAACGCATCGGCTGTACCGATCGCTGATCAGCTCGATAAATCCGGCATTGATTTTTATATGAAAGACATCGATCCGAAGTTTTTCAAACACTGGGTCGTAGAGGATATCCTGAACTTTATGCGTTTTTCCTACAATGATCGCCGCGTCGATATTCTCGAGCGGATTCATACGAAGTTCAATGCTTACATTTCGAAAAAGCAGATTTTCTTTTTGAAAAAGAAAAATAGCCAAGCGTCCGTTTTCGATCGGCTTTTGGAAAGGGACCTGCCTGACTATCAATCGAAGAACATCAAAAAGGCAAAAAAGCTGTTCAAAGACATCAACGAAATGGAGCCCGCCCAAGCGATCCGCACGATCAGGGAAAAGCTTGGTTACGATCATGCGCTCCAAAAGATGTCCGATAAATTCGGCTTCAATGCCGAACACCTGATGAACATTTTGAACACCCTTGAAAAGATTGCCGAGGGATTAGGCTCACTGAAAGGTTTTGCTGATCGTTTAAAGGAGTTGGAGAAGCTTCTTCAAACATCTAAGTACAATAAAAACAAAAGCGCTCTGACGCTGACAACGTTCCATAGTGCCAAAGGTCTTGAATATGACAAAGTGTACATGATCGACCTCGTTAATGGCGTCATTCCGTCGAAGGATGATATGGAAACGTACCGAAATAAGGAAGCTGGACCAATGGAGGAGGCCGTCCGTCTTTTCTATGTTGGAATGACACGCGCAAGGACAAACCTTGAGTTGTTGACGTACAACTACAAAGGCAGTGAACGCGTGACAGAATCGATTTTTTTGATGAATGTGAGGAGGATTCTTCAGCCGGAAGGAGAGAAGAAGACGCTGAGAAAGCGGAAGCGTCAAGCTCCTGATTTATCAGATGAAAACCTGCTCCAAATGGATGAGGTGGAGATTGGAAAACCCATCATTCATCGGAAGTTCGGTCCCGGTGTCATCAAGGAATATGATACCGACCAGATCGGCATCCAATTTGTAGAAGCAGGTTACAAAGAACTGTTGTTAGAGGTTTGTTTAGACAATGGATTGTTGAGTAAGAGTACAGAAGGTATGAAACGTTAATAGAACCCACCCAGAAGGTGCCAGGTCCATAGGATCGAGGCATCTTTTTTTTAACATTTTATCAGGGACTTAATTGGAAACTTTCTTTCTTCAACCGTCACATTAACATTCTTTTACACCTCTTTCACCTCTGCTTATCGTTCACTTAATAAAAAACCTATAACATAGATCTTAGAAGTTAAATCTTTTCCCGAAGTGATGAAAAATGTGCACCACTCGCGGAAACGAGTCCTTCTTACCCGGTCGGTATGGCGCGTTTCTATTGTTCAGAAGAAGAAAATCTAATCCTTCACTTGAACGCAAAGGAGATGAAGTCTGATGATCCGAAAGCTTAGCATCACCTTCATAACACTGGGACTCTTGATGGTTTTATGGAACGGTTACCAATGGTGGATGCAAAGTCAGGTCGTTTCCTATGACCCAGAATTACAGACGGAGCTGCGCCAAAGCTATTCGGTTTCTAAAAATCCAGGTGACTCTTCCTACACCGTGGACCATGTTTCTGCTGAAACGTATGAAACCTTTGAAGGGATGGAAGAGTTGACGATTCCGAAACTTGGGAAAAAGTACCCTGTGTATTACGGTTCTGATCCAGACACGTTAGAAAAAGGAATCGGAATGTATGATACGTCGTTTACGACATCTCCATCCGAAGGTGGCCACACCGCACTCGCCGGTCACAGGGAGACGACTTTCGTAGGGCTTGATGGTTTAGTGGAAGGGGATTTTATCTACTTAACGGAAAACAACATCGAGTATGAATACCAAATCAATAAAATCTGGGTGACGGACGCGGAAGATACATCGGTCCTGGCCCCCAAATCATCTCCGACGTTGACATTGACCACTCGTTATCCGTTCGACTTTATCGGTTCTGCACCTGAGCTTTTTATCGTACAAGCATATTTAGTGAAGCAGCAAGAAATACAATAATGACAGACCTCTCCTTTTGTGAAGAAAGGAGGGGCTTTTTAGTTTGTTATGTGTGAGGAAAAAGAGATTGGTGCGTGAATCCTCTCCTTAAAATTAAAGTATGCTTTGAAATCAACCGAAGTTTTAATGCCATCCTGGTCATACTCTTTAATCAAACGGATATGTATTAGTAAAAAGGAAGGGGGCATATGTACTAGGTTGAAAAACTATTTTGAAATGAGGGTGGAAGGTGGATCAAGAATCAAAAACGAAAACTTCAGGCAGTGAGGAAGAGAAAAAATCTTCTACAGGGTTAGAGGAAAATGTCGGAGGTCTGCTTGCCTACTTGCTCGGCTTTATCAGCGGCATCGTTTTCCTTCTCATTGAAAAGGAAAATGAGTTCATTCGTTTTCATGCCATGCAGTCCGTAATCTTATTTGGTTTCTTTTTTGTTTTTGGATTTGTTGTCAATTTCATTCCGATTATCGGACTTTTTGTCAGCTTATTGATGGCTCCAGTTTCTTTGGTGTTATGGATTTTGTTGATGGTGAAAGCGTATCAGGGGGAAAGGTATCATTTACCGGTGACGGGGAAAATGGCGGAAGAGCAAATTCAGAAGATGGCAAAATAAAATACATGACCATTAGGCTACCATCTTCCCTTGGATGGTAGTTTCTTCTTTTTAGCAGGAGTGAATCGATAAGGTGTCGAAATGTGAAAAAAGCATTTGAATAAGATGTCAGAGAAGTGAGGTCATACGGATGGCGATTACTTATAAACAATGCCCCAGGTGTCATTCGAAAAAGGTAGCCACCATTTTATATGGGGAACCAACCTATGAAGCTTACCAACAAGCAGAAGAAGGAAAGGTCGTGCTGGGCGGTTGCTGTGTTCTGTTTGATGGACCTGAATATTCTTGTAACGATTGCGGATATCGTTGGAATAAACGTGAAGCCATAGAGGCAGCTTATGCCCGTATAAAAGGAATCAACTTTTCCATAGGAGGGTTCTTTGAAGGGGAGTTTTTCGTTGAAGTCAACTTCGAAACAAGAGATATGAAATGGGGGCACCGGAATGAGGGGGGAGAAAAGGTTAATGTTAAGCAATTGAGGAAAACCTCCGTCGATCGTATCATCGCTGAAATCCAAGCGGTGAATCTTCTGAACTGGAAATCTCGTTATTCTAGTGAATTTCCAATTATGGATGGAACGCAATGGAGTTTAGAATTGCTCAGGGATGGAAGGAGTATCGTAAAGTCAGGAGATAATGGTTTTCCTGATGAATGGGATCCATTCTATGAGATTATGGAAAGATATGCAAGGTAGGTCTTTAGAAAGGGGAATGAAAGATGCAAAAGTTGAACATGAATCCCATTGAGAAATTTCTTCAACAAAATTCTGTCATGGTTCTGGATGGTGCTTTAGCGACAGAACTCGAAGCTTATGGCTGTGACTTGGACGATCCGTTATGGTCAGCGAAAGTGCTGCTGGAAAATCCGAAGGCCATCAAGGAAGTACATAAAGAATATTTCAAAGCGGGAGCGGATTGTGCCATTACCGCCAGTTACCAGGCGACGATTGCTGGCTTTGCGGAACGGGGCTTTTCCGAAGAGCAATCGTTATCGTTGATTAAGAAAACGGTTGAGCTTGCCAGGAGCGCCAGAGATGAATATTGGGAAGAAGGTTCTTATGGTAACAATGTGACCCCGTTAGTGGCCGCTTCGATCGGTCCATATGGCGCTTATCTTGCAGACGGATCAGAATACACGGGGAATTATGGGGTGACCGATCAACAGTTGGTCGATTTTCATCGTCCCAGAATGAAGGCGTTGGTGGAGGCGGGAGCAGATCTCCTAGCAATGGAAACGATCCCTTCTTTTCAAGAGGCGAGAGTATTGGCTACATTATTATTAGAGTTTCCGGAGACGTATGCCTGGATGTCGTTTACATTAAAAAATGGAAAAGAAATCAGCGACGGTACGGCTCTTCGAACGTGTGCTGAAGAGCTGAATGATAGCAACCAAGTCGCTTCAGTCGGGGTGAACTGTGCACCAATGGAAATAGCGGCAGAGGCGGTGGCGGTCCTGAAAAAACATACAGACAAGCCATTGCTTATGTATCCGAACTCCGGCGAAACGTATGACCCAGACTCCAATACGTGGTATGGGGAAGGTTCTTCAGTCTATTTTGATGATGCATCCCAACAATGGGTTGAAAGAGGTGCTTCGGTCATCGGCGGGTGCTGCCGGACGACTCCCCAACACATTCGCGTGTTGGCAGAAAAGTGGAAAATGAAAAGATAGAAACAAAAAGAAGGGCTGAGATGAGCCCTTCTTTTTGTTTCTATTGAATATGGCGGTTAAAGAATTCCAGTACTTTCCTGTACACGAGAATTTCGTTTTCTTTCTTGGAAAAACCATGTCCTTCATCCTCCAGGACAATGTATTCCACGTCTCTTCCTTTCTCTTTTAAAGCTTCAACGACTTGATCGGATTCCGCTTTGACTACGCGAGGGTCCTTTGCGCCCTGAATGACGAGCATCGGCTTCGTCATCGTATCAAGGTAGTTGATCGGAGAGTCTTCGTCGAGCTTTTCTTTATCTTTTTCAGGGTCACCGACCAACTGGGCCATGGCTGGCTTCCAGTGTTCAGGTACGGAGTCGATGAAACTGAACAGGTTGCAGGGGCCGAAGATATCGACGACCGCTTTGAAATAGTCCGGATGTCTGCCATGAAGCAGGAGAGACATATAGCCTCCGTAGCTGCCGCCCATCAACAGTATGCTATCTTTCGTTGCGTACCCTTCATCGATCAACCAGTCGAGACCGGCGACGTTATCGAGCCTAGGAGCATGTCCCCAGTCGCCCTCAATCATTTTTTCAAATGCCTGTCCATATCCTGTCGAGCCCCGGAAGTTCGGAGCGAAAAGACTGTATCCTTCATGGACGAGAAACAGGAAGAGAGAGCGGAAGGAAGCGCGTTCCGCAGCTTGTGGGCCTCCGTGAGGCCAAAAAATCATATGGCCATTATCTTTTTCAGGCTTTGGACGGTACAATAAAGCTTCTATTTCTAAGCCGTCAAAAGATTCATAGGTGACATAATCAGGTGATGTCAAATACTCCTTATTCACGCCTGGGACGCCGTATTTCGTTAACGATTCCCAACCTTCTCCCGTCTGTTTGTACAGATTAGCAGGTACCGTCGCAGAGTCACCGCGAAGGTACACCGTTCCAGAATCAGCAATGACTAATTGATCGATGACACTGACGGGAGACTCCAGATTTTCGAGTTGCTTCTTGCCCAGCTTATAACGGTAAAGCTGATCACGTACACCTTTTTCACTGATGATATACAGGGACTCCGTCGTTTGATCATACTTCATGTGCTTTAAATCTTCCGCCTCTGCGTGCACGACTTTTTCAAAAGACTTCGTTTCAAGGTTGAAGCGGGCGAGGTAGGAAAAGTCACTTTCGTAATTGGTGAGCAAGTAGATTTCCTGTTCGGAAACGAAAACCGCTTCGGATACCGTGTGCTGAGGCTCAGGTGAAGGGGTAAGAAGAAGGTCTTCCTCTCCTGTTTTTACATAATACAACTGGTATGTATTCGAAAAAGCCTTCATATAGAGGAAGCTCTTTTCCTCTGGGCTTTTGTCGACCAGAACCGTCATCCCACCTTCACCGTGAACGATGACTTCTTCCTCTTCAGTTTCCAAGTTAAAGCGATAGCCTTTCATGTACGTTTCGTCATCTTTTGTTGACGTATAGTACAACTGCTTTCCGTCTTTTGATAAAAAGGGGTAGATGTGGCGGGCACCATCTTTTTTACGTACAGGTTGGAGAGGGCCTCCTTCAGGCGGTATGGCATAAATTTGTCCATTTTCATCGCCATCTTTATCCACAACAGCAATCATGAATTTCCCTTTAGGATCGTAGGTGACGTGCTCACAGCTTTGATTGTGGAACGTTAGTGGATAGGGGAAAGTATTCGGAAGATCCATCGCCCATAGATTGTATTTGCCATTCAAATTTGTACTGAAGACAAGCTGAGATTCATCCGCACTTACGGCAAATGTCTCTATTCCATACGTTTGAAAGAATTGTTCAACATCGGGTTGCGGGAATTTTAACATGTACAAAACTCCATTCCTTTTTTTGTCATTTAACAAGTTTCGACATTCCTTTGTTGATTCCTCCTTGTCTCGCATGTGACTGGAGTAATCGACAAAAGAGTGAACCGTTCTCCTCAACACCATATACATAAAACAGCTGCTCAAAGAAAATCAAATAACAATTGACAATGATAATCGTTATCAATTAATATATTTATATACTTACATAGGGAGTGAAGCCAACCATGGGACATTGTTTATATGTCATTAAACCTTTCCGATATGAAAGGAGAAATGCAGGTTGTGGCTGTCACAAAACGATTCGCTTTGGAATAGGCCAGCGCTTATATGTGTTGAACGATCCTTTTTATATAGAAAGCCACGGGTGGAACGTCAGCGTCCAGAGAGAAGGGGAAGAGCCTTTCAACATGTCTGCACGTTTTATAGATGAACTTTATCAAAAACGGATGTTGATGACTTGGTTGGATGTAGAGTTGCAAATGAATTACCAAGCATACAAAATTGATCAGGCTCTACATGTTCAAGATGAAGGTTTATTCCAAATGTATACGAAAGCATATAAACAGATGAAACATTTATATACGCATGAAGCTGTATCAGAAGGGAGTAAGTCATGACGAAGATCCTGATTGGCTTTGCCAGTATGTCTGGAAATACAGAGGATATAGCTGACCTTTTAAAGTCTCATTTAGACTGTGACCATGAGGTGGAAATGCGCGAGTTAGAAGACATAGAAGTCTCTTCGCTATTAGAATATGATGGTTTACTTATTGGCTCCTATACATGGAACGATGGGGATTTACCCTATGAAGTAGAGGATTTTTATGATGAGCTGGCTGATGTTGATTTAACAGGCATATCAGCAGCCGTGTTCGGATCCGGTGATGCCGTGTACCCTCGTTTCTGTGAAGCTGTCCATTTGTTGGAAGATCAATTGAAAGAAGCGGGTGCGGATCTTATTGCAGAAGGGTTGAAAATTGAAATGAATCCAGATACAGAAGAAGACCTGAATGCGTGTTCGCAGTTTGCAGAGAGTGTATCCAACCATTTTCTGAACGTCAAAGCATAGGCATACTCAGTGAACACCAGTATTTGGATTCCATCATTTCAATAGTCTCTCAAAAAGCCTTTACCATTATAAAACGCAGAGGATAATAGATCTCCTCTGCGTTTTTATCTTCTTGTTTATGCTTTGACTGTTGTTTTGTTTCCATAAAGGATGCGTTCTATCATAGATTTGTCCATATCCAGACGAGACATACCATTCTTACTCAGAAGTTCCTGTGTATTACTGTCGTCAAAAGAAATGTTTTTATTCCAATAAGGACGGAATACGCTCATCGGAGCATTGAATACTTGCTCTTCCTTCGTTAATTCCCCCTCGTAATCGGACGGGACCATCTCGATATTATGAAAATCAAGCTTTTCCTTGATCATTTCAAATAACAAACGATTGGTCGGCGGATGAGGATTCGTAATGTGATAGATGGCTTTGGGATGATCCATATTCAGAGCGGCAGTGAGTACATCCACCACATAGTCGACAGGGACGAAGTTTTGACTGGTCTCACCTGTACATAAGAACTTAAACGTTTGGTCCTGCAGCTCCTTTTTCCGTTCTGTTCGTTTCTTAAGAATTTCAAGGCCGCGAATGACTCCATATAATGCGAAACTCGTGTCTGCTTCTCCAGTTTTTGAATCTCCGATAATAATGGAGGGACGGAAAATTTTGATATTTAACGTATGATTGTAGCCTAGAACAAGGTGTTCGGCGTGACATTTGCTTTCTTCATAAGCATTCACAAACGTCTGCTCCTTTTCGTGTAACTGCTCTGAAGCCTGACGTTTCATTCCAAGCGTGTATGCTGTGCTTACATAATAAAAGTTTGCAGCATGAATGTCCTGCGCAAGATGAAGCACATTCTCTGTACCGTTCACATTGACTTTGAAGGTTTTATCACGTTCATTTTCATCAAAAGAAAGGAAGGCAGCGCTGTGATAAACCGTGTCAATCTGGTCTCGCAAACGAAGGAGTTGCTCTTCACTGACTCCAGCGTTTTTAAGAGACAGGTCGCCTTCGATGACGTGGAGCTTTCCCTTGGCATCTGCAGGAATGTCCTCCTTAAGGTTTTCCGCTTTACGCTGACTTCTTACTAGGGCATAGACGTTATGGTTGTCGTTCAGCAATTTCAATGCTAGTTGTTTTCCTAAAAAGCCTGTAGCTCCTGTAATCAAAATGTTCATGTTAGCTCCTCCGATGTTTCATTCATGTGTCTATATAACAGCTGTGTTGTTCATAATAGAATGAAAGATTTCCAAATCTATAACATTGTCCAGCTCTAGCTATCATTCGTAGTGGATACAAGGATAACATATAGCGAACGGAATGTTGTGAAAAAAGTATGAGAAAACATTGGAAGCAGCCCATTGATCATGATCTCTCGAGCAGTCTCTGAGCATAGGCATCTGACATGTTAGAATGGACAGAGAATACGAGTGTCCTTGGAGGTACCATTTATGAATAAAAGCCAGTTGTTAAAGAACTTGAAGGAAAGCCAAAAGCGTGAAAAGGAAAGACAACGAATGCAGGAACAGAAATTTTGGAATCATCCCTCTGGTCTCGATGATCTTGAGGGTGTATTGGAACAACGGACGAAAACAGAACTGGATGAGATAAGAAAGAATTTCGGCTTTAAAGGGTTAAGTTCGCTGAATAAAGCAGATTTAATCGCCCACTTTAAGGAACTGCTTCCCGTACATTTGCACCGGACTCTATCCTATATGAATGAAGGAGCCTATGAACTGGTAAAAAAGCTGGCTGCAGGGGAAGCGCATGTCAGCGGAAAAGACGTTCCTTTTTCTACTGCGAGAAAAATGGTCGAGCGCGGCTGGGTGTTTCCTGCGAGAAATGATGGAAAACGGGTATGGGTGCTTCCGAAAGAATTAAGATCGGCGTTCCGTGAAGCAGACGGGCAAAAGCTTCAGCAGCAAGTCCGTGAAAATACAGAGTGGATTCGTTTGACCAAAGGCATGCTCCATTATTATGGGTATATCACACACGGGGCGGTTATTTCAGCGTTGGAGCGACTTAGCGGAAGGGGAGTAGACATCCAGCGTTATTTTGAAGTGATGCGGCTTTGTTCTTATTATGAAGTGAGCACTATTTCTGGAGGATTTTTCCACGCCGGTCTAGATTTCGAAGAAGAGAAAGAGCTCATGACCCAGCACGAATCTCGGCCTGAAGTTCCCTATTATCCTTTTTCAAAGGAACAGTTACTAAGAGCAGGGGCGACGGATCCGTCGGAAGCCATGCAGCCTTTTATGGAGCTGATTCGAAACTCTTATGATGTAGATGAGGAGGAAATCCTCGATCAGGCGTATATGTTTGGAGAGCTTCTGAAAGAAGGGGTGGACATCAATGAACTGTTGGAAGAATTCCAGGAAGCGTTTGAAATCCCTAATCGCCAGGTGATGCAGCAAGTAGCGGACACTTTCGTCTACGCCAACAACCATACCCGGATGTGGATGTTGAAAGGTCACAAACCAGTTGAGCTCTCTCGTCATAAGCAGGCTTCCTCGGAAGTAGAAACCAGTGAGAAGGTCGTCCCTTTTAAACAAGAGAGAAAGATCGGACGAAACGAACCTTGTCCCTGTGGCAGTGGCAAAAAATATAAGAAATGTTGTGGATCGCTAAAGTAGCCCATTGTGCGAAGAGGAGGATAAACAGTGACAGTCAAACTGAGGAAGGTTGCTGATGAGTTAGAGATAATCATGGAAGAATATATGGCATTTTTTGATCGGGAAACGTATGAAGTCGTTCGTTTTCCTCCAGGAATGTATGATGATGCCGAAATGGGCGAGCCTTATGAGGCGCGGATAGATTGGCTGGAGGAGGACTGGGAGATCGCGAACATGGTCGTCCAAAATAAAGAGAGATTCGTGGAACTGCCTTCTAAGTGGGATATTCATGACTACGAAATCATCGAGAGTTTCTCTTATTCTATTAAAGATGAACAAGTCAGGACACAGGTGCTGAATGCCATCCGTGGACGTGGTGCTTTCCGCCGCTTCCGGAAGCATATAGAATATCACGGCTTGTTGGAGGATTGGTACAAGTATAAGTCAGATTGGTATGCGGAGATCGCAAGGGAATGGTGCGAAGAAAATGACATTCCTTATGAAGAATAGGCAATGAAGAGTCAGTCTTCCCTCAGGGAGCTGATTCTTTTTTTTCTTGCAAAGGAGGTGGGAGGTCCTAGTTCGGAATGTATACATATTGGAGATCCAGATAAAAACGGTTAGTCACTTTTGTTCATTTTGTCTGCTCAAGCAGGTTTTTGCTGAAAGAATGAAGTATTTGGTAAATAACCTATAAATTGGGAGGCATTTGATGAAAAAGAAATTATTGACGGTAGCTGTAACAGGTGCACTTTTGACAACAGGTGGATTGATTCCGGGAAGTGGAACCGTTCTGGCTGGAGACAACGGAGCGAATGGACCGAACTACAATGGAAATGAAACCATCAAAAATGAACGCCTGCATTCTTATGAAGAGATGGCTGATTTCTTACATAAGCTTGATCAGCGTTCAGAAGCACTTGAGCTTGAAGTCTATGGGCAGTCCGTAAAAGGAAGAGATTTATATTTAGCGAAGTTCGGCGCCATGGATGAAGACAAGCCGACCGTCCTGTTTCTCACCCAGCAGCATGGGAATGAAACGCTGACGACAGAAGGCGCCTTGCAAGTCATCAAACATTTGACTTCCAATGGGAAGAACGTGAAAAACATTCTTGAAAACGTGAATGTTCTCATTGCTCCAAGGTTGAATGTAGATGGAGCGGAAGGGGATGTGAACTTCTCTTTGGATGATTACGTGTCAGGAACGCACACACGCTATAATGCGAACGGGGTAGACTTGAACCGTGACCACGTCGATCGCGAGCAGCCTGAAACGAAGGCGTTGCATGAAGAAGTGCTGCAAAAATACAGTCCTGATTATATGATCGACTTGCATCACCAGGGAACACAGGTGACGCTTGGGGATACAGGTGAGCTGGTATCTGGTTCTATTTTATATCCGACAAATTCAGAGGTGGATCCAGAGGTTCGTGAACAGTCGAAGAAATTGGGAGCTGTCGTCTACAACGCCGTTGAATCCAAAGGTTATGGTCTTCTTTCTAAATATCCTGGTGGAACGGCACAGACGATCAGCCGTAATGGACTGGCTGCTGAATATGGCATCTCCACCCTGTTATTTGAAATGAGAGGAATGGCCGACCATTATCGTGAAGATTATGTCCTTGGCCAGAAGAGTAATGGATATTTGATCCAGCAAGCGGTGACAGCCATGACAGCTACACTGGAGGCTCTGGCGGATGGTTCGCTTGAATCTGCTGATCCTTCGTTCTGGGATACATTACCTGAGAGTAACTACGATGGAGAATAATGTAAGGGGGACTTCCTTTTTAGGGAGTTCCTTTTTTATATCCTGCTTCCTAAGAGCGCAATTCTGACTTCCAGCGTGTGATTCAGCATTCCAGCGCGCGACCCAGCCCTCCAACGCGCGACCCAGCATTCCAGCGCGCGACTCAGTCCTCCAACGCGCGGCCCAGCATTCCAGCGCGCGACTCAGTCCTCCAACGCGCGACCCAGCATTCCAGCGCGCGACCCAGCATTCCAGCGCGCGACTCAGTCCTCCAACGCGCGACCCAGCATTCCAGCGCGCGACCCAGCATTCCAGCGCGCGACTCAGTCCTCCAACGCGCGACCCAGCATTCCAGCGCGCGACCCAGCATTCCAACGCGCGACCCGGCATTCCAACGCGCGACCCAGCATTCCAACGCGCGATACAGCTTACCGAAGCGCGACTCATGCCCTCTCAAAGGCGGACTTACACTTTTCTTCTTTCATCACACCACCGGCGACTCAAGACAGGAGTGACATAGTGCATATCTGAAATCCTCCACCTTATATTATTCCTTCTAAGTATGGGGGAAACTAGAGTAATTCAGTGGTGAGCCGTTTATTTACACCAGGTAGGGGAATGGTTTATCACGAAAGAAAAAGAAGGTGAAGTAGGTATGCTATTTTCTGGAACGAAAATTTCGGATTTATCCGTCACATCTGTATTACTTATTCTGGTTGGATTCCTTTCACTTGGAATCAGCATTTATTATTTTATTGATTTGACCCACAGCATTTTACAGAAAGAAAAATTCGCCATTGATCAGCAGGCTTTCGATCTAGTGCGGGCAACTTCCTTTGGAGGAGCAGAGCCGCTGGCAAAAGCTATCTCTAAGGCAGGGTCCGTAATCTTTATGGTCATTGTTTCACTCATCCTGGCTGTCTATTTGCTGTTCTTTTCGCCATTCAGTCGATGGGTCGGTGTTTATTTCATTTTGGCTATGGGTGGCGTCAGTGGTCTTACGGCAGGATTAAAGTCATTCTCCAGTCGTGCCAGACCTGAGTTCAAGGGTGATTATCACGGCGCGACATCCAGTTTTCCGAGTGGTCACGCGTCCGGCGCTCTCGTTTTTTATGGTTTTATCATCTACCTTTTCGCAATCAGTAAACTTGAACCAAGGTGGAAATGGGGGATCAATATTGTTTTGTCCCTCATCGCAATGCTTATCGGTATCAGTCGTGTTTATTTAGGGGTGCATTTCTTTACAGACGTCGTTGCAGGCTATTTGTTTGGGATAGCCTGGCTTCTCATTTGTCTTACTTCCCTTGAAGTGACGCTATGGCATCAACGGAGGAGACAAAGGTTGTCATAATCCCGTCTTTTTTTCATGCTCACCCTTTTTATGAATAGATATAAAAGAGCGAGCAAAAAGGGGGCGATCACATGGCTGTTATTAAAGCTCCAAGCAAACATATTGACATGTTGGCACGATTGCTGCGAGCGGAGGCTGTCGGTGAAGGGAAGCAGGGGATGTTACATGTAGGGGCTGTGACCGTGAATCGCGCAAGAGCGAATTGTTCAGATTTTAAAGGGGTGAGTACATTGCCAGAGGTGATCAATCAACCGAAAGCATTTGAAGCCTTGCAACATGGCATGTACTACCAAAGAGCGCGGGAAAGTGAAAAACGTTTGGCACGGAGAAACGTGAAGGGATATAGGACCTGGCCGGCGAAGTACAGTTTATGGTACTTCAGACCGGACGGAGACTGCCCACCGACGTGGTACGGTCAGAGTCAGGTTGGAAGATATAAATCTCACTGTTTTTATGAGCCTGTGGCGGGCGAATGTGATGAAATTTATAATACATTTTAATCATGAATAAGGCTGACAGGCGGAAGAGGAGCCTGTCAGCTTTTTTAATTAAAACCATTTGTATTTTCTTGATAAGGGAACAAAATGCTTCGTAAAAGAAAAGCGACGGGAATGGAAGGTGGCGATTTCAATTCCGATACGATGCACTTCCTGGTCGATGCGCTGTTGCTCTTTCTTGAATTGTTCAAGGCTTGTCGTGTTCAGGAGAAGTTCGGTGTTGTACCATACATTCGTCCTGCAGTGGCTAAGGAAAAACGAGGAAAGTTTTTCGTCGTGCCGTCGCAGCAGTCGGTCCATCCATTTAATGAAGCGGGCATAATGAGCGGAAAGTTCATCCTGGACGATGTCTACAAGCTCAGCGAGAACATCATTGATTCGTTCGTGATCTTTCCGGCGGTGCAGCATAAGACGGGAATCCGGCCATATTTTTTCTTTTGAAATGATGTGGTGAAGGGCTAAGGGAAGGTCGTAGTTGATGTGGGCATTGATGCCGAGAAGGGCATCCTGCAAAACAAACGTTTGTTTTTGTTCGGCCATACGAAAGGCAAGTGTCCAGCATCTCGAATCTTCTTTTTCTGATTGGAGATTGTCCATGGCTTGGAAATAACGGTCAGCAAAGTGGATCAGCAAGCGTTCCATCCAAATAGGATCGGTAAAGAAGTCAGCAGCCAGCCTTTTTTGCATTTCTTTCGTCATTAAAAGATAAACCCGTTGAAAGACGCTGTTGAAATCCTTGTGTTCTTCCAATGTTTTCAAACGTTCTTCCATTTGAAGGATGACAAGGTCCAGGGTTTGCGACTCTTCTACAGAGCTTTGTACCGTTCTCAAAGGCCCACCCTCCCAAGTAGTCATTTATATCTATTATAGCACCTTATTCTCGGAAGTGAGTACGTATGATTCTTACATTCTTCTGAATAAAACCAAACACAAAGGGTATGAACATATAAAGATGTTGATGAACTGGAGGGTCAAAAATGGATAAGATGAATCGAGGGGTCATTACAGCCCTATCGGCAATTGGAATTGCACAAGCCTTAAAAATTATTACTCATAAAAAAGTGTCTGGAGAATGGGATGTGAAGCAGGTAGCGACAACAGGTGGAATGCCGAGCTCCCACTCGGCTGGAGTTTCGGCGCTTGCGACTTATATCGCTGCCAACAAGGGATCACGTCATACGGAAACAGCTCTCGCAGCGATCTTCGGTGTGATCGTTATGTATGATGCTCAAGGAATCAGGCGTCATACAGGTGAAATCGCGCAATTGGTCAATGATCTCGAAGATAACTTTGCCGCGATTTCTGGTGATTTTCCGAGCTCTGAATTTGTTGAGCGTGATAAAGAATTGAAGGAGCTTCTCGGTCATCAGCCGATTGAAGTGCTTGGCGGGGCTATTCTTGGAGCAGCTCTCGGATATTTTTCTGCAAAGCTCGAAGGATAAAGCAAACCAAAAGAGCGAAAAGTAAGACCAGGAGGTGATTCGAATGAACATATCGAACAATCCTGGAAAAGATGTGTTTGCAAGCTCTGGCACGAATGTGAGTGAAGTGAAACGGAGAAATGGACAATCAGGTCTTTCCTACAATCAGGTGAAAGAAATGCTTGCACGTAAACAAAACCAAAAGTGATGATAAATAAAGGCCTGCCCGTTGATGGGCAGGCCTTTTCCTTGGGTCTAGGAAGTGATAGCATTTTGAGCTGTAACTGTGGACATATTGCCCTGTGGAGCGACATCCAGCTCCAACGTCCTAAGCATTTGTTCTTATTGTTCTTCGTTCACATCAACAGCTGCCGTATTGTTGTTCATATACGCTGCGGATAAATGATCGTCATCTTTGTTGCGTCCCTCGAGAGCTGCCTGCAGCTTCTGATTAGCAGATCCGCGGTCTCTGCCTTTAGGGTTGTTTTTCTTCCTGCTTTCACTATTTTTACTCATAATCATCATCCTCCTTATGGTTCCTTCTTAATTTCTCCAACAATCCTCTCCTTATGTCTTACTTTTTACCTTTATGCATGAATGAATTAGACCAGTTTGAAAAGACTAAGGAAAAAGCACGGATATTGCAGTGAATGACTGAATGCAATCCAAATTGGAGGAGTTCAAAATGCCGGAAAGCCCTCGTTTATCCTCGTCTGAAATCGGAGTTTTATGGATGACTTATCAGCAGAAGACGATGATTCTTACGATGCTTGAATATTTCATAGAACAAGCGGACGATCCTGAAGCGAAACAAATTATGACGAATTTAAGATCAACCATGCAGCCGTATGTAGGGAAAATCGAATCCATGTATCGGGCAGAAGACTTGCCTGTTCCCATCGGTTTTACAAAAGAAGATGTGAATAAAGGTGTCCCGAAGCTTTTCGATAATGGTTTTGACATTATGTTCTTGCGTTTGGTGGAAGAAATCACCATGGGGATGCACACACTGAATTTAACCATGTCTTATCGTCAGGATGTCACGTTGTTGTATCAGGAGCTGACCCAGATTACTCAAAAATGCTATGACGACTGTACTCAATTTTTATTGACCAAAGGTTATCTTCCAAAATCTCCTTATGTAGCCGTGCAAAAGCAGGTGGAGCATGCGAAAGGGACAAATTATTTAGGCATGTTCAATCCTATAAAAGGAAAACGGGCGCTGAACACAGTCGAAATCGCCCATATCCACCATTCAATCGAATCCAATGTAACGGGTATGCAGATGATTTTTGGATTTGCTCAATGCGCCACTTATCAAGAGGTAAGCAATTATTTTCACAAAGGTGGGGAATTAGCTAAGGGGCTGGTCAAGGAAATGAGTGAAGTGTTTTTACAAAATGACCTTCAAGTGCCTTCAACAGCAGGCGGGAATTTTACGACTTCCAAAATTCCGCCGTTTTCAGATAAGCTTATGATGTATTGTGTTAGCTTGTTTTGTAGTTTTTCACTTGGCGGGAACTCTTTAGGGACAGCTTTCAGTTTGCGGAATGATCTACCTGTGAAATTGAGCGTTTTTATGAAGGATGTTTTTGAGTATGCCCATGATGGAGCTAAAATCATGATTAAGCATGGGTGGATGGAAGAGCCGCCACAAACCATTAAACATTAGAGAAATGAAAACCTGACATTTGTTTGTCAGGTTTTTTAATGTCTGGGTAATTAGAAATAATGAATTGTCACACCTTTTTTTATGTCAAGATTTCGATGTTGACAACCCTCCCTTTATCCTTTAATATCATAAAAGCAATAAAACATATAAAATTACTTGGTTTTAAGGAGGTTCCTGATATGAAAAAGTTCTTTTTGCTTTTATTTATAGGTTTTTTAGTGGTGGTTCTCGCTGCTTGCGGGAGCAGTGAGGAAAATGATCAGACTTCTTCAGATGAAGGGAATGAGTCTGGCGAGTCTGAGCAGACCTTGCTTGAACAAATTCAAGAAAGTGGAGAATTGGTGATCGGTACAGAAGGAACGTATCGTCCGTACACCTTCCACGATGAAAATGATAAATTGACTGGTTTTGACGTAGAGATTGCACGGGAAGTGGCCGATCGTCTTGGAGTCAAGCCTGTGTTTAATGAAACGAAGTGGGATTCAATGTTTGCTGGTCTGAATGCGGAACGTTTTGATATGGTTGCCAACCAGGTTGGAATTACAGAAGAACGCCAGGAAGAATACTCTTTTTCTAATCCTTACATCCAGTCTTCAGCGGTCATTGTCACCCACAAAGATAACGAATCCATTGGAAGCTTTGAAGATTTGGAAGGTGTGAATGCTGCCCAATCGATGACAAGTAATTACGCGGACATTGCCCGTGAAAATGGAGCAGAAATTACTAGTGTTGAGGGATTCAATGAATCAATGCAGCTGCTTGCCACCAAACGTGTGGAGGCGACTGTCAACGACCGTTTGTCTGTACTTGACTATTTGAACAACCGTGAGGAGGCACCAGTCAAGATCGCTGCACGTCAAGATGATGCTTCTCAAAGTGGACTGCTTTTCCGTCAAGGTAATGAAGATCTTGTGAAAGCAGTCAATGAAGCGCTTCAAGAAATGAAGGACGATGGCACATACCTTGAAATTTCCGAGAAGTGGTTTGGTGAAGATGTATCTAAGTAATATCTTTACAGACCCTGAAATGGAAAAGTATATCGATATTATTGTGAGCTCTTTTCTCCCTTTGGTGAAAGGGGCTTTCTACTATACAATTCCGCTGACGCTGATTACCTTTGCCATCGGTTTGGTTTTAGCTGTGATTACAGCTCTTATGAGGCTTTCCAACATGAAAGTCCTTCAATGGATAGCACGCGTTTATGTGTCGATCATTCGCGGTACACCTTTGCTTGTGCAATTGTTTATCATCTTTTTCGGGCTCCCGTCTGTTGGAGTGACGATCAACCCGTTGTATTCTGCCATCATCGGTTTTTCGTTGAATATGGGAGCTTACAATTCTGAGATTATTCGTGCGGCCATTTTGTCGATACCTAAAGGACAGTGGGAAGCCTCTCACTCGATCGGTATGACGAACTTGCAGGCGTTACGCCGTGTCGTTCTGCCTCAAGCGACGAGAGTATCGATTCCGCCATTGTCGAATTCCTTCATCGGCTTGATTAAAGATACATCGTTGGCATCGACGATTACGTACACGGAAATGTTCCGTAAAGCACAGGAAATCGCGGCAACGAACTATCATTTTCTGCTTGTCTATACGGAAGCGGCAGTGATTTACTGGATCATTTGTATCGGTCTTTCCTTCGTGCAGGATCGTGTAGAAAACAGGCTGGATCAATATGTCGCAAAATAGGAGGCTGCTGCTATGATTACTGTCAAAGACCTCAATAAATACTTTGGAGATTTGCACGTACTGAAAAACATTCATATGGATGTCGCGCGCGGGGAAGTGGTCGTTGTGATCGGCCCCTCGGGTTCTGGGAAAACAACGCTGCTCCGCACATTAAACATTCTGGAAACGCCGGAAGAAGGGGAAATTACCATTGGTAAGCAATCGATGGATTTTTCCAAACCACTGAAGAAAAAGCAAATCGTCGAATTCAGAAAACAGACCGGGATGGTGTTTCAGAACCATAACCTTTTCCCGCATTTCACCGCACTGGAAAATGTGATGGAAGGTCCTGTGACCGTCCAAAAGATATCCAAAGCGAAAGCACGTGAACGAGCGAAGGATATCTTAACGAAGGTCGGCCTTGGTGAGAAGCTTGACGCTTATCCTCATCAACTCTCAGGAGGACAGCAACAGCGTGTCGGCATTGCCCGTGCTCTCGCGACGGGAGTGGAAGTCATTTTGTTCGATGAACCCACTTCAGCTCTTGACCCTGAGCTCGTCGGTGATGTCCTTGATGTCATGAAAGAACTTGCGGAAGAAGGGATGACGATGGTCGTTGTCACCCATGAAATGAGCTTTGCGGAAGAAGTGGCCGACCGGGTCATTTTCATGGATCAGGGAAAAGTTGTCGAAGAGGGGACCCCTGAACAGATTTTCCAACAGACGAAAGAACCGCGTACCCAGCAGTTTTTGAATCGAATACGAAAGTAAAGTCAGGCGATTCTGCCTGGCTTTTTTTTTTTTTTTGAGGAATTTTCAGTATCTTGATAGGACGTTAATTTTCAGCGTTAGGTCGCTATTCCCTTGAGTTAGGGCGGTATTACCCAGCGTTAGGTCGTTGCGCGATATAGATTTGTTTGAATATTCTTTACTTCCTAGTCATAAACTCATAAACTGTGAGTGAGCAAGTATTTTCCATTACATATGTTGGAGGAAATGCTATGAAGACAATAGAGCGCGTGAGCATTGTAGAGTATGAAGAAAAGTATGCAGCAGGGGTAGCGAAAATGTGGAATGAGAGCCGTGATAACTGGGGTGGTGATGCGGTTGTCACGACGGCAGAGGACGTCGTGGAAAAGGAAGCGGAATCTACGAATCTTCATTTGTTTCTTGCTGTAGTTGACGAGGAAGTTGTCGGTTATTGTGGACTTTCGGAGTATAAGGAAGATACAGGAGCTCTTTATATTCCGCTTTTAAATGTGCATCCAGGATATCACGGGTTGAAGATCGGAAAAAAATTGCTGCTTCAAGCCATAGATCAAACGGTCGAATATGGTTGGCCGCGTCTTGATCTTTTTACATGGCCGGGAAATACGAAGGCGGTGCCGCTTTATAAAAAGTGCGGCTTTTTCTGGGAGGATCGGGATGATGCGACTCATCTGATGAACTTCATGCCACAGGTGCTTCAAATTGAAGCGTTGAGACCTTTTTTTGATAAGCATGATTGGTACTCGACAAGTATGAGGCCGATTGAAATCAAGCCTGATGGAAGGAAAGAAAAAGGTTTCACTTTTTATGAATATCGCTGGGAAGCAGAAGACGAGTTTGTGCGGGTTCAGTTCGAACGTACTGGGCGTGGCATCTCTCTCATTGAAACGAATGACTGGCGGGTAGAGATGGAAGTGCCTGATTTTAAACTTTTGGAAAACAAAGATTACCCTGTAATCTATCGGGTAGAGAATTTTACGAGCGAGGGTCTCGAAGTATCATTGTCTGGAAATTCCTCATCACTTGTAAACGAAGATTTGAATGAAGAGACAATGGTAGAGTCCGAATGGAGTACTTCATCCAGCGTCCAAGTTCATGTACCGGACCAAGAGCCAAGCCCATGGAAAACCCACCCTGTCATCGGAGCGGATATCACGATCAATGGCAGACGCCTTCCATTGAGAACGGGTGTTTTTCCTCTCCAAGCAGGGAAGGTGGATGTCCGTACGGTTCAAAAATATTGGCGCCCGCGGCAAAAGGGCACGCTTTATTTGGATGTGGAAAGCCGTATGGAAGAAAAAACAGTATGGACGATCAAGTGCCCTCACCAAAAAGTAGTCGAGTGGTCGCAATCATCGGTGGAGGTCGAGGTGGAAGGCAAAGGGCGTGCCACCATTCCGGTTTCTGTTGAATTGTTGATGAATGGATTTTTGAATGAGGAAGTGGAAGTCGATGGACGTACAGAGGATGGCCGTGCTTTTTCCTTCCGTACAAAGATTGCGCTTGCTTTTCCGGGATTCGGTGGGAAATTTGGTGGAGATACCGATACGGAATGGTATGGCTACAATGGTCCTTATTATGTGTGTATCGAGAAAAGAAATCATATGGTTTCTGTAGGATCGGTCAGGTCGAAAGAAGATCCACTTCTTCTTATGACTCCAAAGCTTGGTCATCCGTTCAGTGAGGAATTTTCGAAAAAGATGGCGACGTCGGTCGAGTATATTGAGCTGGCGGAAGCTTTTGTAGTGAAAACTTCCCTTGAGTCTGAGGCCTTCCCGGGGATTGTGTTGAATAGTTATTACAAAATCTATGGCGACGGGCTTGTTGAGATCCATCACGAGCTAATCAATAACGGGGGTAATGATTACAAAAATCTTCATTTGCTGCAGCCAGTTTTTCCGAAATATAAAGCTCTCGCTCTCCCTGAAAAAGACGGCGTGGTGATTGGTACGGAAGCGTTGATCCCTTACACGGAATACTTGCGTGATAAAGATCTTTCAGAACGATGGCTTTATACGACAAACCGTGCTGGCGATACGTTCGGGATCGCGTGGCCGAAAGAAGCAACGGGGAGGAAAGATGACTGGCGCTTCGCTTTTGAGTACCCCCTCGACCAGCTTCCTTCAGGACAAAAGATCTGTCGCGGACCGATCCAAATTGGTGTGAATGTTACCACTCATTGGTCCGACTGGCGTGAAATGGTCTTAGGGGAGGTGGATCCACTTCCGGAGAAGCCAGTGTTTGAGGTGGTACCGAAAGAAGGGTTTGTCTCAAAAACAGGGGATGAAGTGACGCATTCGTTCCGGTCTTTACTGACTCCGCATGTGTATGGAACCTTGACGATCGAAAATGACGCAAATTCGTATAGGAAAGAAGTGAAGCGTGAGGATGGTGTGACCGCCATTGATGTGCCGATCGTCCACGAGCGTCCTGGTCTCACTACTTTAACTGGCACCTTCCGTTCTGAAGGGAGAAACGCTGATTTCATGACTTGTCAGCTCGTCCAGGGAGATCAAAAGGTGAATGTTAGCCAAGCAGAAGATCGTTGGACGGTCGATAACGGTGTATTAACGTTTACAGCCTCGTCTTCTTATTTTCCTGGAATCTACTCCCTCTGTCATCAAGGGCGCGAGTTCCTTCATCACCAGTATCCAGAAGCAGGTCCGAGAAGCTGGTGGAACCCATGGGGTGGAGGACTGCGCTATGTCATGGATGGTGTGAGTCCTTTTTCGATGATGAAAGAAGAAACGAAAGTGGAATCCGTGTCGAAGGAAGATCATAACGGCAATCATTGGACGGGAATTTGTATGGCTACAACCTTCCATGAACATGAAAAGATGAAAGGTGTGACCTTGAAACAATATGCCCTGACATTACCTGAAGTGCCGGTCGTAGCCGTTTATGCAGAAATCGAGCAGGGAGCTCCTCGTACTTTTGCTGCTGAGAAAATAGCGCTGGAAGCCTTTTTGAAACCGGATGAAAACTTATCCTCATGCTATGCTCGAATCCCGACGGAAGGGGTTTTCCATACGTATTACGCTGGGGTAGAGGAGTATGAGCTCGAATCCGGCCCTTCTGTTGTCATCGGTTCGGATGGAAAAAAGGATCACCTGATGATGATCCACTCCCAAACGCGGAAGCAGGCGGAAATGTATATGAACCAAGACGTTTTCCTCGTGGAATCTGTTCACGAGTGGTCCGCTTCATCACAAAAGGCAGCTGCTGTTCGGCCAACATTTTTTGTTATAGGTGAACATGAGGAACCATGGAAGCAGCACCCGTTCCACCGGATTTCTTTCAAGGGGATATAAGATGAAAATCATTGATGCCCATATCCATTTTTCCAGCATCCAAAGTTTTAAAGACACGGGAAAGGACTTATCCCGTGTCGATTATACAAAAGAAGGACTTCGCAAAGAGATGAAAGATGGTGATATTGCTTTTGCCATTGGGATGGGCGTGACTGAAGGGAAGGAAGGCTTTCCGGACCGTCAAGTTCAGACACCCATGGGGCTTGATTTGGATGAGGGTTCGCCACCTGGATTGGGGGTGTGTCCGGGGATTAATCCTTTCTGCTTGGATCAGCACGCATTGGACCGATTAGAAACGAAGCTTCAAGAACCCGAGACCGTTGGTATTAAAATTTATCTCGGCTACTATCCGTTTTACGCCTATAACGACATCTATCAGCCTGTGTATGACCTTGCTGCTGCGTACGAGGTGCCTGTTGTTTTTCATACAGGAGATACGTATTCAGAACGAGGATTATTAAAGTATTCTCATCCGCTGACATTAGATGAAGTCGCAGTATCGAGGAGGGACGTCAACTTTGTCATGGCTCATCTTGGAGATCCTTGGGTACTGACAGGAGCGGAAGTCGTTTATAAAAACCGGAACATGTTTGCCGATTTATCCGGCTGGCTCGTTGGAACGAAAAAAGAACTGGATGCCAGGCTTGCAGATAATCATTTCGACCATGTCCGCCATGCGTTGACCTATTGTGATCACTACGAGAAGTTGCTTTTCGGTTCTGATTGGCCGCTCGTTCCGATCAAGGATTACGCAGAATTTATCGGTGCTTTTATCCCATCGAAGCATGTGGAAGATGTGTTTTATGAGAATGCCTGCCGTGTTTTTCCTAGAATTGAAAAGCTAATGTGAGAAAGCCCGCCCCGGATCGAGGGGCGGGCTTTCCAGTTATCCATGCCTAAGTGAAAGAAAACGGGGGAACACTTATGATATGGTAGAGGCAACGACTGAAGCGATAAAGGAGATTTTTATGAATTTACAAAAAGGATGGAATCTGAAGCAGAGTTATACAAAGCTCCCGGATTCTTTTTATACAAAAACGAGCCCTTCTGAAGTCGAGAAGCCTGAACTCGTTCTCTATAATGAGGCGCTCGCAGAAAAGATGGGCTTAAATACAGAACCGGATCCCGCTGTTTTTGGAGGTAATGCAGTACCGGAAGGAGCGGAACCGATCGCGCAAGCCTATGCCGGCCACCAGTTTGGTCAATTTACGATGCTGGGCGACGGAAGAGCGGTATTGCTTGGCGAACAGGTGACGCCTGAGGATGAGCGCTTCGATATCCAGTTGAAAGGATCTGGACGTACGCCTTTTTCCCGTGGGGGTGACGGACGGGCGACGCTCGGTCCAATGCTACGGGAATACATCATTAGTGAAGCGATGCATGGATTAGGGATCCCGACGAACCGGAGTCTCGCTGTTGTGACGACAGGGGAGTATGTGCAGAGGGAAGACCTTCTTCCTGGTGCTGTACTGACCCGAGTCGCATCCAGTCATTTACGTATCGGGACATTCCAATATGCGGCCGGTCTCCAGGACCACGACCAGCTGAAGGCCCTAGCCGATTATGCGATCAAGCACCATGACCCTGAAATTCTTGATTCAGAGCAGCCTTACTTGTCCTTTTTCGAAAAAGTGATTGAAAGGCAGGCGTCCCTGATTGCCCAGTGGCAGCTCGTCGGGTTTATTCACGGCGTGATGAATACAGATAATATGACCATCAGTGGAGAAACGATCGACTACGGTCCGTGTGCGTTTATGGACACCTATAATCCAAAAACTGTTTTCAGTTCGATTGATCGCCAGGGCCGCTACGCCTATATGAACCAACCCCCGATTGGAGCCTGGAATCTGGCTCGTTTTGCAGAAACTCTTATACCGCTATTCCATGAAAATCAGGAGAAGGCTGTGGAAATGGCCCAGGAAGCGCATGCCAAGTATGAAAAGTACTATCACACTTATTGGCTCAACGGGATGCGGGCAAAATTGGGAATGGTGACAGAGGAAGCTCAGGACCAACCTTTAATTGAAGATTTATTGGAGATTATGGAGAAGAATGAAGCGGATTATACCAACACCTTCCGTGCACTAACTCTCGGCCGGCCAAATGAAACAGTCCTCTATGGAAAGCCGGCGTTTACCAACTGGTACAAGCAGTGGCAGGCGCGTTTGGAGCGTCAGGAGAGCAGTGAAGCGGATGTCCACGAATTAATGAAAAAATCCAATCCTTCCATTATTCCGCGTAACCACCGGGTGGAAGAAGCACTTGAAGCCGCGGTGGAAGAGGGAGATTTCAGTGTTGTGAAACAACTGCTTTCTGTTTTGGCGGATCCTTACGCTTACTCTGAAGAGCAGGAAGCCTATGCAGAATTACCTGAACCATCTGACCAACCTTACCGGACATTCTGCGGGACTTGAGCGAATTGCGTCATAGCTGAAAAGGTAAAAAGCGCCCTAACTCAAGTGGAAAGCTCCTTAACCCAAGTTAAAAGTGCCTTAACGCGAAATCAAAGTGCCTTAACTCGACCGAATGACAAAATAACTCGAATGTTTAACAATGACCGAACAACAAAACGGCCAGGGTTCAGCCCTGGCCCATTATATCTCATCCAACTTTTTTAGTTCTTCAAACAGATCATCATAGTAGTTTCGTTCAAAGACGAGTACGGTTTCGACCTTATGATCCATGAAGAACAAACTTATCCCGTGCTCAAGGGAAATAAAGGTTTCCTCAAAGTCGACAAAATCTGGATCAAGCTTCTTAAAGAGTTTCTTCGCTTTCCTCTCCCTCATATTTAGGAATGAAATCCCTTTGCAGGTGACCTCGGCGGGAGCTGTAAATTCATATGCGTTGTTTGTTTCTTCATCTTCTTTGTAATAGGAGAATACCCCAGACTTTACGAAGTGATCGGAAGTTGGTTCATCTTCATCACGAACGAACTCGATAGGTGGTTCATTCATGACTTCTCTAACTTCTTCTTTCCTCATGTTGATCCTTAGTGGTCCTGCAGACGTATAGGGGATGATTTCCATAACTGTGACTTCCTTTCGTTTATTCTCTAAAAGTTTAGCATAGCTCCAGCAGTTATGTTCTGGTAATCTATGGTCAGAGCTTTTGACAGAGGACTTTGGTCTGATTATAATAGTATGTATAGCAACTATTTAGGGAGATTGCATATGAATTTAAGTTTTCAAGATTATATTAGCATCAAGCTTCATCAGACGGATTTAAAGTTGACGAGCTATGTGAAAGCACAGCTGCAGCCTTACAACCTTGCCCCCGAGCAGAACTTGATTATGATGTTGCTTTGGGAAAAGGACGGCATGACGCAAAATCAGCTTGCTCATCATTTGAAAAAAGATAAGACGAACATTGCCCGGATGGCTTCGAACCTTGAGAAAAAAGGGTTCATCAAGCGGAACTTTTGTACAGAAGACAGACGTTCTTTGGAACTTTATTTGACGGAAGAAGGACGGGAGTTGAAAGAACAAGTCGTACCTGTCGCAGAAGCCTTCAATGACGCTGTGACGGAAGGGATTTCAAAAGAAGAACTGCAAGAATTGGATCGGCTCCTTACGAAAATGCAAAACAATATTGAAGGGTGAGGAGCCCTTTTTTTAATCAGATAGTAGATGTAGCAACTAATTGAAAGGATGGTTGACGTGGCAAACTTTCAAAGAGAAGTGAAAGATCACTGGTATGTGGAATATCAAGAGATGGGATTTCCTGCGATTCAAAAAGGATGGGTCTTGCCCGCGGATAGGTGGCGCGATTTCGATCCATTCATCCTGATGGCCGAGGATTGGTTCAAAAAAGGAACATTTCCGGATCACCCGCACCGTGGATTCCAGACCGTCACGTATGTCGTCGATGGACGTTTGGAACACATTGATAATGCAGGCGGCCGCGATATTCTTGAGCCTGGTGACGTGCAGTACATGAATGCAGGCTGGGCGGCAAGGCATGCGGAAGACGGAGTGGAAGATGATGTCGCGCATACCCTCCAGCTATGGTTGAACCTTCCGAAAGACAAGAAGAACTCCGAGACCATTTACCAAAATGTATATGGAGAAGAAGCTCCTGTCGTTCCTTTTGACGGGGGAGAGGTGAAAGTGTTTTCTGGGAATGTGGCCGGAGTGGAAGGACCACTGAACTCCATTGTTCCCATTACGCTCAGCGAAATCACCCTATCAGAAGGCGCATCATTCACCCTTGATTTACCTGAAAACCACAATGCATTCCTATACGTCCTTGCAGGTGATGTTGTAGCAGGTGAAAATGAAGTGAATTTGAAAAAGCACGGCGTCGGTACGCTATCTTTCAATGAAGAAGGGGAAGGAACCAGCGAGTTAAAGCTTGTTTCCAAGAAGCGCCGAACGAAGGTGCTTGTCTATTCTGGGGCACCGATTAGGGAAGAAATTGTCCCGCACGGACCATTCGTCATGAATTCAATGGGAGAAATCAAACAGGCATATGACGACTTCCGCAAAGGAAAATTCGGCCCTCCTGCTGTATGATAAAAAGACTCCTGTTTATTCAGGAGTCTTTATTTTTTTGGTGTACTGTTTATTTTCATACATTCGCTTGTCAGCCAGATTGAGATACATATCTAAATTTAAACCTTCAATAAAAGAGTCAGCTGGAAGTTGGATCAAGCCATAGGAAATGGATGCGCCTTTTTCGATCTGCTTAATCGTTTCATTAAGGTTCTGGGCTAATTTTTCTGCGGTATCCTCACTGCACGCAGATAGGACAAGGACAAATTCATCCCCTCCGAATCGGAAAGCGCCGTCAAAACCTTCGTGGATGTTAGAAAGACATCTGGCGAATCTTTTCAACACACGATCACCTTCTTGATGACCTCGACGATCATTGATCTCTTTAAAGTTATTAAAGTCAACAAGGACCAGAGTGATAGGAAAGCCTTCTTTCTGAGCCCTTACCAGTTCTTCTTTTACATACGGGTAAAAATACCTGCGGTTATACAATGATGTTAGTGGATCTCTTATGCTTTGATGCTTCAGCTTTTTGTTTTGCTCATTTATGTACCCTTTAAAAAACGAATTCTGCCTCTTATTCGTAATGTCAAAAAAGCGCTCAATAATTGGCGAGGAATCGATAACCGTTTCCACATCTTTGATCGCTTTTAGGACTCTTTGTATGCTGCACATTCGAGTACTATGAGTCAGGTGGAGCATCAGATCAATCGTGAAGTAGTTGCGTTTAGCAAAAGCAATCCCTACGTGGACCCCTTCTTCATAGTCTTTCTCTATATACCTTTCATACTCTTTTTCTGGTAGGAAGAGGGCGTCGCAGGACCTGTGCAGTGTTTGGGATAAGTGGCTGGAATAGTCAGGATAGTGTTCTACATAACTTCTGAATTCTTTTATATGACTCATATCCAGCAAATGATCTTCGATAACCTTTGGGATAATCGTGTGTAAAGCTTGAGCGTATGTATGGTTTAACTTCGTCCATGGGATAAAGCCTTCCATTTTCATCACCTGCCTAAAAGGTTTTGTGATTCTTATGTCCTCGGACTTAAGGACAGGTTCTATATAATAGAATAGATGAAATATTTGGTAAATGCTAGACTTAATGTACAGAATTGTTTATGAAGGAGGAAATATAATGGATTTTAAAAAAGTAGAAGATTTCACAGCATTTACAGACTTATCGCGACGCTGTTACCCAGGGATGAAATTAAATACTCGAGAAGAGCAGGAAAGGTACACGGAACACAGGCGAAAAATGGCTCAGAAGGATGACATTCACACGATCGGTCTTTATGAAAAAGAACAGCTTGTTGGTGGATATATCGCTTATGACCACGTTATGAATGTATATGGGCAGCAAGTGAAAGCTGGTGGAATTGGGACCGTAGCGGTCGATCTTCCATACAAAAAACAAGGGCATGCGAAGCGGATCATTCAGCAATTCCTAGCAGAAGCTAGAGATAAAGGACAAATCATCGCCCACTTGTACCCGTTCCAGCCTTCGTTTTATAAGCGAATGGGATTTGGATTAGGACCGCGGTTGTCGACCTACCATTTTCATCCCTCGCAGCTTCCAACCTACGATGGAGGTGAGAAGGTCGAAGTGTTGAATGCCGATGATCAAGATGAAGTGAAAGCCTGTTATGACACATGGGCAGAAGACAATCATGGGGCCACGGCTATTCCTACGTACGGCTTCGCTTTCCTCGAAAAAGAAGAGCTTCACACATTCGGGGTGAGGGAAGAGGGCAAGCTGACAGGGTACGTGACGCTTGAATTCAAAGAGGGCGACCACTTTTTACAAAACGATTTGCATGTAAAAAGCTTCTTCCATACGTCTACAAAAGCCTATCGCTCGCTTATTCGATATCTACATAATCAAAAAGATCAGGTACGCTCCATCTATTTCCCGACGTTTGACCAGGAATTTGCTTATTCACTAAATGACCCCGTCCATGTTGATGAACAACTCATCTTTTCGATTTATCATAAAGTCAGTGAAGAAGGCCGGGGATTGATGTATCGCATATTGGATATTCCTGCATTTCTTGAAAAAATAGGAGAGGTCTGCTTCGGAACGGATACGGTTAGGGTTGGCTGGAAAGTGAAAGACTCTTTTTTGAATGAAACGCACGAATCGGTCTGGCAGTTTACGAATGGAAAGCCGCAGCCAACAGGTGAAGAGGCCGAAGTGACCATTGAAATTGATATCGCCCATTTCTCTTCTCTGATGATGGGCTGTGTATCACTGTCAAGTTTGTTGAGAAGTGGTGCAGCTGTCAGCGAGGGACGTACCGTGGACCTTTTTCAACATCCGGAACAGCCGAAATGCTGGACATTTTTCTAACAGAAACCATACCTATATAACATGTAGATCAAGGTGTGGGGAGATGGAACGATGAGAAAGAAAAATGTATTCGTAGCCGTGAAGCATTTTGAAAGGGGCCCTTTTGCAAAAGTTCTTGAGGCTTTTCGGGTACGGTATGAAAGAATAGGGGAGACGGCAGGAACCATTTACACCGCTCCGCTTTCACATGAAGAGCTCGTTGCTCTTGCAGACTTTATGGATATGAGCGTGTACGCTTTGGAGTTACAAAGAAAAATTTCTTTAAAGAATTTTGAAGAGAAATTGCAGGTTAAATATCCCGGAGTGAAGCTTGAGCAGCTGCTGCGCGTGTATTTTGGTAAAAAAACCGTTCCGCTATTGGATGAAAAATAATTTTGTGCGATGGTTGACGCGGCTTGGATATGGGTATATAATAAAGTTAATTATTCTTGTTCGGTTAGGAATGAAAGCTAAAGGAACGTGAAAGTGACTTTCGTCTTGAATGAATAGGCAGAGCAATTATAGTAATACAATGTGGATCGTCATCCACGCAGGAGGTAACAACATGTTACAAGGTACAGTTAAATGGTTCAACGCAGAAAAAGGTTTCGGATTTATTGAAGTAGAAGGTCAAGACGACGTATTCGTACACTTCTCTGCTATTCAAGGCGAAGGATTCAAAACTCTAGAAGAGAACGAACAAGTTTCTTTCGAAATCGTTGAAGGCGACCGTGGCCCACAAGCGGCTAACGTTCAAAAATAAGTAAGACAAAAAGACTTCCGACTCGTTCGGAAGTCTTTTTTTTATATTAGTGAAAAACGGATATATTTCGGAAAGTCACTGATAAAAGTGTAAAAGCCACTGATAAATACGCTAAACCCACTGATAAATTTAGAAAAGTGACTGATAAAAGGTTAAGAGCGACTGATAAAATCAGAGGCTGCTAATAAAATTATGAAAGCTGCTAATATATGGCATGAAGTTGCTAATAAAAGTGCCAGACCTGCTAATATATTACCTGAAGTTGCTAATAAAAGAGCACAGGCTACTAATAAACCTTTCCCCGCCATACCTCAATGAACAAAACAAAGCCAGACTCTCGTAAAGAGTCTGGCTTCTTTCTAATTTTACACCCACGTATAATCTTTCCCCCAGCTTTCCTGAGCAAGCTGACGGATGCCATCGACGATGGAATTTTCCACTGCGTAAGCATCCCCCTGCTCGTAAGGGTTGTAGTGAAAAGCGTATAACCTTGAAACAAATTCATGGAATGGTAAGGAGCTTTCGCCTTCCATTTCGCCATTTCCGATGACGCTTGGTTCAATATTCTGTCCCCAGTTTTGAGAGCCGTCATTGTTCGGGTTATAAAAGTAGATTCTTTCCTCGCCACTCGGGTCTTTCGCAATTCTCGTAATTGAAACGGCGTGGAGACCGAGCAGTTTGCCGTGCACGTTCGTAATAAAAATGCCGACAGGGTTTGGATAGATCAATTCATAATCATCATTGTATTCCGTATGATGTGTGGCGTAGAAAAGTTTGACGAATCCAGGATAATCCAGCACGTATCCGGTGATCGGATCGAACACGGAGCTGAATCCTTTCTGCACCCAGTTCCCATAAAAAGCCGGGTTGACCCAGCGGTGTCCGTCTTCTCCTCGTAAAGCAACACGTGTCATCATTTCACTGTAGATCTTGTCCAGGTGTGGCACGAGGACTAGGGATACAGGATCGAGCTCTTTATCAAGGTCCGGAGCAAGTCCGCCTGTTAGCTCTTTGGAATGAATCGGTGTTCCTTCGAATGTGAAGTCCAAATCGCCATCACGCGCAGCTCGTGGAATGATTTCCAGCAAGAAGCCTGGGGCGTGCTGGGCCCATAAGCTGATGCCACGGGCTGCTTGACATGTTGGATTGAACCCTTGACCAACGCCGAGCGGCTGACCGAGCACTTGAATCGTGCCCGCGACGAGGATGCTGTTTGCTGTGACCCCTTCGCCTGTATTCGTTGTCGAATACAGAGCATTACGTACATCCGGACGGATATCAAGCTCCACCAGACGCCTTAATCCTGGCGCAACAGGGGAGTGGGACAGCACCCCGCGCTCAAGTAACATCGACAGGCCGTAAATCGCCTGGCGTGTCGCCGGGAAGATCGAAGCCCGGATCAGCTGGATGACAAGTTCACGATTCTCCTCGAGGTTTGCGCTACCTTTGCTGTTCAAGTTCAACGCATAGGCGAGAAGCGCAGGGTTTCTTTTACTCAAAAATCGAATCAATGTAGCATGATGTGGAGCGACAAGTCCCGTTTCACGCATGGATTGAGCGAGTGCGACACTTTCAGAAATAAGGTCCGTACGTGTGAGTGTTTTCAATTGTGAACGGTACGCATGGACGTCATTGAACTGAGCACTCAGTTTTGAAGGCCCTTCAATGGCTGAGATAAATTGTTTCAGTTCTGTCTTCCCTTGTTCATCCGAATCTTGATCAAGCATTTCCTTCGCCATTTTGATCATGGATACAATTCGCTTCACCATGATCGGGCGTTGGGCTGTGAGACGTTTGATTTCATTAATGAGCGTTTGGATCAGAGCGCTTGAGGAAAGATGAGTAGATAGGAATTGAAACAGTCTTCCTGCTTTTTCATCATTCTCATGCTTTTCGATCCTGGAACTTTCACTGGCATCCGGGAACAGCAGATTCAGGTTCAGGACCATCACTTCATTCAAAAACTCTTCGGCCATTTTAGGTGAGACATTCGGATTTGTTGCTTTTCCTTTAGCTAAGGCGAGCATACGCAGTTCGCTGAGGACTTCGATGATCATAGGCAGCCCCTTCGCTTTCAAAGAACCTGCTACAAGGGGAGGCTGGAGTTTTTCCGCTGCTTCCCACGGTCCATCTTGAAATACACCCGCTTCTTCCAATCGACCGGCATGCTGATATAAATTTTCAAAGCCATCCTCTGCTTCAATGAGGCGGTTCGCCTCCTGATAGACATCGGTCTGGTACTTTGATTTGGCGAAGGATGGAGCTTTATTTAATTCGTCTAAAGCATAGATGAAACGTTCGACAAGGGCACTCGTCGTTTGAGGCATAAAACCTCTCCTTTCTCTATCGCTTGCGCTTATACGTAGAAATTGTATTGCTCGTATGTCTTCAGCAAATCGGTCATTTCTTCACTGTCACGGCCATAGAAAAAGATCGTTCCATAATGGTTTCCGAAGCCGACACGTTCGGCTACTTTTCCTTGAGGAGGGGTAAACATATCGTGCTTCTCAAAGTACGGGTGGTCTTCAAGCTCTTCAGGAATCTTCAAGTCTTCCACATAATCCACGTTCGGGTGAACCATTAGGCACCCAGCGTAGTTTTGATAATCATAAGGATCAGGGAAAAATTCGCGGATTTCTTCTTCTGTTGTATTTGGATCACTGCAAAGGATTTGGGCTTCATAGGCGCTGAATCCATAAGCGCGCTCAATCAACTCGAAAATATGACCTCCAGGTACGCGGGCAGCCACTTCTCCAAAGTGAAGCGTTCCATCCTGGGTGATAAAGTATTCGGGGTGGATGACGCCGTACTCGATTTCGAAAGCGTCGACCAGTTGTTGAACCGCACGTTCAATCAGTGGGCGCTTTTCCTCTAAGCTTGGGGAAGCCGGAACGAAGTTGGAATAGCCAAGCTTCACATATTCCGTAATATTGAGGAAGCGCACTTTACCTTTATGGATGAACGCTTCACACGAGAATTCCTGTCCGTCAAGGTGACTTTCCATCAATAGTGGGAAATCTGTATCCTGAATTCGTTCAATATCTTCATTATTATAGATCGCCAAATGACCGACAGAGCCTGCCTTGTCCAAGGGTTTGACGTGAATCGGATCGAGGTGGTCTCCTTCTAGTTTCAACAAAGCTTGGTTGACGCGTTTCAAGAAACGCTGGACGTCTTCCTTCTCGTGGGCCTCTTCAAAAACGCCGACTTTGATGCCGGAAATTTGAGCTTTCCGCTTCATCATCCCTTTGTCGCGAAGCAATAAAGAACGGTTGAATACGCGAGGATCTTCACGGAAACGAGCGTTTAGAGCACCAGCCCATTCCACACATTCTTCATATAAAGGAACAGCAAGTTCGACACCCATGTCCTTCAACTGCTTATACAGGTGATCAGAGCTTTCATTGAGCTTATTAAAGTCCCATCCTACAAACGGAATCTCGTGCTTTGCTGCATACGTTTCAAAATCTGCAGGTCCGACAACGACGAATGGACGGTTCATGCGAGCTGCAGCCTCTATAGCCTGCACACTCCAGCCGACTAAAGCCGTATAATACGGTTTTGTTTTAACCGTCTCATCTACAGTCGCATTCAATTCAAGTTGATCTAGATCCATTTCGAACCTCTCCTTTGTCAGTGAAAATATAAGTATAGGAAACTTTGACACTGTTACTCTTAAAGTATCAGAGTAGGCCAAAAACTGTAAGCTTTATTCGCGCATTCGACAAAACTAGTGTTTCTTCTACAATGAACATAGCCGGAGGATGCTAAGGGTTACCTTCCAGAGCGTCGATTTCCCGGGAAATAAAACGAATCATAGATTAAATGAGTTTAGAATAAGTGATTTTCGTCAAAAGTATAGTACTGAAAAAAGGAAGGTGCCTATGACAAAACAAAAGACCTATCAGGACCGTTTGAAAAACCTTGACCCTCGCAAAGCGGTGGAACGGGGACGTACTTATTTTTCAGAGAAAGAGTATGGAGAAAAGCTTCGTACGTACAGCAGTCGAATCGGGACGAAAATCGTCTATTATAGTTTGCTGTTGTATTATGCCTTCAAAAGCCCTGATACTCCGAAGAAGGCAAAATTGACGATTGCGGGGGCATTAGGGTATTTGATTCTCCCCGTGGATGTGATCCCGGACTTCATTCCGGTCGTTGGTTTTACGGATGATAGTGCGGTCATCATTTATGCTGTCTATCAAGTGATTTCTCATATTGATGAACATGTGAAAGAACAGGCGAAAGCAAGACTCCTCAAACTTTTTGATGGTCAAGTGGATCTCGAAGAGTTAGAAGACCCTGTGCAAAAAGAAAAGTAAGCAAGGAGACCTTTTCCAGGTTTCCTTGCTTTTTTCATGTTCCACAATCATGTATAATAAGCGTGTTTTGTAAAAGGGAGAAGATACAATGACAGCAACATTCCAACACTTGAAAACGGATGGAGCCTTTTTCAAGTATTTAAATAAAAAGAATCAATATAAACAGCCTGTTCGAGAGTGTATGCTGCGGACGATGGCGAAACTTCAAGATACAGACACGACCGAGCACCGCCCGGGGATGCTGCTTGGCAAAATTCAATCGGGAAAGACGCGCACATTCATCGGGGTGATGGGTCTCGCCTATGATCATGGTTTTGATATGGTGATCCTTTTGACGAAAGGGACGAATGCGCTCGTCAAACAGACGTATGCCCGCCTTCACGAAGAGTTCGAAGGGGCAATCGAACAGGATGCCCTGCAGGTTTTTGATATTATGAACATGCCTGATAATCTACGAAAGTATGAATTATCTCAAAAACTGGCGTTGATTGTGAAAAAGGAGACGCACAATCTTGACCGTCTTCAACAAGCGGTGATGGAAAAATATCCATCACTAAAAACTAAACGTGTGCTTTTCATTGATGATGAAGCCGACTTCGCAAGTGTCGCATATGAATACAAGCGGGAACAAAACATCAAACAGATGCGGGTGATTGCATCAAAAATCAATAACCTTAGAAAAACGCTCGACCGCCCAGCCTTTTTACAAGTAACTGCGACCCCTTATTCCCTCTATTTACAGCCGGAAGAAATGAAGGTCCATGAAGGGAAAGTGTTCGAACCGATCCGCCCGGCTTTCACAGAGCTTGTGCCTGTCCACGACCGTTATATCGGTGGCGATGTCTATTTTGACAAAAGTGAGAAGGATGGTCACCTTGCTTCTTACCTTTATCATGAAGTGGAAGAAAAAGAGCTTGAGGTTATGAAGAAGATGGATGGCCGCCGTGTGAAAATGGACCGGTTGTTGAGTCAGAAAAATATTACGAACATCCGGAAGGCGGTTGTGAACTTTATAGTAGGCTCGAGCATCCGTCGTTTTCAGCAACGGATGAAAGGGCGCAGGGAACAAAAGTATTCCTTTATCATCCACACCGAACGTGGGAAAAATGCGCATGCCTGGCAGGCGGAATTAATCCAGGGGTTTGAAACGTTACTTATTGAGGCTGCCCGATCGGAATCTGAGGAGTTCCATAAACTGGTGCGTGACTCTTATGATGACCTTATCCGTTCGGTGAAGACATTGAAAAAGACCCCGGCTCCTTCTTTTGAAGATGTGTATGAAGAAGTCCGTCATTCTTTGGATGAAGAATATATCGTCAGTAGTGTCGTCAATTCGGAAAAAGACGTCACCGAGCTGCTTGATCATAAGGGGGAGCTGAAGCTTCGAGCTCCAATGAACATTTTTATTGGCGGGCAAATCCTTGACCGGGGAGTAACGATTCACAATCTGATCGGCTTTTTCTATGGAAGGAACCCGAAATCCTTTCAGCAGGATACGGTTTTACAACACTCCCGTATGTATGGAGCAAGACCCGTCGCTGATCTTGCCGTGACCCGTTTTTACACGACACAAAAGGTCTACAGCGTCATGAAACGGATCCATGAGTTCGACAGAGAACTGAGGAATGCCTTCGAACGCGGCGGGCACCATAAAGGCGTTGTTTTTATTCAAAGGGCTCTCAATGATACGATTATGCCTTGTAACCCTAACAAAATTCTCTTATCAAGCCTTACGATGATTAAACCACACAAGCGGATGCTGCCTGTCGGTTTCCAAACAGGGTATAAAACGCATATCGAAAAGACGATACGCAAGATCGATCAGCTTGTCAAAAAAGCTATAAACAGTGCTCTTGCCACCAAAGAGGGTGCCTATCTTATTCCAGTAACGAGTGCTAAGGAAATACTCCGTCTCGTCCATGAGACGCTTGAAATGGAAACAGGCCATGATTTTCATCTCGATGAATATGAAGGCATCCTTGATTACTTGAGTTCTGAGGCACAGGAAGATGCTTTTGTCTGGCTGCTTACAAAAACGAACAGGCAGATCAGTCGCTTCAAACAGGATGGAAAGTTCGAAAACTCTCCTGATACCCCAGGTAAAGGAACTGGGGAACTGACAGTGGCAAGGAAAGTTGCTCAACAATACCCGGCATTAATCATGCTTCGTCAGGTAGGAAAAAAAGAACATGGTTGGCGCGGGGCGCCATTTTGGTGGCCTGTCCTCGTTGCGCAGGCAGAGACAACTCCCACGGTGTACGCAAATAAGACCATTCAAGAATAGGAAAGAAGCCTGACCAATGGGCCGATTGGACAGGCTTTTTTTCTATTGGATTCATACGGGTTGATGTATAATGGGAGAAAAATAACGGTGTGGAAAAAGGATGGAGGTGGAAGCAATGGAAGTGGTCGGTGAGTATAACGGATGGTTGGTGCTTTTATCGGTAGTCGTGTCCATCTTGTCTTCTTATACAGCCTTACAAATTGTGAACCGGATGGCCTCCGTTCATCGTACAAGATATAAATGGTTGACACTAGGGAGCCTTACTTTCGGTGGCGGCATCTGGTCGATGCATTTTATTGCCATGCTTGCTTATGACATGGGAATGCCTGTAGTGTACGACGTTGCTTTAGTTGTACTAAGCATCTTAGCTGCTGTTGCATCCAGTTTCATCGCCTTTTTTATTATTAGTAAAGGATTGGATAAGAAGGTGTGGCGGTTTACGGGAGCGGTGCTCATTGCTTTGAGCATCGTGTCCATGCATTACATCGGGATGGATGCCATGAAGATGAACGCCTTTATAGAATACAATCCATGGCTGGTGGCAGTGTCCGGAGGCATTGCACTAGCTGTTTCCTTTGTAGGGTTACGCCTTTTTTCCTTGTATGCACAAAAAGGGAAGGTCGATGACAAGAAGGGGCAGCTTAAAGTATGGGGAAGTTCTATATTTATGGGGATGGCTATCTCAGGCATGCATTACACAGGAATGGAGTCCGCTGCCTTTTATATGGATGGAAGCAGTCCCTCTCTGACCAGCGGTCCCGTAGTGGAGCCGACTATGCTTGGATGGATGATTGCGGGAGGCGCCCTTTTAACGATCGGCTTTTTGATTGTATTGATCAAGTTTGATACGGAAATGGAAACGACAAATACACGTCTGGATGTGGCCAACCAAATGTACCGGTCCATCCTGGAATCTGCTAATGATGCCGTCGTAACAGCCGATGAAAAAGGGGTCGTGTTGGCCTGGAACAAATCAGCTGAGCGTACGTTCGGCTATATGGCAGACGAAATGATCGGTGAGCCTTTAACGAAAGTGATGCCCGAACAATATCGGAATGCACATCAACAAGGCATTGAAAGGTTTAATCGAACAAAGAATGCCCATGTAATCGGGAAAAGCGTAGAACTTGAAGGCTTACATAAAGATGGATCCACTTTTCCTGTGGAACTTTCCTTATCGACAGTGGAAGACGAAGGAAGGACCTATTTTACAGGCATCATCCGGGATATTACGGAACGGGTAAAAAATGAAGAACGTATTCGAGAACTGGTCTATAAAGATGACCTCACTCATTTACCTAACCGTCGAGCTCTTTATGAACATTTGACAGGATTTATTCAGGAGCACGAAAGCCTGGCTGTCATGTTCTTGGATTTTGACCGGTTCAAGCAGATCAATGATGTCTATGGACACCGGATGGGTGATTTATTGTTGAATGAAGGAGCTGAACGTGTCAAATCCCGATTGTCTGCAGGTGATTACCTGGCCAGACAGAGCGGGGATGAATTTATTATCGTTCTTCCTGATACAAGTGCGAAAGACGCAAGAAAGATCGCTGAGTTGATTATAGATGAAGTTGCTGCTTCTTTTACAATAGAAGATAGGGATCTATACATCTCAGGTTCTATTGGTATCAGCCTCTACCCAAATGATGGCACCACACCCGATTTGCTGATCAAACGTGCCGACACGTCGATGTATCAAGCGAAACAGAATGGGGGAAGCCAGTACTGCTTTTATACAGAAGAAATGGATCAGCACATCACTCGGAAACTCCAACTGGAAAACGGGCTGAGAAAAGCCGTCGAACAGGAAGGCATTGATGTGTATTACCAGCCCCAACTGGACGTTTTTTCTGGAAAAATTATTGGCTTTGAAGCCCTGGCTCGCTGGAACCACCCGGATCTTGGTTTTATAAGTCCTGATGAATTTATTCCCCTCGCCGAAGAGACGAAATTGATCGTCCCTCTCGGAGAAAAAATCTTGCTCGAAGCTTGTCGACAATTTCGTCAATGGATGGATGAAGGACATGACCTGGAAAGAATCAGTGTCAATTTATCAGCAATTCAGTTCATGGATCCAACCATCATTTCTACCGTCGAGAGTGTTCTTAGACAGACGGAGGTAGCACCTGAACATCTGGAGATCGAGCTTACTGAAAGTATTGTACAGGATTCCGTACAGGCACTGCCGGTGATGCACCGGATGAAAAAGATGGGGATTCAACTCGCATTGGACGATTTTGGGACAGGATTTTCATCACTTAGTTACTTGAAGGACTTTCCGTTGGATACATTGAAAGTGGATCGTTCCTTTATTCAGACCATTCATGAGAATGAAAAGGACCGAGCTGTTGTGGACACGGTGATTCAATTAGCGGATCGGCTCGGGTTAAGTGTCATTGCCGAAGGGGTGGAAACAGAAGCTCAGCTGGATTACCTCCGCAGCCGCGGGTGTGTGGAATATCAAGGGTATTTCTTCAGTAAGCCGTTAAGCAAAACAGAAGCGAGTGCTCTTTTAACTCGATCAATGGCTATGTAATAAGCACATAGCTTTGTTATTAAAGAATATGACAGGATTGTGGAAGACTCGATTTCGAGACTTTTCGGGGTTCGTTGCCGTGTTGAGCACGTTAGGTGTGGCTGGGAAGCTACTCGCTTTCCTGTGGGGGAGTGGCAAGCTTCCTCGGACTTCGTCCTGCGGGATCTCGCCTATCTCCTTTCTCCCACGGGAGTCTCGCAGCTTCCCAACCACCCCATTCCATGAAGGTGAGAAACGAACCCCTTTCCTGTGGGAGGTTGCCTTCCACTAACCTGGTGTTATAAGCATAAAGCGCTCTATAACAAGCTTTTCGTGTGCAGAATAGCGTCCTTAGGAGTTCATTCCCCTCCAATTACCATGGGCATAATAGCAGCTTATTCCGGATGTGGTTTCGAGATACTTATATGGCAAAGGGGCGGAGGGGAATGGCGAGACTCCTGCGGGAAAAAAGTGCATGGTGAGACCCCACAGGACGCAGTCCGAGGAGGCTCACCGCGCTCCCGCGGAAAGCGAGCCATTCCCCGCAGCCCCATCCACTCCACAAAAGTCTCGAAACTGAGTCTTCCACAATCGGGAGCATTTCTTTAACTCTTTGATTTTTGGGATAGAAAAAAAGACCCAGGATATGGGTCTTTTTTTATTACTTATTTTCAATGGGCTCATCAAATAAGTCCGTGAACTTGGCGACGTTCTCGTAACTGAATTCGAACGCCATGCGTACTTCACCAAATCCAGGTTGATAGAAATACCCCTGAACTTCATAACTGCCCGGGTTTTCTCTGACTTTTGTGAGATGGAAGTATCTTTGGATGAACTGGGCCATTTCCTCCAGTTTCTTATTCCGTACCTTGATCCATTGGTCTCTTAATTCTTCTGTTGGAAAGTCAGATTCTTTTAACATTTGCTCACTCCTCTAAGGAAATCAAAGCTATGAAACTGTTTGTTACCATTATACTATAAAAGCTCACAGTGATTTTCAACTACTATCCGAAAATTATGACACTCTCTCACTTAACCTTTAAAAGCTTATGAACAAGAGAACTAGATTATTAGTCGTTTTTGAGTGAGTATCATTTCTAAGGGAAGATTTTTTGAAAATACACTTTACCTTTACGTAACGTTACCCTTTATAGTGGGGTTTGAAAAGGGGGATTCCTTCATGAAGATTACGGAAGTAGCGAAGAAGTTAGAAACAACAACAAGAACCATTCGATTTTACGAAGAAAAAGGCTTGATTGCACCGGAAAAAGCGAGCAATGGATACCGTATATACACAGAAGAAGATGTCAGGGATTTGCGTACCATTCTGGCTTTGAGAGAGGTCGGGTTATCTACGAAGGAAATTAAGAAGGCATTGGAACAGAATGATGATTTCACAGATTATTTACATACCCAGCGTTCATTGCTTTATGAAGAGATGCTGCAGATCAGAGATATGGTGGCAACTGTAGACCGTATAGTGGATATGATTGGGAAGGCA
This sequence comes from Halobacillus aidingensis, assembly GCF_900104185.1. Classification (GTDB taxonomy): domain Bacteria; phylum Bacillota; class Bacilli; order Bacillales; family Halobacillaceae; genus Halobacillus; species Halobacillus aidingensis. The sequence goes on along the minus strand of NZ_FNIZ01000004.1, from coordinate 5,727 downwards.
GGAAAGGAGGAACAAATGACGAACATGGCACGTGAATTGAAAGGTTTAAAAGAGAAGCGGACCAGCTGGCGCGATCGTTGGAATTTTGACGATCAAGCGAAAGATTACGACGACAACATCAAAACAACGGGGTATCGCTTCAATGTTCATGAGCATTATGACGAGGCTCTTAAGATGGCTCATGCATGGGTGAATGCATCACCTGGGGAGAGAGGGGTAGATATCGGGGCAGGTACAGGGAACTTGAGCGGACTATTTTTGCGGCAGGGCCTTCCTATGATTGCTGTTGATCAGTCGAAAGAGATGTTGAAGGTATGTGCAGAGAAACACCCTCAAGCGGAAACACGCCTTGGTCATTTTCTTTCTCTTCCCTTAAACGATAAAGAGGCGGATTTCGTCGTCTCGAGCTATGCGCTTCATCATTTAACAGATGAGGATAAGGATCTTGCTCTTGCAGAGTTTGACCGGATCCTGGGTGACCACGGGCGAGTAGTCATTGCCGATTTAATGTTCAGAGATGAGTCAGACAGAAAAAGTGTCCTGGAGAGCTATCAAGAATCAGGAAACGAAGAAGCGGTGGAGGCGATTGAAGATGAGTACTATGCTGATCGTTCACGCTTGATCAGATGGTGGGAAGATCACGGGTATGATGTGGAAGCTCATCAGTTCAATCCGATTCTCCATCTGCTATATGCTGAAAAGAGGGAAAGGGGTACATCTAATGAATGACTATATTCAGACGATGCGCCAAATGATCGGCCATGAAACATTGCTGACAGTCGGTTGTGGGGCAATCATTGAGGATGACCATGGGCGCATCCTCCTGCAAAAACGTGCGGATCATGGTGTGTGGGGGATTCCGGGTGGGCTTCTTGAAATTGGAGAGACCTTCGACTCGGCCGTCAAAAGGGAAGTCAAGGAAGAAACCGGGCTGGACATGAAGTCGATGGATTTATACGGCATTTATTCAGGTGAAAGTGGTTTTGCTACTTATGAGAATGGAGACCGAGTGTTCAGTGTGCAGATCGTCTTTCGCAGCAGCTCCTATGAGGGGAAACTGACGACGAACCACGAGAGTAAGAGGCAGGCTTTCTTTCATGCTGAGGAGATCCATGAAAATCTTCTGAACCCTCATCAGGCCCCGTTTATTCGAGATTGGATTAAAGGAGTAAGTATACCGGTGATCCGCTGATGAAAACCCTTTCTTGCTTTCCACAAATTTTCCACATTTGTAAGAAAGACAAAATATTCCTTGAAGAAGCCTTGTCATGACAGTGTTCTGAACAACTTTTATGTGGGAAGGGAGTTGAGACCACCGATATGGGTGTGTTTACAGACGGTCGTTCCGTGTTACAATGGCTAACACAACGATGAATAAAGGAGAAATGACATTGAATAAAAAGTGGTTATTAAGTTTACTATTTGTAGCGTTCGTTTCCTTACTAGCAGCCTGTGGTAACGATGAAGAAGGCGCTTCTGATAATAAGGAAAAAGAAAAAGAAGAGAAAACAGAACAAGCAGAATCAGGTGAACAACCGGAAGCACCTAAACCGGACCTTGAAGGTGTACCGGAAGTTGTCGCTAGTGTAAATGGTACAGAAATTAAAAAAGAAGAGTTTGAAACGACTTATAAAGGTCAGTTCCAACAAGCAGCGATGCAGTCTCAAATGACAGGTCAAGAACTTGATCAGGACCAATTGAAGAAGCAAGTAGCCGAAAGCCTGGTTGGACAAGAGCTGTTGATGCAGGAAGCGGATAACCGTGAATTCACAGCTTCTGAAAAAGAGGTAAACCAGACGCTTGAGGAATTGGCAAAGCAACAGCAAGTCGGTTCGGCTGACGAATTTCTCGCTGCGCTTGAAGAACAGGGAATGAGTGAGAAAGAAGTACGCTCTCAAATTCAGACACAAGTTAAAATTGACAAGTTGATTGCTGAAGAAGCTGGAGATGTGAAACCTTCAGAGGAAGAAATCAAAGAAGCTTATGACAAAATGAAAGAGCAGCAAGAAAGCATGGATACGGAACAAGAAGTACCATCTTATGAAGAAGCAAAACCAACGATTGAACAGCAGTTGACTCGTCAAAAAGAAGGACAAGCCACACAAAAACTCGTTGATAAGCTGCGTGAAGATGCAGAAGTTACAGTTAACCTATAATACACCAACAAAAACCAGACCTTTTAAAGGTCTGGTTTTTGTTGGTGCTTGATTGGAATATAATGTAAGACCTGGTCACCCATAAAATGGGTGACCAGGTCTTACATATTTTGGTTGAGCAAGGGGTGTAGTTTTCATATTTCTTCTAAGGGAAAAGGAAGTAGTGTACAATAGGTGCTACGTACGCTTCGTGTGTATCTTTTTTGACTTTTTATAATGTGTAACGTGAAAAAGGAGGGGGAGGCCATCTTCTATCCCTTTTCCTTAATATTTGTGTCCATCATTCAAGGAGGAATAGCCCCGTGATCATTGCGATCATCTTTTTGCTGTTCGTATCGCTTTTTTTCTCTGGAAGTGAAACGGCTCTTACGGCAGCTAACAAAATGAAGCTCCAATCGAGAGCGAAGAAAGACGATAAAAAAGCAGGTAAATTACTAGATTTACTCTCACATCCCAGTGAGTTCATCACTACTATTTTAATTGGAAATAATATCGCTAATATTCTGTTGCCAACGCTTGTGACTACACTAGCTATTGAATATGGGTTCAGTGTGGGGCTGGCTTCTGCCATACTGACGGTAACCATTATTATTTTCTCGGAGGTCATCCCGAAATCGGTGGCTGCTGCGTTCCCGGATCGCATCGCTTTGACTGTTTACCCAGTCATTCGTTTCTTTGTAATCATTTTCAAACCCATTACTATTGTCCTGAACCGATTAACAGGATTTATAACCAATGCTTTATCAAAAGGACAGACAAATGAATCTTCCATTTCAAAAGAAGAACTTCGCACGATGGTGGACATTGCAGATTCCGAGGGGACATTCAATGAAGCGGAATCCCACCGAATCAAAGGTGTGCTTGATTTTTATAATTTGAATGTAAAAGATGTTCTGAAAACACCGCGTGTCGATATGATTGCCATTGATCAGGAAGCTGCCTTCGAGGAAGTCCGTGACATGGTCGTGCAACACCCATTCACCCGTTACCCCGTCTATGGGGAGGATATTGATGATATCATCGGGGTTTTCCACTCGAAATATTTGATTTCCTGGGCGATGGAACCGGAAAAGCCGTTTATAGACTATACGTACAAAGATCCGCTGGTTGTCTATGAGTTTCATAAGATTGAATGGGTGTTTAGGAAAATGACGAAAGAGAAGAAGCACATGGCGATTGTTTTGGATGAGTATGGGGGAACCGAGGGTGTTCTTACCCATGAAGATGTCATTGAAGCAATGATCGGTTTGGAAATCGAAGATGAAATGGATGTAGAGAGTGATTCAATCATTGAAAAGATTTCAGAAACAGAATTGATTTGTGATGGTAAAATCACGTTGCGCCGCCTGAATTCCATCTTTGATACAGAAATTCCGGAAGAGGAAGATGTTCTTGCGGGGTATTTGATCAAGGAATTCAATGATTTCCCTGACGAAGGAGATGTATTGGAACAAGACAATCTAACGTTCAAAGTGTTGGAAATTGAAGGGCGTATGGTGCGAAAAGTGCAGATTATTAAATGATTTTGAAGTTGAAAAATAGGAAAGACCCGGTCACTCTAATCAAAGGGGACCGGGTCTTTTTTGATATTTATTCTTTTATTGGTGCATCAAGTTCGTGGTCTTTCACTTCGGCCTGTGGTAGCAAAATCTTTTCAAAATCGAAGGCATTCAGTTCATCCTTGTCCCTCACTTTGTTCGGTAAATCAGGATTGGCAAGTGCTCCAGTGCCTATGGAGACAAGATCAGCTTGTCCTGATTCGAGAAGACTTTCGGCACGTTCCTGCTCCTGGAGCTGGCCATTGGCGATGACTGTGATTCCACCATACGTCTTCGCTGCGCCGGCAAGCGTCTTGGAACCTTCACCGAAGGAAGGGGCTGTTGCATCCCCGTCTGTGACGTGGATGTAATCGAGTCCAGTCTTTCCTAGTGCACCGAAGATCTGCTCGGCTTCTTTTTCACCACCGGCCCATTTGTGTGTTTGGTCGGCGACTTTACCTTGAGAAATGCGAATCCCGATAATAAAGTCTTCTCCTACTTCTGCAAGTATTTCATCTACGACTTCCAACACAAAACGTAGGCGGTTCTCAACGGTTCCCCCGTACTCATCTTCACGCTTGTTCAAATAATCAGTTAAAAACTGATCCAGTAGATAGCCGTTGGCTCCGTGTATTTCCACTCCATCAAAACCAGCTTCCTTCGCGCGGCGGGCAGCCGCAACAAAATCCTTTTTCACCTCTAAAAAGTCCTGGTCATCCATCGCACGTGGCGTCTGGAATGTACCTGACCCTCCATAAAATCCCAGTTGTTCCCCTTTTGGAGGAATGGCAGAAGGGGCGATGGTTTCGTCCGTGTAGGCATTGCCCTGGCTTTGTCCACCGGCATGCATGAGCTGCGCGATGATGATGCTTCCTTCTTCGTGAACAGCATTCACGACCGGTTTCCATGCATCTGCCTGGATATCCGTCGCAATCCCCGGTTGATTGTTGTATCCCTGGCTGAAGGTCGTGTCTGGATAGATGCCTTCCGTAATGATGGCACCGAAGCCACCTTTGGCAAAACGCTGATAATATTTTTTCATGCGGTCATTCGCACGGCCGTCTGCTTCGGCACTGATCCGGGTCATCGGTGCTACGACATAACGGTTGTTTAGTTGTTTACTATCTAAATGATAAGAGTCAAATAACATGAGAGAATCCACCTTTCCTGATGTAGTCATCCTTAAGCGTACTCTCAAACTATCTCAGTTTCAAAGTAAGTGCTCATCGATGACACATTTAGGCTACCCATCCTTAATAATTTCTATAAACTTCCATAATGATACACCGTGGAATAATAAATGAAATGGGAGTAGGATAATGAGTAACTATTTTACGGAGGTTATTTAGAAAGAAATTTTTTGCCCTCGATTGTAAGAGATGAAGAGGTGATCCCATATTTGGAAGATTAATTAAAAAATGGATCATCTCTTCAAAGAGATGATCCATTTTTTTATGCAAATTGCTTTAAAGCTCGATACATTTCTTCACCTTCGTCATTGAGTACATGACCATTACCATGACAACGTCCACATTCCGTGCTGTAACTCGTTTCTTCAACCGCCATTTTCCAAGCCGTCTTTTCACTCGCATGATTTACGCGGCTATAGTGATCCATGATCATGTTCGCCTTACTGTCGTCATATTCTTTATAAGTTCCGGTTCCGTGGCAAAGGGGGCAGACGTTGTAAAGATGACTCACCGTTTTTGTATTCAAAAAGAACACTTCCTTCTGATTTGATATAGTTAAATTATGATTGATTTTATGGAATATTCAGACTAATTGCAATAGATTTTGGACATATAAAAAAGAAAAAAAGTCCTTCGTTCACAATTTCGTGAAATTTGCCTACTGATATAAAGATATAGCCCAATCTATCGGTGGAGTGAATTTCTGTACGATATGAAGCGAAAGGTCATCCGATTTGAGGATGACCTTTCGCGCCAAAGAGGGTACGAGTCGCGCCAAAGAGGGTACGAGTCGCGCCAAAGAGGGTACGAGTCGCGCCAAAGAGGGTACGAGTCGCGCCAAAG
>NZ_FNIZ01000009.1 GCF_900104185.1 Halobacillus aidingensis | reverse complement strand
CATTGAATAATCAGGGATATGGAAGAGAGCTGAGGCCTCGCGAATGGAATACCCTTCGTCTTTAATCCATTGAATTACCTTCAGTTTAAAGTCTGAGGAATAGTTTGTATAGGGACACGCAAAAGCTTGATTGCCATGATACTCATATAATTTGACCCAATAACGTAGAGCGGAGTTGTCTACGCCAATCTCGTTAGCAAGGTGACGGTAGCTTATCGTTTCATCAATATATCGACGAACGGCTTGGAATTTGTCTTCTTTCGTAAATTTTTTCAAGGTGAATCCCCCTTAACTCAGAGCTAGATAAGTGTCCAACTCTTGGGGGTCACTTCACTAACGCTCTGCGGGGTCTCATCTACCACGCACTTCCCACAGGAGTCTCACCGTTTCCCTCCGCACCTTTGCCATATGAGGTTCTCGAAATCGCTCTAGCAGTAACCTGCCAAGTTCGGTAATGAAGACCTGCTCACCCACGCCGTTATAGAGTCGTTTTAACCATAGATTCTGCACGAATAAGGCGAGGGAACAGGGTCTGGAAACGTCCACATGAAAAGCGAAAGAAGACCCGAACGTGTGTGTTTTTCTACGAACGGATTCCAAACACCGCAAATCGTCGTTTCCCTGACCCCGTATCCATGCCAGGAATTATCATTCATTATTTCAACTAGACAAGGCTTTCTTTAAGGATGCGCGGTATGTCCTCCTTGCGTTTCCGCGGAAAGCGAGTTATTCTCCGCAGCCCCCATCAACTTCAACAAAAGTCTCGAAACTGAGTCTTCCACAAACGAGAGCATATATAGAAGATGCGGATAATAATGTGTCTTTCATAGTTGCTGAGCTTAGAAATGAAAATATGCATAATCTTTTGGTTCTGTTAAAAACTACCCCTATAACAAAACTATTGGGTCAGGGGTGGATATTGGATGGTATGGAAGAAGACGATGGTCGTTTTTTTGGGTTTAGCCTTGTTGCTTTTCCCTTTATCAGAGTTGACCTATGTCAAACCTGTCCTAGGTTTTTCAAATCAGGTCATTCAGCAAGGGGCCACGGGTGATGATGTCATTGAACTTCAATCCAGGCTGCAGTACTTAGGTTTTTACAACGGCGAAATCGATGGAGTTTTTGGTTGGGGAACCTATTGGGCAGTTCGTAATTTTCAGTATGAATTCGGTCTGGAAATTGATGGGCTCGTGGGTCAGGAAGTGAAAAATAAGCTGAATAAAGCAAGCAACTATGATGAGGGTTATGTGAAAGAACAGATCAGAAAAGGTAAAGATTTTACGCACTATGGAGGTACTCCTAAAACTCAACAAACAGAACAAGGAAATCAACAGCAGCAACAGAATCAACAAAAAAATCAGCAACAACAACAAAACCAGCAGCAACAGCAGCCAGAGGAACCGACAGCCGTCAATGTTCCAAGTGGCTATTCACAAAATGATATTCAATTGATGGCAAACGCTGTTTACGGTGAAGCTCGCGGTGAACCTTATGTAGGCCAAGTGGCAGTAGCAGCGGTCATACTGAACAGGATCAAGAGTGCTTCATTCCCTAACAATGCATCTGGTGTCATATTCGAACCTCGTGCTTTTACTGCCGTAGCTGATGGTCAAATTTGGCTGGAACCAAATGATCAGGCGAAAGATGCAGTTATGGATGCGATTAATGGCTGGGACCCTTCTGGTCAAGCCTTGTACTACTTCAATCCAAACACAGCTACATCGGACTGGATCTGGTCAAGACCACAAATCAAACAAATCGGCAAACATATTTTCTGTAAATAGGAGGTGGGCGTATGGGAAAATGGATCGCCATCATATTACTGAGCATAACTACGATCGGTGCAGGTGTGTGGGGGTATAAAGAGAATCAGGATAAAAATGCCGTCCTGATCCAAGCTGAAAACAGTTATCAAAGAGCATTTCATGAACTGACTTACAATGTCGATCTTCTCCATGACAAAATCGGTTCAAGCCTAGCGATGAACTCTCGAAACCGATTATCTCCTCAACTCGCTGAGATATGGAAAATTTCTTCTGATGCAAGTTCAGATGTAGGCCAACTGCCACTGACGCTTCTTCCTTTTAATAAAACTGAAGAATTCTTACACGACATCGGTGAGTTTACTTATCGGACAGCTGTTCGAGACCTGGAAAAGAAACCCCTAAGTGAAGAGGAGATTCAAATGCTGGAAGAGCTCCACAAAAAGTCCGGTGAAATTGAAGGGGAACTCAGAAAAGTACAAAATGTCGTAATGAAAGATAATTTAAGGTGGATGGATGTTGAACTTGCCTTAGCTACAAACGATGAAGTCGGTGACAATACCATCGTCAATGGATTCAAGACGGTAGAAAAATCTATGGATGGCTTCGAAGAATCCGTGACTAAAACAGGATTCGGATCCTCCGGCCCAGAAAAAAGCTTTCGACACCTTGAAGGTGAAAAAATCGATGAAAAACAAGCGAAAAAAATTGCCAGTCAGTGGCTGGAAAAAGTATCCACAGATAAGCTCACGGTTACAAAATCAGGGAAAGGCGCAGATGTACCTATGTACACAGCTTCCTTCCAAAACGGTGATAAGAATGGGTACATCGATTTAACGGAAAAAGGCGGACATCCTTTGACCATTATGATCAGCCGTAAAGTGGGAGAGCCTGAAATTTCGCTATATGAAGCTTCTGAAAAAGCGAAGGAATATGCGGAAGGCTTGGAAATATCTGATCTAGAGCTCGTCGAAAGCAATCAATATGACAACATGGGGGTCTTCCGTTTCCTCTACACTCAAAATGATGTCAGGTTCTTCCCTGATTCTGTTGTGGTAAAAGTGGCGCTTGATAACGGGGAAGTGTTAGGCATGAGTGCTCGTGATTATTACAATTTCCATAGTGAGCGAGAACTCAATGAACCTGAAATCTCATTGGAAGAAGCAAGAGGAAAAGTGAATCCAAATGTTGAGATACAGGAAAATCACCTTTCTGTAATTGAAAATGATGTCAATGAACAAGTCCTCTGTTATGAATTCCTGGCTACGATGGAAAATACGACCTATCGTATCTTTATCAATGCGACCAATGGACAAGAAGAAAAAGTGGAAACATTGAAGAAAGCGGAGATGAAGTTCAACCAGGAGGTCTGAAAAAGAACCCTTTGATTAGGGTTCTTTTTCTCTGTCTTTAGACCTATTATCTTCCATTTTTTAAAAAGACGTGAGATAATATAATCACGTTTATAGAGGAGGAGCATGATGCAGAATTTGAAGGTGGGGACACCTCTGACACTGGAATTGAAAAAATCAGAAGTGGATGAAGTCGATCATTACAAGTGTAAATTGGTGGACTTTGAAGATAGTAAAATTTACATTGATTATCCTGTACATACTAAAACCGGCCGGACAGGTTTTTTTCTGGATGGCACACAATTCCAAGCAAGCTTCGTCGGTCAAGACCAATCCGTTTATTGGTTTAAGACAGAGGTGGTGGCAAGGGAAAAAAGAAACATACCAGTTATCGCTTTATTCTTTCCAGGCTTGGAAGAATTGAACAGGGTCCAAAGACGTAAGTATGTCCGTGTCAACGCATCTGTGGATGTAGCTATAGAGTGGGATACTTGTTCTTTTCCTACCATTACGAATGATATTAGTGGAGGAGGCGTCATGGTCGTACAATCGCCCTCTAATAAATTAGAGGAAGAGAATAAGATCGACTTGACTCTGGTCCTTCCCATGAATACAGGGGAGACCCATTACGTGTTTGCAATCGGAAAGGTCATCCGCGTCATTCCGGCAAAAGTTTCCCAGCCTGAAAGGGTTTCTATTGAATTTATTGAAATTCATGAAAAGGACAGGCAGTTGATTATCAAATATTGCTTTGAACAACAAATGCAATCACGGATGAGAGCACTCAAATAAAATGGATTTTCATAGTAGAATTATGTTATTCTTGACTGTGATCATTTAGCAAAAATTTTAGAGAAAACGCGCTGTGCCAGTGCGTTTTCTCTTTGATAAGACAGATGGAGGATACGGATCGTATGAACACAATGACAATTGCCATTGACGGCCCAGCGGCAGCCGGAAAAAGTACTGTAGCAAAAAAAGTCGCAGAAAAGCTCTCTTTTATTTATGTAGATACAGGTGCAATGTATCGAGCATTAACATGGAAAGCCTTGAAACAAGGCATTTCGCTTGAAGATGAGGATGGTTTGGCTCAGCTTCTAAGTCAATCTGATTTAAATCTCGTTCAAAGTGATGCCGGACAAAGAGTCATCCTCGACCAACGTGATGTTTCTGAGGAAATCAGGACAGCAGAGGTGACCAATCAAGTGTCAATCGTTGCTAAGCACAAAAATGTTCGCGAAGAAATGGTGCAAAGACAACAAGAACTCGTCAAGGACAAGGGTGTGGTCATGGATGGCCGTGATATTGGAACCCATGTGCTTCCAGACGCGGAAGTGAAGATCTTTATGATTGCTTCTGTCGAAGAAAGAGCAGAAAGGCGTCATAAAGAAAATCTTGAAAAGGGTTTTCCTTCTGATTTGAAACAATTGAAAGAAGAGATCCGAAAACGTGATGAAATCGACTCCAATCGAGAGATTGCCCCGTTGGTAAAAGCAGAAGATGCCATCGAGATCGATACAACATCCATGAATATCGACGAAGTAGTCGAGGGGATTCTAACTATCGTGAATGAGAAATGGGAGAAGGGGGAGCAGGGATGAATCTTTATAAAATAGGAAAAGCCTTATGTAGTGTGATCTTATATCCGATGTACAGAATTAAGATTGTCGGAAAAAAGAACATTCCTGCAGAAGGTCCAGTCATTATTTGTTCCAACCATATCTCCAACGTGGACCCACCGGTTGTAGGCATAACGAGTAGTCGGAATATTTACTTCCTTGCGAAAGAAGAGTTGTTTAAAAACCCTGTTATCGGGGGTATATTGAAAAAAGTCCATGCTTTTCCGATCAAACGTGGCATGAGGGATAGGAACGCCTTAAGAAAAGGTCTGGATATATTAAAAGAAGGCCATGCCCTTGGACTATTTCCTGAAGGGACAAGGCAGAAAAACGGCGAAATCGGCAAAGGCCTTGCCGGAGCTGGTTTCTTTGCTTTGCGGTCTGAAGCGGCGATAGTTCCTTGCGCGATTATCGGTCCATACAAAAAGTTTAAGAAATTGAAAGTGGTTTATGGTGAACCGATTGATATGACGGAATATCGTGAACAGAAGGCTTCTGCCCAGGTTGTTACAGATCGGATCATGGAAGAAATCAGACAATTGCATAAAATTCATCAATCATGAGGCGTAATCACTTGACAAAATGCTCTAAATATTAGAAGTTAGACAAAAGGGCATTTCTGTATTATTAGGTTGTGTCGGAAATTGAAGGAGGTAGCTTGGTATGGATGAAATGAATCAAGAAGTATCTGGAATGAAAGAATTCTCTGCAGGGGACATCGTGACTGGTAAAGTCGTGAAGATTGAAGAAAAACAGGTCCTCGTAGATGTTGGATATAAAGTCGAAGGTATTGTACCTATCAGTGAATTATCCAGCCTTCATGTAGAAAAAGCTTCAGATGCAGTGAGCGAAGGAGACGAGCTCACTCTACAAGTGAAGAAAGTGGAAGATGATGAAATCGTACTTTCTAAGCGTGCCGTTGATGCTGATCAGGCATGGGAAGATCTGGAAGCTAAGTTCGAAAGCGGAGAAATCTTTGAAGCTGAAGTTAAAGATGTTGTAAAAGGCGGGCTTGTTGTCGATATCGGCCTGCGTGGGTTCATTCCAGCTTCTTTGGTTGAAACGTATTACGTTGAAGATTTTGAAGACTATAAAGGAAAAACGCTTTCCCTAAAAGTCGTGGAATTGGATCGTGAGCAAAACCGTGTAATCCTTTCCCACCGTGCCGTCGTTGAGCAAGAGGAATCAGCGAAGAAGCATGAAGTGCTACAATCTCTAGAAGAAGGACAAGTCATCGAGGGTACTGTACAACGTTTGACTGACTTTGGTGCTTTCGTAAATCTTGGAGGTATTGACGGACTTGTACATATCTCCCAGTTATCCCATCAGCATGTGGAAAAAGCATCTGATGTTGTGGAAGAAGGCCAAGAAGTCAAAGTCAAAGTACTTTCCGTCGATCGTGACAATGAAAGAATTTCTCTTTCACTGAAAGCTACTCAACCAGGACCATGGCATGACATCACTTCAAAAGTGAATCCTGGTGAAACTCTTGAAGGAACCGTTCGTCGTCTCGTAAGTTTCGGGGCTTTCGTAGAAGTGTTCCCGGGAGTTGAAGGCCTTGTCCACATTTCTCAAATTTCCAACCGCCACATCGGTACACCTGATGAAGTGTTAGAAGAAGGACAAACGGTTGAAGTGAAAGTTCTGGATGTTGACGAGGATGCTAAACGCCTTTCATTAAGCATGAAAGAGTTAGAGCGTGACGAAACTCGTGCTGAAATCCAACAGTATGAGAAAGAAGATGACAATTCCGGTTTCTCTTTAAGTGACATGATTGGCGACAAACTTGATAAATATAAAAAATAAGCTCTTGAGCAATTAAGTACTGGTCTTTGAACCAAGTCTAAATGGTATAGAGCTTAATAGAAGTAGGGATGGATATGAGCAGATCTGAAAGGAAGATTGACCATATCCGCCATGCCATCAGTCACGAACGGGAGATTCATAATCATTTTGATGATATCGAAATTGTTCATCAAAGTCTTGCCCGTCTCAATTTCGAGGATATACAAATGAATATACAAGTAGGGGAACTTTATTTAAGTTCCCCTCTTTTTGTTAATGCGATGACTGGCGGTGGCGGAGAAGAGACCATGGCGATCAACCGTAACTTGGCTATAGCAGCAAAAGAAACTGGAATCGGTATGGCTGTAGGTTCTCAAATGTCAGCTTTAAAAAATGTTGAAGAACGAAAAACTTATGAAATTGTTCGAGAAATGAATCCTGAAGGGGTCATCTTTGCTAATGTAGGAAGTGAAGCTACTTTAGACCAGGCAAGGGAAGCGGTTCGTATGCTCCATGCCGATGCTCTGCAAATTCATATCAACACTCTTCAGGAAATGATTATGCCTGAGGGGGATCGTGATTTTTCACAACGGATGCACAGGATTCAGGATATCATTGACCATATCGATGTTCCAGTTATAGTAAAGGAAGTTGGCTATGGGATGTCTAAAGAAACCGCTGATACACTCTATCAAATGGGAGTTCGTCACCTTGACGTAGGTGGAAGAGGTGGGACGAATTTCTCTAGAGTGGAAAACATGAGGCGCGAGCGTGCGTACACTTCTTTTAATAATTGGGGCATCCCCACTCCAGTATCTGTTCTTGAGACGTCTATTTCTGATGATTTGCATGTTTTCGCATCAGGAGGAGTTCGGAACGGCCTTGATGGAGCGAAGGCGATGGTGCTCGGTGCAAAAGGTTTCGGAATGGCCGGTTCACTGCTGAAGATACTGGTGAATGAAGGAAGGGAAGCATTAACTGAAGAGATCCATCATATTCTACATGAATTCAAAATAGCTATGATGCTTCAAAATGCTCTCCACCCTAAGAAATTGAATGGAAAACCACACGTAATGCTCGGTTATACGAAGCAATGGTATGACCAAAGGATGAATTAAGCCTATGACAAATTTGTCATAGGCTTTTTTATGTAGCTTTTTTCATGCTTATTTAATATAAACTTCCGATTGTGGAAGACTCATTTTCGAGACTTTTGGTGAGTGGATGGGAGCTGCGGGGAATAGCTCGCTTTCCGCGGGAGCGCGGTGAGCCTCCTCGGACTGCGTCCTTTGGGGTCTCACCATGCACTTTTTCCCTCTTAGTTATCCGGTTCCGGCGCCTAGCGGCTAGTGAGACTTCCCTCGCTTCTGTACGATAAGTCAACATCGAATCACTCCGTTCTTCGTGTTTCCTTTATCTCCGCCAGCTCAGTCCATTCCATACGCCGCTGACCGAGGCGCCTGCACACTTAAGGTAGGAGTCTCGCCATTCCCCTCCGCCCCTTTGCCATATAAGTATCTCGAAACCACTTCCACAAAGGAAATTTACTATGATTAGCATGCAGATGATAAAGAATGGGGCCCCACATTGAAAGCTGCTACAGAGCGCTTGGTAACACTCTGGTATGGATAGTGGAAAACACTCATCCTAGGCAAAGGGGTTGGTTTTTCAGTCTCATGGAATGGGGTGGTTGGGAAGCTGCGAGACTCCCGTGGGAGAAGGAGATAGGCGAGATCCCGCAGGACGCAGTCCGAGGAAGCTCGGCGCTCCCCCACAGGAAAGCGAGTTGCTTCCCAGCCACCCCTGACGCGCAACTCAGCAACGAACCCCAAAAAATATCAAATCGAGTCTTCACAATCCTGCCATATTCTTTAATAACTAATAATCACAATTACGGGCTAACAAACCCTTTCTTTATATAAAATGTTTAAAGCTTTCGTGAACCACACATAATAAATGGTGAAGCTTGGGAGGTGTGGGGTCTTGGAGGCAACGTTTTATTGGTTTGCTTGGTCATTAACGGTCATAGCTGTCTTTTTCATTCAACGTCGGAAACTGAAACGCGATTTGTTACTGATTTTGGGTGTTTTTATGTGTACATATGACATACTTTCTTGGAGTCAAAAAGGTCAATTTTACTTTCACGTCCTTATCCTTCTCGTCTTCGGAACTTATCTTTTTATATCGATTAAAAGAACCGTGTTTGATTATTTCTGGCCGTTCATTCTTAGCGTTGGCTACGCAGCCATTTGGATGTTTCTCATCGTGCATCCTGTGTGGGTGAACTTCCCGGGAATTTCTCTGTTTCTCTTTGTGATCGTGGGAATTCTTCGAATGTTCGTTAAGGATGTCGGTGGCCAGATGGGTTTATGGATGTTAACCAATGCTGGTGGCTCCTTATTTTCTTACATTACTTTCGCCCTTTATCAAAATGAAGGGCTCATTAATACTCATGTAATGCTTTCTCTCTCGATAAAAGGGGTGTTTGTTCTGCTCCTTTTTCATGGCGTAGATCAATTGAAGAGAACTATTCGTAAAAAGAGAAAATCCCTATCTAAAGGAGCTGCTTTTGTGTGAATGAATACACCTATCCAATCATTTTAGGAATCCTCGTCGGTACAGCTCTTCGAGTCTTTATGTTGCGTACTGATTACAGGCAATATCCGACTTACCTTCATGGGAAGATCATCCACTTATCCTTAGGGTTCATTGCAGCTGCGCTTGGAACCATCGCGATCCCCTCTATTATGGAAAAGGAATTCACCGCCGTGACTTTTTTGACGTTAGCTGCTTCTCAGTTCCGGGAAGTACGCAATATGGAGAGGAATACATTGACGGAAATGGACTCTTATGAACTTGTCCCACGAGGCAATACGTATATTGAAGGAATAGCAGTTGCTTTCGAGAGCAGAAATTACCTCGTCATTTTCACTTCTTTTGTCGTCACCCTTTGTTATTTAGCACTTAATGTTTGGGTGGCTTTAGGGGCAGCTGTCATATGCTTTCTTCTATCTGGAATGTTGATGAGCGGTTCGAAGCTCTCGGATATCGTAACGGTAGAAGAGAAATCCATTTCCTTCGACGGAGCCGGATTGTATGTCGATAACATTTACATCATGAACATTGGATTGCCTGAGCGGCAGGAAGAGATTTTGAAATATGGAATGGGCTTCGTATTAACCCCTAAAGAATTCAGTGTCCGTTCTACCATTGCAAACCTTGGGCAGAGGCAGGCCATCTTGCATGATGTATCTGTGACCCTGGGGGTCTTCAGGGATTCAGGTACACCCGCTCTTGTGCCATTGATCAAAAGAGACTTGAATGATGGAAGGATTGGAGTGTTCATTCTTCCTCAAGAAAAGGATTCAAAACGGGCGAAAGAGATTATTGAACACGTACCCGTTCTCGAAAATGCCATACAAATGCCTTCGAAGAAAGGTAGGAGGAAACATTCATGAAAATGGAGAAAGCGATACTGGCTTCCGTTACGACACAGGAAAACAAAGTCCACGGCAGTGCAGCTGTATTCAAGTGTGAAACGAAAGAGGAAATGGAAGCTGTTGCAGCAAACTTAGAAGCTATTTTGGATGGAATCGCTCATGCATTAAGTGATCAACTATATATTATCGTCAAGCATTGAGAAAGAATTGTTTCTTTTTCTAAAGTTTGCTAAGATAGTAAAGTTAATGGCTTCCTGCTGTTCTTCGGAAGATGGGCTGTTAAACCATCGCCCGGGGGAGAGCAGTATTTTTTTGCTTTTCACTACTGAGGAAACATGGAATAATGAAAATAGAAATAAAGAAAGGATGATCCTTTCATGAGAAAATCAGTAATTGCTATTGTAGGACGACCGAATGTTGGGAAATCAACGATATTCAACCGACTTGTCGGAGAAAGAATCTCTATTGTAGAAGATACGCCCGGTGTCACTAGAGACCGGATTTATGCAGAAGCCGAATGGCTGACAACGCGATTCAATGTCATTGATACTGGTGGGATTGAACTTGGGGACGAGCCGTTGCTCGTGCAAATGAGAGCACAGGCACAAGTAGCTATTGATGAAGCAGATGTCATCGTTTTCATGGTGAACGGCCGTGATGGAATTACCGGAGCTGACGAAGAAGTCGCCAAACTTCTATTTAAATCAAATAAACCGGTTGTTCTTGCAGTGAACAAGGTAGACAACCCTGAAATGAGAGAAAACATTTATGAATTCTACTCTCTAGGTTTTGGTGAACCTTTCCCAATTTCGGGGACCCACGGATTGGGACTTGGAGACATGCTCGATGAAGTTGTGAAACACTTCCCTGAAAAAATTCAGGAAGAAATCGATGATGATACCATTCGTTTCAGCTTAATCGGCCGACCGAATGTAGGGAAATCATCGCTCGTAAACAGTCTCCTTGGTCAGGAACGCGTGATTGTCAGTGATATCGCAGGTACGACAAGGGATGCTATCGATACTCCATTCACGAAAGACGATCGGGATTATGTGATCATTGATACAGCTGGAATGAGAAAACGAGGCAAAGTTTATGAAACGACCGAAAAATACAGCATCATGAGGGCATTGAAGGCGATTGAACGCTCAGATGTTGTCCTGACTTTAATTGATGCAGATGCAGGCATTCATGAACAGGACAAAAAGATTGCGGGCTATGCCCATGAAGCTGGAAAAGCTGTCATTATCGTCGTCAATAAATGGGATACCATAGAGACGGAAGAAAAAACGATGAAAGAGTTTGAAGATAAGGTTCGGGATCAATTCCGTTTCCTTGACTATGCACCTATTGTCTTTTTATCTGCGAAAACAAAAAAACGGATTCATACGTTGATCCCTAAAGTTCTGGAAGCAAGTGAGAATCATGCGAAGCGTGTGCAGACGAATCTGCTTAACGAAGTAATTATGGACGCCCTTGCTATGAATCCTTCTCCATCCATCAAGGGTCAGAAGCTGAAAATCTTTTATGCGACTCAAGTTTCTGTCAAACCGCCAAGTTTTGTGGTATTTGTTAATGAACCTGAGTTGATGCACTTCACGTATGAGCGATTCTTGGAAAATAGGATCCGTGAGGCCTTCGGTTTTGAAGGAACTCCAATCAAGATTTTTGCAAGGAAACGTAGCTGATTCATTCAGGAAGGGAGTAGGTAGCATGGAGAAAGTAGCTGTACTTGGTGCGGGGAGCTGGGGCACAGCTCTTGCCCTCGTTCTTGCTGATAATGGGCATGAGGTTCATCTCTGGACACACAGGGAGAACCTTGCTGAAGAAATCAACCAAACGCATCGGAATGAAAAATATTTGAAAGATATTGATCTTCCTCAATCGATTACTGCAAGCCATGACCTAGGAGCGACTGTAGAAAATGCTAAGCATGTGATCTTAGTCGTTCCGACAAAGGCTATGAGAGAAGTCTGCGGCCAGTTAAAGGAAGTTCTAAATGACAAAGTGATCATTACACACGCTTCAAAAGGGATCGAGCCTGGCTCTTACAAGCGTGTATCTGAAGTGATTTCCGAAGAGATCCCGAAAGAAAAGTATGAGGATATCGTCGTCCTCTCCGGTCCAAGTCATGCGGAAGAAGTAAGTCTCAGGCAGCCAACAACCGTAACTGTTTCTGCAGAAGAACTAGAAGTAGCGGAGAAAGTGCAGGACCTCTTCATTAATCGTCAATTCCGCGTGTATACATCTCCTGATTTGGTCGGCGTGGAACTTGGAGGCGCGTTGAAAAATATTATCGCTCTTGGTGCTGGTATTTCGGACGGGCTTGGTTACGGGGATAATGCCAAAGCGGCTCTAATTACGAGAGGGCTTGCTGAAATTGCCCGTCTTGGAACTTCAAAGGGAGCGAACCCGCTCACCTTCTCCGGTTTGACAGGAATCGGGGACCTTATTGTAACTTGTACAAGCTCTCACAGCCGAAATTGGAGGGCTGGGAATAAGCTTGGACAAGGATATCCATTGGAAGAGGTTTTAGACCAAATGGGAATGGTCGTAGAAGGAGTCAGGACGACAAAAGCCGCTTTTCAACTTGCACAAGAGCAAGGGGTGGAAATGCCGATCACTTCAGGGATTTACAGGATTCTATTTGAATCGGCTGATCCAAGAGATGTCGTCGACGAATTGATGACAAGGATCCGTCGACATGAAATGGAGGATTTGACAAATATTCTTGATGAAAAGATGAATGACTGACACATATCGACTCTCGTGCATATACTACACAGAACCTAACGCACGAGGAGGTCAATTGTTCATGAATGATTTTCAAAAGAATATTTTTGATCATCTGAAGAAAAAGGCAAACATCGACCCAGAAGATGTCTTCAAAGTGGCGAATTCTGTACAGAATGCTGATTTCAGTGATGAAAAGACGGTCAGACGTCTTGTTCGCCAGCTCGCAAAGGTTGCTAATAAGAACGTGTCAAAATCGAAGGAAGATAAAATCGTTGAAGCAATCACCAAACAAAACATGCCTTTGGATATGAATACCTTAGGCAAGTTTTTAAAATGATTACGAACCAATAGGCGCCTGAGGAGGCGGTCCTTCATTCGTATGCATAAGATATTACGCAGCAATCATTACACATGAGCTGGTCAGGGAATTGTTTAGTCAACCGGGGCAAACCGTTTGCCCCGGATTTTTTTATGCTTTTTTCAATTGAATCGCTCCGTAAATCTCAATGTTTATTTCATATAAGCTCCCGATTGTGGAAGAATCAGTTTCGAGACTTTTGTTGAGTGGATGGGGGCTGCGGGGAATAGCTCGCTTTCCGCGGGAGCGCAAGGAGCACCTATCGGGTATCCCTAAAAGAAGCCTTGATTTGGTTGAAATAATGAATGACGAATCCTGACCATGGATACGGGGTCAGGGAAACGACGATTTGCAGTGTTTTGGATCAGTGAGTAGAAAAACACACACGTTGTTATCTCCTTTCGCTTTTCATACGGACGTTTCCCAGACCCTGTTCCCACGCCTTATTCGTGCATTTTCTATGTCGGAAACTATGAAGACGACATGGTTTATTAGGACTTCCATTCGACATAGGCCGTTTACTATATGTAGGGTTTCGAGAACCTCATATGGTTAAGGGGCGGAGGGGAATGGGGAGACTCCTGTGGGAAAAAAGTGCATGGTGAGACCCCACAGGACGCAGTCCGAGGAGGCTCACCGCGCTCCCACGGAAAGCGAGTCATTCCCCGCAGCCCCATCCACTTACACAGAAGTCTCGAAACTGAGTCTTTCACAATCCTGTCATATTCTTTAATAACTAATCATCGACTCAATGATTAACAGAGCATACTAAAAAGGTTATAAAAATGGATTAAAAGACTGATAGACTCTGTTTTCTCATCTGTCCGTATACAAAGACTTGTGGTATAATACCATCAGCAAAGTGTGCTTTGAAGGAGGAAGAGCTGTGTCAGAATCAATGCTCAAAATGTACATATCCTTCGCAGGGATTATTTCATTGTTCCTGGCTGTTGGTTTAATTTACTTAAGCAGATATAAATTAAAGGGCTTTCTATCAATAATGATCGCTGTTTTTGCTTATTTGTTTATGATTTTCGGAGGAATTATTATTCTTTATATCGTCCTGAGCGGACCGACGGCCTAACAGGAGGGAGACACTACATGAAACGCTTTTTATTCATATTATTGCCCTTGACGGCATTGTTGCTTTCCGGATGTCTATATCCGCAGAACAAGTTGGCGAAGAACCAGGTGCCGAATGATCAACAGCTTGAGATGGTTCAAAATGCTGTAGACACCTATCAGGAAAAGAAAAACGGCCTGCTGCCTATAAAAACGAAAGATCAAGACACGCCGATCTTTCAAAAGTATCCAATTGAATTCAGTAAGTTGAAGGAATTGAATCTTCTCAATGATTTACCGGGTACATCCTTTGAAAACGGCGGCCATTATCAATATGTGATCATCCACCCTGAAACAGATCCGACAGTGAAAGTACTGGATCTCCGAACAACGGAAGAGGTACGTTCTTTGCAGGTCAAAGTGAAGTTCTACAGAGATAATAATAAATATCCGCCTTTCGGTGATTTCGTCGCTCCTGGGGTTTATGAACTGGATCATGAGAAAATTGGAATGGACGAGCCGCCGATGGTCAACAGCCCCTATTCCGACCAAAAACTTCCCGTTTACCTGGATGAACAGGGGAGAGTGTATATTGATTATCGGAAAGACTTGTACACATACCTAAGAAAAGAAGAGCACAGTTACGAACAAGGGGAAGATATTCGTTACTTATTAACTGATCATACCCCATTTGTCCCTGCCTATTCGACTACCTATACAGTAGAAAATGGAGAGCCTGTGTTTTCAAAAGCTCAGCCATCGACATGATTGTGAACCGTTCCTGCATAGAGGGACGGTTTTTTTCATAGATTTTTAGTGAGCATAAACTAAACTTGATTATACCTTACCTATCCAGCGTTTCTCTTCTCCTGTTTATGCGAATCATCTATGATTGTTCGTCCAGTATGAGTTTCCGTACTTATAATTTCTTGCATATTTCACTAGGACAACGTCATAGAATTAGATTGTCTAGGCTTGTATGAAGGTGAAATTTTATTTGGGAGGGGATCCTTTGGAAAAGGTTGATATCTTCAGTGATATTTCCAAACGGACAAATGGAGATATTTATTTAGGAGTCGTCGGGGCTGTTCGTACTGGAAAATCAACATTCATAAAGAAATTCATGGAGCTCGTTGTTTTACCAAATATGGAGGAAGAATCAGAGCGTGAGCGTGCATTAGATGAATTGCCTCAAAGCGCGGCAGGGAAGACGATTATGACGACAGAACCTAAGTTTGTCCCTAATACGGCGGCAAACATCAATATTGATGATCACCTTGACATCCGCGTCCGCATGGTTGACTGTGTCGGATATGCCGTGAATGGTGCGGTTGGGTATGAAGATGAGCACGGACCAAGAATGATTCATACACCCTGGTATGAAGAGGCGATCCCTTTTCATGAAGCAGCGGAAATTGGTACGCAAAAAGTAATCCAGGAGCATTCGACCATTGGAATCGTTGTGACTACGGACGGTACCATCGGTGAAATCGCCCGGGCTGATTATGTGGAAGCAGAAGAGAAAATCGTAGAAGAGTTGAGAGAAGTCGGAAAACCTTTCATTATGATTGTGAATTCCGCACAGCCGCATCATCCGAATACGGAAAAATTGAGGGCGAACCTCTCTGAGAAGTACGATATACCCGTCCTTGCACTGTCCGTAGAGAGCATGCGGGAAAACGATGTTCAAAATGTTCTACGTGAAGCATTATTCGAATTCCCTGTGCTGGAAGTGAATGTGAATTTACCAAGCTGGGTGATGGTTCTTGATTCCCGCCACTGGTTAAGGAACAACCTTCAAGAGGCGATTGAAGATACAGTTAAAGATATTAAACGATTACGTGATGTGGATACAGTCGTAGGTAACTTCGATCAATACGAGTACATTACAGGTGCTCATATCTCAGGGATGGACCTTGGGGAAGGGATTGCTGAAATCGATCTTCAAGCGCCGGAACATTTGTATGATCATGTCTTAAAAGAAATTGTCGGAGAAGAAATCCGAGGGAAAGATCATTTACTTGAGATCATGCAGGATTTCTCCCATGCGAAGAGAGAATATGACCAGGTGGCAGATGCCTTACAGATGGTCAAACAGACGGGTTATGGAATTGCTGCACCGACCTTAGAGGATATGACTCTCGATGAACCTGAAATCATCAGACAAGGCTCGAGGTTCGGGGTAAGGTTGAAAGCTGTCGCGCCATCGATCCATATGGTTAAAGTGGATGTCCAATCAGAATTTTCGCCGATTATAGGAACAGAAAAACAAAGCGAAGAACTCGTGAGGTATCTTATGCAGGACTTTGAGGAAGACCCACTATCCATTTGGAATTCAGATATCTTTGGCAGATCTTTGAGTTCGATCGTCCGTGAAGGCATCCAGGCCAAACTGGCACTCATGCCGGAAAATGCAAGGTACAAACTACAAGAAACGCTCGAGCGTATCATCAATGAAGGTTCTGGTGGTATGATCGCAATCATTTTATAACGGCTCCGTGTGAGCCGTTTTTAATTTTGCTTTTTTCAGGGATTTGAATAAGACTTAAATGATAGAAATGTGGGTTCTATTTTCACTCGAAGGCACTGTATATCCTCTCCTTTCCATTCTCAAAAACACCAGAAATGCTTACTTTTCAGTGTTTTTAAGAAAAAAATTACGAAGTTTAAAGGATTTTTTAAGGTGGGTGTCGTAATTACCTATGTGAAGATCATTAAAGTTGTGGAAATGCCGTCATATCAAGGTTTTAGAGGGTTTGCCACTTGAAGAAGATTATGGTAGGCTACACCTGAAATGAAGCGGAATTCAGCTCGGAAGTCGCGTTGTTACGCGTTTTTTACAGGATTGTCTATTGAATTTCGCTTTAAACTCGTTTATTATAAGGCTTGTCATCATAAAGATGGCACCTAAATAAACATTTGAAGTGGATGAAACCACTTGAATGAGTTAAACCTTCTTGGGAGGAGGTGAATGGCATGAATAAAACAGATCTAATCAACGCTGTATCTGAAAAAGCTGATCTTTCTAAGAAAGATGCTACACAAGCTGTAGATTCTGTATTCGAATCTATCATGGATTCACTTAAAGACGGTGATAAAGTCCAATTAATTGGATTCGGTAACTTCGAAGTACGTGAGCGCGCGGCACGTAAAGGCCGTAACCCACAAACTGGAGAAGAAATCGAAATCTCCGCGAGTAAAGTACCAGCTTTCAAACCTGGTAAAGCCCTTAAAGATGCGGTTAAATAATAGCTACATAGGGCTTCGGAAAAGGGTGCATGTGCACCCTTTTTCTTTTTATTTTTTTAAAAATCCTGCATTGAGGCCATAATGATGGAAAGGCTCTTCATTCGCAGTGTTCAACAAGGTGGATGTTTTGACAAAAGTCCCCTTTGTAAGAGATAGTAATGATACTAGAAGGAGGCGATCCTATGACTACATCCAACAATGATTTCTTCGTCATAAAAGCCCTTGAAGATGGCGTGAATGTCATCGGTTTGACCCGCGGTACGGATACGCGTTTCCACCACTCCGAAAAGCTTGACAGTGGAGAAGTAATGATCGCTCAGTTTACCGAGCACACTTCTGCCGTGAAAGTACGTGGGAAAGCTGTCATTCAAACAAGCCACGGCGAAATGACGAACGATGCAGAGTGACCATTCGCTCTGCGAACGTATACATAGTAAACAGTAGAAGGTCAAATATGCTATAATGGGAATGGTTTAATAGTGTTCAGGAAGGGACAAGGTGATCAAGTTGAATTCTTCAGATAATGACATCAAACAACTCAAACGAAAAATTGCATCGAAAGTTCGCCACCCTTATTTGGTACGTTTTATCCCTGAGCCGACGATCGATGAAGATAAGCTTGTGATCCTGTCTTCAATCATGGATCACACGAAATTGTCTGAGGTGAAAAAAGAACAATATATCATTACAACGATGCTCGTTCAGATTGCTCTTGATACACACGATCTTGTTACATTATCGGATGAAGACGATGATCGGGAGATTGTTCGCAGCCGTCAATTGACGGTCCTTGCCGGCGATTATTATAGTGGCCTATATTATTATCTCCTCTCTCAACTTGACGACATTCCTATGATTCATACGCTTGCGGGCGCAATTAAGGAAATCAACGAATTGAAGATGGAACTTTATTATAAAGATGTGGAGTCATTCCAAGAATTTTTAGAAGGTTTGAAAAAAATCGAATCCCTTCTTATTCAAAGGGTTGCTTCGTATGTCCAAAAAACAGCCATTAATGATATGGCGGGTGAATGGCTTTTAGCTAAAAAATTGCTGGAAGAAAAACGCAGCTATCAGGAAGGTAATTTTTCCCCTCTCATTGATGCACTTATCAAACGTCCTGCATTGCTAGGAAATAGTGGACAAGTATTGGTGAACATTGAACAAATGCTACAAAACCATATGCACCGGTTGGAAGCGACAATCACCCAGCTTCCCGTCCATTTCAACTGGCTGAAATCTTACATGCATGCTGCCATTCATCATCAATTCAACCATAGACAGATAGCGGAAGAAGGGTGAACATGGAACCACAATCAAAAGAAGAAAGAGTACATCACGTATTCGAAAAAATATATGATCGATATGACAGTATGAATTCAATCATTTCCTTTCAACAACATCGGTTATGGCGTAAAGATGTCATGAAACGAATGAATGTTAAAAAGGGTGACCGTGCGCTTGATGTCTGTTGTGGTACGGGTGATTGGACGATGGCATTAGCGAATGAGGTCGGTACAGAGGGAAAGGTCATCGGCCTTGACTTCAGTGAAAATATGTTATCGGTTGGAATTAAAAAAAAGCTTGCTGGCAGAGTGAAGCAAGTGGAGTTCCAGCATGGGAATGCCATGAGTTTGCCCTATGAAAATGACCAGTTCGACTTTGTCACCATTGGCTTTGGTTTAAGGAATGTACCTGATTATCAACAAGTTTTAAAAGAATTGCATCGTGTTGTAAAACCTGGAGGGAAAGTTGTCTGTTTAGAAACATCACAACCAACCAACCCGGTCTTTAAAAAGCTCTATTATTTCTATTTTGGAAAGATTATGCCTGTATTTGGCAAGCTTTTCGCCAAAAGTTATCAAGAATACAGCTGGCTTCATGAATCAGCTAAAGACTTTCCTGGAAAAAAGGAACTGAAAGCGATGTTTGAAGAAGTCGGATTCAAGAATGTAATAGTAAAATCCTATACGGGCGGCGTTGCAGCCATGCATATGGGGGAAAAGCAATAACTAAGGATGAAATGCCATGAAACTAGCAATGATTTACTCTTTTCTTAAAAATGACCTAGCGGTAATCGAAGAGGCTGTAAACGATACGATTCAATCTGACAATCCAGTACTCAGAGAAGCATCCAGCCAATTGTTACAAGCAGGAGGGAAACGGATCCGTCCTGTCTTTGTCTTGCTTGGCGGTAAATTCGGGCATTATGATATTGAGCGTATGAAAGCAGTCGCTGTTTCTTTGGAGCTCATACATACCGCATCCCTTGTTCACGATGATGTGATCGATGAAGCTGAACTGAGGCGAGGGGAACCTACGATTAAATCACGTTGGGATAACCGGATTGCTATGTACACGGGAGATTACATTTTTGCCAGGTCGCTTGAAAATTTATCTGTGCTTGAAAACCCACGTGCTCACCAGATTCTTGCTGGGACAATGGTTGAGTTATGTTTAGGGGAAATTGAACAGATCCGGGATAAATATAATATCGAACAGAACCTACGCACCTATCTCAGAAGGATCAAAAGGAAAACCGCGTTGCTCATCGCTGCCAGCTGTAGACTCGGTGCCATAGCCGCAAATGCAGATCCTGCTCATGAGCGTGCGCTTTATCAGTATGGCTACTATGTCGGTATGTCTTATCAAATCATCGATGATGTTCTGGATTTTACAGCATCTGAGAAAGAATTAGGTAAACCTGCAGGCAGTGATCTTCTACAAGGGAATATTACTTTACCTGTACTTTTTTCTATGGAAGAAAAAGAGTTCAAGAGGGAATTGGATGTTGCTTTCCAGGAGAAAGAGGATCTGACATCTGATCAACTTCAACACTTGATCAAAAAAGTGCAGTCTAATGGTTCGATCGAACGGTCATTAGAACTGAGCGACCGCTATTTGGAAAAAGCCTATCAATCCTTGAACAAGTTACCGGCGAACCGTGCTAAACAGACCCTGAAAGGGATTGCGAAGTATATTGGTAAAAGAAGGGCATAAATCTATTGCCTTTCTTGCCTTTGTTTGATAGACTTTTTTATGGCACTTATTAAAAGCGCTTTCACACTATACATAAGATGAGGTGTTTGTCATGGAAAAGACATTTTTGATGGTTAAGCCAGATGGTGTACAACGCAATTTGATCGGTGACATTACAGCAAGATTTGAACGCAAAGGGTTTAAACTGGCAGGGGCCAAGTTGATGGCTATTCCTACAGAACTTGCAGAAGAGCATTATGGTGAACATAAGGAAAAACCATTCTTCGGTGAGCTCGTAGACTTCATCACATCAGGTCCTGTCTTCGCAATGGTTTGGGAAGGCGAAGATGTAATTGCAACGGCACGTACAATGATGGGAGCTACAAAGCCTGCTGAGGCTGCTCCAGGAACCATCCGTGGTGATTATGGTGTAACAGTAGGGAAAAACGTCATCCATGGCTCTGATTCGAAAGAAAGTGCTGAAAGAGAAATCGGTTTGTTCTTTGATGAAAAGGAACTCGTCGATTATGAAAAAGATTCACTCAACTGGATCTACTAATGAAAAAAGCCACCTTCCAAAGGTGGCTTTTTTCATTTCATCAACATAAAAAATGCTGTTCACAATATGGCAGGATTGCGGAAGACTTATTTTCAAGATAACCGGGGTTCGTTGCCATGCAAAGAGCCAGAGGTGGTGGGTAAGCTACTCGCTTTCCTGCGGGGATGACGGCAAGCCTCCTCGTGCTTCGCACTGCAGGGTCTCGCCAGCTTCCCAACCACCCCATTCAATGGACGTGAGAAACGAACCCCTTGGCGGAGTGTGAGGGTCTTCCACGATCCATGTCCTATAGTAATCAAGCATTCTGTATCAGGCTTTCAGTGGAGAATATACACTCTTAGGATCTACACGCTAATACTTAGAATCTCGACTATTTATTGAAGTGGTTTCGAGATACTTAAATGGCAAGGGGCGGAGGGGGATGACCCGGCCCACCTCACAAACATTTCGAAACCGAGTCTTCCACAATCGTGAGCTTTTTTTGAATGATAGAGGTTACTCGTTTACAACCTGAAGATGCTGGAGTACGCTTATAGGGAATAAGCAGAGGGAGTTTTGGGGATGAGTCAGGATTACATACAATTCATAGAGAAAGTCCATCGAAAAACAGGAATCGATTTATCGCAGTACAAGGAAGCTCAAATGAAGCGACGGCTGACTTCTTTACGGGAAAAGCGAGGCTATCATAATTTCAAAAGCTATTACAACGCCCTGGAAAACGATTCATCGTTGTCAGATGAATTACTAGATCGTATGACAATCAATGTGTCTGAATTTTACCGGAATAGGAAGAGGTTTGAAGTACTTGAACAAAAAGTCATTCCGTATTTGCTTCAACAAAAGAAGAAGTTACGGATATGGAGTGCTGCATGTTCCACCGGCGAGGAGCCGTACACATTGGCTATGATATTGAGTCGATACATACCTCTTCAACAAGTGGAGATCCTTGCGACAGATCTCGACGTTAATGCCTTAAGGAAAGCAGAACAAGCCCTGTACCATGAAAGATCATTGAAGGAAGTATCACCAGATATACTTAGAAAATACTTCAGAAAAGAAGGAAGCTCTTATCGAGTGATTGATGAGATTAGAAATAGTGTCACCTTCAAAAAGCACAACCTTTTAGCTGACCGTTACCAAAAGGATTTTGATCTCATCGTCTGTCGCAATGTGATGATCTATTTTACGGAAGAAGCGAAGAAGAGCATCTACAAAAACTTCAGCCATTCTCTCGTAGATGGGGGCATCTTCTTCGTCGGGAGCACGGAGCAGATTTTTTCTCCACAAACCCACGGATTTGAAATTTTTGACACGTTTTTTTATAGGAAATGGCAAAAATAAGTGATCGTAAACGCTTTCTAATCTTATTTTATAAAAATTCCGATATTTTGACGACACAAATTTACATCCATATGATATAGTAGTATCTAAAATTTAGAACACCCCCTACAAGGGGATGAATACATAGGAGGTACGTTTATGCGCTACTTAACCGCTGGTGAATCACATGGAAAGCAATTGACAACGATTATCGAAGGAATCCCCTCTCATCTTCCTTTATTGAGAGAGCAAATAAATGAATCACTGATCAGACGCCAAGGCGGATACGGGCGTGGGAAACGTATGCAAATCGAAAAAGACTTAGTAGAAATAACAAGTGGGGTTCGTCATGGATACACCCTTGGCTCTCCCATCACTTTGGTCGTAAATAATGATGACTTTAAACACTGGACGGACATTATGGGCGAAGATCCTCTACCTGAGGAAACGCAAAAGATCCGTCGTACGGTAACGAAACCTCGTCCAGGTCATGCAGATTTGAATGGTGGAATGAAATACGGTCATAGAGATATGAGAAACGTACTCGAACGTTCTTCAGCAAGGGAAACGGCAGCACGAGTAGGGGCAGGAGCCGTTGCTAAGGTGCTTTTGAAGGAGCTTGGCATTGAAGTGACAGGCTATGTGCGTGAAATCGCAGGTATTGTGTCAGAGGTTGATGAAAACCTAACTTTACAACAACGGAGAGAAATTTCAGAGGCATCGCCTGTCCGTACTTTTGACGAAGAAGCGGCAGAGAAAATGATGCATGCGATTGATGAAGCGAAGAAAGAAGGAGACTCGATCGGCGGGGTAACTGAGGTGTATGTAGAAGGAATGCCACCTGGAATCGGTTCATATGTTCAATATGATCGAAAGCTGGATGCGAAAATCGCTGGATCTGTAATGAGTATTAACGCCTATAAAGGGGTTGAATTCGGGATCGGTTTCGAAGCCGCTCGTAGAAACGGAAGCGAGGTCCATGATGAGATCTTATGGAGCGAAGAAAGAGGATATTACCGTCGTACCAATCGCCTCGGAGGCTTTGAAGGTGGGATGACGACGGGTATGCCGATTGTCGTTAAAGGGGTCATGAAGCCAATCCCTACCTTGTACAAACCTCTACAGAGTGTGGATATCGAAACCAAAGAACCGTTTAATGCAAGTATTGAACGGTCCGATTCCTGTGCCGTTCCGGCTGCTTCTGTCGTAATGGAGCATATCGTAGCTTTTGAGCTGGCTAAAGCCATTACAGATGAATTTCCAGCCGATTACTTTCCACGTCTCAAACGTGCTGTCGATGATTACCGCAAGGAAGTACGTGAATTTTAATGGCTTCTGTCACGGTCCGATCCAGTAGTCATGACTATGAAGTATTGATTGGAAAAGGTCTACGGCATCATTTGGTTGAATTCATTTCATCCGGTTACACGTCTATATTAGTTATTACAGACAGTACGGTTAAGGATTATTACTTGCAGGATGTGAAGGAAAGTTTATCAGAAGCAGCTCCTGTTTTTACGGCAGTCGTTCCTGCAGGAGAGTCTTCGAAGAGTATGGTCAGGTACGAAGAGCTCCTTGACAGTTGTGTGGATGTAAAATTGGATCGCAAATCTCTTATTATCGCCCTTGGTGGAGGGATGATCGGGGATTTGGCAGGGTTTGTATCATCCACGTATTTACGCGGTATTGATTACATCCAGATGCCTACTACGATTTTAGCCCATGACAGCAGTGTAGGCGGTAAAGTGGCCATCAATCACCCTAAAGGGAAAAATCTAATTGGTTCCTTTTATCATCCAGTGAAAGTAATCTATGACATTGAAACGATGGAAACCTTGCCCGAGAGCGAAATTCGTTCCGGGTATGGGGAAGTGATCAAGCATGCTTTTCTCAGTGACGAAGACTGGGCGCATCGCCTGCTAAAAGGAAAACTTTCCGAACTTTCAGTGAACCAGTTAGAGAGCGATATAATGAAAGGGATCCAGGTGAAGGCTTCGATCGTAGAGAAAGATGAAAGAGAAGCTGGAATCAGGAAGTATTTGAATTTAGGTCATACCCTTGCTCATGCGATTGAAGCGGAGCTGGGTTACGGGGAGATCACCCATGGGGAAGCTGTTGCCGTAGGACTGCTATTTATGATGAAGTTGAGTAACGAACTTAAAGGGGCCCAGCTTCCTATACAAGCGTATAAGGAATGGCTGGATAATAATAATTATCCAGTTTCCGTTTTAACCAGGATCCGACCTGATCGAATGTTGGAGAGAATGAGGTTGGATAAGAAAACACTGAGGCGGAAAATCAATTTTGTCCTCCTCCATGAACTGAGTGACCCTTATGTGGTGGAAATCGAGGAGGCGCAATTACTAGAACAGATGTCTCTTTTAATTAATGAGGTGAGTGGAGAATGATGATTCGAGGTGTAAGGGGAGCGACAACGGTTGAAAGAAATGAACATGATGAAATTGTAGAACAATCCTATCAATTGCTCCAAGATGTCATAGCTTCCAACCAAATTGAAGCAACGGATGTTGTTTCGGTCTATTTTACAGTGACAGAGGATTTGAATGATGCCTTCCCTGCAAAGTCCCTGAGAAAAATAGATGGATGGACGTATGTTCCGGTGATGTGCATGCGGGAAATTCCGGTGCCTGGTAGTCTTGAGAAGTGTATCAGGGTCATGGTGACCGTACAGACGGAAATTGCACAAAAAGATATCCAGCATATCTATCATAATCATGCAAAACAACTGAGACCAGATTTAAAGAGTTGAGAGGAGTATCCCAATGAAAGCCAAAGACATTCTAAAAAACATGAAACCATACAAGCCGGGTAAAGGGATAGAGGAAGTAAAGAAGGAGTTCGGTTTGGATCGGATCGTTAAGCTTGCTTCCAATGAAAATCCATTTGGTTTTTCTCCCGTGGTGGAGAAAGAATTGCCGAAACTAATCTCGAATTTAGAAATCTATCCTGATGGATATGGCGCAGAAATTAGAAAGAAAGTCGCTCGTTTCATCGGTGTGGAAGAGAACCAGTTGATCTTCGGAAATGGTTCAGATGAAGTGGTCCAAATCATTTGCCGGACTTTTCTTGAGCCAGGTGCCAATACAGTTATGGCGACACCAACTTTTCCACAGTATCGCCATAATGCGTTGATTGAAGGTGCGGAAGTTAGAGAAGTCCCACTGGTCGATGGTCACCATGATTTAGAAGGCATGCTTCAAAATATTGATGAACAGACACGTGTACTTTGGATTTGCACGCCGAATAATCCGACAGGTGTCCATATCGATCTAACGACATTACAGTCTGTTCTGGAACGGACGCCTGATCACGTTCTTGTTGTCATTGATGAAGCTTATTACGAATATTTGGAAGCGGATGATGCTTTTGATTCCATAGAGGCATTGAATCGCTATCCAAACCTGATGGTACTCCGTACTTTCTCTAAAGCATACGGTTTAGCAGGTTTACGAATCGGCTATGGTGTCGGTCACCCAGAGGTCATTCAAATTCTTGAACCATCCCGCGAGCCTTTCAACACTTCAACAGTTGCACAAGCGGCTGCTCTGTTAGCTTTGGATGACCAGAAGTTCATTGAAGAAACGGTTGATGAAAACCGAAAAAACAAAAAAGCTTTGATGCAATTCTGTGATGATCATGGATTGAAATATTTCGACACTCAGGCAAATTTCCTTTTGATTCATTTGCCTTGCAGTGGTGATGAAATGTTCGAATACTTGTTGACAAAAGGGTTTATCGTACGCTCCGGGGAAGCGCTGGGTTTACCGAATACCATTCGATTAACCATTGGGAAGAAAGAAGACATGCAGGAGATCCAGGAAGCGATGAAGCAAAAGCTCGCTTCTGTTGATGAACAATGAAGCAGAAAATACTCATCGTTGGTTTAGGACTCATCGGTGGTTCTATAGCTATGAACGTCTCTAAGAAAGAGGATGTATTCATCATTGGAATGGACGGGGATGAAGAAACCCTTAATATGGCTCTGAAGCAAGGGGTCATTGATCAGGCCTCGTTCAATTTTGAAGAAGCAGCTCAGGAAGCAGATATCTGCATTTTAGCTACACCCATTTCCATTACCATCGACTACATTCAAAAGCTCGAGTCTATGGATTTGAAAAAACCGTTGCTAGTGACAGACGTTTCTTCTGTGAAAAACCAGGTGCTGGAAGCGGCGAACCGATTAACACATCCTTTCCTTTCCTTTGTAGGTGGACACCCGATGGCAGGTTCGCACAAACATGGCTATACGGCTGCGAAACCACATCTGTTCGAGAATGCGATTTATGTGTTGACCCCATCTGTGCATGCCGATGAAAAGGAAGCGGATGTGATTAAAGATTTGTTATCAGAAACGAAGGCTCGTTTCGTGACATTTACAACGAAAGAACATGATGAGATGACCGCGGTCATCTCTCATTTTCCGCATTTAATCGCTTCTTCACTCGTCCATCAGG
Organism: Halobacillus aidingensis; assembly: GCF_900104185.1. GTDB lineage: Bacteria > Bacillota > Bacilli > Bacillales > Halobacillaceae > Halobacillus > Halobacillus aidingensis. The sequence goes on along the minus strand of NZ_FNIZ01000009.1, from coordinate 121,659 downwards.
CAAAAGAGTGGGAAGTCACACATCCATATATTAAACAGATGGCGGCAGGGGGATTCAAAGACATTACTCGAATCGCCTCCAGTAATCCGAAATTGTGGCAGGATATTTTCTTTCAAAATAAAAAACTCCTCATTTCCATGCTTGATGACTGGATCGGGGAGATGGAGAGAATAAAAATCTATCTTTCCGAAGGTGAGAAAGAGAAAACGTACAAGTATTTATCTGATGCTAAATTGTACAGAGACGGCCTCCCAACAAAAGACAAAGGAGCCATCCCATCTTTCTATGACATCTATGTTGATATCCATGACCAACCAGGTGCGATCCGTGATGTGATCGGAATCCTGGCGGAAGAAGCCATCAGCATTAAAAATATTCAAATCCTTGAAATTCGGGAAGGGATTACCGGAGTGTTGAGAATCAGCTTTGCTACAAGTGAAGAACAATGGAAGAGTAAAGAAATATTAGATCACTACCAATACGAAGTAATGATCCAACAGTAGAGGAGGATTCCTATGTCCAGTATTGAGTTGAAACCAACAGATAAACGACTGAAAGGGGAAATATCTGTTCCTGGTGATAAATCCATCTCCCACCGATCCGTCATTTTCTCAGCATTGGCGCAAGGAACTTCTGTCATTACGAATTTTCTTACCGGTGAAGATTGTTTGAGAACGGTCGAAGCCTTCCGCCTCATGGGGGTTAACATCGAGCAGGAAGGGAATAAGATTACGGTTCATGGAAAAGGGATTTCCCACCTAAGAGAACCTTCCCAACCGATCAATTTCGGAAATTCAGGGACAACGGCACGGCTAATGAGCGGAGTGCTTGCAGGTCTTCCTTTATTCACGACAGCATTCGGAGACGAGTCATTGTCCAAGCGCCCCATGGACCGTGTCATCCAACCGCTTAGAGTGATGGGAGCGGAGATCCGAGGGCGTGAAGATGACTCCTTGCTCCCACTTGCCTTCCGCGGGAAAAATCTTGAGGGGACTCGCCATGAATTGACAGTGAAAAGTGCTCAAGTGAAGTCTGCTTTGCTATTAGCAGGTATGCTGGCAGAAGGAGAAACTGAAGTGATAGAGCTTGGGGAAACCAGAAATCATACGGAAATGCTTCTTCCTGAATTCGGGGTGGATGTAGAAGTGGAGGGCAGGTCTATTAAAATCAAGGGTGGACAAAAGCCTTTTGCTTCCGATATCAAAGTTCCTGGTGACATCTCTTCGGCAGCCTTTTTCCTCGTGGCCGCTTCGATTGTTCCTGATAGTGAATTAATAATTAGGGATGTCGGGCTCAACCCGACGCGTGACGGGATTGTAAGAGCATTGAAAGAAATGGGAGCGAATATAGAGGTCCATGTACATACACATATCGGAAGTGAACCTGTTGGTGACATCGTTGTCCGTCACAGCCGGCTAAAAGGAATGACCTTAGAAGGAGACCTTATTCCGAATGTGATTGATGAAATCCCGATCCTTGCTCTGGCAGCGACGCAGGCAGAAGGAAAAACGATCATTAAAGATGCGGAAGAACTGCGTTACAAGGAAACGGACCGAATTGAAGCTGTCGTCGAGACGCTTACTACTTTAGGCGCGGATGTTCAAGCCAAAGAAGATGGAATGGTTATCCAGGGAGGCTCACCTTTAAAAGGGGGATCCGTCGATTCTTTTGGAGATCATCGTATCGGTATGATGGGTGCGATCGCTTCCTTAATTTGTGAGGGAGAAGTCATCGTCAAGAACAAAGATTGTATCAACATCTCTTATCCTTCATTTTTCACAGACTTAAATCAAGTCCTGAATTAAATTAACTTCATAGTTTATGTAAAGCTCTCATACGATATAAAAAGCCTACTTGGAGGTTTCATCGTATGGGAGCTTATTGGTTTCAAGGATATGTTGAAAATGACAAAGGCCCCTGTTTTAGTGAATGCACAGTTAAGAAAGAGAAGTTTGTCAGAGACCGGACTGGAAAAGAGCCTTATACGTTGATGGTCGTGGATGGATTTCACGTCAGCCCAGGACATGTGATGATGGATCTTAACGAGCCGCTTGCTTTTTCACCCTCCGTAACCGACACAGGGAATCGCTACATAAAAAGAGGGTGTACCTTGTTACTCACACAACACCTAGTGACTAGTTTACGTCACTACCGAAATCAATATGACCAATTTTTAAATCGATGTCAATCACTGCCTCTCGATTATATGGTCATACCTGTTGTGCCGGCAAAGATGCTGCGGCCAGAAATGGTCCGTTTTTTTGCCAGAAAAGGAAGCCCCTTTTTATGTGTGGAAGTGCAGTCTGTAGGAGAACTAACTGAGGTTTGTTGGGAATGGGTAGCTCAGGCGCAGGCTTATAAACGAATGCCGTTGACAATGTTCGTCAAAGATACAGAGAATACGTCGAACAACTATGCAGAATTGTGGTCTTCACTTTGCGAACAGTATGGTATCATAAAGCTAACAGATGTACAGGATGATGAAATACTCTCTTTGAAAAATTTAAAAGACAGCGGGATCTACCCTCACAAAGGCGGAATCGTCCCTGGAGGGTATGCGGATTATAACCTTTATCGCTTTTCAGAAGACCGAACGTTTGAAGAGGCGGATGATTTTAGATATCATAATTCTGTTCCTAATGTAACGGTTATGAATGGACAGGTGAAACAGGTGAACCAGAAGGTCATCGATGAAAAGCCTGGATCCCACATACAAGTGAAGATTCACAAGCATTTTGTTTAAACGGAAAGGATGTCATCATGGAGGAAATTCAAAAAGCCATCCGTCAAATGGAAGCCCACAAGACGGAAGATGCGATAAAAACTCTAACACAATATTTGCCAGAAGCAGATGAAGAAGAGAGGTTCACGATTGCTGAACTATACATGCAATGGGGGATGCTCGAAGAAGCTAAGATGGTGTTGCACGAACTGATACAACGCTATCCTAAAGAACAAGAACTGAAAGTCATGATGGCAGAGATCCACATTGACCTTGATGAAGATGACGAAGCGATTGAACTGCTGGACCAATTTGGGCCGGAAGATGAAGACTACTTGCAAGCGCTCGTGCAGCTTGCGGATCTTTATCAGGCTCAAGGGCTTTATGAAGTAGCTGAACAGAAGTTACTAATGGCTAAACAAGTGGAGCCGAATTCAGCCATCATTGATTTTGCTTTAGGAGAGCTCGCATTCTCCAATGGGGAATATTCGAAGAGTATCCCTTATTATGAAAATGCCATGCACCATCAGCCGGTCATTGGTGATATTGAAGTTGCAACAAGACTGGCCGAGGCTTATGCAGCTAATGGAGAATTTGAACAAGCACTTGAGTATTTCCAAAAAGTCGAAGAAGATAATCCTGATGTCATGTTTCGCTATGGTTTCGTAGCTTACCAGGCAAATCGTAATGACATTGCCATCCACGTTTGGGAAGAGTTGATTGAAAAGGACCCTTACTTCCAATCGGTTTATCCTCACTTGGCTCAAGCTTATGATTCAGAAGGTATGCCGAAGGAAGCATTGGATATGGCTAAACAAGGACTCGCAAAAGATGAATTCAACAAGGAACTCTATCATCTTGCCGGTACGTTATCTCATAGACAGGGAAATAAAGAAGAAGGTTACGAGTGGATGAGAGAAGCGGTTGCTTTGGATCCTGGATATAAAGAAGCCATTCTTTTCCTGATTGAAAATTATAAAGCTGATGATATGAATGATAAGATCATCGATTTGATCAACGAGTTGATCTCGATGGGAGAGGAAGATCCGAATTACCTGTGGGAACTCGCTCAGGCTTATGAAGAGGAAGAGAGATTCAAGGAGGCTTATGAACAGTATCAACAAGCGTATCCTTCCTTGAAGGAAGACACAGACTTCTTGAAATCTTACGGTTATTTCCTTGTAGAAGAAGGAAGGATGTCTGAAGCACGACAGATTTTTGAAGAATACCTGGCGATCGACCCTACAGATACAGAAATTGAGGACTTCGTAGAGCGGCTGAAAGAACAATGAGCTGATTAATAAAGCGCAGGAGGGGCGCCCATATGCAAACACCAATCTCTGTGGATGAGAAAAAAGACTTTGTCCGCTGGTTTTTGAATCACTTTCAGTTGAAAAAGCGAGAGAGTGTTTGGATTCTGAATTATTTAATGAACCATGAATCTCTTTTGTCTAGTGTCCATTTTGTTCAGGAAGTGAAGTTTTGTCCGCGTGGCATGGAAATCAGTGCCCAGGGTGTTTCTGACCCACCTTTCCGTTTTTATAAAGGCCAGGTTATGACGAATGACGCCGAGAAGTCGTTTCATGATTTAAGGATGAATCAAGGAGAACCTGTCTATATTCAAATGAACTTTGAGAATGCACAGCAATGCTCGAAATATGCTCTCGTACTAGAGGAAAACCCTTACCTTCCAAAAGACTACTACTTAAATGACAGAGATAAAAATGAAGCGGAACGCCTGTTGTCTGTCAGTCTTTTACAACATAGGCAGAAAAGCATAGAAGATCGAATCGACGAAGCTCTGATCAATGGGGAGCGAGACGAATTTAAAGCATTATGCGGAAAGCTTGAGAAAGTCAAGCAGGATTTGAATGCATTTTTATGAGATATGAAAGCCGGAACCTTCAAATGAAGAGGTCCCGGCTTTCATTTTTGTTTAAATATAGTAAAATAAAAAGAAAATGATACATAGATAAAGGATGAAATGAATTATGAGATGGACAAAAGCAGATACTACGCAATACATACCTGAAAAACAGTATATTGATACCGTAATCATTCCCTTGATTCCATTTGATCCGGGGAACGACCAACACATGGTAAAGCAAGCCTTCCAGCGGGAGTTGAACCAAGTGTTTACGAACCTGATCGAAAAAGAATACAAGGGGAGGATCTTCCTAGCGCCTGATTATTACTATCTTGAAGGATCACAAGCTGACGAAAAAGAGAGGATCAATCGTTGGATTCATAAGTTCAAAGAGCAACCTTTCCATCACGTTTTTCTTTTTACTTTCGACAGTAAATGGAAAAAATACGAAGGAGAACTTGAAGGACACGTCCTATGGGTGCCTGGCATGGGTTCTGGCGATATTCAGTCTACAGAAACACAGTCGTTCGTTCGGGAGCAAGCCCATCAGATCAGTGATTTGATCCAGGCCTATTGGTAACTGGATAAAAGTTCCGACAAGGTTTGATAATTTATTGACCGCGCCTTAAGATTGCGCTATCATGGTAATGTCCTAGTAAACTGTGTGTAATCAATCCATGTCGCATGGATTACAGCATAGAGGGGGGAAAAGAATGAGCGATAAAAAACGAGTATCCCGACGCCAATTTCTCAACTACACACTTACTGGTGTAGGCGGTTTCATGGCAGCCGGAATGCTTGCACCGATGGTTCGTTTTGCAATCGATCCAGTATTGAAAACGAAAGAAGGTGGAGATTTCGTCTCCGTAGCTTCCGTTGATGAACTTACGAATGAACCGCAGCGTTTTGAGTGGACGATCGATCAAGTGGATGCTTGGTATGAATCAGAAGTTCAGAAAACGGCATGGGTGTACAGAAACGAGAATGATGAAATTGTAGCACTATCACCAATTTGTACTCATTTGGGATGTACGGTCGACTGGGCTTCCAACGAGGAGTACCCGAACCAATTCTTCTGTCCTTGTCACGCTGGCCGTTATACGAAAGACGGAACCAACGTGCCAGGAACTCCACCGACGGCACCACTGCCACGATTCGAGTTTAAAGTTGAAGAAGGTATGCTTTACCTAGGTGAAACGAAAGATTCAGGAGGGGGGGTATAATACATGCTACAGAAAATTTACGACTGGGTGGACGAGCGTGTAGATATCACCCCGCTTTGGCGTGATATCGCTGATCACGAGGTTCCTGAACACGTAAACCCAGCACACCATTTTTCAGCATTTGTGTACTGTTTTGGTGGATTGACTTTCTTTGTAACGGTCATTCAAATCTTGTCAGGGATGTTCCTGACCATGTATTATGTGCCGGACATTGAAAACGCTTGGAAATCTGTTTATTACTTGCAACGAGAGGTTGCTTACGGTCAAATCGTCCGTGGTATGCACCACTGGGGAGCGAGTCTCGTCATCGTCATGTTATTCTTACATACGCTACGGGTATTCTTCCAGGGAGCTTACAAAAAGCCTCGTGAGTTGAACTGGGTCATTGGTGTACTCTTGTTCTTCGTCATGTTGGGACTTGGCTTCACAGGATACCTGCTACCATGGGATAACAAGGCTTACTTTGCGACTCAGGTCGGTCTTGAAATCGCTGCAGCAACACCATTTATCGGTGACCAAATTCGGACGTTACTAGCCGGAGATCCATCGATCGTTGGTGCACAAACGCTTACACGTTTCTTTGCTATTCACGTATTCTTCTTGCCGGCTGCACTTTTCGGATTGATGGCGTTCCACTTCATTTTAATCCGTAAACAAGGAATTTCCGGACCACTATAAAATGTATCGTTAAAAAGGAGGGAAAGCTGTGCATAGGGGAAAAGGGATGAAGTTCGTCGGTGATTCACGAATCACGGCTGAACGAAAAGCCAACTTACCAAAAGACTATTCGGAATACCCAGGCCGTACAGAAGCCTTCTGGCCTAACTTCTTGTTGAAGGAGTGGCTCGTAGGATCTGTCTTCTTGATTGGATTTCTTATTCTGACTGCTGCTCACCCATCACCACTTGAGCAACAGGCGGATCCGAACAACGCAGGTTATATTCCATTGCCGGACTGGTATTTCTTATTCTTGTATCAATTTCTAAAATATCAATTCGCAGGTGGAGATTACATCGTTCTCGGTGCCATCGTTATGCCAGGCCTAGCCTTCGGTGCTTTGCTGCTGGCTCCATTCCTGGATCGCGGGCCAGAACGTCGCCCTCATAAGCGTCCGATTGCTGTCGGATTGATGCTTTTAGGCTTTATCGCAACATTCTGGTTGACTTATGAGTCTGTTTCTCATGCTGATTATGAAATGCGTGCGGAAAAGTACGGAGTCAACGTGGAAGCGGTTGAATCAACGATCGATAAAGAACATCCTGGATATGCAGTTTATGAAGCGAACTGCTTGAGCTGTCACGGGGATGCTCTGCAAGGACAAGGAAACTATCCATCCTTGATTGATGCTGAATTGACTGTGGACCAAGTCAAAGATATTGCTGTAAACGGTGTCGGTGAGATGCCTTCAGGTATTTTTGGCGGAAGCGATGAAGAGCTTCAGCAACTTGCTGAATTCGTCGTTCAAGCTGGCGGCGGTGAAGCTGGTGGTGAAGGCGGAGAATCTTCCGGTGAAGGATCCGAAGGGGGATCTGAGGAGGGTTCTTCTGGTGAAGGTTCTGAAGAAGGATCTTCAGATGAAGGCTCCAGTGATTCAGAAGGTTCTGGATCTGAAGAGTAATTAGATACTTAATTCAATGTAGCCGCGCTTTTCAAAAGCGCGGCTACATTTGTATTGGAGGTACGAGGTAACATGAAACAAATGATCACCTACCTATTGACTAACCGATCATTTTTAATCATGCTTTTCTTCATTAATTTATTTGGAACCATTTACGGATACATATGGTATGAACCTCAGCTTTCTGTGACCGAACCTATATTTCTGCTGTTCGTTCCTGATAGCCCGACAGCCAGTTTGTTCTTTACTATATTCCTGGGGTTTTATATTTTTGGAAAAAATGTTCCCTACATAGAAGCACTTGCCATCATTACCCTTTTAAAATATGGAGTATGGGCAGTCGTTATGAACGGTTTGACTTTATTAGAATATGGATCGCTTCCATGGACCGGTTATATGTTAATTTTTTCACATGGAGCTATGGCTGTTCAAGGGCTTCTGTATGCTCCTTTTTATAAAATAGAAATGAGGCATATTGCCGTTGCTGCCGTATGGACGCTTCACAATGATGTGATTGATTATGTATTCGGTCAAATGCCTGTGTATCCAGCTATTGTAGAGTATATGGACGAAATCGGATATTTTACATTTTGGCTTAGTATCGGATGTATTCTTTGTGCCTACGTCTTATCTGTAAAAAGAAAATACCCAGTCTAAATTTCCTTTCCTTCTCATAAAATGAAATAATACTTGTGAGAGGGGAGAAGTGAAATGGGACGTGCCGTGTTATTGTTCATTTGTTCCCTTATTTTCACACTCGTACCATCGGGCCTTTTACATTCATGGTCGGAGGGACCTTCTGATTGGGAAACTTTTGCATCACAATACCGCCGGTTAGCTGCTGATGAAAAATTTGACCTTGCTGAGCGGCTTTGGAATAGTAAATATGCGGAAATGGAACAATATGTCCAAACCCTGCCGGATCACCATAAAGAAACATGGACACACCTCGACCTCTATAGTTCAACAGATGAGCTTGAAGAAACCAAGTGGGAGGAGGGGCTCCTTACTTTTCTCGAAGTTACTTCGTCCGAAAATCCCTATCCCGTCATAGCAGAAAAGCTGGAGCATTTTTCAGACCGTTCTGTTTCTTCTGTTCCTCTTGAAGATATCGAAGAGGAGTGGAACATGATACGTCCTGTTGTTATGAATTATGTAGACGGGGCAAAAATGAAAGAAGCCAATCAAGCGCTGCATGAATTATCGGTTATTGATTCTATTACTGGTCGGGAAAAGTTCAGTGAAAAAATTACAGAGCTCGTCAAAGGAAAGTCCCAGCAAGACTGGAATGCTTTCTTATCGACAGCCATTTTTATAGGTGGCGCGATATTAGTTACATTGCTTTATGTTGGCGCGATCAATTATAGAGAAAGTTCGAAAAATAGACACAGAATGAAGAGTGGTCATAGTTGATTTTTCATGCATTTTTGACTAAAATTGACCTATATACTCACATCCAAGATGGAGGAATGAAAGATGAGTTTTATTATTTACTTTGCGCTAATATTGATTATTCCACTGTGGGCGCAATCAAAGGTGAAAAGCACCTACAAAAAATATTCAAAAGTTCCAACATCATCTGCCATGTCAGGAGCAGAAGTAGCTAGAAAAATTCTTGATGACAATGGATTATACAATGTTGCTGTAGAAGAAGTCCGTGGACATTTAACGGATCATTATGACCCTCGTTCGAAAGTGATCCGTCTTTCAACAGATATTTACCATGGTCGGTCAACAGCAGGAGCTGCTGTTGCCGCACACGAAGTCGGTCACGCGATTCAAGATGCACAGGATTACGCATTTTTACGCTTCCGAAGTGCTCTTGTTCCCGTTGCGAGTTTCGGTTCTAACATTTCCATCTTCCTTATTATCGGTGGATTTCTACTTGGAATGGCAGGACTTGCTCTGGCAGGAATTGTATTCTTCGCGGCTGCTGTGTTGTTCCAATTGATCACGTTGCCTGTTGAATTCGATGCTTCAAACCGCGCGATGAGCCAGTTGGTTTCAACCGGAGTCATCCGTAATGATGAAGAGCGCAAAACGAAGAAAGTGTTGAACGCTGCAGCGATGACTTACGTTGCCGGTGCTCTCGTTGCACTTGCTGAATTGCTGCGTTTTGTATTCATGTTCGTTGGCATGAATGAAGAGTAAATAAGAAAAACCGATCCTTGTAGTAGGATCGGTTTTTTCATTGAGATTTTTTTCATTTAAAAATTTAGTAGATAGGATTTTTGTTCTCATCAAGAGTGAAGCCTTCGCCCATCACATCATGTACATGACTAACGGCGACAAATGCATGAGGATCAATATGGTCGATAATTGACTTGAGTCTTACAATTTCATTTTTTCCGATTACGCAATAAAGCACATCCCTCTTCGAACCAGAAAAGGAACCTCTTCCTTCGAGCACGGTTACGCCTCGATCCATCTCCTCCATCACGCGCCTTGAGATTTCTTCACTCTTCTCAGAAATGATTGTGGTACCTCTTGCGGCATATGCCCCTTCTTGGATGAAGTCTATGACTCTTGCTCCGACAAACACAGCTACCAATGTGTACATACCTCTTGTGTATTCGAGATATGTAATAATGGATACAAAAATGACAAGGGCATCAAAGAGGAACATGGCTCTTCCCATACTCCAGCCAAGATACTTATTGATAAGACGGGCGATAATATCGACTCCACCTGTCGTCCCACCGTACCGGAAAATAATGCCCAGCCCTACGCCAATGAACACTCCTGCGAACAGGGCAGCCAATGTAAGGTCATCGGCCAGGTTGAATTCAATCATATAGTTCTGAGAAACTGAAATGAAAACGGAGACGGCAAGGATGCCGATTAAGGAATAAAAAAATGTAGTACGACCAAGTATCTTCCATCCGATGATGAGGACCGGAATATTGAGCACAATATTCATAATGGCCGGATCCCATTCAAATAGGTATAAGAGCAGCAAGGTAATTCCAGTAAATCCGCCTTCTCCTAATTCATTTTGAATGTTGAAATGGACGAGTCCGAAAGAAAAGATAGCGGATCCGATTAAGATCCATATGATATTTTTCAAGCGTAGTCCGAAGATTTTCATATGTACACCTCCAATATTTAATCACACGACTTCAATTATAGATAATTCAAGCGATTGCGGCAATAACATCATTTTTCTATTTGGATTTTGCTTAAGGTTAGTATTGATTATTCATAAGGAAGTTATTGAAGTATATGGCAGGGTTCTGGAAGGCTTGATTTCGAGCCTTTTGTGTAAGTGGATGGGGCGGAGGGGAATGAGTCGCTTTCCGCGGGAGCGCGCCTGAGCCACTTCGGACTACGTCCTGCGGGGTCTCACCAAGCACTCTTTTTCTCTTAAATATCCGGTTCCGGCGCCTAGCGACTAGTGAGACTCCCCTCGCTTCTGTACGATAAGTCAGCATCGAAACACTCCGTTCTTCGTGTTTCCTTTATCTCCGCCAGCTCAGTCCAGTCCAAACGCCGCTGACCGAGGCGCCTCCACACTTAAAACCGCTTTTTCCTATAATACAGAGATGGTTGAAGACATCCCATCTTGGTCTAGGGGTTCGTTTGTCTCCGGTATCAAATGGGGTGGTTGGGAAGCTGCGAGACTCCCGTGGGAATGGATTGGCTGGCGAGACCCCACAGAGCGAAGCTCGAGGAGGCTTGCCGTCATCCCCACAGGAAAGCGAGTAGCTTCCCAACCACCCCTGACTCCCAATATGGTAAACGAACCCCGTTTATCTCCAAAAGGAGTCTTCCACAATCGGAAGCTTATATAAAATAATCAATAATTTTTAAAGGTTTAAACTAAAAAATTTGTCAAATGGCGGCCTTTTGGCTAACATTTAGAGAGAGTCCTTAAAGAAGCGAGGGTTTTTAATGAACTACACGACAAAAGATATCCAACAAAGAGTGGATGAGTACATATCGCAATTTAAAGAAGGTTATTTTTCTCCTCTTAGTCTTCAGGCACGGTTGACAGAAGAAGTGGGAGAGATGGCAAGAGAAATCAACCATCGATATGGGGAGAAACCCAAAAAGAGTACGGAAAAAGATAAAGCTCTTGAAGAAGAGCTTGGCGATGTTATTTTCGTCCTTACATGTTTTGCAAATTCACTGGACATCGATCTCTCTGATGCTTTTGAACAATCCATGAGTAAAATTGAGACGAGAGATAAAGATCGCTGGACACGTAAAGAAGGAGGAACGAATAGTGAGTAATATTAAAGTGATTGTCGCAGGCCCGCGTGGTAAAATGGGCAAAGAAGCATTAAAAATGATCGATAATCAATCCACGCTTACACTTGTGGCTTGTATTGATCGAAAGCACGAAGGAATGACTGTGAAAGAACTGGATGGTTTTCCTGATATGGAAGCGGTCATCTATACGGATGCTGCCACATGTCTGAGTGAAGTCGAAGCTGATGTTCTGATTGATTTGACGACACCTGAGAATGGGTACAAACATACAAAGCTTGCTATTGAAAACGGCGTCAGACCCGTCGTTGGTACTACAGGATTTTCAGAAGATGAACTATCCGAGTTGACTACCCTGGCATCGGAACGAGGGATCGGGACCATCATTGCTCCTAACTTCGCTATCGGGGCTGTTCTCATGATGCAATTTTCAAAGTGGGCAGCCAAACATTTTCCGGATGTGGAAATCATCGAAAAGCATCATGATCAAAAGCTTGATGCTCCTTCAGGGACCGCACTTAAAACCGCTGAGTTAATTAAAGAGGTTCGCCATCCTCATAAACAAGGACACGAATCAGAAACCGAAACGCTTGAAGGTGCCCGCGGGGCGGATGTTGATGGAATGAAAATTCACAGTATGAGGCTTCCGGGTCTTGTGGCTCACCAGGAAGTCATCTTTGGTGGACACGGCGAAACACTGACTGTAAAACATGACTCCATTCATCGTGAATCATTTATGAGCGGGGTGAAACTTGCTGCAGAACGTGTGATGGAACTTGACGTCCTCGTTTATGGTCTTGAACACATACTTGACTAACAGGGAGAGGTTTACAATGAATATCGCATTGATTGCGCACGATAAAAAGAAAGAAGATATCATCCGTTTTGCGAAAAAATATCATTCCATCTTATCGAAGCACCAATTGTTTGCTACAGGTACGACAGGGATGAGAATCGCAGACGAAGCAGACTTGAAAGTGACAAGGTTTCAATCCGGGCCGCTCGGCGGCGATCAACAAATCGGAGCTAAAATTGCAAGTGAAGAGATGCATATGGTTGTCTTTTTCCGTGATCCGCTTACAGCACAGCCCCATGAACCTGATATTAGTGCTTTGCTGAGGTTATGTGATGTTCATCAAATCCCTGTAGCGACAAACCAAGCAATGGCAGATATTATGATTCAGGCCTTGGATCATGGAGATTTCGATTGGAAAGGCATCATTGAAATGAACAGATAACAGGAGTGATCGATTATGGCTAAAATAGGTATCACTTGTTACCCGACCGTAGGGGGATCAGGTGTCATTGCTACAGAGCTTGGGAAGTTGCTGGCAGAGAAAGGGCATGAAATCCATTTTGTGGCATCTCAAGTCCCCTTCCGTCTGAACCGTGTATATCCGAATATTTATTATCATGAAGTGGAAGTCAGTAATTATCCAGTATTCCAGCACCCCCCTTATGACCTAGCTCTCGCAGCTAAGATGGCAGATGTAATTAATAGAGAGGAATTGGATATTCTCCATGTCCATTATGCGATGCCACATGCCATTTGTGCGATTTTAGCCAAGCAAATGTGTGAACGTGATGTAAAAATTATTACGACGCTTCATGGAACAGATATTACTGTCCTGGGCATAGATTCCAGTCTTAAACAAATGATTCGGTTTGGGATCGAACAGTCGGACAGAGTCACGGCTGTCTCGCAAAGCCTTGTTGACCAAACGAAAGAAATGTTACATACAGACCGGTCCATTGACGTCATCTATAATTTTGTAGATGAAAGGGAGTATTATCGTAAAGATGAACAACGTCTTAAGGAGCACTATGGAATTCATGAAGAAGATGCGGTACTCATCCACATTTCTAATTTCCGAAGAGTAAAAAGAGTGACAGATGTCATCAAAACCTTTGCAGCTGTCGCAGAGCAAATGCCTGCGAAGTTGTTGCTAGTTGGAGACGGTCCGGAATATTCCGAATGTCATCAACTTGTTCAACAGCTAGGGTTAGATGATCGCGTCCTCTTTTTAGGAAAGCAGGAAAACGTTAGTGAACTCCTTTCTATTTCAGATTTGAAATTATTGTTATCTGAGAAAGAAAGTTTTGGACTTGTCCTTCTTGAAGCCATGGCGTGCGGCGTGCCTTGTATCGGAACAAATATCGGAGGGATCCCAGAAGTTATCGATCATGGGGAAACCGGTTTTATCGCAGAACTTGGAAATGTTGAACAAATTTCCTACTTCGCCACAAAAGTATTAGAGGATAAGGATCTGCATCAAACGATGGCTGAACGATCGAAAAGAGTCGTTCATGATAAGTTCGCAACAAACACAATCCTTAGACAGTACGAAACTCTTTATGAACAGGTGTTGAATCATGAGTAATCACGAAGTATTCGAACCTGCCTTTGAAGTAATTCAAAAGATTGAGGAAGCTGGGGGCGAAGCTTACATCGTCGGTGGTGCTGTTCGTGACTATTTAAGCGGCATACCTGTCAATGATATCGATATTGCTACTTCAGAAACCCCTGAACGGATCCAGGAAATATTTGAAAAAGCCATCCCTGTAGGAATTGAGCATGGCACCGTGATCGTGCGCCATCGTTCTGTTTCATACGAAGTTACGACATATCGTGTAGAAGAAGGTTATGAAGACTACCGTCATCCAGATGAGGTGACCTTCGTCCGGGATATCACCCTTGATTTGGCGCGAAGAGACTTTACGATTAATGCAATCGCTATGAGTAGAAACGGCAATCTTATTGATCCTTACCACGGACATGATGCAATACGCAAGGAAAGGATTGAAGCTGTTGGTCAGCCAGCTGAGCGTTTTCAAGAAGATCCGTTACGAATGATGAGAGCTGTCAGGTTTGCCAGCCAACTTTCATTTCATATTGAAAAGAAGACAGAAGAAGCATTGAATCGCTTGTCTCATTTACTTCAATACATTTCCATTGAAAGAATTGCAGTGGAAACGGAGAAAATTTTCAGAGGCTCGGATTATGCATTAGGATTACACTTACTGCATACGACAGGGTTGAAGAATCATCTGCCAATTCTTAAAGACTTGGACATCCATAGAAATGTGCCGAATTCACCTCTAGTTGGATGGCATGAGATTATCGCTTTTTATGTGTTGCAATTTCCACAGTTATCAGCAGAAAATTTCATGAAGTCATGGAAACTTTCAAAGGATACAAAGAAAAAAACAATTCAGTTATTGTACGCCTATAAACAGTATGAAATAGAGAAGAATGTGACAGCATGGCTTGTTTATCAATTAGATGAAGAACTCTTCCCATCGTTCTCTAGATTGTTCTCTGCTTTACACCAAGAAGATGTAAACTTGGACAAGGCTTTGATGGAGATGAAAGAACGGCTTCCTATTCTTGACAAAAGGGAGCTGACTTTCCAAGCCAAAGACCTTCTGCAATTGTTCTCAGATTTACCGAAAGGTTCATGGATCTCAGAATGGATGGATACGATTGAACACCATGTGGTCACAGGGGAAATGGAAAACGATTATGAAAAGATAAAGGAGTGGGTGAGGGAATGGAATCCACCCGCAAGGAATTAATCCAGTTACTCAATAACGTAGAGGGCCATATATCAGGCCAGGAACTTTCCGGCCAGCTGGGAATATCAAGGACAGCCGTCTGGAAGCATATGAACGAATTAAAGAAGGACGGATATGAAATTGAGGCCGTCCAACGTAAAGGTTATAAAATTTTGTCTTCCCCCGATAAGATCAGTGAGAACACTCTCAGATGGGGGCTGGATACAAAATGGATCGGTCATGAATTGCATCATTACGACCAGGTAGAATCCACCCAGGAAATTGTGCATCAGCTTGCCAAACAGGGAAAACCGCATGGAACTGTAGTCATTGCAGATGAGCAAGTGAAAGGAAAAGGGCGAATGTCGAGAAATTGGGATTCACCGAAAGGAAAGGGGATATGGATGAGTGTCCTCTTACGCCCGAATCTACCTCCTGTGCAAGCACCTCAAATCACTCTCCTGGCAGCAACCGTATTAGCAAGGATGATTGCAGAAAGGTCTGCGTTGGCTCCGCAAATCAAATGGCCGAATGATTTATTAATTAATCATAAGAAGGTATCAGGAATTCTTACCGAAATGCAAGCGGAACAAGATACCATCCAATATATTGTGCTGGGTATGGGAATGAACGTAAACCAAGAAGATCGTGAAATCCCTGCAGATATTAAATACAAAGCTTCTTCACTGAAAATCGAATCCAGACAGCATTGGAATATTCAACAAACGGTTCAGCACATTCTCCGTCTTTTTGAAGAAACGTATGAACGGTTTGAGGCCCATGGGTTTTCATCCATTAAAAAAGATTGGGAGCACTTCGGATACAAAATCGGCGAAGAAGTGACCATATCTACAATGAAAAAAACGTGGCAAGCGACCCTTGTAGGGATTGAGCCTGATGGAGCTTTGCGCGCGAAAAGCAAAGACGGAGAAGAAGAGAAACTATATTCAGCGGAAATTCATTGGGGAGAGGGAGGATATCATGCGTAATAAGGCACAGTTCCTGCGTATGAAGCATGACAAAGATAAAATCGTCATGATCACAAGTTATGATTATCCATCAGCGAAAATGTCAGAGGAAGCGAATGTTGATATGATTCTCATCGGAGACAGCTTGGGAATGACGGTACTTGGTTATGACTCAACGATCCCGGTGACGATGGAGGATATGATCCACCATGGAAAAGCGGTCTATCGTGGTGCACCTGACACATTCAAAGTCATTGATATGCCCTTCATGTCCTATCATATTTCCACAGAGGACACCTTGAAAAATGCGCGTAGACTCTATCAGGAAACAGGTGCTCAAGCATTAAAGCTTGAAGGGAGCGGTGAAGTCTCTGAAGTGATGAAAAAGCTTGTCCATGCCGGGATTCCTGTGGTCGGTCATATCGGTTTAACTCCGCAATCGGTCAACGTTCTCGGGGGTTACAAGGTTCAGGGGAAGGATCAGGGATCAGCGGAACGACTCATCGAAGAAGCGCTTGAAATCGAAGCGGCAGGTGCAATGGCTCTTGTTCTTGAGTGCGTTCCTAGACAATTAGCAGAGCAAATTACAAACCGGTTGTCTATCCCTACGATTGGGATCGGTGCCGGGGCAGAGTGCGATGGTCAGGTTCTCGTCTACCACGATATTCTAAAATATGGGGTTGATCGATTACCGAAGTTCGTAAAGCCTTATATCGATAGCAACCATCTTCTAGGAGAAGCGGTGCAATCTTATGTAAAAGAAGTGAAGATGAAGGCTTTTCCGGAAGAATCCCATACATTTACTATGAATCTTAATGAACTGCCAGAGGAGTAAGGTGAAAAATGGAAGTACTAAGAGAAATTGATCAAGTGAACACATTGATTTCCGAGTGGACGAAAAATGGGGAGACCATTGGATTCGTTCCTACGATGGGCTACCTTCATGAAGGGCATATCCGCCTTATTAAAGAAGCGAAGAAGGAAAATGATAAAGTGATTCTCAGCATTTTCGTGAACCCTCTGCAATTTGGGGAGGGGGAAGATTTGGATACATACCCTCGTGATGAGGAACATGATCGAAAGGCAGCAAAAGAAAACGGTGTTGATCTTGTTTTTCTTCCTACCAATGAAACGATGTATCCGCAGTCATTATCCGTGAATATGACGGTTACCAAACGGACGAATGTTTTGTGTGGAAAGAGCCGTCCGGGCCACTTTGATGGGGTAGTTACCGTCCTCACTAAGTTATTCAATATTACAAGACCTGACAACGTCTACTTCGGAATGAAGGATGCACAACAAGTAGCTGTCGTAGATGCGTTGATCAAAGATTATAATATGCCTGTCAATCTCATCCCTGTCCCTACGGTAAGAGAGGAAGACGGTCTTGCGAAAAGCAGTAGAAATGTCCGTCTCTCCGATAAGGAACGAAGAGAGTCTCCGTCCATACAGGAAGCGCTGCAGTATGGCAGGAGACTTGTCATGGAAGGACAAAGGTCCAAAGAATTTATCATTGAGGCGACAGAGAAGTTTCTTGAACAGAAAACTCGTGGTAAGATAGATTATATTGAATTATTATCTTATCCTGAGTTAGAATTTATAGAGAAGATCGATCGTCCTGTGATTCTCGCTGCGGCTGTATTTTATGACAATGTGAGGTTGATTGACAATGTCGTTTTCGATCATGAAGGACATGTCATCTATGGGTGATCGTCAAGGAGGTCATTTCATATGTTACGTACAATGATGAAAGCAAAAATACACCGGGCGCGCGTAACTGAAGCGAATTTGAACTATGTTGGAAGTGTGACGATCGATCAGGATTTGCTTGATCAAGTCGGTATACTTCCCCATGAAAAAGTGCAGATTGTCAACAATAATAATGGTGAACGTCTTGAGACCTATGTGATTGCTGGTGAGCGTGGGAGTGGTGTTATCTGCCTGAATGGTGCAGCGGCCCGCCGTGTACAGCCGGATGATATTATCATTATTGTTTCCTATGCGATGCTTAATGAAGAGGAACTTGAAGAATTTCGTCCAAAGATTGCCCTGATGGATGAGAATAACAAGGTTGAGAAAATCATCGAGGAAGAACCACCTTTACAAGCATTGCCATTATAAGAAGTGACTAGCGAGTGAAGAAAGGATCTATGCCACGGTCTTAGGCAAGGTCCTTCCTTTTTGTTGTGAAAGTAGGGATGAACATGAAAAGATTTGCAATTGTGGATTTAGAGACAACAGGAAATGCGGCTTCAAAAGGGGATCGCATCATAGAAATCGGTGTCGTTGTTATGGAGGAAAATGGGACCATAGTGGAAGAGTTTTCTTCCCTTGTTTATCCAGAAAAAGAGATCCCTCCGTTTATTCGGTCATTAACCGGAATTGAAAATGACGATGTTTTAGATGCACCGCTCTTTTCTGAAATTGTAGGGGATGTCTATCCTCTGTTTCAACATGCTTACATTGTGGCGCATAACATCGAATTCGATCTGGGTTTTCTAAATGATGAATTGGTACGGTGCGGTTATCAACCTTTACATAATCCGATTATTGATACCGTGGAATTCGCACGCATTCTTATGCCGACTTCTCCTACTTTCAAGCTGGGACAGCTAGCAGAACGGTTAGAGATGGGCCATGATCGACCACACCGAGCATTGTCAGACGCTCAAGTAACCGCTGATTTGCTCCTTTATTTATTGAAAGAACTTCAGCGTCTCCCAGAGCGCACGATCCAGCATCTGTTAAAAATCGAAGGGAAATTGAAAAGTGATTTCAGAGAGTTCTTTCTGAAGTATTTGGAGGAAAAGCGGTATGGCAGCAACAACGAATCTGATGTGATGCTTAAGCACGGGATTGCCGTCCGTAAGCAAGTGCCGGACCGTGCACCTAAAACCATTCAACTTCCACCGTTCAATACGTGGAAAACGCAAGTGTTTGAAGGAGAAAATGGCCTTGGGAGTCTGCTTCCTGATTATGAAATCCGCAAAGGACAGCAGGATATGACAGCAAGTGTCAAGCAAGCTCTTGAAGAGAACAATCATGCGATATTAGAAGCAGGTGCTGGAACGGGCAAGTCAGTCGCTTACCTACTATCCGCAGCTTTCCAGGCTATGGAAAGTGGAAAACGTGTCGTCATTTCCACCCACACGACGAGTCTGCAAAAACAATTGCTGGAAGAAGAAATACCTAAGGTCGAGCGGATGTTTCCCCGCCCGATTAAGGCTGTACTTTATAAAGGGAAATCTCATTATATAAGTTTAATTCACTTCCATTATGAGCTTGAGAGGTCGTATCAAGATAATTATGATATTGCACTGACAAAGGCGATGATTCTCGTTTGGTTGACCATAACCCGTACGGGGGACGTGGATGAAATTCAACTTCCGTCAAATGGCAGACAATTTTGGCATAAAGTATCATCGGAACAGTCAAGCAAAACCGTAAGGCTCGGTATTACTGACGACAGCTTTTTCCAATGGGCCCAGGAGAAGGCGGCTCAAGCGGACCTTGTGATTACAAATCACGCTCTTCTTTGCATGGATATAATGAAAGAGGAATCAGCCCTGCCGGATTATGAGCATGTAATTATTGACGAAGCTCATCATTTGGAAGCAGTGGCTAGTCGGTACTTTGGAGTACGAATGAATTATCGTGAACTTCAACGGCATTTGACCCAATTTGGAGAGATCTTTCATAAGAGTCTTTATAAGGAATGGTCTTTGCAGGAAGATTTTTATATGAACCTGATGAGAGGCCAACAATCTATTGATGAGGCGAAGGAAGAACTGAGTCATCTTTCGCGTTATATTTATCAAAGTGTCAAAAAGCAGAAGAGGTTTGGGAAAGGGAAGAGTGATGTTGGACGTACCCAGCTTCTGTTAAAACCTGGAGAGATGCCGGCATTCATTGACACAGCTAAAGAAATGTCCCATCGTTTCTTAGCTATGATAAAAAAATTGATTGTCCACATGGGAAGAATGGAAGAACAACTGAGAATGCAGCTTGCAGTTAGAGAAGACTACAGTATTCCCATTCTTCTCTCCCGGTTGAACAATCAAATGGATGTATGCCAACAGATTCGCTCCCAGCTCATTCATTATTTTGATTTCACAAGAGAAGAAGAAGTGAAATGGGTGGAAATTGAAGGAGAAGGAGCCGTTAACGCGATCTATTTATTCAGTGAACCTTACGATGTCGCTCACCTTCTCGAACAACGGCTTTTTAGTAGAAAGCGTAGTGCAATTTTGACGAGTGCCACTTTATCAACAGATGGTTCTTTCGAGTACATTCGAAAGTCCTTGGGGTTAAAAGATTTTGCCAATACCATAGAAGCTGTCATTCCATCTCCTTATCAGTTTAAGGAGCAGGTCCAGCTTATGGTACCGAATGATTTCCCAAACATAAAAAATGATCCCGACTCGTTTGTTGAAGCGCTTAGTGAAGCCATTTATTCTGTTGCTGAAGTGACAAAAGGGAGAATGCTTGTTTTATTTACTTCTTATGAAATGCTTCGTCAAACCTACACACTTCTAAAAGAGTTTATTGACCCAGAAGAGTTCATGGTTTTCGCACAAGGCGTATCAAGTGGAAGTAGAGATCGTTTGAAAAAAAACTTTCAAGCGTTCGATCAGGCTATTCTCTTAGGGACGAGTTCTTTCTGGGAAGGTGTGGACATACCAGGAGAGGATCTCTCCTGTCTAATGATGGTCCGTTTACCTTTTCAACCACCAGATCAGCCTATACAATCGATGAGGAACGAACGATTGCAAAAAGAAGGGAAAAATTCCTTTATGGAGAAATCCCTGCCTCATGCAATCATTCGGTTCAAACAAGGTTTTGGAAGATTAATTCGAAGCAGTTCTGATCGAGGAGTCGTCTTTATTTGTGATCAACGGTTGATAGAGGCAAGGTATGGGAAATACTTCCTGAATTCCTTACCAGAAGTCCCCGTATCTTATGAGTCCACCCGTCAATTGATTAATAAGATTGAAAAATGGCTCTGACGCTAGCGCATTGGACTAGACGAACCTGTTATAATAAAAAGCGGACCCCGCACAATGGAGGTTTTTAACCGATGGAAAATAAGATTGAAACGTTATCGACGGTCAGAATCCAAAAGTCTGATGATCTTTATAAAATTGTCGATACATTGAACCGCACACTGAAAGAAAATAATCTGATGTTTGGGTTGGCACTGGATGATGACGATGCTGAGACCGCAGTCTTCACCATTTACCGTACCTAGTTGGTTGAAGTGGAGCCTTGCGATAGTAGGAACCCTCTTTATTCTAGCTTTTATCCTTTTCCTATGGGTATATATAGATGTGAATCAGGACCGGAAAGAGGGTCACCCTCAAGCAGAAGCGATTGCTAGAGAACAAGGGGACCTTACAAGGATCGACCATGTTTCTACATACCATGGCGAAAGAGAATTTCATATCGTCCAAGGAATCAACGAATCCAAAGAAGCATCTATTTTATTCATGGACATCAAGGAAAAAAAGATCCTTGATGAGGTTCCTGAAGAAGAAGCGCTGCCTTTGGAGGAGATGCGCTCCCGGTGGGGGAATACATGCTCCAATTGTACATTCAAGGATATACAATATGGTTTTGAGGAAAACGAACCTGTCTTTCAATTGACTTATATCGATGAACAGAACCGTTACGTACTGGATTATTTTACATTGCAGGGTGAAGCGTTTGATCAGCGTTTTGCTTTCAGACAGAATGAGTAAAAGGAGTGAACGTTTATGGAATTAGCACAACGCGTGCAAGCTTTAACACCATCAACAACATTGGCAATCACAGCCAAAGCGAAAGCATTGAAGGCAGAAGGTCATGATGTGATTGGATTGGGAGCTGGCGAGCCCGATTTCAATACACCCTCTTATATTTTGGATGCTGCCAAGCGTGCGATGGATGAGGGAATGACGAAATACACACCAGCTGGCGGTGTTCCTGAGCTGAAGAACAGCATTACAGCAAAACTGAAACGCGACCAAGACCTAACCTACACAAATGAACAAATCATCGTTACCACAGGTGCGAAACATGCATTGTTCACTTTGTTCCAGGTCCTCTTGAATAAGGGGGATGAAGTCATCGTTCCGGCTCCATACTGGGTCAGTTATCCAGAACAGATAAAACTCGCTGAAGGTACGCCTGTGATTGTTTCAGCAGAGGAATCCAATGACTTTAAGCTTACACCAGAGCAACTGAAAGAAGCCATCACACCTAAAACGAAAGCTGTGATCATTAATTCACCAAGTAACCCGACAGGTATGATGTACTCGGAATCAGAATTAAAGGCGCTCGGCGAAGTGTGCCTTGAGCATGATGTCCTGATTGTATCGGATGAAATCTACGAAAAATTGATCTATACAGATGAAAAACATGTTTCCGTAGCTCAGCTGTCAAAAGAACTCTATGATCAAACGATTATTATCAACGGGGTTTCCAAGTCCCATTCTATGACAGGGTGGAGAATCGGTTTCGCTGCGGGAAATAAAACGATCATTAAAGCGATGTCCAATATGGCTTCCCATTCGACATCTAATCCGACGACCATTGCCCAGTACGCAGCACTCGCTGCTTATACGGCATCTGAAGAAAAAGTAGACGAAATGAAAGAAGCGTTCAAAGAGCGGCTGGACGTGCTTCACAAGCGTCTTGTTCAAATTCCTGGTGTGAACTGTGCGAAACCATCCGGCGCTTTTTACCTTTTCCCGAATGTGAAAGAAGCAGTTGAACAGGGTGGCTTTGAGAACGTGGATGCATGGGTGAAAGCTCTATTAGATGAAGAAAAAGTTGCGCTCGTCCCTGGGTCTGGATTCGGAAGCCCTGATAATGTGCGCCTGTCCTATGCGACATCTCTGGATCAGCTTGAAAAAGCAGCTGATCGAATCGAACGTTTTGTAAACAAACATCAATCTTAAGCTTTTGGAGGTTTTAGTGTGAAAACAACTATTTCTGAAGTATCAAAATATGTAGGCGAAGAAGTGACGTTAGGAGCTTGGCTTAGTAACAAACGCTCCAGTGGTAAAATTGCATTCTTGCAACTTCGTGATGGAACAGGATTTATGCAAGGGATCGTCGTTAAAGCAGAAATCGGGGAAGATAAGTTTCAAGATGCTAAGGCTTTAACACAGGAGTCTTCTCTTTATGTGACAGGTGTGATCGTGGAAGATACTCGTTCGCCACTTGGGTATGAAATGCAAGTGAAAGATTTTGAAGTCATTCACGAAGCTGTCGACTATCCAATCACACCAAAG
This sequence comes from Halobacillus aidingensis, assembly GCF_900104185.1. Lineage (GTDB taxonomy): Bacteria > Bacillota > Bacilli > Bacillales > Halobacillaceae > Halobacillus > Halobacillus aidingensis. Next base: position 98,223 of record NZ_FNIZ01000009.1, on the reverse strand, counting down.
GAACACGGTCCAGAGTTCCTGATGGATCACCGCCATTTGTGGTTACGATCTAAGCGTCAACATGCCGTCATGAAAGTACGAAATGAAATCATTCGATCCACTTACGAATTTTTCAATGACAATGGGTATGTCAAAATTGACCCTCCTATTCTTACGGGATCATCGGCGGAAGGAACGACAGAACTCTTCCATACGAAATATTTTGATGAAGATGCCTACTTGTCTCAAAGTGGTCAGCTTTACATGGAAGCTGCGGCGATGGCGTTTGGACGAGTATTCAGTTTCGGACCAACGTTCCGTGCTGAGAAATCAAAAACCCGCCGTCATTTGATTGAATTCTGGATGATTGAGCCTGAAATGGCCTTCATGGACCATGAAGACAGTCTTCAAGTACAGGAACAGTATGTTTCTCATGTCGTTCAATCGGTTCTTAAAAACTGTAAGATTGAACTTGATGCACTCGGTCGTGACACAGAGAAACTTGAAAAAATTCAAGCTCCATTCCCGCGCATTAGTTATGACGATGCCATCCAACTTTTGAAAGATAAAGGATTTGATGATATCGAATGGGGAGAAGATTTTGGAGCCCCACATGAAACAGCTATTGCTGAAAGCTATGATAAGCCTGTTTTCATTACGAATTACCCTTCTGATATCAAAGCGTTCTATATGAAGCCAGATCCTGAGCGCCCAGAAGTGGTTCTATGTGCAGATTTGATCGCCCCAGAAGGATATGGTGAAATCATCGGTGGATCTCAACGTATCGATGATCTGGAGTTAATGAAACAGAGGTATGAGGAACATGATCTCACAGGGGATGCGTACAAATGGTACTTACAATTACGTGAATACGGCAGTGTTCCACACTCTGGCTTCGGATTAGGACTTGAACGTACGGTCGCTTGGATTTCAGGAGTCGAGCACGTTCGCGAGACTATTCCATTCCCTCGTTTATTGAATCGACTTTACCCGTGATCACCAATCATGTGGATGAACGAACACCGATTTAACGCCTGTGGCGTATCGGTGTTTTTCATTCCATGAAGATTAAGAATGGAGGGATTGATTTGGCTAAATACCAAAGCTTTCAGAACATCATGGATAACCAAATGGTCGTTCCAACCAAACTTCTTGAACATTTTCATCAGCTGAAGTTGAATGAAACAGAATTGGTCGTTCTTTTGCAAATCCACCGTTTTCGCACAGAAGGCAACGGTTTTCCTACACCTGAACAACTGGCAGCTCATCTTTCCATTACAGCGCAAGAATGTTCACGAGTGCTTAGAAGCCTGATACAAAAAAGAATGATGACGATTGAACAAAATCAAAATGAAGATCGTGTGCTTAATGAGTACTATTCATTGGAGCCTTTGTGGGAAAAACTTTTTGCTGCATCACCGAAACCTCAAACGAATGACCGGTCGTATGATGAGAATATTTTTCCGTTGTTCGAGCAAGAATTCGGGAGACCCCTGTCTCCATTTGAAATTGAAACCATCAATATATGGCTTGATGAGGAAGATCAATCCCCTGCATTGATCAAGGCCGCGTTAAGAGAAGCTGTATTAATGAGCAAATTGAATTTTAAATACATTGACCGCATCCTGAGGGAGTGGAAACGTAAAGGTGTCAAAACGGTGGAGCAAGCCCGGGAACAGGGCAAGCAGTTCCGCCAAGGCCAACAGGCACCAAAAACACAAAAGCAGGAAAATAAGAAGCGGGATATCTCCCTTTACTATAACTGGTTGGAGGAGGATTCTTAAAACATACGATGTTGAATAAACAGCAAATCCGTCATTGTTTAGATACGTTTGAAGAAATGTTTCCTGAGGCCGAGTGCGAATTAACACACAGCAATCCTTTTGAACTCCTCGTTGCTGTCGTTCTCTCTGCTCAAGCGACAGATGCATTAGTGAACAAAGTGACCCCTCACCTTTTTGAAAAATATAAAAAGCCCGAGGACTATATCGCTGTTCCATTAGAAGAGCTCCAGGATGATATCAAACGGATCGGCTTATACAGGAACAAGGCAAAGAACATAAAGAAGCTTTCCCAAACACTTGTGGAGAAATTTAATGGGGAAGTTCCCCCGACAAAAAAAGAGCTGGAAAGTTTAGCAGGAGTGGGGAGGAAAACGGCAAACGTCGTAGCTTCCGTTGCTTTTGATGAACCTGCAATAGCAGTGGATACACACGTGGAGCGTGTTTCCAAACGCCTCGCTCTTTGTCGATGGAAAGATTCTGTGTTGGAAGTCGAAAAGACGTTGATGAGGAAAATACCGGTGGAAGAGTGGAGTGTGACCCATCACCGGATGATTTTTTTCGGCCGCTATCATTGTAAAGCGCAGCGTCCGAATTGTGAAGAGTGTCCTTTATTATTTCTGTGCAGGGAAGGACAAAAACGAATGAAAAAGAAAGAGAAGTCCTAATAAAAATACCCTCTCGAATTTTCGAGAGGGTATTTTTTGTTTAGGCCGCATCTTGTTGATTATCCTGATCCTCTTCAGCTGGCGGTTGTTCTTCATCAGAACCACTGTTCCCGTCTGAACCACTGTCTCCACCTGAACCAGAACCATCATTTTGATTTTGGTCATCGTTTTCACTGTCATTATTATTTTCAGATCCATCGTCTTGTCCATCGTTTTGTCCATTGCCTTGGCCGTTGCCTTGATCATTGCCTTGATCATTGCCTTGATCATTGCCTTGATCATTGCCTTGATCATTGCCTTGACCATCACCGTTATTGTTACCGTTTCCGCCGTTATTTCCTTGTCCGTCTCCCTCGTTGTTTTCTTCAGGAGGACCTTCACCTTCAGCGTTTTCTTCTTCATCTTCCTGATTTTCTCCGTCTTCGGATTCTTCAGGATTTTCCTGTTCAAGAGAACCTGGAGCTTGAACTTTGACGGTAGCCGGATCACTATTTGCTGTATTATCGTCATCACTGATGACCACTACAGCAAATTCGTAGGAAGCACCCGGATCAACGTTCGTAATCTCGACACTCGTTTCTTTCGTTGTTGTCAATTCTCTCATTTCTCCACCATCAATAGAGGCAGCAATACGGAAACTGACTCCATCTGTATTTCCGTAGGACCAAGAGAGATCTATACTGGATGTTTCTTCATTGAATTTACCTGCCAACGATTGGACGGGATCCAGCTTCTGATAAGTTTCTGATACTTTAGAAGGCTGATTGTCTACATGGAATAGTTCTGTCACAATCCGGTCCGAAGGTGTATATTCACTAGGTAAACGTGCTGGTCTGGAACCTTTTTCTACATCTACCCATGCAACGGAATCCGGTTTAGTAAAGTCAGCAGTTTCTATTCCTTGCGACAATTGACTCATCAAAGGTTTGTAAATCTGTTTGGGTATATCTTTTGCCGCCTGGGACATTGGATCTTCTTCATCGTAACCAGACCAAATGGAAATGGAATAGTTCGTTGTGTACCCATTGAACCAGGAGTCTGATGCAGAATTCCCGCGGTTTGTCGTTCCGGTTTTTCCTGCGTCAGGTACACCAGGTACGTTGGCTGCCGTTCCTGTACCTTCACTCATAGTTGTTTGTAGCATGTTAGAGATCATGAATGCTGTGTAACTGTTCATTGCAGACTTAGGCTCCGGAGTCAGTTCAATCGTTCCTTCACCAGGTACTTCGACTTTTGTTACAGTATGCGGTTCATTATATACACCTTCATTACCAAAGGCAGCGTAGGCGGCCGCCATTTCTTTAGGGTTTGTTCCCACTCCGCCTCCAATGGCATCTGAAAGCATAAAACCTTTCTCAGGTATCTTAAAGCCGAGTCCACTTGCGAACTCTTCAGCTTTATCGACCCCTGTTTCTTCCATTAATTTAATGGTTGGGATATTTAATGAACGGCTTAAAGCGTATCTCGCTGATACCCATCCTCTGAACTTATTATCAAAATTATTGGGTGTCCATCCGTTATTGACGTCAAATTCAGTTTTTTCATCTTTAATCTGATGATAAGTGGACATTTTATTATATTGAATCGCTGGTCCATAGGCTGTAATCGGTTTGAATGTTGAACCTGGTTGACGATTGATTTGTGTGGCCGTATTGAATTGACCTTTTTGGTAGTTTCGGCCTCCACCAATCGCTCGAATGGCACCTGTCTGTGTATCGGTTACAGCAACTCCCGCCATTAATTTTTCGTCTGGCCACGGAGTAGGGCCTTCATTACTTAAGAGCTGCTGAACTTGTTCCTGAGCTTTAGGATCGAGCGTTGTATAAATTTTCAACCCGTCCTTATAAATATCTGAACCATCCATTTTCTCTTTAATTTCACGTTCCACTTCATCCAGGAACGCTTGGAATGGTGCTTCTTTTTCAGGTTGTCTTTCAATCAACATGTCTTCGATCTTCACTTGTCGTGCTTCTTCTGCTTCAGCTTCTGTTATTTTCCCATGTTGTACCATCAAACTAAGAACCGTGTTCATTCGATCCTTCGCTAAATCTGGATTTTCAAATGGCATGTACCCACTCGGCCTTTGAGGGAGACCTGCCAATAGGGCAGCTTCAGGCAATGTTAGCTCACTGAGCTCTTTCTTACCAAAATAAGTTTCCGCAGCTTCAGCAACCCCGTAAGCCCCAGCACCATAGTAAATCTTATTCAGGTACATTTCTAAAATCTTTTCTTTGGAATATTCCTGATCTAACTTAATAGCCAAATACTGTTCTTGCACTTTACGTTTTATGGTTTTATCTTTCGTCAAAAATGATTCTTTGACGACTTGTTGTGTGATTGTACTCGCTCCTTCAGCACCGAACCCGCCAGTGATGTTCGCCAGTACGGCGCCTCCGATTCTACGGAAGTCAATACCGATATGATCGAAAAAGCGTACATCTTCTGTCGCTAATACAGCGTCTTCAAGAACGGTAGGAATGTCGTTGTATGTGATTTTCGTCCGTCGTTCGTCTCCGGCTAAATCAGCAAACAAGTCTCCGTTTTTGTCATAAACTTTGGAAGAGAATGGATCGGATAATTTCGATTCATCTAAACTTGGAGCCGTAGCGACATAATAGGCGAATAGTGCTCCAACCCCTAACATCAGAACAACTCCGATGGTTAAGAGGGTCATAAAAATCCTTTTGAATTTTGAATTGCTTTTTCCTTTTTTCGATGATTTCTTTTGTTTTCTTCTTGCTGTACGTGACTGGCTATCGTTGGCCATTTACATTTCCTCCATTTCAGAAATAAAGCTTATCGATGGCAGTGGCATAGTGAACCCTGGCCTGATAATGAAAAGGGATTTTGATTCCTTCATTTGTGATGTAAGCATAAGGAATCGATTTCCTTCCACCATTCCACTGATCTTCCCAAAAAGAAAAAATCGCTGAGGATGGAAGGAGGTATGTCTCGTCCAGAGGTGTGAACTTTATGATCATAAAGCTGATTCCATCATGTGCTTGGACAGCCCTCATATGGTCAATCTGGTGTTGGTGAACGTTACTTAATGGAAAAGACGTTTTGTTTTTCGTTTCTTTAGCCTCAAAATCGATGTACTTCCCACGATAAACTCCATTAAAGTCTGTCGTTGAGGCTTGTTTGAAATACGCTTCTTTAATGACAGCGGCGCTACGCTTCGGGTAATCCACTTGTACAATTTGAACAGGCGTGGGTTTTTTATGGACCACCGCGACTCCTGCTTGCAGATAATATTCATTTGTTACATTAATGTCTTCTTCCAGTGACATTCCCCTGTTACTGAAATCCGGTTTTGTTTTTCCTTTGGGAGCCAAATTTGTCTTGGAACCACGTCTCCCATTGGGATAATTCACAACCAATCCCTCCCTATAGCCATGAGAGTATCATACCAAATTTTCGTGTCCAAGAATATATACATGCGACTCATTTTATTTAGACGTATAAAAGAAAGGAAAGTTTCACCTGTTCACACGATTGACACATATAAGGAATCCGCCATGACTATCTTCCCTTCCATATTCCATTCAAAACCCTAATCATAATCCTTCGATAATGGAAGGGGTTTTTTGTCTCGTGTAGTGAGTGAATGGTATCCTTTACTCCCGAAATTATTAAATCGAAAGAAGAGGGAATAGAACATTGTTGTTTCTGCTGTTTCAAATGTTTTTTATAAAAAAAGCTGCTGCTATAAAAAATAGCAACAGCATCTGTCCAATCACGTAGAAGGGCGGTTCTCACCAGCTAATTTAGGATTGTCAGTTTTTGCTGGTGTCGGTTTCTTATTTTTCTGTTCTTTTTTCTTAGCCATATGCTTTTCTCCTTTTATGTCGAAGATTAAAGTCTGGTTTGACTTGTTTTGTTGCTTTAGTTCTAGTCTTGTCATCCGTAGAGGAGTTATGCATGCAATAGAGAATTTGTATAACACCAATAAAAGGGGGAGTAGTGTATGAAGAAAAATAGTGTCATCACACCAAATGAATTTGAGGAACAGCTCTCGCACTTACAGGAAAAATTCTCCTTACTTGAGCGCAGGTTGTCGATCAAAACAGATGAAATCGTGTTTAATATGGCCGTCTCCCACCGTAAAGAAATGGATGAATTGAAGAATGAAGTCTTCGGGCTTCGTGATGAATTAAGGAAGATGAAAAGAGAACGTCGGTATGAATATATGGGTAAGGTTGCTCAACAGGCCAGACGTCGTTCCGTAGGTTGATTTTGATGCCCTTTGTTCCCTCATGATATTATGAAGGAGGAAAGGTGTGGGAAGTAATGAATTTAAAAGCCAATACGAACAAATTGAAGCGTCTAATTGATGAAAGACATCAACGCTTTTTAAATACGGAAGGTCCCGTGGAAAAAAAGAGCTATGACTTTTTTAATCAGGTTAAAAAAGAAACGGATCCGATGTTCCGTTTGACCAACGAATGGGTCAAGGAAGCAGAAGCCTTCGTGAAAGACCGAAAAACGAATGTGCATCCGAACCAAGTGAAATCAACACATGAAAATATTGAAATGATCATCCTTCATAGTTATTACTTGGATGTTCATCGCAAAAGGTTCAAAGAATTATATCAATCCTCCCATTATGTTTTGGATATGGTACTTGACGATATAGAACGAAATGAAAAAAGCTCCCAATAAGGGAGCTTTTTTCATTTGAATGAAGTTTTAAAGGGTATCCTTTAATCCCACATCCGCCAGTTATTTTCTGGATATTAACAAGTAAAACGATGGAACAAGCAAAAGTGTGAGTACTGTTGAAAAGGCGAGACCGGATACAATCGATACCGCCAGTGGCTTGAAAAGTACATCTCCTGTATAAATGATTGGTGCAAGGGCTGCAATTGATGTTAACGATGTCAGGACGATTGGGCGGATTCTTGCTCGACCTGCTTCAATGACAGCTTCTACATTACTGGTATATCGTTCCCGGTTCTGCTCAATAAACTCGACAAGGATGACGGAGTTCCTTACAACAATACCAGAAAGGGAGACGATGCCTAATACAGCTAAGAAACTGAGCGGTTCCCCTGAAACGAAAAGTCCGATTATGGCCCCTGTTACGGCTAAAAATACGGTTCCTGTGATCAGTAAAGGCATAAGCAGGGAATTGAACTGGATGGCAATCGTCAAATAGATTAAGAACAAGACGATGACAAATAGCTTCGTTACTTCTACAAAAAACTCGGAACGTGCATCCGATTCGCCGCTTTCAACAAGCGAATAACCTTCCGGAAGGTCATTTTTAATGTCGTTTATGACTTCCGATGATTGTTGATTGAAGCTACTTTCCATTCCCTCTTCAGGATATGCTTCAACTGTGATGGTGCGTTCTCCATCCAAGTGCGGAATTACACCGATCCGTTCAGTTGAATCTGTTGTGATAATTTCATCAAGTGTAAGGATTTCTGGTGGGCCATCACCTTGACTCGACTGCTGGCTGACAACCTTCAGCTCAGATAGGGCTACACCATCCTCTACGCCGTCGTCAACCATTATCTCGATCGGTAAGCGTTCTACACCATTGTCGAAAGTGCCCAAAGGTACTCCGATATTTGCCAATTGGAGTTGAGATGTAATTTGGTTGATCGCAATATTATTTTCCGCAAGCAGTGTACGATCAGCATTGTATTCCGTGAAAGGCTGTGTCTCGGCATTTAGTGTAGCTATTTCAGCACCTTCCAGCTCACTTAATCGATTTCTTGCTTCCTCTGCCTCGGAAATCAATGTTTCAATTTCAGGACCTTGGATTTGGATCTGGACAGGTGGTGAAGGTGGTGGACCAGAAACAATGGTTTCAAGGAAAATTTCACTTTCCGGGAACTCTTCCCTTAAAGGCTCCTCCCATTCCTCTATAAAATCACTTGCGCTCGTCTGGTCTCTGTCTACCCGGACCAGCACTTGACCTGTATTCTCACCGGAACGCTGCAATCCTGAACTGAATAAGTTAGGAAGGCCACTGCCTGAATAGATGGCTGTTTCAGTAATGTTTTCTTCAGATTCCTCTAGAAATTCGGTTAATTCTTGTAACCCTTGATCTGTTTCCTGAATCGTAGTTCCTTGAGGGTTCTCAACAGAAATGGTGACTTCAGGACGATCAGCAGCAGGGAAAAACTCAAACGGAATCCGAATGGCGAGTGTAGCTAATAGGGCACACACAACAAGACCAATTAAGGAAGTGACTAGTGGCTTTTTCGTAGTAGTAGGAAGAATCCTGTCAGCGTAGATACGTTCTACTCGATCAAACAAACCACCAAGAAGTCCCGATTTTGCTTTTTTAGATTTTTTCCTCCGTTTTTTCCTTGCATATTGAACGGTAGGAATGAAGGTCAGAGCAATGATGGTGGATGCCAACACCGTAAAGATTAAGACAGATGGCAGGGCTCTGATGAAATCCCCGTTCGATCCCGATAGAAACGTCAAAGGCAGGAAACTGAAAATGATCATGAGTGTGGAAGTAATGATGGACTTGCCGACTTCCCTCACACCCCGGATTGTACCTTCCATCGGGCCATCTCCGAGTTGAAATCTTCTTTGAATGTTGTCATTGACGACAATAGCGTCGTCTACCAAAATACCAATGGCTATAATCATTCCAATGACTGAAATTTGATTTAAATCCACTCCGACATATGGAAGAGGGATTAAACCAATGAGAATGGATATTGGGATCGATAAAGCAACGAGAATCGCTGACGATAACGGAAGACCCAGTACCATAATGATGATGACAGCAAGAAACGAAATAGCAAAGGAAGTAATCAGATTCGAAAAGACTTCATCAATGATTGTGCTTTGTGTGTAAAATCGATCGACCTGAATTTCTGATGGCAGCTGTTCTGACAAAACATTAATCTTGTCTGTCAATTCTTTTTGAAGGGCACTAATGTTTACCCCTTCTTCAGTAAGTACGGTGACAGATAGAGCAGCCTGGTCTTTATAAGTAATAAGGTCTTCAACTTCTTGGTTTGTAATCTCTATGGACCCAATTTCTGCGAGGGTGACAGGCTCTCCTTCCGAGCTATTTCCGACAAATAAACTTTCCAATCCTTCAATGTCTGAATATTTCTCGAAAATTAGTTGATGGATGGTGCCATCTCTTTGTTCTGAACCAATTGGTGAAGGTCCTAATTCTTCACTCAAAGAACTGATTACGGAAGATGGAGATATTTGCAACTCATTCAATTGGTCATTATCCAAACTGACGGCTACTTTTTGATCGGGCAGGCCTTTGACTAAAACGGAATCGACACCAGGGGTCTTGGTCAATTCTGCCTTCCATTCTTTTAATTCTTCGCGTAAGTTAAATAATTCTGTTCGCTCATCACTGTATAAGTGATAGGAAGCAACGGCTGACATCGTAGTGTCTGTGTTCACGTCAGGGGCTTGTACTTCCTCTGGAAAAGACCTTGATACTTCTGATACGGCTTGCCGGATCTTGGCATTCGTTGTATCTGTATCTTCATCCCCGGATAGAGTAGCGGTCACTGTACCGAATCCTGTTGTGGACGCAGAGGTGAGCTCATCAATCCCTTCTGTATTCGAAAGCTCTTCTTCTAAAGGATTGATGATTGTCCGTTCCACTTCTTGAGGTGTTGCTCCAGGATAAACCGTGGAAATTGATGAGACATTTACATTAATTTCAGGAATTTCCCGTTTTGGTAGTTGTAGATAAGTGAAAATCCCTGTGAAAATCAATAACAAAATAAAAATCCAAATGATTTTGTTGTAATTTAAAATTGACTTCATTTTGTTCCTCCTAACCTATATGATTTTAATGCTCTTTCAGTATAAACTTTTTTCCGACACATGTGTCAATTAAATGCTCCCTCAATGTGCTATACTAAAGTGAAAATGAAACCGCTTTACATTTCGCTTATATTCATATATAATGACCTTCCCATAAGTAGGGAGGGATGTAGATGGAATCGAAACAACTAATCAATGAAGCTAAAAAGATACGGGAAAAAGCTTATGTACCTTATTCAAAATTCCCCGTTGGTGCTGCTCTAGTCACAGAAGACGGGACCCTTTATACAGGATGCAATATAGAAAATGCCGCCTATCCTGTTACATGTTGTGCTGAAAGAGTGGCGATTTTCAAGGCTGTTTCCGATGGGCATGACAAATTCAAGGAACTGGCCGTTGTCGCTGACACGAAAAGACCGGTTCCTCCATGTGGATCTTGTCGTCAAGTCATGAGTGAATTCTTCCAGTCTGATGTTAAAATTCACACAACGAATCTGCACGGGGATACAAAAACATTTACAATGGAAGAAATACTTCCATTTTCGTTTTCTTCTGCTGATCTATCAGAAGAAGAGGCGGAATAGGCAGGAAAAGGATGAGACTCTCATCCTTTTTTTATTTGATTTCTATAGCTCTATAGAAATCGATGATTTACCGATGGCTTATAACAGGGAAAAAGCGGTACAATCCAACCACGAAGAGAGGTGCGAAAAATTGTATAAAACGAATGATTTTAGAGGCGAATTGCAAATTTCTGTGACAATGAATAGGTATCCGTTGATAAGAAAGTAATGGATATGATGATATCGCCTAGTACATTCAAGCTCTTTGTGACATACGCTGATAAGGAATAACAGAACAAGGAGTGAAAGCACAATGCATCAACATTCTATGCAGGACTCTTGCGGCTGTGGACCGATGTCCCCCATGTCGCCAGCCGGAAACCGCAGACCGATCGTATGTCCGGTCCAAAACTGTGTAGTGGATAACTACTTCTGTGAGAATCAAGACTACATTCATCCTACGCACATTCTCGTTCGAAATAATCATACGTTGAACAATAACCACTATTTCCCATATATGGTTTCTGAGCAAAACAACTTCCGAACTCAAGACTTCGCTTTTCCTCAAGGGTCTTCGCCAGACTATAACTGGATGGATTATATGAATCCTCAAGACATGGGTCAAATGCCTTCAGGTCAAGGCCAAATGCCAATGATGAACGAAGAGGATATGGAAGAGATGGAAGGTATGATGGGCCAAGGTGGTCAAATGCCAATGACGGGTCAGGGTCAAATGCCGATGATGGGTGACGGTCAGATGCCAATGATGGGTCAAGGTCAAATGCCGATGATGGGTGACGGTCAGATGCCAATGATGGGTCAAGGTCAAATGCCGATGATGGGTGACGGTCAGATGCCAATGATGGGCCAGGGCCAAATGCCGATGATGGGCCAGGGACAGATGCCAATGATGGGTTCAGGCTCAAATAGTTAAGATGAGATAAGCCACGAAACTGTGGCTTATTTTCTTTTTTTTAGGAAACATATTAAAATAAATGAAGGATAAGGAGGAAGAACATTGAAAACCATTGTTGTGACGGGTTATAAACCGATGGAAATGGGTATTTTCAAGCATAATGATCCAAAAGTCGATTTCGTAAAAGAGACCATAAAAAGAAGATTACGTACCTACATAGAAGAAGGTTTGCAATGGGTGCTCATTTCCGGACAAATGGGAGTCGAGTTATGGACGGCTGAAGTCGTGCTCGATCTAAAAGAAGAGTATGATGTGAAATTAGGCGTTCTTCCACCTTTTGAAAACCAGGAAGAGCGATGGCCTGAAGATCTTAAGCTTGTTTATGAAGAAATAACAATGACCGCCGATTTCTACCAGCCGATTTATAATAAAGGGTATGAAGGTCCTTATCAATTCAGAGCAAAAGATCAATTTCTAATCGATCACTCGGAAGGATGTCTCGTTTTGTATGATGAAGATACAGAAGGTAGTCCACAATATTTCTTAAGAGTAGCGAAAAAGGCTCAAGATCAAGGAGGGTATGAGATCGTTTATATTACTCCATTAGACCTTGAAGAGACGGTAGAAGAGCTTCGGATGGCCGATCCAGATTTCTGGAGTCAATAAATGTTCCAGATTTGAAATTGACATTTTCGTTACCTTTTGAAAAAATGGATGTAATGTGTGAAACAGAGGTGAGAAAAATGAACTTAGAAGAGTATCATTTAAGCGGTAAGGATATACTTGAGAAAGACTTTAAAACGTCTATGAGAGGGTATAACCAGGAAGAAGTAGATGAGTATCTGGACTTGATCATTCAGGATTATGACCGTTTTCAGCAGGAAATTGAACGTCTACAGCAGGAAAATGACCGTTTGAAAAAAATGTCATCACGGGAAACGACACAGAGACAAAGGCAACCATCCACGAATAATCATCAAGTGAATTATGATATTTTGAAGCGTGTTTCAAACTTAGAGAAGGCTGTTTTTGGCAATAAATACGCTGACTAGTATTCAATTTTTTCCAATGACAAGCGAGTAAGTGTCTGTTATAATGGTTTAGCACGTCTTAAGAGGCGTAATGACAAATGTTAATGCTCATTTGAATACTCGGGTAATCGCTGTATAGGTTTCTATACAGAGGAAAGTCCATGCTCGCACAAGCTGCGATGCTTGTAGTGTTCGTGCTTGACGAAACCATAAGTCAAGGGAGTTCTTTAGAACTTACGGCAGGGAAAATTCCTAAGTCTTTGATATGGAATGACTACCTTGAAAGTGCCACAGTGACGGAGCCGGAGTAGAAATACTTCGGGTGGAACGAGGTAAACCCCACGAGCGAGCAACCCAAATATAGGTAGGGGCACTTTTCAATGGGAAATGAACCAGAGAAAAGGCCGTTTGACGGCAGATAGATGATTGCCACCGGAGTACGAGGTTGACCACCGTTTGCAGTACAATGGCACAGAACATGGCTTACAGAGTATTCAAAGGTCGCTAATGATACAGATGACACCCTTCTGAAAAGCCGTATGCTTTTTAGAAGGGTTTTTTCTTTTTGTAATGCATTTATTAGTGAACGAAATCGTTTTTGTTTGTTCATGCTACATATGAAGGAGGTTCATTATGTCGAAAAAAGTTACGTTGATTGCAACGGCAGCTATGGGACTTGAAGCCATAGTGGGTAAAGAGGTTAAAGCTTTAGGCTATGAAGACATTCAGATAGAAAATGGAAGAGTTGTATTTGAAGCGGACGTTTCAGCAATACCGCGAGCCAATCTTTGGCTTCGGACAGCGGATCGTGTCAAATTGTTGGTTGGAAAGTTCAAAGCCACATCATTTGATGAACTTTTTGAAAACACGAAGGCATTACCGTGGGAAACTTTTATAGAGGAAGACGGAGAATTTCCGGTTGTTGGTAAATCGGTAAAATCGAAGCTATACAGTGTTCCGGATTGTCAATCGATTGTTAAGAAAGCGATTGTAGAACGATTGAAAGTCAAACATGGCATTGATTCATGGTTGAAAGAAACCGGGGCCTTTTACAGAGTAGAAGTGGCGATTCATAAGGATGAAGCGTTATTGACAATTGATACATCGGGAAGTGGACTGCATAAGCGAGGATATCGCGTAGGCCAAGGGGAGGCGCCATTAAAAGAGACACTAGCCGCTGCACTCGTACAGATTACAAATTGGACCCCTGATCAACCGTTTGTGGATCCGTTTTGTGGTTCAGGGACGATTGCCATAGAAGCCGCATTAATTGGTCAGAATATCGCACCTGGTTTTAACAGGGAATTCGCTTCAGAGAATTGGAGTTTCATACCGCAGAAGGTTTGGGATGATGCGTTTCAAGAAGCGGAAGATTCAGCGAATTATGACCAGCCACTTCAAATCTTCGGCTCTGACATTGACCCCGACTTGATTGAAATCGCGAAAAAAAATGCAATGGAAGCAGGACTCGGAGAATTGATCACTTGGAAACAAATGCAGATGAGTGATTTCAAACCGAAGCAGGAAAACGGGTACCTCGTGTCTAATCCTCCTTATGGAGAGCGTATGGGTGAGCGGGAAGAAGTGGAAGATATGTATCGCAACCTTGGTACGATTATGCGTGATCATCCATCTTGGAGTGTGTACATTCTTACTTCTCATGAAGGGTTTGAGAAACTTTACGGTAAGCCTGCCACTAAAAAACGGAAGCTCTTCAATGGCTTTATCAAAACGGATTATTATCAATATTTCGGCAGGAAGCCAAAATCGAAGCCTGACAATGGCAAAGGATTCGGTTTCTAATTTGTTTGATAAAGTTATTCATTTAGGTGAAGGGGAGAGGTAGATTTGAGTCATACAACCGAACAGAAATTTATGGATCTATTAAAAGAACAATCGGCTTATGGGGAAGCGATCGGGCTGATGGCTTGGGATATGAGAACAAAAGCCCCACGAAAAGGAATCGAAGGTCGTTCGGAAGTGATCGGGGTCATGTCCCAAAAAGTTCATGAGATTCAGACCTCGGAGAAAATGCGCCATTATATTGATGAACTGAAAGGAAAGACCCAAGATCCCATGTTAAAAAGAGCGGTGGAAGAAGCGGAGGAAACGTACAACAAAACGGCTAAGATTCCAGCCGATGAGTATAGAGCTTATGTGACGCTCCAAACCAAAGCTGAATCCATGTGGGGAGAGGCGAAAAGCAACAACGACTTCGAAAGTTTCCGCCCATACTTGGAAAAGTTGGTCGAGTACAACCGCAAATTCGCAGATTATTGGGGATATGAAAACCATCGCTATGATGCTTTGTTGAACAATTACGAACCGGGCGTAACTGTGAAGGTCCTGGATGAAGTGTTTCCAAAAGTGAGGGAAGCTTTATCTTCTCTTCTTAAACAGATCAAAGAAGCGCCAAATCAACCTGACCCCTCAGTCCTGAAGGGCCGCTTCCCGAAAGAATGCCAAGCTGAGTTCAGTGAAGCGATTTTAGAGCGCATGGGTTATGATTTTGATGCCGGACGCTTAGATGAGACGGTGCACCCTTTTGCGATCGGACTGAATACCAATGATGTGAGGGTAACAACGAAATACGACGAAAAAGATTTCCGGACAGCTGTCTTTGGAACGATTCACGAAGGAGGACATGCCCTTTACGAACAGAGCATCGATCCAAAGCTTGCTTTTACACCACTTGCGGACGGGACTAGCATGGGTATTCATGAATCACAGTCTTTGTTTTGGGAGAATTTCATCGCTCGTAGTGAAGGCTTTTGGAGAAATCATTATGAGTTGTTCAAGAACTATGCCCCTGAGCACTTCCAACACTTATCCCTTGAGAAGTTTTATCCAGCTGTCAATGAAGTGAAACCATCCTTGATTCGGATTGAAGCGGACGAGTTGACGTATTGTTTGCACATTATGGTCCGCTATGAGTTGGAAAAAGCTTTGATTGCTGGTGAAATTGAAGTGAAGGACCTCCCAGAACTGTGGAATCAAAAGATGGAAGACTACCTTGGAATCACGCCTGAGAGTGATTCTGAAGGAGTCCTTCAAGACATTCACTGGTCGGGTGGGGATTTCGGCTACTTTCCATCCTATGCATTAGGATACATGTATGCGGCCCAGTTGAACTCCAAGATGAGAGAAGAAATTGATGTGGATCGTTACATTGAAGAAGGTGACTTCCACAAAATAAAGGAATGGCTGACGGAAAACGTGCATCAGTATGGAAAAATGAAAAAACCGCTGCAAATCTTAAATGACATTACTGATGAAGGATTGAATCCTGATCATCTTATAGGTTATTTAACAAATAAATATAAAAAAATCTATCAGTTTTAACATGAAAAGAGCCCGGCTGGATAAGCCGGGCTTTGAGTTATTTAAGACATTTCTTCCATCAAATCTGGAGTTGCTGGGAAACCAGCTTCTTTAAGGATTTCATTGAACTGATCGTTGAATTCCGTAAATTTCTTTTCGGCTGCCGTAAAGTCAGCATTTTCCGTGTTTTCATTCAATGCTTTCTCTACACCTTCATAATAAGCTTGAAGGGAAGGCAGCGTTTCTTCGAATTTTGTCATGACATCTTCAGGTAGATCAGCTTCAACTGTATAATTGTCGACCATGGAAGAAGCTTCGTTTGCTGCTGTCTTAGCTTCTTCAGCTGCAGATTGGATCGCTTCTGGATCAGGTTCTTCTGCTGAGACAGCTGCTTTATAAGCAGAAATTTTCTGTTGATATGGTTTGAAAGTGTTCGTCAGAGCCATTTGAGCACTGAGCAATTCTTTCTTCACCTTTTGTTCATCATTTTCCTGATTTTCTGTCGTGTCTTCTGTCTGGTTTTCTGTGTCTGCGTTTGTGCCTTCTTCCGTGTCATTGTTACATCCTGCTAAAACAAGTGCTCCGGAAAGACCTAAAGCTAACAACCATTTTTTCATACAGACAACCCCCTTTTTTTCTATTGACGATTTTCATTCTATGTCAGGCTTTCCCTTATGTAAAGAAATTGCAAAAATGTTATACTATACTGAAAATTCAACACTATTGATGGAGGCTATTGCAATGTACTTACCAGACTTTAGATTAGAAAAAAAACTTGCTGTGATTACAGGAGGAACGAAAGGAATTGGTAAAGCCATCACTCTCGCTTTTGCAGAATCTGGTGCGGATGTGATTGTGATCGCCAGAAACTTGAAAGACCTTGAACAGATAAAAAAAGAAGTGGAAGAGCTTGGACAACAGGCGTCAATCATCTGTAAGGATATTAACGATTATAAGGAGATCATCCAGGAGGTTGAGAACGTTCGTGATGGGCGGGATCTAGACATATGGGTCAATAATGCAGGGATGAATATCAGAAGTGAAGCAGAAAGGGTAACAGAGGAAGAATGGGACCAGATTATATCGACGAATATGCGCAGTGCTTTCTTTCTGTCTCAATATGCAGGTCAAGTGATGAAATCCTCTAAGAAGGGGAAAATTATTAACATCTCTTCTGTCGGGGGCCATACAGCTTTACGTACGGGAGTCGTTTATGCCATGACGAAAAGCGCGCTTATCCAAATGACGAAAAACCTGGCCCTTGAATGGGGGAAATATAATATCAATGTCAATGCGATCGGCCCCTGGTATTTTCCAACCTCGCTCACAGAAAGACTCCTTCAGGATGAATCCTATGTCCAGGAAATTCTTGAACGAACACCACTGAAAAGGATTGGTAAACTAGAGGAATTGAGCGGTGCCGCTGTATTCTTAGCTTCAGACGCTGGAAATTATATGACAGGTCAGACGTTGTTTGTTGACGGAGGTATGACCATTTACGGATTTTAATCGAACCCTTTACTTACCTGGGTGTGAGCTCCATAGAGTGACATAGCAAAAGCGCCATAAGAAAATGGCGCTTTTGCTATGTCATCCATGGTTTTTCTTCAATCATTAAAATCAAAAAAAGTTGATGTTCCTGTTCAATGCTCAAAGGGATCAGAAATCCTTTACTGAAATCTTCCACCTTTTTTTCTTACAATGACCGTCGGTGTAGTGATATCAATGGACGGTTCATGCTTAGAATTGAGTCAGGCAGTAATAGACTGTTTTAAAGATCTCCGAATCCTCTCCAAAATAGATCGATTTGACATAGGTCCATGGTGCCGCGAAAGACGCCATTTACAGACATAATTTCCTCTTTTTTGTACATAGTAAAAAAAAGGAGGATGAAAATGCCATACATACTATCTTCAGGCGTTCAATGTGCTGACTATTCCTTTAATCAATCCGATGTTCAAGAGCTCGTTTATGAATTGTTTCCTCTAAAAGATCACGAGAAAAAAAGGTTGATGCCGATTTTTGAACACGCAAATATTGAAAAGCGGCAATTCGCTGCTCCATTAGAGTGGTTTAAAGAAAATCATGGATTAGAAGAGAGGAACCATTTATACCATACGAAAGCATTAGCCTACAGTTTAAAAGCGGTCGCTTCTTGTTTAAAGAACCTAACGGGAGAGAATGAATTTTCTACAGCAGATATCGATCATCTCATTTTTGTTTCTTCCACTGGCATTTCCACCCCTACCCTCGATGCTTATATTATGAATGAACTCGGCTTCAGGGAGGATACGAAACGAACGCCTTTGTTTGGACTTGGATGTGCAGGAGGAACAAGCGGTGTCGCTAAAGCTTATGAATGGCTGCTCGGCCATCCGGATCAGAATGTTCTTGTTATTTGTGCAGAACTTTGCAGCTTGACCTTTCAGGCGGAGGATGCCAGAGTGAGCAATTTCGTAGGTACTGCTTTATTTGGGGACGGAGCTTCCGCTGTTTTAGTAGTGGGGGACCAGTCCCCCTTATTGAAGAAAAAAAAGCATCCTCTTCCCAGAATTATCAATTCCAGTTCCAGAACAAAAGCTCACAGTACAGATGTGATGGGGTGGAGGGTTGTGGATACAGGTTTTGAAGTTATTTTTAATAAAAGTATCCCCCGGTTAGTCAAGGAATTTTGGAGTGTACATGCGGAACAAGTCGTACACAACAATGGATGGCTCGTTAAAGACCTGCCTTTCATTGTTGCTCATCCCGGCGGTAGAAAAGTGTTGGAAGCCTACGAGGAAGTATTTGATTTGAATGAGGAGGCTTTAACTATTCCGAGAAAGGTGTTATCCGCTCATGGGAATATGTCCTCCCCAACGGTACATTTTGTGCTGCATGAAGTCTTAAAGACGAAACATGAAAAAGGGACGAAATCGATCATGACTTCTCTCGGACCTGGATTTAGTTCAGAAATTGTCAGTTTGGAGTGGGAATAGAATGGAGATTTTTTTATGGATGATCTTAGCTTTTTTAATATTTCAGCGGTTAGGCGAACTTGCCCTGGCTAATCGGAATCGTAAGTGGATGGTTGAAAGAGGTGCAAAGGAGTGGGGGCAAGGTCACTATTTCTTGTTCATTCTTTTACACAGCTCATTTTTTGTATGTGTCATTGCGGAGTTCGTTTGGACTCCATATGTTCAGCAACCATTTTTTTATATCGCGCTCATCGGGTTCTTCGTGTTACAGATTCTTAGAATCGCTTGCATTCGAACTTTAGGAAAACGGTGGAATACGAGAATTCTCGTATTACCGGATGAAGAGCCCATTCGAAAGGGGATCTACCGGTTTGTGAAACACCCGAATTACGTGATCGTTTTTTTTGAATTGATGGTCATCCCTGTGTTGTTTCATGCTTATTTAACGGCACTGATTTTCCCATTCCTACACTTGCTTGTCCTCACGGTGAGAATTCCTGCCGAGGAAAGGGCATTACAGGAACGAATGTAAATGTGCAAAAAACATTGCTCATTTCTTGAGTGTCTGTTAAGATTCTAATTAGAAATGAAATTCATTTTCAATTAGAAAGGTGAGAACAAAAATGGTGGTTTTCATAATGTTAACGGTCGCCGTTTACAGTAGTTTGATGATTTTCGTATTAGCTAAGTTGGGAAGCGTCCCTGCTCAAACCGTGATGAATGTCTTCAGAATGAAAAACCAAAGTTCTCATTTCTACCACAAAAAAAGATATGAACGGACCCTTTCGGCCAGGTGAATGCACCTGGCTTTTCTTATGGTTGAAATTCTTGAAAAGGGAATGAAAAAATCATGAAAAATTCAGGTCGAACAGCCGATAACTTCGAATTTTTTGTTATGATATAGAAAAATGTCGAAAATACAGACCGATGACGGATAAGGTTAGGAGAGTATTATGGATAGAAACACGTTAGCTTACTTCTTAGAAGATCTTTGGAGTAAGGGGTTTAAATTGAGTGATGAGGATGTACAATTTATTTATTTTGGGAATAACTCTTCTAATGCTCCTGAATGGAAAACCATTGTAGCTGTAAACATGACTTTGAAAATTCAACAGTCCTTTGACCCCAGTTTTTTCATTAGCATTTTAGAACTTATTTCGAATCCATCCATTACTAGTAAAAGAAAGGCTTATGAATCCATCGAAGAACAACTTTCCATTGCAAGGACCACACACAAATAAAAGAACCCAGATCACTGCTGATCTGGGTTTTGTTTCGTCTGCAGACACTCTCTGGCAAGGCGGTCTGCATTTTTGTTTTGTTTGTCAGGAATCCATTTATAAAAAACATAGGAAAAGTTTTCTTCAAGGTTCATAATCTTTTCAAACAAGGGAAGGAATTTCTCATTCTTTGTATATCGCTTATCCATGGTATCTACGGCGATTTTTGAATCAGACCTGATCGAAATGATTTCTCCGGGATACTTCTCCTTACAAATTTGCAAAGCATGGATAATTGCGAGGAACTCCGCTTCATGATTCGTCCAAGTCCCTAAGTGAAATTGATACTCTTCCGTTTTTTGATTTTGTTTAATGACCACTCCTGCAGCACTTGGCCCAGGTTCTCCACTGCAGGCAGCGTCTGTGTACACTTCTAACATGGCACATGACCTCCTCATTCAGAATGCGGCATTTTTTTGGCCATATAAAAGAATGGTGTATCCAAAGCTGCCACGATGAACTTGATGATATAGGTTGTTATGAAAATCTCAAGCCAAACCTCGAAAGGATACAAACCGAAAAAAGCGATGAAACAAAAAATGCTCGTATCTAACAATTGACTGATCATCGTACTTCCATTGTTCCTGATCCAAAGCGCACGATCAGACGGGAAGAGCTTTTTCAGTTTGGCATATAACCATACATCAAAATATTGGCTTACGATATAAGCAAGCATGCTGCCAAGTGCAATTCTTGGAACAAGACCAAATAAAGCCTGCAACGCTGGTTGAGCGATATCGTTTTCGCCAGGATTGAAAAGAATGGCGAACTGCATAATGATTGTCATAATGATTAATGTGGAAAAACCCATCCACACAGCTTTTCTCGCCTCTTTTTTTCCGTATTTCTCGTTAAGGATATCGGTAGCTAGAAAGGCTGTTCCATAGACAATATTTCCTAGAGTGGCATTTAAGCCGAACATCTCTACTGTTTTGACTACTTGGATATTGGCAAGGACGGTGGACATTCCGATCCACACAAATAAGCCAGGTTTTCCGAACAATCGATAAACTCCAATTAGTAATGCGAAATTAATTAGTGCAAATAATATCCAAAGGACTTCGTTACTCATCGTATTTCCTCCTTAGTTTTGGTATCGCGGGAGTTCCCGAACCGCGGGTAAATAGAACCAACAGCGATCCATTATACGATGGTACGAGCCATTTGACAAGCACCATTGCCCTTATTCAATAATATGGCAGTATTGTGTAAGACTTGATTTCGAGACTTTTGTGGGAGTGTAGGGGGCTCCGGGAAAATGTTCGCTTTCCGTGGGCGAGTGATGAGCCTCCTCGAGCTAACGCTCTGCGGGGTCTCATCTACCACGCACTTCCCACAGGAGTCTCACCGTTTCCCTCCGCCCCTTTACTTTATGAGTGTCTCGAAAACCACTTCTGGAATAATCAACTTTTATGCTGAAGGTAAGGAGTAAATATAAACCTCTATATAGCATATATTCCGAGCGTGAAAGCTTGATATAGAGAGCTTTTTGTTTGTAACAAAGAGGATAGTGGAAGTCATCCCATCTTGGTATTGGGGTTTGTTTCTCTCTACATGGAATGCCGTGGGCGATGGAGCTAGACGAGTTGCTTCCCAACCATCCCTGACTCCAAATATGACATACGGCCCCTGATTATCTCGAAGCTGAGTCTTCCACAATCGGGAGCTAATATTGAATATGGAGTGGGGGAGTTATGTGGGTTGTTGGTCGTTAGAGGGTAAAGAAAAAGCAATCTCCGGGGAGATTGCTTTTGATGGAACATCTATTCTTTCACAACGTTCGCAGCTTGTGGGCCGCGGTCGCCTTCTACGATTTCGAAAGTAACTGCTTGACCTTCTTCTAGAGATTTGAAGCCTTCTTCCTGAATAGCAGAGAAGTGTACGAATACGTCGTTTCCACCCTCAACTTGAATGAAACCGTAACCTTTTTCTGCGTTGAACCATTTGACTGTACCATTTTGCATGATTTGTTCCTCCTAAATCTTGCACGTAAAACGTGGAAATTACAAATATCAGATCGAAAAAAAACCTCATAGAAGGTCGGAACAATAAATTCCGAAGCACTTCTATGAGGAGTTACCTGTCATTTATGTTCCGATCGTGTTATTTGCTTACCTCAAATATATCGTATGAAAAAAGGAGCGTCAACATTCTGACTCTAATAAATTTCAACAACTTGTAACCGCTTCCCAGGATGGGATACTATAACTCATAACGAGAGTCAGGTACAATGATAGAAGATACATAAGGAAAGGAAAGATCTTCAATGAAATCCGATATAGAAATTGCTTTGGAAGCTAATATGAAACCAATCCATCAGATAGCTGCACAGTTGAACTTATCAGAGGAAGACTGGGAACCTTATGGACATTATAAGGCTAAATTGTCGGACCAACTGTTGAATAAACTTTTGGATCGAAAAAAGGGGAAAATCATCTTAACGACATCGATTAACCCGACACCTGCTGGAGAAGGGAAATCCACGGTAACGGTCGGATTGGGACAAGCCTTGAACAGGCTGAATCAACGTGCTGTGATCGCACTGAGAGAGCCTTCCCTTGGACCCACAATGGGAATTAAGGGTGGGGCAGCGGGAGGAGGATACTCCCAAGTTGTACCGATGCAGGAAATCAATCTTCACTTCACCGGGGATATCCATGCCATTACATCAGCGAACAACGCACTTTCTGCTTTTATCGATAATCATATTCATCAAGGAAATGAACTCAACATCGATCCCCGAAGAATTTCATGGAAGCGTGTGATGGATTTAAATGACAGAGCTTTAAGGGAAGTTATTGTCGGTCTTGGTGGCCCTGTGAAAGGAGTTCCGAGAGAAGATGGTTTCAACATCACTGTTGCTTCAGAAATTATGGCCATTCTTTGTTTAGCGAAAGATCTTACTGATATGAAGCAAAGACTTGCTGAAATTGTCATTGGATACACCTATGACAAAAAGCCAGTTCAAGTCAAACAACTAGGAGTGGAAGGGGCTTTGACACTTCTTTTGAAGGATGCGATCAAACCAAACCTTGTCCAGACCCTTGAGAATACACCAGCCATTATTCATGGAGGACCATTTGCGAATATTGCCCACGGATGTAACAGTGTGATGGCCACAAACTTAGCTGCAAAACTTGGAGATTATGTGGTAACAGAAGCTGGTTTCGGAGCTGACCTTGGAGCAGAGAAGTTTTTGGATATTAAAACGAGAGCAGGCGATCTTGAACCTGATGCAGTTGTTATTGTAGCTACGATAAGGGCCTTGAAAATGCATGGAGGTATGGAGAAAGGGTTGCTTGAGAGTGAAAACGTGGAAGCTTTAAAGGATGGGATCGGAAATTTGAAAAAGCACATGGAAACCATCCACCAGTATGGACTTCCTTTTATTGTGGCGATCAACCAATTCCCTTCAGATACAGATCGGGAAATCGAGTTTCTTACTCAATGGTGTGAAGAACAAGGGGTGGAGGTATCTCTTACAAACGTCTTTGCCGAAGGTGGCAAAGGTGGTTTGGACCTGGCAGAAAAAGTGATGGGTGCTTGTGAGAAAAAAACCGCTCCTATGAAATATATTTACGAATTGGAAGATTCGATCGAAGAAAAAATCGGTAAAATTGCGACGAACGTATATGGAGCTGAAGGTGTTGATTTTTCATCAAAAGCTGAGAAACAGATTCGGCAACTGAAAGAACTCGGATTTGGAGATCTGCCTGTTTGTATGGCTAAAACTCAATATTCCTTATCTGATGATCCTAAAAAGCTGGGCCGTCCGCAAAATTTCAGGGTAACCGTCAGAGAGATCTATCCATCGGTAGGGGCCGGTTTCCTTGTCGCTTTAACGGGGGACGTCATGACCATGCCAGGGTTGCCTAAACAGCCTGCCGCTTTGCGGATGGATGTAGATGACAAGGGCATTATCCATGGTTTATTCTGATACAAGGCTCGGCAATGATCTGCTATAATCATTCAAGCCGCCCCTTTTATATATGGGTTTGAAAATGAAACAGGTAAAAAACGGTTAATCGAAGGTAAGGGGGATTAAAGGTGACAATACGCATTGGTTTGACTGGATGGGGAGACCACCCCGCTCTTTATTCAGACCGGACAAGACCTGAGGAGAAACTATCTGCTTATGCTTCCCACTTTCCTGTGGTTGAAGTAGATACAGCCTTTTATGCAATCCAACCCGTTTCCCGGTATGAAAAATGGCTGAAGGAAACGCCTGAGTCCTTTTCATTTGTCATTAAAGCATTTCAACAGATGACAGGTCATGACAGAGAATCAAGGACGGTTCAGGAAGCGAAGGATTTGATGAAGCGTTATGAAGAATCGATCCAGCCCGTATGGGAAAGCGGACAAGTGTACGCTTTATTATTTCAATTTCCGCCATGGTTTGATGTACGAAAAGAGAACATAAGGAAACTTCGTTATATCCGGGAGTGGATGGAAGATTACCCACTGGCACTGGAGTTTAGAAACCGTACGTGGTTTGAGCCTGCCTATTATGAACAAACGTTATCTTTCATGAAAGATCAACAATGGATTCACAGCATATGTGACGAACCACAAGCAGGAGAAGGCTCTGTACCACGCATTCTTGTACCTACCCATCCTGAAAAGACATTGGTCCGTTTTCATGGACGAAATATTCACGGTTGGAACAAAAATGGTCGTAAAGACTGGCGGAGCGTCCGCTTTTTGTATAGGTACAATGAGGAAGAATTGCAGGAGTGGAAAGATCAGGCGTTAAAGCTCGAAAAAATGACACCTGAGGTCACTCTTTTGTTTAACAACAATTCAGGTGGCGATGCCGCAGATAATGCTAAGCAAATGCAGGAGCTTCTGGATATCAAGTATGAAGATCTTAATCCACGACAAATGGACCTTTTCAACTTTTAGGAGGATATCATGGACAAAAGGGAAGCACTGGAAACAATTAGGCATTTCGTTAATGATCTATTTCGTGATGATACGAGTGGCCACGATGACATCCACATGAAACGCGTGGCCGCATGGGCGAAATACATCGCGGTCAATGAGGGTGATGATCCATTTTTATGTGAAGTGGCAGCCCTCCTTCATGATGTTGGAGATCATAAATTGTTCTCAAATCCGGCACAGGCGATTCTTCAAAGGGATAAACTCCTTGTGGATGTCGGTTTTTCAGAAAAAGAGGTCGATCTGATTGCGGATGCGATCCGAACGGTATCTTTTTCAAAAGGAGCTGTTCCGAATTCGAGAATCGGAAAAATCCTCCAAGATGCTGACAGGTTAGATGCCATCGGAGCGGTCGGCATTGCACGAGCCTTTGCTTTTGGTGGTACCATCAATCAACCGATATATAAGGAAGAGGAAAAGGATGCCATTGACCATTTTTATGAAAAACTTTTGAAACTAAGAGAATTGATGCATACCGAAAGTGGAAAGCGAGAAGCGGAAAGACGTCATCAATTTATGCTTCAATACTTAGAAGAGTTCTACCGTGAACAAGAATTCAGAGAGGAGACCAGCCATGTCAAAGAATGAACAGGCTTATTTAAATATGTGTGAACACGTGTTGAAAGAAGGAAACTCAAAAGGAGACCGAACAGGAACCGGTACCCTTTCTGTTTTTGGCCATCAGATGCGGTTTGATCTTCAAGAAGGTTTTCCGCTCATGACCACAAAGCGTGTTCCTTTCAAGCTGATTGCTAGTGAACTGTTATGGTTCATGAAAGGGGATACGAACATCCGCTATTTATTGGAAAATAAGAATAACATTTGGAACGAGTGGGCCTTTCAAAAATGGGTGGAGAGTGAAGACTATCAAGGCCCTGACATGACTGATTTTGGACGCCGCAGCCAGAAGGATGAGGAGTTCAAAAAACAATACAAAGAGCAGATGGACACGTTCAAAGAGAAAATCCTAAAAGACGATGCCTTCGCAAAAGAGTTCGGTGACCTCGGCGCGGTTTATGGAAAGCAATGGAGGGAATGGAAAACAAGCAGAAGCGAAACCATCGATCAGCTTCAAAATGTGGTAGAAAGCATCAAAAATAACCCTGACTCAAGACGACATATCGTAACCGCATGGAACCCGGAGGATGTTCCCTCAAACATGGCTTTGCCACCTTGTCATATCCTTTTTCAGTTTTATGTCGCGGATGGTAAGTTATCCTGCCAGTTGTATCAAAGGAGCGGGGACATTTTCTTAGGAGTACCGTTCAATATTGCAAGCTATGCGTTGTTAACCCACCTGATCGCCCATGAATGTGGGTTGGAAGTCGGTGAATTCATTCACACTCTTGGAGATGCTCATATATACAGCAACCATATGAATCAAATCCATGAACAATTATCGAGAGAACCTAGAACATTGCCGTCCTTAACCTTGAACAAGGAAAAAGAAAGTATATTTGATTTCGATATGGAGGATATCACCATCGAAGGTTACGATCCCCATCCAAGCATTAAAGCTCCAGTAGCTGTTTAACATGAAGTCATTTATCGCGAATTTAATATAAGCTTCCTTTAGGTGAAGACTCAGTTTCGAGACTTTTGATGAGCGGGTTGGGGCTACGGGGGATGACTCGCTTTCCGCGGGAGCGCGATGAGCCTCCTCGGACTGCCGTCCTGATGGGGGCTCACCAAGCACTCACTTCCCGCAGGAGTCGTAGCCCCTTGCTGTAAGAAGTTCTCGAAACTACCTTCCAGGAACAGGAGCTTTAATAGTTAAGAATCCTATACCGACACGGTTTAAACAGGACTTTACAACATAACTAGGCAGGGTACTATAGAAGGGATTTCGAGAACATCATATGGTAAAGGGGCGAAGGGGAAACGGTGAAGACTCCTATGGGATGTGCGAGACAGCTGAGACCCCACAGGACGTAGTCCGAGGAGGCTCAGCGCCCGCCCCATGGAAAGCGAACCTTTTCCCGCAGCCCCTAGAATCTCACAAACGTCTCGAAATCGAGTCTTCCTTAATCCTGCCATATACTTTAATAACCAAAAAATAAAACCAGCGTTTAATAAAGCAAATTTTAATAAAAGAGGTGTTAAGGATGATTTCATTCATATTTGCAATGGATAAAAACAGATTGATTGGAAAAGACAATGATTTACCATGGCATATTCCGAACGACTTTAAATTTTTCAAGGACACCACATGGGGAAAAACAATCATTATGGGAAGGAAAACATTTGAGTCCTTTCCACAACCTCTTCCTGAGCGGGAGCACATCGTTATTACAAGCAATGAGAATTATGACCGTGAAGGATGTACAGTGATCCATTCCATTGATGAAATTCTTCAAATGGAGAAGAATAACCCGGATAAAGAATGGTTCGTGATCGGTGGAAGTGTACTTTTTGAAAAAATGCTTCCTTATGCGGACCGTATGTATTTGACTTATATCGATGCAAGCTTTGAGGGGGACACTTATTTTCCGGAGTATGACGAAGCCGAGTGGACCCTTGTTTCTGAGACGAAGGGTCTGAAAGATGAAAAAAACCCGTATGACTATTATTTCCGTACCTACGACCGGAAGAGCTCCTAATGAAACAAAAGGAATTGTGTGGAGTGATTCTCAATGGGGGAGGATCAACAAGAATGGGGACCGCTAAATCTTCTTTGACTTTCGATTCTATAACCTCATTGGAGTTGATTGCTTCGACTCTTTCAAAGGTGACCGACAACATCATAGTGAACCAGAATGCACGAAAAAACGTCCCCTACACGGTCGTTGAGGACATTTACGAAGATGCTGGCCCCCTTGCTGGATTGCATGCGGTCATGAAAGAAAAGCCGGCCACATGGTTTATCTTGGCTGCATGTGATACTCCTTTCGTAAGTGAAGAAGTTTATCGTCATTTGATTCAAGAGGCGGATGAAACGGTAGATGCGGTGATTCCTGTCTATGATGGTCGATTTCAGCCTGTCTCCGGAGTGTATCATATCCGGATTTTAGACAAACTGGAGTCTTATCTATCTCAAGGCGGCAGGAAAGTCCGAGGGCTTTTTGATAATATTAAGACAAAAGAATTGACTACTTATCCAGGCATCGATCACGAGAAACTTTCCATGCACTTTTTTAATATGAACACACCAGGGGAATACGCGTTAGCAAGAGATTTGTTTAAAAAGTGGAAGAGGTAGAGACAATAGAATACAGGGCATGATATGATAGGAAAGATAAAGATGGTAAGAAATTTTAGGTGAAGTTGTTTCTTTTCTTTGTCTACTCTTGTAAAATAGATTTAAAGTACGTGTTGAAGGCGGTGAATGGACATGCTGTCAAGTATCGGAATACCAGGTCTGATTTTGATTTTGACGATTGCGTTAGTCATTTTCGGCCCGAAGAAATTGCCTGAAATCGGGAAGGCTGCTGGAGAAACGTTGAAAGAATTTAAAAACTCTGCTCGTGATCTAACAAGTGACTCTAGTGAAGAAAAAACGAATAAATAACATAAGCATAATTTTCTTAAGACATAACTAATGGAGTGATTGACCATGTTATCAAGCATTGGTGTACCAGGTCTCATTCTGATTTTAATCATCGCACTTGTCGTTTTTGGTCCTTCAAAACTTCCTGAAATCGGGAAGGCGTTCGGTAGTTCCCTTAAGGAATTCAAGAAAGCTACAGGCGACATTATGTCTGATGATGAAAGCAGTAAGACAGAAAAGAAAACCAAAGAATAAAATGAATAAAGAAGGTGTAAGGGGCTTTCCCTTACATCTTCTTTTTGTCAGGCTCCTATCAGCCTGGAGGTGAATGTAGTGTCAGAACAAAAGATAACTCAGGATATCGAAATGAATGTCACCGATCACTTGAGTGAGTTGCGAAAACGCGTATTATGGACGTTAGCTTTTTTTATCACTTTCTTCATTGTAGGCTTTATCTATGTTGAAAGAATACAGACATTTTTTATTAAAGATTTACCGTTTGAATTGAATATGACGAGTCCTGGTGAAATCATTTGGATCATTTTTACGATTGCAAGCCTTGTAGCGATCGTTGGGACATTGCCCATTTTATCGTTACAAATATGGTTATTCGTTAAACCCGCCTTAACACCGAAAGAGCGGAGGGTTTCGCTTTCCTACGTGCCCGCGATCTTTTTATTGTTCCTAGCGGGTCTCACGTTTGGCTACATCGTATTTGTTCAGCTGATTCTGCCGTTTCTCTTGTCTCTTAATAATGGAATGTTCAATGAAATTTATACAGTGGAGCGGTATTTCCGCTTTCTTTTCAGAGTAACAATTCCTTTTGCGGTATTATTTGAGATACCGATCATCATCATGTTCTTGACGAGCCTCGGCATCGTCAATCCCGTCTTTCTGGTGAAAGTACGGAAATATGCGTATTTTATTTTGATCATTATCGGAACCATTATTTCCCCACCGGATTTCATCCTGCAATTAGTGGTTGCGGTTCCTTTAATACTCTTGTATGAGGTAAGCATCATCCTATCGAGGATTGTCTATCGTAAGAAGCTTAAAAATCACCGGGAATTCATGGAATCTGAAGAATAGATATTCAGAGAATAAAGAGTCACTTGCAGTGGCCCAGAGATGCACATCTCTGGGCTTTTTATTTTAACTTTTTCAAAAAGATCTAGATTTCTTTTCTTTACACTATTATCTTTTGCTGTACAGGCCGGAACATGATAAAAATAATGTAGGAATATGCGAGGAGGAACTAAACCGATGAGATCTTTTTACCACTATATGATGAGATACAGAGGGAACAAGAAAAATAATGATGAAAAACAACTCGCTGAATGGATGTTCGATGACCACAGCTTCCCAAAGCAGGCGAAATCTTATGATGAAATCAGTTCCTATTTAGAGTGGAATGCACCATTTCCTTCTGCTTTATCCGTTTTTGATCAATTATATGAGAAATACAAAATAGAAGAAGAATAAAAGAGAGGTGAACCCATGAAAATATTACACACGGCTGACTGGCATTTGGGAAAAATCGTGAACTATGTACATATGACGGAAGACCAACGCTATATTCTTCAGCAATTCGTTGAAATAGTACAAAGAGAAAAGCCAGATGTCATCATTATTGCAGGGGATCTCTACGATCGTTCCATCCCACCAAAACAAGCGGTGGAATTACTGAATGAAACGTTGACGACTCTCATTAATGACTACCAGGTTCCTGTTCTTGCGATTTCGGGTAACCATGACAGTCCTGATCGGTTGAACTTCGGCAGTCAAATGTTCAGGAAACAAGGGCTCTTCTTAGATACGAAGTTACAAAAAGAGAGAGAACCTGTCACGTTGTACGATCAAGACGGACCTGTTCATTTTCATCTCATCCCTTATGTAGAGCCTGCTGAAGTGGCGTATGCGTTTGAAGATGAAGCTATTAAAACTCATC
Source organism: Halobacillus aidingensis (assembly GCF_900104185.1). GTDB lineage: Bacteria > Bacillota > Bacilli > Bacillales > Halobacillaceae > Halobacillus > Halobacillus aidingensis. Next base: position 67,581 of record NZ_FNIZ01000009.1, on the reverse strand, counting down.
AACAGGCAGCAGAAGTTCTGATCCGGGATATCGAGCAACGCTTTAACATGGATGATCGTCATGTTTGGATTGGCCACTCTTTTTTAGCCGGGGGGATGGAATCGGAATCTGAAGAGCGCTTGTCTATGATTGGTGGGAGTCCTTATGTGGATGCCCGTTTATTCAAAGCTTTTTCTTATGTCGCCCTCGGTCACCTTCATCAGCCTCAGAGAGTGACGGAGGATTATATAAGGTACAGCGGATCGATTTTGAAATATTCGTTTTCTGAAGTCAATCATGCAAAATCTGTGACGCTGATTGATATGGATCGGGAAGGTTCTTGTGTATTAGAAAAAATCCCACTTACGCCGTTAAGAGATTTCCAAGTCATTGAAGGTTATTTTGAAGACCTGCTTACTGGAGAAGCCACTGAAAATCCCGAAAACTACTTACATGTGCGCCTCTTAGATGATGGGCAGCTTGTGGATCCGATGGGCAAATTACGAAAGGTGTACCCGAATATTCTTCACTTGGAAAGACGTAGGTCAAAGACGAACCTGCAAATGGAAGAACTGCAGGAAGTCAAAAAGCGTCAGAAACTCTCACACGCCGATCTTTTCGCTTCGTTTTATGAAGACATTAAAGGGGAATCGATCCCGCTAGAACGGAAAGAATTGATCGAACAAGCCATAGATAAGCTGAGAAAAGAAGAGAGGGGGAGATAAGATGAAAGCACTCACTCTTACGATGGCAGCTTTTGGTCCTTATCGTCATAAGCAGGTGGTTGATTTTACTACTTTAGGAGAAGAATCGATTTTCCTCATTACCGGTCCTACAGGCGCAGGAAAAACAACGATTTTTGATGCGATGTGCTTTGCCCTCTACGGACGTGCGAGTGGCAGCGATCGAGACCAGGACTCGATGCGCAGTCATTTCGCAGATTCAGGAGAGCCAACCTATGTAGAATTCACTTTCGAACTAAGAGGCAAAACGTATCGCATTGTGCGGATGCCAAAACAAATGAAAAAAAAGGAGCGTGGTGAGGGGTGGAAAGAAGACCCTGCCCGTGCCGATTTTTATATCATACAAGACGAAGAAGAGAAACTGGTAGCATCGAAAATCAAAGAAGTGAATGAATACATTGAAGAAATTCTCGGTCTTGATTATGAACAATTTCGGAAAATGATCATGATTCCACAAGGAGAATTCCGAAAGTTAATCTCTGAAAACAGTAAAGAGAGAGAAGAAATTTTACAGCGCATTTTCAAAACGGAGTTTTTCGCAGAAGTGACCGACTACTTCAAAAAACAGTCGAAGGCACTGGAAACGGAGATCAATCAATTTGAATGGAAAATTTCTCAGGAGAAAGAGAGAATCGTTTGGGGCGAAGAGGCAGATGCTGATTTGGAAAACGAGGAACTCTCAAAAGTCCGGGAACGATTGAATGAACGGATCGATCATCAGAAACAAATGGTTTCTGATGAAAAAGCCTATGTAAATCAACTTCAGCAAACTACAGATACCTTGCAAAACCAGTACTTCGAATCAAAGCAGCTCCTGGATCTTTTTGAAGAAAGGGACAGGTTGTCCATTGAACATCAGAAACTCGAAGAAAATTCGACTGCCATCAAAGGTTTGGAGAAAGAGTATGCCGATGCTAAACAGGCAGCGGAGGTCCGGCCCTATGAAAAGCAGTACGAAGAACGAAAAAGAGAACTTGATCAACTTTGTTCGACCCAAAAAGAGAGAGAAGAGACATACAATCGTGTGAAATCAGAGTTTCATGATGTTCACGAAGAATATGTAAAGGAAGCGGATCAACAAGAAGATCGTGACAGGTTAAAAGAAGCCTGGCAACAAAAATTAAGAGAAAAAGAGCATTTGGAAGAGTTTTTGAAAAAGAATCAAGGACTAGAAGATCTCGAAAAGGATATGGACAAGAAACGTCGTTCCCTCTCAGATTTAAAGGAAACGGAACAAAAGATACATGAAGACACGAAATTGATGAAAGAAAAAATGAAAGGCGAAAGGTCTTTAAGAGAAGCGGCTTATGAGAAAAAGCAGTCTTATCAGAACTTGAAAATCAGAAAAGAAACCGTTGAACGCTTATCCAAAGAGTGGTTCCAATTGGCCAAGCTACGCACAAAATATCAGTCTATTTTCAAAGGCTATCAAGAAGAAAAACAAACGTTACAGTCAATAAAAGAGACTTATGAAAAAGCGCTGGATGATATTAGAAAACATCATGCGTACACCCTATCCTTACATTTAAGTGATGGCACACCGTGTCCTGTGTGCGGCTCACCTGAACACCCTGATCTGGCAGGAAAACCGGATGAGGTGATGAGTGAAGAACAGGTGGATCGTCTTAGGGAGCGTCATAAAGAAGCAGAACGATCCTTCGAGAAGGTACAGGATGAGTTGATCCAGGTGAAATCTGAAGGAGAAGCACAGCGTCAATTGACGGAAAGCATCTGGAGCGATTTAAAAGTGGAACACGAACTCTCCGAAGATTCAATTGAAGAAGAAAGACAGACCTGCTCTGATGAGATGAAAAAAATACTAGAAGAATATAACGACCTTAAAGAAAAAATAGAAGCTATTCAAACCATCGAGAAGAAAGTAGACCAGATGGATCAGCATTTGGAATCGCTAAAAAAAGAAAAAGACGCGCTACAGCAAACCATCAATGACCAACAGCAGGAGCAAACCAAGCGAAAAACAGAGTTGGAAACATTAAAAGAAAACGTGTCTTCCACGACCGATCATCCTGGTGAATTAGTTGAAGAAGCGGCCAAGCTTGAAAACTTATATAAAAATGCAGATAAGAAATGGAAAGATATCCAAAGCTTATATCAAAGAAAACGGGACGAATGGCAGAAGATCCAAACTTCTGTAGAAGAAGGACAGAACTACTTGGATCAAGGAAAAAAAGCTCTAGAACAACGGAAAACGGAATTTGATCAAACGCTTGTTCAATTTTCTTTTGAATCGGTCGAGGAATATCAATCCGCCATTCGAGCGCCTCAAAAGATGGAACAAATGATCAACGAAATCCAGCAGTACCAACAAAGGGTGCATGTCGTCAATGAGCGGTTGGAAGAGTTGAACCAGAAGCTGAAAGAAAAAGAAAGGCCAGAATTAAACGCCGTTCAAGAGAAATTGGAAGAAATGCAGGAAAAACTGAACGCGCAACGGGAAGTCGTGAATCATCTAAACGTATCTCTGCAACAAAATGAATCTATACGAGAAAATATACGGGCGCTTGTGGAAGAACAAGGGGAACTGGCTGCGAAATATTATGATATCGCTGAGTTAGCTCAGATTGCTAACGGGGACAATCATTTGCGCCTATCATTGGAGAGGTATGTGCTGGCTTCTTATTTGGATGAAATCCTCATACAGGCCAATTTGCGCCTCGATCAGATGACGGATCACCGTTACCAACTCATCCGGAGCGATTCTATCGCTAAGCGCGGGGCTCAAAGTGGACTTGATCTTGAGGTGATCGATCATCATACAGGGCAGCAGCGTTCAGTAAGGACATTATCTGGCGGAGAAGGATTCAAAACATCCTTAAGTTTAGCTCTTGGAATGGCTGATGTCGTCCAGGCTCACGCCGGTGGTGTGCAGTTGGACACACTGTTCATCGATGAAGGTTTCGGGACACTGGATGACCTTTCGTTAGAACAAGCGATTGGCTGCCTGAGAAGTCTGCAGGACGGCAATCGGATGCTCGGTATTATATCTCACGTGCAGCAATTGAAAGAGGAAATCCCTGCGAAATTGCAGATTGATGCCGGCCCGGAAGGATCGAAAGTTGAATTTGTCTTTCAATAAAGGTAGGAATATTTCCTACCCTCCGAATTGTCTTGTCTGAAAAGCGCCAATGTTCAACAGTAGTCCCCAAATTCTCTGTTCATGATAAACAAATAAACAAAGATACTTGTCATATTCTGCGCTTGCCCGGGAAATATCTGAACTTTCCAGCGGGAAATGCTCATGAAGGAGGTGTTCAGATGATCCAACTAGCCACTGATTGGGCAGATCGCCTGAACGAAGAGTTTACAAAAGATTATTTTAAAAAATTGCAGAGTATTATAGAGACGGAATACAAAACCCACTCCATCCATCCTGCCTATGATGATGTTTTCGCAGCCCTACGATACACACCTTATTCGTCAACAAAGGTAGTGATTCTTGGTCAAGATCCTTATCATGGAAAGAACCAGGCTCATGGGCTCAGTTTTTCAGTCCGACCCGGCAATCGTATCCCACCATCCCTTCGGAATATTTACAAAGAACTAAAGGAGGATCTGGGTGTTCAACCTCCAGATCATGGCTCCCTTCATTCTTGGGCAGACCAAGGGGTGCTTCTTTTAAACGATGTATTAACAGTGAGGGAAGGGGATGCAAATTCTCACAGAGGATTAGGATGGGAAACATTCACAGATGCAGTCATTCAAACATTGAATGAAAGAAAGAAACCGGTAGTATTCTTTTTGTGGGGGAAACATGCACAAAAGAAAGGCTCTTTCATTAATCGTGAAAAACATCTAGTGCTGACTTCGTCTCATCCCAGTCCATTTGCCGCACATAGAGGCTTTTTCGGTAGTCGGCCATTTTCTCAGGCGAATACTTTTTTATGCAACAACGGGATGGATCCGGTGGATTGGTCGTTACCCCCAGCTAACATAGAGACAGGAGCCCAAACCAGTTCATAAAAAAGGCATATGCTAGAGTATTCTAACGTTTCGGAGGGGTTTTTATGTTTCCGACAGGTCAACCGCCTTTCCCTCCTATGGGCCAGTTCCCAGGGTTTCAGCAAGCTGCACCGCAAATGATGCGCTCGATGGCCCCGTATCTAAATGCGGGCAGCCGGGGTTTTGGCGGCTTTGGAGCTCCAGGCTTTTTAGGAAATACAGGTTTCGGCGCCGGATTCCCAGGAGTTCTCGGTGGAGGTGGAGGTACTGGTTTTGGTGCGCAGGCTCTTGGTGCTGCAGGGACAGCTGCAAAAACAGGAGGAGCTGGATGGCTTGGTCATATGCAGACTGCCCTGAAAGCCATGCAATCGGCAGCACCAATGATGCAGCAATACGGACCGATGCTGAAAAACATTCCTGCCATGATCAATATGATGAAAATCATGAATGAGCCAGACGATGATGATGAGAGTCTTGTACCATTGGACGAAAGCAGTAAGAAACCGTCTGTTTCTCAGGAATGGGAATCAACAAGTGTTCTCGATAAAAAAGAGAAAAAACGATCTCAAGGTGCATCACAGCCTAAATTATACATTTAGGCTGTGCGTGTAGCTTGATTTTTTTTGTAGAGTTAGCAAGAATAAGAACATATCTAATTATAGAAATGAGCACCTATGCCTTAGGAGGTTATATATTGAGTACACAATTAGAAAAAGCGACATTTGCCGGGGGATGCTTCTGGTGTATGGTCGAACCTTTCGATGAACGTCCTGGAATCGAATCCATTGTATCAGGCTATACAGGGGGACATACAGAAAACCCGATGTACATGCAGGTGGTCACGGAAACGACGGGTCACAGGGAAGCGGTACAGATCACTTTCGATCCGGCCATTTTTCCTTATGAACGGCTGGTTGAGCTTTTCTGGCAGCAAATCGACCCCACCGATGCCGGAGGTCAATTCGCCGATCGAGGCCACTCCTATACGACAGCCATCTACTATCACAGTGAGAACCAAAGGCAAGTGGCTGAAAAGAGTAAAAAAGAGCTTGCATCATCTGGAAAATTCAAAGACCCGATTGTAACGGAAATTTTGCCGGCTGAAACGTTTTATACTGCAGAAGACAAGCATCAGGATTATTATAAAAAGAATCGTTTTCATTACAAACGGTATAAGAAAGGATCCGGGCGAGCTGATTTCATTAAAGATCGTTGGAGTTATGAAAAAGATCCGGATGAACTAAAGCAACGCTTAACTGACATCCAGTATAAAGTCACACAGGAAAATGCAACTGAGCGGCCTTTTCAAAATGAGTTTCATGACCATGAAGAAGACGGTATCTATGTGGATATTGTTTCGGGCGAGCCATTGTTCAGTTCCAAGGATAAGTATGATGCAGGCTGTGGTTGGCCAAGCTTTACGAAACCTATTGAAAAGCAGCAGGTGAAAGAAGAAGTTGATAGGTCTCACGGAATGTTCCGTACGGAAATCCGAAGTGACCGGGCGGACTCCCATCTCGGCCACGTATTCGAAGATGGACCTAAAGATCGGGGAGGATTGCGTTATTGCATCAATTCTGCTGCATTGAAATTCATCCCTAAAGAAGAGATGGAAGAAAGAGGATATGGATATTTGACGTACCTTTTTCAATGAGTTTCTCCGGATACCCCTCTTTCCTTTGATGATGATGATATAATGAAGGAAGCTTGAGGAGGTACCGAATTGGGAAGAAAACGAATTCTTACAAAAGAAGAGATTTTAAAAGAGACAGGTGCTTTGCTCAGGAAAGAAGGGATCCACGGGGTTCATTTTAAAAAACTTTCGACGGAGCTTCAGGTGAGCAGAAGTACCCTCTATGAATATTTTAAAAATAAAGAAGACCTCATTCTCTCTTACATGAGAAACATGATGGAAGAGATGACCAAACAAATCGAAGCGATACCGGAAGAGGAAGCGCCAAATAAAAAGCTTTACAGTCTTCTATACATTTTTCTTGACCATGCAGAAACCCATCATATTGATCAGATGATCCGGGAACTGCAAAACAGTGATCAGACCTTAGCCTTATTCTATCGCACAAAAATCCATGAAGATTTAATGGGAACGTATAATCAAATGTTGGATTGGATCGATGATGCGAAAAAATCAGGCATATGGAAAGATAAGATAGAAAGCGAGATGGTTGCTGATCTCATTTTCCATTCCATATTATTTCCTACCAGGCATAAATATGGAGTGAAAGAAATGACGGATCAACTTTTTAGAATGATCGAATATGGTGTTAAAAACGAATAGGTTAACCGCTTCCCGAATGGGGAGCGGTTTCTTATATTCCTCTCATTCTTCGTTAATCTTTTTAGATTTCTGAAAGGAGCGGTGGCTCCATGAAACCTTCGAACAAAATGAAAACTTATTTGATCGCATTGCCAGGCGGTCTTTTGTTCGATTTTTTGAACATCCCGATCCCATGGATATTGGGACCGGTCGTGTTCGTTGTACTCGCTAAATACTTCACGGCATTGGAATCGGAAACTGTACCGGCAGCAAAAAACATCGCCTTTGTTCTACTAGGAATCCAGATTGGTCTTACATTCAGTGCGGAAACGTTTCGTTCTATCGGTCCTTATCTCTTCCCTTATACCATTCTTACATCAGCGATGATTGCACTCAGCTTAGTAGCCGGTTTGTACATAGCCAAGTTTGGGACTGTAGACAAAACGACCGCGCTTGTAGGAAGTTCTCCAGGTGGGCTGTCTGCCATGATTGCCATTAGTGAATCTATGAAAGGAAATAGCGCGCTTGTGACGATTTTTCATACGTTACGTTTGATCAGTGTTCTTTTTATCATTCCTTTTTACGTCACTCATGGAAATTTCGATGTTTCAACAGCTGTCGTTGCTGGTGTCACGGAAGGGGTGAATAAAGGCTCTTATTATACCATTCCTTTATATTTCGTAGCTGCCTTCATAGCCTGGAAGGTGAGGGACTGGATCCCTGCTTCGCTCGTCATCATACCCATGCTTATTATAGGTTCATTAAAGACAGCAGGTGTCCCTTTCTATCCCTTACCTGGCATAATTTTTACTCTTGCTCAATTTTTCTTAGGCACGTACTTAGGACATACGGTTTCTTTAAGAGAGATCATTTCAGCTGGAAAGACCTGCATTGCTTTCTTAGTTTTGGCTGTTTCCATGATTGGAGTGGGAATTGCGATGGCCTTTGTATTAAGCTGGTGGACAACCATGGACATAAAGACAGCAGTTTTGGCCTTGGCACCTGGCGGCCTTGTAGAAATGGCCATCACTGCAGAGCAAACGGGTGGTGAACCTGCCATAGTGAGCTCTTTGCAGACGATTCGTTTATTGGTGATCGTCCTCCTGCTCCCCTGGTTGTTCAAAAAACTAAGAATATGATTTTTTGACATTATCTCGAATTAAAGATAAAATGAAGGTAGGTTGAGATTAGTTTTCCATAAAAATATTATGTAAATTAGAATGAAAGGGATGAAGCACAATGAATATGAAACATATTTTCCAAAAAGGTAATTCAGAACGGACCTTGTTGCTTCTTCATGGTACAGGGGGAACAGAACAAGATTTGCTGCCTATAGCAAAGATGATTGACCCGGATGCATCTGTTCTATCTGTAAGAGGGAATGTATCGGAAAATGGAATGCCGCGGTTTTTCAAACGTCTAAGAGAAGGAGTCTTCGATGAGGAGGATTTGATTGCAAGAACGGATGAACTGAACGCTTTCCTTGATGAGGCCAGTAAAGAGTACGGGTTCGATCGTAACCATATTATCGCTGCCGGATATTCCAATGGAGCGAATATCGCAGGAAGCCTTCTTTTTCATTATAAAGAAAGCTTGCGGGGAGCTTTGCTGTTCCATCCGATGGTGCCGCGGAGAGGTATTGAACTCCCTAAACAATCAGGTCTTCCCGTATTTATCGGTGCGGGTGAAAATGACCCGATCTGTCCAGCTCAAGAAACAAAAGATTTAGAGGAGCTATTAACTGAGGCTGGAGCGGATGTCACCGTCCATTGGGAGCGTATGGGACATCAATTGACAGAAAATGAAGTGAAAACAGCGGCAGATTGGTATAAAGGCCAATTTTAATCGTCTATAATATTGAGTCATCCCTTTGTTCATTGTATGATAGGTACACAGAAACCAAGGAGGATGTCCTATGATTCACAAAAATTGGGAAAACAATGAAACCATCAAACAAATCGAATGTGTTCATAACGATGCAAAAAAATTCGTCGTGAACAATGTACTTACTCCAGGCAAAGTGTATGATGTAAAAAACGAAAGTGAAGAGTTTTACTTTGTCATTGATAATTCCGGCCGCATGGGCGGTTTTTATAAGGAGTACTTCAAAGAGGTATAATAGACTGTTAAGCCAGGGACTTGATCCCTGGCTTTTTGTATGGCTGAAAATCTCCTTATCAAGTCCCTCTCGAAAAATAAAATCTTTATTATAGGGATTTGTTCTCATGTTTATACAAAAGATTAAGTAGGGTAAGGGTAATTAAAAAGTTCTTGAAAGGAAGCGTATGCCATGATTTTGGATAATATTAGGATCTACCAGCCTTATCAAACTTATGAGAGTGACCGCACTTATGCGATTAAAGTGGAAGGGGAAAAGATCGTGGCTATTTATGACTCCCCTTACAATGGAGAGGAAGATGTTGTAGATGGGAGAGGACGGACCCTTTCTCCTTCCTTCAGTGATAGTCATATGCACCTGCTCCGTTACGGGCTGTTAAAAAAAGAATTAGACCTTACCCAAGTAACGAGCTGGGAAGAAATGAAAGCTGTTGTCGAGAACCATTATGATGAACTTCAACAGTACGATTGGATCTTTGGAAAAGGATTCAATGATGGAAACTTTGATGATATCGATCACCTTTTAACAGCAAAAGATTTAAATGAAATTCAAGTGAATGCATATATGTACTTCATGCATCAGGATGGGCATGAATGTGTTATCAGTGAACAAGCAATGGAATTGTTGAAAAAAGAAGAGGATTTTAAGAAAGAGCCAGATGAATTCAAAGAAAAAGATGAACATGGTCTTTGGAATGGCCGCTTCAAAGATACGGCGGTTCATTACATCAAACACCATTTTTGGGGACGTTCTGCTGAAGATGCAAAAGAAGCCTTAAAAAAAGCGCTGCCTCATCTTAGCGAACATGGCATCACATCTGTTCATACAGATGATATTAATTTTATCGGATCTTATGAACGGTTGTGGCAGGCTTACACAGAGCTTGAACAAGAAGGAGCATTACCTATCGATGCTCAGCTTCACCATTATGTATTCAATATCAATGACATGAAAAAGTATATTGAAGAAAATGATATTCGCACAGGACAAGGGACACCTCAAGTAACGGTAGGTTCTTTCAAAATCTTCTTAGACGGTACCCAACGGCTTTATACGGCGGCCATGAGGAACCCTTATCCTGTTGAGCCAAGTGCAGACGGCCGTTTGATTTATACACAAGAACAGCTCGATGAGATGGTCAAATATGCAAGCGACAATAATATGCAGGTTGCTATGCATGCGATCGGCGATCGAGCTGTTGAGCAGGCGATCACAGCGCTTGAGAAATCCAAGGAGGGTACGAAACGTTTACGACACCGGATCATCCATGCCCAGACGCTTGCCCCCGATCTGATTGCCAGGTTGAGAGAGTTGAAACCTTACATTGAAACACAACCTTCTTTCCTTCTGGATGAATGGAGTGAAAAAGGGAAATGGACACCGGAAAGCCTTCTGCCTTATTGTGATGCGTATCAAAGCCTTTTGAAAGAACATATTCCATTAACGTTGAGCTCTGACCTTCCCATCGGTGCGCTGAACCCTTTCACGACCATATTTACGGCTGTCAATCGGACAGACCTTAATGGAAACCCTGAAGGCGGCTGGATGCCGCAAGAAAGATTGAGCCTAGAGGATTCTTTCAAAGGATTCACACAAACTCCAGCTGAGCTCGAATATAAAGAAGAGGAAAAGGGTAAAATAGAACTTGGTTATCAAGCTGATTTTTTAATCCTAGACAAGCATCCCGAGGAAATAGAACCAGAAAAGTTGAAGGATATAAAAGTACTGGAAACGTGGCATAGAGGAAAGTGTGTCTATCGGAAGTGATGTCTTCTACAACTTTCCTTGTCAACACTCGTTCCATCAGCCATAATGGACATAAGTGATGGAAAGGGGAGGATGGGTAGCAATGGAGAAATTATTTTTAGTGCGTCACAGTGAAACAGAAGGTCAACATGAAGATTCCCCGCTGACAAAGACGGGCATCAGGCAGGCCCAAATGCTCGCGACTTTTTTAGAGAATTACGGGCACAGCATCGACCGCATCCTATCTAGTCCGTATTTGCGGGCGATTGAAACAATCAAGCCTTTTGCCAGAAAAAATAATGTAACCATCGAAATGGATGACCGCTTAGAGGAGCGTGTCCTCAGCCGTGAACCATTGGATGACTGGGAAGAAGTCCTTCATGATACATTCGTCGATCCTGAGCTGAAATTAACGGGAGGAGAATCCTCTACAGAAGCAAAAAAACGTGTCCTTTCTCTGATTGACGAACTTGAAAATGAAGATTGTGGGAACGTTCTCCTTGTTACTCATGGGAACTTGCTCGCCTTATTACTGCAAAAATATAACCGTGAAATCGGTTTTTATGAATGGAAGCGTCTCTCCCGTCCAGATGTTTTTCTTGTGCAAAAACAAGGCGGAGAATATACTGTCGAACGTATTTGGGAAGACTGACTTCATTCTTTCCCTTTTTTTCAGTTCGATGCGAAAATGGTCGAACGACTACAGGAATTGCGATTTTTTATCAAAATCGTTATAGTATATTGTGGTGTTTATCTTAGCCAATAAGGGTGAATAGTATTTTATAAGCACACGAAATTCTATAAAAGGAGGAGAAATAGATATGGCCTTTGTAATCACATCCCCTTGTAAAGATGAAAAAGCTGGAGAATGCGTGGATGTGTGCCCAGTTGATTGTATCGAAGAAGGGAAAGATATGTTCTATATCGACCCTGCGATTTGCATAGATTGTGGTGCGTGTGAAGCGGTGTGTCCAGTTGAAGCGATTTATATCGAGGACGAGGTACCAGAAGAAGAAACTCCATACATCGAGATTAACCGTAAGTTCTTTGAAGAACAATAAGTATCATAACCAGACCGTCTCTTTCCCAAAGAGACGGTCTTTTTCATACCACCCTTTACTTTCCTTCTTTCACTAAAGCTCCCGACTGTGGAAGACTCAGATTCGAGTTAACCGGGGTTCGTTTGCCGTATTTGGATTCAGTTGGTTCTTTGGTGAATAATTATTCTTTATGAAGGGTAGATAGAAAAGGAATGATTACAAGGGAGGACATAATTCATGACAAATCTAAAAAATCAGACAGCGATTATAACAGGTGCAAGCAGCGGAATCGGCAAAGCGATTGCCCATCATTTAGCAAATGAGGGTGCGAATGTCGTTTTAGCAGCTAGAAGAGCAGAAAAATTGAATGAACTGGCAGAGGAAATTACTGAACAATACAATGTCGAAGCAAAAGTTATAGAAACAGATGTGACGAAACGAGAAGATGTAGAGAAGCTCGTTTCCGAAACGAAATCAGCGTTTAATACGGTGGACCTTTTCATTAATAATGCTGGAGTCATGCTGCTCTCCTTCTTAAAGAATGACCATGTGGATGAATGGGAACAGATGGTTGATGTTAATATAAAAGGGGTTTTATACGGCATCCACGCAAGCTTGCCTACGATGATTGAACAGGAGTCCGGTCATATCGTCAATGTTTCTTCTGTTGCGGGTCATGAAGTTTTTCCATCCAGTACCGTTTACAGCGCGACAAAATATGCTGTGAAAGCTCTTTCGATGGGAATGGAAAAAGAACTTTCTAAATCGGGAGTCCGGGTGACGAACGTTTCACCTGGGGCGGTGGATACAGAGCTGACTGACCACATTACGGACGGAGATGTTATTGAAATGTTCAAAAACCGTAGTATGGATCCATTGGAAGCCGATGACATCGCCCGTGCAGTCGCCTATGCCGTGACTCAGCCGTCATACGTGAATGTAAATGAAGTCATCGTTCGTCCCATGCATCAAAAGTAAATGGAAAAAAAGATGACCGCAGGGGTGCGGTCATCTTCATTGTACGACTTTAAATTTTTTATAGTCATTGATCTGATCATTATTTTTAACGTCGAGAGCTTCCACTTTACTAAATGGCGTAGGGCCCTCATCGATTTTTTTTATGAACTCCTGTAATTTTCCATGTTCTCCTTCCGCTTCAATAAGAACGGTACCATCTGGCTGGTTTTTCACCCATCCTGAAACACCGATCTGTTCAGCGATCTGTTTGGTAGCAGCACGGAAACCGACTCCTTGAACGCGGCCGTGAACAGTTATTTGATTGTTCTCCATTCTTCCACCTCCTCATCTATCCTCTTGTTTCCCCATAAATAGAATTCGGCAAACCTTTAGAAGGAGTGGATTTATATGAAAGAGATCGATATCACGGAAATTGAGGGATTTGTTTTTGGTCAAAAAGAAAGTGAAGATCATCACACAGGGTGTACAGTCATCCTGAGTCAAGATGGCGCCACGGCAGGTGTGGATGTCCGGGGCGGGGCACCTGGTACGAGGGAGACCGATGCGTTGAAATCCGAAAATCTTGTTCAGCAGGTTCACGGCCTATTTTTGTCTGGAGGCAGTGCCTTTGGCCTGGATGTTGGAGCAGGAGTGATGAGATATTTGGAAAAGGCAGGAATCGGTTTTGATGTAGGGGTGACTCGAGTACCCGTCGTCCCAGGTGCCATTTTATTTGATTTAAGAGAAGGTGACCAAGGGATGCGCCCGGATGCTAAAATGGGGTTTAAAGCTGCAGCATCCGCCTTTGAGCATTCCCATTTGAAACAAGGGAATTATGGTGCTGGTGCAGGGGCAACTGTTGGAAAAGGAAAAGGGCCTTCTTTTAGTATGAAAGGCGGATTGGGGCACTATGCCATTCAGATCGGAGACGTGAAAGTGGGAGCTGTCATCGCCGTTAATTGTTTTGGTGACGTCATCAACCCTGAAACTGGCCAAATCATCGCCGGTTTGCAGAAAGACGGAAAGTTTTTAAATAGTGAAGAAGTCATGATGAGTCAAATTATGGAGGGGCAGACCAATCGCTTTCGTGGGAATACGACCATCGGGGCCGTTGTTACGAATGCGAAGGTAGATAAACCAGCAGCAAATAAACTTGCGGACATGTCGCATAACGGGCTCTCCCGCACCATCCGTCCTTCCCATACGTTCGTTGATGGAGATACGATGTTTTTTGCGGGAGCAGGAAAAGTAACATGTGACTACAACAGCCTGGGAGTCATGGCTGTAAGAGCTGTTGAAGGAGCGGTCCTAAATGCAGTGACTCATGCAAAATCAACAAAGAGTTTCTTATCAGCTAAAGATTTACAGTAGGAGGAACATTGAAATGAAGGTTTTTGTTTACGGTTCACTTTGCAAGAATCAGGAAAATCATTATTATATGAAAGAAGCGACGTTGCTTTCTGAACAGGCTTTTGTGAAAGGAACGTTATATACGGGTCACTCTTATTATCCCCTTCTGCTAAAAGATGCACAGGAGATCACCTATGGAGAATTGTACGATATTCCATCGTCTTTACTAGAGGAATTGGATGAATTAGAAGGCTATTCCAAAGAAACGGAGGACCCTTATTTCGTGCGAGAGACGTGCGAAGTTTCCACACCTCGTGGAGTAAAGGAAGCGTTTGTTTATTATTGGCCGCGTGAAGCACAGGGGGAAGTGGTCCACAATCACGATTGGAAAGTCCATCGGTACATTCAAAGCGACCATCTCTACTATTTTGCTTACGGGTCATGTATGGACAATTCCAGATTATGCGACCATGGAGTTGACCATTTATTTACTACAATTAAAGGGAAAGGAAAGCTCAGCGATTACAGGCTCGCTTTTTCCACTCATTTTGAAGACGGTTCGAGAGCCGACATTATCGAAGATCCCGGGGCTCACGTGGAAGGCGTTGTCTATGAAGTCGGAAAAGAGGCACGTGAGTATTTATATCAAAGGGAAGGGGTAGAAACGAAAGTCTACAGACCAACGATTGTCCATGTGGAAGGAGACGACGGAATCACCTTCCAGGCCCTTTCGTTTACGGTCATTGAAAAGCGTGCTGAAATCGCACCTCCTTTTCATTATGCTGAAGAAATTCATCGCGGAGGATCGAAATACCTGTCAGAAAATTATATGAAATCCATCGAATATAAATTTTTGGAAGAATGGAAAGTGCCTGAATTCAGAGCGTACCTGCAAAGAAAGGGATGGAAAGAATGACAGAGACCAAATGGTCCAGTTATATAGCCAGGGATTTTACTCGTTTGCAATATGCGGTTCTTAAGAAAAGAGCCTCCTCCAAGGAAGCGATTATTATCGTACACGGAATTACGGCCGAGTTTCATCATCATGAAGCGTTTGCTGATGAATGTCTACGCGACGCTGATATTTATTTCCCTGTGTTGAGAGGTTACGACAAGAGTCCCAAGAGAGGGGACATTGATTATATAGGGCAGTATGATGATGATTTATTCGATTTCATCCATTTCATTGAAAAGAAAGGATATGAAAAAGTTACCTTGGTTGGACACTCCATGGGATGTGCCAACCTATTGAGATTAATTCAAAAAAACAAGAGGGCTGCCAGCGAATACTTGTTTATTGCTCCCTTCTTTCATCCTGCTTTACCGGTGTACCATGAGGATGCGACAGAACAGTCCACTGATCGAACTGATGTGGATTATACAGTATTTGACAAAAAAGTCATGCTTCTCATGACTTTGTATAAGATGAATATCCATCGATTCAATGACAGGACAGTTGCGGAGATTCCGGACGAATTCAACAAAAGTGAAAAACTAACCTTGAGTTTCCGGCTCCTTGCCTCGAGGTTTCTCGAAAAAATTCCTCCAGAATTGCTGAGTGATATAAAAGATAGAGCATCCATTTATGTTGGGAGTAAGGATGAAGTTCTATTACATGACGAGTTCAAACGTTACGTGAAAGAGCACTGGAATGTTGAGGTCCACATCATTCAAGAAACAGATCACAACCATATCCTTCATCATCCTCAGTTACATGAGGAATGGGCGAGAAAATGAAACCTTTTTATTCCCAGTTGATCGCGTTTTGCGGTCGTTATGATGACTTTGGGTATGAACAAGGAGAACAATTAAAACGTACGCAGTTATATAAACATCATGAACAAAGACGGAAACGCTCGAGGCTTCGATACGATGTGGACATTCAAGTTGTTAAAGAACAAATGGACCTTTACTGCAAAGGCCTCTTCGATGAGCTTAGGGGTCTTGCTGAAGGATTACAATGGCCGCTTGATGAAGTCATTCATGAATACAGTGGGTATCAGCAGGATTGGGAAGGTTCAGGCTGTTCCATTTTAACGGGAAACGGGTACTTTGCCAGAAATTACGATTACCATCCCAAAACGTATGAGGGTCGTTTAGTTTTGTTTCAGCCCAAAGATGGCTATGCGAGCATTGGCCCATCCCAACGCATCATAGGACGCACAGACGGGATGAACGAACACGGACTTTGTATTGGATATAATTTCGTAAACAGAATTCACCCGGAAGACGGGTTTATTTGTTGTCTGCTGACTAGGATGGTCTTAGAAACATGCAAAACAACCAGCGAAGCGGTTCTCTTATTGAAGAAACTCCCTCATAGACATTCGTTTAACTATGTCGTTTTCGATGCAGAAGGCACATCAAAAATTATTGAGGGCTCTCCTCGCGGGGTCATCGTGAAAGAGGGGGTGGCTTGTACCAATCACTTCACAGAAATTGCCCAGGAAAACCGCAGGCATCTGTCCAATTCACAGGAAAGACTGGATGATCTGAAAAGTCGTCAAGCTTATATCCTTGATGAATTAGAGGCTTTTCATTTATTGAATGACTCATACGGTCCGATCTTTTCTCATGGGTATAAACAATGGACCGGTACGATTCATACAGCTTGTTACAGTCCTGAATCATTAACTCTTCATTTCGGACTCGGTGGAGATACAGTACCATCCGTGATTTCATTACGGGATTGGCTGAATGGAAGAACAGCTCTTCCAAATAGAGTTTATGGGGAATTGAACACGGATGCAGCGATTCCCTATATGGATGACCCATCGTTTTGAGTATCTCCCTCTTGAGGAAACATAGCTCTTAAGAGTAGAATGAGGGAGGACATTGTACGGTAAAGGAGACGAGACATGAGCCATTTGACGGATATAAGCATCGATAAAATTCAGAATTTATACGCTTTTTTAAAAGATCAAGGAGATGAAGAACAACAAGAGAAGGTATTGGATTTATATGAAAAGTTGATTCATGAAGAAATGATGATTGGCTTTGCTGGTCACTTTTCAGCTGGTAAGTCGACATTGATCAATACGTTATTAGATAATGACCTTCTCCCTTCAAGCCCCATTCCCACTAGTGCGAACATTGTCCGGTTGAAGACAGGCGATCCCTATACGCTTGTTCATTTCCAGGATGGAACGGTCGTCCGGTATGATGCGGATATCGATCTGGAAACGATTAAAGCGCTCTGTAAAGATGGGGAGAAAATTACAGGACTTGAAATCTCACAACCAGGGCAGTCTTTGCCTCCTCATGTATCGGTCGTCGATACACCCGGGGTGGATTCAACGAATGACGCCGACCGATTGATTACCGAATCATCTCTTCATTTGATGGATTACATGTATTATGTCATGGATTATAACCATGTCCAGTCTGAAGTGAATCTTATGTTTTTATTGGAAATGCAGCGGCGTAAGACACCTTTTTCAGTGGTCATTAACCAGGTGGATAAACATGTAGAAAGAGAGCTTTCTATTGAAAACTATCAAAAAACGGTAACGAACGCCTTTGAAAAGTGGGGCATTACCCCTGAAGAAATCTACTTCACATCCTTGAGAGATTATTCCCTTCCTTTCAATGAGATTCAAGCGTTGAAGGAAGACTTTCGTATTCTCCTTTCGAAACCCAAACTTGAGAGACAAGCGGAAACACAAGTGGGATGGATTGCCGATGAAGCGGTGATGCATTATTCGGATCTTCTCGAAGATGAGATGGCACAACTTCGAGAAGAAAAGGAAAAGTGGGAGGAAATAATCGAAGAAAGTCCTTTCCATTCCAAACAACTAGAAAACCAACAAGCTCTCCATGAAAAAGCAGAAGCAGATTTTCAGGAGAGAGTCAGTCAATTCATTTCGAACGCCTACCTTATGCCGAGCGCTCTTCGTGAATATGCAGAGGCTTATTTAGAGTCCGTACAACCGGACTTTAAAGTGGGAATTCTTTTTACACAAAAGAAAACAGAAGAAGAACGGTTGGCAAGAGAACAGGCGTTTCACACGAAGCTCACAGAGTCTGTGGAGAAAAACCTGTACTGGCCGCTTCGTGAACGAATGCTTCAGTTGATGGAACACTATTCTGTCAGTGACCAGAAGCTTCTTGAACACGTGCAAAAGGAGACCTTCCATTATCCGAGGGAGCGGTTATATGCGCTTGTCGAACGAGGGGCGTCTGTCACAGGTTCTTATGTTTTACGCTACACCGATGATGTATCCAAAGATATCCAAAAGGAAGCGCGGCGTTTCATACAAGAATGGAAGCGTTTATTCCTCGAAGCAATTGCAGCCAATCAACAAGAAATGGTCGAACAGCATAAAGAAGTTTTTGAAGCGGCTGATAAAAAGCAAGAAATGGATAAACAACTAGAAGTTTTAAATGAAAGGATCAAAGAATACCGTTACAGTCTAGAAGAATACCTGAAAGAAGAAACCACGGAAGAAAATACGTTATGGATCAGGGATGCATGGAAGAAGCGGAAAGAGAAGATGATCCGTAGGAGTGCGGATGAAATTCCTGCTGAACATTCGATCGTTGAAGAAGAGGAGATTGATCCTCGTCCTACGCCTTCTAAAAAGAGTGGATCTTCCATCGAACAGGCGCTCCACAGGGCGGATGAAACACTGAAAAACATCCATTCACTAGAAGGTACAAAGCGACTCTATGCTCAATTAGAGAAAAAACGGAACCGTCTGGATGACAGACATTATACCATCGCCCTATTCGGAGCATTCAGTGCGGGGAAATCCAGTTTTGCGAATGCTTTGCTTGGAGACCTGGTCCTGCCTGTTTCACCCAATCCGACCACGGCGACGATCAATAAAATATCTCCATCCAATGAGGAGAAACCGGATCGCTCGATTGATGCTTATGTGAAGATGGAAGCGGAGATGCTTGAAGACTTATCTCCTATTCTGGAGGACCTTGACCTCAGGGCTCATACACTTCAAGATGTACACACGAAAACTAAAAACTTGAAAGAAAAAGACTGGCAGGCGCTTGATCATAAGAAACATTCTTTTTTACGTGCCTTCATAGACGGTTATCCGAGTATGAAACCGAATCTAGGGAAACGTATCGATGTTTTATGGGATGATTTTTCTACGTATGTTTCTAAGGAAGAAAAATCCTGCTTTATCGAGTCTATGGAACTTTTCTATGACTGTCCGTGGACGGAAGCGGGAGTTACTCTCGTTGATACACCTGGAGCAGATTCCGTCAACGCGCGTCATACAGATGTGAGCTTTGAATACATCAAGGATTCTGATGCTGTTTTATTTGTCACCTATTATAACCACCCATTCTCACATGCTGATGAGACGTTCCTTAAACAACTAGGCCGTGTGAAGGACAGCTTTACTCTTGATAAAATGTTCTTCCTCATTAATGCAGCCGATTTAGCCTCATCTGATGAGGAACGGAAACAGGTGGAATCTTATGTGAGAGCGCAATTGAATGAATTCCAAATTCGTCATCCGAAACTTTTCTCTATTTCGAGTTTGCAAGCACTGGAAGAAAAGATGGAAGGCAAGGATATGGATTCAGGCATTCAAGCGTTTGAAGAAAGTTTTCACTCCTTCCTTCATGAAGATCTTGCACAGATGATGATTCATGCGATTGATGAGGATATTAAGAGTATAAGGCAAGTCGTCGAGAACTTCATCGCTGCAAGTCAGCTAAGTGAACAAGAACGCCTTGAAGAAATAGAGAAGAGTAAAGAAGAACAACATCACATTTCCGGAACCCTTGAGAAGAGCTTCGACCAGGGAGCGGAAGATGCCATCCATAACAAAGCAGGTAAACAGATTCACTACGTACATGAACGAATGATGTTGAATTTCAATGATTTGTTCAAGCGACATTTCAATCCAGCGACCATTCAAAACCATGGAGATGCCAAAGAGTCATTGAAGGCTGCTCAGATGCAGCTCCTCGATGAATTGAGTTTTGAAATGCTTCAGGAAGTCAAAGCAGTCTGTGTCCGTATGGAGCGCTTCATGGACCAGTTAGTGAATCAGACGAAAGAGCGGATCGAAAGTGATCTATATAAAATTCGTCCGACCCTTCAACTGTCAATGATCGAAGAAGGAACATTTCCTCTTCCAATCCTCAGTGGACATGTTGACATGGAGGAAAAAGAAAAAGCAAGCCTGCGAAAATTGTTCAGAAACCCTAAAGCGTTTTTTGAAAGAAATGAGAAAGAAGAGATGAAGGATTCCATGTCAGCCATCATTTCCAGAGAATTGAAAGCTCAATTGGAAACACTCGAATCATTAGTTGTCGATCATTATACAGAGTTATGGCGGAGAAGATACACGGAATGTATGAATATATGGAAAGAAGATGTATTGGATCATTTTACCCAGCTTCAGTCTCACCTTGAGAGACCAGAAAACACCCAGGACCTTGAACACATCCTTTCTCAAATTCCGAAGTTCTAATTCACTGAACCAACACATAAGGTAATACATCAGCATCCCCCTCTTCTAAGGATTTCTTCCTCCTCCTCGGAAAAGGGGGATTTGCTATGCACTGACTCCATTGGTCTAAGGGCGAAGCGGAGGTCATAAGAATAGACAGAAAGGAGGATGTTGTTTATTGTATATCCAAAACGGTCCGTATAGACAAACGTATGCTTCTGAAACGGCACAGGCAAAATTTTTAAGTAGTCCACTTGCTCCCAACTTGAAAGGGACCATGCAATTTTACCAAATGCCTTACGGAGTCGAAGTCTTTGTTCAGGTGGAAGGGCTGCCTGATTTCAAAAAGCCAAAAAACGGAAAGCAGGTCGGACCTCATGGGTTTCACATCCATGAAAAAGGAGTTTGCGAAATCGGGGACGGCAAAGATCCCTTCGCCTCTGCCGGGGGACACTGGAATCCAGACGAGCAGCCGCACGGGAATCATGCGGGAGACTTCCCTGTATTGTTTTCCAATCAAGGAAGAGCAAGAATGATATTTTTCACGGACCGCTTTAACGTGCGTGACATTATCGGGAAATCGGTGATTATCCATGAAGGGCCTGATGACTACGAGTCCCAGCCAAGCGGAAATGCAGGAAAACGAATCGCTTGTGCCATCATAGAAAGATCATAATTTAAAGGAATAATTCGCCTTCACACTGTATATACTAGTCGTGTAACGTTAATAGCGCGCTCTGCTTGACTTCACCGGTGAGTCATAGTATAGTGAATAAAAGGATAAAATTTACCAATATTCAGAAGTTCGCACTTCCAATCACCTATTATAAAGAGTGATCAATCTTATTGGTACTTTTTATAATATGTGATTTTTTCTTTATTGCAAAACGCATATTAATTTTTGAAACATTGGAGGATCCATCCCTATGAAAACAGGTACAGTGAAGTGGTTTAACGCGGAAAAAGGTTTTGGTTTTATCGAGGTTGAAGGTGAAGACGATGTATTTGTACACTTCAGCGCGATCAACGAAGAAGGCTTCAAGTCTCTAGAGGAAGGTCAAGCTGTAGAGTTTGAAGTGACAGAAGGAAATCGCGGACCACAAGCTGCAAACGTCACGAAACTATAATAAAAAATAGAAAGAGACTGGCTTTTGAAGGTCAGTCTCTTTTATATCATGACATTCTAAAGGGGGGGCTACGCCGATGGCTTTCGGAAAGAAAAATCAGGCTGAGATCAAAGAAGAAGATACGAAGATATGGGTTTGTACATCCGAAGATTGCAACTGTTGGATGAGAGACAACTTCAGAACCAATAATAACAAGAAGTGTCCAATGTGCGGAAGTGATATGGAAGAAGAAAACAAAGTGCTTCAAGTTGTAGAAAACAATAGTTTATACTATAAAGCAGAGTCATAATGAAAAAAGCGATTGCTTCTCAGGCAATCGCTTTTTCTTATATCTAAGGGAGGAGAGACGATGGACCAAAAAGTAAAGCAGATGCTTGAAACAAAACAAATGTTAAGAAAGAATTCGCTGTCTACTGTTTTAGACAAATTTGATGGGGATATAATGGCATTAACGGAGAAAGAGCGAAAGAAGAAATATAACAAAATGAAAGCCGATCCTTACAGCTTTTTCAGAGGAAGCGCCTACCTGTTCTTTCATGATACGACAGATCTGCCTTTTACCTTTCATACACCGAGGGACAGACCGACATGGATCATGGGAGATTTACATTTCAACAACTTCAGTGTTTTTCAAAACGAAAACAAGCAGATCGTCTTTGATGTGGACGACTTCGATGAAGGATACCTTGGTTCTTATCTTTACGATGTCTTACGCATGGTTGTTAGTATACGTCTGATGATGCATTCCCTTTCGTATGACGATGAGGCTAAAGAACAGATGGTCCATCGTTATTTGAAAACGTACTTAAAACAAATGCAAGCCTACCATGATCGAGAATTAAGTCCGGAAAAAGTCCAATTTACGAAAGAGTCAGCGAAAGGTCCTGTTAAAAAGGCGATAAACAAAGCGGAGCAAAGAAGTTTGTCACACGAACTGAAAAAGCAGACCATCATCAACCACGATTCCATTCGGTCTTTCGATATCGGGAAGGACAAGCTGTCTTCTGTTCCTAAACACGAAAAACGATTGTTAGAAAAAGCGTGGGAGGACTATTATCATTCTCTGGACGCAAAGAAAAAGAAGTCGAAGGACTATTACCGGATCAAAGATGTGGTCAAAAAGACAGGAGCGGGAATCGGTTCGACAGGTTTGAAAAGATATTACATTCTCATTGAAGGCGAGTGTCACGAAGACCATGAGGATGATATTATCCTTGAAGCGAAAGAAGCACGAACTCCAGTACCTGCTTACTTCTTTCCTTATGATGAGGCATTTTGGAACGATCACAAACACCAGGGAAGAAGAGTCATTCACACCCAGCAGGCGATGCACCACCTTTCCGATCCATTTCTCGGATATTTCACGATGGACGGTAAAGACTTTTACGTCCGGGAACGCTCGCCTTTTTCCAAGGATGTAAAAGAAAAACATTTAAGTGATCTTAAGTCTGTCAAACAGACGGTAAAGACGATGGCAAAAGTGAGTGCGAAAATCCACGCGAGGGCTGATGTGGATATTGACGAAGGAATGCTCGACTATCATAGTGAAGACAGCATTATGGAAGCGGTCGGGACTGAGAAAAAGAGGTTCCGACAGCAGCTCAGTTTATGGGCCGAGCATTATGAAAAAAAGGTATATGAAGATTATGATTTGTTTCTTGAGTGGGGAAGTGAGCGTGGATATTTTTAATATCTCAGGCGGCTATCATACAACGCTCAAGAATGATATAATTTCTATGTTATAGAAACAAGAGTACTGGAGGATTATCACATGTTAACAGTAAATAATGTAAGTCTTCGGTTCGGCGACCAAAAGTTGTTTGAAGACGTAAATATAAAATTCACTCCCGGCAATTGCTATGGGCTGATTGGTGCGAACGGTGCAGGGAAATCTACATTCTTAAAGATTTTGAGTGGTGAGATCGAGGCTCAAACGGGTGATGTAAGTTTGAAGAAGGATCAGCGTTTGGCCGTTTTGAAACAGAACCATTTCGAATATGACGAATATCAAGTACTTGAAACCGTCATTATGGGGCATACACGTCTATATGAGGTGATGAAAGAAAAAGATGCCATCTATATGAAAGGCGACTTTTCAGAAGAAGACGGCATGCGTGCAGCGGAACTTGAAGGAGAATTCGCTGAAATGAATGGATGGGAAGCGGATTCTGATGCGGCCCGTTTATTGAAAGGGTTAGGCATTGGCGAAGAGCTTCATGATAAGAAAATGAGTGAACTGCAAGGGTCTGAAAAAGTGAAGGTTCTTCTTGCACAAGCGCTGTTCGGTAATCCGGATGTTCTTCTTCTCGATGAGCCGACCAACCACCTCGATATTAAAGCGATCCAATGGTTGGAAGACTTTTTGATTGATTTTGAAAATACAGTCATTGTGGTTTCCCACGACCGTCACTTCTTGAACAATGTCTGTACTCATATCGCAGACCTTGACTTTGGAAAAATCCAGGTTTATGTCGGAAACTATGACTTCTGGTATGAGTCCAGTCAATTAGCGCAGAAAATGGCTTCAGAACAGAATAAGAAAAAAGAAGAAAAGATTAAGGATTTGAAAGAGTTCATTGCGCGTTTCAGTGCCAATGCCTCCAAATCCAAACAAGCGACGTCACGTAAAAAGCTACTAGATAAAATCACGCTGGATGATATCCAACCTTCTTCCAGAAAGTATCCTTACATTGCATTTAATGCGGACCGTGAAATCGGAAATGACTTGCTGACAGTTGAAAACCTTTCAAAGACGGTGGATGGAGAGAAAGTATTGGACAATGTCAGCTTTACCCTTAATAAAGACGATAAAGTGGCCCTTGTTGGTTCAAATGAAGTTGCCAAAACGACACTTTTCCAAATCCTTATGGGTGAGGTTGAACCGGATGAAGGTACCTATAAATGGGGGGTAACGACTTCTCAAAGTTACTTCCCTAAAGATAACTCGGAATTCTTCGAAGGTTCGAATTTGAACCTTGTCGAGTGGCTGCGTCAGTATTCACCAGAAGATGAAACAGAAACGTTCCTACGGAGCTTCCTTGGACGTATGCTGTTCTCAGGAGAAGAGGCGCTTAAGAAAGCGAATGTCCTTTCAGGTGGAGAGAAGGTGCGCTGCATGCTTTCTAAAATGATGCTTTCTGGTGCGAACGTTCTTCTTCTAGATGAACCGACGAACCACCTTGATCTAGAGTCCATCACTTCCTTGAACAAAGGATTGATTAATTTCAAAGGTTCTGTCATTTTTGCATCCCATGACCATGAGTTCATTCAGACGATTGCTAATCGTATTATAGAAATTACGCCTAATGGTAAGGTTGTCAATAAAGAGATGACATATGATGAGTTCTTGAACGACCCGGAAGTTCAAAAGCAAGTAGCAGCTAAATAAGAATGTGATAAAAGCACAGATCCTCTAAGGATCTGTGCTTTTTTTCGCTAAAATATGTTTTTTTCTATCATTTTCGGGTAAAAAATCTATGAATAATCAAATATTCCTTTTTGTAGAATGATGGCGAAATCAAGAAAAACACGGGCATTTTTGACCGTTTGACGGTACAAATGCTCCTTTTGTAATGGCTGTGAAATATGGATGTTATGTTTGCAAACAAACTGTTGCTTGTTTGTTCTTAATTTATCCTGAGATTCTGTTAATCTTGTAATTGTGAACGGATCACCTAAATACATAGGGATCGACCAATCAAGAGGAGGCAGAATTTCATGAAAAAAACTGTATTTTCTGTGGTAGCAACTGTCGCATTAACTGGAGCATTCGCCACAACGGTAAGTGCCCACGAAACGGAATATAAAATCGATAAAGGGGATACTCTTTGGGGAATCTCCCAGAAATATGACGTCAGCGTTCAAGACTTGAAGACATGGAATGGTTTAAATTCAAACCTTATTTACCCAAATCAAACATTAAAAGTAGCTAATGAGTCTAAATCCAGCACACCTTCATCTACTACGTCTTCCAACACATCCACTTACACAGTGAAGTCTGGAGACACGTTGTTCGCCATTTCTCAAAAATTCAATATTTCAGTCGATCAGCTGATGGCGTGGAACAACCTGACTTCCACCCTCATTCATCCTGGCGACCAGTTCAAAGTTGATGGACAAGCTGTACAAACGTCTGCTCCAAGTTCGAACAGCAGCTCAAGCAATAGTTCTAGCAGTAATTCAAGTGACAGCACATCAACAGCAACGCAAACAAGCACAAGCGAAGATACAAGCAATGATGTGGTGAAAGAGTTTACGGCTGAAGCTACGGCTTATACCGCTTACTGCACAGGATGCAGCGGTGTAACAGCTACTGGAATCGACTTGCGTGCTAATCCGGATCAAAAAGTCATTGCTGTAGATCCGAACGTCATTCCACTTGGATCTAAAGTATATGTCGAAGGTTACGGAACGGCAATCGCTGGAGATACTGGCGGTGCCATCAACGGCAACCGTATCGATATTTTCATGCCTTCCCGTGAAGAGGCACTTTCCTTTGGTAGACAATCAGTTAAAGTTCAAGTACTAGCAGACTAATTTCATATAGTATAGAAAAAACTCCTTTCTGTGGATTCAGAAAGGAGTTTTTTTATGCGACTTATTTTGATAACCAGGCACTTATTGGTAGACTGAAGACAATTGTAAAAGAAGGGAGAAGATATGAATGAGAGCAATTGTACATGAAGAAAAAGAAGGACTTGAAGGTTTGAAGGTAAAAGAGATGCCAGAACGTCAAATCAGTGACAACGAAGTGAGAGTAAAGGTACATACAGCAGGGATGAACCGTAGGGATTTAGCGGTCGTCACGAAGCGGCATAAAGCAGATGATCCTGCTTTGATACCTGGGTCAGATGCTTCCGGCATTGTAGAAACAGTAGGAGGAAATGTCACCAAGTTTCAACCAGGTGACGAAGTCATTGTCAATCCTGGACTCGGTTGGCAGGAAAACAGCGATGCACCTCCAGAAGGATTTGAAATCGTCGGCCTTCCGGATCACGGGACATTTGCAGAATATTACACATGTACAGAGGACCATCTTGAACGAAAACCTGAGCATTTGTCTTTTGAAGAAGCAGGCGTTCTTCCATTAGCCGCACTGACCGCCTATCGGGCCTTGTTTACAAGAGGGAATCTTGAAGCGGGTCAAACGGTCATGCTGCCGGGAATTGGCAGCGGAGTCCTTACCTTTTGCCTGAAGTATGCGAAAGCAATCGGGGCAAGAGTCATCGTAACTTCCCGATCAGAAAGCAAACAAAAGGAAGCCTTGAACCTAGGAGCTGATCTAGCCATTTCTACAGAAGAAGATTGGCAGGAGGCTCTAGCTTCTGAACAGGTGGACCTCCTCATCGAAACTATTGGTAATGCTACGTTTAATAAGTCATTGGGGGTTGTTCGTAAGGGAGGAACAATTGTCACTTTTGGGTCGACGACAGAAGATGAAGTGACATTTAATATCCGACAGTTCTTCTACGGGCAGTATAATTTGCTTGGTTCCACGATGGGAAGTGCCGAGGAATTGCGTGAGATGCTCGGTTTTATAAGCGACCACAAAATAAAACCTCAACTGGATAAGATTTTTACGATGGATCAGTATAAGGAAGCTTTCGAATACATTCAAGAATCCAAAAATTTCGGAAAAATTGCCATTAAAGTACGTTAACTCGTTCTACTTTAAACTTAGTAGCAACTCCGAAATTAAAGCAAAATCATAATATTTAAGCGAACGAATGTGCGTATAATTGGACAATTCATCCATCTTTTGTTGTAGAATGATAGAAAGACCATTTTATGACAAGGGGTGGATGATTTTGTCTCATAAAAACAATCCGAAACGATTTGCTTTAAACATGAGTGCCGCACAATTTACGAAGTTTTATATCATGCACCTGTTACAAGTTCATCAGCCGATGATCAGTGAACATTTCAAAGCAGAGTTCAAAAAACTTACGAAGAATTGGATTCCCGCACCTTCCACATTACTAGATACCCTACATGAAATGACAGAGCAAGGTTTATTATACCGTAAGGATGATTACAAATCACATGATAAGAAAAGACAAAAGGTTTACTGGTATTACCTTACGGATGATGGCAAAGAAGAATTCGATGTATTAAAGAAACGTTATAAGCTTTTATTCGAAGAACAGATGCAAATACTAAAACAAATTATGGATGACGTGTACAAATAAAAGAAAGGTGAGCTTGCATTGAAACTAAGTGTGCTTGATCAAAGCCCGATCTCCGAGGGGGACTCTGCTCAAAAAGCGTTACAACAATCAGTGGAATTGGCAAAATACACAGAGGAATTAGGATTTCACAGGTATTGGGTTGCTGAACATCACAATACCAATGGCCTTGCCAGTACGTCTCCTGAAATACTTATATCCATGATTGCCCAATCCACAACAACGATTCGAGTTGGATCAGGTGGTGTCTTACTTCCACAGTACAGCCCATTGAAAGTAGCTGAAAATTTCCGCATGCTTGAAGCTTTTTTTCCTGGAAGAGTCGACCTAGGTCTCGGCCGTTCCCCAGGAGGTGGGCCAAAGACAAGGCTTGCCCTAACTGATGGAATTGAGAAGCCCCTCAGTTCTTTTTCGAGGCAAGTGAAAGAGCTGAAACAGTTCTTACAAGGATCCACTCCTAAAGATGATCGATTCTTCGGTGTAAAAGCTCGGCCGGAAACCGAACATCAGCCTGAACTATGGGTTCTTGGATTGACAGAGCGAGGTGCCAAACATGCAGCTCTGAATGGGACAGGGTTCACTTTTGGTCATTTCATCAACCCTGATCATGGAAAGGCATCCATTGCCACCTATAGGGAGCGATTCAAAGGATCGGATATGAAAGAACCAAGCGTGAATGTGTGTATATTCGTCGTTTGCGGAGAAACAGAAGAAGAGGCAGAGGAGCTGGCCAAAAGCCAAGACCTCTGGTTGCTTCGGGTGGAAAAAGGGCTGGATACCCGTGTACCCTCTATAGATGTGGCCAGAGACTACCCTTATACAAAAGACCAGATGGAGAAAATAAGTAAAAATCGAAGACGCTGCATTATCGGAAACCCAGATCAAGTGAAAACTCAATTGGAAGAACTGTCTGAATACTACGGTACGGATGAGTTTTTAATCATTACGAATATATTCGACTTTGAAGAAAAGAAAAAATCCTACCACAGAATCGCTCAGTTGTTTCAGAATTAATTAAACCTCATTATAAATAAGCTCCCGATTGTGGAAACCTCAGTTTCGAGATGTTTTCGGGCTTCAATTGCTATAATGGGAGTCAGGGGTGGCTTGAAAGCGAGTCATTCCCCGCAGCCCCATCCACTCAAAAAACATCTCGAAAATGACTCTTTGGTTGATAGCATTTATACGCCTAATCCTCAGGTAGCTAAGCCTTTTACCCATACCGATTCTTACCCATCTTCATATAAAGAAGTAAAGGGGGGAATTGGAATGAGTAAAGGATATGGTGGAGGCTTTGCGCTAATCGTTGTTTTGTTTATTCTCCTAATTATTGTAGGAGCTTCTTGGTGGTATTAATCACATCAAAGCGTGGCAGATGCCACGCTTTTTCATTTATAATAAATCATCGTTTTAAAATGGATCGATGTAAGCTATAATAAGTACCATTACGTTACGAAAAAGGATGAAATTACATGAAAGATGTCAATATATTGGGAACAATCCAACAAGGAAAAATTAAAAAGAAAATCACAGAAGGCTTGATTGTTGATATTCAAAATGAAGAGTTTGTACTCCTGGACGAAGATGTAACCGAAGAGATTGAACTGGACGAAAGCAGAGACATGTTCATTTATGAAAATAAGAAAGGACAAGCTTCTGCGACAATGGAAATTCCGGAAGTTACCAAAGATACTTATGGATGGGCTGAAGTCGTAGAAGTTGTTCCGAATATGGGTGTATTCGTTGATATCGGCTTAAACAATAAGGATATTCTTGTTTCCTCCGATCATCTACCTCTTCTTAAATCCGTTTGGCCAAAAGAAGGTGATCATTTATTTGTCAGTTTAGAACTAGATAAAAAAGGTCGTCTTTTGGCAGAACCTATTTCTGAACAGGAAGTCATGGATGATCTGGAACCTGCCCCCAAAGAAGTTCTTGGACAAGAAGTGACCGCTCGTGTGTATCGAGCGACGAAAGCAGGTTCAACGGTATTATCTGGAGAGGGCTACCGAGGGTTCGTCCACCCAAGTGAAAGGAAAGAAGAACCAAGACTTGGAGAAACGATTACAGCTAGAATCATTGATGTAAAAGACGATGGGACAATCAATTTATCTCTTCGTCCTCTAAAACAAGAGGGGATGAAGGAAGATGCAGAGGTTATCTATGAATATTTACAAGAAAACGATGGTGTCATGTTCCTTCATGATAAAAGTGATCCAGAAGACATCCGAAAAACTTTTAAAATCAGTAAGTCAGCATTCAAACGAGCCCTTGGACAATTGATGAAAGAACGAAAAATTATTCAAGAAAATGGAAAAACAGTAATCAATCATGATCGCACTTAAAACTTAGTAGCAACTCCGAAACTAAATAAAATATAAAAAACAAGCATCTAAGTCATTTAACAAAGGTGCTTGTTTTAGTTTACATCCCTTAATCTTCGTATTCTGCCTCTAAGCCGTTGCTGTAAATAACCCTTAACTTAAATTCCTTATACGTTTCATCAAGACCGAAAACTTGTAAAACATCTTCAATCACTTCTTGTTCAGATGAATCTTCATCAAAACTGAGTTCCATGAAATGAGGAGTCAGTTGATCAAGCGCCTTTTCTCCTGAAATCTTTTCTTCCCCGATTTCGTGGATCACAGCACGGGTTTGAGATTCATTCGATACGTATTGGATTTCATAAGAGAGTGTATCTACATAATCAATTTCCAGATCAAATTGTTGAAACGGAAGAGCTTTTCTCGCATTATCCACCTTTTCATTCGTTTCGTAATTCATATCATTGAGTGAATCGGTGGTGGGGGAAGTAGATAATTGTTGTTGTTCATAATCCTTCATTTCTACTCCAGTGTTATCAGCCGTACATCCACTCATGACGATGAGGCCTATGGCCAATATTGAGGTTACAGTTTTCATTGAAGATCCCTCCATTTATATCCTTTTCTTAGGATGGACAAATATTACTGATTTCATAACTTTCGTTCATATATGATGAGCACTGAAATTTTTTGAACACTAGCTAGCATGGTAAGATTGAGATACAACACTTTAAAATTAGGGAGGAGAAGGAATGAAAAAGATGACAGCAGGAGCGATCATCATTCTATTACTATTGAGTGTCGGCGTCCTTTTCTTTTTCAATAAAAATTCTGGAGCTTCTACAACCAGTGAATCTGAAGACGCGAAGAGAGTAGAGTTATATAACGGTGAAGTGGTTGAGTATTCTGACCAAGACTTAAAAAAGAAGCTTACGGATATCCAATATGAAGTAACACAAGAAGACGGCACAGAAAAAGCTTTTGATAATGCCTACTGGGACAATAAGGAAGAGGGGATCTATGTAGACATCCTCTCAGGAGATCCGTTGTTCAGTTCGACAGATAAATATAAATCAGGCACAGGATGGCCGAGCTTCACGAAGCCAATCCTTGAGGAAAATATCACGACAAAGGATGATCCAGGGATTTTCGGAATGAGGACAGAAGTAAGAAGTAAACAAGGAGATAATCATCTTGGTCACGTATTTGAAGATGGCCCAGAACCAACAGGGTTGAGATACTGCATGAATAGTGCAGCCATGGAGTTTATTCCTAAGCAGGAGATGAAAAAGCGTGGATATAGAGAGTTTTTGTATTTGTTTGAAGAAGAAGGGTAATGCGCCTTTCTTCTTTTTTATTGAAAATGATTCTCATTGACGGAGTACGATCCTTCCTTTACAATAATATTGATAATGATAATCTTTATCAATTATTTAGATGAAAGGGAGTTTTTTTATGAAAATATGGCAGATACTATCATTATTATTGCTCGTTCTTTTCTTAGCCGCATGTGGAGAAGAGGGATCTAGTGATGAAACTGCTTCTTCTGAATCCTCAACGTCAGAAGAAACGAGAACGGTTGAAAGCAGCACAGGGGAAGTGGATATTGAAGGTACACCAGAAAGAGTTGTCGTTTTAGAGTGGTCCTATGTTGAGCATATGCTTCCCTTACATATTCAGCCCGTTGGAGTAGCAGATAAAGAGGGGTACAACAAGTGGGTCAATGTAGGTGAGCCGCTTGCAGATGAGGTGCAGGATGTCGGTACGCGTTCAGAACCGAATTTTGAAGCCATTTCACGCCTGGACCCTGACTTAATCATTGGTGCGAAGTACAGGCACGAAGGATTTGAAGACCAATTGAACGAGATTGCTCCTACTATTATGTTCGCACCTTATTCCGAAGAGGGAGCAAGTGATCAATATCAGCACTTAAAAAATGAATTCAAAAAGATGGGTGAACTATTCAAAAAAGAAAAAGAAGCTGAAAAATATCTAACCCAAATGGAACAAAGAATTTCTGCATTGGGTAAAGAAATTGGAGACGGCAGTAAAGTGGAGGCCGTTGTAACGCAAGCTTTCACCTCTCAAAACACACCTACGATGAGGTTGTTTACAGACAATTCTGTAGTAGCTGGTGTTTTGAATCAAATGGGCATCAACAACGCAGTAGAAACTGAACAACCTGAAATTTTTGGGTTTGTAAATTCTGATGTAGAGTCCCTTCAGAATTACCAGGATTCTCATTTCTTCTATCTTGTTCAGGACGACGATCCCATTTTTGATAACTTGGCCGACAATCCAGCATGGACGAATTTAAACTTTGTAGAAGAAAACCATACTTACAAGCTTCCAGGAGATATGGGTACCTTTGCCGGTCCTCTATCTGCGGAACGACTGGCTGAAGAAATCGCTGAAAATTTAGAATAATAGATGCAAAAAGCTACCTCAACATAGGTAGCTTTTCTTTTGTGTATGCATGGATCAACCTTTTCATGATTGATTATTTAAAGGAATAAACCTTGACAAAACCACTGAGAACGATTATCATTACCGTAAATAAAACTTTAGATACGTAGGTGAGAGGTATGGAACAAACAAAAACAGAATTAGCTAGAATCATTCGTGAACGTCGCTCCGTGAAGAGTGGATACTTAGATAAAGAAGTACCAACAGAACTTGTTACTGAACTGTTAGATGATGCAAGATGGGCACCAACACACGGCTTACGTGAACCTTGGAGATTCATTTTCATTCCTTCTCATGAAAAAGAAGAATTCGTGGAATCCCTTGTACAAACATTTCCTCGTGACATGCAGGAAAACCGCAGAAACTATTTCAGCCAGCCGGCTGCTTTCCTTATAGCGATTATGAATGAAGACCCCCGTCAAAAGCAGTGGGAGGAAAACTTTGGAGCGATCAGCAGCATGCTTCAAAATTTTCAATTACTAGCCTGGGAACGTGAATTAGGTGTATGCTGGAAAACAAATCCACAAATTCACGAGCCGAAAGTTCGTGAACTTTTAGGTGTTCGTCCTGGGGAAAAAATTGTAGGTTTCATCCATATGGGCTTCTTTGAGCAACAGCCAAAACAGAAAACCCGTACACCAATTGAAGAAAAGTTAACGATATATAAAAAGTAACGATTCACTGAAGATAAACGATGCCATTCAAAAAGACGCCGATACCGGCGTCTTTTATTTAATCTTTATACTTGGAATCGTAGGCGATCAAAACAACATTCAGTTGATTTTCAAGCTCTTTTACCCTTTGCAGCTTTTCTTTCGGCAGCTCTGCATAATCAAAAGCCATCCTCTAACGCCTCCTTGGGCTCTATCTTTTGCTTTTCACACAAGGAATATTCCGTCATTGGACTAATTTTATATGGCAAGCCTTTACAATAGACGCGCCTATGCTCGCCCATTTATTATTAAGATAACACTATAAATAAAGGAGATCGACATGAACTTTGTAGCTCTTGATTTTGAGACAGCTAATTCTTCAAGAGGATCTGTTTGTTCCATTGGTATGGTGGAATATGAACAGGGCTTTATAAAAAGAGAATATTACAGGTTAGTGAAACCAAAGAAAAACTATTTTTCACCCATTAATATCCGTGTACATGGAATAACTAAAGGCGATGTTGAAGATGCCGAGGAGTTTGATGTGTTATGGGAGCGCGAGATCAGGTCATGGCTTGAAGGAAAGTTTGTCGTTGCTCATAATGCTCAGTTTGATATGGGGGTTTTGCGTGCTGTATTGGATCAATACAACCTCAGCTATCCGATGCTTGCGTATAACTGCACCGTCAACATATCTAAGAAAACGTGGCAACTGCCGAAATACAAGTTAAATATCGTCTCCAGTTACCTTGGTTTTACGTTCAGTCACCACCATGCATTAGAAGATGCGAAAGCTTCTGCTCATATTCTTATGTCAGCTAAAGAAGAGCTTGGAGCGACTGATGCTAAAGACCTTGTAGACAAAACAGGTACAACAAACGGGATGATGTTTGATGGGGGCTATGAGCCGGCGAGAGTAAATAAAAAGAAACGGGCAAAAAAAGCACATCCATCTTCCTACGTGGCAGCAACCAATCAGTTCGATCCATCACATCCTTTTTATAACGCAGCTGTTGTGTTTACCGGAAAGTTAAAAGAAATGAAAAGAGATGAAGCCAGTCAAAAAGTCGTTGATTTTGGTGGAACACTTCACACGACGATTGAATCCAATACAAACTTTGTGGTCGTAGGCGAACAAACGTTTGAAGGGTATAAAAATGGCAAAAAAACAAGTAAACTCGAAAGAGCAGAAACACTGCTAAGCCAAGGTTATCCAATTGAAATTATTTCAGAATCTGATTTTCATCAATATTTAACAAGCTCATCCAATAAATAAGGATGAGCTTGTTTTATTTCTTAGATAGATATCTGCGATCTTTTAACCGCTCTGGGTGCACTGATTTAGCATGAGGAGAAATTTTGCCTAAATTGACACCTGCACCAAAATAATAAGATTGCCACACGATTTTTGTGCAATACTGTTCTTCGTTGATCCTGCTTATAGGCGTCCATATCTTATATTTGGCATGAGGATGCTTTTTTTGCAGTTTCACCACATAATCAGCAGCCTCGTCCCCTGATTTCCTATCCTGGGGGGAATAGATGCGTATATTGCTGAATTTGTTGAAATAGGCCTCCATTTGATCTTGCACGACTCCTGAAGGAATGGAATGAATAACTTTATTATCTTTCGTTACAATCCCTACATGACCTATATAACGCGATTCTTTTTTACCGATTGGAGAAAAAAGCAAATCCCCAGGTATAATGGATAGGTTTGTACCTGGATAAAGATGTTCATGTTCTTGAATCACTGGCGCAACAATTTTCTTAGGCTTTATGATCATTGCCATTAATACAGTACTCACGAAAAAGATCAGCTTTTTCATAAACACCTTCCTTTGGTTTCTTATATCTTCATCCTAGCTGATCAAATGTGAAATAACAAAGTGAAAGTGCTAAAAATTACCCCCAAGAACATATGTTCGGTATAATTGAAATGAACGAACATTTGGGAGGGGACCATAAATGAATAAACCATTGAGAAAAAGAACGATGTCCAAAGTAGAAATTGCTCAAATGTATAAGCGCGGTGAGAGTACAACTGTTATTGCTAAAAAGGCAAATGTTTCACCTGGTTATATCCGTATCGTACTAAAAGAACTAGAAGTTCCATTAAGACCTAGAGGCAGCTGGAAGAGGAAGTTTAAGGTCAACGAAGACTATTTCAAAACGTGGTCCAACAACATGGCGTATATTTTAGGGTTTATTGCAGCAGATGGAATGATTTCAGGTCATGCGCAGTTAATTAGCATCGCACAAAAGGAAAAAGAAATACTTCTGGATATTAAGCGAGAAATGGATTCCAGCCATCCGATAACAAAAAATGAACGGACAGGTGTACACATGCTTAATATCGGAAGTAAGATTCTCAAAGAGGATCTCATTCACATACATGGAATTAGACCAAATAAAACAAAACATCTATCTATGCCCAATATCCCTGATCTACACTTAAGTCATTATGTAAGAGGTTACTTTGATGGAGATGGAAGTATTAACTACCAGAAGAAGCAAATTGTGTTTGTAGGCGGCTCACATCAATTTTTTGAAGAATTAAACAAACTGATAAAAAGAAGAGGTATTAGAAGTTATCTTAAAGTATATCAAACGTACACAAGGTTGATCATTAGTGGAAGACAATCAATAAAAGGTTTTGGAGATTGGATTTATGCAGATAGCGACTTAAGATTAGACAGAAAATATGAAGAATATCTAAAAGAAAACCAAAATTATGATGACCTCGAGGATGGTAAACATGTGGTATCCAAGGCAGCTATTAAGGAAAGAAAAAACAAATTTCTTATGAAGTTCATTAAAAGTGGATGTATAACCAAATGCTGTGCTGAAATTAATATAGAGCCAACCACGTTTAAAAATTGGATGAAAAACGACTTGGAATTTCAACAAAGATGGAATGAACTTAACAAGATAAAAGAAAGAGGGGGATAACTCCTCTTTTTCTTTTTAGATTCTACTTTACATAATATTTATTATACTTACTCATTTTATAAATGTTCATTTTGTCTCATTACAAAAGTATACTCATGATATTGAGACAAAATAGAAATAAATAAGCTGAAATTCAACATCGGACTTAATCGATCTTATTTATGTTTAAGGATCATTTGTCTTTTAATATTTTTGGCATTGTGATTACTACAAAAAATCTGACTTAGTATTGTCCAGCTCCGATTAACTTAATGTGATCTTGTAACACCCATAACACTTCATAGCAATTTCATAAAGTTTGCTCTAAGATCTCAAGCAAACTGCTATATCATTATTAAATATATCAGTTTACATTTCAGCCTGATCATACTGGATTTTATACCATTCAACTTACGTACTGCCGGATATAAACCGCCGATTCACAAATTGATTGTAATTACATTAATCTTTGTATTTGTGACACACATTTTGACATTCATACTCTCGAAGCTATCATTTGGTTAACACTTGTATTAAGGTCATTAACCTAACAGCCATGATTCAACTTAAATAAGGGCGTATTCCACATGCTGATCTTCTCTTCAATAGAATCATTGCAAATCTGTGCACCTCCCTCCTTTCCTGCTCCGAAAATGTCGCGTTAGTTGCTATCCGTCTTTTGTAGGAAGTTTACATTGATACTTGTGGATTGGATTATTGATTGTTTTTTTTTTAATTTTTCGGAGTTGCTACTAAGTATGAGTAGAAAATATTTCAAGGAGGTGCTAATTTCACGGGGATCGGAACGTATGTTCTGTTATTGGGTGTTGTTTAATGTTTAATGTATTTGGAGTTACTACTAAGTTTTTGGTATGAACAAAGCAAAAGAAAAGTCACAGAGCGTTTACTCTGTGACTTTAACCTTTGATTTTTTTGACGTTGTTGCTGCCTGCTCTTCATACACCTTTAACGTCTTGTAATAATACTCAAGGATCTGCTCCGAAGGTTTTTGCCAGCTATATTTTTCAGCTTCTTGCCGTGCATTTTTGCAAAGTCTCTGATATAACTCTTCATCTTCCAACCTTTGTATCGCTTGAATCATACTGTCGGTGTTCTCATTTTCAAACAATAGACCAGTTTTGCCATCTTCTACTTGTTCCATGGTCGGACCACTCTTTGCCGCAATGACAGGCAAACCAGAAGCCATAGATTCCAATATGACGAGGCCCAGCGTTTCTGTAACCGATGGAAAAATCAGAGCATCAGAAGAAGCGAAAGCTTGAGCAAGCTCCTCTCCGTGCATAAGCCCAGTAAACACCGTATTGGTATCCTTGAAAGTTTCCTCTAATTCATCTTTCACCGGACCATCTCCAACGATGGCAAGAGAGATGTCGTCCCTCTTTTCCAATAATGGTTTGATTTTATGAATTTCTTTTTCAGGAGCCAGTCTACCGACAAAAACAAGCAGTTTGTTTTCTTTCCTGCCTGCGGACAATCGCTCCCTCATTTCTTCACTTTTATGTCGAGGATGGTAATGATCGACAGCGACTCCACGGTCCCATACACTCACATTATGGAAGTTTTTTTCATCCAGCTCCGCCTTAATGGCTCTTGAAGTACACAAGTTCACGTCTGCGTAGTTGTGTAACTTTCTGAAATACCACCAGACAAGAGGCTTAAACGGATATAATCGGTAATAATCCAAGTATTTAGGAACGTGAGTATGATAGGAAGCAATTAACGGATAGTTCAGTTTATCAGCATAATAGACGCCGGAAACCCCTACAAGAGCTGGATTGACCACATGGACGAGGTCAGGATCATGTTTTTGCAGCAAGTCCTTCACTCGTCGCTGAGGTAAACTGAATTCTCGATACCTGTAGAAAGGCATTCTTGTCGTTTTGACCCCTTCGACGATCGCCCCTTCATATTCCGTCACACCAAAGTCTGGAGCAATGACGACGACCTCATGATCTTGGTTTCGCAAGTATTTGATGGACTCTTTTAATCGTGTGACGACTCCATCTGTTGATGGTAGGAATGTTTCTGTAATGATGGCGATTTTCAAAGCGGAAAACTCCTTACTTCCAAGTGATTGACGGCAATACGTTCTCTTCAATGATACGGTTTTTATTTTCGACGGCTGTGCGCAAAATGTCACGAATGACATCGTCTGTCAACAAGTGAGGTTCTAGACCAAGGTCACGCAGTTTTGTATTAACAGCGTTGTAATAATGGTCTTCATTCTCGATCCGAGGATTCTCGATCTTTTTCACTTGTGTATCAAGGCCTTCTTCTTTGGCGATTTTTTGAACGCGTTCAGCAAGATCCTGAACAGAGAACCACTCAGTAAATTGGTTGAACACGCGGAATTCACCTTTGTC
Source organism: Halobacillus aidingensis (assembly GCF_900104185.1). Lineage (GTDB taxonomy): Bacteria > Bacillota > Bacilli > Bacillales > Halobacillaceae > Halobacillus > Halobacillus aidingensis. The sequence continues at coordinate 28,917 of NZ_FNIZ01000009.1, read as the reverse complement.
AGCTGGGTTCTCAGCCGCGATCTCTACACATCTTACTGTGTCTTCAATATTCAGGAACGCACGTGTCTGCCCCCCTGAACCATAAACCGTGATGTCATGGCCGATGGCTGCCTGATTGACGAAACGGTTCAGAGCCGTCCCGAATACGCCATCGTAGTCTACACGGTTTACAAGCATCGGATCAAGACGCGTTTCGGCTGTATGTAAACCGTATACGATTCCCTGATTCAAATCTGTGGCACGGATGCCCCAAATTTTACATGCAAACATAATATTATGGCTGTCATGAACTTTGGATAGGTGATAAAAGGAACCAGGTTGTTTTGGATATGGAAGGGTATCCTTCCGTCCCTTATGTTCAATTTCAATATATCCTTCTTCGATATCAATGTTAGGAGTTCCATATTCGCCCATTGTACCCAGTTTGATCAGGTGACATTCGGGAGCGAATTCTTTGATCGCATAAAGAACGTTCAAGTTCCCCATGACATTGTTCGTTTGTGTATAAACCGCATGTTCGCGGTCGATCATTGAATATGGAGCTGAACGTTGTTCAGCGAAGTGAACGAATGCTTCAGGTTCCGTTTGGCGGAAAACTTCGCTAAGGAAATCATAATGGTTCAAGTCACCAACGAAAGTTTTGATTTCTTTTCCTGAAACTTCTTTCCATTTAGCTACCCGGTCCTCTAGTGAGGCAATCGGTGTAACTGAATTCGAACGTAGTTCATCATCATACTTTCTGCGTACCAAATTATCTACGATGGTTACATCATGTCCTTGTTTGGATAGGTATAATGCTGTTGGCCAACCGCAAAAACCGTCTCCCCCTGCTACAATAATTCTCATAATCTACCTCCTAGTTACGTCTTGCATACTCGTATTCCATTATAGAATGACTCTAATGACTGTTCTATCTTCTTACCAATCGTCCTTCGCTTGAAGACGGAAAAAAAGTCAAGGTCTCTACGTTTTTGACTTTACCATTAATTTAATTTTGAAACAATTAATTCTTTGTTAAACCGTCGATTCTATGTAGAGATATGCACGTGAGACCTGAAACCTATTTACCCCAAATGAAGAACGCTTCAAACCTACTTTACAATAAAAGCCTGCAGAACAACAAGTTCTGCAGGCTCAGCAATCATTTTTCCTCTTCCGGATCTTTGGGAATGGAAGGTCCTTCTTCCTTATCCTCCTGATCTTCTTTTGTAGCAGCCGCTTCCTCCATTTCATCACCAGAAGCTCCTCCAAATTCATGGACAGCTCCTCTTGATACGTAACTTTCAAGCATCGCTTTCAAATCCATGCCTGTCGTTTCTTTTAATGATTCCTGAATGCCAAGCATTGTGGAAGTCACACTGTTTGCTACTTTCGCAGAACCACCGCGTGAATCGCTTCCTCCCATATCGATAACCTTCATGTCTTTAATTTGACTGATCGGTGCCGATACTTTTTCAGCATACTCAGGCAATACTTTAATGAGCATTTCCATAATGGCCGCTTCGCCGTAATGTTCCATCGCTTTCGCCATACGTTCTTTTGATTCAGCTTCAGCAATTCCTCGTTGACGAATAACTTCCGCTTCGGATTCCCCTTTAATTCGTTCATTATCAGCTTCTGCCTGTGCGCGTTTTGTCACTTCATAAGCTTCAGCATCAGCGATGGAGCGACGTCGTTTGTTCTCTTCTTCTTCTAATTCGACCGCTCTCTGTTTTTCAATGTACTGAACTTTCAACTCTTCTTCTTTGATTTGCTGGGCTAGTTTCTGTCTTTCCAATTCCCCTGCTTGATCTGCATTCGCTTTTGCACGGTTCGTTTCTGTCTGGAATTCCGCTTCTTTGATGTCTTTTTCCTTCGTCGATGCAGCAACGGCAGTCAAACGGCGGTTTTCTTCATCTTGTGCTTCCTGGTCGTTTTTCGCCTGGTAGATGCGAGTCTCTTTCGTTGCATCGGATTCTGCCATGTTCGCTTTCTTTTGCACCTCAGCAATATGAGGACGACCGAGCGCATCGATGTATCCATTTTCGACATCCACATCCTCAACATCATTCAATGCGAAAGAAGTGATTTCAAACCCCATGCCTTTCAAATCGGATTCAGCGATTTTTTTCACCTGAGTGTTGACTTCCTTAAAATCATTATAGATTTTTTCAATCGGAAGCGATGCGATGATTGAACGTAAATGACCATTGAGGACATCTTTCAACTCCGATTCTCTTTCTTTTTGTTTTTTCCCAAGGAACTTCTCAGCAAAATTGGCCATGATTTCAAGCTCACTGCCAATACTGATGACGGCAGTACTTGCAACTCTGACCGGTATCCCTTCCTTCGTATAAGCTTTGTCTGAATTGACTTGCAGCTGAAAGGATGTCAAATCAATTGGAGTCGCCGTCTGAAACATTCGCAGGCGGTACCCTCCACCACGAATAATTTTGACCGAGCGTCCATTATCATCCTCAAATACATTCTTTTCTTGTTCCGGATCCCCAAGCTTCGGCCCTGTAACAATCAATGCCTCATTCGAACTTGCTGTCTTATAACGCATACGGAAGACGATAAAGGTTATGATTCCTCCAACGAGAACAACAGCTCCAATCACACCTAAAATGACTAAAAGTAACGCACCTTCAAACAAATGATCACTCCTCTTTTCTTTCTCCCTATTTATGTAACAAAAGGGGTTATATTACATAACGATTACAACTCTATTAAAGTTTCAGGAAATTTTCAATGTTCGACTAATTTTTTGTTAAGGAAAAGAAATCCTTGAATCCATTCAAGAAGGAGATTCCGTTATAATAGTAATTAGAACATTCTGAAAAAGGAGGCGCATTTATGAGTACATTCTCCAATGCATGGACCCCTACAATAGAACAGAAAGAATCGACGCGATTATTCCAATGGATGAAAAAGCATGGCTACAGCTGCTATGATAACTTTCACTCTAAATCCATTGAGGATATTGAATGGTTTTGGGAAGAAGCAGTCAAAGAGTTGGACATTAAATGGTACACCCCTTACAAAAAGGTATTAAATCAATCCCATGGACCTATGTATCCTCAATGGTTTGAAGCAGGAGAGCTGAATGTCGCACACATAGCCCTTGACCGCTGGGCGGAACATCCGTCCAAAAAGAATGACACCGCTCTTTACTGGGAAGGAGATAACGGACAAACGGCCGCCTACTCCTTTAAAGACTTGCAAAAGGAAGTGGATGCTGTCGCTTATGGACTTGAGAATTATGGAATCACTGAAGGCGATATTGTTACATTGTATATGCCAATGCTCCCTGAAACGCTCATCGCTATGCTGGCCATTTCCAAAGTGGGTGCGATTTTCTCCCCTGCCTTCTCTGGTTACAAAGCAGATGCCGTCACCACAAGAATCCATGCAAGTAAGTCGAAAGCGTTGATTACAGCTGATGGTTTTTACCGTAGAGGAAAAATGATTCCTATGAAAGAAGAAGCAGATCTTGTTGCAGATCAATGCCCTTCTTTAGAACATGTTTTCGTCGTTGAACGTACAAGAGCGAAAGTAAACTGGAAAGAACCTCGTGATGTTCGCTGGACTGATTTGAGAAAAAAAGAGACCGATTACAACGCTAAAGTGAAACAAGCGAATGACCCTTTTATGCTCATTTACACCTCAGGCACGACAGGAACTCCGAAGGGAGCTGTCCATACGCACGCAGGATTCCCCATTAAGGCTGCCTTCGATGCTGGCCTATGCATGGATGTCACGAAAGAAGATACTTTATTCTGGTACACGGATATGGGATGGATGATGGGGCCTTTCCTCGTGTACGGAGGATTGGTGAATGGAGCATCCATCGTCATGTTTGAAGGTACCCCTGATTATCCAGAACCCAACCGTTTATGGGAGCTTGTGGAAAAATATCATGTGACCCATTTAGGAATATCCCCCACCCTTGTCCGCTCCATGATGAAGCATGGGGAATCTTGGCTCGAAAAACATGACCTTCAGTCCTTGAAACTTATTGGATCAACAGGAGAGCCGTGGAATCCGGAGCCGTGGCATTGGCTTTTCAAGCATGCGGGAGATTCGCGTATTCCGATTTTCAACTATTCAGGCGGAACAGAAATTTCAGGTGGAATCCTCGGGAACGTACTCGTCAAACCGATTCAACCGGTAACCTTCAACGCTGCTCTTCCGGGTATGGATGTCGATGTCTACAATGAAAAAGGGCAATCCCTTGTCAATGAAGTTGGCGAACTGGTTATCAAATCCCCATGGGTCGGAATGACGAAGAGCTTTTTTGAAGACGACGAGCGTTATGAACAAACGTATTGGAGCCGCTTCAAAGATACGTGGGTTCATGGCGATTGGGTGATCAAAGATCAAGATGGTTACTATACGATTACCGGACGGTCCGATGATGTCTTAAACGTGGCAGGTAAGCGTTTGGGGCCTGCTGAAGTTGAATCCATCCTCGTTGAGCATAGGGCTGTTATTGAAGCAGGAGTTATTGGAATTCCTCATGAAGTGAAGGGAGAAGAACCAGTCGCTTTTGTCGTCCTTCAAGATCACCGTCATTCCGAAGACCTTATTGAAGAATTAACGATGTACCTCTACCAAAAACTAGGCAAAGCGCTCGCACCCAAAAAGATATTCGTTGTCGATGATCTTCCAAAAACAAGGAACGCTAAAGTTATGAGACGCGCCATTAAGTCTGCATATTTGAACAAACCTTCTGGTGACTTGAGTGCACTCGTAAACCCAGAAAGCGTCAACCAGATCCGGAGCATTGGTCAAAATGTTTCTCCAACATGATAACAGTCAGAAGCTTGAGTGCGGTGTCGCTGGTATGGACAATTGATCTACAGCTTAGAATTAAATCATTCCCTATATAACCAAAAAAGTTCCTGGACTTTGATCGTCCAGGAACCTTTACGTTATACCGGATATACGCCGTGTTTTCTTTCTGTAAACAAAACATCTTTCGTTTCATAGGCATCATATCGAGTGGAAAGCTCTTCGCGCAGCTTATTCGGCTGAACGATATCATCGATGACCATTTCAGAAGCCAAACGATAGATGTCAATATTCTCTTTGTATTCTTCATGCTTTTCTTTAATGAAAGCTGGTCGTTCTTCTTCAGGCAGTGCGGCGATCTTATTGGCATACACCGCGTTTACAGCCGCTTCCGGCCCCATGACAGCAATTTGTGCGGTAGGTAAGGCAAGACATGCATCTGGCTCAAACGCCGGCCCTGCCATCGCATAGAGCCCTGCTCCATAGGCTTTGCGCACTACAACGGAAATTTTAGGAACGGTCGCTTCACTCATCGCAGAAAGCATCTTCGCCCCGTGACGGATGATACCAGCGCGCTCCACTTTTGTTCCAATCATGAACCCTGGAATATCGGCAAGGAAAAGCAGTGGAATATTAAAAGCATCACAGAGCTGGATAAATTTCGCAGCCTTATCTGCGGAATCAGGAAACAGAACGCCTCCTTTTGCTCTCGGCTGGTTGGCAATAATTCCGACAGGCCGTCCTTCAATTCTCGAAAGCCCTGTAATGAGCTCAGGCGCAAACTTTTTCTTAATTTCACAGAATGAATGATCATCAATAATACGATCAATCAACTGATACATATCAAACGGCGCATTTTGGTTTTTAGGAATCAATTCTTCCACACTTTTTTCGAATGGAGCAGGTTCTCTCGAATCCGCCTTTTTCGGAAGTTCCCTGTAGGATTGTGGGAAATAGCTCAAATATTTTCTGGCAAACGCAATCGCATCACTTTCGTCTTTCGCTAAAACATCTCCGCATCCAGAGACAGAACAATGCATGTTCGCGCCGCCCATTTCCTCAAGCGTCACTTTTTCACCAATGACTTTCTCTGCCATACGCGGAGATCCTAAATACATGGATGCATTTCCATCGACCATGACGACGATGTCGCAAAAGGCAGGTATGTAAGCCCCGCCCGCTGCGGATGGTCCGAATAGCAAACAGACTTGTGGCACACGGCCGGATAGTTTGATTTGATTATGGAAAATACGTCCTGCCCCGCGGCGGTTAGGAAACATTTCAACCTGATCGGTAATCCTTGCACCCGCAGAGTCGACAAGGTAAAGCATCGGTACATTCAGTTTTAATGCGGTTTCCTGGATCCGTATGATCTTCTCAACCGTCCGGGCGCCCCAGGAGCCTGCTTTTACGGTTGAATCGTTGGCCATTACGCATACTTTTTCCCCGTTGATTCGCCCGATACCTGTGACGACACCATCAGCAGGCAGGGAATCATCCTGGCAATTGGCAAAAAAAGCATCCTCGATATCGATGTTGTCATCAAACAAAAGCTGAAGACGTTCACGGACGAACATTTTCCCTTTTTCCGCGTTCTTACTATGGTATTTTTCAGCACCACCTGAAGTAATTTTCTTCGCTCGTTCTTCTAACGTTTCATTTGTAGGCATCGTTTTTTCCACCTTTTATTCTCCTTTGTATTCCGGTTTCCTTTTTTCCTTGAACGCTTGAAGTCCTTCCACCCGATCATCGGTTGGAATCGTCTTTTCATAACAGGCACGCTCAATCTCAAGGCCTGAAGACAAATCGGTATCATATCCTTGATTGATCGCTTTTTTCGCCTGCTTCATGGCGACCGGTCCATTCCGTGCGATGCATGCCGCCAGATCCTTCGCTTCTTCCATAAGGAATTGCGGTTCGTGAATATATTCGACAAGACCGAGGGAATAAGCGCGCTTCGCTTCCACTGGCTTCGCTGAATAGATTATCGCTTTGGCCTGACCGATTCCAATCAGCCTTGATAGACGTTGTGTTCCACCAGCCCCTGGTATGATGGCAAGCGATGTTTCCGTCAGACCCACTTTCGTCGATGTGCTCATCATACGTAAGTCGCAGGCAAGTGCGAGTTCTAATCCTCCGCCAAACGCGACCCCATTGATGACAGCAATCGTCGGTACATGAATGTCTTCGATCATTCGAACCGTATCTCCGATTTTTGTTACGGTTTGGACGACTTCTTCTTCACTCATTCCCCTTCGTTCTTTCAGGTCAGCACCTGCACAAAACGCTTTGTTTCCTTCCCCAGTCACAAGAACGACCCTGATCTCCTGACGACGGTTGATTTCGTGTGCTTTTTCCTGCAATTGATTCAGCAACTCAGAAGACAATGCGTTCGCTGCATCAGGCCGGTTCAATTTCAGTACATACACGTGAGGGGAAAGCTCTTCTAACGTGACAAGTTCCTCCATCCGTTACACCCTTTCTTTGTTTACCACCTGCATTTGATGACTCGGCAATGACTTATTCAGCACACGCTGGATATAAACAGCCGCTTCCTTCAGTTTTTCTTCATCGATCCCTGTTTCAATGCCCATTTGATGGAGCATGTGCACAAGGTCGTCTGTTGCTAAGTTTCCGGAAGCTCCCTTGGCATATGGACAGCCTCCGAGCCCTCCAAGGGATGCATCAAAAGTGGTGATGTTATGCTGCATGGAAACTAGGACGTTGGATAAGGCCATCCCTCTCGTATTATGAAAATGCATGGCAAGCTTATCGAAAGGCAGCCATTGCTTCCATTCGTGAAGGGCTTGATCGACTTGTCTTGGATTTGCGACACCGATCGTGTCTCCCAAAGATAGTTCATCAATGCCCATATCCAAAAGACGTTCACTGACCCTCGCGACCTGGTCTGTATCAATGGCTCCTTCATATGGGCAGCCAAAAACCGTAGATACATAACCTCTTACACTCTTTCCTTCTAATTTTGCTTCTTGGACGACTTCTTTGAGAACCGGATAGGTTTCTTCGATGGACTTGTTAATGTTTTTTTTGTTGTGCGTATCGGAAGCGGACATGAAGACAGAAACTTCATCCACGTCCGTATCAATCGCTGCTTCAAGCCCCTTCCGGTTGGGAACAAGGGCGGCATATGTGATCCCTTTTTTTCGTGAGATCATTGCTGCCACTTCTTTTGCATCTTTCAATTGTGGAATCCACTTCGGATGGACGAATGAACTGAATTCGATGTATGAATACCCTGCGTCAGACAAAAGATTGATCCAGGCAACCTTATCTTGAAGCGGTACTTCTACAGTTTCATTCTGCAGGCCATCACGCGGACCCACTTCTTTGATTGTGACTTTTTCAGGCCATTCCAACATAAGAACCTCCTGTTTATTCGATGATTGCGATAACGTCCCCTTCGTTGACGAAATCCCCTTCACTCACTTTCAACTCTTTGACCGTCCCGGATGTTTCTGCGGGGATCGGAATCTCCATTTTCATAGATTCCAGGATGGCGATGTCCTCCCCATCGTTTACTTGAGCTCCTTCGCTTGCAACAATTTTCCATACACTTCCTGCCATGGATGCTTTGATTTCTGTCATGATTGTTCCTCCTTAATGATTCGTCAATGTTGGTAGGTAATAGTTTTCTACAAATGTGGTTTTCGTTTCGCCTTCCTTGAACTTCTCATGGGTGACGACACGCTTCAGCATCGTCAAGTTGCATTTGATGCCTTCAATCTCGTATTCGTGAAGGGCTTTTGTAAGACGTTCTATGGCATCTTCTCTGTTCTCTCCATGAATGACGAGTTTCGCAATCATAGGATCATAGAATGGAGTCACTTGTGAATCTCCTTCGACCGCTAATTCATGCCGCACTCCTGGCCCTTCAGGCAGAACCATTTTCGTCAATTTTCCTGGAGAAGGGTAGAAGGTGTTCGGATCCTCCGCGTAAATTCTCACTTCGATTGCGTGTCCGTCGATGATCAAATCCTTTTGTTTGATGGATAAATGTTCTCCATCCGCTACCCGCAGCTGTTGTTCAACAAGATCGATCCCTGTGATTTGTTCTGTGACGGGATGCTCAACTTGTAAACGTGTATTCATCTCAAGAAAGTAAAAGTTCTCTTCATCATCCACGAGAAATTCAATTGTACCGGCATTGGAGTACCCTAGAGAAGCCACGGCCTTCAGTGCGCTTTCTCCCATTTTTTCTCGTGTTTCTTCAGAAAGAACCGGTGATGGAGCTTCTTCGACGACTTTTTGGTGCCTGCGTTGAATGGAGCACTCTCTTTCAAACAAATGAACGGCGTTTCCGTGACGATCAGCAAGCACTTGGATTTCGATATGACGCGGATGCTCGATCAATTTTTCGATGAACATTTTCCCGTCACCGAAAAAGGCCTGCGCCCGTTTGGAATTTCCTTCAAACGCTTTTTCAAGCTCTTCATCGTTATAGACCGCCTGCATGCCAATGCCACCGCCTCCAGCAGCCGCTTTCAGCATAACGGGATAACCGAATTCACCAGCAATTTTCTTGGCATCGTCTGTGTTCGCGACAGCATCTTCCGTTCCAGGGATAATCGGAACGCCAGCCGCTTTCATTTCCGCCCTTGCTGCAATTTTATCTCCCATTTTCGCAATGACATCCGCATCGGGGCCGATAAACGTGAGGCCGGCTTCTTCGGTTCTTTTTGCGAACTCAGCATTTTCACTCAAAAGACCGTATCCCGGGTGAATCGCTTCTGCTCCGGAATCTTTAGCTACTTGTAAAATTTTATCGACGTTCAAGTACGATTCATTCACGCGCGGCTTACCAATGAGATAACTTTCATCCGCCATTTGTACGTATGGAGCCTGTTGATCAGCTTCCGAATAGACAGCGACCGTCTCGATGTTCAGCCTTTGACACGTCCGAATGATTCTGGAAGCAATTTCTCCCCGGTTGGCAATTAGAATTTTTTGAAACAACAGTGATCACCTCTCTATTAGGATTTTAAGTTCATCATTTCAAGCGCATGTTCCCGGAGTCTGAACTTCTGAATTTTTCCGCTCGCCGTCATTGGGTACTCATCCGTGAAGCTTATATAACGAGGAATTTTATGTTTCGATATTTTCCCTTCGCTAAACGACTTGATATCGCTTTCATTTAATTGCTTGCCATCTTTCGGAATGATCCATGCCATGATCTCTTCCCCGTACTTCTCATCCGGAACTCCGACCACTTGCACGTCGAGAACATCTGGATGCTGATACAAAAATTCTTCTATTTCTCTCGGATAGACGTTTTCGCCTCCGCGGATAATCATATCCTTAATTCGACCGGTAATTTCAATGTATCCGTTTTCATCCATGACTGCAATATCCCCTGTATGAAGCCAGCCATCCGGATCAATCGCAGTCATCGTCGCTTCCTCATTTTTATAATACCCTTCCATGACGAGATACCCTCGAGTACAAAGTTCACCGGGGATCCCCGTTTCGACTTCTTCACCTGTTGCAGGTTCGATGATTTTTACTTCGACATTCGGATGGGCACGGCCGACGCTGCTTACTCTTAAATCGATAGGGTCATCGGCTTTTGTTTGTGTAATAACAGGGGACGATTCCGTCTGCCCATAGGCGATCGTGATTTCTTCCGCTCCCATATCCTCAATCACACTCTTCATGACTTCCATAGGACATGTGGATCCCGCCATGATTCCTGTTCGTAAAGTCGTCGGCTTCAAATCTTCATATTCCGGATGGTTCAATTCGGCAATGAACATAGTAGGCACTCCATGGAGGGCTGTACAGTTTTCCTCTTTCACAGCCTGCAGCACTTTTTTCGGATCAAATTGTTCCAAGATTACCATTGTCGTCCCCTTGGAAACGGCAGCCATCGTTCCTAGCACACATCCGAAACAGTGGAAAAATGGAACGGGAATACAAAGGCGATCCTCTTCTGTTAATCGCATACAATCCGCTACCTGGTTTCCATTGTTCACGATATTGTAGTGACTCAACATGACCCCTTTTGGAAAACCTGTCGTTCCAGAAGTGTACTGCATATTGATGACATCACGATGATGAAGGGTTTCTTTCCGTTCTTTTAGTTCCCCCTCACTCACGGTCATCCCCATATCAAGGATATCCTGCCATGAATAACAACCGCGATAGGACTTGTCACTCAAGACGACGACATTCTTTAAAAATGGCAGGCGATCGCTTTGAAGATCTCCTTTTTCAGAGGTTTCAAGCTCCGGACAAATTTCTTTCAAAATATCAATATAAGAAGTTCCTTTGAAATCCTCAGCAAGAATCAATGTGGACGCATCGGATTGTTTTAATAGATATTCGAGTTCCTGTGCACGATAGTTCGTGTTGACGGTGACAAGGACGCCACCCATTTTCCCAGAAGCAAATTGAGATTGAAGCCATTCCGGTTTGTTATCAGACCAAATGGCGACATGCTCTCCTTTTTCGATTCCAAGAGCCATGAATCCCTTAGCTACTTCATCGGTCACATCATTGAATTCGGCATAGGTTTTTCTAAGACCTAATTCAGGATAAACGAACGCCTCATGGTCGGGATAAGCTTCTGCCTGCTGTTCTAACAATTCACCAACCGTCTGCTCTAATAGGGACATAACATCTCCTCCTTTAAAAATTTTAACAGCCTAACTGACGGGCAATGACCAAGCGCTGGATTTCTGATGTACCTTCACCAATTTCAAGAAGTTTCGCATCACGTAGAAAACGCTCGACTTCGTATTCTCTCATGTATCCGTATCCACCATGAATTTGGATGGCCTGATTGGCAGAGCGGAAAGCCGTCTCTGAAGCAAAGAGTTTTGCATACGCCGATTCTTTCGTGAAATTCCTTCCCTGATCTTTCAACCATGCTGCTTTCAGGACCATATTACGTGCAAGCTCTACTTCCATAGCCATGTCGGCCAACTTAAACTGAATCGCCTGGAATTTTGTAATCGGCTGACCGAACTGTTTTCGTTCTTTGGCATAGGCGAGGGCGCGATCCAATGAAGCTTGTGCGATTCCTACCGCCAGGGCAGCAATGGAAATCCTTCCGCCATCAAGCGTATATAGGAATTGCTTGAACCCTTTTTCCGGATCGCCGAGAATATTTTCTTTCGGTACTTTTACATCCTCTAAAATAATTTCAGATGTGTTCGATCCACGGACGCCCATTTTGTCGTATGGACTCGTTATCGTCATGCCTGGTGTATCTTTTGGAACGATGAAAGCGGAGATAATGTTTTTCCCGTCTTCGCGTTTTCCTGAAACTGCCGTGACCGTGATGGACCTCGCATATTCAGCATTTGTAATCCAGCACTTTTCTCCATTGATAACATAGTGGTCACCTTTCAATTCGGCACGCGTCTTCGTTCCTCCTGCATCTGAACCGGCATTCGGTTCTGTCAATCCAAAAGAAGCCAACCCTTCTCCTTTAGCCAGAGGGGTTAAGAATTCTTGTTTTTGTTCTTCTGTCCCGAAATAATAGATAGGACTCGCTCCTAGAGAAACAGCCGCTGCGTAACTGAGGCCCGTAGAGCCACATACACGACCGATTTCTTCAACAGCCAGAGCATAACTGACCGTATCTCCACCTGATCCGCCATACTCCTCAGGGAATGGGATACCAAGAAGTCCAAGTTTGCCCATTTCATCGAAGATATCCTTCGGAAATTCACTGTTGATGTCGATATCCACCGCTCTTGGTGCAATCACATCCTCTGAAAAATCACGGACCATCTTCCTTGTCATTTCCTGCTCTTTCGTTAAGTCGAAGTTCATATGATTCCTCCTTAGGGAAGTAAAGACCGACTGGTTGGTCTGTTGTAATGATAAATATAATGAAAGCGGTTACTCGCTTTCATAAAAAAAAGGAACTTTTAACATATGACGGAAGTATTCACTGTCTTCTTTACCTGGAAGCAAAAAGTGCAGCACCAGATCAGTAAAAACTTCTGCGATTTGATCGATGGTGTAAGTCCCATCCCTCCGGTACCATTTATAGATCCAGTTGACCATACCTAAGATAGCCATGCCTGTGATCTCAAGGGGCAGTTCTCTGCGGAAATGGCCGGTTTTTTGACCTTCTTCAATGACATTGAACACCATGCGTTTGAATTTATCACGTTTTCCCTTGATCTCTTCCTCATACGCCGGTTTTAAATACAGGCTTTCCTGATAAAACACCGAAATATGCGGTTTGTACAAGTCAAAAACTTGGACAAACGATTGAATGATTGCCTGGACTTTCGGTATAGGGGAAGAATGAGTAACGTTAGCGGCCTGTGCTTCTTTCAATACATATGTAATAAACGTGTCGTGAATGACGAATAGAAGTTCATCCTTTGACTGAAAGTGATGATAAAAGCCGCCTTTCGATGTATTTGTTTCCTGGACAATTTGTTTTACTGTGACGCCGTGAAAACCATGGCGGTCGAACAGCTCTAAAGACGTCTGGATAATCTTTTCTCTCAAATCGCTCATACATCAACTCCCATCTGCTGAATATACACTCATTTTATCACATTTTTCTGAAAATACAACGGTCTAAAGAATGACATCATTCGTGTGCATTACTCCCCATTACAAAATCCCCCAGTTATCAGCATGAACTGATTTATCCTCTTTCCCTTTCACTACATAATGATCTTTTCACTCATGGAATAGAAAAAAAGATTTCCCCCGGGCAATGGAAAGTCGCTTACTCCTCCAACAGATCCTTTTTCACCTAAGTAAAAAAGCCCTCTGGATTCAGAGGGCTTTACTCATCATTCTGTATCAGATTCTGTTTCAAACGGTACACAGTAGACCGGCTTGATCCACGCTTCTTCCGCTTGTCCTTTTTCTTCGGTATCCAGGACATAAGAACCATTGCTGTAACGATCATTCGCTTTAAAGTCCATCGTGTTAACGACGATGGTCTCTTGTTTTTTCGTCATGATCATCACTTGATCATCTCTGTTTACAAGGTGCACATCCACCAATTGGTGCGGATTCTTTTTCAACTCTCTTAACATGAGCACCCCGCGTTTAGCACGTGTTGTTCGTTCAAACTCTTTCAACCGCATCCGCTTCACCGCGGCACGGTGGGTCGTTAGAAGGATCGATGGATCTTCGGACGCTCTGAACAATTGTCCAGACACAACTTCATCGTCTTCCTTCAAGTTGATCGCTTTTACCCCTGCCGCTCTTTGACCGACGGTGTTCACTTCCTCTTCATGATACCAAAGACCATAAGCTTTCTTTGTAGCAATAAACAAATCCGACTGCCCATCCGTTTTGTGGACATCCACCACTTCATCATCATTTTTCAGATTGATGGCAACGAGTGCTTTGGAATGGCGCTGGGCTTGATAGAGCTGTAAATCGCTCTTCTTAACCATTCCGTTCTTCGTGAAGAAAAGAAGGTATTCTTCAGATGTGAAGTCGCGAACAGGTATGGCCTCTACAATATATTCGTCCTTTTCCACCTGTACGATATTGGAAATGTACTGACCAAGGTCTTTCCAACGAATATCCGGCAGTTTGTGTACAGGCAAGAACAAATATTTTCCGCGGTTGGTAAAGAGTAAAATGGTATCCGTCGTATTGATTTCAAATAGACCTAACAGGTGATCGCCGTCTTTCATGGCGAAATCTTCCCCGTTTGATGCTGCATAGGAACGCAGGCTTGTCCGCTTGATATACCCATCTTTCGTCACGGACACGAGCACATCTTCACTCGCAACTGTCACTTCAAGGTCTACTTTCAACTCTTCTACCTTTTCTTCAATCTTCGTCAAACGATCATCATTGTATTGTTTTTTCATGGAACGAAGATCCGCTTTAATGACCTTCATCATTTCGTTTTCACTGGACAGCAGTTTTTCTAAATATTCGATTTGCTTTTTCAGTTCATCTGCTTCTTTTTGCAAGGCTGTAATATCTGTATTCGTCAAACGATACAGCTGCAAGGTAACGATCGCTTCTGATTGTTCTTCTGTGAAATCGTAACTTGCGATGAGCTGTTGCTTTGCATCCGCTTTGTCTTTGGAGCTGCGAATCGTTGCGATGACATCGTCCAAAATGGAAATCGCTTTGATCAGACCTTCCACAATGTGAGCACGAGACTTTGCTTTATTCAAGTCATAAATGGATTGTCTTGTGACTACTTCCTTCTGGTGCTTGATATAGGCGTCAAGCATCATCGGAAGACTCATAAGGCTGGGTGTCCGCTCATGAATGGCGACCATATTGAAGTTGTAAGAGATCTGAAGGTCCGTATGCTTGTAAAGGTAATTGAGAACTCCTTCACTGTTTGCATCCTTCTTTAGATCAATTACGACACGGAGGCCGGTACGATCCGTTTCATCACGGACTTCAGCGATTCCTTCAACTTTTTTATCGATTCTCAGTTCATCCATTCGTTTGACCATGCTTGCTTTATTCACTTCAAAAGGAATTTCGTCGATGACGATTTGTTCCCGTCCTCCACGCTGTTCTTGAATTTCTGCACGACCGCGCAAAACGATTTTTCCTCTTCCTGTTTCATAGGCTTTCTGGATCCCATCGATTCCCTGAAGAATCCCGCCTGTTGGGAAATCCGGACCTTTTAATTTCGTCATCAGTTCAGGTACAGTCGCTTCAGGTTTATCGACCCTCATGATCACCGCATCAATCACTTCCCCGAGATTGTGGGAAGGGATTTCTGTCGCATAACCTGCGGAAATCCCCGTAGAGCCGTTGACAAGAAGATTAGGAAACTTGGCCGGAAGCACGGTCGGTTCATCGATCGTGTCGTCAAAGTTCGGAATGAACTCCACCGTCTGCTTTTCAATGTCCCTGAGCAGTTCGGATGAAATAGCGGAAAGTCTTGCTTCTGTATAACGCATAGCGGCGGGCGGGTCACCATCGACACTTCCGTTATTTCCGTGCATTTCTACTAAGGACTTTCTCACTTTCCACGTTTGGCTTAAGCGGACCATCGCATCGTAAACGGATGTATCCCCGTGGGGGTGATAATTACCGATAACGGTACCGACCGTTTTCGCGGATTTCCGGTAAGCTTTGTCGTGCGTGTTCTTTTCCTGGTGCATCGCATAAAGGATACGCCGCTGTACAGGCTTCAACCCGTCCCTGGCATCAGGGAGGGCACGTTCCTGGATAATGTATTTACTATATCTCCCGAAGCGGTCTCCGAGAACCTCTTCTAATGGTAAATCTAAAAACTTCTCTGCCTCTGCCAACAGAAGGTCCCCCTTTTACGTCTGTATTTTATCGTTTTCCAGTATGCTCGCTTCATCTTCAAGACCAAAAGCGACATGGGATTCAATCCATTTTCGGCGAGGTTCAACCTTATCTCCCATCAACGTCGTCACCCTGCGTTCGGCGCGGGCGATGTCGTCAATCGTAACCCGAATCAGAGTACGTGATTCCGGGTTCATCGTCGTTTCCCAAAGCTGATCAGCGTTCATTTCACCTAAACCTTTATATCGTTGGATCGAATAGCCGTTTTTGAATTCCTTCAATATCTTCTGCATGCCTTCTTCATCCCACGCATATTCGACTTTTTCTTTCTTCCCTTTTCCTTTTGAAACTTTATAAAGGGGAGGAAGTGCGATGAAGACTTTCCCTGCTTCTACAAGTGGTCGCATGTATCGATAAAAGAAGGTTAGTAAAAGCACTTGAATGTGTGCCCCATCGGTATCGGCATCGGTCATAATGACGATTTTATCATAGTTACAGTCTTCCAGCGTAAAGTCCCCACCAACTCCAGCACCGATGGTATGAATGATCGTTGAGATCTCTTCATTTTTGAAGATATCCGCGATTTTCGCTTTCTCTGTATTGATTACTTTTCCTCGCAAAGGAAGAACGGCCTGGAATTTACGGTCACGGCCCTGCTTTGCTGATCCGCCCGCTGAGTCTCCCTCCACGAGGTACAACTCATTCTTTTTGGCATTTTTAGATTGAGCAGGGGTAAGCTTCCCGCTTAAAAGGGTATCCTTCCGTTTCTTCTTCTTCCCTGAACGAGCATCTTCTCTAGCTTTTCTGGCGGCTTCTCTCGCTTCTTTCGCTTTGATCGCTTTTTTAATGAGCATAGCAGCGACATCCGGATTCTCTTCGAGGAAATAGGATAACTGTTCAGCGACGATTCCATCAACGGCGGAGCGGGCTTCAGATGTTCCGAGTTTGCTCTTGGTTTGACCTTCAAATTGAAGGAGTTCTTCTGGAATTCGCACAGATATAACCGCGGTAAATCCTTCTCTGATATCGTTTCCTTCTAAATTCTTATCTTTATCCTTCAGAAGTTGTGCTCTTCTGGCATAATCATTGAACACTCTTGTGATGGCCGTTTTAGCTCCGGATTCATGGGTTCCTCCATCTTTCGTGCGTACATTATTGACGAAGGATAAGATGTTCTCTGCAAACCCGTCGTTGAATTGAAAAGCGAAATCCGCTTCAATTCCACTATGACTGCCCTCGAAAGAAACGACCGAATGGAGCGTATCTTTTTCTTCATTTAAATACTCGACGAATGAGACGAGTCCGTCATCATATTGATACTCTTCTTTGACCGTTTCTTTTCGTTCGTCCACAAGGATAATCCGGAATCCCTTCAGCAAGAAGGCTGCTTCTCTTAAACGTTCGGATAATGTTTCAAAATTAAACTTCGTCATTGAAAAAATGGAAGGATCCGGTTTGAAGCGGATCGTTGTTCCTGTTTTGCGGGTGGCTCCTTTATTTTCTAAAGAAGTGACAGGGACGCCCCCGTTCTCAAATCTCTGATAAAATTTCTCGCCATCTCTGCATATGTGAACTTCTAACCATTCGGATAAAGCATTCACCACAGAAGCACCAACACCATGCAGGCCCCCTGAGGATTTATAACCTCCTTGTCCGAACTTACCTCCGGCGTGAAGAACGGTCAAAATCACCTCAGGTGTCGGTTTTCCTGTTTTATGCATCCCTGTAGGCATCCCACGGGCTTCGTCCTGAACCGATACACTACCATCTTTATGGAGCGTGACAGTCATTTTTTCGCCGAATCCAGATAACGCCTCATCGATAGCGTTATCTACAATTTCGTGAACGAGATGGTGCAGACCTCTATGATCCGTGGATCCAATATACATCCCCGGTCTTTTCCGAACGGCCTCCAATCCCTCCAGCACTTGAATAGAATCATCTGAATACGTTTGATTTTGACTCGACAATTTACCATCGGCTCCTTTCTCTAACACACTGCTACATCAATAATAGAACAAACGTTCGATTATGTAAACGATGAGTGCAACTCCAGGTGCTTCAGCACTCACGACATAAGTCAATCAACGGTGTGGAGGATCTTCCACTCCATTGATTGGCTTATGATCCAGAAAAGGCTGAAGACCCATGCACAATGCTGGGATGAATAAAAGCATCCCTGCTGATTTCGCTTACATTTCTTATTCTTTCTTAGACAACCGCTCTGTTAAACCATAGCTCTCCTATTATTCTTTCTTAGAAAGGGACCTTTTCTGGTTTATTGAGCTGATCGATGTCCATAATAAAAAACGCCGCTTGTTATATTGTAGCGATTTTATAAGGTTTCGCAAACATAAATCTTCCAAAAAACATGAAAAAACCCCTGGATGAACAGGGATTTTTTCATTTTCATCGTTGTTTTATTAGCGGTAAATCGCATGGGCGACCTTAATGCAAGAGTCCATAATGACAAGCTTTGAATCATTATTCAAGATGCGATCTGCTTCTTCTGAATACACCCCTTGCTGAGCCCAAAAGGCTTTAGCCTCAATATTTTTCGATTCCTCTGCAATTTGCGGCAAATGTTCGGATCGTCGAAAGACATTGATAATGTCGATTGGTTCTTTGATATCTCGCAGGCTCGCCACTGCTTTTTCACCAAGGGACTCCGTGATTTGAGGGTTCACCGGGATGATTTTATACCCGGCGTTCTGCATCGCTTCACTCACTTGATAGGATGTGCGGTGCGGCTTATCCGAAAGGCCTACGACAGCAATCGTCTTCGATTGTGCCAATAGATCCCGGATCTCTGCCTGAGATGGATTCTCAAAACTCATCTTTAAACCTCCTATTCGTCGATTAATCCTTCATTGACCAGATACTCTCTTGCCACTTCTTCAGGAGCACGGTCTTCAAAATCAACCTGGTAATTCATTTCCCTCATTTTATCGCCAGTAATCTTTCCTCCCAATTGATTCAGGACATCTTCTAGTTCTGGATATTGGTCCAAGGTTTCCTGTCTCATCAATGGAGCGCCCTGGTATGGCGGAAATAGATTTTCCGGATCTTCTAATACTTTTAAGTTGAGGTCAACCATATAACTAGCAGTAGCGTAAGCGTCGATGATGTCAACTTCACCACCTTCAATAGCTCCCTGCCTCAAGCCAGGGTCCATCGTACGGACTTCCCCTAGGTTCAAGTTATATACTTCTTTCATACCCTGATACCCGTCTTGACGATCATTAAATTCCAGTGTAAAACCAGCGGTAATTTGATCTTCAACCGGCTTCAGATCCCCGATCGTTTCAAGATCGTATTGCTCTGCAAGCTCCTGGGTAGTCGCTACAGCGTAGGTATTGTTGAACTCCATTGGTTGTAAAAAGGACATATCATAGGTTTCTGCCATGCCTTCTTTCGCCTGTTCATATACTTCTTGTGGTTCATTGCTGTTTGCTTCCTCTTCTAGGAGAGATACGATGGCTGTTCCTGTAAATTCAGGATAAATATCGATACTTCCTTCCTGCAAGGCACTGAAAACCAAATCTGTTTTTCCTAAGTTCGGTTCAAGACCTACACTCAAGTCTGTTTCTTCTTCTATTAAAAGCTTATACATATTAATGAGAATGGCGGGCTCTGATCCAAGCTTAGCTCCCAATGTTAAGTCATTCTTCACTTTTCCACCGAACGCTAATGGACCAACAGCAATCAATGCTGCAATCACTAATAAACTGACGAGTGAACGGAAGCCGGATTTGGCTGAAGTTCGTTCAAATAGACGAAGAATAAGATCCAAAATAATTGCTAGTAACGCAGCCGGAATAGCTCCCAGCAAGATAAGATTGGCGTCTCCCCCTCTATCCAAACCAAGTAGGATTAAATCCCCGAGGCCTCCTGCACCAATAAGGGCAGCAATGGTAGTTGTCCCTACGATCAATACCATGGATGTGCGTATTCCAGCCATAATGACAGGCATGGCGATCGGTAGTTCAATCTTAGAAAGACGTCTGAATGATTTCATGCCCATCCCCGTCGCCGCTTCCTTTAAAGCGGGGTCAACTTCCTTGATTCCTGTGTACGTGTTTCTAAGGATAGGAAGGAGCCCGTAAGCAGCAAGGGCAATGATGGCTGGTGTTTGTCCAATACCGAAAAATGGAATAAGGAAAGCCAGCACAGCAAGGCTTGGAATCGTCTGCAAAACGGCCGTCATGCCGATAATCGGTTCCGCAACTCTCTGCTTTCTCGTCAGCCATAAGCCGAGGGGTACGGAAATTAAAGTAGCAATCACTAATGCAATAATGGATATTTGTAGGTGTTCCCATATTTTCTCTAATAGAATGCCCTGTCGTTGGTTAAAAACTTCTAGAAACTCGCTCATTTATTCTCTACCTCCTCTTCCTTTTTACGTGACTGTTCTTTAAGGTAGAGGACAATATCCCTATAGGATAAGGTTCCGATCAGTTGATCACCTTTGACGACTGGTAGAATGGAAGAGTGGTCTTCTTCAAAAATCCGAACAGCGTCTCTCAGAATCATATCATTGGATAATGGAGGTGCCTGCACCTGATTCCCATCCTCGATCATTCCTCGATACGTTCCGTCGTGACTTTTAAGGGCGAAAGGCCCGTCCAGGACAACATGACCTTCCTTGAATTCTTTTTCGGATAAGACACGCTTTTCGGCATGACTCATAATGACATCAACAGCTGTCTGCCATGGAGTTTTTCTTCCTCCGATGAAATCTTCAACAAACTCATTGGATGGATTCAGTATGAGGTTTTGTGGAGTATCCAACTGGACGATTTCTCCTGCTTTCATGAGACAGACACGATCGCCAAGCGCGAGAGCTTCGTCCATATCATGAGTGACAAAGACGATCGTTTTCTTAATTTCCTTCTGCAATTGACGGATGTCGGTTTGCAACTGATCTCTGCTGATGGGATCGAGTGCACTGAATGGTTCATCCATCAAAATAATATCCGGGTCTGCAGCTAAAGCCCGTATAACCCCTACTCTTTGCTGTTGTCCGCCGGAAAGTTCACTCGGCTTTCTTTTCCGGTGTTTTTCCGGATCCAGTCCCACCATATTCATCAACTCAACAATACGTTTTGACAGGTCTTTTTTCTTCCACTTTTTCATTTCCGGTACGACCGAAATGTTCTCTTCTACCGTCATATGTGGAAAAAGAGCAATTTCCTGCAGCACATAGCCGATATTCCAACGTAGTTCGTGAATGTTGTATTCTCTAATATCTTTGTTATGTATGGTTATGGTTCCTTCCGTCGGATGAATCAGACGGTTAATCATTTTCATCGTTGTTGTTTTCCCGCAGCCACTAGGACCTATAAGCGCAAGTAATTCTCCTTCTTGCACTTCCAAGTTGATGTTTCTCAACGCTGTAGTTCCATCCGGGTAAGTCTTCGTTACATCAGTGAACGTGATCATCGTTTTCCCCCTAAACAAAAAATAAAAGACCTATTTCTATAACCACATTTCCATAAGTTGAAACATTTTGCAATTCTCCTGCATTCTAATCATGCCCGAATCTCTAAAACGTCATCCGGCTGGTTCTCTTCCCCTCTCCTGTAAAACAACTTGATACCTGGTACTAAATTGATATAATAGAGAAGCTGCCTTATGAAATAAGAGTTCTTTATCTATCTAGCCCATGATAAAATAGTAGAAAGCGCAGAAGGAGTTGAACTTATTGGAATATGTACTCTATATCCTCATCGCCTATCTCCTTGGGTCCATCCCTTCAGGGTTAATTGTAGGTAAAATCGGTTACGGTACGGATATACGCGAACACGGAAGCGGAAACCTTGGAGGCACGAACACATTCCGAGTTTTAGGGATCAAAGCAGGTTTAATTGTTACGATCGCTGATATTTTGAAAGGGACTGCAGCCGCCGCTCTCCCTTACTTTATGGGAGCTGAGGTCATTCCTCTTGTGATTGGGATTTTTGCGGTAGTTGGTCACATGTATCCTGTATTTGCGGGCTTTAAAGGTGGAAAAGCAGTTGCTACATCCGGAGGCGTGATCCTTGGTGTCAACCCAATCATATTTGCCGTGCTCTTATTATCCTTTTTCATTGTCCTCTATTTAAGTAAATACGTCTCCTTATCTTCGATGATAAGCGGGATCGTTGGGATTGTCGCCACTTTGGTCGTGAAGGATTACGGCTTGACCATCATCATATCCTTGTTTACCATCTTTGTAATCTACCGCCACCGCGCAAACATCAAGAGGATCATCAATAAAACAGAGCCAAAAATCACATGGATGTAAAAACGATTCAAGTTTAAAAAGGGTAACGATTGCGGAGATAGTCTATCCCATGAAAGGATAGGCTTTCTTTTATGGTGTATTCTATAAATGCACACTCATCAAGCAATCCATTGTATATTCAGAAATACATATTGTATACTTTGACATAGAAAGAAGGCCTGAAAGGAGTCTTTGTTATGAATAAGACTGAATTGAACCAGAACAAACAATTGCCATCAAAAAAAGAACGCCATAAATTATTCGGCTCAGTAGAGCCGGGTCCTCGGACAAAGCCTATGGAAAAAGACCAGATGGCTGACCTTCAAAACTCGAAGAAAGACTTTTTATTTGATATCGATATGGTTGGGATTTCCAGTGTCAAACACCCCATTCGTATTCCAAGCACAATGACGCCTGAAATTCAAACAACGATTGGAACCTTTTCATTCGGATCCTCGATTGCTCAAGGAAGTAAAGGCACAAACATGAGCCGCTTCACAGAGCAGCTTGATAAATACCACAATGAAGGATTCGCCATGGACATTGCAACACTGAAACAATTCACCGAAGAGCTAGCCGGCCGCCTAAAGCAAACGGATGCGGAAGTGGAAGTGACATTTCCATGGTTCTTTGAACGAAAAGGCCCATACTCGGGTCTTGCAGGGATGAACCACGCGGATGCAACCATTCGCGTGGAATATGACAAGGAAACGGGACATGATGTCACCGTTACTCTTACTGGAAAAATTACGACGCTCTGCCCTTGTTCCAAGGAAATCAGTGAATATAGTGCGCACAACCAACGCGGAAACGTGACCATGAGTGTGAAATTGACAGATGACTTCAAGGAGCAGGAAATCGATTGGAAAGCGGCGCTTTTAGAAGCAGCAGAAAGCAATGCAAGTGCCCGCATTCACCCAGTATTGAAGCGTCCCGATGAAAAGATGGTGACAGAACAAGCCTATGAAAACCCTCGATTTGTCGAGGATATCGTACGACTTGTCGCTGCCGATCTTTATGAGTATTCATTTGTAGAAGCGTTCACAGTCAAGTGCCGCAACGAAGAATCCATTCACCTGCATGATGCAGTGGCGAGCCTCAGTTATGATAAGAAAAAGGAAGCTGAGTAAGTGACCCGATGAAGCAAATCATGATTGCATTGATTCAATTTTACCGCAAGGGCATCAGTCCTTTTTTTCCACCATCATGCAGGTTTCAGCCGACGTGTTCAGAATACGGCCTGGAGGCTTTTCGACGTTTTGGTTTTTTCAAAGGGAGCTATTTGACTGTCAAAAGAATTCTCAAGTGCCACCCATTCCATCCGGGAGGATTCGACCCTGTACCCATGAAGCAATCGAATCATAACTCTGATCCGTCTTCTCGTAAAAAATAGGTTTATGAAACGACGACAGAGGAAAGAGACAAACACGGAACCCCATTACAGGAGTTGATCTAATGAACTTAACAGTAACAGAAGAAGCAGCGAAATGGTATGAAGAGGAACTGGATATCGATGGAAACGTCGATTTAAGATTTTACGTCCGTTATGGCGGCGTCGGTGGTCTTCAACCTGGCTTTTCTCTTGCCATCAAACTGGAGGATCCTGAAGAACCAATTGCAGAAACGACGACCGGGCCAATTCATTTCTACATTGAAGCGGATGATGAGTGGTACTTCGATGATCATTCATTGGAAGTTACCTTAGACGAAAAATGGAATGAGCCATCCTTTGAATATAAAAAATAAGACGCCACTATGGCGTCTTATTTTTGTGTAATTGGAAACGATGGATGTGCTCCCAGTACCCTTCTTCTTCCAATATATGCAACTGCCGTTCTCCAAATAAATCAAAATGAGGAAACCGAGGATCTTTATGAATCCACTCCGGTTCTAAACCGTATTGTTCTCCCCATGCCTTCAATTTGTTGAGGTCACAGCAACCGACTTTTGTGACTGTATCGCAACCAGGAAAACGATCATCCAGCCAAAAATGAGTCAAAAAAGCAATCTCTCCTCGCTTTACTTTCGCTTTCCAATCCATGAGTTCCGACTTTTTCACACCGAAAGCCATTAGGATTGCGTCTCCATGGCAGCCAAATAAGCTTCGTGCCATTCAGGAAAACTCCGCCTGATCGATACTGGTTTGAAGTTATCTTTTTTGACGATGACGTGTTTCGTTACACCCGTGACCGCTATATCCCCGTTTTTAAACGCCACTTCGTAGCCGTAGGAAACACGAAGACCATCATAATTTTCCACCCATGTCCGTACATGGACAGGGTCTCCGTATTTTACAGGTTTTTTAAAACTCATTTGAGCATCAATGACAGGAGAAACGACGCCCTGTTTTTCGATTTCAGAATACATAAATCCAAGGTCTTCAATGAAGGATGTTCGTCCAATCTCAAACCAGACTAAATAGTTGGCATGGTAAACGACACCCATCATATCTGTTTCCTGATACCTTACTTGAATCGGTGTTTCGACAACTTTCATTAGGAAGACTCCCTTCGCACCATATTCCATGCTTTTTCTAAATCGACGAGTTCAAGTTCATTCATATCTTCCGCTTCATCCTCCATGATTCTAATCGCCTGGAATTGAATCGCTTCGTTCACAAGATTATTGATGAAGCGTCCGTTCCCCCTGACTTTGTGATCCGTGTATTTTTCTAAGAGGAATGACTCGGCCCACTCATTGAAATGATACCCGTATTGTTGTGCCTGATAGTGTGTCATAGCAATCAGCTCTTCCTCTGTATAATCCGGGAAGTGGAAATACTTTTTAAACCTTGAAGAAAGACCCGGATTGCTTTCCACCAACTGCTCCATTTCGCGTTGATAACCAGCAAGGACAACGACGAGGTTTTCATTGTGTTTCGTCATTTCGTCGACGAGGGTTTCAATGGCTTCTTTGCCAAAATCATCTCTGCCTCCGTTGTATAGCGAATAGGCTTCATCAATGAACAAGACACCGCCGAGTGCTTCCCGGATCTTCCGTTTTGTTTTGATGGCTGTCTGTCCTACATAGCCGGCGACAAGATCGCTTCTGGAGACGACCACGGTATGGCCCCTCTTTAACAACCCGCATTCTTTCAGGACATCTGCATAGATTTCTGCGACCGTTGTTTTTCCGGTCCCTGGATTTCCTGAGAATACAGAATGCAATTGGATAGGAACGACAGGATACCCTTTTTCTTTTCTCTTTTGTTGGGCTTGAACGAAGGATGACAGTTTTTTCACTTCTTCTTTGACATTAGACAATCCAATCAGTTCATCCAATCGTTGCATAGGAGAACGTTCGTCTTCATCCGTTTCCCTGTCCCATGCAAGGTCCTCGGCAGATATTCTCATATGATCCAGCCAATGATGTTTATCCTGTTCTGCTTCCTTCGCTCCTTTTTGGAATACAGTTTTTAATACTAAGTTTTTGACCGTGCGTGCATTACCGAAGGAGTCATCCACACGCTCTCGATCAATGAGTGAGGTGAATTCGTTTAATGCATGTGTTGTGAAAAAGAAATCATTGTCGGTTGCCGTCTGCTCAGCAATCGTCAACAGTTCATCCATGTGATAATCAGGAAGTTCGATATGATTTTGTTCAGGAAAACGACTCCGAAGGCCTGGATTTGACCATAAAAATTGGCGCATTTCTTCAGGATAACCAGCAAGAATGACAGCGAACTTGCCTCCGTATTCTTTGCTCGTCATCGCAGAAACAAGGGTGTCAATGACCGCTTGTCCATAATCATTTCCTGTTTGACCTTCCCTTTTCAGGCTGTAAGCTTCGTCAATGAACAAAACACCACCGATCGCCTGTTTGACGTAGTTCATCGTATTCTCTTCACTTTGCCCAACATAAGACCCGACAAGGTGGGACCGATTCACTTCCACGACTTCTTTCGTATCTAAAATTCCAAGCTCATGATAAATGTTAGCGAGCAGCCGGGCAATCGTCGTTTTTCCGGTTCCGGGGTTTCCAGTAATAATCATATGTAATCCAGGCTCATCGACCATGGAAAAACCATAGTTCTTTCTTTGCTGCTGGTATCTTAAGAAGTGATAATAACGCCGAATATACGTTTTCACATCATGCAGTCCTACCATTTGATCGAACGCTTCCAATGGATTTTGAAACGATTGATTTGTCAGAAAGCTTGGCAATCGTTTGTAAATCTCATCCTGATTATCGGAAAGACGTCTAGTACGCTCGTTGATTTCTTTCACAGGAACACGGATCCGTCTATTTTCTATAGAATTGATGGCTTCTTCCAACATCTCTTCCAAATCAGACAATTCCTCATAAACGTCTCGATACAAGGTCAACCGGCTGGAAGCATCGATGATTGTTTTTTGGGCTAGATCTTCGTCCCACTGCTCCTTCAAATCACAAACATCAGAGTATATAGCTTTCGCTTTTTTTGCTTTTGCAGAATCATGATCGGTTTCATGAAGAATCCACTGATCAAGTGGCGTTTTTTTCAATAATGTATAGGCCTGCATCAACTGTTGAGACTCATACAATTCCGCCACTAAAGGATGCGAGGGATTGAGAACCCGTGCCTCATCGATGAATTGCTCCGCAAGAGGGTCATCTCCCGGGTGTCTCTTAATCCGGTGGTAGGCAAGCGTGACATAAAGCAAAGCTTTTGCTTCTTTCTCCTGCTCCCCATCCGTTTGGTCCATATATCGTAAAGCCTCCACTTCGGAAATAGGAGGCTGTTGTTCTAAACTGTTCCACTGTTTCAGTTGTTCTAACATCTTCATCACTTCCTTTTCTATCGCCGATATCCATTTTATCATAGTCAAGATTTGATGTAGATGAAGATGCCTTCAATCTATAGACAAAAAACCGCTCCTCTTGAGAGAAGCGGTTGATCAGAACGTTAATATTGTTGATGACGAGCTTCGTCCTTAATTTCGTCACGCATAGCTTCTAACGATTGATTTCTTCGTTTGTTTTTCTTTTCGATATTTCTCTTTTCTTCTTCTGATGCAAACCGCATTGCATCATGGGATTCTTCGATGTTTTCAATCGTGTTCGTCACTTTTTCTTGGAGACGATCGACGTTATCTGCGCGATTGTCAGGATTTGGTTTTTGGTTCGCCATATGCTGTTGTTTATGGGACATGTTCGTTCCCCTCCTGTAAATTTCAATGGACCCTTGATGAGTCATCCCTTACTTTTCCCAGGAAGGAGACGAATTATGAAAAGAAAAAGGAAGGAGCATGCTCCTTCCCTCATGATTTACTCTATGTACAAAACAAACCCCACTTACGATGGGATTTGCTTCATACGCTCATTATGACGCTTCTCAATCCGTTCATCGATTTGATCCAACAGCTTTTGATCAGCTTTGATGGATCGGATATTTTCTTTCACACGTTCTTCAAAAGATATGCTTTTGTGTTTTCTCATGGATATCTCTCCTTTTATAGGTAGGATTTCCATGATTTGATAAAAATATTCCTATTCCAATGCATCTTTCTTCTTTTCCATCATTTCATAGGTCATCGGGCCAACAATTCTTGGTTCTTGAATGACGCCATCTGTACCGATGAAATAAGTGGTAGGGATGGATAGGATCTGGTATGTCTGATTAATCTCGAGCTCCTTGTCCAGTAGTATAGGAAATGTATACCCTCCGTTTTTGACAAAGCGGCCAACATCTTCCCTTTTTTTCTCTGTTCCGGTACCGTTAACAGCGAGCATGACCACTTCATCCCCATATTTTTCATGGAACTTCTGCATTTCAGGCATTTCTTCGCGGCAAGGTGGACACCAAGTGGCCCAATAATTAAGAAAAACTTTTTTTCCTCGAAAATCAGAAAGCTTAACAGTCTCTCCGTTCAACGTCTCTAAGGTGAAATCCGGAGCCTGCTCCCCTACTTGTAATCCGTCGGGTGCATTAGGTGCAACCATCCCTGTTTCCTGACTTGCCGAAGATTTTTGTTGTTCCACCTCATCTTTTTCAGAAAAGGTTGTAAAAATAATGAGACCTAAAAGGATAACTAGGAAAGCTGTTGCCAACCATTTTTTCATGATGATAGCCTCCGTCCATGATCCAAAACGTTTCTTTTTATGTATAAGAATAAAGAAAACCATTTATGCTTGTAAAGCTTTAATGGAAATTGTAAGAAAATCGTTATTGATTTTTTTGGTTTTTTCAATATATTTCGGAGTTGCTACTAAGTTTAAATAGAGACCGGTGCTTTCCGTATGAGTTTGTACTTTCTTCCTTCATCATTAATCGCACACATTTGCGGTTATCGAACGCCTGGTTTTGAGAAGAATAAAAGGATCGCCCTTTTTAGGTTCTACGTCAATTGTTGGGGTGGGAAGCCTGTTCCCACTCCTTATCCTACTTGAAAGTCTTTTAATTCTTTGAATTGATGATGCAGTAACACCTTAAATCGAAGGCGATCATATCTTCTAAATCCAAACGCATTCCGTTTAATGACTTTCGTTTGATTGTTCAATCCCTCAATAAAACCATTGCTGTAATTGAAGGAAAAGCTATTCAGCACTTCAACTTGCCAATTCTTCAGGGTCTGAACGGCCTGATTGAACTCCATTAAACCACTGGCTTTCACTTGTTCGTAATACTTATATAGCGATGCTTTTACTTCATGAATCGC
>NZ_FNIZ01000005.1:134277-210543 GCF_900104185.1 Halobacillus aidingensis | reverse complement strand
TTCATCATCATACGAGGATGATAAGCGGGGCATCCCGTATCACGCATGAAACATGAGAAATCCTCATCCGGAATACTTTCCACCAATTCATGGACCGAATAGGCGATGTCATTTTCCTGAAGTTTCATTTCAACGTCCATGGGCAAAACCACTTGATTCATGTTATAATTTTTAAACATAAGAGCACCTCCGAGGTTATTGTGTAGGAACTTTAATTTTATCAGAGTGTGCTCTTATTTTTAATTGAAATGAAAAAAGACAACATAAATTGAGGAGCCCTGCGAACCAAATTGGTTCGCAGGGCTCCTTTTTGTTTCAGAGGCTGAGTTTTGTCCCAGCCTCTTTTATTTTTTTGCATGAAAATCAGAAGTCTACCAAGAATGGCTGCCGGCTTTCATCTAAGCACAGCTCGATTCTTTCCCAGAAATTCCCCCATGTCACCATGTCACGTGCTTCCTCCAAGGGGAAAAAACCTACTTCCAACGCTTCTTCTGTCGTCCTCAACGTTCCTCCTACCGCTTTCCCTAAGAATAACGTGTTGCATATGGAGCGATCGACATTTTGGAATACGCCGCAAAACCTTGTGATCTCAATGTCCAACCCGTATTCTTCTTTCGTTTCTCTGATAGCGGCCTCTTTAAAGGATTCGCCTTCCTCCACTTGGCCTCCAGGCATCTCCCAGCCACGCTTTGGTCCTTTGATTAGGAGCACTTCCTTTTCTTCATTCGTTATAATGGTTGCTGCTGATACGATGTGCTTCGGTGGTGTCATGATGTGTCCTCCTATTTTTTTGAAAAAGTTTCAGAATCACTTCCTTACGAGGGAAGTCGATCCGATTCAAGTGTTCTACATATGTATCCATTGGATAAGGCACTCGACGTTTCATAAACCGTACTTTTCTACCATCTATTTCAATGATTCCATAACGTGCATAGGGCTCATCATAACACCCCAAGGAGCCTGGATTAAAAAACACTCTTTCGTTCATGGAAAAATGATGGACATCATGGTCATGGCCGAAGCATAGGACAGTCTCCGCTTCTAACCCATCCAACTGCGAAAAGTTTTCTCCATTCGGTGGTACAAGTTGGTCGAATGGATCCTCACTAATGGGCAGCAGACTCGATTTCGTGTCCATAGGATAGTGCGTGAACTGAAAAGTACGTGCCTCAATCTTTGTAACAATCTGCCGTGGAAGTCTTTCCATCCACTTTGCATACCTTTTGTACAGTCGATCGGCCACCCACTGATGATGCTCTTGCACATTAATTCTACTTTCAGGATAAGGCTCACCATTGATCAGAGCAAGCACAGCTTCGTCATGATTGCCTCTGACAATTTCCGTGTCCTTTAAAGAATAGAACCATTCGCATACTTGATTGGAAAAAGGTCCGATTCCTATAATGTCTCCCATACAATACAATCGATCCACATGCTGTTTGCGGATATCCCTAAGTACAGCTTGAAGGGCATAAATGTTTCCGTGCACATCTGTCATCACAGCCATCCGCTTCATCCATGACCCTCCTTTTCTTTATCCATACAAACGATGAGGCAAGCCCAAGAACCTTCGCTCCCTTAAATCTCCGTAGGAAAACCTTCACAACACCAATATACGAACTTCATCGCTGAGCTTTATTCATTTTATGCCGTCCTTTTATTCAGAATGCCCATTAGAGAGGAACACGTCCAATGTCTTATTGTATAGTTCCGGCTGTTCTGAATGGACCAAATGAGAAGCAAAGGGAAGAACAGCTACATGAATGGAGTCGGATTGTTCTTTGTAAACCGTCACGCCCTTGACTTCATGTTCCTGACCCTCCCCAATCAAAAAAAGGACGGGAATATTCAGGGACTGTATGGAACTCCTCGTTTCAAAAGGGTACCACCCTTCATCCTGGCCCATATGAATAAACCTTTGCCAGCCTTCTCCGTGGAGAGAATCGAAGTAAGCACATGTGTCTTCGTCCTTTAAGAGATTCATGCGGAACTTGGATTCTTCTTCATTGATAGATTCCCAATTTTTCGGTTTGAGAGGGGTTACCCCTGAGATGGTCAATGTCCGAACAAGTTCAGGATGTTTTTTTGCTAAAAATACCGCTACGAGTGCTCCGAATGAACCCCCAGCGATATGAGCACTTCTTATTTCCAATGAACGCAACGTTTCTGCTATATCATCGGCCGCCTGATTGAAATAGTTATCCAGGTCGTCGGCATGAGATTTCCCGTGGCCTCTTAAGTCAGGGGAAATCACCTGATACTTCGAAGAAAAATACTCCCGCTGCTTTTCAAAATCCGTCCTACCCGTCTGTAAGCCGGTGTGCAGGAAAACGAGAGGTTCCCCTTCTCCTACCATGTCTGTATGCAAAATCATCGTTTCCCTCCTAGCATTTACAAATCATCAATAGATTGCCATCTGGATCCTTAAAATTGAAAAAATGGCCAAATTGAATGTCAGAAACCACGTCGATTCCTTTTTCTTTCATGTACGTGTAAGCAGCTTCAATATCTTCTGTATTAAAATGAAAGGCCGGCGCGCCAAAGACCGCTTCTTCTGTATAAATCTTGCTATCCAGCACCACGCCCGCATGTTTCATAGGTAAAACGTAAAGGTGACCGCCTGGAAAATCATCTTCCGCTGGCACATCAAGCAGATCGCAGTACCAGTCGCGGGCTTTCTCAATGTCTTTGACTGGGACAAAAATCGCTCCGACTTCATTTTGAATTGGGCTTTTCATTTAGATCGTCCTCCTTTATTATTATCTACCTAAAAATCCACCGTCTGAATGGATGACCTGTCCCGTCACCCATGAAGCATCCGGGCTCACAAGGAACCGAATCAGCTTGGCGGCATCCTCCGCCTTTCCCAACCGCCCTTTAGGAAACAAAGGCAAAAGACCTTCCTTCGTCTCTTGATCCATCCAACCGGTGTCCGTAGGTCCAGGGTCGACAGCATTCACATTGATTCCGATAGGTGCAAGTCCTGTGGCCAAAGGCGGGGTGATCGCCTTCAATGCTCCTTTTGTAGCAATATAAGCCAGATTATTCGGGTCCGGTCCTCCGGATACTAAAAAGACGATGCTCCCTTCTTCTTCCGTTTGGAACGTTTTTTCATAAAGTTTGGCGAAAGCCTGAGTCAGTAGAATCGGCCCTTTATTATTGATTTCATAGTGGTTATCCAGCAGTTCTGAGGTCAAATCCCTATAGTTGGAGTTCACACTGAATGTAGCGTTATGGATAAGAATGGAAGGCACGCCGATTTCTTTTACTACCCTCTCCAACAACTGCTGTGGCAGATCTTCATCTCTCAAATCCGCTTCCATATGAGCGACACGAACCCCTCGCTCATCCAGCTTTTTCGCGAGTGTTTCCGGCCAATGCTCTTCCGCTCCTTCTCCATCTGTTTCATCATAGGGCTGATAATGCGTAAAAAAGATATCTGCCCCTGCTTCAGCGAGCCTCTCACACGTGCTTGTTCCGATCCCATTCTCACGACTTACGCCCGTGACAATAGCAACTTTCCCTTTTAATGGCTGACTTTGAAATTCGTTTATCATGAATGGTTTCAACTCCATTGATTTCTAATGTATTGAACGATCCGTTGGGGACGGTCCCAGTGCATCATATGAGAAGTCCCCGCCACCTCCACGACCTCGGCCCCTGTTTCTTTTTCAAAAATAGAGGAGGTCTTCTTCCTTTGTACCTCCATGTGAACCGGTTGAGTGGCTCGTAATAACAGCAAGTCTGATGGCAGGCGGTGATAAAGGTCAGCGGTTTCATCTTTGTGCATGGCCCTTACGATTGCTGCCGCGGTTAGACCTCTCGCATGCCAATAAAATTTACCGTCCTTTTTCAAAGCCAGATCCTCTCCAGCCAGCTTTAATGAATCGGAACGCCGTGCACCAGGTGCGAAGACGGCTACATCTAAAAATGTGTCCCAACTTTCGACCGATTCTTCGAAGTCCTTTTCATAAAAGGCCACTTCTTCTTCGACGGTTTGATTTCCCAGGCGCTTCGTCTGATATCCGCCGTCTAAAAGGATGCTGCCTACCACAGGGTTTGGAAAAGCATCGACATAGAACAAAGCAACGAAACTCCCCCATGAATGAGAGAGGAAATATAATTCTTCAAGCTCCAACTTTTGGTGCACTTCCTTCAACCAGCGAACCATTGCTTTCATTTCATAATCTTCCTCTGAGTCAAAAGATTCTGTCCGCCCATGTCCAGGGGCGTCTATAGAAATGATGCGATATTCGTGTTGTAAGGCTTCCGCGATTTCGATAAAACTGAGACTCGTAGATCCTAGTCCATGCAAACAGAATATGACGGGGTGGCTCTTTTCCCCCCATTCCGTCACACGGACTTTTTTATCACGAATCTTTATAAAGTAACGTTCCATACAGCCTCCTAGTTGCTCTATTCATTAATTCGCCACTTTGATCTCCTATGAAAACCTGTTGCGATTTGTTGGCCAAAATCATTGGTGAATTCAATGACTATGCCACTTTTTCAAAACAGTTGCTTCTTGATCCCTCGTCAATCCCGCACCTCTTACACCGTTCCCTCTTTGCTCGTCCCAGCGATACGTGTCCAAAATGGTTTCTTTTAACGGTCGGAATTTCAACCCGCACTGAATCGCCTTCGTCACATCCTGACTGAAATCTTTTTCGGTCGGAATCCAGACGGGAAGGTCTTTCCAAGGCTGGACACCTTCATCCGTCAAAAACCGTGCGGATACCCATGTAAACGACACCACTTCATTCAGTGTTGATGCACACGTCTCCAGGAAATTGCGCATCGTCAGCTTGTTTTCAGGGCCGTTGGCATTGAAGATCCCTGTGTGTTCAGTAGCAGACAGCTGGACAATCCAATCCGCTAAATCTCTTGCATCAATGAACTGAATCTGTTGATCCTTCCTTCCAGGAGCGAGCACTTCTCCCCCTTCAGAAATTCTTGAAGGCCAGTATGTAAAACGATCAGTCGGATCATGAGGCCCTACAATTAATCCGGGACGGATGATGATCCCTCTATCTTTCATCCGGCTTTGGACTTCCTGCTCACAATGAGCTTTCAAAGGTCCATATAAGGATGGATCAAAGGCTTCTGTTCGTTCCGCTTGTTCCAGTTCCTCCTGAGTCAACGTCATCGGTTCCACCGTTTCCTCCAAATGATGAATCGATGTGAAATCTGGATAAACAGATATGGTGGAAATGAAAACATACTTCTTCGTGCAGCCAGCAAGGACATCCAGACTTTTGGATACGGTGGACGGTTTATACCCGCACGTATCAATGACCGCGTCCCAATTTTGGTCGCTCAACTTTTCCAGGTCCTCTCGGTTTTCCCTATCTCCGAAAATGTTGGTCACATCTTCAAATAAACCAGGATTGGTCTTTCCTCTATGGAACAATGTTACCTCATGACCCTCGCTTATAGCTGATTTTACGATGTGCCTCCCAAGAAATTTCGTCCCTCCAATAACAAGCAGCTTCATGCACGATCCACTCCTTCATTCTTTTTTGTCAGCATATGATTTAAGAATAGCTGGTCTTCAGAAAAAGAAAGTTCCAATTCGTTCAGCTCTTCTTTTGAAACCCAGCGAACCTCATGAATCAAATGATCAGGGTCCTGGATCTGCATAGACCCTCCCTTCACCATGCAGGAAAAGTATTCGACATGGATATCCGTCTTCCCTATCCTTCCTGTTTTCGTTCGCAGCCTTTCAACCACACGGATAAGATAACCCGTTTCTTCAAACGTCTCTCTCATGCAGCACTGTTCCAGACTTTCCTCTTCAAGCACCCCTCCAGAAGGCACTGTCCATGTTTTCTTTTCTTCCGGCTTTCCCTGAAGGACCATCAGAAGTTCGTTTTGTTCATTGATACAGACGGCTGCTGCCCCTAGCCACTTATCCATCGTTCAGCACACTGTAAAGCAGGGAATCACGGCGCCCTTCTTTCATTTTTAAATGACCACGTAGTCTTCCTTCCCTCTCCATTCCGCTTTTTTCCAACACACGTACCGCCCCTTTGTTATCGGGGTGACAGTTCGCCTGGATTCGTTTGAGGTGAAACGATTGGAATCCATCACGGATCAACCTTTTCGCAACTTCTGTACCCATGCCCCGTCCCCACTCATCCGGATGTAAGATATAAGCGATTTCGCCAGTTCTATGATACGTATCCAAAATCGTCAATTCCGCAACACCGATAAGCTCTTCATCTGCCTCACGTAAAATGGCCCACGCAAACTTTTGAGTTTCGGCCTGTCTGATTTCATGGACCAAGTGCTGGACATAGTCCTGGGTATCCTTTTCAGAGTTCGGTCCCCACGGCTGGTATTGAGAGACCTCCGGTTTTGATGCATAGGTATGGATCTTCTTCCAGTCTTCTTGTTTCAGTTCACGGAACAACAACATGCATTCTTTCCTCCCCTTTGATGTATTCGATGATTTTTCCATGATGGACGGTAAAATGATGATGGACTTCTTGCTTCTTGTTCAATAACGTATGTAGATAATAAGGAATCATAGGACTGACGCCATGATTGTTTTTTTCGAGGATCCAGGACACGTCTTTCCAAGCCAGAATGCCCTCATCAATCTGGACAGGCGTAGGGTAAAGACCATCATCATCGATATTTACGATAAACGCCTCCATACCGCCTGCTCTCTCCCCATCTATTGCCCAGGAAATGGTCCCTTTATATTGGAATAGATTTTCATCTAGAAAAAGATTCGTTTCTTCTGCAACTTCACGCTGTACACTAGAAAGCGGGGTCTCCCCTTTCTCCATTTTCCCTCCGACTCCGTTCCACATCCCCTGAACGGGGGGTGAATTTCTGTTCAACAGCAGCACTTCTTCGTCGCGCTTGATGAAACAAATGGTATATCCGATGTCCAAATCTTCCCCTCCTCAACGATATGGCTTGAAACGAGCTTCCTCATAAAGGCCGGGTAAATAAGCTTCTAATAGATTGTCGTCCAAATCTCTGAATTTGAAATGACCTTTACTACCACCTTCCAGAACTTCAACACCACGCTCTATTAAAGCTGCCCTGCAATCCTCCACGCTGGTCGGAAAGATACTGAAGACAGGATGAGTCCCATCCAAGTTGTCCGGTAGTTCGATATGAGGAGGCTTTTCAATCAGACAAACCGGTACTCCTCTGTCATGCTCAAGAACAACGGTTTTTCCGTAATCTTTCAAGACGCGTAAACCAAGGATTTCCTCATACCATTCAACAGCCTTTTTGATTTCTTTTACTCTCACATTGATTTGATAGACTCCTGAAAAAAAGCTCACAGTCTGTCATTCCTCTCCACTATGATCCTTTTTATGTTCTCGTGATCCCGTTCCTTTAGTATATAAAGGGTATGGGTATTCGCTTGGTTCATGATTATCCCTAAATCCAACCATAAAAAATATGACTCTTTATTTAATGTAAAGGAAAGATCGGGCTCATCAAGATCAACAGCTCCAGATTCCTTTCTTGCGCCCCAGATTCCTGATTGAAATTTCCGAATATCTTCTTTATCAGTAATGACATATGCTTTTCCTTGTTTCTTTTCTTCAAAACTTTCCATCTCATGAATGGTCATCTTCTCAGGAATGTGTACCGAAAGTGGTGAACATGAGGTCAGGAAAACGGCGAGAAACAGAAGAAATGATCTCACGACTTCCCTCCCATTGGACATGAATTGATACTATTTACCTTCTGCACTCTGCCAATAAAATCCTTTATTCCATAAGAAAAAGCACAATCCGACAAAGGACTGTGCTCTCCCTAACTATTTAACTGGAATCCATATCTCTGAGTAATAATCTTCACTGTTCGGATTCCCATCGTGATAGACTTCAAGCTCTGGCCCACCAGCATTTTCATAGCCGCTGGAAGGAAACCATTCCGAATAGATTTTCTTCCATGTATCCTGCATGGCATGAGGCATCGCGCCATGAACACCAAAAATCGCCCAATTCGCTTTTGGAACTTCCATCATTTCCAAACCTTCCACTTCTCCACCATCACGGGCGGCTGCAATCCAGTAGTCAATGTGGTTCTTTTTCTCAGCCGTTTTGTCGACGCAAATGCCTAGAAGACCTTTTACAGGACCAGTGTTTTCTTTTAACAATTTTTGGTCTGTACCATCTCCATTCACTTTTCCCCACATCTGCGGAATGCCTTTCAAGTTCTCACCGTTCACGCAGGAAAATTCTTCTTTCATACCAACAACCTGAAACGCTTCTTTTTCCACCACTTCATACTCCATCGGATCAGCTCCTTTTAAATTGACCTGGAGAACCAGGCGGTTGTATGCAGTCATCTTCCCCCTGTAACTTCGCACTTCCCTCGGTGAGATGCCATGCTGTTTCCGAAAGGCCCGGGAAAAAGACTCGGGAGTTTCATAGCCATACGTGTAGGCAACATCAATGATCTTCCGTTCCCCTTTTCTCAATTCCTGCGCTGCGAGCGTCAACCTCCGTCTTCGCAAATATTCTGCGACTGTCATATCGGTAAGCAGGCTGAAAATACGCTGGAAGTGAAAGAGTGATGTATGAGCAGCTTGTGAGATCTCTTCCATGGAGATGTCTTCTAATAAATGATCCTCCATGAAATCAATCGCTTTCTGCATCGATTGGATCCAACTCATGGCGTCTCCTCCCTTACTTTCATTCTATCCATACTTTACCATGAAAACCTGACAGCGAGTGCTTCCTGATGTCAGGTTTTCTTCATAATAAAAAAGGATTTCCATCAAGGGAACATCCTTTTTCCGCTGTCCATGGATTTTTTTCAAAAAGTAAAAGTAACATGTTCTTTGGACTGACGGAAATTAGTGGTTATCGAAGAAGAGAATAAGGGTACTACTCCTTATGTAATTCTACTTTAGGAGGGTGAAAGATGACTGCAAAGAAAGTGTTGATTGTGACCGGAGATGCTGTCGAGGCTTTGGAAGTGTATTATCCTTATTTCCGCTGTTTGGAAGAAGGTTTTGATGTTGATATTGCCGCACCTCACCAGAAGAAACTGAATACGGTCATCCACGACTTTGAAGACTGGGAAACATACACCGAGAAAAAAGGCTACATGATCGATTCAAACATGACTTTCGAACAAGTCGATCCAAATGATTACGATGCGCTTATCATTCCAGGTGGCCGTGCCCCTGAACATATTCGCATGCATGATGACCTGCCAGGAATCGTCAGCCATTTCTTCATCGCCGAAAAACCGATTGCTGTCATGTGCCATGGCAGCCTTGTATTGACGACGATTGCTGACGTAGTAGAAGGTCGTAAGATGACTGCCTATCATGCATGTCGTCCTGAAGTAGAGAGTATGGGTGCTGAATATATGGATGAAATGAATTATGTCGATGACAACCTCATATCCGGTCACGCGTGGCCAGACCTGCCATCCATCATGAAGGAATTTGTGAAGCAAGTGAAAGGAACGACGGTTAATTCATAAATAGATAAGGCGATTAGCTGTATAACAGCTAATCGCCTTATCTATTTCATGTTAATTGACGCTCATAGACGACTTCTTCCGTATTCAAGTCAATGGCATCCACTTTCATATTTAATACTTCTTCCGTTTCATTGTTTTTCGAACCCCACAGGCGGATAAAGTTATTAGAGTTCGTATCCAGGAAATTGACTTGTACCGTTCTGACTTCCCCTTCTTCCACTTGCTGATCCTGGATCCAGCATTCTTTGAACTCCATGGTGGCCTGACTCAGTATGTAGTCTTCCATCATTTTTTTGAGTTCTGGGAAAGCTAGTCCATCATTTTCTACGCAGACGCGGTTGAAGTCGTTGTAATCTGTGATATGGAAGGTTTGTTTGTTTTCATTAGGCATTAAGATTCCTCCTGAGTAACTTGTTTAATAACATTCATTTTCCCTAATAGGAAAAGGTAGAAACCTACTATCCAATCCTGCTACCCATATGGAGTTTACGAGAGATGTCTATTTGAGAAGGGAAAATGTTCGATCACCTATTGAAATGTTAAACGTGTATGAGGTGTGATCGTCTTTAAAAAGCCGTCTCCTAAAAGAACTGCCACAAATTCATTTTAGAAGTGTTCTTCTATGGAAACGGAACGATCACTCCAGCTAAGAAAGAGCGTCTTGAGATATAATAAGAAGAGCTTGTGCATTGTGAGGAGATCACTTATACAGTTCTATTTCGACTTCAATATTTCATTGTTGAATATTCAAGTCCTTAATTGTTAAATCCAACAGTTCAATAGCATCCTTAACTCCATTGGAATATTCCTCCCATGATTCAGACGGAAACCCACTTTCAAAGTTCCCCTCTAATACAGAGACAGCCACATATATATTTTCTAATTCCCTATTCAAATCCATGAGTTTTACAATCGTGTCTGGCAGTAGCTTACTAGAATCAATTTCTTCTAGAAAGTTCAGTTTTTCAGCTAACCTTTTTATTCTCCATTTGAACATTTCACGCTCAATCTTATTCCATTCTTGTTCCTTTTCTATCATTTGGTGATTGTTTTCCAAAGAAAACCTAATGTTCTTTAAATTTGATTTTATCAAAAGAAACTTTGGATATAGTAAAAGCAGCGTTTTATGTTCATTCACTTCATCTTCTTGTTGTTTATTTTTTGTTTGGTAGTTGAACGTTAGCAAAACACCTGCCAGAGTCATCAACCCTCCAATGATCCCACCAAGGTAACTTCCGTAAAAAGCGATCCAAGTTTCCTCATCACCGACAACTTTGAACCAACGAAACGTCATAAGATGGTTGGTTAGAATAGGTAGAACCAAAATAACTATTATACCAATAGTTATGAGTAATGTTAGTTTTATTCTGTTAGATTTTTTGATATTTTGTCACTTCCTTTTTCCAAAAAAGGTAATGAAGGTAGTGGCTCGAGAATGGTCTCTCTTAAAAAGCTGGAATGAACTAGAACAAACTTCTATTTCCTCTTATTATCGTATGTTTTTCAAATCCCCCGCATACCTCTACATCTCTAGAGTAAAGTCCCACAGCTGACTTCATGAACCTTATTAAATTATTCAGCACTATCAGGCAACAATCACACGTTAGTAATGAAAAAGCCGCTATTCTATCGCAGAAAATCGATAGAATAGCGGCTTAGCTCAATTATGATGTTTTACGTTCTTTTTTCTCAACGGATACAGGTACACTTCTTTCCGTAATCAGCCCTTGTTCCTTCGCCATCCGCTTAGCCACTTTCGGCGCCAGCCATACAGGCGGCAACAACAACAGTGAAACCGGAACAGCGGTAACCACGATAAAGTTTTGCAGGGTTTGAATACTGCTTTCTCCAATACCGAGAAGGGTTGCAGCGATCCCTCCAAAAAGCAGGGCCCAAAACACACGCAGGACACGTGGCGGATGAGTATCACCTGTAATCGTGACAGCGACAGAATAGGACATCGTGTCGGCTGTGGTTGCGACGAAAATGACCGTAACCATTAAGAATCCAGCAGCCATAACCATCCCGTATGGCACTTGTTCCATAATCGCCATTACCGCGGCAGGCATTCCTGTGTTATTCAAGGCTGTA
This sequence comes from Halobacillus aidingensis, assembly GCF_900104185.1. Lineage (GTDB taxonomy): Bacteria > Bacillota > Bacilli > Bacillales > Halobacillaceae > Halobacillus > Halobacillus aidingensis. Next base: position 198,981 of record NZ_FNIZ01000005.1, on the reverse strand, counting down.
GAAATGGCTCCCGGAGATTCCAGTTCGTAAAACAAACCAGACCCTCCGACAACGGCAAACCAGAAATTACTCACAATCGGAGCGATGATCGCTACGGCAAGAATCAGCTCACGAATGGTACGTCCTCTGGAGATTCGGCTGATGAACATCGCCATCGCCGGTCCGAAACCGAGGAACCAACCCCAGAAGAAGACGGTCCAATAACCGAGCCACCCACTATCTCCGCGATAAAGACTCATACGTAAGAAGTTTTGAAGTTGAAAGGCTTCCGCGGCGATGAATGAATCAATGATGAACATGGTTGGTCCTAAAATGAGCATGCCGATCATAAGAACGACGGCAAAACCGACATTCAGACGACTGAGCAGTTGAATCCCTTTATCTACACCAGAAGCTGCAGAAATAGCAGCGATTGTCACAAGGAAAATTATCACGAGTGACTGAGTGAACATCGTGTCCGGGATATTGAATAAATAGTTCAAAGCATAACCGACTTGTAGTCCTAAAAAGCCAATCGGTCCAATCGTTCCTGCGGCTACAGCAATGACAGAAACGATATCAGCTGTAGCTCCGATGACGCTTTTCTTGTTGAAAATTTTCTCTCCAACCATAGGATAGAAAATGGCCCTTGGCTTTAACGGGTACCCTTTATGGTAGTGCGCATACATCAGTACAATCGTAGCTACTGTACCTAAACATGCCCATGCCGTAAAGCCCCAGTGGAAAAAGCTTTGCGCTAACCCAGGTACGACGGCCTGTGCACTTGTCATTCCCTCATCCGCAAAAAGCGGTGGTGTCGTTAAGAAATGATAGATTGGTTCTCCGGCTGCCCAGAAGACACCGCCACTCGCAAGCAATGTACAAAGAATCATGGAGACCCAGCGGAACCAACTGTTTTCCGGTCGATCCATTTTTCCTAATTTCACTTTTCCATATTTCGATAGGGCCAGCGAGACACCAACTACGAATGTAGCAAGCAGCAGCAGTTGCCAAAAGGCACCAAAGAATGTAACAGAAAAGTCGAACGAGCTTGAGATCCATTCTCCCATCAGGTCTTTATTCAAGAGAGACATGAGTAAAAATAAGACGAGAAAGCCTCCGCTGATGCTGAATGTGATCCAGTCAATTCTCGTTCTCCTATTCGTTTTTTCGTTCATTATTTTCCTCCTAGGTTTAATAACCTGTGATAGTTAATTTATTTTTAAGTCAATGACGTTTATACAATGGCTTTGTTCTTTAGACGTTCAGAAAACGAATACTCCCCTTGTTCTGAGACTTTTCTTAACACATAGGGATTAATTATAGAGATGTTCGTACAACTCGTCAAATCGAAGTATGGTAAAGATTGATAGGATGTTGAAGCATTTGTTAGCTGAGATAGGCTAGTTAACTGTGAGCAGTAAATCTATAACATGCAGTCCTTCTTTTATAATTTAGCTATTATAGATTACAAAAGAATAGAATCACATAAAAAAGCACCCCTTCGGAAAGAGGTGCTTTGAATATAAGCTATTAATCGAACAGGACACTCACGGAATGCTCGTGCTGGACGCGTAACAAGGCATCCGCGAGCAGAGGAGCGACAGAAAGAATGGTCATTTTATCAATCTGTTTTTCTTCCGGTTGGAAAATTGAATTCGTGATCACTAATTCTTTGATTGGCGACTGTTCGATTTTGATGACGGCAGGGTCGGATAACACGGCGTGCGTTCCGCAGGCATAGATGTCGTTGACTCCATTCTGATGGAGAATGTCAGCAGCGACAGCCACGGTATCCGCTGTATCCATCATGTCATCGACGATGATGACGTTTTTGCCTTCGACATCACCGACGACATCACGGATCTCAGGTTCCCCGGGCTCCGCTTTGCGTTTATCAATGAAAGCAAGCGGGGCATCAAGAATATTAGCCATTTTTCTTACCCGATTCATGCTGCTTGTATTAGGAGAAACGACGACAAGGTCCTCGATGTTCTTCGTTTTAAAATGCTCTCCAAGAATGGGAATGCCTTGTAGCTGATCCACAGGGATATTGAAGAATCCTTGAATCTGCGGAGCGTGTAAATCCAGCGTGATGACTCTGTCTGCGCCTGCCTTCTCGAGAAGGTTGGCGATCAACTTCGCTGTAATGGGTTCACGGGGACGTGCTTTCCGGTCTTGACGTGCATACCCATAATAAGGGATAACGACATTGATCGTTTTGGCAGAAGCTCTCTTTAAGGCATCGACCATGATCAACATTTCCATCACATGCTCATTGACAGGCTGGGATGTGGACTGGATCAGGTAAATATCATCCCCACGGACACTTTCTTCAATATTGATTTGAACTTCTCCATCGCTGAAACGGACGACTTTGCTTTTTCCTAAAGGGACTTCCAGAATTTCTGATATTTCTTGAGCCAATGGTTCATTGGAGTTTAAAGTGAATAGCTTCATCTGTGATTGTGTATCCATATGTATCGCTCCCGTTTTTGTAAAGATTTCATTAAGAAAAACTTATCACTACAGGGAGTTGGATGCAAGTTCGGAACCTCGTTTGGTAAGAGTTACCCATTTTTATAATTCGGGTCCAACTGATCGGTAATCAACATATGACCGGGGGCATGGGTAATCATCATGGATGGCTTCGCTTGGAGTGCAGCATTTTGTGGTGTAACCCCACACGCCCAAAAAACAGGTGTCGCTTCTGCAGGGTCAAAATCGACGGCTTGCCCATAATCCGGGCTCTGCAGATCCTTGATGCCGATTTCTTCTGGTGACCCGATATGGACAGGACTCCCGTGAGACTGTTCAAACCGATCCGAAATAGCAAGGGCCTGATCGACTAAATGGTTCGGGACCGCTCGCATACTGACGACCATATTCCCTTTAAAAATCCCAGCGGACTCTAATGGAATGGTTGTATCGAACATGGGCACGACTTTTTTCTGCTCCTGGTGGAACAACGGAATACCGCCATCAAGGAGCGCTTTTTCAAAAGTGAAACTGCACCCGATCAGAAAAGTGACGAAATCATCCTGCCACACGTCTGAGATATTCAGGACTTCTTCAGCAAACTTCCCATCACGATAAATGCGGTAACGCGGCAAGTCTGTCCGGATATCCGCATCAGCCGCTTGAGGGACCGTCTGCCCCGCTTCCATCACTTCGACGAGAGGGCATGGCTTCGGATTTCTCATGCAGAACAATAGGAAATCGAAAGCATACTCTTTCGGAAGTGTCACCATATTGGTTTGAATGTATCCTTCACATAATCCGGACGTTGTACCAGTGTGTTCTTCCTTTCGCATCGCCGTTCTTACATTAAAAGGTTCCATCATGATCTCGTCTCCTTTTCTATCTGAAACTCATCTTAAGTTCTATTATACATGACTCATTCATCTTTACCGGATCATCACTCATAGATCAACAACAAAAATCATAAGGGTGAAGAGGTAAGAATGCTTTGTACAGCCAAGCCGGCTCAAAGTCAGGATCCTGCCAATGCCAGGCAGCAAGTGCGGCAGCGCAAGCATCGATGGTGTGGGATTCCTGGGCCATCACTTCCGGGATATCTAATAATTGTTGTGTTTCGAACCATCTCCGTATTCTTTTGCGAATGGAAAGGTCTTGCTTGTAATGAAGAACATCATCAATCGTTTCCATTCTTGCCCCAAGCGCCGCTCCGGGGTGAACTTCAACGATATGAACTTCGTATTTGGTTGAAAGACGTTCGATTTCCCTTGTAAAGCGTATGCCTCTCAACGATAGGTACACCATCCTCAACATTGTCGGGGGCATGATGGACGCTCCCTTCATGCCGAGCTTAGTTACGAATGTTCTCAAGGATCGGTCGCTTTCCCGGTCCCCTCCCCCATCTTCATAGGATAAAGGAGCGTCCACGCCGATGGTGACGGAGTCTTTATCCGCTAGAGATTCTATGTATGTAATTAAAGCATAGTCACTCATCGGTGTTTCATGTTTTTTGTAATAGAGCTTGTCCTTCTCCTTGTGAAAATGCACGAGCACGGTGTCTTTGGTGTTGCTGGGTCCCGATAAGTCAATGCCTATGTATTGCATCCGCGTACCTCCTTCAGCGTTCAGTGAGATTTCATCTTGAAGTACCGATTTCTTAACCTTTATTAATGGAGAGTTGGGTTTACCATTATTTCGACCATGATATCACTATTTACAGGATCATATCAGTATTTCTAGCAATATTTCAGTATTTAAGAGAATAACCCTGTAAAAAACGACATTTCATTCGGAAATAAAAACAGGCATCTATATGAAGATAGATACCTGTTTAGCCTGCAGGATTCACATCATCTTCATGGACGGCATAGACGACCAACCGTTCATCATGGGTTCCTGCTTCTTTATTAAATTCCCCTGTGCATGTGATGAGGTTCAACTGTCTTCGGTAAGAAAAACCAAAAATCTTGTTCAATGGCGCGTTCTTTCGATCATAAGCCTCTGATTTTTGTACAATAAACGTTTGTTCTGTCCCCTCTTCATCTGTGACGATGATCTCATCGCCTTCTTGCAAGTCTTCCAGGTTATAAAATACCGCCGGACCTGTAAGGCTATCTACGTGGCCCGCAAGAACGGCACTTCCTTTCGCTCCTGGCTGATAACCATCTTTGTACCAGCCCACACCATCCACACTTTCCGGTTCTCCCATCTGACCATTTGCATAACGACCCACATTCTCAATATCCGCTTTCACATCAATCGCGGGAATAGTTACGGTATTCGGTGTGATCGCTGTCTCTTCGGTCGTTTCAGAAGTTGTGGATGCATTTATTTTCTGGGAGTCATACGTTTCTCTTAAACTTCCCTTTTCCTGCGCCTGCTCTGTCGTATCCGCTGCCTTTTGTTCAGCATCCATACTCGCATCCGGCTCCTGAGCACTCGAGCACGCAAACAAGAAGCAGAGAAACAACAGTGGAATCCACTTGTACATATCCATTCACCTTCCATCTATAATGAACTACCCCTGGAAATATCTGTATGACCAGGGGTAGAAATTTTTGGTAATTACTTTTTATGCATTGTTTTTGCTTTTGCGTACGCCGATGGCTGTTGCGAATAGGACGGCTGCCATGCTGGCGAAGGCAATCATCCAGGCATTCATTCCGTCATCCGCTGTTCCGCCGAGACCTGTTTTAGGCATTTCCGAAGGCATGTTGGATGCGAACATTTCAGGGTTTTGCGCTACGATGGCACCTGATAGGCCCTCACCTACTCCATACATGTGCGCATACGCTTCACGAAGCTGGTCATAGGCTGCGTCAAAGTCACCTTCTACATAGCTGTCGAAAGATCCTGTCAATTGGTTCACGTGCATTTGAAGACCTTCCGCTGTTGCTTCTGCTTCTAATCCGCCTTCTGTCGCTGTATCAAGGAACTCGGAGAAGTCGGCACGGTAACCGTCCAAAGCAGTCAAGGCTTGTTCTTTTGCTTCTTCATCTCCTGACCCTGTCGCTTCTACATAGTCGACGAAGTAACCGATGTGCTCAGACCACATTTCTTCAAATTGCTGTCCCGCTTCCTCTCCATAGACAGAAGTGATGGCTGCAGAAAGATCTTCCGTATTGTTGCTGAGCGCAGCTGCGGCATTTTCAAAGTCTTCCGCACCGTCGCCTCCTTTTTGCATCGCAAGGACGGCAAGGGCTGCGTGCTCAGATAGCAAGTGGTTCAAGTCTGCACGAAGGTCAGCGGCTGGTGTCGCTGGGTTAGTATTTTCGAATTTATCCGGGAATTGGTCGGTAATCGCTGTGGATAGACCTTTTCCTACTCCGTACATGTGATCGATACTTGTACGAAGTTTTTGATAGGCTTCATCAAAGTCGCCTTCTTCATAATTGTCAAAAGCACCGACGAGCTGATTCACGTGCATTTGAAGACCTTCAGCCAGCGCGGAAGCTTCTAAACGTTCATCTGTTGCTGTTTCCAAGAACATGGAGAAATCTTCACGGTAGTTGTCCAAATTGTTTAACGCTTCTTCACGTCCCGCTTCATCTTCTTCAGCTGTCGCTTTTACGTAATCAACAAAATAACCGATATGTTCTGACCACATGGATTCGAATTGCTGTCCTGCTTCATCTCCATAGACAGAAGCAATCGCTGCGGTCAGATCTTGTGTATTTCCTTCAAGGGCTGCAGCTGCTGCATCAAAATCCTCAGCTCCCTCAATTCCTTTCTGCATGGTTACTACGGCAAGGTAGGCGTGCTCGGAAAGGGACTGATCAAGTGTTGCGCGTAAATCAGCAGCCGGTGTCGATACCGTTACATCTGACATTTTTTCATTGTGATCACCGTGATCATCTGCAAACGTAACCGTGGCTGTCGGCAACATAAGCGCTGCGGACATCGGCAAAGCGATTAAAGACTTCTTCCAGTTGATTTGTTTTTTCATTTCCAACCACTCCTCTAATTTTGATTTCACTAAGCTAACGAGAGGAGATGCATTTTGGATCACAAAAAAACAAAAAAAGTTTTAAAAAAGGCTAAAACCCTTGTTATATCAACAAAAATTCTTTTCAAAAAAGAAAACCACCTTTTTCACGGTTGTTTTCTATAGGCACTGTCAATTCCTGCATCACTTATTTTCTACTGGTGAAGTCGATCGGAGGGAATGCAATTTCTGTTCCAACTCTTTAACTTTGCTCACTTTCAGCACTTTATCTTGAACTTCCTCAAATGCTTGAAAAAAGTGCGGTTTCCCGTTCTCTTCAAAATACTTATTCCACTTGAACATTTTGAAGAAGATTCGGAAGGTTGGGGTGTAATTGGACTTTTCCAACCGTAACTTTTGTAAAATGAACCATTTGATGATCCGGTATGTCCGTACGGAGTATTTGGTATCTAGGAAGATGATGACATCCGCATGACGAAAGCTTTCTTCCACCCACCACTCATTATGAACACCTTCCATAATCCATCCTTCCTTCTTAACAACCTTCTTGAGGTACTCGGCCCGCTCTTCTTCTGTTCTTCGAATATCACCTGCCTGGTGCCTTTCCCACACCACATTATCCAATTCATAATATGGAATGTTCAGTCCTTGAGATAGTTTTCTTGCGAGCGTCGTCTTCCCGCTTGCTACGGAACCGATGATATGTATTTTCCTTACGTCGTTCACTAGACTCCCCCTTTGTGAAGATTGTTCCTAATGATCCTCAAACCCCCACCTCCTGAAGAAATCGATGATCATGTTCGTCCCCTCATCCCCGGTATTGAACAGGAATCCACACCTCTTCCACGGCCTCAGGGTCAGCTGGACGATAATCTTCTGTAAACCGTTCAAAGTGCTCCCGATCATCCAAGACGTAGGATGAAGATGGCAGCCACTCTCTGAATATGTATTGCAACGTTTGGTTGAATTCACTTGCGGGCCCGCGATGCAGAAAGACCGCATAAATCCCACCACTCAAAAGATGGGTTTCCATCGCTGACATTTCCTCAGGGTAGAATTGATCAACCTCCACTGCCGCCCATTTAACAAAAGTTGTAGAAGAGCTAAAATTCTCAGAATCCAATCCACGATCAAAAACCTTGATATTGTATAACATTTCATCGGTACGATTAGGAATGGAATGACGGTACGGCATAAAACTTTTCCAAAGTTCTTGAGTAGAATCTTCATCTAAAGACATCCTCTTCGATTTTCCAATCAACGTCTTTTCCTCTATCGCTATGATTTTCGGATCCATTTCTTCACCTCCAAAAGTGACATTCATTTTTGATTCCATTAAGAAACATAAACGATGGTCATTAGGTAATCTTTCCTAATAAACCTTTTCTCCACGAAGAATTCTATTCCTGCAACATCTATAGGTTTCAGATCAATACTTCAACATTAATAAAGCGCCATAAGCTATAAAGCAAACGTAAGGCTAAAAATAGGATATTTTATTCCAACTATTTTATCGGGAATGACTTTTACCTATTCAAAAAAGTTCATGATTCATGGCTTCATTGACTTCTTTGGATATCCATTAACCAACAATCTTGATACTCCCCCTCATGAAGCTCATGACTTGGAAGCAGCTTCACTTTTCGAAAACCGCACTTTTCATAGCATCTTAAAGCCCGCTCATTTCTTACTTGAGGATCCATCACCACCCTATCTGCACATTTATTCTCAAGTAAATAATCAACCATAGACGTAACAAGCAAGAAGCCCATCCCCTTGTTCCAATACATTACTTCTCCAATAAATTGATCCATTCCATAAACGACCCGATCCACATACCCATATTGACCTTTCATTTTTTTATCTAACTCATAAAATTGGATATATCCTATTTTCATCCCTCTATATACGACAAGGCATTGTGTCTTTTCATCACCAAAGGAAATAAATTCATTCTCAATCTTACTCCGATTAAAAGGCTGATCTCTTCCTTCATAATATTCAAGTACTCTAGGGTCTGAAAGCCATTTGGATAGTACATCATGATCTTCTTTCACTACTTTCCTTACTAGTAAATCACCATTTTCAAACAGCATGACACCCTCCTTCTATTATGTTCTCCCTACCATGACCCATATTAAGTGTCCACCAGCCCGCGTGATTACGTTATGAGGGATCTTAGCCTACAGGAAAAATTCACTGTGGATCTACCATTTGTATCTTCTCGATCAACGCTACGATGTCCTCATTGGAAACTGCCTTAATCCTCACTTGCTTTGTGGTTTTCATTACATCTTCCGTGACTTTTTTTATCTCATCCTTATCCACTTCTCCATTCAGCTTTTCATTCCACCGGGCGGGTACATTGTAGACATTCACTGTGCCATCTCCGTTACCACTATAAGTGACGGCTCCATCGACTAAGCGTGTACCTTCTAACTGAATCACATCCTCAGGATAAACAGCACTCTCTTCATGGTTAGGATTAATTAGGCTGCCAGCGGAAATCTTTTTCACATACATTTTGTCGATCTGTTGGTTGGGAGCTAGTTGATACCAAACTCTTGCCCACTCTATTTCATTAGATGTGTAAGGGTTCAGATCTACCTTTTCACCATCTGGTTGTTGATTAGAATTCTCGTCATTTGAGGGGTTAGCGTTTGATTCATCTTCACCGGTTTCTTCTGAAGATGCGCTCTCCGGTTGGTTTTTCGAAGTACCTTTTTCTTCGCTGGAATCTGTTTGATCACTTTCCTTTTCCGTTGACCCCGTCTCTGTGTGATGGTTGACACCAGACTCGTCTTCACCTGTAGTTAAAGTTGTTTCTTTGCCCTTTATGTCTTGACATCCAGCAGTCATGAAAACAATGAAGATTATAATTACATGGGAATAAATACGCTTTTTAGAATTCTTCACTCTGTCATCCCTTTCTTTTATTACCCCAAAAAACTTGCCTATATTTCCTAAGATATCTAACCTATGTAGATACGCCGTTCATTTGGTCTTATAGAATAAATACATTGGGTTTCACCAAAACGAGAGAGGGTCTTCTCTAATTTCATCCCTGTTTTTTCTAAAAGCCTGCAAGAATACACATTGGCCATCTGCGTTTCGGCCGTAATTTTTTGGAGATTCATCTCATTAAAAGCATAGCCTACGACTTCTTCCACAATTTCAGAACCATACCCTTTCCCCCACCAACGAGGCAGGAATTGATATGAAATCTCGATATTCTCCCCATCATGATGAGGATCAAGTGAAACTAACCCAATAAAATGATTGGTTCCTTTTTCACGTACCACCAAATAGAGAAACTTTTCATCTGAGGTCTGCATTCCTTCAAAGAGCGCAGCCATACTATCCTCATCACGTGGACCTCCTAGGTATTTTCTGACCACTGGATTTAAGTAAAGTTCCTTTACCTCTTCAAGATCTATGTTTTGAATCTCTTTCATAACTGTCCGATCTGTCAATAACAAGTCCATCTCCCCTTTGCAATCTTGTTTATTTTACTTCTATTGAAAAAGCGTAATGGCCACCCCCTTCCTTCCACTGAGCCGTAATATAATAGACATACACTCCTTTTTCGATGGGAGCCATTACTTCACTTCTCTTAAAATCAATTTCCCTCACATAACCCTCTTCTACCCATTGTTCTATTTTCATTTCTTGCGCAGGGGCTTGATCAAAACGCACGCTGATTTTTTGATTAGGAGCTACTCCGGTCGGTTCATATTGTTTTCCCATATCTATGGGATCTGTGAAAACTTTATCTACACATTCAGCTGATCGAGGTCCTTTCCAACAATAGGAACCTTCTGTTACAGGGACACTCATTCCAGCTGTTGTGACATTCGGAATGGGATGTTCTGGAGGTGTTAAAAAATAATAAAACACCCCAATGGCCAACGGCATGCATAATAGAAGACCCGATACTACTAAAATTTTTCTAATCCCCCATCCCTCCCACTTTTATAAGACGACCATAATATGGAAAAGTTACATTTCAAAAGTAAAAAATCGAATATTTATCCTGAATGACTATATCTTCTCCAAGCATAAAAAAGAAGCTAAAGATTCAAAGGAATTTTTCAGCTTCATTAGAGAAGGGGCTTCTTTTCGTTTGGCATTATCTCTTACGCTCACAACTTAGATCTTGCTGCTCTTAACTATTTACTGAATAATGCTTTTCTTGTTTTTGGCCCGACAATACCATCAGCTACTAACCCTTTCGACGTTTGATACTTCTTAACAGCTCTTAAGGTCTGTGGACCAAACATTCCATCAGCTTTTATGTTGAGTTTTCTCTGCAGAATGGCCACTGAATCTCCTTTGCTGCCATACCTTAATGTTTCATTAAAAAATTCATTTCCTGCAACTGCTTTATTAGCCCCAACTCCATATTTTTGCGCTAATGCTGTGAAAGATGAGGAGGAACTTGTAATATAAACTGGAATATTCTTATCCGCTCGATCATACAACCATATGACATCTTTGTTATACATACGAATACATCCACTGGATACGTAAGTTCCGATGGAAGACGGCTGATTGGTTCCGTGCACTCCATACATATTCCCAGAAGTATGTCCCCAGTCCCCCGGAACTTTTATCCCAAGCCATCTCGCGCCCAATGGATTCCTTGGATCACCACCGGGGATGCCTTCTTTATACCACGGCCTGTTTTTCACTTTATTAACGAGAGAGAATTTCCCTTCCGGAGTCAAACTTCTCGTTCTTCCTGTTGCTACAGGAAAAACTTTCTGAAGTTTACCATTTTCATAAAAAGCTAGTTGATTATTGCTTTTGTTAATAATAATGGCTTCCTTCTCAGCGGCATCTGCCGGCTTTACCATCAAACATGAACTCAATAACAACAACCCCAGCGTAAACACAAGTTTTTTTAGCAGCATGCTCTTTCCTCCATTAATTCCTTCATTTATATGGAAACATTATACTCTGGCAAATGAGGGAATGATTGTCGAAAACGGCTGTCGAAATAAAGAAATTTTCAAGTTTACGAAGGGACAGCCACCAGTAGGATTAGCGCGTGTCCACATAAAGACCAACTAACAATTATTTGTAATTTTATGGTAATATGAGCATAAGTTTTATGTTTAGTTTTAATGGATTACTATTCGGTTTTATGAGGAGGAAAATTTGTGATAAGAAGATTATTTCATTTAAATACGTTGTATATCCTCATGGCCATCATCGTAATCGGCATCCTGCTGATCCCGCGCATCATTGAAGGCTTCCATCTACAATCCAAAGGGATCAGCTATGTAACTAGTAACATTGAGGGTTATTATCATAAGACCTTCCCTTTGGAAGAAAAATATACGGTAGAAATTAATTTAAGTGATCTTGAGAGTAACGAAGGAAAAGTGCTCTTTGAGGATAGTGAAAATAAAATTTTTGTAACGAAAGTAACGCGCAGTGGTTCTACGTACGAAGTAACATTCAGATCAAGTGGAAGTTATGATGCGGATGGGGCGACATTAGTTTCCGGATTAGAACATGCACGGAATACTAAAGGTTTTACTCGTCATTTTAAAGCAGAAGCCGAAGCTGTGTATAATGACGAAACTTATGAGTTAACTCCTTCTGGCTCATCTGGATTTCATTACCGGAATGGGGACAAATTTGGGTTTTATTTATTTCCTCCAAACCAAATGGAAAAGATTCAATTAAAGAAAGAACCGATCATAAAAGTGACGATTAGTCATTTACAAGTGAATTTATGGGTGAAGAAGCCGGAATAAATCATTTGAATATAAAAAAGAGATTAGCTCAATGAGCCAATCTCCTCAATATCTTCCTATAGTTCCGCTTGTAATACAACTTCTCCTTCAGGAAGCTGGTTATTCGGTTTTGGTTCTTTGGTGATGGCGATCGCATCCCATGATTTCTGATTTTCTTCATCAATCCGGAAAGTCACCGCACCGTTACCTTCACCATCTGTCGTAAAAGCACCTGCTGGTTCAGGATTTTCACCTTCGATCAGCCATACTTGATAGACCTGGTCCCCTTCAAGTTGAGTCAATTCTTCCACTTGGACAAGTAGTTCAGAACCGATGTTACGATCAACAAGGGTCGCGACTCCAGATCCGGCTTCACCTGTTGATGCAAGCTGCGTCCGCTCGGTCGGTGTCATCGTATCTCCATTCTCACTTTCACGATCTTCGAGTTTAGATAAAGCGACTTGAAGGTCAGAAAGATTCGACTCCAGATCTTCATTTTGTGAAGATAGTTGTTGAAGCTGCAGGCCAGCGAAGATATTACCACCTACGGAGAGGAGTAGACCTGCTGCAAGCGCACCAGCCCAAACCTTCCACTTGTTCGGCTTTTTAGGAGAGAGGACCGGCGCCTGTTTTTCTTCCGTTTCATTTTTGTGTTCATTTTCTTCATCCTTGAACACATCATTTAAGACACGTTCCCTCATACCAGCCGGAGGTGTCGCTTCTTTCATATATGCAGGGATGCCTCCCATCAGGTTCTCCAATTCCTGCACTTCTGCCTGACAGTCGGGACACTCCCGTAAATGTTGTTCGAACTCTTCTCTCTCTTTTTCTGTTAGCTGTTCATTCAAGTAATCAAGAACATTCTCGCATTGTTTCTCATTCATCGGTGGTCCCCCCTTTCTCATCCAAATGCTCGCGCAATTTTTTCAATGCGAGCCGGACCCGGCCTTTGACTGTACCAAGGGGAATCTCACATTTTTCAGCGATTTCCCGTTGCGATAATCCCTGGAAATAAAAAAGGCAGATCATGCGTTGCTGTTCATCGGGTAGCGTGTCGATCGCTTTTCGCAATTGGTCACGTTCTTCTTTATCTGTCACGACCTCTTCGACACCAGGCATTTCCTCATTCATGGAATCTCTTTGATCCCACTCCACTTCCTGGGCTTTCTTTTTTCTGATCAAGTCGATGGAAGCATTCCTTGTGATGGTCAACAGCCAACTTGAAAACTTGCCGCGTTCTTTCACGTATTGACCTGCTCCTTTGCCTCTCCACAACTTAATGAAGACATCCTGCATCACTTCTTCTGCGGCTTGCTGATCCTTCATCATTCGATGAGCAAATGAATATAATAATTTCTCATATCGGTTGTAGAGGGTTTCGAGAGCCGTTTTGTCTTTATTACGGATTTGTTCGTATAACTCATAGTCCGTCGGTTTGCTCATTCAAATTCCCCTTTTTATGCCATTGTCTTCCTAGTATATCTTTTTAAAGGAGATTCTTCACGTTTCACAAAGCATACGAAAGGGAATAAATTCTGGATCACTATTTCCCTGATAGTTTTTGTTGACCGTTAATAAAAAACATGCGATAAAAAAGATACCGTTGAATTATCTTGAAAGTGAGGGATTTTGAATGAGTTCTACCAATAAACCTGTTGAAATCGACAAAGACGGTTCCTTCAAACGTCAAACCAACCGCTTCACTGCTTCTTTCGGTGAAGAACTTCCCGTAGAAGCAGGAAAATACCGTCTCCTTTGGTCTCCCGCTTGTCCATGGGCTCACCGAGCAGTCATAGTCCGGAAAATCCTTGGACTTGATACTTCAATCAGTCTTGGAACCGCAAGCCCTCTTCGCCCGCAGATCGACCGTGTGGATTGGGAATTTTCTTTGGATGAAAATGGCAAAGACCCTGAACTAGGCATTCAATATGTAAGTGAAGTCTATCTCAATGCAGATAACAACTATTCCGGACGACCGACTGTACCAGTGATAGTTGATATTGATGAGAAAAAAGCTGTCAACAATGACTATTTTAACTTGACCACAGATTTTGAAACCGCCTGGGCTTCTTTTCACAAAGAAGGTGCTCCTGATCTGTATCCTAAAGAATTGCGAGAAGATATTGATTATTGGAGCGAGGTCATTTTCCACGACATCAATAATGGCGTCTACAAATGCGGCTTCGCTCAATCCCAGGAAGCTTATGAACACGCGTATGACCAGCTTTTTGCACGCCTCGATAAGCTCGAGCAACATCTATCTAAAAACCGCTTCCTCCTGGGTGACTACATAACGGAGGCAGACGTACGCTTTTATACCACCCTTGCACGTTTTGATGTTGCTTATTACAATGGATTCAACACAAATCGAAATCTGATTCGTGAATTCCCGAGCCTTTGGGGGTATGCCCGCGACCTGTATCAGACAGAAGGATTTGGTGATACCACAGATTTTCATGCCATAAAGCAGCATTATCATCTATCGATCACCATCAACCCGAATCTCGCAGAAAAGAAAATTCTACCTAAAGGTCCTGACCTGTCTGTATGGGAGTCCCCTCATCATCGTAAAAAATTAAGCCAGACGAGAGATAAGTTTCGGTTTTAAAGGAGAACGACATGAACATTACGATTCGAAATGCGAAAGAAGAAGAATTACTTGAGATCCGAAAACTGAGAATGGTTGCTTACGAAGACCATATCGGTTCGATTCCGGACGAACATTGGAATGCACTGAAGAAGGCTGTCTCTTCTGAAGCTGACCAACAGCCAGGTGTAGATCTCATCGTGGCAGAAGTGAATGGGAACATTCTAGGAAGTGTCGCCCTCTTCCCGGCAAAGACAGACGCATATGAAGGGTATGTGGATGTACTGGATTATCCTGAAATCCGTGTACTTGCTGTCATCCCACAAGCGCGTGGGAAAGGAATCGCTTCCAGTTTAATAGAAGAATGCATCTTAAGAGCCAAAGCGAAAGGGTATTCTGAAATCGGCCTGCATACCGGTGATTTTATGAAAGACGCCATCGCCTTGTATGAGCGCAACGGATTCGAGCGGTTGCCCGAGCACGACTTCGAACCTGCTAATGACGGAATCATCGTGAAAGCTTTCCGACGATCCATATAGAAAGAGGAAAAAGGTCAACTCCATCCGGAGTGACCTTTTTTTCATTCATATCCTAAATAATTATAATGTTCTGTTGGTACTTCTTTTACGATATTTCCATCCCGATCCTTATAAATCTCGTATTCCCGATAAGCTTCCACTTTCGTTCCATCCACCATCTTCATACCCTCATGTACAAGTTCCAACTCCATGATCAGCTTCGAATCATCTTTCACATCTGCAGCCACAGCTTCGGTTTCATTCTTTTCCGTACTGACAGGGTAATGCAATGAATCCTCAGGTTTCATCTGGGGGGATTCCATATAACCGATAAAAGCAAAAACACCTAAGAGCAGTAAGAAAGGATAAAACTTCTTCATGATATCGCCTCCCTATAATTCTCTGTACAAGCATCCTATGCATCCGCCCATAAAAAAAGGAACCCTCCCGCATGGAAAGTTCCTTTTTCATATCGATTTATTAATAAAATCCACCGTGACCGTGATGATACCCACCATACCACGGATTATACCCGCCATGCCCTTGATGGTATCCATGTCCTGGCGCGTATGAACTGTGCCCATGTTCATAGCCATAACCCGGAGAGTACGTCCCTTGCCCATGGTGATATCCGTAGCCGGGGATGTACGTCCCATGGCCATGATGGTATCCATACCCTGGGACATAGGTGCCGTGACCGTGATGATAGACTCGCTCCAAATCAATCACCCCTTCCCTTAACTCTCATTAGCCTATGTGTAGGGGAAGATGTCGGTCTGGGCAATTTCCCCCTAAAAAAATTGACACGCTCTTTTATGCAAAGAGCGTGTCTACCCCTTTATTTCACTTCAACTTTTACATTGTCGATATAAATGTCATGGGCATCTGCAAATTGACCCATCAAGAATTTCAAAGATGTAACATCATCTTTAACCATCTCAAACTGAAACTCATAATGTTCCATGTCTTCATTTAGAGAAACTGTTTCACTGAGGTAACGTGTATAATTCGTGTTCTCGAGAGTAACCTCGATGTCTCTGGATAGGGTTGATTTAGCATCAAAAGATAATGTGTAGGCAGCCCCTTTGCTAAGGGAAAGACCTGGCTGCTCTGCTAAAACACTCCATGTTTCATTTCCTGCATTCTCGATAGCTATTTTGAGTTCTTCATCAACAACGTCAACATCTGCACTCGCATCAAAGTGAATATAACTTCCCCATGGTTCCATTCCTTGTGAAAAATCACCATTTTGGAAATTGATTGGAGCAACAATTACGGACGTTTGAATCATACGAATGTTATCTAACGTCACATCCCCATCTTCTCCACCTAGAAGAAACCTCAGCTGGCCGACTTCACCAGATAGCTCCTCAGGCAATTGGAACGTCAATGTATAACCCGTCATCTCTTTCGTCAGCGAAACAGCTTCTTCACTGAAGTACTGGACAGAACCATCTTCGTTGACCACTTCAACTTGAAGGCTTCTTGCTTCTGATGCATTCGCATCGAATTTCAATTCATATTCCTGATTTTCTGCAAGCGGAATGCCGCCTTGGGAGAAAAGAATGTTTCCTGGCTGCTGCCCTTCTTCTGCAACGGTGATTTCAGCTTTTCGAGAAGATTCCGGTACGACTACACTCGCATCCGCACCATTTTGCGAGGACAGTTCCCAATAATTGAGACGTGTCATATCCCCCTGGTCGAAGGTACCGTTATAAATAAGGTTGCCATCGCCCAACGCAGGCTTCGATGAGTCCTCACCGACTTGATCCGTAATATCCTCTACACGGACGTTGCCAATCCATACAGGCGCTGTTCCATTACTACCCATATTGAATTCCAGACGCGCAGCTAAATCTGTATCCTGATTGAACTTAAATGTGTACTCATAGGATTGTAGGTTCTCCGTCAATCCCATCGTTTTTTCACCAGAGTAATTCGGATAACCTCTTTCGGCTCCACCGGATACTTTTGTCATGATGTTCCGGGTTGTATTGGACTTCGCATCAAACGATACCTTGTACGTGTGTCCTTTTAGAACCGGAAGCTTCTGGATTTGTTGCAAAGACCATAGGGCATTTCCTGGGTTAATAATCTCAGTCTTTGCAAAATTTTCTCCTCCTAGTTCATCAATTGTTAGATTTCCTTCACCTTGGAATTCCGGGAGTTTAAGGAAATTCCAATAGGTTGAGTCGAGTGTTTTTTCTGGAGAATCCACCACATTTATTCCTTTTTCATAGTTCTGATCATAAATAAAGTTTCCGTCTTCTAATGGCTGTTTCGCATCTTCCGGCAATGTCTCTTCTTCTACGACAGGTTCAACGGGCTCTTTGTATTCTCTTCCAGTTAATTCATACACACGCACATAGTCTACTTCCATTGTGCCTGGAAATTCTGTCGTTTCATCTGGATCCCCGCCGTACCAGCCACCGACGGCAAGGTTCAAGATCATGTAGAACTCTTGATCAAATGGAGCAGGATATGCATACTTATCTCCTTGATTTTCACCTTTGCTGAACCAATCATTCAATGTTTGATATAGTTCTCCATCAACGTACCAGCGAATCTCACCTGGTTCCCACTCGACTGAATACGTATGGTAACCTGTGTAATCCTCGCCTTCTGGGAAGTGATACTCTTTTCCTGTGTACGTATTGTTCGGCCATTCTTCTCCATAGTGGATCGTTCCACCGATTTTACTCGTGTCTTTTCCGGCCGCTTCCATAATGTCGATTTCTCCAGAAGTCGGCCACGGTCCATATACATCATCCTCTGGCATCATCCAGAATGCCGGCCAGAATCCTTGACCCTCAGGAAGTTTCATTTTTGCTTCAAATTTTCCATATTTCTTACTGAAGAGACCTTTTGTTTTCAACTTTGCTGAGGTATAGTCATAGGTTCCAAACTCATCTGAAATCGGTTCTTCTTCCTTTTTAGCTTTGATGACTAACTGACCATCTTCGGTATAGGAGTTTTCGCTGGAATCTGTGTAATATTCTTTCTCATTGTTCCCCCAACCAGCAGCGACGCCCTCTCCATTCTCATCGACAATCCAGTTTCCGATATCATAACTCCATTTACTAGAATCAATTTCGTCTGATAAAAATTCATCGTTCCAAACGAGCGACCAATCGGAAGCTTTTTCATCAGCATCATATACGAGAACACGATTCAAATCTGAATTCACAGTGGAAACTTCATTCTGAATCCCTTCATCGATATAAACCGTTCCGTTTACAGTGACTTCGTTTAAAAGGATGTCCTTCCCACTAGCAACAACTAAATCTCCACTAATGGTAGATTCAGAGATTGTAACGCCTGATGCATTGATCCATGCATTCCCTTTGATATCCTGCCCTTCGAATTCTCCCGCTTCGTTATAGTAGGCGTTAACGAAACCATCCACCACCTGTAGGAGGTCTTTACGCTTCAGCGGTTTGTCTGAATGCTCCCATTGATCAAGTGGTTCTTCCAACTGGTTAGGGAGAAATTCGGTAAGAATATTCTTCGCTGCCCCTTGTTTAATGGCAGAGCGTAGATTGACAGGATCATTGGTTGCTTCTTGTGTTTTTTTGATGACTTCTTTCTCATCTACGCCGAATAGATGACTTAATACAACGGCATATTCTTGATAGCTCATGGATGCGCTTTCATTTTTCTTGTTATTCAGCCCTTCAAATAGACCTTCTTCATACCACTGGGTTCCTTCTTCTTGTTTCCCATCGGACTTTTTAGCATGAACGGGAGTGAAACTTCCTAAAACGATAAAAAGTACAATCAAACAATAAAAAATTTTCTTCAATCTGCTTCCTCCTTTAATTTTTGTGCTGTATGTAGTCAATCTCAGAAGTGTTGGTTCATCTAAACAAAGTGATTTTGTTCCTTGATCACCATTTACAGAAGACATATATGTTAAAAAAGAAAGGGAAACGAGTATCTTCCTATAATGAATAGAACGAAACCGGTTTCCCTTCAGGTCAAAAAATTTTATCTTTCAAACTTGTGGTTCTCTACGGTGTCTTTGTACCAGTAGTAACTATCTTTTCTAGTACGCTCGAACGTCTCGAAATTCACATGAATGATTCCAAATCTCTTCTCATATCCTTCCGCCCATTCAAAGTTGTCAAGAAGGGACCAGACGATATACCCGACGATCGGCACGCCTGCTTCCATTGCACGGTTCAAAGCGGTCAAGTGTTGTTTGAGGTAATCTACGCGCTCTTTGTCGTGCACTTTTCCATCTTCCTCTACGCCATGGTTATAGCAGGCGCCGTTTTCTGTAATGTAAATCGGAACATCCCCGTACGTCTGATGAAGGTCCGTAAGGGTTTTATAAAAACCTTCCGAATAGATCGGCCAATCGATATCGGTGCGGCGTTCATCAAGAGCGATTTCCTCGACTTGGAACAACCCTTCGTCTTCTTTATAGCGGCCGAGACTTCCTGTATAATAGTTGATTCCCATCATATCGATTGGCTGGGAGATGATTTCAAGGTCTCCTTCTTCGATGTTCAAGGTCGCGTTATGCTCAGCGAAAAGTTTCACCAGGGTTTCTGGATATGTACCTTTGAACACAGGATCCATAAACCATTCTTTCTGCCACATCATCCCACGTTTACATGCATCGATATCTTCTTGATTCGGACTGTAAGGCTCAAGCCAACCGACATTTGGTGCGTACCCGATTTCTCCATCCGGTACAAGGTCGCGGAACGACTGCACCGCTTTTCCGTGAGCGAGCATCAAGTGATGGGAAACATCTACCGCTGCTTGCAAACTCGTTTTTCCTGGTGCGTGGATGCCTAGATAGTTAGATAAGAAGGATGCACACCATGGTTCATTAATCGTCAACCACTTTTTCACCTGGCCGCCGAACTCCTCGAACATTGCATTCGCATAGGACAAGAACGCCTCTGTTGTTTCGCGGTTCTCCCATCCGCCTTTTTCCTGCAGTACTTGAGGAAGATCCCAGTGATAGAGCGTAATCATCGGCTCAATTCCGTTATCAATCAGCTCCTGAATCAAGTTGCGGTAGTACTCAACGCCTTCTGGGTTCAATTCGCCTGTCCCATCAGGGATGACGCGGGACCATGAAATCGAGAAGCGATACAAGTCGACACCGAGATCCTTCAAGTGCTGCACATCTTCTTTATACATATGGTAACTGTTACACGCGTGATCGCCATGATCCCCGTTCTTTACATTGCCAGGGGTGTGGGAGAACACGTCCCAAATCGATGCGGTGCGTCCTCCTTCCTTTGCGGCTCCTTCAATCTGGTAGGAAGCAGTCGCTGCGCCCCATTTTAATTTGTCAGGAAATTGAATCGTTGTCATTGCCTTTACCTCCAGTTAATCTTTAGGAGTCTAGCGTTCTTTGGTAGATGCTCGTGGGACCAGCTCTGGGTCCACTTTGACATCCTGGATGTCGTGATCGTCCTTGATCAAGTCTTCAAGCATATACGCCGCTAGTTTTCCTAGTTTTTGTTTGTCTTGCTTTACAGTCGTCAGTGGTGGATCACTGTACCGGCAAGCTTCAATATCATCGCAGCCAATCAATTGGATATCTTCAGGAACAGACAATCCTTCTTCCTTCATGGCTTTTAATGCGCCAAGGGCCATCATATCGGAAGCTGCGAAAACCGCTTCTGGAAGCCGGTCTCCTTTCAGAATTTCCTTCATTCCTTCATATCCACTCTCTTCGAAAAAGTCGCCGTAATAGATCCAGTCTTTGTTGATCGTAAGTCCGAATTGGTTCATGGCATCAATAAAGCCGATATTCCGGATACTTGATACGAGGGAATCTTGCTTTCCTCCGATGTAGGCGATGTTGCGGACTTTGTTCAAATAAAGATACTCGACGACTTTCGCACCGATTTTTGCGTTGTCTGTCATAATGTAGCTGGATCTCGGACCTTCCAGCTTCAAGTCAATCCCGATACAAGGAATCTCGCTTTTCGCAATGTCATGGACAGCCTCTTCAATTTCATCACCGGCGATGACCAGGCATCCATCAACATGGAAATGCTTACACCTTTCCAAGTACTTGCTTTCCCCTTTATAAAATTTTTCATTTGAGAATAACAGCAAGTCGTAACCTAAAGCCCCTACTGCTCTCTTGAATGAATTGACGACCTCATTGAAAAAGGGGTGAGTGAAATCAACATTGATCTTACCGGCATAAATCAAGCCGATCAGATTCGATTTTTTCGTAGCCAGAGATTTGGCTGAAAACGTCGGTTGATATTTTGTATCTTCGATAATCTTATAGACTTTCTTTCGCGTCGATTCACTGATGCCTCCATAATTGTTGATGATTTTAGAAACAGTGGCTGGAGAAACACCTGCCATTTTTGCGATGTCACGTATTGTTAAATCCATATCTTGTTCTCTCCTTAAAAGCTAGCCGCTCTGTGATTACCATCTATTGTATCAACAATTACGAGTGGATGGCATAGATTTACTTGATCGACCCTTCTGTGATGCTTGAAATGAACCAGCGGTTGAAAATCAAGAAGATGATGATCAATGGAACAGTTGCCCAGAATACGCCGGAAAGCAGCATACCGAAGTCAACACGGAACGCGTTGTTCAATGATGCGAGCGCTACTTGCAATGTGTAGGATGCCGGGTCACGTAAAACGGTGAACTGCCATAAGAATTCTCCCCATACAAGGGTGAATACGATGATTCCTAATGTTGCAAAGGCAGGCTTGATGATCGGAAGCACAATGCTCCGGAAAATCCTGAAGTTCGAACAACCATCAAGCTTCGCTGCTTCCATCAGTTCGTCCGGTACAGATTCACTGATGTATTGGCGCATTAAGAAGATGCCCAATGGATTAAGCAGGAACAGCACTCCTGCCCCAAGTAACGTATCCAACCATCCTAATTGGGAAACGAGATAGAACTGTGGAATCAATCCCAGCTGAGGAGGGATGACCATAGTCAATAAAATCAGGATGAAGAAAAAGTTTTTACCTGGGAACTCGAACTTCGCAAATGCGAATCCAGCCAAAGAGCTGATCAATAATACAGCGAGGGTTACTGTGGTACATAAAAGGATCGTATTCCACATCGCCTGAAAGAATGGAATCGTATCCAGGACTTTCATGAAGTTATTTACAAGTTGATCACCCGGCAAGAGTGTCGGAGGGATCGAGTTGTAAGCGGCACTAGGCTGAGTCGCCATAACAAACATCCAATAGAATGGAAAAATCGATAAAATGGAAGCGATCCATAAGATGATGTAAACGGGAAGCGTCCCTTTTTTCAATCCTTTAGACTTTCTCATTTCGTAAACGCCCTCCTTTTCTGCTTACGACCGACTCCAGAAGTCAACCACGTATTCAATGCTGCGGCACCGACGATGATGATGAGCAATAATACAGCTGTCGCTGATGCTGTACCAAACGAACCTAAGTTGAAGGCGTCACGATAAAGATACATAACAACAGTCATTGCTTCATCACGGTTGAAGGCGGATGAACCTAAGAATACCGCTGGTTCCGCGAATAATTGCAAGGCACCTACGGTAGACATGAAAACCGTCAGGATGATGAATGGTTTCAGCATTGGAATGGTAATGTGAAGGAATTGCTGAACCTTGCCAGCACCGTCGATGGTTGCTGCTTCATACAAATCTTTCGGAATACTTTGCAAACCTGCTAGATAGATGATCGTGTTGTAACCGACCCATCGCCAGAAAACCATCAAGGAAATCGCGATTTTCGCACCCCATTCGGACGTTTTCCAGCTGACAGGATCCACCCCGAATAGACCGATTACATAGTTAGCCAAAGCCGTCTCACTACTACTGAAAAACACACCGAATACTAACGCGACGGCTACCATGGACGTGATGTACGGCATAAAGATCGTCACACGGAAAAAGTTCGTGAAACGGATGACGGCCATGTTCAGGAAGTAGGCCAAAATAATTCCGACGATCAATTGTGGTGCTGTCCCCATTAAGCCGATGATGACGGTGTTATACAGGGATTTCCAAAACAAAGGATCCTGAAGGACGACAACAAAGTTGTTCAACCCTACAAAGTCCATTTCTCCGAGGCCATTCCAATCCTGGAAGGCCAATACGATACTGAAAACAGCTGGATAAAGACCTATGATTCCAAAAATGATGAAAAAAGGTGCAATATATAAATATCCAGACAGCATATCTTTTTTCTTTTCAGACATTTGGGTAGTGGATTTCTTTACTTTTGAAGCATGCTGACGTTTTTGTACATTCTCCACTCTATTCCCTCCTTTATGTAGGAGGGCTGGATGGAATCCATCCAGCCCTTAAACCTTTAGCGACTCACTAAACCTTCAATACGTTCAACGGCTGCTTCCCATTCTTCTTGAGGATCTGCGCCTTCTTGAACATTTCTAAGAGCTGTCAACACTTCATTGTTTACGGTTACATATTTCGGTCCTTTGTACACTTCAGGGATTTCTTTTGCCGCTTCTGCAAAGTAAGCAGCTGTGTTCTGTCCGCCGAAATACTCATCAGAGTTGTTCACGAATTCTTCCATTTCGTACACTTCTGGAGCAGATGGGAACAAACCACTTTCTACGAAGGACTCTAATTGATTTTCAGGAGAAAGCATCCATTTAGCGAATTTGTACGCTTCTTCACTATGTTTCGTTTCAGAAGGAATCGCTACATAAGAACCTCCCCAGTTTCCGGCAAAGTCTGTTGGAAGTGTCGTCACTCTCCACTTACCTGCGCCTTCTGGTGCGTTTTCTGTCATGTAACCTTTCAACCAAGCAGGAGCCATCTCAACAGCAAACCCACCTTGGTTCAAGGCATTCGCCCATTCCGGTGTCCACATTTCGAATGATCCTACAACACCTTGTTCGTGGAGGTCTACAGCGTAATCATAAGCTTCTTTTACCCCGTTATCTGCTTCACCGATCAATAGTTCACCATCACGGTTGAAGTAGCTGACTTCAAGAGCATCCATGTTTGCACGGAACGCCATTTCCATACTGTCTACCATTGGTTTTCCTGTTTTATCTAAAACGGTTGTCGCTGCTTCTTTAAATTGTTCAGGAGTTGAAATCATTTCACTGACTTTATCAGGATCTGTCGGTAGTCCCGCTTCTTCGAATACTTCTGTGTGGAAGTACATCGCTTTCGGTCCTATGTCTGTCGGTAAACCGAACAAGAAATCTCCTTCTCCATTTTCAGCCATCTTCCATTTCCAATCTAAGTATTGATCTTGTATTTCTTCGGCACCTAAGTCATACAAGTTTACAAAACGATCTTGCGCTTCACGGTAACGGTCCAGCTGATCGACCTCGATCATCGTCAAGTCCGGAGCGCCTGTGCCCGCTGAAATGGACGTGAACAAACTATCGTGGTGGTCGCCCAATTCAGAGTTTTTAATATTAATGGTTACGTCTGGATTTTCTTTTTCATATTCCTCTGCTAACGCCTCATAGTTCGTCGCACCAAAAACCCAGAAATCCAAAGTGACTTTGCCTTCGCCTGAAGCCGATTCTTCATCGCCACTGCTACACGCATAAAGAAACATCGATAAGACCAACAACATAACGACAGATAAATTCTTTTTCACTTTCACCATTCCTTTCGTATTCCTGCCTAATTTCTCTTCCCCCCACATCAACGAAACCGGTTTCGTTGATGTTTAAAAAAAATCAATCGATTTATTAGGTTAGCTTGATTATATCGACAAATGTATCCGTTTTCAATGGTTTTTTTAAATTTTTTCACAATTAATCGTGTTTTTTAGTAAACCGGTTTCCTTAAATTTCTTATGAAGGATTTATTTCGTTTATTACATGGAGCAGTTCCTTAGACGGATTTCTTGTCATAAACAGCATGAAAGCGGCTAGAAGGGGAATAGGGTTACTGTAAGCCAAAAACATTGAGGAGGAACGAAACATGTTATGGCTCTTACTATTGATTCCGATTGTATTGATTGGCCTATCCATCTACTTCGCCCGAAAAAGAAAAGCTCAGCCTCATGTCAATATGGCAAATGAAAACAAAGAAGCCTTTGAAGAAATGTATTACGACCAAGGAGCTGCCCAGAAATCAGCAGACCCTAAACATACGAAACCTTTTTAAAATCACAAAAAACGGAAGCCCTTCAGCTTCCGTTTTTTTAATGCTCATGAGAAGAATGTTGACCGTCACCGAGCAAAAAGCTTTCCAAGTCCTCAATATGGGCCGTGCGGAAAACAATCTCCTCCGTATCTAAAACGATAAATTGCGGTAACTCCTCGATATTCAATAGTTTCTTGTAATCATAGGGTTCATCTGGCACTCTTTTTAGGATGTTGAAGGAATAGAGCCTGTTCTCCCATACTTCAGGATCACTGAACCTCTGGTTGATTTCGTTTTGGAACGCTTCTCCAGAATCCTTTTCACTCTTAAAAGCGAGAACACTATAACGCCCTTCCACTTCTGAGGTTATCTCATCCATCAGCTTCTCTTTTTCAGAACTGCATCCTGCAAGAAGGACAAACATCCCAAACATAAAAATGAGAAACTTCCTCAACTTCTCTCCCCCTTATGACCTGAACGCTGTCGATCATCCTAAAATGATGAGACTCCTGATCTTCCGTAAGACCCTTTATTCTTGTGAAAATTCCGGGGAATAATGGACGGTTCCTGAAACCTTTTCTAACGCCCCTCTTTTCAACTCCAAGGCCATGAAAGCTTCATCAGGAACTTCGAAAGGGGCTGTTATTCCGTACTGGGAGGCTGGTTGAAAACCGAATTTGGAATAATATCCTGGATGTCCAAGGACAATGACAGATTCATAACCCAACTCCCTCGCTTTTTCCAAAGAGTGCTCCGTTAACGACTTGCCTATCCCTTGATTTTGATAAGAAGGAAGAACAGAAACTGGGGCGAGTGCCAAGGATTTCACAGACTCTTCTTCACCTATGCTTATCTTCGTTAACATGATGTGACCTAAGATTTCATACTTTTCCTCTGCCACAAGAGAAAGTTCAGGGATATAGGCATCAGAATCTCTCAACCGGCCAACGAGTTGATGTTCGGTTTGGTCACTCATTTCCGCGTTCTCAAATGCTTTTAAAATGACCAGTTCAATGGTTGGGAAGTCTTCTTTCTGTTCTGCTCTGATTTGCATGCTTTCACTCCTTCATTTCTTCACTCCATTGTTGATTCAATAGATGGTTGATCCCTACCGTCCGTTCGACATCCAGCACAAAGGCAATCCCTCTGCCCGGCTCATCGAGTCTTGCTCCTCGTTCAATCGCACGCAGGACTCCATCACACTTTTCTTTCACGATCAATGTCAGCACCACTTCTTTTTCGGGTTCAATTAATATATTAAAAAGTTTCGCTTTTTCATGTATACCTGTACCTCGTCCTGTGATGATGGTACCGCCCTCTGCCCCTGCCTCTTTAGAGGCGTCTACGACTTTTTCCGCATCCCCTTTATTGACGATTGTCACAATCAGATCATAGGATAATTTCTGCTTCTGCTTTTCCATCTGCATCACATCCTCACTTGCGTTTTGTTCTGGTTCAAGTCCCAGTCCGATCATATGATTGATGCCGCTGATATTTTTCGTATCGAGGACAAATCCTATGCCGTGCCTCGGTCGGTTCAATTTTGCTGCTTGGATGATAGCTTCCATGACCGATTCATAAATGGAATTGGAAACGAGGGTTAAGATAACTTCCCGCTCCCTTTCTACTGGTATGCCGAGAAAACGCTTCTTTTCATCCATTCTGAAACCTTTACCAAAAAAGGTCGTTCCCCCCTGGGCACCTGCAAGAGTCGATGCATGGACGACTTTTTTTGCTTTCTCTTTTTTAACGATCGTTACTATGAGCTTTTGTCCGGAGTTGTTCTTTGTCATACTGCTCCTGCTCCTTTCTCCTGTAGATCACGCCTAGGGTTAGGACGGAAATAATCGGGGCCAAAGCAACGAGAGCCACCATTCCAAAGCCGTCCAAAAGCGGATCACGTCCTTCTGTGACAGAGGCAATGCCTACGAATAGACTCAGTATAAAAGTAGCGGTCATCGGGCCTGTGGCTACTCCACCAGAGTCAAATGCGACCGAAGTGAATGTTTTATTTGAGAACCGAACGATAATCAAGGCGAACAGATAACCAGGGACAACAAAATACCATATCGGTATACCGATCAAAATGCGTACCATGGAAAGAGCGATCGAAAGACCGACGCCAAACGAAAGTGTATAGAGCAATAATTTCTGTGGGATATAGCCACCGGAGACTTTCTCAACCTGGTGTGTAAGCACACTGACCGCGGGCTCTGCATAAATGGCGACAAAGCCCAGGACAAAACCGATGGGTACAAGCAGCCAAGTGTTTTCAATGGTTCCCAGTTTCTCACCCATCATGCTGCCAACAGGTAAGAAGCCGATATGGACCCCCTGCAAAAATAGAGCGAGACCTGCATAAGTCAAAATGAAGCCAACCAGGATGTCCTGTAACTTTTCCCATGGCAGCTTAAGAAAAACAAGTTGAAAGAGAAGGAATAAGAAGAATAATGGAATGAGCGCTGTCGCAACATCAAACAGGACGTGCCAGAAGCCTTCGAAAATTTTGATGTTCACCCATAAATCACCCCTAAAAGGAGAACAGATAAAATCGGACCTATCGAAGCTAAGGCGACAAGACCAAACCCATCACCGGATGAGGATTTCCCACGCATGACAGCGGCCACACCGACACCGAGTGAAAGGATAAACGGCACCGTCAACGGGCCTGTGGTCACTCCGCCGGCATCAAAGGATATCGGGACGAAAACACTCGGTGTAAAGGCCGCCAGGAGAAAGACAATAGCATAACCCCCTGCAAGCAAGTAAACAATGTTGATACTGAAGATAATCCGGAACATGGCGAGGGCGACAAACACCCCTACCCCGATCGCAACGGAAAGGATAAGAATGTCCATAGGGATCTGTCCACCAGAGACCTGATCCACCTGAGAGGAAAGCACACGGACATCAGGTTCCGCTATGGTCACTACAAGACCTAAAAGAAATCCGAAAAAAACGATCAGCCAGATTCTCTTCGTTTTAGACAACGCAGAGCCGATCATTTCTCCAATCGGTAACAACCCGATATTGACTCCGAGCAAAAACAACACCAAGCCGGCCCCGACCATCCCTACGCCGATGAGAAATTGGAAGAACATGTCCAACGGAAGCCAGACTAAAGTGAATTGAAGGATGGTAATGACAATCGTGATGGGGAGTATGGAGAGGACGACTTCAAGAAACGTCTCTTTAATATTGTCCATCTAAAGCCTCCTAGGAAAGAGTTGAGGAGCTTGTATAAAGATGTTCCGTTTCTAAAAAGTTTTTCTGTATTCATTATATCATCAAAAGCCTGTAATCATGATCAAGATCATAGACTTACCTTTTTCTCACGACCCTCCGTTCAGCATAAGGGATACATGACCTGCAAACGAACACCGTTTCTCCTTCATCATCATCATACGACTTAGGGTCCACAGGCTTCTTCTTACAGATCACACAAGACTTTCGTGTAAACAAGGACTTCAAATGTTTGAGCAAAGTCATCCTCCTTCGCGGCGTTCATCCAAACTACATGGCAGGTGCACATAATCACGTCCCACTACGTTGAAAAAGATAGACAGCCCCACCGATGAAGATGATAAAGCACACAAATAGCAATGTTCCAATGACGAGATCGTTCCGCTCCACCGGTTTTCCTTTTTCAAGAAAAGAATCCGCTCCTGCTTCCCCTTCACTCACGTAGGTATAGGGAGCTTCCCGTTCCGCTCTTCTAAATACGCCCTCTCGTTCCTCAACGGCAATTACTTGTGTGGCAGGATGGTCGACGATTTTATAATAGGCCGTCCCTTTTTCAAAAACATTCGAAAAATTCCCTTCATACTGGTGCATATCCGAATAAGCGGTCACTTCTCCAATCTTCTCTTCCACTTGCACTTCTACCGTCTCTTCTTCAACAACATAAATGAAACCGTCATAGACGACAAAAGGGTAGGCCCATGAAGTGGCTGTAACCGTTGTAGATAAATAGAAAAACGGGAAAAGTAAACAACAGAGAGTAATCAACATTTGCCGCATCGTCTCCCTCCTTTCGAAAATAGACGTCTGAACATGGAATAAGTTTCAAACAGATTATTTTGAGACACGAAATATAGCTGATATGATAAGTGATGTCATACGAAGGAAAGGGTTATATTGCCCACTTATTATAAAGTGAAATAGAAAAGAGGTTATCCTATGTCTGTACAAGGTTTAGCAAATACAAAATTCTCGGTCCTCGACCTTGCCCCTGTAATTGAGGGAGGAACACCGGCGGATTCTTTCCGAAATACGGTGGATCTTGCTCAACATGTTGAAAAGTGGGGATTCACAAGGTACTGGATGGCTGAACACCATAACATGCCTTTTATCGCGAGTTCCGCAACATCCGTCGCCATCAGTCATGTGCTGCACAATACGAACTCCATCCGTGTCGGTTCAGGCGGAGTGATGCTTCCGAATCACGCTCCACTCATTGTCGCAGAACAATTCGGCACCCTTGAAACTCTGTTTCCCGGACGTGTGGATTTAGGCCTTGGACGTGCCCCAGGAACAGACGGAATGACAGCTCGGGCTTTACGGAGAAACTTAGACTCTGATCCCAATGAGTTTCCCGCGATGTTAGATGAATTACGGGGCTATTTTGCCGGAGATCATCATATTCGCGCGATTCCAGGAGAAGGCCTGGACATTCCGGTTTGGCTGCTCGGCTCTAGTGGATTCAGCGCACAACTTGCAGGCCAACTCGGACTGCCGTTTTCTTTTGCCAGCCACTTTTCACCGAACAACACGCGCGGCGCCTTGAACTTGTATCGTTCTAGTTTCCAGCCTTCTGAAGTACTTGATGAACCTTACGTCATGGTAGGCGTCAATGTCATTGCCGCAGATACGGATGAAGAAGCAGAAAGATTGGCTACGTCCCTGCAGCAACAATTCTTGAATCTTGTAAGAAATACGAATCATCTGCTCCAGCCACCGGTTGATAACATGGATGAAGTGTGGACAGCACAAGAAAAGGCTGCACTAAGACAACAACTTGGCGCATCGATTATAGGAAGTAAAGAGACAGTGAGAGAACAATTAAAGAAATTCCAGGCAGAAACCGAAGCTGACGAAATGATGGTCATTTCACAAATCTACGACCACAGCGCGCGTTTGCGCTCCTATGAAATTATTTCTGAGATAATAAATGAATGATTGAGAAAGCATTCATTATAGAAAAGAAGTCCCTCTGCGAGCCAGAGGGACTTCCCTTTTATATGACATATGTATAAAAAAGATAGATAAAGACGCCTGTAGCGGTAAGAAAATGAAGAATCGAATAGGCTCCTTTACGCTTTTGGATTTCAACCATTCCTGTAACAAACATCAAAAAACCTAACATCAATAACATGACCGGCAAAACCCGAAAATCCTCTGTCCATAAACCATAGCCGCTCAAACTTAATACAAGCAATCCAAAAATAAATCGTATGATTGTTAACTTACGCAGACGTGACCGAGTATCATCCCACCTCCCCTTTTCACTTCAACCTCCCATAAACCCTACAAGAAACAGAGCGAGCACGGCACTCAACAATATTGAAACAGCCCAATCCCACCTTCTCGTAGTCTTGAACAAAATATTGAAGACAGAACTAATCGTTAAACAAACGAAAAATGTAAAGAGCACCATAGAAATGCTGTACATCATATCCCCCCTATTTTATAAGCGATTGAAAATAATATTCCGCGTCATTCAACGCATGACTCAATTCAATGGAAATTGTAAACAATATGTAAATCGGAACACACAAAGCTGCGATGATGACCGGTAAAGATTCCTTAACCACATGACTGCGCTTATTGAATAGGTAAAGGGTGAGAGTTGAGACGATGATAAAAAACACGCCCGTAATCCAGAGAGTAGACAAATGACTGTTTGCATTTTCTACACCTGTCCGGAATGATTGAAGACGATCTTCATTTTCTTCTGTTTCTATCACGGTCTGTATATTGTCTTTTCCTTCAATCAACCATGTGTATGTATTTTCCGCTTTGGTAACTTGATAATAATAACCGACTGCCCCTTCCTCGCTTGTAACAAACGGACTGGAAGCTTGAACCGTTACACTTAAAAAAAGAAGCACGAAAAAGAATATGAGGATGTCCCTATTCATTCAGCACCTCTGTTAACAAGCGAATGCCTTCCAAAACTTTTGTATGATCCCATTCGTTTTTATTTTTCCTCGCATGAAGTAAAACGGGTCGAACCGATTCCACCGAGCGTCCGAATTCATACATCCAGTCGTAACGGGGCACCATCCATAAATGGAAGTGGTGGGTCGTGTCTTCGTTATAGAAATAATACACATTCTCAATCCCTAAAACTTTCCTTTGCGCTTTTCTTATCTTCGTTATGAACGTGATATAATCCCGTTGTTCTTGTTCCGTCAACTCATCAAGGCCTTTGATATGCCGTTTAGATGCTACGATGACTAACCCTCTGATTGGATAAGCCACATCCTGGTGTGCGTGGAAATGCTCTGTTTCCGCAATGACTCCCCCTTCAGGTTCGACTTCTCCACTGGTTAAGGCACAACTGAGACAGTCCACTTCCACCGTGTCACCATTCGATAATATTATCGTACGCATGTCATTCCCCCTTTTCACTTTTCCGTTTATATTATATAAGCTCCCTATTCTTGAAGACTCCGTTTCGAGGCTTTTGTTGAGTGGATGGGGGCTGCGGGGATAGCTCACTTTCCGCGGGAGCGCAAGGAGCACATACCGCTCATCCTTAAAGGAAGTCTTGACTAGTTGAAATCATAAAAGAGAATTCCTGGCCATGGATACGGGGTCAGGGAAACGACGATTTGCGGTGTTTTGAATCCGTTTGTAAAAAAACACACACGTTCGTTTCTCCATTCGCTTTTCATGCGGACGTTTCCCAGACCCTGTTCCTACGCCTTATTCGTGCAGGATCTATGGTTAAAAAGACTCTATAACGGCGTGAGTGGGCTAGGCTTCCTTACAGAACTCGGCAGGTTACTATTAGAGGGATTTCAAGAACCTCATAGGGTAAAGGGGCGGAGGGAAACGGTGAGACTCCTGTGGGAAGTGCGTGGTAGATGAGACCCCGCAGAGCGTTAGCTCGAGGAGGCTCATCACTCGCCCACGGAAAGCGAACCTTTTCCCGGAGCCCCTAAACTCTCACAAAAGTCTCGAAATCAAGTCTTCAACAATCCTGCCATATCCAATATTAATTGAAATCGGAAATAAGACCGATCAACCTTCCGAGCCCTTTCAATAACCAGACGACCATTCGGATGGGGAAAATGATCAGCTCAGGTAACCAAAGCAATAGTTCAAACAAAAAATCAAAAATACTGGATTTATCAGCATTTTGTCTGCGTCGTTTCAATACTTCTCTCTTGCTTTTCAACCATTGTCTCAAACGGGTCACCTCCCCATTATCCCTACGATTCTTATTAATGGAAGGTTTCATGAAAGAAAAAATTTCCTCGTTTTACCTCTCTTCATTATATACAAACTATGCCCATAAGAGGAGGTAGATGTTGATGGGAAAACGAACGTCACAAATGAACGCAGCGAAAACGAACAATAAAACACCGAAAGAAAGCCTGCCGATTGAAGAAGAAGTCGGCCACCGCACCAATAAGAATCGTCCCAAGCAAGGACCTGGAGCGAATGAATAAAACAGTAAAATCCTGAGGAGTATTCCTCAGGATTTTATTTGATCTATTATGAATACCATTTATGCCACATATGGTCATTCGCACCGCGGACGAAACAGTCAATCCGGTTTCTTCCCCATGATACAGCAGCTGGCGAAGAGCGCACGCCCCCTCTTGGGGCACCAAGGTTCTCCCAGTTTCTCCATTGTCTACCGTCCCACCATTTATGCCATAGCTGATTATTGTCCCCACGCACAAAACAATCCAGACGATTTTGTGCCCAGGAGGAAACACCAGGAGCACCATCAAATCCACCTCTTGGTGACCCCAAATCTTCCCACTCACTCCAGCGTGTTCCGTTCCACCACTTGTGCCACATGACATCATTTCTTCCCCGGACAAAACAATCAATTCGATTCGGCCCCCAGGATACAGCTGTCGGAGAACTCCGGACGCCTCCTCTTGGCGCACCGAGGTTTTCCCATTGTCTCCACCTGGAACCATCCCACCATTTATGCCACAGGTTGTTATCGTCTCCCTGAACGAAACAGTCAAGGCGATTCCTCTCCCAGGAGGATACAGCTGGTGATCCATCAAATCCAGGAGGTGGCGAACCGAGATCTTCCCATTCTCTCCATCTTGAACCGTCCCACCATTTGTGCCACATCCGTTCATTCGTACCTCTTACAAAACAATCAATTCGATTCGGCCCCCAGGATACAGCCCCGGGCGAGCTTCTTACTCCTCCACGAGGGGCACCTAAGTCTTCCCACTCCTGCCATCTTGAGCCATTCCACCATTTATGCCACAGACGGTTATCACTGCCTCTGACAAAGCAATCCAACCGATTTGCCTGCCATGATGAAACAGTCGGCGACCCTCTAAAACCTCTTAGAGGTGATCCGAGGTCTTCCCACCTCTTCCAACTGTCCCTCTGAGGATTGAATGACCTATTTACCTGATAAGGATAAGCTTGGTAAGCCGGCTGCCCATAATAGCCCTGTTGATAAGGAGTGTATGGATACAGGGCATTACCTTCCATAGGGTAACCCCTATATCCATAAGAATCCGGCGGCCCCCCATAACCATAATAATAAGGTCCGTATGGATACATGATGCTGTCATCCCCCCTTCATGCTGTCCTATCAATTTTATGCTGAAAAAAGAAAAACATGAAAAGGTTTAGACGCTCATTCCATCGTGGCGATCCTTGCATAGATCTCGCTCAAATTCGTAAACCCTTCTTTCTTTAATTCTTTTATGCAAAACATCCATAATTCAGCGGTCGCCAAACTATCATAAAGCGCATGGTGACGTCTCTTTATATCAATCCCATAATGCTCGCAACATTCATCTAGCGTCGTCAGCCCTTGCTGTTTATGAAGAATCTTCGTCAAAAAGGCTGTATCGACGATTCTATGCTGGAACCTTTTTCTCAAGGCGATCCATGTGGCATGATTCATGAATTGCTTTTCATGATTGGCATGGTGAGCGACAAGCAAGTCCGCCTTCACATAATTATAAAAGCTCTTCAAAGCATCGCGAAGGGGAGGTGCGTCTTCGATCATTTCCCTTGTAATTCCAGTCAAGGATGCAATCTCTTGAGATGGCGTAGCATCTGTACCGACCAAAGTATAAAAGGTGTGGCTATCGACAATTTGTTCTCCTTTCACTTTCACAGCCCCTATGGATAAAATCTGGTCGCCGTTGTATGGGTAAAAGCCGGTCGTTTCCAAATCGAAAACCGTAATACTCAAATCATCAAAAGGAAGGTCAAGAGTATTCTCGTTCTTCATCTCTCTCTCCAGGTTCCTTAAGTACGCCATATTGGATGGATCATTTTGATTCAATGAAGAAAGCCCACCACCGATTTTCCCGGACAGATCTTTAACAAATTGTACAAAAGGGTTCATGTTCGACCCTCTTTAATGATGTTTTTCGCCATTTGATATAGTTTTTGAGCGCTTTTGACCTGCTTTTTCAATTGCTGTTTTTCTTCTTTTGATAACTGTTCCACTTTGATTACGTGGACCTGCTGATAATTTTCAGCTTCTTTTTTCAGCTTCAACCTTTGCTGAAGGAATTGTCGAAAACCATTTTCATATTCAGAAAGAGAGGGATATAGGGAACGCAGCGCTTCAAATCTTGATAACGTTGAAGAATTGGTGACATGTTGAAAAAGGGACAGGATCCTCAAAGCATTAATATATGGAAAATAGACTGTCTGTTTTAGATTGAAATGACCTTTTTTCTCTCCACTGTAATCCGGCAGCAGCTGCCCGAAAACTCCCACACCCTTTTTTACGTAATTGACATTATCCATCAACCTTGTCAAAAGCCCTGGTTCTTCATCAATCACCGCAAAAGAAGTCTCTTTGACTTTTAGCAACAGTTCTGACTCCCCTACCAACACTCTAGAATCAAAGAAAATAAGAAAATGCCGGAGGGACTGCCAGTCTGCTTCCCTCAACCATTCGGAGATCTGCAGGACGAATACGTCTACGGGTTGGCACCATAGAGGATTCGAAGCCATCACATTCCCCTCACACCGTTCATAACCGACGATGGCCATTCCTTCTCTGATTTCTTCTCCCAGCGATAAATAATAATCCTGATGTTTCTCGTCCCCATCAAACAGAATCCCATGATCTTGATCACTCCATAGCGACTGCTCATATCTTCCTGCACTCCCCATCAGAAAAAATGCAAAAGGAGCAGGAGGCTCCCCCTGCTCACGTTCAACTTTTTCTTTTGCCAGATGGAAAGTATGGTGGATCAATTGATCGTGAAAAGCATTCAACTGCAAATGATCATCACATACAGATTCAATCATCTCTTCTCGCCATACTCTGATTTCTTCATATGTTTTAAACATCCATTCCATCCTTTATGATTACGTCTTTACGCTCCTGATTTTGTCTTTTGTGGAGGCGTCAAATTTTCAGGGTATCCATAACCGCCGTGTTCACTTAAGTCAAGACCCATGATTTCTTCCTCTTCTGATACACGAAGACCAC
This sequence comes from Halobacillus aidingensis, assembly GCF_900104185.1. Lineage (GTDB taxonomy): Bacteria > Bacillota > Bacilli > Bacillales > Halobacillaceae > Halobacillus > Halobacillus aidingensis. Next base: position 162,979 of record NZ_FNIZ01000005.1, on the reverse strand, counting down.
CCATTGCTTTATCCATAATTTTCAGAATGATGAATGAAACGATGAACGCATACAACCCACTACTTACAACTCCGAGCGTCTGCACCCATAGCTGCTCAAATCCACCACCGTAAAACAGGCCGGGACGACCCACAGAGGCAAGCTCTGGGGTTGCGAACAACCCATTGGACAACGTTCCCCATACACCCACGACACCGTGGACGGAGAGAGCAAAAATCGGATCATCAATTTTCCTTTTATCAAAGAAACGCATGCTGAAGAATACAATTCCACCACCGATCAGGCCAATCAAAACGGCTGCCCAAGGTTCAACGAAAGCGCAAGAAGCTGTAATCGCAACAAGACCGGCAAGGGCACCATTCAACGTTGTCGGTACATCTGCTTTTCCAGTCACTGCCCAAACCATCAGCATCGCACCGATGGCACCAGCACCTGCTGCCAATTGGGTGTTAAGGGCTACATAACCAAAGAACGCATCCGCTACCCCGAACGTACTTCCTGCATTAAATCCGAACCAGCCGACCCATAAGAGGAGGACACCTAATGCTGTAAACACCTGGTTATGGCCGGCAATTTCATTAGAAGAACCATCTTTGTTGTATTTTCCAATCCGAGGTTTCAAAATGATCGTTGCCGCTAAAGCCGCCATGGCACCCGTCAAGTGGACAACCGTTGAACCGGCAAAGTCCTGTTTTCCATGTTCACCTAACCAGCCGCCGCCCCAGATCCAGTGAGCAATAACAGGATAAACGAGTACAGAGAATAAAATAGCGAAAATAACGTAGGCGACCAGTTTTGCCCTCTCAGCAAAACCACCAAAAGCAATCGTCATCGCAATGGCTGCAAACGCCAACTGAAAAAGGAAATCTGTGGAACCAGCTAAGCCTTCCCCCATCGTTGTTGCATCCCCGAAAAAGAAATTAGAAAAGCCAATAAATCCATTTCCTTCACCATAAATCAGTCCGTATCCTAATGCCCAGAATACCACAGAAACAATGCCTACAGTAAAAACCGTCTTTCCTGCAATATGGCCGGCGTTTTTCATACGTGTCGACCCTGCTTCAAGCAGTATAAAGCCCCCTTGCATCAATAGAACCAGGATTGTACAGACGATGATCCAAAGATTGTTCATCAAAAAAGTAGCATCCATTCTCTTAACTCCCCTTATGTTAGATTTTATAACATCTTATGTTATTAAGAATTGTATCAAAGTCACAATATTTACACAACTATAAATGTCAGGTTTCTTAACATAAGGTATGATCAAAGATTCTTAAGTTGCTAAAAACCCCTTCACCTTAGTCTTTTTAAAGACAAAAAAAGATCCCAAAAGTTTGGGATCAGGGATCAATCTACACCGTTGACTCCATGCAGAAGGTTGTATTTCGTATGTTTTTGAAGCAATTCCGAGACAGTTACGAATTGATAGCCTTCTTCTTTCAGTTTAGGGAGAATCTGCTTTAATGCTTCAACCGTCTGTGAACGATCGCCTCCAAAATCGTGAAAAAGGACAATATCCCCATTCCTCGTATTGTTCAATACGGTTTTTACAATATTATGGACGCCGGGGCTTTTCCAGTCTCTCGTATCTTGATGCCAGGACCACATGACCACCATATACCCTTCTTCATTAGCCGTATTGACAATAATGTCGTTATAGACGCCTCCAGGTGGACGAAACAGCCTCGGCGGGGCACCTGTCAAACTTTCAAGAACTTCTGATGTGTTGTCCATTTCATGGATCAGCTCTTCTTTTGTTATTCCTGTAAAGTCCGGGTGATGAAAACTGTGGTTGGCAAGCTCGTGACCACTTTTCACCATCGACTTGATGATCGACGGATTCTCCTGAGCCCTTGATCCAACTACAAAAAAGGTAGCTTTCGCGTTATGCTCCTGTAAAATGTCCAAAATTTCCGGCGTGTACTCTGAACTTGGACCATCATCAAAAGTGATGGCTATATACTTTGATGAAATGGGTACATCCCAAATCGCCGTCCCTTGTTCTTCATAATAATTCCGAGGGTGGTTCTTAGCGTAAACGCTTACAATATTCATATGGAAAATACATAGACCAATCAAAAGATATAGGGTGAATGTTTTCAAATGAAACACCCCTTTCCTTTTTTCATTAGTTTGCGGGTAAAAAGCTCTCTTATCCCAGCTAAAAAACGGAAAGTGCCTCCACACAATACAAAAACCAGTCCCCTGTAGGAACTGGTTTTAGATTTCATTATTTTTCCGGTTTCAATATCGTCCGTTGCAATGGAACTCCACCAATGGGTACATTCCTTTCAAAGAAGACGTACGGTTTTTCGTCCACGATAAAAGTGTGATTACCTTCATAACGAACAGTGTGTCCTCTTTCACTCAATTCTTTTTCAATTGCCTGGACATATTCCTGATGATCGATATACCTCTCATCAAAATCAATTTGTATATGGCCTTTCCGGTAACCCATCAACCAATTAAACAGAACGAACAATCCAATACCGGCAGCTCCAATAAATATATATACCCATAACATATCATCACCCCTGTCACCTACAAGTACGAGCAGGCTTCAAGGTAAGTTTCAGAAAAATAAAAAAGACCAGTTCCACTGATCTTTTTTCGTGAGGGAATGTTGTTCACCCCCAAGCGCTCATGCCACCTTTAACGTTGGTGATTTTATCAAACCCTTGCTTTTTCAATACTTTCGCTGCGTTCATACTTCTCATCCCGCTTTGACATATTAAAACGATCTCTTTATTGCGGTCCAATTCGCCAGATCGCTTCGCAATATCAGAGAGAGGTACATTTTTAAATGGCTTTTTATGATTCGCTCGATATTCACCAGGCGTACGGACATCAATCCATTGCACATTTTTCTCTTTCAGACGCTTCTGTGTTTCCTGGACGGTTATATTTTGAACACCTTTTACTGGTAAAAGCTTTTTAATTATGAACCAACCGAGTAACAATCCGATTCCCCATGGGAGGATAGCTTCCATTTGTTTCACCCCTTATTTTTCAATCATACATGGCATCGCCCGACATTCCTGGTGTTTAGCCGGGATGGTATAACCAATTACTTCATACCCTTTTCTCTTCAGCAGTCTCGCTGCCAAATTCTTTTCAACTTCATCTGAACAAACCAAAACAATCGGACGCTGTGGTATATCTTGATGATGTCTTTCTAAATAAGCCAGTGGCAGACAAACAGCATGTTCCATTTTATCATGAGATGATGTTTGATAATCCCTCGTATCAACGGGAACGACCATGCCATCATTTTTTGCAGTTATTTCGGACATGTTCATTTTTTTCACGTGAGAGACCGGGAGATATCGGTGAAGAAGAAAAAGCCCCGCTCCTACGACTAACGTTACAATCATTACAAATGACATGATGTTCCTCCTTTATGTCTTGAACTAAAAACATTTTATACCCTATGAGGTATTTATGTCAACAATTAAACTTCTGGTTTCCAATGAACATTTAAGCAGAATTTGAGTCTTTTTTCCAGAATAAGGGCTTATCCGTAAGTGTCCAGCTGTTGGATCCGAATGTGGCACCACATCCCAATTTTCCTCACACGTTTATGCAGCTAGGAGCATTTTATTAATTCCAAAACAAAAAAGCCTAAAGCGTCGGCTTTAGGCTAATTGAACCTTCTTTAATTGACCATTCGATTCTGGTCTTTCCAAAACTTCTTCCGAATGACGACTTTCTGAATCTTTCCAGACGCTGTCTTCGGTAATTCTTCGATAAAAGTAACGCTTTTTGGTGCTTTGAAGTGAGCCAGTTTCTCACGGCAAAACAGGATCACTTCTTCTTCTGAGAGAGTTTCTCCTTCTTTCACTACCACTACCGCATGGGGTACCTCTCCCCACTTTTCATCTGGAACAGCAACGACAGCCGCTTCAAGTATGGATGGGTGTTCATATAAGGTCGCTTCCACTTCAATGGAAGATATGTTTTCTCCTCCGCTGATGATTACATCTTTCTTGCGGTCGACAATTTCAATATTCCCTCCGTCATCAACCACTGCCATATCTCCCGTATAAAGCCATCCATCTCTTATAGCTTCATGGGTCGCTTCGACATTTTTATAATACCCTTCCATCACATTGTTTGATTTTGTTACGATTTCCCCAATAGATGTTCCATCGCTCGGAACTTCTTCTCCCAACTCATCCACGACCTTCACCTGGCTGCCGATCATGCTGTAACCAGCTTTCGCTTTCAAGCGATAACGCTCTTCCGCTGGTCGATCCACATCCATCGACCGAAGTTCCGATGTAGTAATCAGTGGTGAGATTTCTGTCATGCCGTACACCTGGACGAATTTCCATTTCAAGTCTTCTTCCACTTTACGGACAAATGCCGGCGGAGGGGCTGAACCTGCAATCACGACTCTTACCTCATGGTCAATGGATGGCTGCTTCTCTTCGTACGCCCCAATGACCATGTTTAACACGGTCGGCGCCATATGTAGCACGGACACTTTGTGTTTTTCTACTTTTTCTACGATTAATTGTGGATCTGTTTTGCGAAGCATCACTTGTGTAGCACCGTTCGCCGTATAATAAAAAGGAGATCCCCATCCGTTCACATGAAACATTGGCAGGACATGGAGGAGAGTATCCTGATCCGAAACCCTTAAGTGATGCATGGATGATAAAGCATGGAGGTAATTGGACCGATGACTTAACAATACCCCTTTAGGATTTCCCGTCGTTCCGCTCGTATAAAGTAAAGAAGCAATATCTGTCTCCTCTATCGCCACCCGTTCAAAACGATCGGGTGAAAACTGGGACAGCCATGACTCATACCCTTCCTTGGATGGATCTCCATGGACAATCACTTTCTCTATAGAAGGAAGGTCCTGCACAACCTCTTGCACTAACGGCAGGAGAGTATGATCGACGAGAAGCACTTTACTTTCACTGTGCTCTAAAATGAAACGGTAGTCCGCCGGCTTCAACCTAGTATTCAACGGGGTCATTACAGCCCCCAACTGAAAGACACCGTAGAATCCTTCAAGCATTTCCGTCGAATTCGGAGCAAGATAAGCCACCTTGTCCCCTTTCTTCACACCTAAAGATTCAAGCCCTCTTGATAACTGGTTAACCCGAGCGTTCAACTCGCGGTAAGTCAGTGTCCAATCCTCATCAATGATCGCCGGTTTCTCTCCATACAACTGTACCGCCCTGTCCAGAAACTCTGTCAAAATCAATGGAACATGCATCGGATACCCTCTCCCTTTATAAAAATTATTAAGCGCTTACATATTATTCTAATTGCAAACCTGTACTATATCAATAGAAGCCTGGATATTGTGTACACAAACAGATGATTTTTATCGCAAAAGAAAAAACTGCCGTTCAGCAGTTTTTCACATCATCACCTTATCTTCATTAACAACATCAATTTCAAATCCAAGATCCTCGATCATTCGATGGTCTTCCGTACTCTCCTGACCATCCGTCGTCAAGTAATCACCGATGAAAATAGAATTTGCAGGATACAAGCTTAATGGCTGAAGGCTTCTTAAATTCACTTCACGACCTCCGGAGACACGTATTTCTTTCGTTGGGTTGATGAAACGGAACAAGCAAAGGACTTTCAAGCAATAGGAAGGTGAGAGTTCATCCGTCCCCTCTAAAGCTGTTCCATCAATGGCATGTAAAAAGTTCACCGGAATGGAGTCTGCATCAAGAGTTTTCAAAGCACGTGCCATATCGATCACGTCCCGCTTCGTCTCTTTCATCCCTACGATGACTCCGGAGCAAGGCGAAATGCCAGCCTCTTTCGCATGATTCACTGTCCCTACCCGGTCATGATATGTATGACTTGTAGTTATTTCATCATGATGATTTTCTGAAGTATTGATATTATGATTGTAGCGGTCCACACCCGCGTCTTTCAATTGCTCCGCCTGTTCAGCTTTCAATAAACCCAGACACGCACAAACTCTCATATCATAGGCTTCTTTGATTTCTTTTACTGCAGATGTGACGATATCAAGTTCACGTTTTGATGGACCTCGACCACTTGCCACGATACAGTAAGTCCCCGACCCCATTTTAGAGGCTTTTTCAGCTCCTTTTACGATGGTGTCCTTGTCCATCATCCGGTATTTTTGAATGGGGGCACTCGAATCTCTGGACTGCGAACAATACCCACAGTTCTCCGGGCAGAAGCCGGACTTCGTATTGACGATCATATTCAGTTTCACTTTGTTGCCATAATGTGCCTTTCTTACTTGGTAAGCTTGGTGTAATAAGTTTAGAAGTTCATCGTCTGGACAATTCAACACTTCAAACGCTTCCTGATCTGTAATTTCTTCTCCATTCAACGATTTTTCCACTAGATGACTCCACATACAGATTCCCCTTTCTGATGTCTCACTTAGTTAACCTATAAAATAAATGGTTAACATTTAGATTCAGAATACCATAACCCATCAGAAAAATCACGATTCAATTTTGCTATAAATGTTCCATATAAGCTCCCTATTCTTTAAGACTCAGTTTCGAGGTGTTTCGGGGTTCGTTGTTGGGATTGAGCGTCAGGGGCGGCTGGGAAGCTACTCGCTTTCCTGTGGGGGAGTGGCGAGCTTCCTCAGGCTATCGCCTTGCGGGATCTCGCCTATCTCCTTTCTCCCCCGGGAGTCTCGCAGCTTCCCAACCACCCCATCCCGTGCAGGAGAGAAACGAACCCCTATACCAAAATGGGCCGTCTTCCATACACACTAAGAAACAGGCGAAAAGCGCTATATATCAAGACTTCACGCTCGTAATGACCGCTAGGGGGGAGTTTTATGTGACCAATTCTTTTGAACATACAAGCAGAGTTTCCGAGAAGTGGTTTCGAGACACTCACATGATAAAGGGGCGGAGGGGAATGGTGAGTCTCCTACTTTAAGTGTGCAGGCGCCTCGATCAGCGGCGTATGGACTGGACTGAGCTGGCGGAGATAAAGGAAACACGAAGAACGGAGTGATTCGATGTTGACTTATCGTACAGAAGCGAGGGAAGTCTCACTAGCCGCTAGGCGCCGGAACTGGATATCTAAGAGGCAAAAAAGTGCTTGGTGAGACCCCACAGGACGCAGTCCGAGGAGGCTCACCGCGCTCCCACGGAAAGCGAGTCATTCCCCGCAGCCCCATCCACTTACACAAAAGTCTCGAAACTGAGTCTTACACAATCCTGCCAGATAGTTGAATAACACTTTACAGGGACGTATGTAAAGAGCTGTCATGCAGCTCTTATGATTCCTCAAACCGTGCAAGGCCACGACGGAAGGCTGCGAGGTGGTTCAATGATGCATTCCTTAACTGTGTAAAAACAGTTCTCACATCCTCTGGCAAATCATACAATAAAAACTTTTCATACATGGATATGTTTTCAATTTCCCCCTGAACACCAGCTGCATACGCCGCTTTTACACTGTCAGGAGTGCTTACATACTGACTCGCGTCATCGGATGGTATAGGGATTTGATATCTTGTGAAAAGTGTATTCAGGGCAGAAATGTGGCGTTTCTCCGCTTCCTGAATTCGGACGAATGTCTGGATATCGCCAAATTCCCGCCTAATATCTTCATAACGGGCTTGGGCAAGATATTCATCCTGGATGGCATACGTCAACATATCTGCGAAGGTTAATGAAGAAGCGCTCAAGGCACCTGCCGCCCCATAATCCTGTTGCCTTACCTGAAAATGATCCCTTTGAGGGAATGAAAGAAAATACAGAAACCAAACGGCATGGTTCTGTTCATCAGCCCCCGCCTGGCGAAACGTTTCTTTGATGGAAAGATCCTGTGCTTTCCGCTCGATTTCATAATAAAAGTCTGTTGTCTTTTGTTCATCGACAAACGCTGCTTCTATCCCATCCATGTATTGATCGGGGCACGGTTCAGTGATTTTCGGGGATGGTTGTTTTCCTGTCAGTTGCTTATAAATATTGCTGAAGGCCTCATAGTGACGGATTTCATCCTGACGAACCTCATAAATCTGCTGTCTTGCCTGCTGTGTAGGGGCTAAATCGGCCAATTTATTGTAGCAGGCAATCGCACTGTACTCGCCGTTAATCGCTTTTTCCACATCTTTTACTAGTGATTGGTCATTTTGGATGCGAAAGTAACCATCATATCCATAAGGGTTGAATGTATATCCATACTGATTCCGATACAATGAATCCAACCTCCTTTTAGAAGTCATCAACCTATCCTATGAAAAATGGGCGGTTTTGTGTGCAAATCGAATGTTTTGTATCTTTTATCGATCTTGATTTATAATTACTTCAATACTTGAGGTTCAATACTTTAGAACTAACCAGAGGTTCACATATGAGTATTTATGATTATTAGCCAGCAAAAAAAGCGTGATGAAGACTTTCTCTTCATCACGCTTCTGCGGTAGATCCTATGCCATGGAGAGTCAAAATAATTTGCTGATCAGCTTTTAATAAAATCCTTCTGACGAAGATGGAGCATTAGCTAGAAGAGGCTGTGGTTGTTTCCCTACATTCCGGTCTCCTGTTGTCAACAGGGCTTTGCGTTCAAAGGCACCAGGATACTCGACGACCCAGCCTTCAGCATCAATGACTAGTGCGGTCTCATAATCCCTGCAGCGGTATTGAAAGATCCTATAACCGTCGTTATCTCCCAAATACGTGTACACTTGAAGCAGTGGAAATACTTCTTTCCTTAATACATCGACAAAAACCATTTTGAACGTCCGTCGTTCTCCTATATGCCAGGTCACACGATTGATCGGCAAGGTGTTGGAAAAAGGCGTGATGGTCAAATCGACGTTCGTCGCCCCATCCAGATTCTCATCGTACCTCCCATTGACCCACCACTTATCCTGTTTTTCCGCCTGGACGACAAAGGGCTCGGTCTCTTGTTCTTGATAAATCTTCACTTTTTTAGTCTTCCAATCAAGTCCGAGCTTCAAATCATAAGTAAGATGATGTGGCACTCCCTGATCCACAAGCAATACCGTCCCTCGTACCTCCATATGATTGGTTAACTTTTTCAACGTTAAATGTTCCGCTCCAGCGGACTCCAGATGATCCCAAATCACACGTTGCTCCATATGCTTCCCTCCTAAATGGATTTTGTGACAGACCCTTTCATCCGAATAACTTTCCCATCAAGATCAGGACCGATTGTTTTCATCCCTGCCTTCTCATAAAATTGGCGTGCTCGATGGTTATCAGGTGCAACACGCAAATGAAATTCCTCAAGGTTACGTTTTTTAAAAAAATCGATCGCGTAGTTGTGAAGTGCTTTCCCCATTCCTTTCCCACGCTCTGAAGGGATCAGGTAAAACAAGTGAATGTATCCGATTTTCCGTCCCTTATACTTTTTCACCGATAACTCCAGCTGACCAATGACTCCTCCGTCTACCTGTGCCATAACGAAACCATCAGGGTATTGCTCTACTTTTTCAAGCACATAGAACAAGTATGCATTTGCGTCAAAGCCTGAGGTGTTACCGAAGCTCACCATAAACGAATCTTTACGGAAATCAATGATACACTGCCGGTCTTTTTTTAAGTCAATCGTTCGGAACTGAACCATCTTGCACCCTCCATTTCTTCACTCGAGCATCGTAGAAGTATGGCGGGATGAATGAACGTAATATCACGGAATGATCTCGCTACAACGTTCCCAATTTCCTCCTCTCCTTATGGAAAAGACCACCGGCTCAAAACCTTTTCAACGGCAGCATTTCTCGTTGTTTGTTCAAGTGCTTGTGGAAGCTGTTTGGCGTTCTGTTATAGCTGCGATTTGTATAGGTTGCTCTTATCATTGGTTATCTTTTTCTTCAAAGGGAAATCCATCTCGCTCCTCCTTCTCTTAAAATTCGCTACCTGAATTGAAATTCCTTCCTTTTTTTACATAGAGAAGGATGGCAGACAAATACTAAGTTAATCATGTTGCATTCGTTTCGGAAATATATTCGTAGTAGGAGGTGAAAAGGATATGTTTTCATCCAAATGGCGCCTGCTGAAAAAAGACTTGAAGGCCGCGTTGAAAGCAACCCCAGCCCCGTTGACGACGCAGGAAGAAACGCTCGTGAAGGAAATAAGGAGGATCACTCAGGAGAAAAATCGAAACAATGTCACACGTACGATGGCGTATCTTCACTTTTTTGAAAAGCATCCTGAAATTCATTGGGCACTGCTTGCCCACCTCGTCTCTAGAAACGCGGGCTGGAACATGACTGATCTGAAGGGTGAATATCTACCAAAGTTGTTGACAGGAAAAGAAGGGAGAGACTTTTTCGTTTTCTTAGAACGAGGAAATTGGCTCATCTTTCAGGATGCTTACCCCCAGCTATTGCTATATGATGCCAGTTTGAAGCATGGCCGGCCTCTCTATCACCTATTAGATGCGTTGAACGTATCCAAATTCATGAAGCCTTTTTGGGAACGTTTTTGGAAAAGCGGAAATAGTGAAGAACTGACGAAAGCGCTGATCGTCAATGAACAGCATTATATCGAAAATCGTGTGGTAAGAAACCACCTTTACATGGCGACTGTTATGGACAAAGTGATGTTCAAACTTCAAGATATGCTTTCAATGAATCATATCCTCTTCCCTTATATGACTCCGATCCAGCAGAAGATCAAACTCGTCGGTGGAACCGTTCACCACTTTTCTGCCGTAGATGAACGCATTCTCCTCGGAAGATCTCTTTACGAGCTTCTTTATGGTGTGCGGTCACGCTTGGATCAAATCGTCCAATGGTGCTCAGCTAATAAACACACAGGCTCGCGTAAGGATTACTGGCCGCAACTATTTAATGATGTCAATGAAACACCACCGGGTCATGTCCATGAAATGACTATGAGCCCATGCAAACGAAAGCAGAACGGGCCCAAAATTTACAGTCCCAGACTGGAGATTGTGTGGGAGGACTGGGTCCATGCAGAAGCGGAGACAGGGGATTGGTTCAAGAGTGTAAACATATTGGACTTGATGAAGAAGAATGCAAAGGAATTCAGCGGAGACATTGAACCTGTGTATTGCCGGACGTTGGAAGAAATCGAGTTCGCCTCTCAAACAAAGCATACATTTTTTCACAAAACAGAAGGACGATCCGCAGACCGTCCTTAACTATGTAACTGGTTTCTTTGATCTCATTGAACGGCTCCATCCATAGTTTCCACGGTCATAGGTGATGATTTCTGCATGCCGGGCAAGCTCTGGCTGGACATAAAGCCAGTCCAGGGAAATAGAACTGAACCCTGCTTCTAAAACGACAGTCACCGGCCCTTCTCCCTCGGAAATGACATGTGTATCACTGGTTTCCGTATGGACCATCATTCCTGGAGGGGACACTTTGCTTTTTCATTCATAACCACATTCCAAAACCGGCAATGGAAACACTAAGACTGCAATCAAACCACGAATTCCTTTTTTCATCCGATCTCCTATTGTCTTGGCGCAAATAACATGACACAAACACCGATCATACAGATCCCTGCACCAATCCAGTCATATAGATCGGGCGTTTTCCGATCCACACCCCATCCCCACATCACGGATAAAATGATGAACACACCACCATAGGCGGCGTATACACGGCCAAAAGATGGGAAGCTTTGAAACGTAGCAATCACCCCGTATAAGGCAAGCGCGAATCCTCCCGCGATTCCCCAGGAAAGCGGCTTACCTTCACGGATGGCGAGCCAGATCAAATACCCTCCTCCGATTTCAGCCACTCCTGCAAATAGAAATAATATGAATGCTTGAATCATTACAATCACTCCTGTAAAAAAACTATATCTATAATTTACAGGAGAAACATCTATCTGTCACAAACTACTAAATCGACATCAAACTCTATAAGCAGGACTTAACTCGCTCCAGACATCCAATCGGTTTCCGTTTACATCCTCAAATACAAAATTCAAACCAGGGTGGCCCCTGTTTTCGATTTCACCCACCTCAACCCCTTTATCTTTTAACTTTTTATGTAAAGCCCTCAACGCCTCTTTTCCATACACTTCAAATGTGATGGCAAAACGCTCGCTTCCGTCCTCATCTAAAAAGTTTGATGTTTGTTCCGGCGATGATTTTACTAAGAAAATACTGATGCCTGCTAAGTCTACGATGGCTTTCTGGTTATCTTGATAATTGATGTCAGCTCCAAGCTTTTCTTCATACCAGACTGCGGATTTATCCACTTCTTGGACAGGTAAATAAATCGTCCCTACTCGGATTAATGAATGGTTCATGCTACGTCCTCCTATCGAATATATGTATTCAACCAAACCTTTGAAACTCCTTCCTTCACAATAAGTTTCTTGTGATATAAATGCTCCCTATTGTGGAAGACTCAGTTTCGAGACTTTTGTTGAGTCGATGGGGCTGCGGGGAATAGCTCGCTTTCCGCGGGAGCGCGGTGAGCCTCCTCGGACTGCGTCCTGCGGGGTCTCACCAAGCACTTTTTCACCGCAGGAGTCTCGCCATTCCCCTCCGCCCCTTTGCCATACTAGTGTCTCGAAACTACTTCCATAATAAGATGCTTTCATGCACATGGAAATTGGAAGGGGGATCAACGACCGAGGTAGCTATTCTGCATACGGAAAGCTTGTTATAGAGCGTTTTCTGCCTATACCAACAGGATAGTGAAAGACAGCCCCTCTCGGTAAAAGGGTTCGTTTCTCACATGTATCGAATGGGGTGGTTGGGAAGCTGCGAGACTCCCGTGGGAGAAAGGAGATAGATGAGATCCCGCAGGACGTAGTCCGAGGAAGCTCACCACTCCCCCACAGGAAAGCGAGTGGCTTCCCAACCACCCCTTACGCTCATCCCAAGCAACGAACCCCGGAACATCTCGAAACTGAGTCTTCAAGAATCCTGCATATTCTTTAATAACTCAAGAATAAAAAACAGGGCATGCGTTTAGTCATAACGCTGACCCGTTCTGTCATTTTCCTCTTGCTCTTCCTTGTCTTCTTCATGAAAAGGAGTTTCTGTTTGCCCGCTCACATAATCGAACGGTGTATAGGAATTATCGGGGTACTGTTTTTTTCAAACATCCGGTAGGCGGTGCGCAAAACCACGAAGATGATCAAGAAGGAAAACAACACCGTAATAATTGTTGAAACCATAAACCGCTCCTTATAGCTTTAATTTAACGGCTCTTGTGGCAATCATTGTTTTAATATGGTGGTCGATGGTTCTTTCACCACCGAAATCATCTTCATAGATTCCTGCAATGACAAAGCCAGCATCCGTCTGGCCTTGCAGTTGGTCTTCCAGTGTGTGGCCGAACTCGAGCGTTTCGCCTTCAATCACTTCTTCCTCTTCAAGCGCAGAGTAAGGAATCGTATGAGCCACTTCCAACTTACCTTCGTCCTCTTTTTCTGCATCAAACAAGTAAAGAACAGGATTCATAAAGCCTGAAATGAGCGTTCCTTTATTTTTCAAAACACGTGCCGCTTCCTTCCAGACCGGGCGTACATTTTCGATGAATACGTTAGCGACAGGGTGGACGATGAGATCGAACGTTTCATCTGCGAATACGGATAAGTCAGTCATCTCACCTTTAACGGTTTTCAAATCGAGTCCTTCTTGGTCAGCTACCCTTTCGTCTTGTTGAAGCTGTTTTTCCGATAAATCAAAAACGGTGACCTCGGCACCTGTGGCAGCGAGGACAGGTCCTTGTTGACCACCTCCAGATGCAAGGCAGAGAACCTTCACTCCTTTTAACGATTCAGGAAACCAGTTTCTCGGCACCTGGCGATCGGCGGTCACACCGATCGTCCACTCGCCGCTACGAGCTTTTTCGATAGTTTCATGCGTGATGCTTTGGGTGTAACGTACCCCGTCTTCCACTTTTTTGTCCCATGCTTTACTGTTATGTTCGGTCGTTTGGCTCATCTTTTTCTTCCTCTCTTCTTTTAAACAATAAGGTTTTTCCATCTTTGAATAACGGTCGATCAAGCTGGATGATTCTTGGTGTGCATGCGGTTTCCATATTGGTGCTTCAGCTCGTCTAAAAGAGATGCTGCATCCTCATCGGATAAGTTTTCTAAGTAAATGTTCTCTTCCTCACCTTTGTCTGATTTTATGGATATGACATCATCCATTTGCTGGATACGCTTTATTTCTTCATCTGCCAGACGAGCATTCGGATCAGCGATTCCAATCCGGATGTCGAGGATATCATCCTCCACGCGCACATAGTCACGCTCAGGCATTTTGTAATAATGAAGCATTTGACACAAACCTATTAAAAAAACCACACCTGATCCGAAAACGATAAACGGCTCGATCCGGCCGTGCAAATAAAGAGAAAGTACTGCCGGTAATAAACTTACAATTATGTTAAACAAGGAACCTCTCGCTTTTTTCCTCCATAATTCCGTGTTGCTATATTTATAATTCAAGACATCACCCTCTTAAACCTCTGGCTGCGAGACTGATCTGTCGTATGCAGCGTTGAAATGATTGCTTTAAGGTTAGAAACCGACCTTTCTCCTCGTATTCTTCCAACATGACCCGGATGAGCGGAAAACCATAGATTTTTCGGTTCCTTCGTTCATCAGATATTTTCAACCCCATTCTTTTATGCTTCTGGATTTTGCTGAACTCTTTTGAATAGCACTTTATCTTCTCTGTTTTTTGTCCCTTGAGAAGAAAAAACAAATCTTTCAACAAACCCTCACTCCTTATGCAAGACTTCCTCATCAGCTAAGTGGATCACCAACGGTTGGACAAATAGGACGATCACTAAAAGAAAGACAGCGAAAAACAAGGCAGACGTCAGCCGCATTTGGAACGTTTCTATTAAAAACATAAACACAAAAAATGCCGTAAGCGCTAATATCCCTGAACGATGATAGGCTCGTTTCGTAGAATAATGTTCCGCTCCGCAATGTGGACATTGTTTCTTACCGGTGACTTTCATCGATGAAAGCAGTGCTTTTCCAAATGTCCAACTGCGTCCGCATGTCTTACACCTCACTCTCTTCACTCTCCTTTAATGCTTCCACTTCTTTTTCCAAACGCCGAATCCGCTCCGTTTCACCTGTGGATCGAATGTTACGGACGAGCGCAAGAACACAACCGGTTACAGCGAGCGCTATCCCTAAGGTTCCAATGAAGAATACTAGGAAAAAATCGATCATTTTGTTCCCTCCTGCCTTTCTATACGGTCAATGTGGTGCGAATGTTTCAATTTTTCCGAAAAATATCATTATATAGATCCCTAACCAAAAGGAATAACGCCCGATGTGGAACGAATACTGACCGAACGAGTGCAATAGTGCTCTAACGAGAGGGTGCAACGCCCTAACTCTAATCCATAACGACTTTACTCAATAAATTCTCATAAAAAATAAGCACCCTGTAGCGGGGTGCTTATTTTTTGAAGGATTTCCAGTCGAGCTCACTTTCATTCAGCAGTTCCTCAAAGCTTTTGTTCGCTTCTGCTCGCTTGCGCTCTTCGATTCGGCGCTGCTTTTCCTGTTCTTCACGTTCAACGGCCTGCTGCTTCAGCTCCGTCTTTTTGGATTTCAGCTTTGATAAAACATCAGCATTCAGCTGGTCTCCGAGAGATCCGGGTTGCGTCTTTTTCTTACTCATACGGTCGCTCCTTCTTTCACGTCTTTGATCGGGATGATCGGATTCAGGATGCCGTCCGGGCTGGAAAGGCGGAACGTGCCTCTCATAAAGTCGAGCTTCATATCCTTTTTGAAAAAGGTCGCCTGCTGATCATCAATAATGACGGCATAATCATCATTTTCTACTTTTCGATCGGTAGAGCGCTCTTCTTTCTCCAGACGAATGGTTGGCAGTCCATTCACGCCGCAGCCACATCCTTCTGTGTCATAAAAAAGTCGGATGAGCGGACGCTCAGGATCCTGGATTTGTTCTAGCTGCTGCTTCGCTTCTTCGGTGATGCGTAGTTTCATCGTTCATCCCTCCTGTTTCTTCTATTGTAAAAAAACCACGCTTCCGAGGCAACGGTTCTGTTTTATTCTGCGTAGTGTCCGCCGACAAGACGACTACGGTGGCGGGCGGTCCCTGCATTTGTCCAGGATACTGCGCGAAGAAGCATATCCTGCCCGTAGCGCTCACGAATCTCATCCATCACATAGCCGAGGTCTCTTTTTTTATCGCGGCCGTCATCAAACAAGTCGAGTTGGACATTGGCATCTTCCGTAATGTTTCCGAGGGTGACGGAGATGCGGCGGACGACTCCGCCGTTAAAAAAGCGGTGGAACAGGGTGAGGCAGGCATGGTAAATGTCCATCGTAATGCTCGTCGGATGCTCAATGGATACAGAGCGGTGAAATCCACCCGCCCCTTCGCTTTTACTGTAGCCGATCCCGAGGGAAATCGTTCTTCCTGCATGGCCTTTTTTCCGGGCACGCCGGGCGACTTCTTCACACATTTCGAGGATGACGTACTTCACCTCTTCCGGATCTTGGTAATCACGAAGGAGAATCTGACTTTTCCCATAGCTCACCTGACCGTGAATGATCGGAGCACCGGGATCGGACAAATCGATGCCGTTCGCATGGTAGTACAGCTGGTTTCCCATCACGCCGAACGTTTTTTCAAGGCGATCGAGCGGGAATTTCGCCAGTTGCCCGACAGACCAGATGCCCATGCGATTCAGACGGTGTTCAAGCCTTGGGCCAATCCCCCACATTTCCGACAAGGGTGCGACCGGCCACAACTTCTCTTGAAAGTCATCATACGTCCAGCGAGCGATGCCTTTCTTTTTTGCCTCAAGGTCGAGGCATAGTTTGGAAAGCAGCATGTTCGGCCCGATGCCGATCGCCGCATCCAGATGGAATGTTTCTTTTAATTCATCGACAATCATTTGTGCCGTTTCTTCCGGCACACCGAACTTCCCTTTGTTATCTCCCACTTCTAAGAAGCTTTCATCGACGCTGTACGTATGGATCTTTTCTTTCGGGACGAATTTGTGAAAAAGGTTCGTCACTTGAGTGGACACCTCTAAGTACTTCCTCATTTGCGCGGAGACGATGACGATTTCCGGCGCGGAAGGGATTTCGAACAGGCGGCTTCCTGTACGGATGCCGTATTTCTTTTTCATCGCCGGAGTCGCAGCCAATACGACACTCCCTTTCCGGTTCATATCCGCAACGACGGCAAGCGGGACCGTGAGCGGATCAAGTCCGCGGTCAATCGCCGCACAACTCGCATAGAAACTTTTCATATCCACACACAAAATCCCCCTGTCCGGATACCTTCCATAATCAATGCTCGGATGCCCCATGTCGTCTCCACCTCCTTTACCTAGTATATCCTCATTATGCGAATATATGTTCGCTTTTGCAAGTACCAATTCCTGCTACCATTTCCTGTCTGACCAGGTCTTACAAATATTGGTGTACCAAGTCATACATATTTTTCCATCCAACCCCATACAAAAACCTCTCCCTTGAAAGGAAGAGGTTTTTGTATGGGGTGAATCATTTTTTGTTGAATTGTCTTTGCATGAGTTTTTCCATCGCGACTGGTGCGAGAGAGTAGACTTTGCTTCCGGAGTCCATCCATGAAGGCATATTGATCTCACGCTGTTTCGTAAATAAATGGTGGACGACCGTCCTTGCTACACGGTTTGGATCAAGCATGATCTTATCGACCGACTTCTCATACTTCCCGCTCGGGTCCGCCTGTTGAAAGAAATTCGTCCTCACAGGTCCGAGATTGACGGAAGTGACATAGATGCCTAAAGGCTCTACTTCCATCCTTAACGCATTCGTGAAACCTATAACCGCATGCTTAGTTGCTGCATAAACGGCAGATTTCGGTGTGGCGATTTTGCCTGCCTGTGATGCTATGTTGATGATATGGCCTTCTCCATGCTGCACCAAATGTGGCAGCAACTGATGCGTGGCGCGAAACAGTGACTTCACGTTCACAGACAGCATACGCTCGATATCCTGCCAATTCGATTCGGCCACAGGATCGAACACGGCGATTCCTGCATTGTTAATCAGCCCGTCGATGGATCCATGTTCATAACAAATCCGGTCAATCGTATCTTTCCACTCTGCATCATTCGATAAATCCGCAGGGTACCATGGACTTTTGACGCCAAAGGCTCCTTCAATCTTTTCTGCAATGATTTCCAATTTGTGTGCGGTCCGCGCCACAAGGATCGGGGTCCCGCCTTCCTGCGCGACGTGGATCGCGAGAAATTCGCCAATTCCACTCGAGGCTCCTGTGATAAGTACTTTTTTTCCTTTTACTCGTTCATTCATTCGATCACCTATTTGCTTGATAGAATTTCTCTCCGTCTACGTAAGAAACCTTAAGCTTTCCAACGCTTTCTAAGTAGTCCAGCTGTCCGATTGTTTCAGACATCGTCAAACCGAATTGATTCTCGATGTGTTTCGGAAAGAGACGCTTGCATACGTCATATGCACGTAATGGCCCCTCGCTAAACATTCGAAATACCTTTTCCGCTCGCTGTTCCTGCTTTTTTAACCGTTCCTGAATCAGTTCGTGCGCACGATCGAAGATGTCTCCATGCCCCGGGTAGACGTTACCAATCTCCCACTTTAACAACTTTTCCATAGAATCTCGGTAGTCAAGCAAAGGTCTTGGACGAACCTCTCCCTTTGTGTGAGGCGGCTCAAGTAAAGGGTTCGAAGAAATATGGGAGAGCAGGTGATCTCCACCAATCAACGCCCCGTCCCCTTCTCTATAAAAAGATAAATGGCTTTGGGCATGGCCGGGTGTTTCGATTGTCACCCATTCTTCATGACCCGGTAACCGGTCACCTTCTGTCAATTCGTGGGTAAGCTTTCCTTCCGACGTCCATTTCAATGTCTTCCTCAATCCCTTTAACAATGGAAAAAAGCGCTCAGGCACTCCAGATTCCTTGTACATGCCTTTGAAAAATTCTTCATAATGAGAGAAGTATTCTTCTTCCCGCTCAAGCCAAGGCTTCAAATTCGGGTGGCCGGCGATGGTATTCACGTTCGGCAGTCGTTCAACAAGCCCCATATGATCCGGATGGTGATGGGTCAAAATCACCTGTTCAATATCTTCCGGCTGGTATCCCGCTTCCTTTAACTGTTCAACTAACGCTTTCCAACACTCTTCTGTCTTCACGCCTGCATCGATCAGGGACAACCGGTCACCTTTTATCAAATAAACATGAACATCCCCGACCGCATAAGGGGTAGGCAATGTGAATTGTGTAATGGTATCCTTCAATGTTTTCATACACTTCCTCCATACTGAATGATCATTCACTTTTCTATATTGTAGCATGATTGCCATAGATTTTCCTCCTATGCGACAAAGATTACGGACGTCACATTATTCATAATTGTTTTTCTAGTGGGACTTTTTCCAAAAGACTTCAAATAAAAATTACTTTTCATTATACTTTAACGCGTCATTGTAAATTTAAAAGAAATGTAAAGGTCAATAAGGAGGAAGATCATGGAACAACAAGAAAAGAAAGGGTTGACAATGCGCATTCTCGACTGGATTGAGCGCGTCGGGAACAAATTGCCTCACCCTGTCACATTGTTCGCAATATTTGCACTCATGGTTGTCGTCGCTTCCTGGATCTTCTCCACGATGAATGTGGAAGTCGAAGACCCAGCGACCGGCGAAACGTTACAAGTCGTCAACTTGCTTTCCAGTGACGGCATTCAATACATGTTTGAAAGCATGGTAGAAAACTTCGTAGGCTTCGCGCCGCTCGGTACGGTTCTTGTTACGATGCTTGGTATCGGAATTGCCGAACGCTCAGGACTGATCAGTGCGATGCTTCGTGGACTTGTTACATCCGTACCGCGTTCACTGATGACAGCAGCGCTCGTGTTCGGTGGTATTATGTCCAGTATGGCTGCTGATGCCGGTTACGTTGTTTTGACACCACTTGGAGCGGTCCTATTTGCCGGTCTTGGGCGTCACCCACTTGCAGGTCTTGCTGCGGCATTCGCGGGTGTCTCCGCTGGTTTCAGTGCTAACTTGCTCCTCACATCGTTGGATCCATTGCTTGGTGACTTGACCATTCAAGCGGCAGCGACCATTGATCCTGCCTATGCGGATACGATTCTTTATACGATGAACTATTACTTCATGATTGTATCTGTTTTCGTCCTTACGATTGTCGGTACACTCGTAACAGACAAAATCGTCGAGCCGCGTCTTGGAGATTACAAAGGTGGCGTGAAAGAAGAAGTCAACTACCTTTCTCCACTTGAGAAAAAAGGGATGATTGGTGCTCTGATCGCGTTTATCGTGACCATCGGGCTGCTATCCCTGCTCGTTGTACCATCCTGGGGACCATTGCGTAACCCTGATGATTTCTTAGCATCTCCATTTTTCCATAGCTTAGTGCCTGTCATTCTGATTATGTTCTTTGTCCCTGGTTATGTTTACGGGAAGATCACGAACGAAATTAAGAATGATAAAGACGTAGCCAATCAAATGTCCGACACGATGGCAAGCATGGGAATTTACATTGTTCTTGCCTTCACGGCTGGTCAATTCGTTGCCTACTTCAACCATACGAATCTTGGAAAAGTCATTGCTGTCAGCGGTGCAGAATTCCTAGATTCCATCGGTTTCACAGGCATCGGACTTATTATTGCTTTTATGTTCGTAGCTGGTATCATCAACCTGTTCATCGGAAGCTCGTCAGCGAAATGGGCGATTATGGCTCCCGTATTCGTACCGTTGATGATGCAGCTCGGTTACTCTCCTGAGCTTACAACGCTCGCTTACCGGATTGCCGACTCTACAACGAACATCATTTCACCATTAATGCCATACTTTGCGATCGTCATTGCGTTTGCACAAAAGTATGATAAGAAGGTCGGTATTGGTACATTGATTTCTACCATGCTTCCTTATTCCATTGCATTCTTTGTCATTTGGACATTGATGCTGTTGATTTGGATGCTGACCGGCTTGCCAATCGGTCCTGGAGCAGGATTCGAATACAATGGTTAATCCATCCTAAACAAAAGCGTCCGGAATTGATTTCCGGACGCTTTTTTATACCTAAATCCTGACCTGATGCGACAGGATCATTAAACTTTTCAAACGATCGGCCGTTTGAGAGATGCCCACCTTTGATGTATCGATCACCACATCTGCATTTGCTCGCAGTTTTGGAAGCACATAATTAAAACTTTCTATAATTGCCTTCCTCTCATCTGTATGCTTTCCGTAAGGATTTGTCTCTCTTTTATTCACACGATCAAGCATAACATCCAAAGGTGCTTCAAGGAGGACGACAGCATCGAAGGATTCATAAAAATTCCCTTGATTCGAATAACACCCTGAGAGGATTAAATGAGGGTGCTTTTTTCGCTCGATAAGATGCGAGATTTTTTCTTCATCCCACACGATTTCATCCCCTTCTCCTGTAGCGATTTTCTTTGTGTACCCATGATCATCGGTATCCACCACATCGTATCCTTCATTCCCCAATCTTTGCAGTACACTTGTTTTACCGACACCAGATAATCCAGTAATAAAAATAACGCCCATCCTACCACCGACCTTTTAGAGAAGTTTGCTCAAAAACCCTTTTATCCCATGTCCTTCTTAAAGAACTCATGAATAACCCGCGTCAAAATCTGAGGCAGTTTTTCAAAACTGTAGGTTAATTCCAGGCGTTCCGTCCACTGGTGCGGATCTCTTCCTAATGGTCCAATGTTGATGATCGGCATTGTGATCGATTCCATCACTTCTGTCGGCCACTCAAAACCATTCCCGTGAATCGGCATCTGCTTCGTCAAATCAGATAGAGAAGACGTGGAAGATGTCGGACCGATAAAACTCAAGTCGCTTAACCCTGTGAAATACTCCACCACTTCAAGCTCTTCTCCGAACTTCTCCCTGGCATAATCGATGGCCGTTTTGGCCCCATGCTGGATGAAAGGATCGTCATTAGACGATACCGCCGGATAAAAAGGTGGACTATAAAAAAGGACGATCATCGGGCTGATATCTTTGCATATGGATGCAAGACTTTGGACAAGTGTTGTAGAGAAATCACGATCGCCCTGGTCTCTCAAATTGACTAACCGGTTCTGCCGGCGATCGACTTCCATTTTCCCGTACCGTGCGACCGCTTCCTTGTATAATTGATCATAGGTCAGTATCGTGATGTCCGGATGAAAAGCGGATGTCTGCGTGCCTTCCAAATAAAAAGACGCCTGATGGTAGTAATGATTGATGATTTTCGCTTTTGCCCTCTGCGCCGCCTGTAATAGTTTTTCATTCAGTTCTGTAATGGACTGCTTCATATAGAGGACATTGTACATCGCGACCGCTGCCTGAGGGGTCTGCACCGAATACTCAAATTTTAAGTCGCGCTGCATCAGACTGAGCGGAGGCGGTGTCCGCTCTCCTCCGACCTTTTCAATAAAGGCTTCGTTCAGTTCCATTTCCTGTGCTAAGTAGCTGACCATCAGGTTGGCATTCAACCCTCCGAACGGTTCACCGGCGTGCGTTTCTTTTCCGTAACATAAAAAGCCCGGCAGCGTCTTTCCAATGGAACCTGTGTACAAATAATAAGCAGGATCGCCGGGATATTTGCTGAACATCGGTTCGCCATTCAGAGCCGCTTTATATTCAAGGTCCTCCTTATCCCGAATCTCGGCAAGGGCTGGAAGAGCAGCCAGCATTCCTTCCGAGTTCACTTCTTCATCAGGGACAGCGACTAAAAGTAAATTCCCGTCAAATTCCCCTGCCATCGCCTTTTCCAATAGGGATAAGTGGACGGTAAGACCTGCTTTCATATCCATCGTTCCTCGACCGAAGAGCCAGTTCCCTGACTCCAGGTCTCGGGCTGCTTCTTTCGGCAGATCTTCTACATTCTTATGTAGCTCTTGAGTGAGCTCACGCGGATAGAAAGCAAGATTCTGATAGGAACCGTAATCTTCAATCCCCACGACATCGACGTGGGAAATCAATACGAGCGTCTCCTTGGCCTCGTCTTTTTTTACTAAAGCTGTCAGTAATTGACGCCCATCGTCCAGCGGATGCAAGTTGAGGTGGCTGGGCCGTTTTTTATAATAATCGCGATCTTCCAAAATATAATATAAGTATTCGATGATTGCGATTTCTTCATTACTGTTCGTTATGCTGGGATATTCTACCAAAGAACATAAGAGATCGGTCAACTGCTCTTTCGTCTGCCAAACTGTCATGGGGTCACACTCCTTATTGACTTTTGCTGAATTATCAAACACAATCAAACTCATAAGCTACTTGGAAGAGGTGAACGTCACGATGAAAACCCTTATTTACGCTCATCGAGGAGCGAGTAAGCTCGCTCCGGAAAATACGATGCCTGCTTTTGAACTGGCGCGTGCAGCCGGAGCTGACGGAATCGAGACCGATGTGCAGCTAACCAAAGACCAAATCCCCGTCCTCATCCATGATGAAAACCTGAGACGCACCACCAATGGAACAGGGTTCGTACAAGACTATACATATGCTCAGCTGCGCCTGCTTGATGCAGGAAGCTGGTTTTCTCCTAAATTTTCTGACACTTATATTGTAACACTGGACGAGTTTCTTCGCTGGTTTCGAGACCAGCCTATGTTTTTAAATGTCGAACTGAAAACGAACGTCATTGCCTATAAAAACATCGAGCGGATTGTCTATGAATCTTTAAAACGGTATCACGTTCTGGAGCGGACCGTTATTTCCAGTTTCAATGCCGATTCCCTCACACGCATGAAAGAAATCAATCCATCGATTCAGACGGCATTTTTGACATCGACGAAAATGCGGAACCTTCCTCAATACGCGAAATCCGAAGGGTGTGATGCCTTGCATGTCAAACACCGCCTTCTGGATAAAAAGCTCGTGAAACGCTGCCACAAAGAAAACCTAGAACTCCGCATCTATACGGTCAACCGCCCTTCCATGATGAAAAAGTGTTACAGCCTGGGTGTGAACGGAATTTTCACAGATGTTCCTCATCAGGCCATCGAGTATCGTGATCTTTTTCGAAAACGGAAAAATCGATAATATGTTTTGGGTATTTGTTGGACTCATACTTGTATGGACCATCCTGCTCACGGACTTCCTTTTGGGGATTAGAAAAATTCCAAAGCTCGAACATACCGTTCCTTCTCAAACGTCCGAGCTCATCTCTGTGATCATCGCAGCTAAAGACGAAGAAGACTCTATTCACGAAACGTTGCACACCCTTGCGAACCAAAAAAACGTGGAAATTGAAATCATCGCTGTGAACGACCGCTCCAATGATCGAACGGGTGAAATCATCGATGAAGCAGCTGCCCTGCACTCTTCCATTCGAGCCGTTCATATCGATCACCTGCCAAAAGGGTGGCTTGGGAAAAATCATGCTCTGAAAAAAGGCGCCGAGCTTGCCGCTGGCGCTTATTTGCTTTTTACAGACGCAGATATTCAATTCGAAGAACAGACCCTCACTAAAGCGACGACAGCCATGAAAGCTGAAAAGCTCGATCACCTCACAGCAGCACCAGATCTAACGGCCCGTTCTTTTGCGTTACGTGGCTTGATCTCCTACTTTTTGTTCGGTTTCGGTTATTTAAAACGACCATGGACGGCGAACCAGGAGAAACCTAGAGGTGGGATGGGGATTGGAGCTTTCCAAATGATGACGAAATCCTGTTATCAAAAGATCGGGGGCCATGAGGCGGTGCGCTTTCGCCCTGATGATGATCTTGCCCTCGGGCAGAAGATTAAGGCGGCTGGATTCAGACAAAAACTCGTAACAGCCAAGCAGCTTCTTTCTGTCGAATGGTATCCAGACTTCAAATCCGCTCTTCAGGGTTTTGAAAAAAATGCCTTTGCTGGATTGAATTACTCTGTTTCCCTCTCCTTGTTTGCTGTTTTCGGCGTCCTTATTTCGCAAGTGCTTCCGTTCTTTCTGTTCATTTTCGGTGATCCTCCCGTTCAAATTATTAGCGCGATTAACATCCTTTTGTTATTTTGTTTATATGGTTTAACTACCCGTTCTTTTACAAACTATCCATGGTGGATGATTTTCGGTCTGCCGATTTTCGCATTTTTGTTTGTTTTCATGCTTGCTAGAGCGCTTATCCTGACATGGATACGTGGAGGAATTGAATGGCGTGGCAACCAGTATTCGATCAAAGAATTGAAACAATTTTTCCGTAACTCGGAGGAGGATCATCGTTGAAACATAAATTATTTGAACCTTATACAGTAAAAGACGTCACGTTAAAAAACCGTATCGTCATGTCTCCGATGTGTATGTATTCATCGGACAATCAGGACGGCTATGCTCAGCCCTTTCACCTTACCCATTACGAAAGCCGCGCGGCTGGACAAGTCGGACTGATCATTACAGAAGCGACCGCTGTGTTACCTGAAGGCCGTATTTCACATGAAGACCTCGGTATCTGGAACGACGAACACATTGAAGGATTACAAAAAATCAATGAAGGCATACACCGTCACGGGGCTAAAGCTGGCATTCAACTGGCCCATGCCGGACGTAAAGCCAACTTACGGGATGAAATTTTCGCCCCGAGTGCTGAAGCTTTCAGTGCATCCATGAAGGTCCCGACAGAAATGGCGAAAGAAGACATCCAACGTACAGTGGAAGCTTTCCGCGAGGGGGCTCGCCGATCTAAAGAAGCCGGTTTTGATGTGATTGAACTTCACGCAGCCCACGGGTATTTGATCAACCAATTCCTCTCCCCTCTTACGAACAAGCGGGACGATGAATATGGAGGCACCCGTGAAAACCGTTACCGCTTCCTGCGTGAAGCGATCGAGGCCGTTAAGCATGAATGGAATGGACCATTGTTCGTCAGAATCTCCGGAGAAGAATATCATAAAGATGGAAACACGATGGACGACTTTATCTATTTTGCCCGTGAGATGAAGACTCAGGGTGTAGATCTCATTGACGTCAGCTCAGGTGGTGTCGTACCTGCTGCGATCGATCCTTACCCCGGTTACCAGGTTACGTACGCTGAACAAATCAAACAAGGCGCCGGTATCGACACGGGGGCTGTCGGTTTGATCACAAGTGGAAATCAAGCGGAAGAAATTTTGCAAAATGAACGGGCCGACTTGATTTTCCTGGCCCGGGCTCTCTTGAGAAATCCTTACTGGCCAAAAGAAGCAGCTGATGAACTCGGCTACTCATTAGAAGGGCCAAGACAATACACTCGTGCTTGGTAAACATCTGCGAACTGCCGGAAACGCATCCGGCAGTTTTTTTTATGGCTTTTCAAGTGTGTTCTCCCCCTTCTGGTGGTATCATGATAAGTGTAGGAGAGTGTTGGCAATGGAACTATTTTTTTTAGGTACGGGATCTGGTGTCCCATCAAAAGAAAGAAATGTCTCCTCCCTTGTCCTCCGCCTTCTTGAAGAGCGTGGAACGACATGGGTCTTTGACTGTGGAGAAGGCACACAACAGCAAATATTAAATACAAACATACGCCCGCGACGAATTGAAGTGATTTTTATCACCCACCTTCACGGGGATCACATTTATGGACTGCCCGGATTATTGAGCAGCCGTTCTTTCCAAGGTGGAGAAACTCCTGTAACCGTTTACGGGCCGCGCGGTTTAAAAGATTACATTGATATCAGTCTCGAATTGAGCGGAACGCACCTTCGCTACCCCCTTTACATTGAAGAAGTGGAAGAAGGTGAGCTTTTCGAAGACGAACAGTTCATCGTTGAAGCCGTTAAACTTGAACATGGACTTGAAAGCTATGGATATATCCTTAAGGAAAAAGATCAACTTGGCGAGCTTCAGCCAGAAAAGCTAAAGGCGTTGGGAATCAAACCTGGACCTGTCTATCAAAAGATCAAAAATCAACCTCGGACGGTCCTTGAGGATGGAAGAGTCATTAACCGCGAAGACGTGATTGGACCGCCTAAAAAGGGTCGTAAAATCGCCATTTTGGGAGACACACGTTACCTTCCACATCTCGAAGAGGTCTTGAAAGACAGCGACGTCCTCGTTCATGAGGCGACTTTTGCTGGGGATGAAGAAAAGATGGCTTATGATTATTTTCATTCCACCGTCAAACAAGCCGCCACCCTTGCAGAGAAAGCAAATGTTGGAGAATTGATTCTTAATCATGTTTCTTCCAGGTACCAGGGTGATTCGGTGGAGGAGCTCCTGGACGAAGCACAGGGCATATTCCCAAACACCACCATCGCATACGATTTTTATCAACATCCCATTAAACGGACTTAACAAAGGAGGAGCTGTATGCACCCAACGGTGAAGCTACAAAAATCATGGTTCAAAGAGGGACATACGAAGAGCTATGCTTTCCGTAAAGAACAGCTGTTAAAAATGAAAAAGATGCTCGCGACCTTTGAAAAACCGATTCTCAATGCTTTGAAATTCGATATGAATAAATCGGAATATGAAGCGTACGCATCAGAAATCGCTTTTTTGAAAAGTGAAATCGATCACCATGTGAAACAGTTAAAAACATGGATGCAGCCGACTAAAGTGAAGACACCACTCACCCATACAGGCTCAAAAAACTTCATTCGAAAAGAGCCCTATGGCACTGTATTGGTCATCGCTCCGTGGAACTACCCCGTCCAGCTCGCCCTCGCCCCGGTGATCGGTGCGATTGCAGCCGGAAATACGGTCATCATCAAACCATCTGAGCTGACACCAACTGTTTCGTGGGTGTTGAAAAAGATGATTGAACAATACTTCCCTCCTCACTTTATTGCCGTCGTTGAAGGCGATAAAGAGGTGACCCAGGAGCTGCTTGAACAACCGCTTGATTATATTTTCTTCACCGGGAGCGTTCCCGTCGGAAAAATCATTATGGAGAAAGCGAGCAAACAGCTCATCCCTGTGACGCTGGAACTTGGAGGAAAAAGCCCGACGATCGTTCACAAAGATGCAAACATCGACCTTGCCGCCAAACGCATCGTCTGGGGCAAATTCACCAATGCAGGACAAACGTGTATTGCACCTGATTACCTTTATGTCCACCATGAAGTAAAAGCGGATTTGATCCGTGCCATGAAAAAGTACATTCAGCAGTTTTACGGTGAGAATCCTTTGGACAATGAAGAGTACACCAAAATCGTAAACCAAACGCACTTTGAACGAGTATCTTCTTACCTCGATTCCGGAACGGTCGTCGTCGGTGGTTCTTTGGATGAATCCAAACACAAAATCGCGCCTACCATTATCGATCAGGTGTCCTGGGAAGATCAAGTCATGAAAGATGAAATCTTCGGGCCTGTGCTGCCAGTCTTGACTTACCATGCACTCGATGAAGCCATTGATAAAATCAACAGCCGGCCAAAGCCGCTTGCCCTGTATTACTTCGGCGAAAACGAAGTCGAACAGCAGCGCATCCTCAACTCGATCTCTTTCGGCGGCGGATGCATCAACGATACCCTTTACCACATCATCAATCCACACCTTCCATTTGGAGGCGTCGGCGAGAGTGGTATGGGCAGCTACCATGGCAAGCGAAGCTTTGATACCTTTACGCATGAGAAAAGCATAACAAAACAAACGACCCGGTTCGATCAGAACTTCCGCTATCCCGGATCCCAGCTCGGCATGGCCGTGCTGAAGAAATTCTTCGGATAGTAAAAAGCGAGCATTGCGCTCGCTTTTTTTGTGCGTTCCGGCTTTCTTGCGAGCGTTCCAGACTTCTTGCGAGCGTTCCAGACTTCTTGCGAGCGTTCCAGACTTCTTGCG
>NZ_FNIZ01000005.1:0-134202 GCF_900104185.1 Halobacillus aidingensis | reverse complement strand
GCGTTCCAGACTTCTTGCGCGCGTTCCAGACTTCTTGCGCGCGAAAAAGGACAGCGGCCGGACCGCTGTCCTTTTTCTCTAGTCTTGTTGCTTTTTCAATGCTTCCTGTAACGATACATTCTTCAACTTTCGTTTAGATAGCCCAAGAGAGAGCCAATACGTAAGCATGATAACAATGAACCCAATCACGACCATCCACCACGCAACATCTGTCGGCATAAGAAAACCGGTCTCTTGAACGAGTGTGTTCATCGTTTGCTGCAAGCTCAAACTCGCGAGCGGGATTGAAACAAAGTAAGCGATCAGTACGATAGGGGTATACACACTCAAGACAAGTTTAGAGACTTCCTTGTCATGATAGCCCATCACTTTAAACAACGAAATCGAAGGTGAATTTTCCTCAACAATCAAGTTGGTGAGCAAAGTAAGAACAATCACTCCAATTAATACAGCAAACACGGCCATTCCGGCCACAGAAGCTCTAGTTGCGCCTGTCGTCGATTCAAAGCTGTCTATCGCCTTCTGCTTATCTTCTACCATATAAACATTTTCGCTATTTTCCGGAGACTTGTTTTGCCAGGTCCCTGTATAGGCTTCATCAGGGAAACCAAGGAAATCGTTCAATTTCTCGCGAGGAAGATACAGGTTATTCCCAATATACAGGTCGGCTACTGCAGCGACCTCCACCTGCATCGTATCCGAGTTCAAGGAGTTTTCGAGGTTAATTTCATCCCCTTCCCCTATCCCAAGTACGGCAGCTAGAGGGGCACTTATAATCGCTCCTTCGGATATATCGGATTCCAGACTTTCACCCTCAGCACTCAATTGAATAAACTCATTATCTTTTTCCATTCCGTAAGCCGTAATTTTCACATCTTGATCTACGACACCAAGTTCATTCATTGTAAAAGGACTTTGTTCATCCTTCGTTTCTTCTGTCATCAACGATTGATAGTGGACAGCATAGTCGTATTTCAAAATTTCCTTATACGTCGTTTCTACGAGCTGGTCCATGCTATTAAACGTAATCAATCCAAACAATAATAAAACGGTAGAGAACATTACCCCGATAAAAATATAGACACTTCTCGCTTTGTTTCTCACCAATAACCTCAACCGGAACCTGCGAATAAAACCTCCTTTTTGTAAAAGTGGAAGTTTTTCTAGCCAGGATTTTTTCCCACTGGAGACCTCTTTTGGCCTCAGTAGCGTCAGTGGTTCTGTTCGTAACGTCCGACTGATAACGAAGGTCGTGAGTAAGATCAAAAGCAATAAAGGAAGGACAAATCCTATAACAATAACAAAAGGATCCCAGTCAAACATCGAGAGGGCCGGTAAGTTAAAGTAGTTTGCATAAAGGTTCGAGAGCGGTACAGAAAGACCTGCACCTGCAGTTAAACCACCGACAGTTCCTCCCAATCCAATGACCCAGGCATACCCTAAATAATGACGGACCAATTCTTTCTTACGGTAACCAAGGGCCATGAGCGTACCAATTTCTTTTCTCTGCATTTCCATCCGTCGCTTCATGAGCATCAATACCATGGCAATTGAGAGGGCAAGAATGAACAGCGGTAATGTAGTGGTCATACCTTTGGCGCCTTCGATTTCTGTTTCCACAAAACCGATGCGAGGGTTATCGTCTGAATGGACGAATTGCAAAAGAGCCGTTTCTTCACTTACCGCTTCCCTAAACCCATTAGGAACATCTCCATCTCCTGTCCATCCTAGAATTTCCGTCTGTCCATTTGCCCCGGAAAAACTTGTGCGGGAAACGACCGCGATCCCAAATTTTTCAGCATCCGCTAACAAATCTGTCATTTGCTCGATCATATAAATATAATCGGGTAAATAGACGAAGCCTGTAATTTCAAATTCACCATCACCGATTGTAATGGTTTCGCCCAACTGATACTGATGTTTCTCCGCATACACTTTGGATACAGCCAGTTGTTGATCGCCTGTTGGTGCTTTCCCTTCAGCGATATAAGGGATATTAACAGATTCCGTAGTCGTAAACACACGTAACGTCGAATCATCGACCTCAAAATCAGCATACTTACGTTTCTCTAAAGTCACATTGTACTCATCTTCCCATAAAGAGAGCTGTTCATCTGTAAAACTCCCACCAGCTACAAAATGAAAGCTTTCCTGTTTATAGTCCTCCGAAAATGTTTCATTTCTTGATTCCAGTGTCGTAATGGCCATGGATAAGGATACATAAAGCATAACTGCAAGTAAAAGAAGAACGGCCACCCCGGCATATTGAAATTTCTTTTCTTTTAATGTCCGGTACACAGATTTCTTTAAAATCATGACCATGTCACCTTCTCTGGGTGGACAGGATTTTCGTTTTCATAGGAATCAACAATTTCACCGCTTTTCATTCGGATAACAGAATGAGCCATCTCACCGATTCCCTGGTTATGGGTGATAATTAAAACCGTTGTTCCGTACTGCTCATTTACGAACTTCAACAACTTCAAGATATTTTTCCCTGTTTCTTCATCAAGGGCGCCTGTTGGTTCATCACAAAGTAAAATCTGCGGGTTTTTAATCAGTGCTCTCGCGATTGCGACACGCTGCTGTTCACCACCGCTCAATTGAGAAGGGAATTTATCTTTCTTATCCCACATGCCCACTTTTTCAAGCGTGTCTTTCATGTCGAGCGGCTGCTGGCTCAATTCCCGACCCACTTCAACATTTTCTTCGACGGTCAGTGTTGGAATTAAATTATACTGCTGAAAAATGAACCCTACGAATTTCCGTCGGTAATCAGTAAGTTGGCGATCCTTCAATTGATCAAGAACCGTGTCTCCTACTTTGATTGACCCTGAATCGTAACGGTCGATTCCCCCAATGACATTAAGCAGCGTTGATTTTCCTGACCCTGAAGGCCCAAGAATCGTTACGATTTTTTCATCTGGTACTTCTAATGACGCCTGGCGCAGCGCCTGAACTTTCACTTCTCCGCTCTGATACGTTTTATTGACTTGATTTGCGAAGATTGCCATATCATCATCTCCAATTAAAAGTTTTGTAATAAAATACATCATTTATTTCATTTTTAGTGTACCTCAATAAAAAAAGAAGTCAATAACTTTTTGAAATATTTATATGTATATATTTCATTATTTATCATCCCACTCACTATTGTTGTTGAAGAAAATGGCAGGATTCTTGAAGACTCGATTTCGAGATGTTTTTGGGGGTTCGTTGCCGTGTTGAGCGTCAGGGGTGGCTGGGAAGCTACTCGCTTTCCTGTGGGGGAGTGGCGAGCTTCCTCGGACTTCGTCCTGCGGGATCTCGCCTATCTCCTTTCTCCCACGGGAGTCTCGCAGCTTCCCAACCACCCCATTCGATATATGTGAATAACGAACCCACATACACAAATAGAGCGTCTTCCATAACCACTGCATTCTAGTTAAAAAGCGCTCTATAGCAAGCGTTAGGGTTAAAATGACTGCTTGGTTGTAAGTTGAACCCATTACCTTTCATTACGCCGGAAAGCTGCTTATTCTGAAAGTGTGGTTTCGAGATACTCTTATGGTAAAGGGGCGGAGGGGAATGGGGAGACTCCTGTGGGAAAAAAGTGCATGGTGAGACCCCACAGGACGCAGTCCGAGGAGGCTCACCGCGCTCCCGCGGAAAGCGAGCCATTCCCCGCAGCCCCCATCCACTCAACAAATGTCTCGAAACTGAGTCTTCCACAAACGGGAGCTTTAACGAAAGAAAACCCAGGCAAGCGCAAGGCTTTGCCTGGGTTCTCTATTAGAAAGATGGAAGGTTGTCCAAGTTGTTGGATTGAATGCCATCTGGTTCACTGCGCAGATGGTCTTCTCCATCTTTGCCTCGAATGAGGTTCACGTGTTCCAGTTCACCACTGCGCGCCATTTCATGTGCTCGCTTATAATCGATCACTTGTCCTGACGACAGTTGCATTTCAACAATGCTACCTTGCCCGTTTTTTCTAACGGCGACAATTCGTTCTGGCATCATTCTCAACCTCCTCAAGAATTATTTTGTCCAAGAACCTAGATAATATGAGCATCATTCCTGTGGAGATAATTGGATGTTTTAATAGATAAAAAAGACAGCCAAAAAGGCTGCCTTTTCATCTTACATATCGTGAGAAGATTTTTGTTTTTGACGCGAATGCTGCCTGTTTTTCACTTTATGAGATCCTTGAGCCGGTTCCCCGTATGCTTGTTTCGGCCCTAGTGGTAAGTTCGGTTGTTCCTGTTGTTTTGGTCCCATGCGTCTACCCATAAAAATCCGCCTCCTTGATTATCTGCGTTTACGAGCTGCTTCAGGCCCCTCCATCGCGGTCGCACCTGGATAACTTAGGCGCTGATCACGGTCGGACTCCACTCTGCCGGATTTTTTCAACTTTTTCTCTTGTCGATCTCTACCCATTCTAGAACGCCTCCCTTCCCTTTTAGTATGGAAAAGAAAATGGAGGCTATGCCTGGGAATCATTTTTTGAAATCGTCGAGAAAGTCCTTTTGAAAGCTCGTATTCACTTGGGGGTTCGTAGGATTACTGAGGTTACGGAAAGGGTTTTTGCCGTATTTCTCAGTCAGATCATCAATCGTTTGATACAATTTTTCCTTGCTGGCATATTGTTCAAAATTAAAGAGATCAAGTTGTTGACTGACTTCTGATTTCTCCGCCAGGTCGCTCGCGGTAACGCCGAGCAGACGAACAGGCTGCTGATTCCAGTGGTCATCGAATAATTGCATCGCCACTTGAAAAAGATCTTCAGACGAATGGATGAATTCCTGCAGCTGCCGACTACGTGTCACTGTTTTACGATCA
Source organism: Halobacillus aidingensis (assembly GCF_900104185.1). Taxonomy (GTDB): domain Bacteria; phylum Bacillota; class Bacilli; order Bacillales; family Halobacillaceae; genus Halobacillus; species Halobacillus aidingensis. The sequence continues at coordinate 129,384 of NZ_FNIZ01000005.1, read as the reverse complement.
TGATAACGAATCGTCAACTGCACATTTCTCGCAAGAACCTTTTTATTTTTCATCCGACCTTCCACTTTATTGGAAAGTCTGCGAATGACCGTTTGTACCTCCGTGTCATCCGTCGTATCCTGTGGAAGCGTTGTTGATGTGCCGATACTTTTAAATTCATGAACAGCCTCAGGGTCAACAGGCCGATCATCCATTCCATTCGCTCTATTTTTTAGTCGCTCTCCATTGATTCCAAGAACACCCTTCAACTCAAGGACAGGGTGTTTGGCTAAATCCCCAATGGTTTCTATGCCGACTTTCCTTAATTTCTCTGCTGTTTTCGACCCGACTCCGTACATTTCTTCTATCGGTAAAGGCCATAATTTTGTTTCAAGATCTCTTTTCCGTAAGATCGTAATTCCCATAGGCTTTTTCATATCAGAAGCCATTTTTGCCAAAAATTTATTTGGAGCTATCCCGATACTGCATGGAAGATCGAGTTCTTCATTAATCCGCTGCTGGATACGTTCGGCTATTTCTGGAGGGGAACCTTGTTCCGCGCAGTTGGTAATATCCATATAACCCTCGTCAATGGAAACAGGTTGTACGAGCGGCGTCACATCAGCTAAGATCTTGAACATCTCTTTTGATGCTGTACGGTATCGTTCAAACGTCGGCCCCATAACAATCAAATCAGGGCACAACCTTCTCGCCTCTCCTAAAGGCATCGTCGTTTTAACCCCGTACTTGCGGGCTTCATAACTGCTTGTGACAATAATTCCGCGTCTTTCTTCAGGGTTTCCTGCAATGGCAAGCGGCTTTCCTTTTAATGATGGATCAAAAGCTGCTTCCACAGATGCATAGAAACTGTTCATATCGACATGAAAAATGACGCGTCCTTTTTTGGGATACCATTTGGACTGCATAACGTTCTTCCTCCATTGGAACATTTGTTCTCTATTATACCATGCTAAGCTTCATTATTGTTCCTCAACGCTTCATTTATTGTTTGTCTAATACATAAAACTCATAATCGTGTTATTGAACTAACTGGCAGGATTGTGTAAGACTCGATTTCGAGACTATTGTGAGAATTTAGGGGCTCCGGGAAAAGGTTCGCTTTCCGTGGGCGAGTGATGAGCCTCCTCGAGCTCACGCTCTGCGGGGTCTCATCTACCACGCACTTCCCACAGGAGTCTCACCGTTTCCCTCCGCCCCTTTACCATACGAGGTTCTCAAAATCCCTCTAACAGTAACCGAGCTTTGTAATGAAGACCTGTTCACACACGCCGTTATAGAGTCGTTTTAACCATAGATCCTGCGCGAATAAGGCGTGGGAACAGGGTCTGGGAAACGTCCGCATGAAAAACGAATGGAGACACGAACGTGTGTGTTTTTCTACTGACGGATTCAAAGCACTGCAAATCGTCGTTTCCCTGACCCCGTATCCATGGCCAGGAATTGTCATTCATTATTTCAACTAGGCAAGGCTTCCTTTAAGGATGCGTGGTATGTGCTCATTGCGCTCCCATGGAAAGCGAGTCATCCCCCCGCCCCCATCCACTCAACAAAAGTCTCGAAATCGAGTCTTCCACAATCGGGAGCTTATGTATAAAACTGTAATGTGAATCAAAAAAAAGGCTCCCTGAAATTTCAGGGAGTCCACTTTTGTTATTGTGCGACTTCTTCAACGATCGCTGTTACGAACTCTGTGATTTTTTCAAGCTCGCTCACAGGCATGCGTTCGTTGGTTGTATGGATTTCTTCGTATCCTACACTCAAGTTGACTGTAGGTACGCCGTGGCCTGCGATGACGTTGGCATCACTTCCGCCGCCACTTGTCAGCAGTTCACTTTCGCGGCCGATGCGTTTCGCAGCAGAACGTGCGACTTCAACGACCTGGTCTCCGGCTTGCTGCTTGTAGCCAGGGTACATGATTTCGACATCGAGTTCGACTTCGCCACCCATTTCCTCTGCTGTTTCTTGGAACGCTCGCTTCATTTTCTCGACTTGCGCTTCCATTTTTTCAGGATCTAGAGAACGGGCTTCGGCTAAGACCTCTACGTGATCACAAACGATATTCGTTTTTTGACCGCCTTCAAAACGTCCGATGTTCGCTGTTGTTTCGTCATCGATACGGCCCAGTGGCATTTTAGCAATCGCGCGGGAAGCCAGTGTGATTGCTGAAATTCCTTTTTCAGGGGCAACTCCTGCATGAGCCGTCTTCCCTTTGACGATCGCATTGATTTTTGCCTGGGTAGGAGCAGCTACGATAATGTTTCCGACTTGACCATCACTGTCAAGCGCATACCCATATTTCGCTTTGAGCATGGAAGCATCCAGAGCCTTCGCGCCAACAAGACCGCTTTCTTCTCCTACGGTGATGACGAACTGCAGGTCACCATGCTCCACGTTTTGTTCCTGAAGAGAACGGATCGCTTCAAGAATGGCAGCGACGCCTGCTTTGTCATCCGCTCCAAGGATTGTCGTACCATCTGTTACGATATACCCGTCTTCTACAGAAGGTTTAACGCCGTTCCCTGGGACCACTGTATCCATGTGGGAAGTGAAATAAATCGGCTCTGCGTCCTTTTTAGAACCTTCTAGATTGCAGATCAGGTTGTTTGCCCCGTGACCAGTAATCGAGGCAGCATCATCTTCAAGCACTTCCAAACCTAAGTCCTCGAATTTCTTTTTTAATACTTTAGCGATTTCAGCTTCCTGCGTTGTTTCTGAGTCGATTTGTACCAACTCTAAGAACTCTTCCAGCAAGCGTTCTTTGTTAATGGCTACCATATATGTCTTCCTCCTTCATATGTAAACACATTCCTCTTAGTACGTTAGCGGAACTGGAGGACGGTGTCAATTATAGAGGGATGTTACCGTGTTTTTTATATGGGCGTTCTTCGTGTTTATTCTTCAGCATATCCAGTGCTTTGATTAGTGTTGACCGTGTTTCTCTTGGATCAATGACATCATCGATCATCCCGAGTCCTGCGGCTACGTATGGATTTGCGAATCGTTCTCTGTATTCATTGATTTTATTTTGCCGCGTTTCTTCTGGTGTGTCACTTTCTCTGATTTCTTTGGCAAAAATGATATTTGCCGCGCCTTCAGGACCCATCACGGCAATTTCCGCATTTGGCCAGGCATAAACGAGATCGGCCCCGATCGATTTACTGTTCAAAGCGACATAGGCTCCTCCATAAGCCTTTCTCGTAATGACCGTCAGTTTCGGAACGGTGGCTTCGGAATATGCGTATAAAATTTTGGCTCCGTGGCGGATGATTCCCCCATGTTCCTGTTTGATGCCTGGGAAGAATCCGGTTACATCTTCAAATGTAATGAGAGGGATATTAAAAGAATCACACGTACGAATGAAACGGGCAGCTTTATCACTAGAGTCGATATCAAGGCCGCCAGCCATATATTTAGGCTGATTACAAACAAGTCCCACGGTCTTCCCTTGCAGACGCGCAAATCCGACGACGATATTTTTTGCAAAGTCCTTATGAATTTCGAAAAAGGAGTCCTCATCAACGAACTCATCGATAACGATACGTACGTCATAAGGACGGATCGGATCGAAAGGAATTTTATCCGTGATGTCAGGTCTGAAATCATCTTCAACTTCCACTTCAACTTCAGGGGTTAGTTCTTCATTGTTTTGCGGCAGGTAACTGACAAGATCCCGGACCGCATCCAGAGCAGAAGCTTCATCAGAGGTTTTCAAGTGAGCATTCCCGCTCAAGGAATTATGAACACCAGCGCCACCAAGGTCCTCTGCAGAAATTTGCTCACCAGTCACTGTTTCAATGACTTTCGGTCCGGTAATAAACATTTGCGATGTTTTTTCTACCATGATGACGAAATCAGTGATCGCTGGAGAATAGACTGCTCCGCCGGCGCAGGGACCCATAATGACCGATATTTGCGGAATGACCCCAGAATAAATGGAGTTGCGGTAAAAGACTTGTCCATACCCATCCAAGGAAGATACACCCTCCTGGATGCGTGCCCCTCCAGAATCGTTCAAGCCAATAAAAGGGGTTCCATTTTTCGCAGCAAGATCCATGACAGCGGCAATTTTTTTCGCATGCATTTCCCCTAAGGCTCCACCGTAAACCGTGAAGTCCTGAGCGAACAAATAGACATCACGTCCATGAATTTTACCAAAACCTGTCACGACCCCTTCACCCGGCGCTGACTTGCCGTCCATCCCAAAGGCATCATGACGATGTTCAATAAATGGATTCAGCTCAATGAAAGACTCCTCATCCAACAGGTGTTCGATGCGTTCCCTCGCTGTCCATTTCCCTTTATCATGTTGCTTGTCAATCCGTTCATCTCCGCCTCCTAATTCAACTTGGCGGCGCTTATCATATAATTCATTGATTTTATCAAAAATGTCCATCGTTATTCCTCCTCTCCATGCTGACATAGTTCAAACAGGACACCATTCGCTGCTTTTGGATGCAAAAAGGCGATCTGGCTGTCATGAGCACCTTGTTTCGGTTGTTCATGAATGAGACGGACGCCTTGTTCTTTATACTGCTCCAAACGTTTTGTGAGATCGTCCACTTCCAATGCGATATGGTGGACACCTTCTCCTTTTTTCGTCAAAAACGATTGGATCGGGGAGTCATCACTCAGAGGCTCCAACAATTCGAACATCGTTTCACCGATTTTTAGAAAAGCCACGCGGACTTGTTCTGATTCCACGACTTCTACAGCTTCAAGCTCTAAGTGAAGGTTATGCTGATAAAATGGTAAGGCTGCATCAATGCTTTCCACAGCAATTCCGATATGGGCGATCCGTTTCGGTGCTTCTATTGTTTCCTTGTTCAGAAGCTGCTTAATATAAAGAGCGATGGCATCTGTCGGTGACCCGCTGGTGAAGATTTTGTTGACCCCTTTTTCCTCAAGAAAAGGAATATCTTCTGCAGGTATGACACCGCCCCCGACGACTGGAATATCCGATGCTCCCTGCTCTTCCAGTGCCTGGACCACTTTAGGAAACAATGATTTGTGAGCACCGGAAAGAGAGGAAAGTCCGACGACATCCACGTCTTCCTGTATGGCCGCTCTGGCAATTTGCACAGCCGACTGCCGCAGGCCTGTATAGATGACTTCCATTCCATGGTCTCTGAGTGCTTGAGCGATAATTAAAGCTCCTCTGTCATGTCCATCTAACCCTGGTTTCGCTATAAGTACACGTATTGGTTTCATCCTCATCATCCCTTCCTACATTCCGGTATATTCTCCAAATTCCTCTCGTAAAACGTTCGCGATTTCCCCGACTGTGGCATAAACTTTAACCGCCGCCACAATATGAGGCATGACATTCTCCTTCCCTTTCGCCGCTTCCCTAAGGTTCTTAAGGCAATGGTTGACAGATTCCTGATCGCGGGAAGATCTAACATCCTGTGTTTTCTTGATTTGGGCTTGTTCCAGCGCTTCATCCACGCGTAACAAGTCTGCATGGATTTCTTCTTCAAGTTTGTATTCATTCATGCCAACGACGATGTCCTCATTCGATTCGATCCGTTTTTGAGCATCATAAGCAGCTTTATGAATTTCCCGCTGCATATACCCTTCCTCAACGGCCTGGACCGCTCCTCCGAATTCTTTGATGCGATCCAAGTAAGCATTGGCTTCTTTTTCGATCTGATCTGTGAGCGACTCTACGTAGTAAGAACCAGCCAGTGGATCGATCGTGTCCGCCACGCCACTTTCATTGGCTATGATTTGCTGTGTACGTAAAGCAATGCGTGCCGAGTCTTCGGTAGGCAGAGCCAGAGCTTCATCACGGGAATTGGTATGCAGGCTTTGCGTCCCCCCCATAACAGCAGCGAGCGCCTGCAATGTGACGCGCACAATATTGTTATCCGGCTGCTGAGCCGTCAGCGTACTTCCGCCTGTTTGTGTATGGAATCGGAGCTTCCAGCTTTTCGGGTTTTCTGCTCCATAGTGTTCTTTCATGATTTTTGCCCACATGCGACGAGCTGCCCGGAATTTGGCCGCTTCTTCAAAAAATTGATTGTGAGCATTGAAGAAGAAGGCAAGCCTTGGCGCAAACTGGTCGACTTCGAGTCCAGCTTCAATCGCCGCATCTACATAAGCCATGCCGTTCGCAATCGTAAAGGCGACTTCCTGAACAGCCGTAGAACCTGCTTCCCGGATGTGATAGCCGGAGATGCTGATGGTATTGAATTTCGGTAAATGTTCCTGACAGTACCCGAAAATATCTGTGATCAGCCTCATGGAAGGTTTCGGTGGATAGATATACGTACCTCGAGCGATATATTCTTTCAAAATGTCATTTTGAATCGTCCCTGTCAGTTTTTCAGGAGCCACTCCCTGTTTTTCTCCAACAGCGATGTACATCGCAAGCAGAATACTGGCCGGTGCGTTAATCGTCATAGATGTACTGACTTTATCGAGTGGAATCTGATCGAAGAGTTGCTCCATGTCCTTCAACGAATCGATGGCGACACCGACTTTCCCCACTTCCCCATCAGCCATCGGATCATCCGAGTCATATCCGATTTGTGTCGGCAGATCGAAAGCGACCGATAAACCGGTCTGCCCTTGTTTCAATAAATAGCGGAATCTTTCATTCGTTTCTTCCGCCGATCCGAATCCTGCATATTGACGCATCGTCCAATAGCGGCTTCGATACATGGTCGGCTGAATCCCTCTTGTATAAGGATATTGGCCTGGAAAGCCGATCTCCTCTATGTAGTCCTCATCCATCTGTTCCGGCGTGTATAATCGTTCGACCGGAATTTCGGAACTTGTATGAAACGCTTTTTTCCGTTCCGGAAAACGCTCCGTCGTTTTTTCTACATCTTTTTCCCATTTTTGCTTCGGGTGTTGGTCACTTGATGATGTGTTCATAAGAAAGGCCTCCTTATTCAGTCCATTCACACTACTAGCATACCAGAAATGAAGCGCTTACCTATCTAAAAATTACTATCATTCACAATTTTATTGTAAATGATTTCACGCCCTTGTCCAATTTCTCTTTTTTAGGTAGAATGTCAGTAGGATTGACTGAGAAGGAGGTTACACACCTTGGCTACAAAAAAACGTTCAAAACGCGAACGCCGTATGAAAGTCGTGATCTATGTCATGATTCTGTCTATGCTTCTATCTAGTGCATTGGCTGGCGCGAGTTTCTTCTTATAATAAATGAATGAAAAAAGCCGAAGAGATGGAACTTCCATCTCTTCGGCTTTCTTAGTTTCTAGAGTTGTTTCTGTAATTGGTTTTCTTCCCAGAAGCGATATAAATCAGGCATTTCCTTTTTACTATCTACAATCAAAACATCCGCCTCAGCAGGAACCATGTCAAATAGAGCCTCGACATCTTTGTTATTCATCCGGATACAACCAGCCGAGACTGATTTACCTATGGAATCCGGCTGATTGGTTCCATGAATGCCATAAATTCTACCGTCTGTCCCTCTGGCATCAAAACCGATCCACCTGCTCCCAAGTGGGTTCTTTGGATCACCACCCGGAATATCTTTTTTACGATAGTACGGATCTTTGGCTTTCACTTTAACATTGAACTGCCCCTCCGGCGTCAAGTCCTTCGTCTTCCCTATGGCCGCAGGTGCCTTGAAGAGAACTTTGTCGCTTTGGTAGAGCACAACCTCATGGGTCGCTTTGTTTACAATAATAACGGGCTCAGCCGGTGTGTGAGGAGGAAGTAAAGGGTTTAATAAACTGAAAAGTAAAAGGAAGCTGTACAACTTAATCATCCTCTTTTACTAAGAGTTTCCCCTCACGTTCTCCCCCCTATACATCACTCTTTTTGAACGATCGCTTAATGATCAGGTAGTCCTCTATTTCATTTAATAAATGGAATAGACTCGCTCTTACTTCAAACTCTTCCCGCGTTTCCGGCAATCGGTCTTCCCGGAAGTCCTCTTTCATCTCTTTTAACATCCTCAAATAGATAACAGCTGTATTCCCGGGATGGACAGCATCGGCTAAATCATCGAAAAACTCCGCCATGCGAATGCCGTGGATGTCAGAAGACGATATACGGCTTACAAGTGGAAGCATACGCTCCAAGAGTTCAAACTGTTTGGTCCGCATATGAAAATAGTGATAAAAATGATTGTGGGAACGCAACAAATGATTTTCTACATCTCGATAAGAGAGAGATTTGGCTTTTTCCAGAAGATTAGCGGTCTCCGTTAACTCCTTGCCTGTCCAATCATTATCTCCATTCCGTAGAAATTGAGCAATTTCTCTCAAAATAATGGAAAAGTTGCTTTCCACCTGCTTTCGATACTGATTCAACTTCTTCTCCAGACTAGGCATATATAAATTCAGCAGTAAGGCTGTTCCAATCCCCACTGTTATTAACAACACTTCATTCCATATAATACTCCAGCCGATATCCCCTGAACCGTAGAGGTGAAGGATGATGACTGAGCTGGTTACGATTCCAGGTGTGATTTTAAACCACACCGTAGCAGGAATAAAGGCAAATAACATCAGTCCGATCGAAATGGGATTGTATCCCAATAGCTCAAAAAAGGCAAATGAAAACCCCATCGCTAATAAACAAGCGGAAAAGCGATGCCACGCACTTAAAAATGAACGTTTTCTCGTAATTTGGATACAGAGAATGGTCAAGATCCCCGCTGATGCGAAATTCTCCAGCTGAAGCATCTGAGCAATCCATATGGCAAATGGTGTTCCCAATGCCGTCTTAATTGTCCGATATCCTATTTTCATTGCTGTGTTCACCTCCGTTCTTTCTTTATAACACTGACCTAAGAAAATCAAGCGTTTCATTATGTAAAGACCGTGCGTTACGTAAAAAAGGATCTTTGTTTTAAAAACAAAGATCCTGGGCTTATTGTATTCTTATACTTCTTCGCAATACTCTTCAAAACTGCGTTGAAGCTTTCCGATGACTTCCATCGGTTCAAATCCTTCAATGTCGTGACGCTCGACCATCGTCTGGATTTTACCGTCCTTCAAAAGTGCAAAAGATGGAGAGGAAGGCGGGTATCCTTCAAAATATTCGCGAGCACGATCTGTCGCTTCACGATCCTGCCCAGCAAAAACAGTAACCAGCTGGTCCGGGCGCTTATCGTAGTGAATCGCATGAGCTGCCGCCGGACGGGCAATACCGCCTGCACATCCACATACAGAGTTGATCATCACAAGGGTTGTACCTTCTTTATTTAGTGCCTGATCGACTTCTTCAGGTGTCGTCAGTTCCGTATATCCTGCTTGTGTAATTTCTTCACGTGCTTTTGAAACAACGTCGTTCATAAAAATATTAAAATCCATTTGACATGGCCCCTTTATAGAAATGCTATGAACATTTTACCAAGATATCTGACATCTTTCAATTGAATTGTCTAATCGTTGATTTCGAGATGCTTGAAAGAGCATAGGAACATTTGGTAAGGGCTCGCTTTCCAAACGCCCCTTACCATATAGGATTCTCGAAATCGCAAAAGTCTTCTATCCATTAGAGTAGTTCCACAGATATTATACCTTCTATAAAAGTTTCGAAACTAATCACCTATAAGAGAAAAAGCCTTGATGAAGAAGATGATAAAAAGCTGTCCTCCATGGTAGGGGACAGCTTCTTTGCATTAGTATACAGATGTGTTGTCTTCTGACATTTTCTCTAAGATTTCTTTCACACGGGCAAGGAAATTGCCGGCGACGAGGCCGTCAAGAACCCGGTGGTCTAAGGATAGACATAGGTTGACCATGTCACGCGCTCCGAACATGCCATTCTGATAAACCGGCTTTTTCACGATGGATTCTACTTGTAAAATAGCGGCCTGAGGGTGGTTGATGACACCCATGGACTGTACGGAACCGAAAGAGCCTGTGTTATTGACGGTGAAGGTACCGCCTTCCATATCTTTCGATGTCAGCTTACCTTGACGTGCTTTGTTGGCAAGGTCTGTAATGTCTTTTGCAATTCCTTTGATGCTCTTTTCATCAGCATCTTTGATAACAGGAACGAACAATTGGTCGTCTTTAGCCACGGCGATGTTCAAGTTGATGGCTTTGCGCTGAATGATCTTTTCTCCTGCCCACATACTGTTCAACTGTGGATATTCTTTCAATGCTTGAGCGACAGCTTTTACAAAGAAAGCGAAATACGTCAGGCTGAAGCCTTCCTGTTGCTTGAACTGGTTTTTCTTTGCATTACGAAGTTCAACCAAATTCGTGACATCTACTTCAACCATCATCCATGCATGAGGAATTTCTGTCTTAGACTTCACCATGTTCGCTGCAATGGCTTTACGGACACCTGTGACAGGGATCTCGATGTCCCCTTCACCGGCTTGTACATTCGGCGTCTGTGGCGAAGAGCCTGGAGTTGGAGCAGCTTTCTGCTCTGCTTGTACAGGTTGCTCGGCAGGTGCTTCTGCTTTTTCTTCTCCAGCTTTTGGAATATCTCCGCTCGCAATGATTTTCTCAATATCTTTACGTGTAATTCTTCCACCGCGACCGGAACCATCGACTTGATTCAAATCAATATCATGTTCCTGTGCAAGCGTCATGACCGCTGGAGAATACCGCTTTTTATTGCCTTTGTCCTGTTTTTTCTCAGGCTTCGTGGAAGCTGCTGATGGTTTTTCTTCAGCCACCGGCGTTTCCTGTGCAGGCGCCTGCTTATTCTCTTCCTTCTCAGGTTCTTCAGCAGACCCCGCTCCCTCTATTTCGATGTAACACATGAGTTCACCGACTTCGATGGTATCTCCTTCGGATGCGACGAGCTCTTTGATCACGCCGGAAAAAGAAGATGGGACTTCTGCGTTCACTTTGTCTGTCATGACTTCTGCAATAGGATCGTATTTATTCACCTGATCTCCAGGCTGAACAAGCCATGTACTGATCGTTCCTTCTGTGACACTTTCACCAAGCTGAGGCATATTGATTTTTTCTAAACCCACAGGAAATCTCCTCCTTCAATTAAAATTCCGCAAGATCTCTCATCGCTTTTTCTACTTTATCTGGATTCATCATGAAGTGCTTCTCCATCGTCGGAGCATAAGGCATCGAAGGGATGTCTGGACCTGCGAGTCGCTGAACGGGAGCATCCAGGTCGAACAGGCAATTCTCACTGATAATTGCGGACACCTCTGAGATGATTCCACCTTCTTTATTGTCCTCAGTTACAAGCAGGACTTTACCCGTTTTGGATGCCGCTTCGATGATTCCTTCTTTATCCAGAGGATACACTGTACGCAAATCGAGAATATGTGCATCAATGCCCTCTTCAGCCAACTTCTCTGCTGCTTGCAAGGCAAAATGGACGCATAGGCCGTAGGTAATAACCGTAATGTCCGAACCTTCGCGCTTCACGTCAGCTTTGCCGATGGGAAGGGTATAATCCTCATCTGGCACTTCGCCTTTAATGAGACGGTAGGCACGTTTATGTTCAAAGAAAAGGACCGGATCATTATCACGGATCGACGCTTTTAACAAACCTTTGACATCATAAGGAGTCGATGGCATCACAATTTTCAATCCTGGCTGATTCGCGAAAACCGCTTCAACGGACTGGGAATGGTAAAGGGCTCCGTGGACACCGCCGCCATAAGGGGCGCGGATTGTAATAGGAGCACTCCAGTCGTTATTGGAACGGTATCGGATTTTAGCGGCTTCTGAAATAATCTGGTTGACCGCCGGCATGATAAAGTCAGCGAACTGCATCTCAGCTACTGGACGCATGCCATACATAGCTGCACCGATTCCAACACCAGCGATTGCGGATTCAGCTAGTGGTGTATCAAGAACTCTGTCTTCGCCAAATTCATCATAAAGACCATCAGTCGCGCGGAATACGCCTCCACGTTTTCCAACATCTTCACCAAGGACGAACACTTTTTCATCCCGCTTCATTTCTTCTTTCAAAGCTTGAGTGACGGCTTGAATATAAGATATAACTGCCATTATTGCTCCCCCTCCTTACTCTTCGTACACATATTTCATTGCTGATTCCGCTTCCGCATAAGCCGCATTCTCGGCATAGTCAGTCGCTTCATTGACGATTTCACTGATTTCGTCATTCATTTCCTTTTCCTTTTCATCTGTCAGAACACCTGTGTCACGCAAATACTGAGCGAAAGTGACGATCGAATCCTTTTTCTTCGCTTCATCCACTTCTTCTCGCTCCCTGTACGTACGGTCATCATCATCACTGGAGTGTGGAGTGAGGCGGTAGGATACAGTCTCAATCAGTGTTGGTCCTTCTCCATTACGCCCACGATCCGCTGCTTCTTTCACCGCTTCATAAACAGCTAGAGGATCATTGCCGTCTACTGTGAAACCTGGCATACCATAACCGATAGCACGGTCAGAAACTTTTTCACACGCCAACTGTTTCGATACTGGAACAGAAATGGCATATTTATTGTTTTCAACCATAAAGATAACGGGAAGCTTGTGTACACCTGCAAAGTTCGCACCTTCGTGGAAATCTCCCTGGTTGGAAGAACCTTCACCGAATGTTACGAGTGAAACAAAGTCTTTCTTCTCCATCTTCCCTGCCAGAGCAATACCTACTGCATGCGGCACTTGTGTAGTAACAGGTGATGAACCGGTAACGATTCGGTTTTTCTTTTGACCGAAGTGACCCGGCATTTGGCGGCCACCCGAGTTCGGATCTTCTGCTTTTGCAAAACCGGACAGCATTAAGTCCTGAGCGGTCATACCGAATGACAGAACGACACCCATGTCCCGGTAGTAAGGCAGAGCATAATCTTTTTCACGATCAAGAGCGTAGGACGCCCCTACTTGGGCAGCTTCTTGACCTTGACAGGAAATGACGAATGGGATTTTACCCGCGCGGTTCAGCAACCACATTCGTTCATCGATTCTTCTTGCTAACAACATCGTGCGAAACATGTCCAACACTTGATCATCACTTAAGCCTAAAGCTTTATGGCGATTTTCAGCCATGAGGATCCCTCCTTCAGATTTATCCATGGATTTGGTTGCCGTCGACGGCCATAGCCGCTTCCCCGATCGCTTCCGAGAGCGTTGGGTGTGGGTGAATCGTTTCAGCGATTTCCCATGGGGTCGCATCAAGAACTTGAGCCAGAGCTGCTTCTGAAATCATGTCCGTTACATGTGGCCCGATCATATGCACGCCTAATAGATCATCGCTTTCTTTATCTGCTACGATCTTAACGAAACCATCTGTTTCTCCATGAACGAGTGCTTTCCCGATCGCTTGGAATGGGAACTTGCCTACTTTCACATCAAACCCTTTTTCTTTTGCTGCTTTTTCCGTCAAACCGACACTTGAAACTTCAGGGTTGGAGTAGATACAGGATGGCACTTGATCCTGGTTCATCGGATGTGGATTTTGGTCTGCCATATGTTCAACAGCGATCATCCCTTCATGAGAAGCCACGTGGGCCAGCTGCATGCCTCCGATAACATCACCGATTGCGTAAATGTGGCTTTCCTTCGTCTGATAAACATCATTAGTTTGAATAATCCCGTTTTCGACTTGAATATCTGTGTTTTCAAGACCGATATTGTCAACGTTCGCTGATCTACCGACAGAAACCAACATGCGTTCCGCTTCATAAGTAACCGTCTCGCCGTCCACTTCTGCATCAACTTTTACACCATTGTCTTTCTCGATCGTATCAGGAAGAACCTTGGCGCTCGTAACAATATCGACGCCTTTCTTTTTCATCTGCTTCAACATTTCCCTGGAAATATCTTCGTCTTCAGTAGGAAGAATGTGTGGCAAATATTCAAGAACCGTCACTTTCACACCGAAGTCTGCAAGCATAGATGCCCATTCGATTCCGATGACCCCTCCACCGACGATGATGATCGATTCTGGTAGTTCTTCCATATGAAGAGCTTCATCAGAACTCATGACAACTTCACCATCGATTTCAAGTCCCGGCAATGATTTAGGACGGGAACCTGTCGCCACTAACACATTTTTAGGGATCAACATTTCGTTTTCTTCCCCATTGTTCATCTCCACAGAAATCGTTCCTGCTGTCGGTGAAAAAATAGAAGGACCTAAAATCCGGCCAAAACCTTCAAAGACATCGATTTTCCCTTTTTTCATCAATCCTTGAACACCTTTATGTAGTGTGTCTACAATCGATTGTTTCCGTTCTTGGACTTTCGTAAAATTCAAGGTTGGGTTTTCTGTTGAAATACCATACCGATCGGCTTCTTTCGTTTGTTTAAATACTTCAGCACTTCGAAGCAAAGCTTTCGAAGGGATGCACCCTCTGTGTAAGCATGTCCCACCAAGTTCTCTTTTTTCTACAATCGCTGTTTTCAAGCCTAATTTTGAAGCTCGGATGGCGGCCACGTAACCGCCTGTGCCACCTCCGAGAATGACCAAATCGTATTCTTGTGCCACCTTGGACTCTCCTTCCTATTCTTGAAAGTTAGGATATTGTTTTGGAACTTCTTCTTTATTGAGGACACGTAACGTCCCCTCATTCAACGCTTCCAGCTCATTTTCACCAGGATAGACGAGGACATCTGCAATCCAATGGACACGTTTTGAAATTTCTTCTACGAACGCTTTTCCATAAGCAAGACCACCTGTGAGTGCAATCGCATCCACTTTGCCTTCCATAACGGCACTCATACTTCCGATTTCTTTGGCAATTTGGTAAGCCATAGCTTCAAAGACAACTTTTGCTTTTCGGTCACCATTAGCAACCATCTCTTCGACTTCACGGGCATCGTTTGTATCCAAGTAAGCCATAAGACCCCCTTGCCCTACCAACTTCTTCATCACTTCATTGCGATAATATTGGCCGGAGAAGCATAAGGAAACAAGGTCACCAGCAGGAACGGTACCTGCCCGCTCTGGTGAAAACGGTCCGTCTCCATGTAAACCATTGTTGACGTCAATGACTCGGCCGCCAACGTGGGCACCCACTGTAATTCCACCGCCCATATGAGTGACGATCAAGCGGGCATCCTTATAGGACAGACGGAGATCAGCTGCCGCTCTTCTCGCGACAGCTTTCTGATTCAAGGCATGGAAAATACTTTTTCTTGGTATTTCAGGTACACCAGAAACACGGGCTAATTCATGGAGTTCATCCACCACGACCGGGTCGACGATATAAGCGCCTATGTTCAACCCTTGAGCAATTTCACTCGCAATGATCCCACCAAGATTTGACGCATGTTCTCCATTGTATCCATTTTTCAAATCTTCAAGCATTGCCTCATTAACCTCATATGTCCCACCTTCGATTGGACGCAGCAATCCGCCTCTCCCGCACACGGCACTCAATTTGCTGATGTTGATGCCTTCACGGTCAAGCTCGTCGAGAATGACACGTTTACGGAATTCATATTGATCAATGATTCGCTTGTATGAACTGATTTCCTCCGCCGTATGACGGATGGTTTTTTCAAAAACGACTTCCTGATCATCAAAGACTCCGATCTTCGTAGATGTGGAGCCTGGGTTGATGACCAGAATACGATGTGTTTGCAATTCCGAAACCCCCGTTAACCGTTCTGTCTTCTGCTTAAGATGTGTTGACCATTTTGAAGGAACTGACTGCGGGACCTGCGCATACGTTCAATCCGTTCTTCTGCCATACGGTCTGCAGCTACATATGTTGGAATGTTATCACGGCGTGAAATTTCAAATACTCGTGATACGTTGTCATAAATAGTTTCTACGCGCTTCATCGCACGATCTTTATTATATCCGTGCAGCTCATCTGCTACGTTGATGACGCCTCCCGCATTGATTACATAGTCCGGCGTGTAGACAATGCCTTTTTCATGAAGAATATCGCCATGTTTCGTTTCTTTCAACTGGTTATTCGCCGCACCAGCAACGACTTTCGCTTTTAATTGAGGAATCGTTTCATCATTAATCGTTGCACCAAGAGCACAAGGAGCGTAAATGTCACAATCCACACTGTAGATATCGTCAGGATCAACCGCTTTTGCACCAAATTCTTCTACAGCACGCTGAACCGCTTCTTTGTTGATATCTGTAACAACAAGATGGGCTCCTTCTTCGTGAAGATGACGACAAAGGGTAAAGGCCACATTCCCGACTCCCTGGACTGCTACCGTCTTCCCTTCTAAGGAATCCGTTCCGAATCCTTCTTTCGCCGCAGCTTTCATACCACGGTACACTCCGTAAGCAGTCACTGGTGACGGGTTTCCTGAAGAGCCGAATGCAGGAGAGATTCCTGTCACATAATCCGTTTCCTCATGGATAAGATCCATGTCCTGAACAGTTGTGCCTACATCTTCTGCAGTAATGTAACGACCATTCAGACCTTGGATATAACGACCGAAAGCACGGAACATCTCTTCATTTTTATCTTTTTTAGGGTCACCGATGATAACCGTTTTTCCTCCACCAAGGTTGAGGCCGGCTGCAGCATTTTTGTATGTCATTCCTTTTGCCAGACGCAGGGCATCTTCCACTGCATCGTCTTCAGAAGCGTATGTCCACATACGTGTGCCTCCGAGAGCAGGTCCAAGCGTTGTATCGTGGATGGCGATGATTGCTTTTAGACCTGATTGTTCATCTTGACAGAATAACAATTGCTCGTAATCGTACTCTTGCATATAGCTGAAAATTTTCATTGTGAATCCTCCTATTGTTGACTGGCTTGTAAAGCTAAAGCCAGTGAATAAATTTTGCTCTCGGCATCATCCGCTCTGGACGTCAATACGATCGGAGCTTTAGCGCCGCTGATTACGCCCGCCACTTTTCCATTGGCGAAATATATGAATGACTTGTACAAGGCATTGGCCACTTCAATGGATGGCACAACAAGTATGTCCGCCTGCCCCGCTACTTCTGATACAATTCCTTTTTGTTCTGCTGCTTTTGGATCAACCGCATTGTCAAAGGCAAGGGGACCATCCACGATACAGCCCTTCAGTTGCCCGCGCCTGTTCATTTGCGTGAGCATTGCAGCATCTTGAGTGGCTGTCATGGAAGGGTTCACTACTTCTACTGCTGCCAGCGGAGCTACCTTCGGGTTCTTCCAGCCTGCCCTTGTAGCTACTTCCACGGCATTATTGATGATTTGAGCTTTTTCCTCAAGACTCGGCGCGATATTCATCGCTGCGTCTGTGAGGTAAATCAGTTTATCCCTGCCTGGAATTTCAAACAAAGCCACGTGGGACAGTACCGAACCTTTCCTGAGCCCATACTCTTTATCCAGGACTGCTTTCAATAAAGATTTTGTATCGATATGGCCTTTCATGACAACATGAGCTTCACCGGAGTGGACGGCTTTCACAGCGACTTGTGCACTATCCTTTTCACTTGCATGAATCACTTCAATGCCTGCCTGTGATAAATCCAAACCAACAGCTTTTGACTTGTTTTCAATCTCTGTTTGATCTCCTACAAGAAAGAAATCAGCCAGGTTGGATGCCCGGGCCATTTTAACTGCTTTCAATACTTCATCATCTGCTGCTTGAGCAACAGAGACCGTTTTCGGTGAACGACGGTCAATTTGATCGACTAGTTCATCTAACTTTTTCATGTGTCACCTCTTCCCCTCTTCTATACATGCAATATTCATGCCAACTTCTATAAACACCAGAATAGGTTCACCTGGAGGTTTGCACCTCTGCAAAAGTCTGCACTATGAAAAATTTTGCATGCTGTTTTTGTCTAGTTGATATTTTTCTAATTTATAATATAAATTCCGAATGGAGATACCTAAAGCTTTGGCTGTCTTCGTTTTATTAAAATCATGAGACCGGTAAGCGTCGGCAAGCAAACTCTTTTCATATTCATCTACAGCCTGCTGCAAGGTTTCTCCCAGCCATGGCGCATTTTCAGTAGGTCGGCCTGATTCCGTCGTCGCCTTTTTCAGCCGAGGAAGGTGCTCCACCTTTATCGTATCTTCCATATTCTCCATATAAATCATCGCTCGGCCGATAATGTTTTCTAGCTCTCTTACATTTCCCGGCCAATCATATTCTTTCAACATACGAAAAGCCTCCTCATCGACTGAGGTTACATGCCTTCCATAGTCTTCATTCAGCTTTTGAATCAAATGGTCGGTCAAAAGCTGGACATCTTCGATTCTTTCACGAAGGGGAGGAATGTAAATCGGAAGCCGGTTCAGACGATAATAAAGATCTTCACGGAAATTCTTGTTCATAATCGCTTTTTCCAAATTGACATTGGTGGCAGCAATTACGCGGACATCCACATGGACAGGCTTCGTACCTCCGACCCTGATGATTTCATTCTCTTGTAGCACCCGCAGCAATTTTGCCTGCATCGGCAATGTCAGTTCACCGATTTCATCAAGAAAAATACTTCCGTGGTTTGCTTCTTCAAACAGCCCTTTTTTACCGCCTCGTTTCGCTCCTGAAAAAGCACCATCTTCGTATCCAAACAATTCGCTTTCCAGTAAGGATTCAGCTATGGCCGCACAATTGACACGGATAAACTTATTATGGCGCCGCTTGCTCTCGTTATGAATCGCATGGGCGAAAAGTTCTTTCCCGGTTCCCGATTCCCCTCTCAACAAGACGGAAGCAGGCGTGCGTGCACCGACTTTCGCTTGTTCAAGAGCCAAGGTCATTTCCTGGGAATCTCCGATGATATCATCAAACGTGTACTTCGCTTCCAAACTGCGAATGATTTGCCTCGCTCTTTTGAGTTCACTCGTCAATGCTTGGATTTCCGAAACGTCATGAAGGACCCCGACACTCCCCTTCAACTTTCCATCCACGATAACAGGGGCGACATTAACGAGGACATCTTTTTTCGAAGGCCCTACCTTCATACGAACCCCCCGGACAGGCCTTCTTGTGCGAAGGACTTTCATGTGCATACTTTCTCCTTCAGATATATCGACCGTTGCGGGCTTTCCAACGATTTCTTCTTCAGAGAGTCCGGTAATCCTCGTATATGCAGGATTAATCATTAAACCGCTTCCATTTTCATCGACAACCGAAATCGCCTCATCCGAAGAATGAATGATGGCCTCAAGCATCGTTTTCACTTCTTTAAGATCTGTGATTTCCTCAGCAAGATTGACTACTTCCGTAATATCTTTGAAAACAGCAAAAGCACCGATCACCCTTTGATTTTGCCCGATCATCGGAATTCTTGTAGTCACTACTTTCTTCCCATTTCCTAAGGCAAGCTTCTGATTCACTTCTTCTTCGCGGGAGGCGAGGACTTGAGGAAGCCTCGAATCCGGAATGATTTCATTTATGGGTTCTCCAATCATAGATGACCGCCCCATACCTACGATGCGCTCCGCACTTCGGTTGATAAATGAAACTTTCCCTTCCTCATCTATCACAATCATCCCATCATGAATACTGTTCAAAATCAGGTGCTGATTTTCCGTCTGCTGTTTCAATTTTTGCACAAGCGATTCCTTTTCTTCCAATAATTCTGCGGTCACATAAGCTACCGAGCCTGGAATGACAACCGTCGAGCGTTTTCTGGTTTCACGGATTTCATTAAACACATGTTCTTCCCCTGTAGCTTCGATCACGATATCGATCTCTCTATGTATCCAATCCTGCCAGCGGCGGTCTGTAGAAATCCCGTAACTCTCAGCAAGCGCTATCCCCGGTGCATTTGGGTCGATGTCCGTTACCGCAATCACTAACATACGGTCCATTTTCTTCAACAATTTCAACAGGGCGGTTCCACCTTTCCCTGCTCCGACAATCAACACACGTTTCATTTCACCACACCCTGCAACTTTTTGCGTAACTTTATCGTACCCTAATCTGCATGTTTTAGCAAGTACGTCTATAGTTCCAACTTGCCCTGCCATTTGATATACTTATTCATGGATTGAATTAAAGGAGTTACGAGTATGCGATTAATTGCTTTACTTTTATTAGTCACCCCCGGTGTGATCGCCGTTTATGGAATAAAATTGATTCGAGATGCTCTTTTCGGAGAATTTCACACCATCTTTTTTCACATTGCCATCCAGGGTCTCGTTGGCATTCTATTTGTAGTTGGAGGATTGGCCTTCATTGGTGGCTTTATCCTCCACAGGGACAGAAAGCGCAACTTGACCAAAGGACGGTTTAAACAAAAGGATTAGGCCATAGGTGAAAACAACAACTATGATGAAGGAGTTTTGCTCTGTGACAGAGTTTGAAATGTTTAGAAAGCAATACCCTTTCGATTTGCTTTCTGAGGAAGAGTTTGAAGAAGTATTTGGTAAAGCCATGGTCAGAGAATTTTCAAAAAACGAATTCATCATCCATGAAGACCAAGAAGATGATACGATCGATATCCACTTCATGGTCTCCGGACTTGCTAAAAACATCATGCACCGGTCGAACGGCCGGCAATTATCGGTAAGGTTCTATTACCCCGGAGACCTGGTAGGTGTGATGATCCTCCTCACAAGTGGTGAAATGCGCTTTTCTGTTCAGGCTTTAGAACCAATCAAAACCATTTGTTTTGAACGTGAATCCTTCTTGAAAGTGATGTCAAACAACAATCACTTTTCGAAAGTCGTGATGGATGGCATCAGCCACTTGATGAAAAGCTTATACGATGAAGTAAAATATAAGAGCTCTACGACAGATGAGCAGGATGACCGTGAACTGTACAAAAAACGTGCAGACGCTTATATGGAACCGCCTACGTTCATACACCCTGAAGCCTCGATCGAAAAAGCTGCCCGTATGTTGCAACAGCAAAAGATTGAAGCTCTGATTGTCAGTGATGATCAGCAATCTATGCTCGGAATGATTGGTTATGGGGAAATACTGAGAGCTTACTTTGAGAACGATCACAAAAATCCAGTCAAAGCTTATATGGCTGAAGAGGCCTATGAAATTAATGAACAGGAATTTATCTATGATGCTTTGAGTTACTTGAAGCACCATCCTACAGAAATCATCCCTGTTCTTCATAAGGACAAGGTCGTCGGAATTTTAAGACAGTCCTCGTTTTTCACAATCAAAAATTCCGTTTACTTCGACCTGACTTATAAAATTTCAAATGCTATTACTATAGAAGAAATCAAACCGTTGTCACCGATTCATAATGAACGCTTCCAAAAATTCGTGGCGAGCTTGATAAAAGATCATATGTTCGCTTATGACATCGCGGAATTGATGACGAACTACAACGATCGTATTCACAAACAAGTCGTGCAAATTGCCGAAGACCAAATGATCCGTGAAGGGTATGGAGCTCCACCGATCAATTACTGTTTCCTGGTCATGGGCAGTGAAGGACGGAAAGAACAGGCCTTTTCCACCGACCAGGATAATGCCATCATCCTTGCCGATTATGACAACAGTAAGCATAAAGCGAAAATCGAAAAATATTTTGAAATCTTCACCAATAAAATCAATGATATGTTGAACGAATGTGGTTTTCCTTACTGTACAGGCGGCATTATGGCCAAGGAACCGAAATGGCGTCAGCAGATGAGCGATTGGCATGGGAGTATCGATCAGTGGATCAACAAAATGGATGCAGAAGAAATCCGGGATTTCACCATTTTCATGGACTTCCGTCCGATTACTGGCGATTATTCCCTTGCCTATGATCTAAAGAAATATGTAACAAAACGTGTTCAGAAATCATTGAATCTGCATCAGTTGCTTATGAAAGATACACTTCGGTTCCGAGTCCCTGTCCAGCCATTCGGAAGAATTTCAGGAATCGGAAAAAAACGAACGCTCAACTTGAAAAAGTCAGCGATTATGCAAATCGTCAATGCGATCCGTATTTACAGTATGAAATATGGAATCGAAGAGATTAATACCGTGAACAGGCTTGAAGCACTGGCTGAACAAGAACGTTTCCACCCCCGGGATGTAGAAAATGCGAAAACAGCCTTACACCGTCTCATGTTGTTTAGCCAACCTTCAACAGTTGGATGACGAAGAACCATTAAGCAATGATTTAAAACTTGGACCTATGAAAAAAGAGGAACGTCGATCACTTAGAGAAGCGCTCATTATCGCCAAACGCCTTCAGCAGGTGCTGGAATTGAGCTATAACCG
The DNA here is from genome assembly GCF_900104185.1 of Halobacillus aidingensis. GTDB lineage: Bacteria > Bacillota > Bacilli > Bacillales > Halobacillaceae > Halobacillus > Halobacillus aidingensis. The sequence continues at coordinate 107,392 of NZ_FNIZ01000005.1, read as the reverse complement.
AAATCGGGTGGTCTAATGCTTCCAGTTGACTTACAAATTATTAAGTATTTGCTTTTTGAGAAACCGATGTACTATTTCAAGATTAAACCTTATTTGAAATGGCACACATACCATGAATTAGAAAAGCAGTTGACCATTTTCAATAAGAAGGAAAGTTTTCACCAGAAGCAATTAAAGGACTTGGATTTTACCATCTTTGACCTTGAGACAACCGGATTCTTACCAGAGATCGGGCATGAGATCATATCCATAGGTGCAATAAGGCTCCAAGGTCTGCATGCCTGCCGAATGGAGAAGTTCCATCAGGTGATCCGACCCATTCGCCCTGTCAACAAACAGACGCTGCGTTTAACAGGATTATCCCGGGACCGCCTCAATAATGCCAGCCCTTTCATTGAGGGTTTCCAAAATTTCATGGATTTCAGTGAAGGATCTGTTCTTGTAGCCCACCCCGCAAAATTTGATATGCGGTTCTTAAAGGCCATGTTAAAAAGGTGGAAGCTTCCTGATTATGAACCACACGTGATCGACTCCCAGCTTATGGCGCAGTGGCTCCTGCCGAATGTAAGGCACCAGCTTGACCCTTTGCTAAAGTATGTAGGCATTGATAAAAGGGAACGACACCACGCATTGAATGATGCCATTATGACGGCAGAGCTATTTCGATATTTGCTTTCAAAAACGATTGACTATGACGTTCACACATTAGAACAATTGAATGAAGTGTTATCTCAACAGAAAAAAACGAAGCAGTGATCCTCACTGCTTCGTTTTTCTGTTTTTTTCACATAAGCTCCCTTTTCTGGAAGACTCAGTTTCAAGATAACCGGGAATCGTTTGCTTTTTTTGAGTGTCAGGGATAGCTGGAAAGCTACTCGCTTTCCTGTGGGGGAGTGGCGAGCTACCTCGGACTTCGCCCTGCGGGATCTCGCCCATCTCCTTTCTCCCACGGGAGTCTCGCAGCTTCCCAACCACCCCATTCTAAGTATAGGAGAAACGACCCCCTATACCAGAACTGGATGTCTTCCAGTCATCATGGGCTTTAGATAAAAGTGCTTTATATCAGGCATCAGGGAGATAAATACCTGGGATAGGTGTTTCAATTTCTCCATCCAGTTGGAAATGAGAAGATTCTTGAAGTGTTCCGAGATACTAATACGGCAAAAGGGGCGGAGGGGAATGGCGAGACTCCTGCGGGAAAAGAGTGCTAGGTGAGACCCCGCAAGGCGTCTGCCTGAGGAGGCTCATCGCGCTCCCGCGGAAAGCGAGCTATTCCCCGCAGCCCCCATCCATTCAATAAAAGTCTCGAAATTGAGTCTTCCACAATCCTGCCATATACTTTAATAACTTCCCTCATCATTAACAGTTAGGAAGTCTATTCGAAGAACGTTCGGTACAGAGATTGGACGGCTTTGCCCAAACCTGCGGACTTGACCCCGAACATCATTGAAACTTCAGATGACCCCTGGTTAATCATTTCAATATTGACCTCTGCCTCTCGGAAAGCTGCTGCTGCGCGACTGGCGATACCGATCGTCTGGTTCATTCCTTCCCCTACGATCATAATCATGGCCATTTCCCTTTCGATCAAGACCGTATCCACTTCTAACTCTTCTTTAATCCGCCTCACGACCTTTTCCTCTTTTTCAGGTGGAAGATGATGTTCACGAATGACAACGGACATGTCATCGATTCCAGACGGAGCATGTTCGAAGGATACTTCTTCATCTTCTAAAATTTGAAGCAACCTACGACCGAAGCCGATCTCACGGTTCATTAAGTATTTACTCACATATAAGTTCAAAAATCCGTCATCACTTGCAATACCCACAACGTGACTTTCCCTTTCAGGTAGATCAGCCACAATCATCGTACCAGGTGCCGCTGGATTGTTGGTATTTTTGATGCATACAGGAATCTTTTCTTTAAATGCAGGAATAAGAGCTTCGTCATGAAAGACTGAAAAACCTGCATAGGAAAGCTCTCGCATCTCACGATATGTTAAGGAGGTCAACTGTTTGGGTTGATCTACGAACATGGGATTGACGCAATAGACGGAATCGACATCGGTGAAGTTTTCATACAAATCCGCCTTTAATCCTGCCGCAACAATCGACCCGGTAATATCTGATCCTCCACGGGAGAATGTTACTAATTCACCTTCAGACGTATAGCCAAAAAATCCAGGAATAACAAGGATTTCATTACGATGTCTCAAGCTATACAATTTCTCAAAACTTTCTTCTAAAACCAATGCTCCACCAGGTTGGTCTCGCACGAGAATACCCGCCTCTTTTGGATTTACATAAGATGCATCAGACCCTGCCTTCTGCAAATAAGCACTTAAAATATGAGCAGAGCCATCTTCTCCACAAGCTTTCAAGGCATCAAGAGCATGCTCAGATCCATCTTTCACCAATTCGATCGCTTCATCGATTTTATCTTTTACTTGTTCCGCAACATGAAAGGAGAGATCGAGCTCTTCTGTCATCGATTGAAAGCGATCGATAATTTTTTTATAAACGGACTCATCCATTTGATGCATTTGAATGGATGTCCCTAGAGCAATGAGGAGATCCGTCACTTTTTCATCTTCGCTATGACGTTTTCCTGGAGCGGACACGACAACTACGCGTCGGTCTTCATCTAAATCAATAATATTTTTCACTTTTTTTAATTGTCCGGCATCTGCAAGAGAACTGCCTCCGAATTTTACGACTTTCATTTATACAACACCCCATTAGTGAACGAAAGTAATTAATAATTAAGAATTGTATCACAAAAGAGGTGTACAATTGAACAAAATTTAGAAAAAAAACATACAAACAGAGAAATTTGACGGAAACATGGGAATTTTTACATTTATTCTATAAATTTGTTACATCTTTTGGTATTTTCAGATATGATGGATGATAAGAGGAAGGGTGGTTCTATGGTTTTAAAGAGGGATGGATTTGGTGGATCCAGGTATTATCCCGAAAATAGTGAATTATCCATACTATGTACATACGAGGATCAAGGAAACACCTTTGTAATCATTCAATACCTGGACCTCCCTTTCAGTTACCGGTTGATCAATAGAGACGGATTATTTTTATTAGAGGAAGAGCTCTCTAATTTTTTGTACAACCAAATTGATGAAATTGACGAAGGCATATATGAAGATGTTAACCTTGCCAAAGAAATTACTGAATTGATGACGACATAAAAATAAAAGCACGAAAGATGTTTTCACATCTCTCGTGCTTTTTCTTTTAACTGGCTTTATGTTCTAAACGTAAGCGGTCCGCCACCATGGCGATGAACTCACTGTTTGTCGGTTTTGCTTTCGTGTTGGAGATCGTGTAGCCGAACAGGGAGGAAATGGCATCGATATTTCCTCGATTCCATGCAACTTCAATCGCATGCCTGATGGCCCGTTCCACCCGGGATGCCGTTGTGTTATATTTCGTTGCAATATCAGGATAAAGGACTTTTGTAATCGAGCCTAGAAGTTCAAGATCATGGTACACCATCGTAATGGCTTCCCTTAAGTACTGATAACCTTTAATGTGTGCAGGTACTCCCACTTCATGGATAATGTGAGTAATACTTGTATCAAGATCAGGTTTTCTCGATTTAGTTGATGTGTAACTGTTCCCTAATGCACGATTGATCGGGTCACCCGCATGTTTAATTTGACGTACTTGCTCACCAAGATGGTCGAGGTCGAATGGTTTCATCATAAAGTAAGCTGCTCCAAGTTCAACCGCTTTCTTCGTGACTTCTTCCTGACCGAACGCCGTCAGCATAATGACTTCCGGATGCTTGTCCATGTCTTTCAGTTTGTTCAAGACAGCAAGACCGTCTAAATGCGGCATGATGATATCCAGAATCAACACATCTGGTTTCTTCTCCTCAACCATTTGAAGACAATCTTTTCCATTATAGGACGTACCAACGACATCGATATCTGATGCATCCTCAAAATATTCCTCAAGTAGCTTTACAAGCTCACGGTTATCATCAGCCAAACAGACTCGAATCTTTTCCATTTATTTTTCCTCCTTACAAAATAGTCCTTCTTTTTCCGTAATACACATATTCGACACCCAGGAATTTAACCCTCTTTTATTATAACAAAAAAATTTCAATATTTGAGATTATCTTGAAAATGCTTTAAAATACTCACGCATTCGCATAAATTCGACATTCACTTGTATCATTTGTCGAAATTTGTCGATTAAATAGTAATGGATTACATTAAAAAAAGAAGAGCCCGTAGGAAGGCTCTTCTAACTTGCTTTTTGCTTATTGATATTATCTTCGTATATTTCTATTCCGGCTTCTTGTAGCATCCATTCAATGTGTACACCATACCCGCTTGTCGGGTCATTGACGAACACATGAGTGACTGCACCAATGATTTTTCCATTTTGAATGATCGGGCTTCCACTCATTCCCTGAACAATACCACCTGTTTTATCAAGTAGTTCAGGGTCTGTGATTTTAACAATCATTCCTTTTGTTACCGCCGATTTTTTCGGCATGTTACTGACGATTTCCACATCAAAGGTCTGCATTTCTTCACCATCTAACACAGTCATAATCTGTGCAGGTCCTTCTTCGACTTCTTCTGCAAATCCGACAGGGACCCCTTTAGGATACGTCTCATTCTTCATATCCCCATCCAATTCCCCAAAAATGCCGAATGGTGTGTTTTTGGTAATCGTTCCTAAACGATCATCTCGTAAAGAAAATTTTGCTTTTTTCTCCCCAGGAATTCCCTGGCTTCCTTTTTCAATAGAGGTTACGTGGGAACGAACAATCGTCCCTTCATGAATTTCGATTGGTTTCTTCGTATCCATATCGGAAATCACATGGCCAAGTGCTCCATATTTCTTTGTTTCTGGATCATAAAACGTCATCGTCCCGATACCAGCAGCTGAATCACGGATATAGAGACCAATTTGATATTCCTTCTCCTGGGCGTTAAAGACAGGGGTTAATGAGGTGGAAATTATCTCTTTCCCTCGCTTGATCTTTAGTTCAATGGGTTTCTCCGCTTCGCCGGACTCTTTGACGATGGAGGACAGCTTTTCCATACTATTGAGTTCTTGGCCATTGCCTTCAAGGAGAATGTCACCAACGAGGACATCCGCTTCCTCCCCCGGTGATTTCTTCGTCTCCCTTTCACCATTGACTAAATGGTGTCCGACGACTAGAACTCCTTTTGTATGCAATTCGACCCCCACCGACTGGCCGCCAGGAATCAAACGGATGTCGCGCATTTGAGTGACATCTGTTTTCTTGAGCGGAACTCCGGCGAACTCATAAAAGACTTGGTGATCATCAGTGGATGAAAAAGCAGTCAACGCTTCTGTATCTTCAAAATCAGAAAAGACTTCTGAATCATTGGATGCACTGATTTTTACATCGGTAGGGATGGACAGATAATCATGAACAGGGGCTATCAAAGGTAAAATGAGCATGAACAGCAGGAGAACGGAACCACATATATATTTAAATGTCTGTTGATCTTTCACGGGTTCACACTCCTTATCACTCCAGTACCAACTAAATGGCTTACTTATAATGTGGTCTTCCACAGGGATTTTTAAACGAGCATAATCACAGTAATTATAGTACCCTTTCCCTTGTGTAGAAACATTCTCCAACGTATATGTAAAGATTGGAATATAGAATGGAATTTTGAGGAGACTATAATATAAATAAAAAAAGCGTATGGATGTAACATCCATACGCTTATCCTTTGTTCATTCAACGTTTCTTATGTTTATCAGCCATGAGAAGCAGTTCACGCGCATGTTCAACCGTTGTTTCTGTCAGTTCTGCGCCTGTAATCATTCTGGATATTTCATCTGCTTTCTCATCATATGTCAATTCTTTTGCTGCTGTATGAGTTCGATCATTATCCACTCTTTTTTCAATTCTCACGTGAGTATCGGCCATAGCAGCTACTTGTGGGAGGTGTGAGATACACAAGACTTGCGACCCTTCCGATATCCCGTAGATTTTTTCAGCAATCGCTTGAGCTACTCGACCGCTGACGCCCGTATCTACCTCGTCGAAAATCACACTCGTAACGCCTTGGTGTCGTGAAAAGATGCGCTTCAAAGCGAGCATAATCCGCGACATTTCTCCTCCCGATGCAACTTTATGTAATTCTTTTAGTGGTTCTCCTGGATTTGTGGTAATTAGGAATTTAACGATGTCTATACCATTTGGGAGCAATTGTACGGGATGCCCATCAAGCTCAGGATCGGATTCCCGTCCTTCTTTCAAGTTGATATCGACAGCAAAAGATGCTTTTTCTAAATACAAATCCCTTAATTCTTCATGGATGTATTCTGATAAAGTCGCTGCTGAACTCGTCCTAATGTCATGAAGGGCTTTCGCCTCCAGCACAGCATCCTGACCCAGCTCATGAATTTCACTTTCCATCTTATTCAAGTGAGAATCCTTATTTTTAATCTCATCAATCTCTTCCTCAATCCTCGAGGCGTATTGAAGCATATCATCGACCGTTGCCCCATATTTCTTCTTCAAACGATTCAACTCGTTTAAGCGTGATTCAATTTGATTTAAACGCTCAGGATCAAACTCAAGCGCTGCCATCTGATTGCTTAATTGGAAGGTCAACTCTTCGATGATATAGTAAGAGTTCGACATTTCTTCTGAAAGTTTGGCCAGTTCCTCGTCCACGTCTGCCGTACTCTCTAGTGATGTCATAGCATGACTCAGCCAGTCCAGGCCTTTTTGTTCGCCATATAAGGAATAATAAGCATCATGGATTCCTTGATAAATCTTTTCGTAATTCATCAGCTTTTTACGCTCTTCTGAGAGTTCATCATCTTCTAGTGGCTGCATTTCAGCTTCTTGGAGTTCTCGCAGCTGAAACTCAAGCAAATCCAAGCGCTGCGCCATTTCTTGTTCATTTTCGCTCAGTTCCTTGTAGCGTTTCTTCAAGACACGGTATTTGTCATATACCCGATGGTATTCTTCCAAAGAAGATTTCATATCGTCATCTGAAAAAATATCGAGGAGTTCGATATGACGGTCTGGATCCATCAGTGATTGTGTTTCATGCTGACTATGGATATCGATTAAGGAATGACCGAATTCTTTCATAATTCCAAGTGTGACCAACTTCCCGTTCACTCGGCAAATACTCTTTCCTTGATGGGTAATGGTCCGTTGGAGAACCACCATTCCATCTTCCTCAATATCGACGCCAAACTCTTTTCCCACTTTATGAATGGGATGATCGTTTCCTACGGTGAACAATCCTTCAATTTCGGCTTTTTTTGTTCCATGGCGCACGAACTCGACAGACCCTCGTCCACCAGATAGCAGTTGAATGGCATCGATAATGATCGATTTACCCGCACCTGTTTCTCCTGTGAGTACGGTGAGACCTTCTTTGAACGTAATTGAAATTCGATCAATGATTGCAAAATCACGAATAGACAATTCTGTTAGCATGAAACTTTCACCTCAGTTATAACATATTGAGCAGCTGCTCACTTATTGTTTCTGTTTGTTCTGCACTGCGGCAAATGATCAAACATGTATCATCCCCACAAATCGTACCCATGATTTCATCCCATTCCAAATTGTCGACGAGTGCCCCTACCGCATTCGCGTTTCCTGGCAGAGTTTTTAAAATGATGAAATGACCTGCCCGATCAATGCTGACAAACGCATCCATCATCAAACGTTTTAATTTTTCAAAAGGATTAAAACGCTGATCCGCAGGCAAGCTGTATTTATAACGCCCATCCATCATAGGTACTTTGACAAGGTGCAATTCTTTAATATCCCTTGAAACTGTGGCTTGAGTAACATTATAGCCCATACCCTTTAATCGATCGACTAACTCATCCTGGGTTTCAATGTCGTCATTCGTAATCAATTCCCTGATTTTGATATGACGTTGTCCTTTATTCATGACCATCCTCCGTTTCCAGTCCTTCCATAAGAAAAGGGCTTTTCATAAGCCCTTTTACGTTCATTATGCGTTTTTACGGTGCGCTTCATGCGCTTCTTCAACGACCGCCTCAATATTGATTTCTTCTGAAATCCCGCTTTGTCCATCTCCATTCAAACGTAAATGGACAAGAAATTCGATATTCCCGTCTCCGCCTGTGATTGGCGAAAAAGTGAGTCCATGTACAGAATAGCCGTGTTGAGTTGCAAAATCAAGAATATTTTCAATTACCTGTCTATGTATGGACGGGTCTTTGACAATTCCTTTTTTTCCTACCTGCTCACGTCCAGCTTCAAATTGAGGTTTGATCAAGGCAACGACATCACCTTCTTTATCCAACAGCGTCGCTAGTACTGGAAGAATAATTTTTAACGAAATAAAGGAAACATCAATCGAAGCAAATTGTGGCTGGCCTTCCTTCAAATCTTCTTTTGTCACGTACCTGAAATTTGTTCTCTCCATGACAATGACTTGTTCATGGTTACGAAGGCCCCAATCCAACTGGTTATAACCGACATCGATCGCATAACTAAGCTTCACTCCATTTTGCAAACCGCAATCTGTGAAACCTCCGGTAGACGAGCCGATATCGATCATCACTTTATCCTTTACTGAAAGGTCAAAAAACTTTAAGGCCTTTTCGAGTTTCAACCCGCCCCTGCTTACATAAGGAATGGCTTTACCTTTGACTGTAAGCTCTGTGTCTTCTTCGATTTTTTGACCAGGCTTATCCAGACGGACTTGATTATGAAAAACAAGCCCTGCCATAATGGTTCGCTTCGCCTTTTCGCGAGTTTCCACATAACCTTTTTCTACTAAAAATACATCTAATCTTACTTTTCTTCCCATATACTTAAGCCCTTTGCTGTTTATTCGGTATCATTTGTTTCAGATTTTGTACGATGTGATCGGTCGTTAACCCTATTTCTTCCCAAAGCTTTTGGACACTGCCATGTTCAATGAAACGATCTGGTACACCCATACGTTTGACCCATTGAGAGGAGTATTCATTTTCCTCTGCAAACTCTAAAACGCTTGAACCGAATCCACCTTGAAGGACACCTTCTTCTACAGTGAGGATCGGCATACCCGCTTTCATGATGTCATGAAGCATCGCATCGTCCAATGGTTTGATGAATCGCGCATTCACGACTTTCACTGAACGGCCATCGTTTTTCATTTTTTCACTAGCTTCAAGAGCCATGTCAATAGTCGTACCAAAGGTCAGGATAACGGCATCCGTTCCTTCTTTTAAGACTTCCCAGCTTCCAATTGGAATAATCTCGGGCTGTTCATCTGTTTGTACACCTTTTGCATTCCCTCTTGGATAACGAATTGCAAAAGGACCATCCTCATAGTGGGTAGCAGTATGAACTAGATGCTGCGCCTCATTTTCGTCTTTAGGCATAGAAATCACAAAATTCGGAACAGACCGTAGGAAAGCAATATCGAAAACACCCTGATGGGTCTCTCCATCCGCCCCTACTAATCCAGCTCGGTCGATGCCAAAAATAACGTTTAATTTCTGCCTGGCCACATCGTGGACGACCTGGTCATATCCCCTCTGTAAAAAGGTAGAATAGATAGCCAAAAACGGTTTCATTCCCTGTGTAGCTAGACCGGCTGACATTGTCGTTGCATGCTGTTCAGCTATTCCTACATCAAAAAGACGATCAGGGAACTCTTCACCGAATTTCTCTAATTTAGAACCGAGAATCATCGCTGGTGTTACGGCAACGATACGATCATCCTGCTTTGCTTCCTTACGCAATGCCTCACTGATAACAGAACTCCAAGCAGGAGGAGCACCCACAGGTTTAATTTTTTCACCTGACTCCATTTTGTATGGACCTACACCGTGCCATTTGTCTTTTACATCGGTCTCTGCAGGGTGATAGCCTTTTCCTTTTTGTGTCATTACATGGACGATGACAGGGCCGTCCGTCTTTTTGGCGTAATTCAAATTCTCGATAAGATCATTGAAGTCATGCCCATCTACTGGACCATAATACGTAAACCCAAGTTCTTCGAAGAACATCCCAGGTACTACAAAGTACTTCATGCTATCCTTCAGCCGTTCTGCCGCCTGTGCAATTCTTCCTCCGACAGCAGGGATTTTCTTCAATACCCACTCAAGATCGTCTTTTACTCGGTGGTATTTCCCTGCGCTTCTCATCCTTCCCAGCGCACCGTGAAGAGCCCCCACATTTTTAGCGATCGACATTTCATTGTCATTTAGGATAACGGTTACATTCTTCTTCTCGTGTCCGATGTGGTTCAAGGCCTCTAAAGCCATTCCACCTGTAAGTGCTCCATCACCGATGATCGGTAAAATCGAATGCTTTTCTTCTTTCAAGTCCCTCGCAATGGCCATTCCCATCGCTGCGGATAAAGAAGTGGAGCTGTGTCCTGTCTCCCATACATCATGTTCACTTTCGTCACGTTTCGGAAAGCCGCACAGCCCTTTATATTGGCGGAGCGTATCGAATTGACCTCCACGACCGGTCAAGATTTTATGGATATAAGATTGGTGGCCTACATCCCATAGAAAACGGTCCTCCGGGCTTTTATATACTTTATGAAGAGCGAGGGTAAGCTCAACGACCCCAAGGTTAGCTCCCAGGTGGCCTCCTGTCGTAGCCAGGTTTTCAATGAGGAACTGCCTCGTTTCATCTGCCAATTGCTCTAGTTGGTTGGTATTCATATCCTTCAGAAGTGAAGGGTCTTTAATTTTACACAGATCCATTGAAGGACCCCCTTGTATTTATCTTGATTTTTTAGTGGACGACGGTGCACTTGTTACTATTCTTACTTTCAGCCGCTTTTCTAACCATGAAATGACCTTTGCAGCGAAGAAAATAATATCTGTGGACTTATTGATGGCAAAAAATTTACCAAGGGCTTTTCCACCGACAGTAAGTGCAGCTACAATACTTGTCAGGATCACAGATATGACAATTTGGACCGTTGATCCGTCACTATAGCCGAAGTTGTTGGCCAGTTGGATGACGACAACCGCAGACGCCGTACCACTAACTATACCAGATATATCCCCTATTACGTCATTACAGAAACTTGCGAATCGATCAGCGTTTCTGACAATGGCAATCGCTTCTTTTGCTCCGTTCACCTTTTCAGAAGCCATCGCATGGAAAGGCTGCTCCTGAGCAGCTGTGGCTGCGATACCTAGCATGTCGAAGACGACACCCGTAAAGACGATAATGAATACAAGGACGAGGCCGATGATCCATACGACTCCACTTAAAACGGAAGAAGATATAACTGAAAAAATAGCCGCTAACACGAATGTGATAACGGCGATACTCAAACTGAATTTTAAAGATTTTTTTAATTTGTTATCCATATATACCCTCTATATCACTAAATTGATATGTCTTATGTAAGGAAAGGAATGGTCATGATTCAAGTAAAAATTGCGGCTTAGGTCTAGTAGGTTTTCCCAGTCGAGTACCGAATGTCACCATTCTGGCGGTTCCCCTTTAAACTCGACTCAGCCCCGTCTCCGGCAACTGGACTAGATTGCCACTTAGTCCGCACTATAATTCCTAAATCATGTCCTGGGAACAGTCTAGGGGATTTCCCCGACAGCCTTTAGCCGTTCCTTAGCCTCTTTTGCAGTTCTGATTTCATATAGTTTCTGCATCAGCACCTCAGTGGCCATCTGAAGCTGCGTGATGTTCACTGACTATAATCCCCTCAAGAACCACTCAAGGCAGGCTACGCTGCGCATATAGATGTTACTCCATATGCTGCAGGTTCATACCCCATTTCATAACAGCATCTGGCTCAGATGCCATTACAATAATGGGCCTCCGCGGAAGCAGGGTCAACGCCCACATGCCTTTGTGGATCGCCCTGCGACCTTAACTCCCAGCATCGACCCAAGGCTGGGCGCCTCAAGCCAACACAAGGAACTTCATCGATGTGCCCTTCGGCGGATTTTTAGGCCCGCCTTCAGGAACGGAGGGCCGACTAGAATACTGCACCATTCCTTTTGTAATCATAATATATCACATTTTGTCACGTGGCTCAATCGAAATCATTCTGCTCAATGATCACGTGTGCTCAAATAGTGAATAAGCTCAGAAAGAGTGGTTCCCTCAACACCTGCATTTACCAGAGCCTGTTGAGCCTTTTGAACGTATTTATCCTTTTGCGCTATTGCTCCATCTAATCCAAGAAGCTGTGGGTAAGTACTTTTATGGTTGCCTTCATCACTGCCCGCAGGTTTCCCGATAACCTCAGAGTCTCCTGTGACGTCTAGGATGTCATCTTGAATTTGAAAAACAAGCCCAAGTGCTTCAGCCATCTCGGTCATTTCTCCGAGGACCTTTTCTGAGGCTCCGCCTAAATACGCTCCAGCGAGGATAGAGAACCTCAGCAATTGCCCTGTTTTATTCCTGTGAATATTTTCAAGGGCTTCTAAAGAGATTTTAGTACCTTCACTCAGCATGTCCTGCATCTGCCCTTCAACCATGCCTCTCGCACCGCTGGCTTTCGTCAATTCACGAACTAAATAAACGCGTTCAGCATCATTTAATCCCGCATCCTCCGTAATCACCTGGGAACTTAGCGTCAATAATGCATCTCCTGCAAGAATCGCGGTTGCTTCATCGAAGCGCTTGTGATTCGTTGGTTTTCCTCGTCTTAAATCATCATCGTCCATGGCAGGGAGATCATCATGAATCAGGGAATAAGTGTGAACCATCTCGAGTGCTGAGGCGACTCCCGTCACTCTCTCTTCAGGAACACGAAAAGCTTGAGCTGTCGCCATTAATAGGATTGGGCGCAACCTTTTCCCTCCAGCGTGAATGGAATATAACATAGAGTCCTGAAGACGTCCTGAAACCGTATAGTCACGGACAAGCATTTCCAGTTGCTGATTAATTCGTTGTCTTTTTTCTTTAAGGTAGTCAGCTAAATGCACCGTTCAGTCTTCCTCCTGGACAGAGAACGGTTCCAACTCACCGTGTTCATTCATGATTTGTTGCATTTGAGTCTCAACATTTCCTAGTTTTTCACTACAAAGCTTGGACAGCTTCATTCCCTCCTGATAATACTGGATCGCTTTTTCCAAGGGAACTTCTCCTGTTTCCAACTTCTCTACAATTTCTTCAAGCTGTTTCATCGCTTCCTCAAAACTGATGGTTTCCTGCTTATCTGTCATTTTCATCCTCCTTTACATCCGTTACGTGACAATCAACGATTCCGTCCTGCATTTTCAAGGAGAGGGATTGGCCATTTGTGATCTCCGAAGTACTTTTTATGACATCTCCAGATACGTCAAAGGGAACAGCGAAGCCTCGCTTCATAATGTCTAAAGGGTTCACTAAGGTCAGTTTATCGACATTTGCATAGAACCGTTCCTTTTTCTGCTGAAGAAGGGCTTGAAACCGCTTCTGCAACTGGTTCGTCTGGCGCTCCAGAGACTCTGCGCCTTCTTTGATTTTTAACTCAGGCCCTTGCTGTCGTAACCTCCGAGCCATGTTCCCCCAATGAACATGACTCGTTTGATGAAGGTGCTTCATTTGAATGGCCATACGTTCTATGACCCTATCCAAGTCTTGCTCTTTTTGCTTCATCATCTGTTCAGGGTACTTGAAAGCATATGACTTTTTTAAACGCTCCAATTGTTGCTTCGCTTCTGTTTTTTTCACTTCCATTGCCCTTTGAAGACGGTGATCCATCGCCTTGACCTGATCCCCTAACTCTACAATGGATGGAACAGCAACTTCAGCAGCCCCCGTCGGTGTTGCTGCTCTTACATCTGCCACAAAATCACTGATGGTCGTGTCCGTTTCATGACCCACGGCCGAGATAATAGGGATTTCAGATGCAGCAATCGCTCTTGCAACCACTTCTTCGTTGAATCCCCATAAATCTTCGATAGAGCCTCCGCCCCGACCAACAATCAAAACATCAACATCCATTTTTTCGTTCGCATACTGAATGGCATTGACTACAGAGGAAGCCGCCCGCTCCCCCTGGACGAGCACAGGTAGGACTGTGACTGGCACAATAGGATAGCGCCTTTTTATCGTTGTCATAATATCTCGAACAGCTGCCCCTGTAGGAGAAGTAATGACACCAATGTGTTTTGGGTATGTAGGAAGAGGCTTTTTACGCTCTAGAGAAAACAAGCCCTCTTTTTCCAATCTTTCCTTCAACTGTTCAAAAGCATAGTAAAGAGCTCCGATTCCGTCCGGTTGCATTTCTTTAATATACAGCTGATATTGACCCATAGGTTCGTAAACATTGATTTCCCCTTTGACGAGGACGTTCATTCCATTCTCAGGCACAAACTTAAGGGAACGGTTATTTCCAGCAAACATAACGGACTGGATTCTGGCCTGGTCATCTTTTAAGGAGAGGTACATATGCCCACGGCTGTGGTGTTTGAAATTCGAAATTTCTCCCCTCAACCAAACCGTTTTCAAATGCGGATCCCCTGAAAGTTTACGCTTAATGTACTTCGTTAGTGCCGTAACGCTCAAGTACTGATCCTGCATACCCATCCTCCTTACTGATTATGAATTCGCTTGGCCGCTTTAATCGTATTATGGAGGAGCATGGTGATGGTCATCGGGCCTACACCTTTAGGCACTGGAGTAATATGGGAAGCTACTTCTTTCGCAGACTCAAAATCCACATCACCAGTCAGCTTACCATCCACACGGTTGACTCCTACGTCAATGACAACCGCTCCTTCTTTAATATCTTCGGCTGAAATTAAGGAAGGTTTACCTGCAGCAACGATAAGAATATCTGCCTGCTTCGTATGCGACTGCAAATTTTTTGTACGGGAGTGGCAATGGGTAACTGTTGCGTTTTCGTTGAGCAACAGTTGACCTACTGGTTTCCCAACCAAGTTGCTACGGCCGATGATCACCACATGCTTTCCTTCAAGTGTGATGTCTGCACGTTTAAGCATGACGAGTATTCCATACGGTGTACATGGGAAAAAGGTGTCCTGGCCAGTCATCATTTTGCCGACATTTGCCGGGTGAAATCCATCCACATCCTTTTCTGGATGAATGGCTTCAATGATTTTTTGGTCAGAAATATGGTCAGGCACTGGTAATTGAACAAGAATTCCGTGCACAGTAGGATCCTGATTCAATTTTTCAATCAAGTCCAGCAGTTCCCGTTCAGAAGTTTCCACTGGTAATTCAATGAGATCAGAATCCATACCGATTTTCTCAGAAGCGCGCTGCTTTCCTTTTACATAAGACATCGAAGCAGGATCTTCACCCAATATGACGACGACCAACTTCGGACGAATATCTTTTGTATGCAGTGCACTCACTTCTTCTTTCATTTCTTGACGAAGATCTTCTGCCAGTTGTTTTCCATAAATCACTTCTGCTGACATGTCCCATTTCCCCCTTATTTGTTTAAACCATTTTGGATAATACGCCGTTTACAAACTTACCTGATTCATCTTCCCCGAAAATTTTCGCAAGCTCTATCGCCTCATTAATGGCTACTTGCGAAGGGACGTCTTCTTTGTATTTCATTTCATAGGCAGCCATTCGCAGGACGGTCTTTTCTACTTTGGCTAACCGTGGAAACGTCCAATTGTCGAGATTGTCAGAAATCCATTGATCCAACTCTTCTCGATTCTGCATGACTCCATGTACGAGGTCATATAAAAACTCGTCCACTTCCGGGCCTTCGACTACATGAGCAATGGCCTCATCGGTTTCAATATCACTCGTAATCGTTTGAAAAAGCGCCTGGAAAGCTTTCTCACGTGCTGTGCGTCGTTTCATCTTCATTCTCCTTTAAGGTAATATCCGTTAGAATAATAACATTTTAGCTTGATAAAAGCCATTGTAATCAGGTGATCTCAAGATTTTGCTGATCTTCAAACGAAAGAGCAGGAAGAAAACAAAAAAATCAGAAAGGGAGCGGCCCCCTTTCTGATTACTCTCACAATTCTTCTGCTTCTACTTCTTCCTCTTTACCTGATTCCATTTGTACACCGACAATGTGGACATTGATTTCATTAATATCAAGTGCTGTCATGTTTCTAAGCGCTTGCCTTGTGTTGTCCTGAATCTTTTGTGCTGTGTCAGGTATGGAAATCCCATAGTCCATGACTACATAAGCATCAATTAAAATGCCATTCTCAGTGAGCTCCACCTTCACGCCTTTTCCGTGGTTCTTCTTACCCAAGCGCTCAGCTACGCCAGATGCGAAATTGCCTCTCATTGAAGCAACACCAGCTACTTCAGAAACAGCGATTCCAGCGATCACTTCAATGACTTCAGGAGCAATCTCGATGTTACCTAATGTCGATCCATCTGTCACATTCAACAATTGCTTATCACTCACAATGACCACTCCTTTTTATGATTCATCCTTCATTATAGTATATTTCTCTAAAAACTTTGTGTTAAAGTCTCCGCCAACAAATACTTCATGTTCCATCATGCGTTGGTGGAACGGAATCGTCGTATGAACACCTTCAATGACAAATTCATCAAGGGCTCGCTTCATCCTGCGAATCGCTTCATCTCGATCACGACCATACGTGATCAACTTAGCGACCATAGAATCATAATAAGGCGGAATCATGTAGCCAGGATATGCAGCTGAATCGACTCTTACACCAAGGCCTCCTGGAGGTAGGTACATATCAATTTTTCCAGCCGAAGGCATAAAGTTTTTGTGAGGGTTTTCCGCATTGATCCTGCATTCAATGGACCAACCTTCGAATTCAATATCTTCCTGCTTGAAGGAAAGTTCATTATTATCTGCAATCAACAACATTTCTTTGATCAAGTCTACACCTGTAACCATTTCTGTAACGGGGTGTTCAACTTGGATTCTTGTGTTCATTTCCATAAAGTAGAAAGAATCATCTTCTTTGTCGTAGATAAACTCAACGGTACCCGCACCTGAATAGTTAACGGCAAGAGCAGCTTTTACTGCTGCATCTCCCATTTTCGCACGCATAGCTTCTGAAATAGCTGGAGACGGTGTCTCTTCAATCAGCTTTTGAAGGCGGCGTTGGATGGTACAATCCCTTTCACCAAGGTGAACAGCGTTGCCGTGGTTATCGGCAAGGACCTGAATTTCGACGTGGCGGAAATCTTCAATGAATTTTTCGATATAGACACCAGGATTTCCGAAAGCAGTCTCTGCTTCCTGCTGGGTCATGCGAATTCCTTTTTTCAAGTCTTCCTCATTGCGGGCTACACGGATCCCTTTTCCGCCCCCGCCTGCTGTCGCCTTAATAATGACAGGGTAACCGATCTCTTCAGCAACTTTTAACCCATCTTCTTCGTCTTTGATGATGCCTGCTGAGCCAGGCACAACAGGTACACCTGCTTCTCTCATCGTTTCACGAGCAACGTCCTTCGTCCCCATCTTTTGGATGGCGTAGGAGGAAGGTCCAATGAAAGTGATGTTACACTCTTCACACATCTCTGCGAACTCTGCATTTTCAGAAAGGAACCCGTATCCTGGATGAATCGCATCTGTCTCCGTCAATGTGGCTAGGCTCATAATGTTCGTATAGTTCAAATAACTATCTTTACTAAGCGTCGGACCGACACAATACGCTTCATCAGCCATCTGAACGTGCAATGCTTCTTTGTCAGCTTCAGAATAAACCGCGACCGTTTCAATCCCCACCTCTTTACAAGCGCGGATGATCCGGACTGCGATTTCTCCTCTGTTTGCTATCAGAACTTTTTTAATCAACGTCTTAAACCCCCGTTTACTTGGACTTCACGCGGAACAACGGCTGTCCATATTCCACTAGTTCACCGTCTTTAACGAGAATCTCAACGATCTCCCCAGATACTTCCGCTTCAATCTCATTAAATAATTTCATCGCTTCAACGATACAGACGACGGAATCTTCTTTGACTGTGTCTCCTACTTTCACATACACATCCTCTTCAGGAGAAGGTGATGCGTAGAAAGTTCCGACCATCGGTGATTTCACCTCTGCATCGTAATCGGCGTTCCCTTGAGCTTTAGGAGCTTCTTTCTCAGCTGTGTCTTCTTTAGCCTCTTGTTTAGGCGCTTGCTCAACAGCTTCTTGTTTAGGCTCTGTTTTTGGTGGAGCTTGTACTGGTTGTTGGACTTGCACAGGTTGAGAAACAACCTCTCCCTGTGGCTTTTTCATGTGGACTTTAGTTCCGTTTGCTTCATAAGAAAACTCATCGATATTGGATTGATCAATCAACTTAATGATTTCTCTGATTTCTTGTACCTTTAGCATTTGTGGCACCCCTCTTATGTAAAGTTACTTTTTATAAACTGGTACTAATACCTCTTCATATTCTATTATACATTACCACCTCCCTGCAACTCGCTTCAAGAATAACCCCCAGTAATATTCTGACAACTATTCCACAATAGCTCCCTTTTCTGGAAGACTCAGTTTCGAGATGTTTGTGTGATTCTAGGGGCTCCGGGAAAAGATTCGCTTTCCATGGGGCGGGCGGTGAGCCTCCTCAGGCTACGCCTTCCGGGGTCTCACCGTTTCCCTCCGCCCCTTGACCATATAAGTATCTCGAAACCACATCCAGAATAAGCAGCTTTTATCCAGTGAAAATAGAAGAAAAACGAACTCCCCCGATGGCTATTTTGGTTGCGTCAATCTTGCTATACAGCGTTTTATGCGTATAATTCCAGGATAGTGAAAGGCATTCTCTACTGGTGTAGGGGTTTGTTACTCGCTTTCCTGTGGGGAGTGGCGAGCTCCTTTATCCAGGAGTCTCGCAGCTTCCCACCCCCCCATTCCATGTGGAAGAGAAACGAAATCCTATACCGGAACTGGGTGTCTTCCAGTCATCATGGACTGTAGGTAAAAACGCTCTATATCAGGCGTTTGGGAGATAAATACCTGGCACAGGTGTTCAAACGATGCATATCCATTCAGTTGGAAGTGAGAAGATTGTTGAGGTGGTTTCGAGACACTCACACGGCAAAGGGGCGGAGGGGAATGGCGAGACCCCTGCGGGAAAAAAGTGCAGGGTGAGACCCCACAGGGCGCAGTCCGAGGAGGCTCACCGCGCTCCCGCGGAAAGCGAGCTATTCCCCGCAGCCCCCATCCACTCAAAAAGTCTCGAAACTGAGTCTTCCAAAATCCTGCCAGATAGCTTAATAATAAATGAAGGAAAACGATAAAAAAGCCTCACTCTTTTTTTGAAGGAGTGAGGCTTTTGTTTTATTTTCAGCCTGCTGGCTGGAATTGGACTTGGACTTCTTTTTGCCCGAATTCATCGGAGACCATTTGAATGATGTTGTTCGTTTCTGTCTTCGATAACTCATCCGCTTTTACTGTAACGTGGACGACGTCATCTTCCGCTCTTACTAGTACATCATCATAGGATGCACTTGCACGGATTGTATTTTCGATGATGGATTCTTTGGATTGGTTTGCTTTGATTGTTTCCATTTTTTCTAAGGCTTCATTTTTCTCTTCTGTACTAAAGTCACTGGAGGCAACGATTTCGGATAGCTGTTCTTGCATTTGATCCCGTTGATTTTGCATATCCAAACGGATTGCTGAGAAAAGTTCATCTGTAGAAATTTGCGAAATGACCGTGCCATCACCTGTGGTTTCCACACCCTCTTCTCCTGCTGCGTCTTCTGTAATTTCTGCCCATTCGTCTTCCTGGATGAAGGCCATTTCACCATTGTCCGGGGATGTCATGTAATATACACTTAGAACAATCAAGAGACTCAACATTGTCAACAACCAAACTGTTTGTTTTTTAACCAAAGTAACCCCTCCTTATTGTTTAGGCAAAACAGAAATCCTGTGAGTCGGGACATCCAAAACTCTAGAGACAGCTTCCACCACCCACGCTTTCACCTGCATTTGATCGACCCCCTCGGCTGTTACGAAAACCCCACTTACGTCCGGCTTAGATGTTTGCGTTAGCAGCGGAACTTCTCGATCGCCTTGGCGGACGAGAACTAGCTGCTGTTCTCTCGAATAATCCTCAATTTCACGTTCCCCTCCGTTCTTATCATTTTCCTTAGTGGTTTGTTTTCCGACGATTAAATTTTTATCGTACACTTTTTTATGTGTCGATGACAGATTGATCATAATGTCCACAGCACTCACCCCTTGAATGTTTTCAAGAAGAGGCTTGAGCTGTTTTTCGTATTCTTTTTCCAACTGTGAAATAGAGTCCGTCATTTCAGGAGTTTGTGCAGCCGCTGCGCCCTCTCCTGATTGACTTTGGACATTTCCTTCATCAAGAGCCGGTGAAGGAGGATCGCTCGGCTGAAACCAATTGCTTGTTAAGATAATCAACACTCCAATAATGCCAATGGCAATCAAATACTTCGTTTTATTCAGCTTTCTCCCCTCTTTGTTTGATAGAGGTTCCGTCAGCTTGTTCCACCATTTATTCATCCTCATCCTCCCAGCGGATAATGATTTGTTCTTTGTTCAAGTCAAGATAGTCAGCGACCCACTTTAATAATTCTGGATCTTGCTTTTCTTCTTCTGTATCCCCTTCATCCATGACAGAGATCTCTACATCTTCGACCGACTGGGTCAGTTCATTACGAGTAAGTGTGAGGGTCAGCTTGTCCAACGTTTCCAAACTGTAGGGTTGTTGATGGAAGCTCATTTCCACATCGACGAGAACCAAGTTTTGCTCTTCTTTTAATGGTGTTTCAATTTCAGCTGCAAGAGCCTGGGTAACTTGTTCTAATTTATATGCATCTTGTCCGGCGAGTATTTCATTTTTCTTGGATTCTACATTTTCCTCGAAAACTTCTGCGTCCAATTGTTGCTGCATTGTCTGATCTGCACGTTGGACAAGGCGATCAGGATCAATATTTAAAATTTGTAAAAGCGGCCCCATAAAGATCAGTAGTAGCAAAATAGACATGACCAGCCGGGCGTACTTCTTCATGACGCCAGACGGGAGAAGGGCATCAGCTACCATCGCTAATAAGAGAAACAGAACAATTTTTGTGATCCACTCAATGAGATATTCCATGTTCACCACCCTATCTGACCATCATCGTAATGTTACTTGCCGCCACCATGATGACGATGACAAGAAAGAACATCATGGAAACCATTAGTAGTGCTGCGAATATATAAAAAATGTGCCTGCTGACGACATCCATCGCCTGGATGATCGGCCCGTCTCCCAGCGGCTGAAGAAGAGCTGCTGCAATTTTATAGATCAGCGCTATGGCTAACACTTTAATAGCAGGAAATACTGCGATTCCTAGTAATATGACGACACCCGCAATTCCTAGTGTGTTTTTTAGTACAAGGGAAGCCCCAAGGATTGTATCGGTGGCATCCGTAAACAATCTCCCGACAACGGGTACAAAATTTCCTGTGACAAAGCGAGCCGTTTTCATCGTAATGCCATCTTGGACCGCGGTCACCGTCCCCTGGACAGATATCACTCCAAGAAATATGGTTAAAAAAACACCCATGATCGCCATGCCAGTTTTCCTCAGAAGTTCAGCCAGTTGATCCACTTTATACGTCTCATTCAAACTTCCCACAATCAGCAAGAGAGCGGAGGATGCAAACAATGGGATGAGTAAGTATTTGACTAGCAGGCCACTGGATTGGACGAGTGCAATGATAATAGGGTGAAAAAAGGAAATCGACATCAAGTGACTGAATGAAGCCATGATTCCTAGAAGAAGAGGAATCAATCCGATCATGAAGCTGCTCATCCGTTCAATGGCCCCTAGTGTGTATTCAATGACTTGCCGGAAACTCTCAAGTGCAAGTGTCAATAAAACAAGATAAACCACCATGTAGGCAATCTTACTTACTACAGAATTTTCGAATGCTGACTGCACCGAATGAAGCAAAGTACTGAATAATGTTAAAAACAATAAGGAAGCAAGCAACTTTCCGTTTAAGAGAAGCTCATGGAAAAAGAACTCCAGAATCCCAGAAAACCAATCCGATGATTCAACGGAACTTTCACTTTCAATAAATTCACGAAAATTATTCGTATGAAAGCTGGGTAGATAATCTCCATACTGCTGATTCAATTGATTCCAATTTTCCTCCAACTCTTCTGTGGAGACATGGTCGAGCATAGAAATGTCAGAATCTGCAGGGGAGGGAGACGCAGCAACGACGATTGGAGCGCTCAAGCAAACGATAACAATTAGGCAACACAACAATATCCGTTTCATGGCATCCCTCCCGAGTTTCCTATGCCCCTGGAATAAAATCCAAAATGGTCTCGATGACAGCTGTAACAATCGGTATGGCAAGCATCAATATAAACAATTTTCCTGCTAATTCCACTTTAGAAGCCAAGGAGTTGAGTCCAGCATCCCGGATAAGCTGAGCTCCAAATTCTGCAATATAGGCTATGCCGATAATTTTCAGGATCGTCTTGAAATACACAGGCTCAACCTGAGCCTTTTCTGCCATGTAAGACAACAGTGCAAAGATATGCCTGACCTGATCAAGAATGGTTAAGAACAGGATGATGACTGTAAATAAAAGGAGAAGAAAAGCGACCGAAGATTTGTGTTCCTTTAAGAGTAAAATCAATAGGGCCGCAACTAATCCTAATGAGACAATTTGAATGATATCCATGGGTTACCCCTGATAAAGAAATACAGACTTGATTTCTTGAAACAGATCGGCGAGCCTGTGAAGGACGATGAATAATACAATGATGAAACCTGTCAACGTCACAGCCTGTGCAATCTCTTCTTTTCCCATCTGTTTCAGGATGCTATGGATCATCGCGACAATAATACCTACACCAGCGATTTGGAATAATATCGTTGCATCTTGGAGCACAATGCCTCTTCCCCCTTTTGTAAAATCCATGATTACCTTACGAAACGAGCTAAATGATTAAAATGATGACGAGCAGCCCGCTTAATATCCCCATCCCTTTCGCCATCTTCTGATATTGATCACCGACTTCCAGGGCATCATGAAGTTCGCGGTCCAGGTGATGGATGGTAAGTTGAATCTGTTTTTGCTGCTGCTCCAGGTCGTGCTGTCCAAGCGTCCTCCCAAACTGCATCAGTATTTCAAATTCGTTTTTCGACATTGCGTTCAGCGACCAGTGTTTCTTTAACTCCTTGGACCATAAGGAATAGAAGTCATCCCAGACTCCATTTTCGTTCAGGATCCCTTCAAAGAACTGGTTTATAGGTTTCGGTAAATGTGTAGATAAATTTTCACACACTTCCAAAAGCGAAGACTGTCCATAGACCATCTCTGCTTCTATCATCTGTAATGCATTTTTCCATTGGCGAATATGACCTGGGCGCTTCTTGAAACGGGAAGCCATATCAAACCCTGCCCAGGTCGTAACGGTCAATACGATGACGGCTCCGATCCATTGCATCCGATCCCCTCCCCTTGCCATGACCCAGTACTTCTCCCGTTTGATCAAGTACTGTCCAATTTCTTTCTCTTTGAGATGACATTCGATCCAGGACAACATAACGTTGAAATACTTCCTCCTCCATCAACTGTTTTGCTGATGGACGCTTCTTTACACCCGAAAAACTTTTACCATGAATGCTGCAAATGACCTCTACCCCTGTATAAGTCGCCTCCCGGACAGCTTCCGCATCTTTTTGTCCACCAATTTCATCTACAATTAACACTTCTGGTGACATGGAACGGATCATCATCATCATGCCTTCTGCTTTAGGACAAGCATCCATCACATCTGTGCGGAACCCGACATCCAGCTGAGGAACCCCCCTCATGCTTGCTGCAATTTCGGAACGCTCGTCCACAATGGCGACCTTTGCTGCTCGATACCCCTCTTGATTGGATCCAATGTAACGCCCCAATTCCCGAAGAAGTGTTGTTTTCCCTGAATGCGGGGGCCCGATGACCATCGTACTCATCCATCGCCCGGATTGATAAAGGTACGGAATGAGAGGTTCAATATTTCCGGAAGTAGCTCTTGCCACCCTGATGTTCATAAAGGATATGTGCTTTAACGTTTCTACATGATCTTGATGGGTGTTCGTCTTTCCTGCTAAACCTACCCTGTGACCACCCTCAATCGTAATAAAGCCTTCTTTCAACTCTTCCTTGAAACGATAGAGTGAGAACTGGCTGATCTGGTTCAGGACGAAAGAGAGGTGATCAACAGTCATGACTGCCGTATCAATAGAATCATGACGATTATTTTCAATAATCTCTATCGGACGACCAATCCTTAAACGGATCTCCTGCACACTCTTCCACTGGACCTCACTTTTTAAGAGATGTTGGATAGAGGGCGGGAACAAACGTAAAATCTCCTTCATCCTCTCCTACTCCTTTATTAGGTTTACTTCATATGTATGTGCTTCTTACGGGCTTATGACTGTGAAATGGTATAAAACTAGAAGATTTCGAGAGAGGAACTAGAGGAGTGATAGAGCGATTGATAGAAACTACTTGCCATACCCTTATTAAGCTATATGGCAGGATTGTGGAAGACTTGATTTCGAGATGTTTAGGGGTTCGTTGCTGCGTTGAGCGTCAGGGGTGGCTAGGAAGCCACTCGCTTTCCTGTGGGGGAGTGCCGAGCTTCCTCGGACTACGTCCTGCATGATCTCGCCATCTCCTTCTCCCACAGGAGTCTCGCAGCTTCCCAACCACCCCATTCGATGTATGTGAGAAACGACCCCCTTTACTCTCGTAACTGAGTCTTCAATAAAAGGGAGCTTATATGGAAGAGGAGTTATTCGCTTTGGGGTTTCTGGATATTTAACACAAAAAAAGAACCTGCCCTGTTTGGACAAGTTCTTTTGAAGATTAAGATTATGCACGGGATACATATTTGCCATCTGTTGTACTGATGACCAATACTTCACCTTCATTGATGAAGAATGGCACTTGAACAGTAAGGCCAGTTTCAAGCGTTGCAGGTTTTGTACCTCCGCTTGCTGTATCGCCTTTAATTCCAGGTTCTGTTTCTGTAACTTCAAGCTCAACGTTCTTCGGTAATTCGACACCGATGGTTTCACTTTCATAGGACTGGATTTGAACTTCCATGTTCTCTTTCAAATAGTTTAGCTGCTCCTGGATGGTAGCTGTAGGGATTTCCACTTGCTCATATGTCTCCATATCCATGAATGCATGCATATCGCCATTAGCATATAGGTATTGCATTTTACGGTTTTCAATGTGAGCACGCTCTACTTTTTCACCGCCACGGAACGTTTTTTCCTGGATATTGCCATTGCGAAGGTTGCGGAGTTTCGAACGAACAAAAGCCGCGCCTTTCCCTGGC
The DNA here is from genome assembly GCF_900104185.1 of Halobacillus aidingensis. Taxonomy (GTDB): domain Bacteria; phylum Bacillota; class Bacilli; order Bacillales; family Halobacillaceae; genus Halobacillus; species Halobacillus aidingensis. The sequence goes on along the minus strand of NZ_FNIZ01000005.1, from coordinate 82,147 downwards.
TTTACGTGTTGGAAATCCATCACTTGCCAGATATCACCTTCTACTTCAATCGTCAGACCTGTACGAAAATCGTTTACTGAAATCATTTGACTTCCTCCTTTTAATTACAACGTGATTAATTCTTTGGTAGACTTGCTCAATCGTTCATTCCCTGTTTTCGTAACGATTGTATCATCTTCAATTCGGCAGCCGCCGACATTCGGAACATAAATGCCCGGTTCTACGGTCACGACCATACCTTCTTCAAGCGTGACATCAGAACGGAAGGAAAGTCCAGGACCTTCATGGACATCCAGACCAATACCATGACCTGTCGAGTGACCGAAATACTCGCCATACCCTTTTTCTTTAATATAATCACGTGTCAGCGCATCCGCTTCCTTGCCGGTGATGCCTTCTTTTATTCCTTCCATACCTTTTAACTGGGCTTGTAAAACGGTATCATAGATTTCCTTTAATTGATCATTGATTTCGCCTACAGCTACAGTTCTTGTAATATCAGAACAATACCCTTTGTAAAGGGCACCAAAATCGAGCGTCACAAGCTCTCCGGATTGGATTTCCTTATCAGAGGCCACCCCGTGAGGCAGAGCTGAACGGTATCCTGATGCAACGATAATATCAAAACTTGAAGAGGTTGCCCCTTGTTTACGCATGAAGAACTCAAGTTCATTCGATACATCAATCTCCTTCACACCAGGCTTTATGTAACCAAGAATATGTTCGAAAGCATCATCAGCAATCTTAACGGCATCCTTTAATATACTAATCTCCTCATCCGTCTTAATCAAGCGTAATTTTTCCACAAGGCCTGAGGTAGGGACAAGTTCTGCTTCTAAAGCTTCGTCATATTGTTCAAAAAGGGTGTAGGTGACATGATCTTTTTCAAACCCTATTCGTTTCAATCCTAATTTTTTAACTTTTTCGGCTACCGTTTTCGGCATAGGCGTTTTATGTTCAAGGATTTCAAACTCTTTCGCTTGCTCTGCCGCTTGTTCTGTATAACGGAAATCTGTAATTAAAACAGCGTCATCCCTCGTCACTAAAAGAGCTCCGGAAGAACCGGTAAAACCTGATATATACCTTCTGTTTTTCGGACTCATAATTAAGAGACCGTCTAATTCATTTGAAGCAATTGCTTTTCTTAAATTTGAAAGTTTACTCACGAATGATTTCTCCCTTCACTTTCTATCTTTTGGATCATCCCCAAAGCTGCTAATCGGTAGCCATCGATTCCAAATCCGACCACTTGTCCTGAGCATACCGGCGCTAACATCGAGTTGTGGCGGAAAGATTCCCGTTCATGGACATTTGAAATATGGATCTCTACCACAGGTTTTGAGATTGCACTGATGGCATCCCGTAAAGCGATGCTCGTGTGTGTATAAGCTGCGGGGTTAATGATGATACCCTCAGCTTCTTCTTCAGCCCGCTGAATCCAGTCTACGAGATCTCCCTCATGATTGGATTGAAAAGATGTGACTTCGTACCCAAAATCGGCGGCCGCTTGCTCCACCAATGTCACAACATCATCAAGAGACTTTTTTCCGTACGTATCCGGCTCCCTCTTGCCTAACATATTCAAATTCGGCCCATTGATTAAAAACAGCCGCTTCTTCCCCATTCACCAATCCCACCATTTCCAAAATTGTCATACACTTTAAGTTTATCATACTCTCCCTTGATTTGAATAAGAATTCACTGTCTCATTGAACTCTCTGTATTCATAGGAAATGGAATACCCGATAAAAACCCCGTATAAAATAAATAAACAGCCTGTTGTAACCCATGTATCACTATTCAATTCCATAAAGGTTGGAATTGCCGGAAAAATCGGGGTCAATAGAAAATAAACGATTGCCCATAGCCCTATTCCATAAAAGGCCCCTGGCCACATGCCATTCCTTTTTTTCAAGAGAAGGTAGTAAATGAGAGCCGTTCCCAACGATAAAATACCGACAATGAGCACAGCTAACACTTCAGCAAGCCATGTTCCGGTCCAATCCGTCTGCCAGAAAGAACGGAAAATGAAGGATGCAGGAGACACCTCTGTGAAATTGAAATAATAAGCGAATGCCCCTAAACCACTCCATAAAATCCCGGCAGTAAAACCTGTGACTAATGCTTTTGCTATGACACTTTGCTGTGGCTCTTGTTGTCTTTGGTCCTTTTGTTTTTCAGCCATCTTCATCACCTCTATTCTCATTTTAACCAACCCCAATTTTTTCATGCTCTTTTCAATTGTTGGGCTAGTGATTCATAAAGATTTGAGGTAAAATAAAAGTCCAACCAATTTTATTATTCTATTGTTTAAAAAGCCCTTTTGAAGGAAAGAGTTTACTAAAACGTACTCTTTCACCATTCAAAAATAATGATGGGCCTGCATATTTTATTCTATAAAGGAAACAATCTTAAATAGCACATAACAGCCTACAATCCACCGCATCTGATGATGAATAGTGTTGAAATAAGGGTATAGTTCAATAACCAGATATTCATAGTCGACCACTACTAGAAGGGAGGAAAATATCATGCGTAATTGGATGACTCCTATCATTTACACATTGATCGGTTTAGCCATCTTCTTTGTTGGCATTCAGCTGTTTACGAACACGACTGGCTTTCTCACTTCGATCGTCATGATGATCGGAATCGCCGCTCTCATTTATGGAGCCATCTACTTCTTCTTCCTCCGCAAACGCGGTTTTGGAGGAGCAGCAGGTGGAAACCGAAATGAAATGAAAAAATACAAGCAAGCGGTGAAGCAATCCAAACAGAAATACAAGCAACCAACTCCTGCAATTAAAAAAAGTCCTGTAGCCAAAGCACAGACCAAGGCCTCTTCGTTAGGTAGAAAAAACCGAAAACGTTCGAATGCGCCACAGCTTCGTGTTATTGAAGGAAATAAGAGCAAAGGAAAAAATCGAGCCACCTTTTAATGGCTCGATTTTTTTATTTCATATTTTCGTATCATCTGCTCCACCTTCGTAAAAATTTGCTTGCATGTTCACGACCTAATTCCATCAAAGTCTCTTTTTCTTCTTTACTCATATCAAAATCCGTCGTTTCCACTCCACTGACCGGAATGAAGATTATATCCTTACTCAAAGCCTTGGAAATGTACCTTGCATCATGAGCTTGCTGCATCGTTTTAAAAAGTGCGTGGAACATTTGAATCGCATTTTTGATCTTCTGTTCAGGTAGTTTATCTGGTTCATCACTTAACTTCATTCCAATTACAGGCCTGGTACGGCATCCGTCCTGCTTTTCCCAAATCCACAGAGGGAAATTGCTCAATACGCCACCATCTACAATAATAGACCTTCCGCGTTTCCCATGGATTTTTACTGGAATGAAAAAGTACGGGAGTCCTGAGCTCATCCTTACTGCTTTTGCTACAGAGAAAGTAGCTGGATCAATGCCGTAAACTTTCTTTAGATCATCAGGGATGACGACAATTCGACCTAGCGTCAAATCAGAACAGATCACCTTTAATGACCCAGGCGGTAAGTCCGCAAAAGTTCGAACACCTTTTTCATTAAGCCACTCCTCCAGCACATTTTCCAACTGATTCCCTTTATACAGCCCCATTCGGTAATACAAAAGAAGCCATTTCATAAATGGAAATAGGCGATCCGTCAATGGAACGTCTACTAAGCTAAGAAACGAAAGATTATTGAGTCTTTCCTTCAGTTCTTTAGCTGTGTAGCCGGCCGCTGTCAAACTCGCTAAAATGGCACCAGCGGATGTTCCAGCCATTCGTTTGAATGTGTAACCTTGCTCTTCTAGTTCTTCAAGAGCACCAATGAAAGCAAGGGCTTTCACACCGCCGCCGGAAAAAACTCCGTCCACTTTCATCCTGCTTCACCCCACTTTACTACATTATAAACCCGGGTTTGGCAAATTAGAACGAAAGCAAACGAATCCAAATGGAAGGATATTTATGCTGTTAAACCCTGTCTTTCTCTGACACTTAGTAGCTCCTTTTCAGTTTCGAGGCTTTCGAGTGGGGAATGGTTGCCGAAAAGCAAGCGATCCCCGCTACACGTACCTCAAGAACCATAAACATTTCGCAATTAATCCTAAAAGATGACTGACCTATCCTATGGGTAAAGAAGTTCATCAGCAAAAAAACGCATGGAATTCCATGCGTTTTTTCTACTCATCATTCTGTTCTTCATTCTTTTTTTGTACTTCTCTTAACGAATCTACACGGTCTGGTTTCTCATCAAAATATTGAACGAGATCACCGATGCGGTCGATGGAATTCCAACTCATGTGGTGTTCAATTCCTTCAACGTCCTCGTAAATGTTCTCCTGGTCGACCCCGATAATCTCTAAAAACTGCTCCAGTAACTCGTGACGGTAAACGAGACGCTTTCCGACTTTTTTTCCTTTTGGTGTTAAAATCAATCCTCGGTATTTTTCATAGTTCAAGTATTGGTCTCGATCAAGTTTTTGAACCATCTTCGTAACGGATGATGGATGCACCTGTAGATTTTCAGCAATATCAGAAACTCGTGCATATCCTTTATCTTCAATCAAAATATATATTTGTTCAATATAATCTTCCATGCTAGGTGTCGGCATGTTGAACCCCCAATACCCTGTCTTATGTACACGCCCTGAACTGTATGAAGGACGGTTTTTATAGCATATGTTTCCACATCAAAATGATACACCAGATTCCTAACGGTGACAAGCAAGGCCTGTGCTCATGTGTTTTTTGTCTCCATTTTCCGAACCCGAACAAACTTATGGATAGAGCAAGAGTTGATGAAGCATATGGAAAAAAATTAACCGGCCGTTAAAAACGGCCGGTTGTTTTCTTTACAACCCACACTTCAGTTGGGCGTTACAATTCGTACAAGTATTACAACCACCAATATCTTCAACCGTTCCCTGGCGACAAACTGGACACGTATCTCCTACTTCAGATCCGATCGTCACATTAGTCTTGTCGAGTTCATGAACAGTATCCATAAGAACAACGTGTGGTTTTTTGTCTTCATCTTCGAACAGTTCCGTCTGTTCTCCCTCGAAGTCATTTTCTTCTGCTTTCAAAGATAATACTTGACTATCTCTACTTCCATCGACATACACCGTACCACCTTTGGCACCTCCACGATATAGTCGTTGGTATACTCTTTCCACTTCTTCGACTGTGTACCCTTTCGGAGCGTTGACAGTCTTAGATATACTGCTATCCACCCAGCGCTGTATGATGCATTGTGTATCCGCATGGGCTTCCGGACTCATTGTCATTGCAGTGATGAACCAATCTGGGAGCTCATTTGGATCTTGTTCCGGATGAGCATCCAAATATTCCTGAAGAATATCTGCTTTCACCTCGATAAATTTACCCAACCGACCGCTTCGGTAATAGGAGAATGAAAAGTAAGGCTCTAGTCCTGTACTTACGCCAACCATTGTGCCTGTACTTCCTGTAGGTGCAACGGTTAAGAGATGGGAGTTTCTAATTCCATACGCAAGCACATCTTGGCGTATATCTTCTGGCATTTCCTTCATATAACCGGTTTGAATAAAACGTTCGCGCAGCTCTTTCGTCTCTGCATCCGTTTTTCCTGTTAAGAACGGAAAGCTTCCTTTTTCTTTCGCAAGTTCAATGGATTCACGATAGGCCGTGGTCGCGATGGCTTCAAAGATTTCATCGACCAGTTGATTTCCTTCTTCTGATCCATAAGTGGTTTCACAATAAATCAACAAGTCATGCAGCCCCATAACACCAAGTCCAATTCTTCGTTCTCCCAAGGCCTGTACTTTATTTTCTTCCAGGAAATAAGGGGTTGCATCAATTACATTATCCTGCATTCGGACACCACGACGAACCGTTTTCTTAAGCTTTTCAAAGTCGACCTGCTTACGCTCTTTATCTGCAACATTTGCCAGGTTGACCGCTGCCAGATTACAAACAGAATAAGGGGCAAGCGGCTGTTCCCCGCAAGGATTCGTAGCGACTACCTTCTGTCCATATGCAGTTGCATTTGTCTTCTCATTGGCATTATCAATAAAGAATATACCCGGCTCAGCCGAATACGTAGCGCAAATATTGATGAGGTTCCATAGTTCGCTCGCTTTTACTTTACGATACGTGCGCACACCGAATCCGCGCGCTTCCCATTCACGAACATCACCACTTTGATGCCATTCTTCATTATAGATTTCCATTTCTTCCGCTGTATAATTTTCAACATCCGGGAAGCGAAGGTCATAATCCGCGTCATTTTCCACTGCTTCCATGAACTCATTGGTGATACAAACAGAGATGTTGGCTCCTGTCAGGAATTCAGAATTATGAACAGTATAATTTCCACCCAAATGAAGCTTCTCTTCAGCTTCTTGAATGCTCTGGTCCGTAAATCCTCCTTGTCCTTGAATGTGCTTATAATTGACCACACTCTGGTACAAGTCTTTCTCTGTTTCCGTGAGAGGCGTAAACTTCAATTTATCTTTAGCCAACTGCTTGATCGACTCATCCTCGGTATTCTCAATGAGGAAACGGAGAATTCTTGTATTTTGCATCTTAGAAATAATAAACTCCAGGATGTCGGGATGCCAGTCAGCTAACATGATCATTTGCGCCCCGCGTCTTGAACCGCCTTGTTCCACAAGGTGTGTAAGCTTCGCAATATCATCGAGCCAGGAAACCGAACCTGAAGATTTACCATTCACTCCTCTAGCCAGCGTGTTCCGAGGACGTAGCGTCGAGCCGTTTGTTCCAACTCCACCTCCACGGGACATGATCTCCATCACTTGCTTACGGTGATCCGATATTCCTTCACGGGAGTCTTGAATGTATGGCATCACATAACAATTAAAATACGTTACGTCGGTTTGTGAACCTGCGCCGTACAAAACACGTCCAGCTGGAATGAAATTCAACCCTGATAATTCTTCATAAAAATCGTTAAAGCTTTGTTGTTTCTTTTCTGGATCTGTTTCTACTTCTGAGAGCCCGGACGCATTACGAAGTGCAATCTGTTCGTAAAAGACTTCCAGAGGTTTATCGATTGTATCAAGATTTCGTTTGATTAATCCTGTCTTTCGTTCTTCTTCATGTTCGAGAACATTTACAAATTCATCTTCCACTCTCACAATCGCCTGGTGGGACTGCCAATCAATGGAATGAATAAACCCAAATCCCCGAGCAGGAAACTTCGGATCGTCCTTAACTGTAAGAACAACGAAATCTCCCTCTGCAAGAGTTAACTTTTCTGTATCTTTAAACGCATACCTATCAAGCATCACTAGTCTTGAAACACCTTTGTGCGTAATCGTCATGGATTCAGTTATCTCATGGACCTGTGGAAATTGCCTGATATCAGCATTAAGGCGCTCCACATCAATTTTCGTGTGTACATCTATGGAGGTGGTCGTCTGCATTTTGCATCTCTCCCTTTAAACTAAAAACTAAGTAATTTTCATTTGATATAAGTAACATACCACATCTACAAAAAGATAATCAATATATTGTGTTGTGGTAATTTTCAGTCACCATATATTGTGCTGTTGAACGAATATGTAGAAACTTGTCAATCAAAAAATCTTGAGATATTAAACGTATGAACCAGAGATTAAAAGAAAAACCAGCTCTCTGTTGTTTCTTTCAGCTTTTTCATCATTTGCATCCACCTATCATCTATAATCCTCGACAAAATAACACTTTCACTCAAGTTTCGTAAAAATTTTTTTGAAATACTCCTCATTCCCTCCTATAATAGATAGAGGAATAGAGAAATGAGGGGGATGGAAAGATGGATTTATGGATCTTAATCGCAGCGATTCTATTGGTTATCGCTTTCGGTTTGTATAGATTCTTCAAAGCAAGAAAAATCATGACCACATTACCAGAAGACAAGTTCCGCGAAGGCTACAGAAAAGCCCAGTTGATTGATGTTCGTGAACCGAAGGAATTTGATGGCGGCCACATCTTGGGAGCAAGAAATATTCCTTTATCTCAAATGAAAAACCGCCTTATTGAAATTCGTAAAGACAAACCTGTTTATCTATACTGCCAAAGCGGTGCCCGTTCTGCACGTGCCGCAATGATGCTCCACAAACAAGGATATGAAGACCTCAATATGCTTGAAGGTGGATTCAAAAAGTGGAATGGTAAAATCAAAGCGAAAAAATAATCACCCTCCCGGTTCCCTAAGAACCGGGATTTTATTTTTTCTTCCCATTCCACTATCGCTTCCGATTGTGGAAGACTCAGTTTCGAGACTCTTGTGTAACCGGTTCGGGGCGTCGGGGGATGACTCGCTTTCCGCGGGAGTGCAAGGAGCACCTTCCGAGTAGCCCTTAAGAAAGCCTTGTCTGGTTGAAATAATGAATGTTGAATCCCTTGACATGGATACGGGGTCAGGGAAACGACGATTTGAGGTGTTTTGAATCAATTTGTACAAAAACACACACGTTCATGTCTCCATTCGCTTTACATGCGGACGTTTCCCAGACCCTGTTCCCTTACCTTATTCGTATAGTATCGATGGTTAAAATGACTACTAAGGAGTAATTGATCAGGACTTATTACCGAACTCGGCAGGTTACTGTTAGAGGGATTTCGAGAACCTCATATGGCAAAGGGCGGAGGGAAACGGTGAGACTCCTGTGGGAAGTGCGTGGTAGATGAGACCCCGCAGAGCGTTAGCTCGAGGAGGATCATCACTCGCCCACGGAAAGCGAACCTTTTCCCGGAGCCCCTAAACTCCCACAAAAGTCTCGAAATCAATTCTTGCACAATCCTGCCATATTGTTTAAGAGATAAAACCCGGAGTCCATATGTAGATGGACTCCGGGTTTTTGTTATTGCTCTTTTTGATATCTTAAAACAGGTTTACGCGCTGCTAACGTTTCATCCATACGACTCACAATCGTTGTATGAGGAGCCTCCTGGACTATTTCAGGGTCATTCTTCGCTTCTTGTGCGATTTGAATCATACGATCAATAAAGTCGTCCAGCGTTTCTTTTGATTCCGTTTCAGTCGGCTCGATCATGAGTGCCTCTTCCACATTGATCGGGAAATAAATGGTCGGCGGATGATAGCCGAAGTCAAGGAGACGCTTCGCCATATCCAACGTGCGGACCCCAAGTTTTTTCTGACGTTTTCCTGACAAAATGAATTCGTGTTTACAATGACGGTCGAATGGAAGATTAAATTCCTCTTGAAGACGTCGCATCATGTAATTCGCATTGATAACGGCGTATTCGCTCACTTTTTTCAAGCCTTCTGGTCCCATCGTCCGGATGTACGTATAGGCACGGACGTTAATTCCGAAGTTCCCATAGTAAGGCTTCACTCTCCCAATGGATTGTGGGCGGTCATAATCAAACACATACAGATCATTTTCCTTCGTCAAAATCGGTGCTGGTAAGTATTCAGCGAATTCTGCGGTTACGCCGACAGGACCGGAACCCGGGCCTCCGCCTCCGTGAGGACCTGTGAATGTCTTATGAAGGTTCAAGTGAACAACATCAAAGCCCATATCTCCTGGTCGTGCATAGCCAAGAATTGCGTTAAGGTTCGCTCCATCATAATAAAGCTTACCACCAGCTTCATGCACAATCGCTGCCATTTCTTCAATATCCTCTTCAAACAAGCCGAGAGTATTCGGGTTGGTGAGCATTAAGGCTGCCGTTTGCTCATCGACCACCCGTTTCAAATCTTGTAGGTCTACAAGACCTCTCTCATCCGATTTGACCGTTACAGCTTCAAAACCTGCGACTGTAGCTGAGGCAGGGTTCGTACCGTGAGCAGAGTCCGGTACAATGACTTTCGTCCGGTTCGTCTCTCCTCTTGCTTCATGATAAGCACGGATCATCATTAATCCCGTCCATTCCCCGTGAGCACCAGCAGCTGGCTGTAAAGTTACGGTATCCATTCCAGTGATGGCTGCCAGAGACTCTTGCAAATCATACATTAAATGTAGAGCCCCTTGGACACTTTCCACCGGCTGGTAAGGATGAATATGACTGAACCCAGTCAGCCTCGCTACATCTTCATTCATTTTCGGATTATATTTCATTGTGCAAGATCCAAGAGGGTAAAAGCCTGAATCCACGCCATGATTCCTTTTGGAAAGGGCGGTGTAGTGGCGCATAATTTGAAGCTCACTTACTTCCGGCAGGTCTGGTTCACTTTTTCTGACATAGGCTTCTCCGATCATGTCATCGACCTCTGTTTCCGGTACATCAAACTCTGGTAAGCTATAGCCCGTACGACTTTCTTGGCTCAATTCAAATATCAATGGAAAGTCCTGATTAGACATGAAGATCCCCCACTTCCTTGACAAACGTATCAATCTCTTCTTTTGTCCGGATTTCTGTTACGGCTACTAACATACAGTTCTTCAGTCTTTCATCGACCTCACCAAGGTCATACCCTCCAATGATCCCATGATCAAGGAGCATGCGGTTGAACTCTTTCACATCTCTGTCTAATTTCACAACAATTTCGTTGAAAAATGCCCCATCAAAAACAACCTCTATGCCACTTTCTTGGAGTTGCTTTTTCATATAGGCTGCTTTTTGGATGTTCATCCATGACATCTTTTTCAGTCCCTGTTTGCCGAGCGAAGACATCGCTACAGATGAAGCGAGAGCATTCAAGGCTTGATTGGAACAAATGTTTGATGTGGCTTTATCACGACGGATATGCTGTTCTCTTGCCTGCAAGGTTAACACGAAGCCGCGGCGGCCTTCTTCATCCACCGTCTGTCCTACAAGTCTCCCCGGTACTTTTCTCATCAATTTTTTCGTTGTCGCAAAATATCCACAGTGCGGACCACCATATTGTGCTGGTATTCCGAACACTTGAGCATCTCCGACAACGATATCGGCTCCAAATTCACCTGGAGGCGTTAAGTATCCTAATGCGAGAGGGTTGCTTGATGTAATCATCATCGCTTTTTTCTGTGTATCCACAATAGCTCTAACCTGCTCCAGTGGTTCGATTTGACCGAAAAAGTTCGGGTACTGGACCACAACACTCGCCGTGTCCTCATCGATTTCTCTTTCTAATTGCTCAAGGTCTGTTCTACCGTCCTTGTGATCAATCTCCACCACTTCGACGCCCGGGCCTTTGACATAGGAATGGATAACAGCTAATGATTCAGGGTGAATCGCTTTCGATACGAGAACTTTCTTTTTCTTCGTTTGTCCCGCAGACAAGTTGACCGCTTCAGCTAAAGCCGTTCCACCATCATACATCGAGGAGTTCGCCACATCCATCCCTGTCAATTCACAAATCATCGTTTGAAATTCAAAGATTGCCTGTAGCTCACCTTGTGAAATTTCAGGCTGATAAGGAGTATAGGCCGTGTAAAATTCCGATCTTGAAATCACATGATCTACAATTGAAGGAATGTAATGATCATAGACACCCGCCCCGAGAAAAGAGGTATGAGATTTCAAATGGACGTTCTTTTCCGCAAGTTCCGTTAATTCTTTCATCAGTTGAAATTCATTTTTAGGTTCTTTGATTTCTAAATCACCGTTAAAACGGATACTTTCCGGTATATCTAAGAAAAGTTCATCGGAGTGCTGAACACCGATCACATCCAGCATTTCTTTTTTATCTGTTTCTGTCATGGGCAAATAACGAAACTCCATGCTTCCATCCCCCTTGATTTATCTTTTATAAAAAGGTGTTTTGACGACTTTCGCTTTCAATTTCCTCTTACGGACTTGAACCGTCACTTCTGTCCCCTCAGCCGTGTATTCTCTATTAATGAGTGCCAGACCAACGTTTTTCCCCAGGGTCGGTGACTGTGTCCCTGTAGTAACAAACCCAATGACCTCTTCTCCGTCCAGGACATCGTAATGGGTACGAGGAATCCCCTTGTCGATCATCTCAATCCCTACGAGTTTTCGACCGGGCCCCTCTTCTTTTTGCCTTTTTAAAACTTCTTTACCAATAAAGTCTGCTTCTTTTTTCACTTTCACGGCGAAATTCAATCCTGCTTCGATTGGTGTGATTTCTTTACTAAGCTCCTGACCATACAGGGCAAGGTTCGCTTCAAATCGCAGCGTGTCACGAGCTCCGAGTCCAACAGGTTTCAAGCCAAACGGTTCACCAGCCTCAAGAATTGCTCGCCACAACTGGGCGCCGGAATCAGCGTGCAGATAAATTTCAAACCCGTCTTCCCCCGTATATCCTGTGCGGGATACAAGGGCCTCTCCATCGACACCCTTCAATACCACACCTTGTTCGAAACGGAAAAACTTGATGGCTGAAAGATCCGTTTCCGTGATGGTCTGAAGCGCATCTTCCGCTTTCGGGCCCTGGACAGCCAGCTGTACGTATTCATCAGAGACATCTTTTACGGTTACGTCGCCTTCCTGATGTTCTTTTAACCATTCATAGTCCTTTTGCCGGTTCGCTGCATTGACAACAAGGAGGTATTTGTCTTGATCAAGATGGTAAACGATCAAATCATCAACCGTTCCTCCGTCTTCATAGCACATAATCGTGTATTGCGCTTTCCCTGGTTCCAGCTTAGACACGTCGTTCGTCAGCATTTTTTGCAGAAAAGGAAGACTATCCGGTCCTTCCACCATCACTTCTGCCATGTGAGAGACATCAAACAACCCTGCGGCTGTTCGTGTGGCCTGGTGCTCCTCTTTGATACTGGAGAACTGCACAGGTAAATCCCATCCGCCAAAATCGATGGTTTTTGCTCCGAGTTTCTTGTATTCAGAGTACAACGGTGTTCGTTTTAAATCTGCCATTGGAACCACTCCTTATCACTGATTTCGCCCATAAAAAAAGAGACTTCACCGCTTGCACGGGAGTCTCTGTCCGTTTCACCAGAAAGTTTCACATCAGGAAACCCTGACGCTTGCTTCTTGGGTGGTTTGCACACAAAATGCAAACACTCTCCAGAGTTGCGTCCTATAGAGGTCTTTTTGCCTGAGAGATTCACAAATGATTGCTTGCTCCTTCGGCGCCACATGCGTGGTCTCTCCCTCTACAGTCATTCGCTTTCGTATTTTTCTAGATTTTACCGGGCATACTATTGTGTAACGTTCACACAATGTTTTGTATATTTTCAGCATCATTATATCACGCGTCTTTCACAAAAGACATGATAATTCTACAATAATTCACAATCTTTTATCATTCCTATTGATGGAGGGCTACAAATATGATCGAAATTCATCCAGACCAGTCATTTATTGGGTTATTGAGTGAGAATCTCGAACACCCTGACAAACTCGCTACATGGGATGGTTTTAAGCTTGCTTATCAGGCGGCTCAATTTAAAACCGTACCAGAATTTGATGGCCTTCTTGCTCTTGAACACCTTCCCCATGTAGATTTTATGGAACACCAGATTGAAGCAGCAGAAACAGCGGTCCATCAGATGAATGGACGTGCCATCCTAGCTGATGAGGTAGGGCTCGGAAAGACTTTAGAGGCAGGACTGATTCTAAAAGAGTACATGATCAGGGGAAGAGCTAAAAAGATCCTCATTCTGACACCTGCTTCCCTCGTAAACCAATGGATTCAGGAATTAAATGAAAAATTCTATATCCAGGCAGCTTCCCCAAGGAAGAAACAGGCCTCTTGGAAAGAATGGGATGTGACGGTTACTTCCATAGATATGGCTAAACGTGAAAACCACAGGGAAGTCATTTTGGATATTGACTACGATCTTATCATTATTGACGAAGCTCATAAGCTCAAGAACCATCAAACGAAAAATTACCAGTTCGTACAGTCCTTGAAAAAGACGTATTGCCTTTTATTAACAGCCACACCTATTCAAAACAAATTGAGTGATTTGTTTAATTTAGTATCCATTCTTAAACCCGGTTACCTCGGAAATTTGACCGATTTTAAAAAGAAGTATAAAGAAAATGCTGCCGATAAGGATAATATCCAACACATCCATTCCCTTGTCGGACATTTAATGATCCGGAACCGTAGAAAAGACACCGGCCTTGACTCTTCCAAGCGGAAAGTTGTCAATGAACGACTTTCGTTTTCAGATGAAGAAATGGAAATGTACAAAAAACTAGAACAATTAAAAGCAAATCACCCATCCTTTACTTGGCTGACGCTTGCTAAAGAATTATGTTCATCGAGAGAAGCTTGTTATATGTCCTTGAACCAATTGAAGAAAAATGCACCGGAAGAAAAAGCAGACGTTTATGATGAGTACATTGAAGCAATCGGACAGGTTCCTCATCATGTAAAAGCAAAACGGATGACGGAACTCATTGAAAAAACAGGCGAAAAATTCATTGTATTTACAGAATACCGTGCCACCCAATTTTATTTGCAGTGGTATCTTCAACAGAACGGAATCACGTCCGTTCCATTCAGCGGAAAATTCAATAAGAGTAAACGGGACTGGATGAAACAATTGTTTAAGAACAAAGCCCAAGTGATGATCGCTACAGAAGCCGGTGGCGAAGGAATCAACCTCCAATTCTGCCATCACATGATCAACTACGATCTTCCATGGAACCCGATGCGGCTTGAACAAAGAATCGGGCGCATTCACCGCTTCGGACAGGAGCACGATGTTAAAATCTTTAATTTTGCGATCAAAGATACAATCGAAGATCACATCATGAAGATGCTGTATGAGAAAATCGAAATGTTCAAAAATGCGGTCGGTGACCTGGATCATATTCTTGAGCAGATTCCAGGTGGATCGTTCGAGCATCAAATCCAGTCCATTATCAAACAGTCGGAGAGTCAAGGAGAAGTAGACATTAAACTCAACAATTTGGTCAGTTATGTCGAACATACGGTGAATGAAAGGAGAGAGTCGAGTTGAATGCTCCGAATCCATACAAAACGTTCGTCAAACAGTTCTTTTTATCCCATGGTTGTTCGATCGTAAACGATGCTCCTTCCCATTTCACTGTACAGCTCACAAATGAGATGGATGAGGAAATCATGAATCGACCTTTTTACTGGCATTACATGAAGAAAATGAATCGAGAAGGCGTCCCTATGAAGCTGACGTTCAGCGATACAGATCAGAAGCAGGCGGGTGGTATTTACCTTCATGCAGGAACACCTAAACTTCACCGCTTATACAATACGGCGATTTCGAAAGCACGGACAGCTAGACTTTATGAAGTGGTACATCAGACAACAGGACAAAACCGGGCTATGAGCCCCTGGCTTGTCGTTAATGGGCTTCTGCACTTTCGAGGAAAATATACGAGGGACGAACCCGTTTCCATAGGAATCAACTTAATTCACGGCACGATGATGCTTGGAATGATGGACAAGATTATTAACATGAATTTTGAAACAACCGTTTCGGACTACACGTTTCCTATGAGGCCTGTGATCTCTTTATCCCATGCTTATAAACGCATGGAACGCCATATTGAAACATATGTTGGATCTCTCGATCACCAATGGGCGAAGGATTCTCTGCATCATCTTGAAAAAGAAACCCACTTGCTTGAATCCTTTTATGAGTCTGAAGACATCGGTTTGGACTCTTTCACAAAAGAACGTGAGCAGCTCGACAATCGGTACAAGCCTTACATTGAAATGGAAGTCATCAACGGGGGATTATTTTATATTTCACAGGAAACCAGTAAGACTTGGATGCAGAACGAAGGAGCAGGCACTGTAAGAGAATAGAATCCATAAGCAAAAAAGCTTGCGGAAGGTAAACTCCAAATGATTCCACAACACAGGCTCACTTATGAAAAAACGAAAAAAGCCGCTGACTTGCTCAGCGGCTTTTCTTATTCTTTCAATGATTGTTGATTCGTTTCCTTTTGAACATTTTCAAAGCGAAAGGAAGCAATCCGAACCAGTAAAAGGAAGATTTTTTGGAGGGTTTGGATTCTTTTCGTTGCTGCTTCTCATCCTTAGACATGTGCATATACTTGACAACTTCTTCTGTCAAAAACTTTACATAATCATTCTGATTCATGAAAACCCCTCTTTTTCCATTGTTGCCTTTAGTATGCACCAAACCTTGCTATTTTAGACGTCCCATCACTTCTTCGGCGATTTCTTCAGGGGTTTTCTGGTCCACATCAATGACTACATCTGCTGCTTGTTCATATAAACTCAAACGTTCATCAAAACGCTTTTTCTTCTCCGAGTCCTCACCTTTCCACAATGGCCGGTCTGTGTCACCGGTCAACCTTTCCACAATGGTTTCCCATTCTGCTTTTAAATAAACAACGGTCCCCTCTTGCAAAAGAACTCGATTTTCCTCCCGGAGGATGACTCCTCCTCCTGTAGATAGGACAACTTCATCCTTTAAGTGCCTCAAAAATTCTGTTTCCTTATCCCGGAAGTACTGCTCTCCTTTTGAAGCAAACATATCCCGGATCTTCATTCCTTCCGCTTCTTCTATGGCCTGATCCATTTCTATGTATGGGTATTTTGTTTTTTCACTTACCATTTTTGCTATTGTCGACTTGCCACTTCCCATGAATCCTATTAAAAAAATCACGATAATTTTCCCCCTTATAAAAATCATTGCAGGAATTAGGCCCTTTATGTCGAATATTATAAAAGGCCAAATAATACGAAAGAGGTGGTAAATGATTGAAATCCATCGCTCAATATGCCCATGAACTTATCGTTTCTGCTATCCAGCAAACTGCTACGGACATCCACTTTTCCCCCTATGAAGAAACAGCTTCCATCCATTTCCGCATCCATGGAAACCGTATTTTCCACTCGACGACTCCGCTACCCACGTATAAGAAGCTTCTTTCCTACTTCAAATTCACTTCTGGAATGGATATCGGAGAACACAAACGACCTCAGAACGGAACAATCCAGCATCGCTCCAACCAGAACACATTTGACTTACGCTTATCTACTCTCCCCATAACCGGCACCGAAAGTTTAGCCATTCGACTTCTAAGACCAATGGACCATACCCCGCTTGAACAGCTTTTCCTTTTTCCTTACCAATTAAAAAAAATCCAGCGCTGGTTAAGACACCGTAGTGGCATGATCCTTTTTACCGGACCAACGGGAAGTGGAAAAACCACCACCTTATATGCCTTGCTCCAATCCCTTACCTCAACAAGTTCTTTTCAAGCCATTACTCTTGAAGACCCGATTGAAAAGAATTTAAACAACATCATTCAAGTTCAAGTGAATGAGCGTGCAGGTGTGACTTATGATACGGGATTAAAAGCAGCCTTAAGACATGATCCGGATCTATTAATGGTCGGAGAAATTCGAGACAAATCAACCGCACAGTTCGCATTTCGTGCTGCGTTAAGCGGACACCTCGTCATCAGCACCATCCACGCCCGTGATGCACACGGAACCATTCACCGTCTTAAAGAAATGAGTATCAAACAAACCGATATCGAACAAACCATGATTGCCATCGCCTCTCAACAGCTCATTTCTCTTGAAGGTGCCAAACAACTACCAAAAAGAGCGGCGATTCTGGAACTATTAGAAGGGGTCCAATTAAAAAGAGCGATTGATAGTCAGACCAAACACCAGCAGAATTTCCAGTCGTTCAGACACTTGAGGAGGAAAGCCTATGCACTTGGCTTCGTTGCAAAAAACGAAGTGGACCCGTTTTCGTGACCCGCCTTTACCTGTGGGTCAGCAAATTTTGTTTTTCAAAAGGTGCAGTCATATTTTGGACAAAGGCTATCCACTTCTCGATGCTCTACAAATGACTGGCTGGGATACAAAATTGAAATCCACATGTGACATCTTGACACAGCACCTTAGCGCTGGTCACCCCATTCATGAAGCTTTTATAAAAGCCCGCTTCTCCCTTTCTGTTACAAACTTCCTCTACTTCAGTCAGGTTCATCATAACTTGTCCAGAAGCTTTCAACAGTGTAAAGACATGTTGCAATTAAAGAAAGATTACAAAGAGAAATTTGTAAAGGTTATCCGGTACCCCGTTTTCTTATTTGTTTTCCTCATCATTGCTTGCACAATCTTACAAAGGACAGTTATTCCCAATTTTTTAAATCTATTTGAAGGTGAGAAAGACGGAACATTCCGCCTGATGGTCATCATCATGCACGTCATGAATGGGTTAGGCCTCCTCGTCCTTCTGACTGCCCTTCTGCTTATAGCTGTTATGATTATCTTACCGCGGATGACATTAAAAAAAAAGCTGTCATTATATGAAAGAGTCTCTCTCTTAAAGCTGTACCATTCCTACTCCGTCTCCTTTCTATTCACAACCCACCTCTACTCATTACTCCAGGCAGGCCTTCCACTAAAGGAGGCGATTGAAATGATCCATGGTCATAAGAAATATGAACTGCTCTCTCATTACTGCAAGCAACTATTACATGAACTGTCCAACGGCAAAACTGTTGCTCAGGCGATCTACAGCTGTCCGTTGTTCAGACCTGAACTCACTAATATTTTTCATCATACCAACGACATCGACGCTTTGAAAGATGAACTCGAACTTCTTGCCGAATTCTTTATGGAGTATCTCAGCCAAAAGATCTCCACATGGCTCCATTTCATTCAGCCTGCTTTTTTCATCATCATCGCCACCGTCATCATCTTGATCTACGCATCCATCATGCTGCCTCTATACCAATGGATGAACCAAATTTGAACGAGGAGGAACCCTCATGTTAAAAAACGAAAAAGGATTCACATTAATTGAGATGCTCATTGTTTTGCTTGTCATCTCCGTACTTCTGATCATAACAATTCCTAACATGTCTAAGAACAGTGATTCCGTAAAAGCAAAAGGGTGTGAAGCCCTTCAAAAAACCGTAGAGGCTCAAGTCCAGGCGTACTTCATTGAAACAGGAGCGTTCCCAGCTTCTATTCAAACGTTGGTGGATGAAGAGTATATATCGCAGGATACATGTCCAGATGGTACGCAATTGATCATAAGCTCAGAAGGAGATGTAAGTGAACAAGCCCCAACAGAAGGAACATAATGGTTACACTTTTACAGAAATGGTCATCGTTTTATTATGCTGGTCCATTCTTCTCTCTTGTTTCATTCCTTTGCAGTATCGCACCTATCAAAACCTTGAAGCAACCCTTACTCTTCAACAACTAAAGGAAGACCTTCTCCTCACCCAACACCTTTCCATGAACGAACATGTTTACTATACGGTGAATTTCGAGCAAGAATCAGGAGGCTATTTTTTATATGACACAAAAGAAAGAAAAACAATCTTCCATAGAAAATTGCCCGAGAAATGGGTGATGCGTTTGACTACCCTACAGCCAACGGTGCGATTCAATCAGAAGGGAATCATTCAAAAAGCAGGAACGATGTACCTGTATGCACCACATAAAACATATAAAGTCGTTTTCCCTTTCGGATCAAGTAGGTTACGCATTGAAGAGATCTGAGGGCTTCACGCTGCTTGAGACGTTATGTGCTTTTACACTTTTGACGATCATCACACTATTTACGCTACCTTTACTTACAGAAATAAGGACTGCCCAAAAGGATCTTCAAACAGAAAGAGAAGCCATCTCACTGCTTCATAACGAATTCTTTGAACACAGGATGAGGGATGGTCCTCTTCCTTATATAGCAAAACATCAATTACCTCATGAAATCACTCTAGTCTTTCAATCAGAAGAAGAGTGGATCGCAGGCTGTGTATTATGGAAAAACCAGAGAAATGAAAACAAGGAGTTCTGTTTGCATGAAAAAAGGGAATAGGACAAGTGAAAGAGCGTTTACATTGTCGGAAGTATTGATCAGCCTAATGGCGACCATGATTCTATTAACGATCTCCGTCCCCTTATTTTCTTTACTAAAAGGATATGACTATTACTCTGAATTATCGGTTGATCAGTTGAGCGCAGTGATCCAATGGGAAATCAACCAGTGCCGTTCCTACAATGTTTCAGATCATTCCATCTCATTGATTGATAAGCAAAACCGCCATATTGTCATGGAGAAGTATGGAAAAATTTTCAGGCGAACCGTGGACGGTTCTGGACACGAAACCCTCGTTCAAAATGTAGGAGCTATTTCTTTTGTACATGAATTTCCTTCAATTCTTATGGAGGTAGAAATTCATGACCAACCCTACACGAGAAAAATCCATCTTCCATAATGCGCATGGCATCGTCTTCCCATGGGTGCTCATTTTTTGCTTTTTACTTCTCATTGTCACATTAACAACCATCAACCAGTATAAAAACCACCTGATCCTTATCAAAAGTCATCAAGCTTCGGTTGTAAAACAACATATCCTCGACACTTCACGAATGAAATTGGATGAAGAATTAGAAACAATCCCTTTAGAACAAATGCAATACTCTTCTGCCTTTCTTACACCGGATGGTGAAAGTGTTGCGGAATGCACACGTGAAGAAAGTCAATGGGTATGCCTATGGAATATAGTAGTAAACGGTAATCAATCTCAGGTAAGAACTTTCCAAAGGCCATAAAAAAATCGCCCCTCATCGAGGGACGATGCTTTTATGAAATGTTTTGTTTATATTCCATCCGTTTATCAGTGATCCCACGTAGTCCATCCAAATCATAACCGATGACTAATTTATCTCCATTCGTCAAAATCGGCCGCCTTAACAACTTAGGCTTCTCAATGACCAGCTCTAGAAATTCATTCAATGTTAGGTCCTCTACATCTAGGTCAAGCGTTTTAAATTCTTTGCTTCTTTTCGCTAAAATTTCATCAATCCCATGGGTGGTAAGTGATAGGATTCTCCTCAATTCCTCAGCGGTAGGAGTCTCACGAAACAGGTGCTGTTCGTTAAAATCCACCCCTTGACTCTTTAACCATGATTTCGTGCGTCGACAGGATGTACAACTTGGGTATGTGTAGAATTTTAACTTTTCCATGTTTAACGCTCCTCGCTTTTTTGTATAACTTTATTGTATATTGATTGTATAACCTTTGTACAATATTTTAAACTCCTTTTTTCTATTAGACAAATAATTTTCACAACTTGGAGGGTTAAGGAATAAGGACAAGCGGGAATACAAATACTGAGAAATGAAAGATGAATACGTTTTATTTACAATTGTATCCGGGTCGTTTATAATATGAATGATAGTTTAACGATAGAAAAGGAGGGGGAAAAAAGCATGGATCGTATGTTTCGAGTAATGGCCTTTTGGACAGGTATCTTCGCTGTCATGTTCTATACAGGCGATATGATGGAAGCTTCCTTATTATCTCTAGTTCAAACGGCTTTTTTCCTTACTATTGGTTACCTTAAGCTGTCAGAACGTATGTATGTGTACATATTTTTCTCATACTTGACAGTCTTCATGATCGGATTTACGTATTATTGTTCCTTTATCTTAGTACCAGGATTTGGTGGCCACTAAACAAAAGAACCTGTCATCCTTATAAAAGGGTGTCAGGTTCTTTTTCTATCTCTTCTCATGGCACGGATTAGGTTAGAAACGGGTTTTCTTCCCGCTCTTCTCCTATTGTTGTCGGCTGGCCGTGGCCTGGAAAGATGCGCATGTCATTACGTAAAGGAAGAAGCTGTTCTTTAATGCTTCTCTCAAGAACTTCCCTGCTTCCTCCGGGTAAATCTGTACGTCCGATGCCCCTTTGGAACAAGGTGTCTCCAGCAATCGTAAGACGCTGGTTCCTAAAGACAAAGGAAACACTTCCTGGCGAATGTCCCGGGGTATGACGGACTTCAAATGGGAAGTCACCTATTTGCATTTGACCTATTTCAAAGTAGTGATCCGCTGGTCGAGCAGTAATTTCCCCTAAGCCGAATAAGGCAGAACCGTTCTTTTCTGGATCCCCCAGCCATCCTACTTCTTTTTCATGTATGTACACCGGAGCCCCATAAGCATCCCTTACGGCGTCAACGGCTCCAATATGATCGAAGTGTGCATGTGTTAGTAGAACCGCAATGACATCAAGTTCTCTTTCCTGTAAGTAGTTCTGTAACTTCTCAAAATCTCCACCTGGATCAATGACCAGCGCTTTATGATTTTCATGGATGATATAAGCATTCGTCGCTATCGGCCCAAGCGGTAACCTGGTTATTTTCTTCATTCTTTACACCTCATTTATTCGTTTCTTTTTAAATTTATTGGCTTTATCGTACAATGTGTAAAAAAGATGTAGATAACTCGACATTTTTTTGTTTATACTATAAAATAGATAAGTACCAATAATAACTACATATAGTATAACATCTATCCTTTGTGGATGATAATAATGAAAAGAGACTTAGGGGGTGCTGAATTTGGTAACAGCTATTCTTCTTTTACTCGTAACAATCTTGTGTGTTTGGGCAATTTTCCGTGAACTTAAAACAAAAAACTTCTTTGCTGTTCTTTTTGCAGGTGCATCAGCATTGATTTTCGGATGGTTCTCAGTCATGACCATCTGGTACAACTTATTCGGTTAAACAGTGAAAGCAAGCAGACCTATTAGGTCTGCTTGCTTTTTTATAGGGATTATATCAGGAACGAGAACTTCTAATTTCTTCATCCGTTTGCAACAACTGTTTGTTTTTGTTGAAAAAGTACCTGTACATACATAAAGTAATGAACATGGCACTCAATGAAACGGAAGAAAAAATACTGAGAGAGATGACTAACTGGTACTTGATGGCCATAACAGGTGATACACCCCCCAGAATCAAACCAGTCATCATTCCCGGAAGCTGAACAAGACCTATGGTTTTTAGCCGGTCAACGTTAGGTATTAAAGAAGCATGCAACGTATTTTGAACAATCAGATGAGAGGCCTGCTTCGGTTCTGCTCCTAAGGATAAGGAAGCGAGCAGCCGGCCGTTGTTTTCTTTAAACTCATTCTTCATTCGTTCAAGAGCAAGCCCCATAGCAGTCATACTGTTGCCAATGACCATTCCACTCATCGGAATGACCTCTGAAGGTTTAAACTGGATCATGTCAAATAGGAGCCACAAACTCAGCACTCCGACCTCAATGGCCAAAAGGCCTCCAAAAAGAATAAACCCGACATAAGGCAAGCCCTTCCCTTTTTGCCTGGCATGAAAGGTTGCAATGATGATCATGACTGTCAACATGAAAGGGATGCCGTAACGAGCGGGTAGATCAAAAAGGAATGTTAATATGTAACCGATGGCAAACAGTTGGACCGTTCCTCTAACCGTAGACCAAATGACATTTTTGCTCACACCCAGTTGGTAATAATAAGACAATGCTAAAGGAACGATGACGAATATGATTAAAAAAAATAGTGACTGATTCGATATTTCTGGTTCCAAATCTTCTTCCTCCCTACTGCTCTAAAAACTTCCCAAGTTCTTCTGTCTTCGGATGATCAAGCATATCCGGTATTTTTCCGTCTTCTACGATCTGTCCATCACTAATAAATAATCCCCGGTTCCCAAGCCTCCGTGCTTGATTTAAGTTATGAGTAACCATGAGCATCGTGAGTTTATGTTCTTCCATCAAGCACTCCAGAACCTCTTCAATTTCTTCTGCCGTGCGATAATCCAGGGCGCTGGTCGGCTCATCGAGTAGTAAAACTTCGGGTGAATTGGCCAAAGTCCTTGCCAGGGATACCCGTTGTTTCTCCCCGCCCGAAAGCTGATCCACATCTCTTTCCAAATAATCGGATGGGAGTTGAACGTAATCCAATAATTTTTTCCCTTGCTGTTCTTCCCAATCACCAAACAATGATGGTCCGTATTTAATGTTATCCAATACGGTTCCCGGAAATAAATTAGGTGCCTGCAAGACGAGACCCACTTGTTTTCTTAAGGCAGTGATGGAATGTTCTTCAATCGGTTTCCCGTTAAAGTAAATATCCCCCTGATCTGGGTCATTCAGACGGTTCAATAAGAATAATAATGTACTCTTCCCCGCGCCTGAAGGGCCGAAGAGGATGACTTTGTCCTGCTTTTCAATTGTAAAATTAATATCTTGAAGAACCCCTTGGTACACATGCTCAAAACGAAACATACCATTCCCTCTCTCTCCATAAAACGTTGTTTGTAAATATCATTACCCTTAGATGTATGAATTTATGTGAATAGCGAAGTAAAAGCTGCTTTAGTGTTTCTATCAACGCTCCCTGTTCCTCCGTAAGCCTCGATTACTAAATTTTCACTTTAGAGGATGGGATTTAATGAGACTTTCCATCAAAATTCAAATAAACGTTCCTCCTCCTTTATAAAGCTTATCAGGTTTTTATTAAGATATCTAAATTTTAGGGCCGCTTATGACTGGATATTCGCTTCAGATGCCTTTTGGGCCTAACCGTTTTCATATCGAAAGTTTCTCAATTCTTACACAAACAAAAATAAAGCCGCTAAGACAATGTCCCAGCGGCTTTTCCTTATTTTTCTGATTGATCAAAATCGTAAAACCTGAACAAGTCACCATAAATGATATTATCCGAGTAATTCATTTCTTTGCTCACTTTTTCTTTAATGGGTTGGCAGGCCTGTGCGTTCTCTTCAGGAAGAGGTTCTCCTGAGGAGCGATCATAACACGTTTCATTTGAGTACAAATAATCTTCTGTAATGAAGCTGCCGTCTCTTAAAGCAACGAAGTCTTTATTTTTTTCGGCGAACATATTATCACCGAAAGTTAAATCTCCATTCTCTTCAATACCAAGGAGATGGAGTAATGTCGGTTTAACATCAATTTGACCGACAACCTTATCTTGTACTCCCCCACCTTCATATCCTGGAATGTGGATCATAAATGGAACTCGCTGTAGTTGTGTTTGCACATAAGGGTCTACTTCTTTTCCTAGGAATTGACCCATGGCTTTATTGTGAAAATCACTAATCCCATAATGGTCACCCATAAGAACAATAATAGAATCTTCATAAATACCGGCATCCTTCAACTGCTGGAAAAATTGTTCCAATGCTTCATCCGTGTAACGAGCGGTTTGAAAATAAGAATTCAACGTTTTTGAATTGGAATCATATTTATCGATATTCGCTTTTTCCTCAGGAAGTTCAAATGGAAAATGGTGAGTCAAAGTAATGAACTTACTGTAGAACGGTTTTTCCTGGGATTGCAAATATTTAATGGATTGTTCAAAAAACGCTTTGTCTTCCAGTCCCCAACCAAAAGAATTTTCAGGGGTCACTTCGTAAGATTTCTCATCATAGAACTGGTCATACCCTACATTGTCATACATAACGTCCCTGTTCCAAAAGCTTGCGTTATTGGCATGAAAAACAGATGTTTCATAACCTTCTTCATTCAATATTTCAGGCAAAGCATTGTATTCATTCCCTGCATGTGTGAAATACACAGAACCTCTTCCCAGCGGGTAAAGGGAATTTTCAACAATAAACTCCGAATCGGATGTTTTCCCTTGTGCTGTTTGATGGTAGAAGTTTTTAAAGGTGATCGTGTCATTGCTTTGTTTCAAATCATTAAGGAACGGCGTCGTTTCTGTACCATTGATCTCTGAATCAAACAGGAAGTTCTGGAAAGACTCGACACTGACAAAAATAACGTTTTTATCTTCTGCAATGCCATATAGCTCGGAATCTTTATTTGTTTGATCAGGAGAAGTTTCTTTTAAATACGTTTCTATCTCACTGATTTCACTGCCATCAGCAAAGACGCGCTGAGCCTTTGTTTTCGTTTGCATCGTAGCATCATAAAGGTGGTAGTTGTATATACCAATATTCTTCACAAGGTATTCCCTGTCAAAGGCCCGTACAAAAAGCATCGGACGTTCAATCTCTGCAAGCACAACATTCCCAGCCAAAAGCAAAAATGTAACAGCTGTAGCTGCAATTTTCCCACGTTTCGGGAGTTTTACAGTAAGGTCAAACTTTTGTCGGCTCAAATACCATACGAGTGCCACATCAGCGAAGATGAAAATGTCTTCGATGTGAAGCAATGTCAAAAAACTTCCTGTAAGGTCTGCGGCGTTGTTCCCCTGGAATAATACAGGAATGGTAATAAAGTCTGTAAAGTTCCTATAGAAAATCAAGTTTAAAAATAAGACCAATGAACCGATCAACGTCGTCCATCGTAAATATTTCATTTGATTTTTAGGTTTCATCCATACACTGATGGCGAAAATCAAATAGGCACTGGCAATCGGATTAAATAAAAGTATGAATTCTTGCATTGGATTCTCAATCGATAAATCGAACATGAATCTATACACGACATATGTCTTCAGACCAAATAACAATGTCGCAATGATAAATAATGGCATGTTCTTCATTCTCCATTGCATCATGGTTCCTCCTCTAGTACGATACTGGTCCTTTTTAACAAAAATTAACCAGGTTCCTTATCTTCTTTAACAATTTCCACTTATAATCCATATTAAACTCTTTCTTCATATATGACGTAAATGGTCCCATAAAGGTTTCATTAAATTTACAATTTCCATCATTTTCAAAATGATGTGATGGAGCTTTTCTTATCATAAGACAAAAACATTATAAAAAGAAGTCCTAGCGGTTAAAATCTTTTTACAAATTTTATACAAATGAAACATAAAAAAGTTGGAGCCCCGAGGCTCCAACTTTTTTAATTATTCTTTTTAACTAAGAAAGCTCCACCAATGACACCGGCATCATTCCCTAATTCCGCTATGCCAAAACTCGATGCTTCAGCCGTTCTTGGTAAGGCATATTTCCGATAAGCTTTTTCAAGGGGTTCCAGCAGCAATTCTCCTGCTTTGGATACTCCGCCGCCAATCACGATTTTTTCCGGGTTGATAGCAATTGCCATGTTTGCAATCGCCATTCCAAGGACATCTGTGATTTCCGCAATCACACCACTCGCTGCTTTATCGCCATCCTTGGCTGCTTCAAATACATCCTTGGAGGTCAACGTCGCATCATTTAAATACGCATTCAGCTTAGATTCGGGGTATTTTTCCGCTGCTTCTTTTGCCTTTCTTACAATACCAGTCGCTGAAGAAACGGTCTCAAGACATCCGGTTTTTCCACAGTTACAAGGAGCTCCACCATCAGGTACAACTGTAACATGGCCTAGTTCTGCTGCTGTACCATTGGCTCCATTAAGAATCTGCCCGTTTGCAATAATGCCACCACCTACACCTGTACCAAGAGTAACCGCAATCAGTTCTGTGCACCCTTCTCCAGCACCGAGCCAATTCTCACCTAAAGCAGCCAAATTAGCATCGTTATCTACCCATACAGTCATTCCTGTCAATTCTTTGAGAAGGTTTCCGAAGTCAAAATCTTTCCAACCAATATTCACGGCTTCATGAATATAACCTGTTGTCGTATCAACAAACCCTGGTGCTCCTGCACCAATCCCTGCAACCATCGACGTGTCGATGGCCTCTTCTTTCAAAGTGTTTGAAATGGACGCTGCGATATCAGAAGGAATGGCTTCTCCCTGATTGTCAGTATTGGTTGGGATCTCCCACTTTTTAGTGATTGTTCCGTTTTCCTCAATAATAGCCAATTTTACTGTTGTTCCACCGATGTCTGCACCAATATAGTAATGACTCATCGCTTTTCCTCCCCTAATTGACGATCCTTTTGTTTCGCGATTTCACTTCTTAAAAGCAGGATGGCCATCTGATAGTCTTCTGACGGCATGCATTGGGCCTTGTACAACTCCCTTACTTCATCTTCCATCATTTCTAAATCGGCCAACCTGTCACCTATGTAAATGATCGTTCCAAATTTTTTCAAGTACTGCTGAATATCATAAATCGTTTTCATTCTTCATCACCACCATTCATTATACCAATACCTTTCAAACTTGAAAACGTAAAAAACCCCGATCGATCAACGATCAGGGTCATCTGGGTGTAAAAATGCCGGTCTCCGGTTTTTCAAAGGTATCGGAGAACGCAGCAACACATCTCTTAGTGGTTTCCATGAGAAAGGTAGGAACGGCCATAAGTATGGTGTTTTGAATGACTTCATGCTGGAAATATAAAGCAGCCAAAGAGTAATCCCTAACACATACCCTTTTAACCCGAATAAGCCAGTAATGAGAAGCAGCACAAGCCTTGTTATCCGATCAGCCAGTCCAAATTCGTAACTAGGAGTAGCAAATGTCCCAATAGCAGCAAGGGCTAAATATAAAACCACTTCGCTTGAGAACATCCCAACCTCTACAGCCACTTGGCCAATTAATATGGCAGCCACTAAACCAAGAGCGGTCCCTAACGTAGACGGAGTATGGATCGCTGCCATACGCAGCATATCGATGCCTATTTCTGCAATTAGAAACTGGACGATGAGCGGCAGGGTTCCCGTGTCCGTAGGTCCAATAAATGCGAGGGCTTCAGGAAGCAAATCCGGTCTTTTAGAGAAAAGAAAATACAGGGGCAAAATAAAGATCGACGCAAAGAAAGCGAAAAATCGCACGGCACGCAAATAAGCGCCTACCAACGGTTTTTGTCGATATTCTTCTGCATGTTGTAAATGGTGCCAAAAGGTTGATGGAGTAATCATGACACTCGGTGATCCATCAATAATTACGAGAATATGCCCTTCATAAAGGTGGGCAGCTGCCGTATCAGGGCGTTCTGTGTATCGGATGACTGGATAGGGGTTCCAATAACGACCACTGATATATTCATCAATGGTCTTTTCGGCCATCGGAAGCGCATCGGTATCGATCTCCTGCAATACTTTCTTCAATTCATCGACCCGGTCGGAATCTGCAATATCTTTGACGTAACAAATACACACGTCCGTTAATGATCGGCGTCCGATTTGCAAATATTCCATTCTTAAAGAACGGTCTCTGATTCTTCTTCTCGTCAAAGCCGTATTGAAGATAATAGTCTCTACGAAACCATCTCTCGATCCTCTCACTACTCTTTCGAGATCAGGCTCTTGCAGTCCACGAACAGGATAAGTACGAGCGTCAATCATAATGATTTCATCTACGCCTTCGACGACTAACGCTGTTGGGCCTGCTAACACCCAATCCGCAGCTGTATTCAAATCTTTTTTCTTCTCTAACTCCACATAAGGAAGATGGGTTTTCAATAACTTCTCAAGAGGATCCGGGTCCAGTTGATCTGGGTCCAACTTTGAGAGGAGCTTCATTAAATAGTGAAGAATATCATCTTTTACAAAGCCATCTACGAGAAATAAGGACATGCCTCGTCCAGCGTAGACAAGATCAAGATGAACCATGTCGAAACTTTCTTCCACTCCAAGCCGATCTTTGAGATACGATACATTTTTTTCATAACTATCAAATAAACGTTGTTCTTCCAAAACGCATCCTCCTCTTAACCTTCTTTGCATAGTTTCTTCCAAATTTAATTATTCATACACAGAAGGAAGAGGTAGGATTATACGCATGTCCGCGGAAAATGGGACATATCCTGAACTATAGATCACCTATGCAGAGAGGATGTATGAGGAGATGATGGTTTGAGAAAAGTGTGGGTACATTGGGTACTTGTTCCTTTGGCCTTAGCCATATTCATCGCATTATATACTCAATATTTTAATGAAGAGGCAGTCATCAAATATTTCCCTTTAGATGAAGGAAGTGGGTTTCATTCTTACGGGACTACCTTGAATTTCGCTTCCGAGGAAGATGAGGACGAATATGAGATCCTATGGAATATGTTCTCAGAGAGTGATAAAGCCATGTACTTGAGACAGGACGTCTCCCTTTTATATGTAAATGGGAGACTAAAAGGTGTGGTGAGCAAGTGGGAGGAAAACACATCAAAAATAAAGAAAGAAACGTCATTACACGGAGAAGATAGTCAAAAATACCAGGCTATCTCTTTCCACCACGGGGAAATACATGAGGATAGTGGTCCGATAAGAAGCATCCAAGCAAGCTCGAAGGACGAGCTTTATGTTATCGACTCTCCCCATTCAAAGAGAACCGCATTCAAAGAACCAGCAAATCAAGAGGAGGAAGAATGGAAACAGCGACTGGATCATTCCATTCAGCAACAACTCGAAGTCCAATGGGAAGAGTTGCTAACATACTACGGCATCAACAAAGAAGATTACACCCTTGTTCCATTGACTGAACTCGCAGCATTTGAAGACAAGCCGCTACCTGGAACGAATGAAGATGACTCAGAACGAATAAAAGGACAACTGTGGGAAGGTTTGTATAAAAACTATGTGCTGGGCATTAGTGATACAAAATCCTCCCACCCTATACAAAGCTATATTCCACTCATTCTTTTTGATAAAAAAGGAAAGCATTTGATCGTCCTTTATGAGGATGATACTGGGAAAAAACATCGCCTCATTCAGTCCTATTAACGGAGGTTGTCGAAGAGTTCTTTAAAATCATTTTGATCAGGATTAATGTCAGCGGCTCGTTCCGCATGGTCAGCCGCTTTCTCTTCTTCTCCTACCTGTTGGTATAAGAGGGCTAAATTATAATGAGCTTCTGCCATCTCAGGGGAGAGTTCAAGGACACGGAGCAAATCTTTCTTTGCTGCACTGGTTTCGTCTTTTTGTAAATAAGCAAAAGATCGATTGAATAGAAGAGCAGCTTCATATTTACCAGGTTCCTCCAAGGCTTTACTAGTGATTTCAATCACTTCGTCATAGTCACCCGATTGATTTAACTCCTGTGTCTCCTGGACCTCGCTCAACCCTTCCTCATCATTGAAAAGCCCCATATAGCCAGTAACCGCCATACCTGAGATAAGCAATAAATAAATCACAAAAGCAATTAACTGTTTAGATCTATCCCTCTGCTTCGGCATTCGTACGACCGAAGTGGCAAAGAAACCGCCGATCATTCCTCCGATATGTGCTCCATTATCAATTTGAGGAACGAGCAATCCGAATGAAATATTGATGATGACGATAAAAATGAGATTCCAACCCATTGTCCGGAAAAACAACTGTTTATGCTGGACACCAAAGAACAAGAGCGCCCCAAACAAACCGAAAATGGCGCCTGATGCTCCAGCTGCCACATGAGGATTCAACATAAAACTCGCCATACCGCCAAACAAACCCGAAAGTAAATAGGTCCAGGTGAAACGCCACGTCCCGTACAACTTTTCAACGGCAGTACCTAAATAGTAAAGGGCGAACATATTCATAAATAGATGGAGAAACCCTATATGTAGAAACATAGAAGTGGCGATCCTCCACCATTCCCCATCCATGATTGCTGGATTGAATTTTGCTCCGTATTGTATAAGGGTTTCTACTGAAGTACTATCACCCACCCATTCAATGTAAAGAAAAATGAATACATTGACAGCAAGTAAAAAGTAGGTCATTCGAGGTTTGCCATAATCGAATATCGACATGACTTGTCTTCTTTGATCTTGTTGTTTTTTGACAAGCTGATGTTTCAAGTATGGAAGCATGGCCTCCATTTCGATTTCACTAATCTGCTGATCAATGAGAGGTTGTTCTAATTGAAAGGCATCATAAAGCTTTTTCTTTTCTAATGTTTTGTTTTCATCATCCATATAGTAAAGAAAGATTGGATTTTTTTGTGATGAAGGGATGTCATTTTCAACATTCTCCCACTCTTCCACAGGAGGGTACTCCGAAACATACAGAGCATGGAATTGGACTTTTCCGCCTCGGAATATTTTTTTGTTTTGAGACAACTGTCGATATGATTTTTCCAGGTCCCTCCGCAATTCATTCTTCCAATTGATTTGTTTATGAGATAAACGGATGACATGCGTCTGCCAATCATGTTCTTTCTCAAGCCAAACTTCCCCTCGTTCTGTACTCATGTTAAGCACTTGAAAGTCTTGTGCTACAACCAGGTCATAGGTAAGTTTCCATAAATAATATTCTTGTTCAATAAACACGTTGCATCCCCCTCAATAACACCTACATCATATCATGCCCCTTTGTTAAGGAGCTAACTGAAAGCATTGAAAAAAGCCGCCAGGAATATATCCTGACAGCTTATTATATTCATAGCCCACGGAACATTTGTGAAAGAAATTTTTGCCGAATCCAAGGAATGTTCATGGACAACCGGACAAGGAGCTTCCGAAGAAAAGGGATTTTCGTAACGAAGTCCAACGCTTTGTATCGGTACTTATAAATCGTTGCTACAACCGAGCCGATGATCATGACCCATCTGAAAAATTGACGCATCTCATCCACCTCTTCTTTTGTTAGGTGAACTTATCTTTCACTAGAGTCCCCATCCTTATACACATAGTTATGAATGACAGGTTTCATCGTTTCCTTTAATAAGGAAGCAGACGCATGAAACTTTTCCATTTCATCTTGATCAAGATTCAATTCAATGATTTCTTGAATTCCTCTTCGATTAACAATCGCAGGCACACCTATAAAGAGATCATCCATGCCATACTGCCCCTGTAGATAACCCGATACAGTCAAAACCGCGTTTTCATTGTGAAGAATCGCTTTTGTTAAACGAACAAGCCCCATTGCGATCCCATAATGAGTGGCTCCTTTGCGTTCGATAATGTGATAGGCGGCATCTCTGACCTGTTCAAAAATACCTTCAAGGTCTTTTTCATCATACAAATCAGGATGGTCTTTGATACGGTCGAACACAGAGCGTCCAGCGACGTTTGCGTGACTCCAAACCGGGAGCTCAGAGTCTCCGTGCTCCCCCAT
Organism: Halobacillus aidingensis; assembly: GCF_900104185.1. GTDB lineage: Bacteria > Bacillota > Bacilli > Bacillales > Halobacillaceae > Halobacillus > Halobacillus aidingensis. The sequence continues at coordinate 49,670 of NZ_FNIZ01000005.1, read as the reverse complement.
AATATACGCATGGACATTACGTGTATCGATATTGAAGTATTCACTGAGCTTGAAACGTAGTCGAGCTGTATCAAGGATTGTCCCTGACCCAATAACACGTTCAGCAGGAAGGCCGGAAAACTTCCATGTCATATAGGTTAAGATATCAACAGGGTTTGTTGCTACAAGGAAAATACCATCAAAACCACTCTCCATTACGGAATCAACAATGGACTTAAATATGGCCGTGTTTTTTTCAAGCAAATCCAACCTTGTTTCGCCAGGTTTCTGATTCGCCCCTGCTGTAATGACGACAATATCCGCACTTTCACAATCAGCATAATCCCCAAACCATATCTTCTTGTTTGCAGGAGCAAAAGCAAGGCCATGATTCAGATCCATCGCATCGCCTTCCGACTTTTCTTTGTTCAAATCAATCATGACCAATTCATCTGCAACTCCCTGGTTCAATAAAGCAAACGCATAGCTGGAACCTACCGCACCCGTACCGATTAGTGCCACTCGATTTACATGTTCCAATCCAACCCCTCCTCATTTAATCTAACCCCATTATAACTCATAAGTTTGCTCAATACTTCACAATGAATGAATGTTTTGTGACATCCTCAGAACTAAAGATGGTATGTAGATCGAACGCCGCTTTCTGTAAGCACGTATTCCACTCTCTGATCAAATTCTTCGAAAGGAAGTGGTGAGTATTCTTGTCGATCCGATGCAATCATTAATGTCTTCCCCGGGAACCCTTCTATGAAACGATCAAAATATCCCCCGCCGTAACCTATTCTGTATCCTTTTTCATTAAACAATAGCCCTGGTACAAGAAGAAGGTCAATATCATTTTTCTTCACCAGCGCTGAGGCTTCAGGCTTGGGTTCTCTTAAACCAAAATAGACTCTCTCCAATTGATCATACTTCTCCAGGTGGTAAAATTCCATCTGCCTACTCTCAGGAATACATTTTGGCACGACCATCTTCTTGCCGGTCCGCCACCCTTCCTCGATAATAGGTTCTGTAGACCATTCATGCGTATGAGATAACGTGACACCCACGACATCGGCATCCTTCCATATTTCACTGTTGAACAATTCCTCCTGCATTCTTGCTTCTATAAAGAGTCGCTCTTTCACACTAATGTCCTGAAGAATCTTCTTTCCTTTGAACCTGAGTTCGTTCTTTTCCATTTTCCACACCTCATCTTCTACTCATAAAATTAATTTCACAAAAGCTCCCTTTTCTGGAAGACTCAGTTTCGAGATGTTTCCGGGATTCGTTGCCCTGTTGGGCGTCAGGGGTGGTTGGGAAGCTACTCGCTTTCCTGTGGGGGAGCGCCGAGCTTCCTCGGACTACGTCCTGCGGGATTCGCCTATCTCCTTTCTCCCACGGGAGTCCCGCAGCTTCCCAACCACCCCATTCGATGTATGTGAGAAACGAACCCCTTTACCATGGGGCGTCTCCCATCCCCACTTAGAAGTAGGCATAAAGCGCTCTATATCAAGCTTTCACATTCGGATTCACACCGGGGAGAGTCTTATATTATCCACTTCACTTGAGCATACAAGCAGAGTTTCTGAGAAGTGGTTTCGAGACACTTACATAGTAAAGGGGCGGAGGGGAATGGGGAGACTCCTGTGGGAAAAAAGTGCATGGTGAGACCCCGCAGGACGCAGTCCGAGGAGGCTTACCGCGCTCCCACGGAAAGCGACTCATTCCCCGCAGCCCCATTCACTCAACAAAAGTCTCGAAACTGATTTTTCAACAATCCTGTCATATTGTTTAATAACGAATATACAGGCGATTAGCAGAGGTTTGGATATAAAAAAAACAGTAGGAAATAATCCTACTGCTTACTTTGTTTCACGGTGAAGCGTGTGCTTCCCTACGCGTGGGCTGTATTTCATAAGCTCTAGACGCTCTGGGTTTTTACGCTTGTTTTTTGTGCTAATATAATTGCGGTCACCAGTTTCGGTGCATGCAAGTGTAATGTTTACGCGCATTATTATTCCTCCTAATCATAAAAGCTATTCACTGTCTCATTCACATTATCAGACTAATTCATAATACCAAAAACGATTGAACCTTTCAAGTAGTTATTCAGCTAAAAACGGTGAAATATCCCATAGCCACGCATCTAATTCTATGATATAAATAAATGTGGACAATCAAAGGAGTGATACAGCTTGATTTATGTTATCAGTACAATGGCTGCTGTTGCCCTCGGCCTTTTTGTTCTTTCATTTTTCATGAATGACCGCATGAAAGAACTTGAAAACCAAGTCGAACAGGTCAATATGACAATGATGCAAAGCAACTACCAGCTCAAAAAGAAAATGAAGGTTTTGGAAGAAGAGCTTCTGGCTGAAGATTTAACTCAAGAAATAATGAACCAGCCTCCGAAGAAAAAAGAAGCACCTCAAACCCTTCCATTAGTCGATACTGTTCGATCCATGTATCAAAAAGGCTATAAGACCCATTACATAGCAAAACAGACGAATTTGAGTGAGCATGATGTCCATTCGATGATACAACAGCAAAAAAGTGGCGGTGTTCAAACATGAAACAATGGACACGATCTTACGCCCTAGGTTTACTTACGGCGGTTCTTGTGTTTGCTATATCCTACTGGAACACAGATGCGACATCCACGACAGCCGTAGAAAAAGAGTATAAAACGGAAGAGTTGATTGAACAGCTCGAAAGGGAAGGATATCGAACTTTAACTACGGATGAGTGGGAAACTCTCAAGGAAAAAAATAATAGAGAAGCATCGACTCCTACCCCTGTTGAGGAACCTATATCGACCTTTTCCATTGACATCGTCTCAGGTACTACAACAGATGATATCAGTGAAAAACTGCTGCAGGCCAATATCATTAAAGATGATGCTGCGTTTGAATCCTTTATGAAAGAAAATGACTATAGCCGTTATATACAAATTGGTCAAGCTACTCTAAATTCAGAAATGTCGCTTCAAGAAATTGCTGAAGCTATTACATCGAAGTAAAAGAAGCCGTATTTTTTGTGGCTTCTTTTTTCTTTTAAAATTAACGTAATCTCCCCACCCTTTTAAGCATCTAAGGAGGTCTATACATCATATATAGAATCATATAATCGTCATCTAATAACGAAAGACGGCAAATACGTTAATACTAAAAGACATGAACCGAAACAATCGATTCATGTCTTCTCTTCTATTATTTATTCAAATCGTAAGTTCTTCCCTTTACCAGATAAAATATACTTTCGCCGATGTTCGTTATATGATCAGCGAACCTTTCAATATACCTGGCTACATAAGCCATCTGCATAATGTGCTGGATCTGTTCTGGATTAATCGCCGTCAATTCCAGCATTTCTTTTACAATCGAACCATACTTTTTGTCTACAACATCATCCATTTCAGCAAGCTTCTTCGCTAACGATATATCTTCATACTCAAAGGATTTGATTGCCAAATCCACCATATCCATAGCAAGGACAGCCATTTCACGTAGCTCAGGGTCAATTTCAATGCCATGCTCTTCACCTAAATGAATCGTTGCCTTCGCAATATTGGTGGAGTGATCGGCCATACGTTCTAAATCGCTAGAAATTTTTATAGCAATGATGATCCTTCTCAAATCCCTTGCAACCGGCTGTTGCTTTGCCAGCATCAGAATAGCATCATCGTTTATCTTTTCTTCCTTACGATCGATGGCTGCATCATCCTCCAGGATTTTTTTTGCCGCCTCAACGTCCCCTTGATATAGGACATAGATCGCTTGGTCGAGTGAATCTTTTACATTATGAGCTAACTCTTTAATTTGTTTCTTTAAATCTTCGAGTTCTTCTTCAAAATGAACACGGATTGACATGGATATCCCCCCTAAAAAATTAGCCGAAGCGTCCAGTAATATAGTCCTCTGTTCGCTTATCGTGAGGGTTCTGGAACAAGTTATCTGTGTCAGCGAACTCGATTAATTCTCCATTTAAGAAGAAGGCTGTTTTATCTGAAATACGAGCGGCCTGCTGCATGTTGTGCGTGACAATAATAATGCTGTATTTTTCTTTTAACTCCTGAACAAGCTCTTCTACTTTTGCCGTAGAAATCGGGTCTAGAGCTGAAGTCGGCTCGTCCATTAAGATAACATCCGGTTCAACCGCTAGAGCACGTGCGATACATACACGCTGCTGCTGACCACCAGATAGACCATAAGCATTTTCATTTAGACGATCTTTCAGCTCATCCCAAATCGCCGCACCTTTTAAACTTTTCTCAACGATTTGATCTAATACTTCTTTCTTTTTAATTCCATGGATTCTTGGTCCGTAAGCTACGTTATCATACACACTCTTAGGAAACGGGTTAGGCTTTTGGAAAACCATACCTACCTTCGTACGAAGGTATTCTTCTTTATATTTACTGCTGAAGATTTCCTGGTCACGATATTTAATGGAACCGGAAGTCTTTACAATCGGCACCATTTCCACCATGCGGTTTAATGTCTTTAAGAATGTCGATTTTCCGCAACCCGAAGGCCCGATAATTGCTGTCACCTGTTTCTCTGGTACCTCCATGCTTACTTCGTATAAAGCTTGATCAGAGCCATACCATAAGTTCAAATCATTGACTTCGATAATGCTATTCGTTTTCTCTTTTTTAATTCTCTCTTTTTTAACCTCAGGCTTCGCTGTTCTCTGGTTTACCTTTTTATTTGTTTTCTCTTCCATTACTTTATTCATATTGAAACCCTCCTCATCCTAATTAAAGACGACGTTGATATTTGTTTCTGATCAAAACAGCAATTGAATTCATGAGTAGCAACACGGCTAAAAGAACAATGATTCCTGCTCCTGCTACATACTGCCATTCTTCCTGTGGTCTACCTGTCCAGTTATAGATCTGAATCGGCATCACCGTGTATTTAGCAAGTAATGACTCCGGTAATGTGTAGATCGCAGTGGCTGCACCTACGATAATCAAAGGCGCAGTCTCACCAATTGCACGAGACAAAGCGATAATTGCTCCGGTAAGAATTCCCGGAATAGCAGCTGGTAAAATCACGCGTGCAATGGTTTGCCATTTAGAAGCTCCCATGCCATAGGATGCTTCTTTAATTTCTGCCGGTACCGAACGAACAGCTTCTTGGGCAGCTACTACGATAACAGGAAGAATCAACAATGCCATCGTTAGTCCACCAGCAATGAGTGTATAACCGAAATTAAACATATAAACGAAGAACGTTAATCCTAGTAGTCCGAAAACAATGGAAGGCACCCCAGCTAAGTTTTGAATGTTTACTCTGATAAATTCTGTAAACTTATTTTTAGGTGCGTACTCTTCCAAATAGATCGCTGTCGCAACACCTATAATGACAGCAAAAATAGCAACAATAATCATTAAGAATACTGAACCGATCAAACCAGCATAAATACCCGCTTCTTCCGGATAAGGTGCTGGGAAGTTCAAAATATAGTCAAGACTTAAATAACCAATTCCTTGAGTCAATACACGATAAAAAAGTAAGACTAGAAAGACTAATCCCACTGCAGTAGCCATACCAAACAAGACCATTAGGACTTTGTTGATGGCTACTCTCCCTTCCATACGTTTCTTGATATTTTGTTCATTTTGACCAAGCATCAATATTCCTCCCTGAACTTACGAGAAATGTACTGAGCAATAAGGTTCATGACGAGTGTAAAAACAAACAATGTCATTCCTACTGCATACAAACTGTAATAAATGGTAGATCCGAAAGTGGTGTCACCTGTTGCTGCCTGCACAATGAAAGCAGTCATGGTTTGGATCGATTCTGTCGGATTGAAAGTCAGATTAGGTGTAGCGCCTGCTGCGATCGTTACAATCATTGTTTCTCCGATAGCTCTTGAAATAGCAAGAACAATGGATGCGATGATTCCGGATAGTGCAGCAGGTAAAACCACCTTAAATACAACTTCTAATTTTGTTGCACCTAATCCGTAAGCTCCTTCCCTTAAAGCATTAGGAACAGAGTTCATAGCATCTTCTGAAAGAGATGCAACCATAGGAATAATCATGATTCCGACAACAAAGCCACCACTTAGGGCGTTGAAAATCCCTAAATCAGGAATGAAGGATTGAAACATTGGTGTAATGAATGTCAAAGCAAAATAACCATAAACGACAGTCGGGATTCCTGCTAAAACTTCGAGCACAGGTTTGATCACACGTCTTACTTTATCATTTGCATATTCACTCAAAAATATGGCAGACATGAGCCCCAAAGGTACAGCTACAAGCGTGGCGATCAAAGTGATGAGTAATGTACCCCCAATCAATGGAGCAACCCCATACTCACCGGACCATGGTGACCAACTTGTTCCTGTATAAAAATCAACTAAAGACACATTGGAAAAGAAGCCAATAGACTCTCTCAACAAAGTAAATAATATCCCTACAGTTGTTAGGACACTAACTGCAGCACAAAGAAGCAAGAAAAAAGGAATGATTTTCTCTATTCTTTCCCCGAAACTCTTCTTCTTCTTATTCCTTTCAATCATTTGTTGGACGTCAATCATTTTCCCCTCTGATTGTAACCCCTTGTCCATGTTAAAAACTCCTCTCATCCATAAGGCAAGGTGAGACCCCGATAAAGTCTCACCCTCCTTGTTAGGTTTTCAAATCCATTACTCTGCCCAGCTTTTCGCTGTTTCAAGTTGCTCTTGATACTTATCTTCTGGAAGAGCTACATACCCAACTTCTTCAGCAGCTTTCCCAGCATTGTTCAATGTGTACTCTACGAAGTCACGAACTTGTGGTTTTTCTTTATATGCATTCACGTTTACATAAGTGAATAGCGGACGGGAAAGTGGTGTGTAAGAACCATCTTGGATTGTTTCAGGGTTTGGTTTTACAGCTTCGTTTCCGTCTTCAGAAATTCCAAGAACTTTCAATACATCTTCGTTCTCAGCATAGTACGCATATCCGAAGAAACCGATTGCGTTTGGATCGTTTTCAATACCGCGCACAAGTACGTTGTCATCTTCAGAAAGTGTAGTATTTTCTCCTTCTTTCATCGGCTCTTCTTCAAGAATTACTTCATTGAAGTAGTCGAATGTACCGGAATCATGTCCAGGGCTGAAGATTTTGATTTCTTCTTCTGGCCATTCTGGATTGATATCAGACCACATTTTAGCTTCGGAAGACTCAAGGAAAATTTGTTTCAACTGATCAATTGTCAATTCTTCAACGAAATCATTCTGTTGGCTAACCACTACGGAAAGACCATCATATGCAAGTTCTAGTTCTTCTAATTGAATGCCGTTTTCTTCAGCTGTTGCCATTTCTTCTTCTTTGATAGGACGAGAAGCATTACTTAAATCAATTTCACCTACTGTGGATTTTTTGAATCCACCGCCGGACCCGGAAGAGTTTACTGTTACGTTCACATCAGGGTTTTCCTGATTGTAAGTGTAAGTCAAGTTTTCCATGATCGGGAATACAGTAGAAGATCCATCAATCGCAATTGGTCCGGATACTTCTTCAGAACCTTCAGCGTTAGTGCCTTCTTCTGAGTTGTTGCCTTCTTCAGCTGCTGGTTCCTCTTCAGATCCTCCGCATGCAGCAAGTACTCCCAGCACTAGGATGAACATTAGCATTAGTGCTAAACTTTTAAAGTTTTTCATTTCTTTCTCCCCCTATATTTGTGGTTATGTTTTGTGTTCGACGGCTTGGCCATCTCACATTTTATATATTAACGAGAGAGTTTTAATGACATATGAACCAAACGTAAAGGTTTTGTAAATTGGTGATTTTTGTTGAATAAACACCCTTATGTTTGGATAATCCACACAACTCTTCCGTTAATATAAAAAAAGGAGTGATACTTGTCGTATCACTCCTCAGTTTCTGCTTCTTCATCTGAATTATTCGCTTGTATGCCGTTCTCTTTACGTTCCTCTTTCAGTTCAAAATACGCTTGTCCGATCCGCGCACCAATTTTGTTGCTGATATCAAACGTGCTTGTTGCGTTTTCTCCTAAATAAGGGGAGACAATGGAGAAAGCAATTTCCGGATCATCCGAAGGTGCATATCCAACTAAGGTTTTATTCAATAGATCCTTATAGGTTGTTCTTTCTCCATTTTCATCAAACACGGCTTTGAATGCTTGTGCTGTTCCTGTTTTGACAGCCATATTATACTTTGCATAAGGCTCTTTAGAAAACACATGACTGGCTGTCCCCTGATTTGTTTGAGCCACTTGCCTGAACCCTTCCTGGACTCTTTCAATATATGACTGATCCATTTCTAATTGGTTCAACACCTGTGGACTATAATCTTTGTACAAAGGACCCAGTCCATCTTCTAGTGACGGCTCATGAACACTTTTCACCAATCTTGGCCTCATTCTGTCACCGCCATTAGCTATGGTGGATACATATTGGTTTAACTGCATCGGCGTATAAGTGCTGAATTGTCCGATGGAGAAGTCCAGGATGTGTCCTGGGTTCCCAATTTCACCAGTGACTCCTAAACCTTCATAAGGGAAGTCTATACCTGTTTTTACGCCAAGGCCTAGCTGATTAAAATTAAAAATGAAATTATCAAATGTTCCATCTTTTAAAGACAGATAGTTCATATCATAATTGTTGCTATACTCTTCACCCAAGTACATCGCAAGGAAGTACATATATACGTTTGAGGATTGTTGAAGAGCTGCAATATCATTGACTGTACCTATATTAGACGTGTAAGAACCTTTTTGCCTTCCAGCAATTGTTATAGGTTTATCATTGATCCAAGTATTAGGTGTCACGGCCCCTTCATGTAAACCAGTCAAGACAGTTGCTCCTTTTACTATAGATCCAGGCATATAGGAATTATAAAGAGCCTGATGGGATGTATCGGAGAATCTGGATTCCCCCTCTTCAGGATTTCTGTTGTAGGTTTGACCTGTAATCGCCAAAATTTCTCCTGTATTTGGATCGGAGACGACCGCAACCGCATTTTCCAGGTGTCTGTTTGGACCAGGCGCTTTGCGAATTGCTGCTTCCAGCTCCTCCTGAACAATCTTGTTGACTCGTTCTTGCAATTCCATATCAATCGTCAGGACGAGATCTTTGCCTTTCTCTCCTTCACGAATCACCTTGGAATTAATCACATTATTGTTCTTATCCGTTTCGTATTGGACCTTTTCTTTCGTACCTCTCAGTACATCCTCATACTCTTGTTCCAGCCCACTTGTACCTACTCGATCATTACGGCTGTAATCCAGCGACATGAAATAATCCAGTTTATCTCTCGGAACACCTTGTTCTTTCGAAGTAATGCTGCCAATATAACTGCGGAAAACAGAATCATATGGATATGTACGCTCCCAATCCGATGTCACGTTGATCCCGGGCAACTCAGCTAAGTGTTCGGCCACAACAGAATATTCCCTTTCAGAGATATCCGTATTTTTCAAAACGTGAGGAGCAAGTGCATAGGCTTTGTCTAATTCCTTCTTAATTGCTATGATCTCCTTCGTTTGGTTGTCATAACCAGCAATTTCGTCTTTTCTAATGCTATCTAATTGAAGTTGATAAACTTCACCATTATCCAATTCTGATGTATCCTCATCTTCAATACGCGCAGTAACTTCTTCCTGATTTTGAAGAAAGAAGTACTCCTTAAGGTCTCTATCCGTTAACTTCCCTTCAAATTCCATATCTATATACTTAGATATTTCTTCAGCTAATTGCAGCTTATCTTTAGGTTGAACACCTTTTGGAGGTGTATAGGTAATCGAATACAACGGCTGGTTATCAACCACTACACGGCCATATCGATCATACATTTCTCCCCTGGGTACTGGTATGCTGGTCGTTGTGTTTTCTGTACGGTTAATTTCTTCCTGGGCCTCTTCCCCGTTTAGAATTTGAACGACCCCAAGTTGAAGTATGATCCCAGAAAATATTAGGAATACAACAAAAAACACCACGTTCAATCGGAAAGAAAGGTGTGACTTGTGCTTCGATTTGTTTTTTTGCTTCTTTCCCATGAACTCCTCTCCTTCTTTTCATGCTTCATTCATTATAGCATTTTTTATGCACCATAGAATAGACGAAGCTCATGGGTTATTGGGTTCAATTATGTGACGATTCTGTGCACTGCGTGTCAATACCCTTCACAAAGAAATAGATAAAGAAATGACCGCCTCCAACAATCAACAAAATATAAGGGATTCCAGTTTCCGGCGGGATGAGAGTTATGGCTAAAAGGAAAATTACAATGGACAATACTCTCCCGATATTAAGAAAAATTTCTCTGACTACAATGTATTCAATCCGCATTTCAGCTGCATTCCACGATTTTCCTATAACGTCGTACGTCAAAGAAATATATGGCACATAGAGTAATGGGAAAAATACACCGGCAACCCCTGCATAGATGAGCAAAAGAGCCATCGTATCACTGAACAGTAAAATCAAAACGCTCAGATATAAAGCCAATCCTGATATGAGAATCGCCTTCTTCCTCCTCCTCGGTTTAACCCACCGACTGACAAGAAAATAAAATAGAAAAGAAAAACCAGAATAAACCAAGTTGAATACACCTAAAGACAACTCATCTTCAGTCATTAAAAAGATCCAGATAGAAACCGCAAATAAGAAGGTCCCTTCTCTGAAGCCCTGCGAAACATGAGCATTCAATATACGTCTCCAATTTGAGTTATTCTTTCTCTCTGATACAATCCTACGGAACGAAAAATTGCCCTTAGCCTTTCTTCTGGATAAACCAAAACTTACAAGGACAGCAATTATGAACAAGCCGAAAGAAATTGTGAAAATAACGGTGTATCCAGTAAAATTGTTCAACCTGGAAATGATATAACCGGCAAGTATCGGACCGGTCATTCCACCAAGAGATTGCAGCACACCAAGAAATCCATTGAAAAAATCCCGGGTATCAGGTTCGGTAATTTCAAAGGTCAATACATTGTAAGCAAGCCAATAAAAGCCATACCCTACCCCCAATAGTGACCCCAGCATAATATTAAACGTAGCGGCCCGTTCACCCACGAGTAACACGGTTAAAAAAAACAAAGAGAGAACGGTCACTCCGGTTCTCAACACGATTACACGATCTATTCTCTTCGCGCACTTGCCCGCTAATATGAAAGTTAATGGTTGAAAGACATAAATGGCTAAATTATATAGAGCTATGTCAATGTAGCTATTGGATTGTTTCCATAAGTATATGTTCACAAATGTACTGGATAAGAATATACCGAGAGAGTATAAGCCTCCAATGAGAAGTAACAGCAATAAATCTTTTGATACATTTTCGTGGCTGAGCCACACACGCAGCTTACTCACCATATCCATGTCTCCTTTGTGTTCACCTTTAGTGTTTTCAGAACAAAAGGAGATATACAAAAAGAGAGGCATGGATTAATATCCATGCCTCTCGGTTATTTTCAATTATTTAGCTGCGTCGAAACGCTTAGCCACTTCATCCCAATTTACAACGTTCCAAAATGCTGAAACGTAATCAGGACGACGGTTTTGATAGTTCAGGTAATATGCATGCTCCCAAACGTCAAGACCCAAGATTGGAGTTTTACCTTCCATAATCGGAGAATCTTGGTTAAGAGTATCGATTACTTCAAGGTCACCATTATTGACTACTAACCAAGCCCAACCAGATCCGAAGCGGCCTTTTGCCGTTTCTTCAAACTTTTCTTTGAACTGGTCGAAACCGCCGAACGTATCATTGATTTTCGTAGCAAGATCACCTGTTGGTTCACCGCCACCATTCGGAGACATGATTGTCCAGAAAAGGCTGTGGTTTGCGTGGCCTCCGCCGTTACGGCGCACCGCTGTGCGGATATCCTCTGGTACAACAGAAAGATTATTGGAAAGAAGCTCTTCCAAAGACTTGTCTTGAAGATCCGCATGCCCTTCAAGTGCATTGTTAAGCTTTGTCACATAACCGTTGTGGTGCTTCGTATGGTGGATGTTCATTGTTTCCTTATCAATAGTAGGTTCTAGTGCATCATAAGCGTAAGGTAGTTCTGGTAGTTCAAATTTAGCCATAATGTAACTCCTCCTTTAAAATAATATGTAAAACAGAAGCATTCCGCTTCATATTTTACATTATCAAACGGAAAATTGATTAGCAAATGTTTTGCATCACGATATTAAGAATTCCCTGAAAGGAAATTTTAAAACATAAAAAAACAACCAAGCATCACTTGATTGTTTAAAATGAGTGGCTCGGGACGGAATCGAACCGCCGACACACGGATTTTCAGTCCGTTGCTCTACCGACTGAGCTACCGAGCCATAATTATATTTATTATTTATTATTGGCCATGCCTCGATAATTTTTCATCAATTATGTATCATGGCGGAGGAGGAGGGATTCGAACCCCCGCGGGCCGTAAAGCCCCTGGCGGTTTTCAAGACCGCTCCCTTCAGCCAAACTTGGGTACTCCTCCGTAACATGTTGTGGTGGACCCTGCAGGACTCGAACCTGCGACCGATCGGTTATGAGCCGATAGCTCTAACCAGCTGAGCTAAGGGTCCACATGGGGCGGTTGATGGGAATCGAACCCACGAATGCCGGAACCACAATCCGGTGCGTTAACCACTTCGCCACAACCGCCACGTTTTTTTATTTATGTATGTTTGGTGGCGGTGGAGGGAATCGAACCCACGACCTCACGGGTATGAACCGTACGCTCTAGCCAGCTGAGCTACACCGCCAATTGATATCGCTTGTGAGCGACTTTAATAATATAACATTTCCATTTAAAAGCGTCAACTGTTTTTTTCTCTTTCAAATCAGCGACAAAAATAATATATCACGCTCTTCTCTTCCAATCAAGGGTTTTTTTAAGAAAAATAATGTATTGAATATACTTTTACATATGCTCCCGATTGTGGAAGACTCAGTTTCGAGACTTTTGTTGAGTGGATGGGGGCTGCGGGGAATAGCTCGCTTTCCGCGGGAGCGCGGTGAGCCTCCTCGGACTGCGTCCTGTGGGGTCTCACCATGCACTTTTTTCCCGCAGGAGTCTCGCCATTCCCCTCCGCCCCTTTGCCATATAAGTATCTCGAAACCACTTCCGGAATAAGCTGCTTTTATGCCCATGGTAATTGGAGGGGAAGGAACTCCTAAGGACGCTATTCTGCATACGAAAAGCTTGTTATAGAGTGCTTTATGCTTATAACACCAGGATAGTGGAAGGCACCCTCCCACAGGAATGGGGTTCGTTTCTCACCTTCATGGAATGGGGTGGTTGGGAAGCTGCGAGACTCCCGTGGGAGAAAGGAGATAGGCGAGATCCCGCAGGACGAAGTCCGAGGAAGCTTGCCACTCCCCCACAGGAAAGCGAGTAGCTTCCCAGCCACCCCTAACGCTCAACACGGCAAACGAACCCCCAAAGTCTCGAAACTGAGTCTTCCACAATCCTGCCAATTAGTTGAATAAAGAGGAGTATTTGGGGGTATGGTACATATACTTGAATTGACAAATTATTTTAAGTTTTCATATAATACGTGTAAGCATAAACAGGGAGTGATCAGCAGTGGAAGCTCGCCCCGTTCGCAGACAGCTTGGCCTTACCAAGTACCAATTATTTCTCATAACCTCCATTATGGTCGTCGCATTCTTATCTGTATCCATGATTACGAAGAATTTCAATTATACGCTGGCTTCTTTAATCACAGTGGTTGTTATTAACCTCAGTATTTTACTTAGAACTGTACGCCTTCAAAGAAAAAGAGCCTTTAAATCCGGACTGTAAATGTCTGGATTAAAGGCTCTTTTTCTTTTCTTCTATCCTATCTTTTCTCTGGGTTATAGACATATAATTCAAGCTTTCTTCCATATGCTGATCGATCAGCTGGAGCAAGCGTGACAAATCTTTATTTCTTAATGCTTCAAGCAATAATTCATGTTCTTTGAAGCGCTGCTTTTCGTACAGGTCTTCATCTACAAACACATCATACAACATAAGATATACATTGATTTGATTAAGGATTCGTTCAGTAAAGTCAATCAAAAACCTGTTTTTTGTTTTTAACGCAAGGGTCATATGAAATTGCTTGTTCACATCCAGGTACTCCAGAATATTCCGGGTTTCGTAAGTTTTTCTTTCATGTTCAATCCATTCTTCCAAATGTACGAAATCTTCTTCATTCATCTGATCATAAATTTGTTCAAGTGTCATTTTCTCTAAATGGCGCCTCATATCAAAGGCTTGTCTTATTTCTTCAAGCGTCGGTTCAACTACAAAGGCACCGCGATTGGAGTAGATTTTGACTAACCCTTCTTGTTCCAGCTTTTTCATCGCATTCCGGATAGGGGTTCGTGAAACTTGTAATTCTTTTCCGATCATGTTTTCAACAAGCTGAGTCCCTGGTGGTAGTTGGCGAAACATAATGTGATTCTTCAAGTATTCGTATACGTCGGCCGTTCTGGATCGGCGCTCATTGAGCGTGTCTGTAAACATACGGTTCTGGATGTTATCCCACCTTTTATGCCAATCGTTTAAAGTTTTCACCGAGAATTTCATTCATCGAGTGAACCGTAATGAAAGCTTGTTCATCTATCGCTGTCATATATTTTTTCAAACGTGTGTAGTCTTTGCGGCTTAGAATCGTTGTAATGACTTCTTTGTCTTCTTGATTAAAAGCTCCTTTTGCCTGGTGGATGGTAGCCCCTCGTCCGAGCTGATGGACGATGAAATAACGGACTTGTTCACTTTCACGACTGATAATGACGATCTCTTTATTGTCTTCAAATTGTTGCAACATGTAGTCGATAACTAGGCCATTCAAAATGACACCGAAAAACGCGTACATTCCGACGGTTGGTCCGAATAGGAAGATGGACGATGTTGCAATCGCAATATCAGAGAATAAGACACCTTTTCCAACTTCAATGGAAAAGAATTTATTCAGGATCATAGCAAGGATATCTGTTCCGCCCGTAGAGGCTCCCTGATGGAAAACAAGTGCCATTCCTGATGCCGCGATAATTTGGCCGATAATCAACTGGATGAGAAGGTCATCACTTAAAGCTTCCTGCATCGGGAAAAATGCTTCCAGCCCCCATACCATAAAGGACAAAGCAAAACTTGCATAAATGGTCTTGAGACCGAATTGAAAACCTAAGAATATAAAACCAACGATAAAGAGGATAATGTTCAAGATAATCATGATCATTCCTAGTGAAAGATCAGGAATGACTTTATTCAATACAATTGAAGCACCACTTACTCCTCCTGTGGCAAGATCGTTTGGCGATAGGAAAAAATGTACGTTGATGGCTACCCCGAGCGCACCTAAGTTCATTAATAGAAAAGACCATACTTTTTTCAGCATCAGAAAGCCTCCTTTTTATGTGGGAATAAGTTAGAATTTGTCGAACAAAATTGTAGTACAATCGGGATTATAGAGCCCATAAATACGTTTGTAAATAGCTTTGAGTGTAAAAATATATTTTATTTTTTGTAAGCGATTGAACGTAGAATTTTCTAATAACTATAAGGGTTGAATCGATGAAATTTCAAAATTTGATGAATCCTGACACATTAAAAAGAATGAAGGTGTCATTTGCAGACAAGGTTTCCGTTAGTCTTTTTGTCGCAAGGACCTCTCTCCTTCCCTTTAATCACTAATAAAACATAAAAAAATCATCATCCGCTGGGATGATGATTTTTCAAAGATTTCTATTTTGGTAAAGTGACGGTAACCGTTGTACCGGCCCCTTTTTGACTTTCGTATGATATTTCTCCATTCAGGTCTGAGACGATTTTCTTTGTGACCATCACTCCTAGACCGGTTCCTTTTTCTTTGGTTGTAAAGAAAGGTTCACCAATTTTGGCAAGCTCTTGTGGTGTTAATCCAGGTCCATTGTCTCTAACGGAAAGCGTTAGGTTAGAGCTGGACATTTGTATGCTTACACGAACCTCTCCTCCTAGATCCACAGCGTCGATGGCATTTTTGACAAGGTTGATAAGAATTTGATTCAACCGCTTCGGTTCTGTTTCGAATTTGTCTTGTATAGGATCACAATCAAAGAGAAGGTAAATTTGCTTTTCGTTCGCTTCTGGTTCCAACAGCCGCAACACATAGGAAACCAGTTGTTCAGGATCTACCTGTTCAAGCTGAATAGAGGATTTCGGCTTGGACAACATCATGAAGTCCTGGACGATGGCTTCGATGCGATTGACTTCGTCGAGAATAATTTCCTGATAGTTATCCCTCAACTCAGGATTAGCTGCCCCAATCTGGAGAAATCCTTTAATCGCGGTCAAAGGGTTTTTAATTTCATGGGCAATACCGGCCGACATTTGCGTGATCGTGGACAGCTGCTGGGATTTCTCTTTAAGTTCTAACATCTCTTTGTATTCCGTAACATCCTCATGAATACCAAGAACATAAGAATTCCCATAATACTCAACAGGAAAACCTTTCGTACGAATCCATTTCGATTCTTCTTTAGGACCTGAAAGACGATATTCTACTTCACTTTCTTTCTTTGCCATTTCATCTAGAGCAGTTCTTAATGAAGCGCGGTCTGATTCATGAACTTTTTCCATCAACGAATTTGGATCCAGGAAAGCTTCCCGTCGGGAGATTCCGAACATTTCCTGAAAAGCAGGACTGACATAGTGCAGTTCTTTAAAGTCCGGCTGGCTAATCCAGAAGACATCTTTAATATTATTTGCAAGTAATGCAAACCTTTCTTCTGACGCCCTCAATGCTTTTAATTGATTCTTGTATTCTGTTATGTCCTGAAGGAAGACAGTGATCCCCATTTCGGTAGGATGAACTGTAACCTGGACATCTGTATTAGTTTTCTTAAGATATCCTTCAAATTCCACCGTCTCTTGTGTCTCCATAGACCTTAAATACTGTTGAAAGAAATGATAATGTTCACGAATCGGAAAGATATCCCACAACTTCTTAAAATAGTTTTGTAAGAAAGGAACCTCTGTCATCTCTTCCATTTTTGGATTGGCATACGTGACTTCCCAGTTGTGATTGATCAATGCCAGTCCGTGTGGGAATTTATCGACAAGGTGCATCATTCGATTTTTCATAGGGGAAGACTCGGTTCCAAACATGTGTATCATATTACGATGGTGTTGATAACCGACAGATTGGTTCAATGACAAAGGGGCTTCTTTATGCTTATTCGAAGAGAGAGTCATGGGAACAGGACCATCGTTCAGGCCCTTTATACTTTTCAAGGAAAAAGCAATCTGACCATTCGTCAGATGAACCATTTTGCATTGATATTTATACTTGTTGATATCTGTCAACTGGACAGACGATTCCCTATTACCATCTGTCAGGAGATTATGCAAAACCTGTTGAAGGCGTTGCTGTCCTGTGTGACCAAAACTACGGATCCATTGAGAGAACGACATGTCCGACTCTTGCAGTTGAAGTGTTCCTTGCATCTGCTGATTAAGCGTAACCGTTTGTAGACGCAAATCCAGTAAACATGCAGGTGTACCATTCAAACTTAGAACATCCAAAATTTCGCCGCTATGCACTTGGTCAGAATACCTCTCTCTAATTACCAATATTAAGACCTCTTTCCTTTTAGCCGTTCAATATTTTCCAGTACGGTTATCATTATAACGCAAGCCTGAACAATTTTGAATATTTTCAAAACAATTCACCCATTATTTTTCTATTTACTACAAATTATGAGACAGAAGACAAGTTTATGACTATTTTCTTGTTTGTTTTCACCCTTCAATACTTCTCCAGAGCGTTAAGGAAGCATAACTCAAATAAGGCTCCCATTCTTTACTCCACTGCTCCATTTGCTCGTATGTCGGCTTAGTTTCCAAGTCAAAATAAAACTTCAAAGCATTTTGAATACCAATATCGGCTTTTGGAAAAAGGTTCGGTCGACCAACACCGAACATCATCCAGTTTTCTGCTGTCCAAGGCCCGATCCCTCTAACCTTAACCAGTTGCTTCATAATCTCCTCATCTGATTCATTCGCCAATGCTTCCAAATGCAGCTTCCCATCCACAATCAAACGCGATGTATCAATAACATATTCTGCTTTACGCTGACTGAATTGCAATTCTCTCAACGTTTCATAAGGGGTATCGGCTACAGTTTCAGGATCTGGGTAAAACCATACCCCGTCTTTTTTTGTCCCAAGCGTTTCCACGAAACGAGTACTCAACGTATAAGCGAATTTCATATTCAACTGCTGGTGGATGATGACTTTCATCAAACAATCATAGAGATGAAAATCTTTCACAATCGGTGTACCTGGATGTGCTTGAAACATTGTTTTTAAATTTGTATCTAAGAAGTGGTGATGCACTTTTTCTATATCTATATTCCATTGAAATAAATCAGATATGTGGGAGAGCAACGCTTCTTTATCTTCCTCACTGTCACTCGACACTTCAAAAGAAGGATCAGCGGTTGTGCCGAGTCCCTGGACACGGACAATGTGATGATTTCCTCCTAGCTTCACTGGAACATCCACCCAACGCTCTTCTCGGTTTAGCCGGGTTAGAGGATCAAAAGCCCATCGAAGCAATGTGTAATCAAAATCATAAAAAGTGTTTGCTTTAAACTTTTCTTTCCACAAACTGTTTTTCCTCCCTTTTGTCGGACGATTTGTTTATTATTTGTTAAGAATGGGAACTATGCCCTAATATCCTCTTTTACTCATTTCCATCTTCATTCCTTTTCAAACATTGTTCTACATCCACATACATATGTCCACCCTCAATGTTTCCTTTAACTTTTCAGCGTTCATTCAATTTCATATATGCTCCCAATTGTGGAAAACTCAGTTTCGAGACTTTGGTGAGTGGATGGGGGCTGCGGGGGATAGCTCGCTTTCCGCGGAGCGCGGTGAGCCTCCTCGGACTGTGTCCTGTGGGGTCTCACCATGCACTTTTTTCCCGCAGGAGTCTCGCCATCCCCTCCGCCCCTTTGCCATATAAGTATCTCGAAACTACTCCCAAAATAAGCAGCTTTCGAGCGTAATAGAAGTTGGTGAATTCACTCTTAAAACAAGAGCACTTATATTCTGAAGCTTGCTATACAGTCCCTTTTTAACTAGAAAGCTGTTGATTTGGAAGATGCTCCTACTGTGTTTATGGGTTCGTTTCTCACCTACAGAATGGGGTGGTTGGAAAGTTGCGAGACTCCCGTGGGAGAAGGAGACAGGCGAGATCCCGCAGGGCGGTAGCCCGAGGAAGCACGGCGCTCCCCCACAGGAAAGCGAGTTGCTTCCCCGCCACCCCTGACGCTCAACATGGCAACGAATCCCGAAAACATCTTGAAACTGAGTCTTCAACAATCCTGCCATATTCTTCAACAACTTATTATCTACATCAAATTTAATTCTTAATGAATATGAAAAACCACTGCACGGAATGTGCAGTGGTTTGGACTCAGAGTCCCCAAACAGGCGCTGGAACCATCTGTTTGATCATAAGATCATTCAAACTTCCAAAACTGTACCCTCTTTTTCTAAGCTCATCAATAAGTTGAGACAAGGCTTCTGCATTATCTTGAGAGACGGTGTGTAGGAGGATGACGGCACCTGGGTGAATTTGATCGATGACGCTTCTATACGCATATTCCCAGCCCCGTTGTTTGTCTGTCTCCCAGTCCACAAAAGCAAGCGACCAAAACGCATGAGTGTACCCAAATTCTTTTGCCCATTCTAGAGTTTTCTCATTAAAGGTTCCGCGTGGTGGACGGACGAAAGTCATCACTTCCTGATCCGTCAACTCTTTTACAGCCTGGTCTACTCTTTCTAACTCCTGCTTCATTTTCTCTTTCGATACTTTTGTAAAATCAGGATGGCTCCAGGAATGATTCCCAATTAAGTGCCCTTCTTTCGCCATCCGCTTTAATAGTTCTGGTGCACTTTCAATATAATGACCGGTAACAAAAAAAGTGGCCGGTACACCTTTTTCCTTCAATACGTCGAGCACTTGCCCTGTGTACCCTTGCTCATAGCCATTATCAAAAGTCAAATAAACAACCGGGTCACCGGAAGGATCCGCATAAAAACCATCATACTTCTCAATCATAGGACCGTATCGACCCACATCAGGGACGGAACCATCTTTCTTCTTACTGAAACCCCAGCCTTCAGCCAATGTCTGGTTGGGCAAAATCAAAAGGAATAACACCAGTAAAACGGCGAATGTTTTTTTCCACATACGTACCACTCACTTTTTTCTTAGTATGTGTGGACACACACTGAATATAAAAAAAGGCAGGTGGGAATATTACCCACATGCCTTTTATAAAAATAGGGACGCCGCCCATCCGAAGATGAACAGTGGAATATTGAAGTGTAAGAATGTCGGAACACAAGTATCCCAAATGTGATTGTGTTTTCCATCTGCATTCAGACCGGAAGTCGGTCCAAGTGTACTATCAGATGCAGGAGAACCAGCATCACCTAAAGCTCCAGCGGTTCCTATTAAAGCAGCAGTTGCCATTGGTGAAAACCCTGCTGACAAACAAATTGGCACGAAAAGTGCAGCTAAAATCGGAATGGTCGCAAAAGAAGATCCTATTCCCATAGTGACGATTAAACCGACAAGTAACAATAAGAATGCGATAAATGCCTGATTGTCACCAAGATATTCGGAACTGACTTCGACAAGAGCTGATACAGACTCAGTTTCTGTCAAAACGTTTGCATAACCTGCAGCCACTAACATGACAAAGGCGATGAAGCCCATCATTCCGATTCCTTCATTCACTACTTTGTCTCCTTTGTGATAAGGGACTACACGGAAGATAAACATAAGGATAATTCCTGCAAGAGCAGCTAGAATAAGGTTCTGCCATACCGCTTGAATCACTAAGGTGACAACGATCGCGACGATGGTCCAAATATGCTGAAGGTTGAATTTAGCCGTTTCCACTTTCTTGACTTCAAACCCTTGTCCTTCTGTAGCCACATCTGGCAAATCACGTTTTTTCCGATACGTAACAAAAATAGCAATGAATAGACCGACAATCATACCTGAACCAGGAATAATCAAAGATTGGGCGATTGAACCAATGCCAAGATCGATTCCACTGCTGCTCATAGAAGATTGAATCGTTTCATGGAAGATGTATCCAAAACCAACCGGCAACATGACATAGGGTGCTTTCAAACCGAAGGTCAACGCTGCCGCTACTGCCCGGCGGTCCAATTTCATTTCATCAAACAACTTCAGTAATGGTGGAATTAAGATAGGAATAAAAGCAATGTGTACAGGGATAACATTTTGGGACAAGCTCGCAACAAATGCGATGACAAGTACCATCATCGTTCGTTTATCCTTCAAAACTCTAAGCAGATATCCAATCAGCAATGAGGTGATCCCTGAATAACTGATGGCTACCGCAAATGCTCCTAACAATATATAACTAAGCGCCACGCTCGCCTGTTCGCCCATACCGCCGACAAGCAGTTCTAATGAACTCACTAAGGTCTCACCGTTCATGAGTCCTGCAGTCAGTCCTGCGGCAAGAATGGCGATAATGACATTCACACGTAACAAACTTAAGATTGTCATTACGAGGACAGAGACAACAACTGCCCATGCCATAAAACATTCTCCTCTCATTCTTTTCATGCATTAACGATTTATCATGATAAAGCACGAACGTAAAAAAATCAACCCTCAAAAAAATTGAGAGTCAATTCTGACGATAACCGTTTATTCCATGTTCTTTTCAAGATCTTCCAACATGGAAATAAGACGATCGATATCTTCAACAGAAGTTTCTTCCGGGTCTAACTTTTCAATACGTCCCATAAAATCCGCCAGGCGCACTTTCAGATCCTCAATCCGTTCTTGTTGTGACATTCCTCTGCACCTCTTTTCTGCAAACTTTCACGTTTTGGCCACGTCCATCATAGTACATGTCACTGGGCCTGTCCACAAAGAAGAAATCCATCCACCACTAATGCTATAATGCTTGATAGAACATATAGGAGGACGAATCCATGTCATTAGCCGAGTTCAATGCTTACCTGGAAGAACACGCCGTTATCAGGTTGTTATTAATTGCAGCTATTCTTTTTGTAGTTGTTCTCATTCTCCGTAAAGTCATTCACACGTTTTTCAAGAAAACGGACTTCATTGAAGAAAGAAAAGAAAACACTCTAGAATCCATGCTCAATTCCATCATCAGTTATGTGGCACTCATTGGGTTCATTCTTATCGTTCTTGATGAATTCACTTCGATTGAAAAATTACTTGCCGGAGCCGGAGTCATCGGTATTATTGTAGGTTTTGGTGCACAGAGTCTGATCAAAGACTTCTTTGCCGGCCTGTTCCTTTTATATGAAAAGCAGCTCCATAAAGGTGACTTCATCTCCGTCAACAACACCTTCCACGGGACGGTTGAGGACATTGGCCTCCGGTTCTTAAAGGTACGCCAATGGAGTGGAAAGTTACTCACCATAAGCAATGGTCAGATCAACACGATTGAAAACTATAACTTTGAATATATGCGCGTGATTGAGAAGGTAACGACAAGTTTTCATCAAGATCCGAAACAAGCGTATCAAGTCTTAGAAAAAGCTTGTGAGCGTCTCAATGAGGAATTGCATGAGTACTTGAAGAAAGATTTGACGAATAAGCCTTATGAGCCTTTCCAAGTGTATGGCATGTCGTCTTTGAACCATGAGCACCGCGGATATGAATACACAGTTGTTGGTATGGTCAATGACTTAGTCTACTGGACGGCAGCAAAAAAAACGCGCCTCATTCTTGCTGAAGAATTGTTTGAAAACAACATCTTCATGGCAGAACAGCGCGTCGAATTGAATTCATCCGGTCATGAGGACCATCATTTCACTTCAAATGAAAAGCTCACGTGATCTTGGATCGGAATCCATGCTCCGATTCCTTGCCGCGTGACGTTCTTTACGTTCAACGTTTTTTTCGAACCTTTAAGCTGAATGTACACATCACCAAAGGTCACTTCCCCTTTTTCATTGACAGCTGGTGCATAAGCATGCAGAATTCCTACTTTGTTCGTTGGTACACCATAGGTATTGTTTTGCTTTGTGCCTTTACCAATGACAGTGTTGAAGGAAAGTGGAAGTTTCGTATTCTTTTGTGCTTCCAGAAGAATAAGCTTCATCATTTGGTCGCTGTGACTGATTCTTGAAGTTAAACCACCTTTGATCTGCTTTTCTTCTTTCTGGACATAACTTAACTTCTCTGTTTGCTTTCCACCATGGTTGCTGTATTCATTCGTATTGATCTCCTGATATTCCCAATTGATATTTGTTTCTTTGGATTCGTAAGCAAGCGGCCATCTCCCTAAAAAAATCTCGCCTCTGTAACCAATGGCGAACGGGGATGGTTTCAATGACGTTTCATTCAACATCTCAATCAATTGCGGGTTCGTCACGCGAATATCCGTATCTTCCATCAATTCTTTCGTAATTTCTTCTGCTTCCAACAACTCTTGATCATCCGTAGAATTCGGGTACGTATTGTCTTTGGATATGTTCAGTACATGGTTCGGAATAGCACTTTCTTTTTCTGCTTTCTTATTTTCAGCTGATATAGATCCAGCACTGATGAACATGAAGATCCCAATAAATATGATCAGTCCTAACCATTTTCTTTTCACATCATGGGCCACCTTTCTTTTTTTATATTTTGTGAAAAATGGCCCAGACTATACACAGGGAATCACGAAAGCATCTTGTTCATGACGTGGTTCGCCTTCCCATCAAAAAACTGAATGAATGGTCCGATCAAGACAATAATAATGACGGTACCGATTCCAATCGGCCCTCCTAGTGCTAGAGCAAGCACAAGAGCAAAGACTTCCGTCAACGTTTTTGCCGTTCGTAAACTGAAACCGAATCTCTTCTGTAGAGCAACCATGAACCCATCGATGGGGTTCAGAGAAAATTTCGGTTGTAAGTATAAAGAAACTCCAAAGGCAATAATGGCAATCCCACCCACCAGCACCGTCAATTGAATCCAAAATGATGCGAGCCCGAAAGTATCAAAAACCGATAACATCCAGAAATCAATGAATTGTCCAATGACAAAGATCGTGATAACAGCCAATAAATCCGGTTTTTCTTTCGCAATGATAGCGTTTGTAAAAATCAGCATAGCACCGATAATAATGACCCAGCTCCCCACAGTAAAACCGATGGTCTCAGACAGGCCGACATTCACAGCATCCCACGCACCAGCACCAAGATCTGATTTGATCGTTAGTGTAATCCCAAGGGAAATGATGATTAACCCTATCAGATAAAAGAAAGCTTTAATAAAAATATTCCTCATTCCATCTCTCTCCTCATTCTTTATATAACGCCAGACATAATTTTTGGCATATCAACATTTATTCAACTATATGACAGTATTCTTGAAGACTCAGTTTCAAGATGTTTTGCGGGGTTCGTTGCCTATATGGGCGTCAGGGGTGGTTGGGAAGCAACTCGTCTAGCTCCATCGCCCAGACACTCGCGTCATAAGCAGGGCGATTCCGCATTTGAACACTTTCCTGTGGGGGAGCGCCGAGCTTCCTCGGACTACGTCCTGCGGGATCTCGCCTATCTCCTTCTCCCACGGGAGTCTCGCAGCTTCCCCCCCCCCCATTCGATGAGTGTGAAAAACAAACCCACATACACATTAAGAGCATCTTCCAAAATAACTGCGTTCTAGTAAAAAAAGGCTCTATAGCAATCTTCAGAATATAAGTGCTCCTGTTTTAAGAGTGTACTCACCATCTTCCATTACGCTCGCAAGCTCCTTATTTTGAGAGCAGTTTCGAGACACTTATATGATGAAGGGGCGGGGGGAAACGGTGAGACTCCTATGGGACGTGTGGGACAGGTGAGACCCCGGAAGGCGTAGCCTGAGGAGGCTCACCGCCCGCCCCATGGAAAGCGAACTGTTTCCCGGAGCCCCCAAATTCCAACAAACATCTCGAAACTTAGTCTTCAAGAATAAGAAGCTTATGCGCAATAGGATAAAGCACAAAAAAAGAGCGCTTATCCAAATTCAGGATAAGGCTCTTTCATTTTACTTGCTTAGTTGAATGCACTCAAGCGTTTCTTCTACTTCTATACTATTTTGAACCGATTGAACCATGGAACAATTTTTCTGTGAAATATCCAGATTCTTCAACAACTTATCCTGATTTAAATGATACCCTTTAATAACATAATGAAGATAAATTTTTTCGATACGATTGGCTTCATCAGGATTTCTCTCGACCTCGGCCGTCACTTTAATATCCTCATAGTCCGTCCGTTGCTTATCCAGGATCTTTCTAAAAACTCCGATGCTGCAACCTGCAATGGAAGCAACCATAAGCTGATAAGGGCGGAAACCAAACGTCTCATCACCAGAAATATTCATTTGGCCGTACTCAAATGACGTGCGTACACCGTTTTCTTTTAAATAAAAGTCCATGATTCATTCACTCCTTTGACAATATGCTGCGCCTTTAGTTTTATAATAACCGTTTTCAGTAAGGAAATAACCTTCTTATGAGAAAGAAAAACTTGTCCCCTCCTATCGATTTCTTATACGATAAGGAAGTATGAAAAAGGGGGCAGTCAGTTTATGGTATCCAAACAAACACGATTCTGGATTTTAATAGGTCTCGTGACCATTTCAGGATTTTCCCAGGGGATGCTCCTTCCATTGATCGCTGTCATCCTTGAACAGAACGGCATTTCTTCTTCTATCAATGGATTGCATGCAACTGGGCTTTATATAGGAATTTTACTTTCCTCTCCATTCATGGAAAGACCGCTTCAACGAGTCGGTTATAAACCAATGATTATGGCTGGAGGGGCCCTGGTTATAGTGTCTCTTGCCTTATTTCCCTTCTGGCAGGCGCTATGGTTCTGGTTCATTTTAAGAGTCACCATTGGGATTGGTGACCAAATTCTTCACTTTGGAACTCAAACGTGGATCACAGCCACAGCTGAAAAACACAACCGTGGTCGAAGCATCGCTTATTACGGCTTGTTTTTTAGTGTAGGCTTTACACTTGGACCGTTGATGACCAACTTGTTATCTTTCGGTATCTATGTCCCATTCATCATTTCCTCATTCTTAAGTTTAATGGTCTGGTTATTCATGATCTGGGTGAGAAATGAAACACCTGAAAAAGACCATACCACAGCCTATGGAACAAGTTCAATCAAAAGGTTTGCCAAAGCCATTCGTATGGCCTGGGTTGCTTTTTTGCCACCACTTGCCTATGGATTTCTAGAAGCGACCCTTCATGGAATCTTCCCTGTATACGGGATGAGGATTGGACATGATGTTAACTTATTATCCTTGATTATTCCGAGTTTTGCTGCTGCAAGTTTATTTTCTCAAATTCCTTTAGGTGCTTTAAGTGATCGGATTGGAAGAAAAAAAGTCATCTTGACCGTGGTAGCCGGGGGAATCATTGCCTTCCTTGCCGCTGCTCTGTTTGAAAACTCCGTGGTCGCTCTTTTCGCCACTTTCGCACTGGGCGGTTTATTCGTCGGTTCTTTGTTCTCTTTAGGCATTTCATTTATGACAGACTTGCTGCCAAAGGACCTTCTTCCTGCGGGTAACATTTTATGCGGAATGGCATTTAGTGTCGGAAGTATTCTAGGACCTTTCTTGTCCGGATTTTTCTTGGACCTTTGGCCGAACCTATCGTTTTTCTACGTCATTGTTACGCTGTTAATCATTGTTTTTGCAGCTACCGTTTCCAAAAAAGATCCAAGTGCTTCAGAACCACAGCACGCTTGATACAATTCTTGATTCCTAAAAACTAAAACTTCCACTAAAAGAATATGTATGAAAAAAAGCTGCGGCCATCATGTCCGCAGCTTTTGTTTATTCTGATAATGCTTGAGTCAGTACATCTAGATTTTGTTCCATCAAAGTAAAGTAATTTTCATCGCTATCCACATTATCTTCCGTTAAAACAGACAGGTTGTGGAAACGAAGCGCTTCTGCCCCGATTTCTTTTTGGATCACTTCTGAAACTTTCGGAGTGATGTTCTGCTCGAAGACTACATACTCGAGGTCATTTGACTCGGCGACTTGAACGATATTTTCAAGATCTTTCTGAGAAGGCTCATTTGTCGGACTTAGTCCTGACACAGCAATCTGCTCAATCCCATAAGCCTCTTCCCAGTAACCATAAGCAGCGTGAGAAACGATGACTTTGCTTTTAGTTTTTGATTCTACACGATTATGAAACTCCTGATCTAAATCCATCAATTTCGCTTGTAATTCTTTATGGTTTTCTTCATAAAGCTCTTTCTGTTCTGGATTCATTTTAATCAACTGACTTTTGATTCCTTCTGCCATTTGTGCCGCTCGAACGGGATCCAACCAAACGTGAGGATCCATTTCTCCATGGTCGTGGCCTTCATGATTATCTTCTGCATTGGCAAGTTCATCTGTTTTGTGGGCGTCTTCTTCATTTGCTTGCTCATCTTCTCCGTGGCTGTCCTCTTCATGGGCATGATCCTCTCCCTCCTGAGCATCTTCTCCATGGTTATGAACATGTTCTTTTAGGTCGATATCCCCTGCTGCTTCGAGGATCTCCACACCCTCTGGCTGAATAGATTCAGAAATTTTCTTTGCATAACCTTCTAAACCGGCACCATTGTAAATGAAAAGATCCGCTTCCGCCATTTTCACCATTTCCTTGGTCGTTGGCTCATATGTGTGTGCGTCTGAACCGGGAGGCAGAATGGATTGTACATTTACCGTCTCTCCACCTATTTGTTCAGTAAAAAATTGTAAAGGATAAACCGTTGTATAAACATTTAGCTCCCCATTCTCGTCATTTGCTGTTTCCTTATTCTGCTCGGTTGATGTCTCTTCATTCCCACAAGCAGTAACCACTAGAATGGTAAGTATAAAAGATAATAAGATTGCTAGTTTTTTCATTCGTCGACCTCCTCGTCTTCCAAAAAGATTATATCGTAACCGTTACACTTTGTAAACAGTAACCATTACTTTTTGCCGCACACAAAAAAGATACCCGCGTTAAAAACGCAGGTTCCTTCTCCATCCAGTGCATAGATCAGTGACACTGTGGACATTTACCATAAATTTCGAACTTGTGGTTTTCGACATCATATCCATTGAGGTTCTCATTGATACTATCCATTGGGCAGAACTCGATCGACTTCGTTTTTCCGCATGTAGTGCAAATGAAGTGATGGTGATGGCCATGCGTATCACATCCTAAACGAAAATGCTTTTCGCCTCCAAGCTCTGTAGCTTCTAAAATATCCACGTCTGTCAGCATATAGAGATTTCGATAAATCGTATCGTAACTGACACCCGGGAAATCATTTTGAATCTCTTTTAAAATTTCTTTTGCAGCAATATATTGATCTTGTTTTACAAAAATTTCTAATATGCGTTCACGCTGCTTTGTCCTCTTATATCCCTTCTCCTTCAACTTCTGCAAAGCTGTCTCTACATTCATTATGCTTCACCCTTTATCCATTGTTGAGCTCGTACTCGTTTGTAAAGAATCGACATAATCAAAATTAAAATAGCTGTCACTACAATCGTTCCTCCTGGAGGTACACTGAGATGATAGGACGAAATGAGACCTACCAGAACAGAGGTTTCTCCAAATGCGATCGATAAACCAATCGTTTGCTTGAAGCTTTTTGCAATACGGATCGCTGAGGCCACTGGTAAGGTCATTAAGGCGGAAACAAGTAAAATCCCAACCACCTGCATAGAGGATGCAATCACTAGTGCGACCATGACGATAAACAACAAATGAATCCATCTTCCATTCACACCAGACACAGACGCATGCTCCTCATCAAAGGATAGGACGAAAAGTTCCTTATAAAACAGAATAACGATAAGAATGACAATGGAAGTAATCACCAGTACTGTCCACATACTATCACGGCTGACGGCTGTTACACTTCCGAATAAATAACTAAATAAATCCGTATTAAAACCATCTGCAAGAGAAATGAGAATAACACCAACGCCGATTCCTCCAGAAAGAATAATAGGAATGGCAAGTTCCTCATAGTGTTTATACACTTTTCGAAGCCGCTCAATCAATATCGCTCCGAACACGGAAAAGACCATCCCCATATAAATCGGGTTCCAGTCATTGACGGCGGTCACTCTTTTTTCAAGCAGCAGGCTTGCGGCAATCCCTGTTAACGTGATGTGGGATAAGGCGTCCGCAATCAACGAAAGGCGTCTAACCACAATGAACACTCCTAATAATGGAGCAACAATCCCAATTAAGATCCCTGTTATAGCGGCGTTTTGTAAAAATTCATATTGCAGAAAACTATCAATCATTGTGGTTCACCTCATGATGCTCGTGATTATGGGTCAGCTGCTGGACGGAATGACCATAAAGCTGATTGAGATCCTCTTCACTAAACTCCTTATACTCCTCTGAAGCTCCGTGGAAGTGGACCGTTTTATTCATACAAATGACGTGTGTCGCATGGTCTGTGATCGTCCCAATATCGTGGGTGACCATCAAAAGGGTAATCCCCTGCTCTTGATTCAGTTTACCGAGCAAATCATAAAATTCCGTTACGTGCTTGGCATCTACTCCGACCGTCGGTTCATCTAGGATTAATAACGATGGATCACTTACTAAGGCCCTTGCAATAAACACACGCTGCTGCTGTCCTCCAGATAACTCTCCGATATTGGAGTAGGCGTATTCCTCCATCTCTACAACTCTCAAAGCTTCTAAGGCTTTTTCTTTATGTTTTTTATTGAAAAATTTAAATGCTCCAATTCGGGAGACAAGTCCTGTCTTCACGACTTCAATCACCGTCGCCGGAAAACCAGAATTGAAACTGTTGGCTTTCTGTGAGACAAATCCAATCTCCTGCCAATCCTGATATTGTTTTAAGGTTTGACCGAATAAGTGAATGGAACCCTGATCCGGTTTAACAAGCCCCAGCATCAGTTTAATCAATGTGGATTTCCCTGACCCATTCGGACCGACAAGACCGAGGAACTGGCCAGATTGGATGTCCAGGTTTACGTCTTTGACGACCCATTCTCTATCATATTTAAAAGATACATTTTCTAACTTTACGATTGTTCGATTTTCCATGGTCAATCCCTTTCGAAATAATAATCATTACGAATTAAATTATAATGGATACGTACGTCAAAGTAAAAACGTCTGTTTTCTAGCATTCCCTTTTCAGGATATAAGTTAATTGATAATCATTACGATTTAAACACACAAGGTCCATCATAAAGGATGAACTCTTTCGAATCAAGGCTATTTTTCAATCCTTTTAGTTCTGTACCCGGTACGAACTTTCAACTATGTGTACCTGGTACATTCATCGATCATCTTGGTACCAGGTATGAGCTTACTTACATTTCGCACCCGGTACATGTTCACGTTGGAGTGATGCGAAATATTAGTAAAATAGAAAAAAGCCAGAGCTGACTATACGGCTCTGGCTTCATCGTTTATAGATATCGGTTGTGACGCTTCTCCAAGTAATCTTGAAGCGCAGAAAAAATCATGGTAAGCGGCCAATACACGAGGGCTGCTGTAATATACATCGTCATCGAATCGACCGTTCGTCCTGCTGCAATTTGTGCTTTGTTCAAAATCTCAGGTACTGAGATCATGGCAGCAAGTGATGTAGCTTTCAGTAAATCAAGAAAGACATTCCCAAGCGGCGGGATGGCGATTCGAGTTGCCTGTGGCATGATGATTCTTCTTATCGCCTGCCAATACGTAAATCCCAGCGCGCGGGATGATTCCCATTGACCATTCGGAACACTGTTCAGAGAAGCTCGATTGATTTCTGCAATATAGGCTGCACTGTTTGTTCCGAACCCGATAATCGCAGCTACGGTTGCCGGCATTTTTATTCCTACAACAGGAAGACCGAAATACAAAACGAATAAATACACAAGGATCGGCGTACCCCGCATAAATGAAATATAAAACCGAGCCGGCCATCTAAGCCAGACACGATCCGATCCTCTCGCAAGTGCTAAAAAGAAGCCTAGAACGAGTCCTACCAACATGCCACTTAAAGCGACCAGCAAAGTCAAAGGCACACCTTCAAGAATAAAAGGAAGGTTCGCCCAGGCACGCTCCGCGTTAAATAACTTTTCGATTTGAATTTCGTTTATTTCAATACCTAACATAAGGATCTCCTTACAGTTCTAGACCTTCGATTTCACGGATGTCCGCTTCTGGTTTTTTAGAAGCATCCTTGCCACCGAAGAACTCTTCAGAAAGCTTCGTAAGGGTTCCATCTTCTCGCATCTCTTGGAGAACAGCGTCGATTTCCTCTTTCATTTTGGATGCATCATTCGGCATAACAATGGCTGAGTTCGTCGGATGGAACTTCAAGTCTGGATGTAGTTGAACTTCAATATTAGGCAGTGCTTTTAATGCAAGGGACTGCAAGTAGTAATCATTGATAATGAAATCTGTTCTCCCGCCTTCAACATCGCGTAAATAAACATCATTGGTTACATTACCATAAGTTTTCGTCTCTGCCCCAAAGTGTTCAGCAATTTGGGAGAAGACGGTAGTCGCTCCACCGCCATGTGTTTTTCCTTCGAGGTCTTCCAATTTCTCAATTCCGGATAAGTCAGACTCACGGACAATCATTGTGGAATAAGAATATTTATATGGTTCACTAAACGTAAACTGTTCTTGACGAGCTTTCGTCACTTCCATGTCGTTAATCACTGCATCAATACGGCCACTGTTGATGGCAGAAAGCAGTCCGTCCACTCCATATTCTTCAAATTTTAATTCAAGACCAAGACGGTCCGCTATTTCTCTCATAATTTCTACGTCATATCCAGTCATCTCATCAGAGTCTTCTGGATAATAAGAAGCTGGGAAAAGCGTCCCGGAAGTTCCGACGACAATCTCCCCTTTTTCTTGGATTTCACTCCATTTGCTATCGGAAGCCTCTTCGCTTCCATTGCTATCTGAACTGCTTTCTCCTTCATCACTTGAACCACAAGCAGCGAGGAATCCGGCAAGCATAAGCATAAGTATGAATAAAAGACCTTTGCGCATTCGTTATTTCCACCTTCCATATGTTTATTGCACCTGTCTAATATAGCAACTTGACACCTGTAATATCAACTGCCTTGATTCTTTTTTACCCATTCCATTATTTACACTTGTATTATCACCCTTTCATGATATGATAATAATATGTATTAAATTAAAATTATTATAAATAAACACTCTTGTTCCCCATATTAATTGACTTTGATTCTCAATTAACAAAAGGAGTTGAAAATTGTATGAATCAATCACGAACCTTCCCTTCCTTGAAGTGGTGGAAATTACCATCGTCTTCATCTCTTAAGGAACACGCTGAATTGATCGCAGCCATAAGCAGTGGATTACTTATCTTACTAGCGTGGTATGGTGAACACCATTGGACGCCTTCTTTTTATGTCAGTTTATATGTGACGGCCTTCCTTATTGGTGGATTTGCTAAAGCGAAAGAAGGATTAGAAGAAACGGTAAAAGAAAAATCACTCAATGTAGAATTGCTCATGATCCTAGCCGCTATAGGCTCTGCTTCGATTGGATACTGGACAGAAGGGGCCATCCTCATCTTCATCTTTGCTCTAAGCGGAGCTCTGGAAACGTACACGATGAACAAAAGCCATAAAGAGATCTCTTCATTGATGCATTTGCAGCCGGAAGAAGCCTTCCTCATTACAAATGCCGGGTATGAATGGGTACCTGTAAAAACACTTCAAATCAGCGATCAAATATTAATTAAACCTGGAGAACGTGTCCCTGCAGATGGAACTATTGTGAAGGGGAGCTCCAGTTTAAACGAAAGTGCCATAACAGGAGAATCCCTTCCTGTAAGCAAAGGAGAAACAGGAGAAGTTTTCGCGGGGACGATGAATATTGACGGTAGTCTTGTGGTCTCGGTCACCAAACCATCGAATGAAACGCTTTTTCATAAAATCATTGCCATGGTTCAAAACGCTCAAAGTGAGAAATCCCCCTCACAATTGTTTATTGAGAGGTTCGAAAGTACGTATGTAAAAATCGTATTAGCCGTCGTAGGCCTGATGTTATTCCTCCCTCACTTTCTATTTGGGTGGACGTGGATGGAGACCATTTACCGGGCGATGATTCTACTTGTTGTAGCATCTCCATGTGCTCTTGTCGCTTCCATTATGCCTGCAACGTTATCAGCCATATCTAAAGGCGCACGCCATGGGATCTTGTTTAAGGGTGGCGTCCACCTCGAACACCTTTCTCATCTAAAAGCAATCGCCTTTGATAAAACAGGCACGCTCACGAAAGGAGAGCCGGAGGTCACTGATTTCCTTCCATTAGAAAATGGCAGGGAACGTTCCATTCTTTCTATCGTTTCTTCCATTGAGAATGAATCCAATCACCCTCTCGCCCAAGCGATTGTAAGTTATGCGAAAAAAAATGACTGTGTTTTTTCTTCGATCGAAAACGTAAAAGATCACAGCGGCATGGGGGTAAGTGGGCATTATAAGAACAAGGAGTGGAAAGTCGGAAAAGCCGATTTCGTCGGAAAAGAAGAAGCAACGGCTTATAAAGATAACTACGCAGAAGTCCTGGCATCAGAAGGGAAGACCGTAATTTTCGTTTCAGAAAATGAAAAAATCGTCGCACTCTTCGCCCTGAAAGATACGGTCCGAAAAGAAGCAAAGGCAGCAATTTCAACCTTAAGAGCGCATGGTATTTACACCATTATGTTGACAGGTGACAATGATCGCACAGCAAAAGCCATTGCTGAAGAAGTGGGAATGGATAACTATATCGCTGAGTGTATGCCTGACCAAAAACTCCAGGAAATCAAAACCTTAAAAGACCATTTCTCTCATGTCGCTATGGTCGGGGATGGAATCAATGATGCGCCGGCGCTTGCAGAAGCTGATGTCGGTGTCGCGATGGGCGAAGGTACAGATGTCGCGTTAGAAACTGCCGATGTGGTCTTAATGAAAAATGACCTCCCGAAGATTGGTGAAGCGATTCAAGTTTCCCAGAAAATGAACAAAATCATCAAACAGAACATTATTTTTTCCATTATCGTGATCATGCTTTTGATTGTGAGCAACTTTTTACAAATTCTTGATCTTCCTTTAGGTGTTATCGGACACGAAGGGAGTACGATTCTTGTGATATTGAATGGGCTCAGACTATTGAAATAAAGAAGAAAGGCGGAACCTTACATGGTCCCGCCTTTCTTTATCTGTTCTACCCCCATGTCTCTTTCGTTCTGCGATGATGACTCATAGCATTGATTTCCCCTCCCAGAATAATGACGACTCCTGAAAGGTATAACCAAATCATCAGCACAATCACTGTACCTAAACTCCCATATGTCGCAGAGAAATTCCCAAGACTACTCACATAAAAAGAAAACAACAAGGAAACTAACTGCCAGCCGAATGTGGCAAACACCGCCCCTGGGACGGTATCACGGTATTTTAACCGTTTATTTGGTGCCATAACGTACAAAAAAGATAATACGATGTAAAAGATGATGGATGAAATCACCCACCTCATCCCATTCCATAACGTCAAAAAGTTTTCAGAAAGTCCAAAGACGGAAAACAGTTGGACGCCGATCGTATGACCGAGAACAGGCAGCAGAAAAGCAATTCCGATAACGAAAACCATTGCCACTGTCAGGACAATCGCGATGATGCGTGATACAAGAAATGAACGATTCTCACTGACGTTATGAGCACGGTTGAATGCTCGCATAATAGCATTGACCCCATTAGATGCAGCCCAAAGGGTGCCTAGTAAACCGATGGATAGCAAACTTCCATTTTCACTGCTTAATAAGGACGAAACATTTTCCGTAATCAAATCGAACGTTTCAGGCGGCGCATAGGTACTGACGAAAGCAAGCACTCGTTCTTCGTCAATATGTAAATATCCGAGCAGTGTAAGCAGGAATATCATAAAAGGAAACAAAGATAGTAGAAAAAAATACGACAATTGAGCTGCCATTCCTCCGACATCATCTTCACCGAAGCGAGTAAACAGCTCTTTGCCAAAATTCTTGATGGTCTTCACGATATTCCCTCACCTCTTGTGATCAAGAAGCTTCTTTTGAATCGTCTACAGCTCTCAGCTGCTCTTTCACTTCTTGATTAATTTCCCCTACTTTATTCAGCATACTCTCCGCCTTATCCAATAATTCCAGAAGATCTTCCACTCCTTTATTTACCTGGGAAGAAAATGCCTCATAATTCACTCTGATCCTGTGGATTGCTTCTGAAGGCTGCTTCACATAACTTTGACACTTGGAACCTGTAGCTCGTGATTTCTCTCCTACATACTGTCTCGTTTCTTTATCCATAAGAGCAGTTATTCCTCCAACCAAAGCTCCTATAAGAACACCTTTCCAAAGTTTACTCTGTCCCATAAACATCCTCCTCAAAGATTATGATCGTTTTTTATTTTCTCTAAAAGTTTAAAACATCCCTCATGGACGAGGTCATACACATATTCAAAATTTCCTGTGAAATATGGGTCAGGCACTTCACTTTCCTTCGAATGAGGAACGAAGTCGAGAAGTTTAGCGACCACTACATCATTTTTTTCTCGAATTCCATTCAAGTCCTGGATGTTTTTATTATCCATCGCAATCAAGTAATCAAATTCATCCCAGTCGGATTCCTTCACTTGCCTTGCACTCATCCCCTCATAAGAGATGCTTTTATCATCAAGGATGGCCCGAGTCCCTTCATGAGGTTCAGCACCAATATGCCAATGGCCAATCCCTGCAGAATCGACGGTTATTTTTTCATCCAATCCTTCTTTTTTCACCAGATCTTTAAAGATTGCTTCTGCCATAGGAGAACGGCAAATGTTACCGAGGCAGACAAATAATACACGAATCATAATTATGTTCCTCCAATGTAGTATTTCTCATCTGTTTATTTTCTATGAAAGCGTCGAAAATCCTGCCCATATAAAACAGTTCACCCAAATATCTTCCCTTTTTATGTCGAAATCAACCGTTCTTTTTCATTTTTGTACTGAAATGACCTTGACATTTGTTCCTAATTTTCGGAATATTTAATATATGAACGAATACTAACTATATGGATAGGGGGAAGATGATGGGTGAAGGTAGTGCACTACACAGTTTTTTAAGTGAATTAAGTGGAATCGTCTGGGGACCGTTCCTCTTAGTTTTATTAGTCGGAACAGGGGTTTATTTAACACTCCGTCTGGGGTTTCTTCAGTTTAAAACGCTCCCCTACGCTCTAAAGCTTGCTTTCAAACCAAGCAAAGAGAAGAAAAAGAATGAAAAGGGGGATATTTCTCATTACCAGGCGCTCACCACAGCTCTTGCGGCAACCATCGGAACAGGAAATATTGCTGGTGTTGCAACGGCCGTTGTCCTAGGGGGGCCAGGCGCCGTTTTCTGGATGTGGGTGACAGCAGTTTTTGGTATGGCGACGAAATATGCCGAAGCTGTCCTAGCCGTTAAATACAGAATTGAAGGAAAAAACGGTGAAATGTCCGGCGGACCGATGTATTATTTGTCCCGCGGTTTGAAAACGAAGTGGCTTGGGCGGCCTCTCGGTTTCTTATTCGCAATCTTCGGTGCGGTCGCTGCATTCGGAATTGGGAACATGGTACAGTCCAACTCTGTTTCTGATGTCATGGAAGGCACGTTCAATGTTTCTCCATGGGTAACGGGAGTTCTGTTGACCCTTTTGGCAGGTTTAGTATTGCTTGGAGGGATTAAAAGTATCGGGAAAGTCACGGCTTTCTTTGTTCCAATCATGGCTATTTTCTATGTCATTGGTGCATTAATTATACTTATACTCAATTACAACATGGTCATCCCGGCATTTGGTACCATCTTTAATGATGCGTTTACCGCAAGTGCCCTTGGAGGCGGTTTACTCGGAACAGTCATTCGTTATGGTGTCGCACGCGGGGTGTTCTCAAATGAAGCAGGCCTCGGTTCTGCACCGATCGCTGCTGCTGCAGCCCGTACCGACTATGCAGGACGCCAGGCTCTTGTATCCATGACCCAAGTATTCATTGATACTATTATCGTTTGTACAATGACAGGGTTAACGATCGTCATGGCTGGTCAATATCAAGGCGGGCTGGACGGCGCCGACTTAACTTCTACTTCATTCCAAATTTTCCTTGGTGATGTAGGGGCGTATATTGTAACCATAGGCTTAGTCTTCTTTGCCTTCTCTAC
Source organism: Halobacillus aidingensis (assembly GCF_900104185.1). Lineage (GTDB taxonomy): Bacteria > Bacillota > Bacilli > Bacillales > Halobacillaceae > Halobacillus > Halobacillus aidingensis. The sequence goes on along the minus strand of NZ_FNIZ01000005.1, from coordinate 12,450 downwards.
CATTGTCGGTTGGTCCTACTATGGAGAAAAATGCTTCGGTTACTTGACGAAACAACGATTCATCGGTGTTTACAAGATAGTATTCGTAGCATTCGTCCTTGTAGGAGCCGTATCCCAACTGAGCACAGTATGGGTTTTCGCTGATGTCATGAATGGCTTAATGGCCTTCCCGAACTTGATCGGACTATTACTCCTATCCGGGGTCGTAGCGGCCGAAACGAACAAGTTCCTGAAAGTCGCCAAGAAAGAAAAACAACAAGAACGCGAACAACGCCAAGCCGGTTAACCTTAGAATCTAATCAACCATTCAAAAAGAGCTTACAGCCACAAATTGTGCTGTAAGCTCTTTTTTTTGATGCCCAACTTCAGAAATACTCCCGATTGTGGAAGACTCAGTTTCGAGATAACCGGGGTTCGTTTGCCGTATTTGGAGTCAGGGGTGGTTGGGAAGCCACTCGCTTTCCTGTGGGGGAGCGCCGAGCTTCCTCGGACTTCGTCCTGCGGGATCTCGCCTATCTCCTTCTCCCACGGGGGTCTCGCAGCTTCCCAACAACCCCATTCCATGTAGGTGAGAAACGACCCCTATACCAAGATGGGGCGTTTTCCACCCCAACGCAGTAGCAGGCATAAAGCGCTCTAAATCAAGCTTTCACGCTCGGAATGACCACTGGGGAGAGTTTTATATTATCAACTTCGTTTGAGAATACAAGCAGAGTTTCCAGGAAGTGGTTTCGAGTTACTCACATGGTAAAGGGGCGGAGGAGATGGCGAGACTCCTGCGGGAAAAAAGTGCATGGTTAGACCCCGCAGGACGCAGTCCGCGGAGGCTCACCGCGCTCCCGCGGAAAGCGAGCCATTCCCCGCAGCCCCATCCACTCTACAAAAGTCTCGAAACTGAGTCTTAAACAATCCTGCCAGATTATTTAATAAAGGTATGGTCACGCTAAGGGGGTGATGCAGTCTGGGCCTTCGTTTTTTGCGGAGTTCACATAGTCGCTAACTTCATAGGCACGGAGGTCGTTCATGGTCAGTTGTTCAACAAAGCCTTTGGCATCTGACGGTGACCATTTCACTGGTTCAATCCACTGATCCTGCTTTCCTTTCGGCAGTATGACAGGCATCCGGTTGTGGATCGGAGCCATGAACTCATTCGCATCCTGAGTGAGAATCGTGCAGGTGTAAAGAGACTCTTCCTCCCCTTCCCACTGATCCCACAATCCGGCAAAAGCAAAAAGGGAACGGTTTTCCGGTTGAATTCTAACGGGTTGTTTTCCTGATTCAGTTTTCTGCCATTCATAAAAACTATCCGCTACAATTAAGCAGCGCTTTTGACTCATCAGCCTTTTGTAGCTGGGTTTTTCATGAGCTGTTTCACTTCTGGCGTTAATCATTTTATAGCCAATTTTAGGATCTTTGGCCCACGATGGGACAAGCCCCCATTTCATATAACCTGCACGCTTTTGCTTTCCATCATGGATGACCGCCAGTACCTTTTGCCCCGGTGCGATGTTGTAACGTGGTTCATAGCCGTCAATTGGTCTTTCTATTCCGTACTCTCTCAATATTTCCGCTTCTTCTGCTAATAGAGTGTATCTTCCGCACATATCATCGCCTCCTTTTGTTACACCGTGAGCCAATGCTAAAAGTAAAAACCCCGCCCGAATTCAAAATCCGAAACGCCGGTCAATCTTGCTTTGATATTGTTTAAATGCCCCTGACTGGTTCAACTTCCTCTTTTCCATCATCATGTCAAAGCGCAGTTTCTTCTCTTTCCATTCTTTTTTATAGTGAGCGGATAACTGAGGATCTGCAATTTCTGTTAGGAGATCTTCAATCTCTACCATCTCTTTTTTTAGAATCATTTCTTCAGGCAGCATGTTGGCATTCTTCAAAATTCGGTAACTGTTTCTAAGTTCTGGAGGCAGATGAGCGAATTCGTCTTTGGGCAGCGGTTTTCCTTTCCCCGGCAAGTTGTCGAAATCCCCTTTTTTCATGGATTGTTTAATCTTTTCTTCAATCAAATGTCCATAATCCATCTTTCTGCCTCCTATCCTTTCTTCGTCCCATAGGCTTTCATTGCATCTAACTCTTTATTTTCGATTGGTTCATGGATCATCTTGATTTCACGTTGGTCCTTCGGTTTTTCAAGGTCTTGATAAAATTTCTCTGAAAGGGTAAGTCCAACACGACTTGCATCTTCGACGGACTGGGAGTATATGACTTTTTTCAGATTAGAAAAATACATGGCTGTGAGACACATCGCACAAGGTTCCCCACTTGCATACATCGTACAATCACTCAAATCAATCGACCCCCGTGCTTGTTGAGCTTTCTTGATCGCTACCAATTCAGCATGAGCACTGACATCTGGTCGTAGATGCAGTTCATTCACACCCTCAGCGATAATTTCTCCGTCACAGACAAGGACAGCTCCGAACGGGTGGCCGCCATCCTCCACATTTTTTAAAGCTAATATTAAGGCCCGTTCTGAAAAAGGATTCATGACCTATTCCCCCCTCACTTTTGTAGACGCTTGTTCAGTGTTTGTTTCAAACCATCGGCTAGTGGTTCAACAGCTACAATCCGTCTAATTTTAGCGGTATTATCTCGATCGTGGTAGCGCACTTCATTGACATCATCCACCGTCACTCCATCGGGGTGGGACTCAATCAAAGTCATGTCATCCCCCGGGGACACTCTTCCCTCCCGTAACACCCTCAAATAAAATCCTGAGAACCCTTTTTCCATGACACGAGCTGGAAAGTCATCGATTCCATGAGTGCGGGCTATGATATAGCATGGTTTCCTCGGCTCAGACACTTGCAGGACTGCGTCTCCGAGCTGAAAAACATCCCCAATACGGACATCCCGTTCATCAATCCCTTCCACAGTCAAATTCTCCCCAAAAGAAGGAAAACTAAATTCTTGGCTGTAATGATCTTCCCAGTGCCTATAGTGCTGGGCTGGATAGAGACAGACGGCTTTATCACGACCGCCATGATTCTTTTTATCTGCTTGTTCATCCCCTTCAAAGTTCAAGTAAGTTAAATGAACAGGACCTTTGACAGGGGTTTTCCGATAGGCACTGTTCAACTCGCCTTTATCTGTTTCATAAGTTTCCGGACGGCCGACATTCAAAGATAAGAGTTTATACTTCACTTAAGGTCCCCTCTTTCCACTGCTTGATCCAGGCTGGAAGGTAATCATAACTCCACGCATCCATCGGGTAATCAACAAAAACATCCTCTCCATTTTCATAGAGCGCCTGTATTAACTCATTGATACTTCCGAAATAAAATTGATAAAGAAATTCATAGCTGAACGGTTCTTTTGGCATATGCTGATCGGCACAAACCTGCGGATCACTATAGTTCAAATACGTACGACAAGGAATCGGCCGCACTTCATAAGCCATACACAATTGAGTCTCTGGATCCAGCATCGGACAAGGCAGATTCAACTTTTTGTATTCCAGCTTCGTCTCTGGTGCTTCATAATCCATGGCCATGGCTAATTGCAATTTATCCTGCTGTTTTTCATAGTAATTTTCCCAATGCGCATAAATCGCTTTTTTTCGATCTCCCGAGAAGTTCTCGATGGAACGAAACAACATTTTCGCTTCCATTTTCGTGATGACAATTGGGAAGTAGCAGCAAAAAGCACACCCCATAAAACAATTCGGCTTCATGGAAGTGAATTCCTCCATCCGCTCGATTTCGTTGTCTACTTCCGTCAGGAGACGCTGAAAACCACTCAATATCACAGTTTCCGTATCCTGTTCACTATCCAATAAATCATCAACAATCCCATCGAAAAAAGAAGGATCAATTTCATACAATTGGTTTATTTTTTCACACCGTTTTATAATCTCTTCATGTTTCAAAAAACTCATAGAAAAACTCCTCTGTCTATCGTTAGTCCCATTATACACGGGGGGAGACTTATGACACCACTTTCTCCCCGACCACGAATTTCCTGTTGTTCAACCCCCAAAAAAATCCTATGATATGAGAAGATATATAAATAGATTATTTCACCTTTGGAGGTACGTCTACATGTTATCAAACGCAGAAATCGGTATCGATCTTGGTACTGCTAATATATTGATTTATTCGAAATCAAAAGGAATTTTACTTAACGAACCGTCTGTTGTCGCCTACAACACAGAAACGAAAAACGTGGTAGCTGTAGGAAAAGAAGCAAAAGAAATGGTCGGAAAGACACCGAGAAACATCATCCCTGTCCGCCCGTTGAGAGATGGTGTCATCGCTGATTATGATATGACCGCGCAAATGTTGAAGGAGCTTTTGAAAAAAGTATCCAAAAAATCCGGAATCTCCATGCGTAAACCGACCGTCGTTATATGCACACCTTCAGGCTCAACATCTGTAGAACGTCGCGCCATTCACAATGCAGTGAAAAGCTACGGAGCCAAAAATGTACACTTGATTGAAGAACCAATCGCAGCCGCAATCGGTGCTGACCTTCCCGTTGATGAACCCATTGCTAACGTAGTCGTAGATATCGGTGGCGGAACGAGTGAAGTGGCCATCATTTCCTTCGGTGGTGTCGTATCCTGCAAATCCATCCGTACAGGTGGAGACGTCATGGATGAGGAAATCATCCAGCACGTCCGTAAAGCTTACAACGTATTAATCGGAGAGCGCACAGCCGAGCAAATCAAAATGGAAATTGGCTACGCACTGATCGAGCACCCAGAAGAAACAATGGAAGTAAGAGGTCGCGACATGGTCACAGGTCTTCCAAAAACCATTGAATTGAAGTCCACGGAAGTTCAAGGAGCCCTGAAAGAATCCCTTGAACAACTGCTTGAAACGATTCGTGCAACCCTTGAAGATTGCCCACCGGAACTAAGTGGAGACATCGTAGACCACGGTGTTATCCTTACCGGAGGCGGTTCCTTGCTCAACGGCATGCAAGATTGGCTGTCCAACGAAATTTCCGTACCCGTACACATGGCCCCAAGCCCACTAGAATCCGTAGCCATCGGAACCGGCCGCAGCTTGAAAATGATTCAGAAACTGCAAAAAGCAAGTAAGTAAGAATGAAGTGTGGAACCACCCTGGGAGACTCGACAAGCATAAGACAAGCGGCGCAGTGGAGCGGTCTTCCTCCACGGAGGCGATTGGCTTATGTCTCGAGAGTCTGGGTGGTGGAACCGGACAATTCGAAATGCGGAAACGCCCTGGGAGTTCGGCGTTCTAATAAAATTCAAAAAATGAAAAACCTCCGGCAATCCCGGGGGTTTTATTGTTTTCTGCCTTCCTACTACCTTAAAAGTAACAATATTCAAAACGAAAATCCCCTCCCAAGAGAGGAAATAGCATTAGTTGTGTCGAAATATGCTAATGAAAGTAGAGATTAATTCACGCTTTTGGTAGAATGTTTCGAAAACCCACGGAGTGGAAAGATGAGGGTAAGGCCGATTATTCCACTCTTCCATCTATCGCAAAAGATTACGCAATAAGGAGCAGATTCCAATGAAACTATCTTCTTTACTCAAGTGGTTAACAGGTGGGAGTGAAGCATTCTTAGCTATTCCTATAGCAGGCGGAGCGTTCATTTTCAGTAACGGATGGCTGCCACTTTTATTCATGTTTGTTTTCCACTTGATCACACTCGTAGTATCAGCTAAGGATAAGCGTTCCTACGCAGGAAGTATTCTCGGTATGATCACAAGCGCCATAGGAGCAATTCCTATTGTCGGCTGGGTCATGCATACAGTGACTGCCATTGTTCTTTTAATAGATGCTGGACGGTCCACAAGTCTGGATAATAAATCCTGATAACCTATAGTGCAGGGGGAGTAGAGATGTTTACAGTCATATGCCTATTTCGAGTAAAACAAAAGAATTTGGATGAATTCATAGAATTGAGTAGAAAATCAGGAAATCTCTTAAAATCTCATGGTGCTCTCGATCATAATATTTATTTTTCCAATAAATTGACCGGCAGCCAAGGATCCATGGGATTTTTGAATGTTGTTGATGTGGAGGAAGATGAGGAACTCGTTCTCGGTCAATCCATATTCAATAGCGAAGATCATTATCATGAGATCATGAGAACAGCAGGATTCGACGATATCATCCAATATTTAGATGATCACATTAAAGATGTTGTAGAAACGACCAGAATTATTACTTCAAGCTTTACAACAGAGCGCAGTAAAGAGTTAGAAGCATAATTTCTTCGGAGGTGTCGGAATATGAAAATCGTAGTTTTAGGTGCAGGAGCCCTCGGTGCCTATTTTGGAGCACGCTGGCAGGAAGCTGGTCATGAAGTCATTAACCTTGTCCGCGAAGGAAGAGCCGAGCAGATTGAAAAAAACGGTTTGAAGCTACATAGCGAAATGGGGGATTACGAAGTTCCAGATCCTGTGATTGCGAGGAGCCCAGAGGAAATCGAAAGCCCTGACCTTGTTTTTCTTGCCGTCAAAGGCTACCACCTTCATGGTACATTGGACTGGCTGAAAGCTTTGGTAAATAAAGGAGCAAAAGTGTATCCCGTTTTAAATGGCATGGAACACATCAGTATTTTGCAAAAAGAATTGGGAGAGGAAGCTGTTATCGGTGGACTTTCTTACATCATTGCAACCCTTGATGAAGCTGGTCATGTTGTCCATACGAGTCCATTCCATGACCTTGTATTTGGCCCGCTCCATACTTCTCAGCAAGCCATCTGTGAAGAACTTGCCCTCGCGTGTAACCAGGCGAATATGAATGGAACGTTAAGTACGAATATTTTAGAGGACATGTGGAAGAAATACATGTTTATCACTGCATTTTCCGGAATTACAACAGCTGTTAATCAACCCATTGGTGTTGTACGAAGTTATCCTCAAACATTCCGTATTGCAGAGCGAATCCTTACAGAAATGAAAGAACTCGCAAATGCTCACAACATTAGTCTGACAGACGAGCAAGTGCAGCAAGCATTTGAACACTTACGTGGATTCGATCATGAAATGACTTCTTCGATGCATCAAGATCGACGAAAAGGCCTGCCCCTGGAAGTTGAACACCTTCATGGCGGAGCTTTACGCCTAGGCAGCGAAGTCGGATTGAGCATGCCTTATATCGAAACCATCCATGCGATGATCAAACCTTACGAAGAATATCAACAATGAGAAAAAAAGGGTGCTCCAACTCGGGGCACCCTCTTCTATCTATTCTTCATCTGCATACTCGTCTACTTCCGGCCGCTTTCCTCTTTTCAATTCCCTGATCGATAATCCGAAGTCCATTTGCAAATGAGGATAATCCTTAAAATTTTCCCAGTCGCCTCCCCACTCAAACCCAAGACCTTTAGCTACATCTACAATTTCCAACCAATCCGATCGTCCGTTTCCATTTCCATCGTATTCTGTATCCCAAATGACCCGGCCGTCTTCGTGCTCAAGTGCAAAATCGATAGCAAGACCATAATTATGATAGGACTCACCACCCCTTGCATAAGTGACGATTTGCCCCTCAGAAGAACGGCCTTGTTTATAGAGCTTATCCTGTCTTTGAACAGAACGGTGACCTTCCGTAATGACGATGTTAATTCCTGCTTCCTGTACCGTTTCGACCAGCTGATCTTTGCGTTTTTCTACCGTCGGGTGAAGGTTCGTGGGCATGGGGACATCTTTTTTATAAAAAACACCTTGAGGAAGTTCCTTTTCTACTTGTGGGACCAAAAAGAAAATTACTAGAGCAACCACGCCAGCAAAAAAGAAAAAGTTCATCAGGTTCGTTAGAATGCGCACTTCCAGCTTCCCTTCTATTCATTTAGTGATTAATTTGAGAATACCACAAGGAGCTTAATAGAGAAATGAATAACTTCCTTTTCATAGTCTCCTATAGTATATTTACAGAAACATCCAATTTGGAGGAAGCCTTATGAAATCCGTCTACTTATTACTATCAAACACAGGTACGATCACAAATCAGGCCATCAAAGCATTCACTGCAGCCCCCTATAACCATGCTTCTCTCTCCCTAGATAAAAACATGAAGCGTTTATATAGTTTCGGAAGGCGTCGACCGACAAACCCTTTTTGGGGCGGATTCGTTCAGGAAGACCTTGTTCAAGGGACCTTCAGCTGGTATCCTTACGCGACTTGTGCGGTTTATGAATTAAAAATGACAAGAAGAAAATATCAAAAGCTCGAGCGTCTTCTTAAAGCGTTCGCTAAAAACTATAAAACTTACTTTTACAATTACTTAGGTCTCTTAGGGGTACCTACAAACCAGCCCATTCATGTAAAATCCAGTTATTTTTGCTCCCAATTCGTAGCTGAAGTACTTAAGCGAGCAGGATGCAATCTTTTTCACAAAACCAGTGCACTTGTCACTCCAGATGATTTCCGCGGCCACGAAGAACTCCAGTTGATTTACGAGGGCACTCTTTATGAATATCCACATCTCTATTCCAGACCTTTTTATCATCCAAAGAAATACAGATCCTTTCCATTCCGGAAGTACATGAAGCAGCAGGTAAGATCGGAAGTGCTGGGGATTCAAGAAGAGAACGGAGAGCTCTACCAGTTTAGGGACGGCTTCATCAAACCTAAGAAAATCTTAATCTCAAGAAAATGGTACAGAATTAGAAAGTTCCTGAAGCTATAAATCTCACCTCCCACAACAGCTCCCTATTTCGGAAGACTCATTTTCGAAACTTTTATTAGGTTTTGAGAAATCACCGCTTTCCGCGGGGGTCCAGTATCATCCTCAACCTCTGATCGCGAGGTCTCAGCCAGGGCTCTTTTCCCACCAGGAGTCTCGTGGATGCTCAAATGAATAAAAAAGTTTATTTCTCAAGACGAATCCATCTCTTTATCAGAACAGCAGATTCGTAGAGTGTTGACAGAGTTAAAAGAGAGAGGATTCGTTACAATCAAACGCGGCGGGGCAGACACACAGATCACAGAGGCCGGGGCTAATTACATCCGCCAAAATTAATGTTCTCTACTTAAGAGAATGATATAATAGTGTCGAATCGACAAAATCAGGGAGAGAGACGTGACGATGGGACTACAGACTAGAAAATCCAGTAAAACGTTCTATGAATTATTCATGGTCGCTCTTGCCGCCCTTTCTGTCGCCACTATATGGCAGCAAACCGGCTATAACAGTGTGATCGTTTGGACGACATGGTCCATCTTCTTTCTCGACTTCCTTTATCGTTTATATAAAGCTGATAGCAAATGGGGATTCATAAAGAAACACCCCTTCATTGTCATTGCTGCCATTCCCCTTGATGCGATTTTTCAGTTTGCGAGATTTGCTAGAATCATTCATCTCTTGAGGTTGAAGTCCATCACAAAGTATTACACAATGCCCTTCATACGTTTCCTTAAAAGACAGCATCTCTTAACGGTGACTGGAGCCACATTCATTCTTGTATTCCTTTTGATCATCCCCTTAAATTTAATTGAAAATGAATTAGACAGTTATGGAGATGCGTGGCTAAGCGCCATCCTTTCCCTCACCTTCTTCGGGAGGTCTGGATTTGAACCAGAAACGATGGCTGGACATATCATCATCGTCGTCTTCACCATCCTCGGAGTCATCATTCACGGGCTGGTGATCAGCACAACGTTTGATTACTTAATGCAAACTCCACTGATTCAATCCATAAAAAACAAATTCACCGATAAATAAAAAGCCGCCATAATATGGGCGGTTTTTTTCATGACTCACTTGGTTGATCAACGTTTAACTCCTTATTGAAAAAGGAATCATAACCGAGACACCCATTTTTTGGAGGTGAAAGAGATGGCTGATCAAAAACGAAACAAAGTATCTGAAAACGACCAAAGTTTTCAAGAAAAATTAAAAAAAGAACGCTTGATTGACGGCATTCCTGATGAAGAAGTAAAAAAAGAAGAACGAGAACAGGATAAAGGAAGAAAATCCAAACAGGACTCGGTTACGGAAGAAGACTACGATGAGGACCTTCGTCCTTAAAAGCAGAAATGAGGTGAAACGTTGACAAGTTTCAAGGCATATAAAGTCGATCAGAGCGAAGAAGGTGTACATGGTTCGGTGCAAAAACTTTCTTTCTCGGACCTACCTTCAAGCGATGTTCTAATTAAAGTCCATTATTCCAGCATCAACTACAAAGACGGGATGGTTACCCAACCGGATAACCCCCTCGTCAAAAATTATCCGATCATACCAGGCATTGATTTGGCGGGAGAAGTGGTTCGTTCCTCTGATGAAAAGTTTAAAGAGGGCGATTACGTGATCGCTACCAGTTATGAAATCGGCGTCAACCATCATGGTGGGTATAGTGAATACGCGAGCATCCCGGCCGAATGGGTCGTCCCTCTTCCAGAAGGATTAACGACAGAAGAAGCGATGATTTACGGCACAGCCGGTTTCACCGCTGCCCTCTCCCTTCACCGATTAGAAGAGAACGGCTTGACTCCTGAGCAGGGACCCGTGCTTGTGACAGGAGCTTCCGGCGGTGTCGGCAGCATTGCAGTTGCTATGCTTGCTAAAAGAGGTTATACCGTGGAAGCGAGCACAGGGAGCCCTGAACATGAAGAATACTTAAAAGACTTAGGCGCTTCTAAAATCATTTCTCGTGAAGAGGTTTATGATGGAAAGCTTCGATCCATAGCAAGCGGACGTTGGGCTGGCGCTGTCGATCCTGTTGGGGGAGAACAGCTCGCCTCCCTTCTTGGTCAATTGAAGTATGGAGGTTCTGCAGCGGTAAGCGGATTAACAGGAGGTACTAAAGTGCCGACACAGGTTTACCCTTTTATTTTACGGGGTATAAGTCTTATTGGTATTGATTCCGTCAATTGCCCAATGAACCTTAGGAAAAAAGTGTGGCATCGCATGGCCAATGACTTAAAAACCAAAGAAGTCTTCGACCGGATTAAAGTCGTTCATACTCTGGACGAAGTTCCTGAAACACTCGAAAATATTCTACAAGGAAAAACACGCGGTCGGTCGATCGTGAAACTTATGAATGGATGGTAGTTTCCCAAAACGTATACTATTGACAACTATAAATATAGAGTTTATAATGTTTTGATAGTGCCTTCAAAAGAAGGTAACTCGGAAAAGAAAAGAGTGATTTGTATGAGACTGGCATTCTGCTACGTTTTGATACAACTTAATCACACTGGATCAGCTTCGGAGCTGTAAGGATGCAATAGAGGTAGGGATTGCGTCGTTTAAGTTGCCAAAAACTACCATGTAGAATTTTTGAACCGCGGCATTAACATGGACAAAGTTCCACAACACTTGTTTTAAAAACAAGTAGGTAAAACTTGATATTTTCCGAAAGTATACAAAGCGAGAAGGACTGCAGTCCTTCTCGCTTTTCCAATTTATATAGGTTTAAAGAGATTCGTTCATGGTAATATAAGCCATAGAAGTATAGAAGGAGGCTTATGAAATGTCCCGGTACTTAGACCGTATTGAACCGGAAGATGTCCGCTTTCTCATGGACTTATCAGAATTCAAAACCATCGTACTGGATATGCTCGGCGAAGCCCGGAATTTGGTAAACATACAGATTAACTACGATTTTCTTGATGAACCTGAAGGAGACACACTCGTCCGTCCAATGGTCCAGCTCAATGAAATCAGTAAGTTCACAGAAGAAGACCGTCATACATTGCTGAAAACGGGATTTTCCATTGATGGCGAGCCTTTCGATAACGGGGACTATGCCATGGAGCAAATCTTCGGTGCGGAGTACACGATTCTTGCGATTACAGAAGATGAAGATGGTGCTTTTTTTACGATTGAAATGCCATATAGAAATTTTGAAAGACAAAAGAGCCATATGTAACCATACTTACTTTTTAAATATCTCTCTAAAAGTCAAAGAGCCCATGTTTTTTCATGGGCTCTTTCTTTTTGCAATGGAGCTATTCCTAGGAATGTATGTTTTTCACTCGACCGACTTGACCGTCTTCCAAGCGTACTTTTATTCCGTGAGGGTGGTTCGGGGACTTTGTGAGAATGTCCTTTACTTTCCCGCTGGTCAGCGCACCTGTTCGCTGGTCTTTTTTCAGGACGATATCTACTTCTGCCCCTATTTTAATGTCACTTCTTTTTTGTCCATTCATTTTTGGAACCTCCACATTCAGTCTCCCCCGTATTCTATCACAATTCCCAAATCATTAAGTCTTATTCAACTAAAGCTCCCGATTGTGGAAGACTCAGTTCCGAGACTTTTGGTGAGTGCATAGGGGCTGCGGGGAATAGCTCGCTTTCCGCGGGAGCGCGGTGAGCACATTCCCCGTAGCCTTAAGGGCAGCCTTACCTAGTTGAAATAATGAATGACAATTCCTGGCCATGGATACGGGGTCAGGGAAACGACGATTTGGAGTGTTTTGGATCAGTCAGTAGAAAAACACACACGTTCGTGTCTCCATTCGCTTTTCATGCGGACGTTTCCCAGACCCTGTTCCCACACCTTATT
>NZ_FNIZ01000007.1 GCF_900104185.1 Halobacillus aidingensis | reverse complement strand
CTGCCTCCCGTAGGAGTCTGGGCCGTGTCTCAGTCCCAGTGTGGCCGATCACCCTCTCAGGTCGGCTACGCATCGTCGCCTTGGTGAGCCGTTACCTCACCAACTAGCTAATGCGCCGCGGGCCCATCTGTAAGTGATAGCAAGAAGCCATCTTTCAACTTTCCTTCATGCGAAAGAAAGTATTACCCGGCATTAGCCCCGGTTTCCCGGGGTTATTCCGATCTTACAGGCAGGTTGCCCACGTGTTACTCACCCGTCCGCCGCTCGTTCCACGAGCTTCACCTCAGATGAGGATCCGCTCGCTTCCCGCGCTCGACTTGCATGTATTAGGCACGCCGCCAGCGTTCGTCCTGAGCCAGGATCAAACTCTCCATAAAAGTTAAGTTTGACTTGCTCATTTGCACACCGAATGTGCTTGTTCCAAATCTCTTCTATAAAAGAAGAAATGTTTTGACGTACTGGTTGGTTCGTTCAGTTTTCAAAGATCATTTTTTTGTTTACCGCTTAAAAAAAGCGACTAAATAAATATATCATTTCCTGCTGTTTTCGTCAACAACTTTTTTATGATTTATTTCGTTAAGCCATTTGCGGCTAGCCGCTCTCTTAAAGCGACAAGTAATAATATATCATGTGATTCGAAACGATGCAATAGGTTTTTTATAAAAAATATGGTCATAGAGATAAGGATATTGCCATTGGTTCAATTGATTCCGACTCAGGATTAATAACTCCATCGGAAATGGAGATTTTGATTTATGGAGTAAAAAAGCTGCGAGGTACTATACTTGTTCCCTTGTCATTTGCTTTTCCGTCACGACGAAAGGGCACAACTCTTTTTTCAGGGACGCGCCCCCCCATACAATGGAACAATAAAGAAATACGCCAACCAAATGATCTCCTCTGATTTTACGTATATGTTTGTTACATTCTTCGGGAAATATTCGACCATCTCTCCCTCCTAGACCTTTTGAAAATGTGTATCTTTGAAACCACTATGATACTTTAAACCGTAACCAATCATCCTATCCATCCCGATATGAGCCGTCCAAATAAGGCTGACCATCAATAACCAATCTAACGTTATAATGGTAGAAACAAGTATGAGCGTGACCGAAAGGATGTAACTATGAAAGATATTGTAGACAATGGCCCCTACTCTTTCATTGATGACATAACCGATCATGGACACATTGCAAGCGAACAGAAGAAAAATGAAGGCGAGCCAGCTGAAATTGTTTTGCTGGTAGAAATACAAACTTGTACGCTAAAGCCAAAATCAATTCCTTCCTTATATTGAAACAAAGAAGAACCCTACAAACTTTTTTGGTTCGTAGGATTCTTCTTTGATTCATAGACTGAGTTTGATCCCAGACCTGTGGTTTTATATGCGTTTAATAATGTTCGTCAAGAGCTCCCCATGACATTCTCAGTCTTTTAATAACTTATATATTCGCCCCCCACCATAGAACCATAGGTGCAAAATTTTCTCTAACTGATTTCACAGGATCACTACAACAGGTTAGTTTCTTCTATTCTTCCTCACGAAGAAATGATGTACCTTTAGAAACAAAACCTTCCATAATATCTTTTGGCACCAAACTTCCACCTGTTGCCCAGACTAAATGAGTAGCATGACTTAAACGGGAGCCGTACATGTGGCCTAACTGTTGTTGAATGTCAATGGAAGAAGGACCGTACATGCCGGCAAGTGCCGATGGCTCGAGGGAAATACCTTCAGATTCATGCAAAAGGGCTAATAGCTTGTACAAGTTTTCGTCGTTGATCGTATAAATGCCGTTCACCATATTTTCTACCAGCCGGCCAGCCAAAGCTGATGGTCGTCCAACAGCTAATCCATCCGCTTCCGTCTTATTATCAAGCCCGATATCCTGAACGGAAATGTCCTCATGTTTTCCTGTAGCTAGACCAAGCATCATGCACGGAGAGCTGGTCGGCTCTGCAAAATAACAGTGCACATGATCCCCGAAAACATACTTCAGTCCATAAGTGATCCCCGCAGGGCCTCCTCCTACACCGCAAGGTAAATAAACCACTAGCGGATGTTCCGCATTAACTGTTATATTCTCCTGTTTTAACTGCTCATTAAGGCGCAAAGCAGCCACGGCATAGCCTAAGAATAAATCCTTGGAATTTTCGTCATCAATAAAATAACAGTTCTTTTGCTCCTGACATTGTCTCCGACCTTCGTTTACGGCAAAAGAAAAGTCTCTATCATGCTCCACCACCACTACACCTTTATCCCTGAGTAACTCTTTCTTCCATTCTTTTGCGTCCACGGACATATGAACCGTTACCTGAAAGCCTAAAACTGCACTCATGATGCCTATACTTAAAGCCAAATTTCCTGTGGATCCTACAGCTATCGAAAAGTTAGAAAAGAACTGCTTGAATTCGGGATTGGCTAATTTGGAATAGTCGTCATCTTTTGTAAGCTTTCCATGTTTTATGGCCAGCCCTTCCGCGTATTTTAATACTTCATAAATACCTCCTCGCGCTTTTATGGACCCAGCTATCGGAAGATCATGATCACACTTTACATACAAATGGCCAGGAATGGATTGTTGGTATCGCTTTTCCAATTCCTGTTGCATAGAAGGGATGCCGCGAATGGGAGATTCAATGATTCCGTTCATTTTCTTGGTTTCTGGAAAAACTTCTTCTAAATATGGAGTAAACCTTTGAAGAAGCTTTTCTGCTTCATGAAGGTCTCCGGTAGGAATAGGCAGGTTCTTTTCAAGCGTGTAATAAGGTTTAAGTGATTCATTGGACCAGAACGTTTCTTTCTTGTTTTTCAACTGATCGATCAATTCTTCCTCGCTCTTATAAGTACTTTCAGGACACATAGAATCAGAATACTCCTTTAGTTGATTTATAATTAAGGTAACATAGGAAGCGCAGGGACGGTTCTTGTGCTTCCCCAAGTTCGGTTCGAATCTAATTGAAGTATGAAAATATAAGGTTCCCTATGGGTCAAAAAGAATAGATTTTGGGACCTTTAATAGGTGCAGGAGGAACTTTGCTCATTCAGATCCATTTAAAGAACAGCAAAAAAGAGAGAAAAGCCCGAATGGCTCCCCTCTCCTGTAACAATCATCATTTATATGCTTAGGAAGCGCATGAACCCGTCCCCGCGCTTCCCTTTTTAGTGCTTTACTGCATCACATTCCCTACAGCCGGGATCGGATTCTCTTTTAAAATCCGGGCAAGGTGCAGTGTATTATAAGCAAGCATCTTCACATGACCCTTCGTAAATTCATTGTTATTTCCATCCACATCCAAATAGGATGGCCCTGGACCGGCTTCTCCGACCCAGTACGTATCCACATTCGGAGGAATCAAAAAGCCGAGATTTGACTGGGCATATAAAATCGAAGAGGCTGCCTTTTTGGCACCATCTTCATTTCCTGTGATGATCACACCACCAACTTTATTATAGAAAATGGACTGTCCTTTTTCATTCGTTTCACTACTGCTTCCATCCAGTCTTTCAATCGCAAGTTTAGCCAGGCTGCTTTTCTCTCCCAACCATATCGGGGTTCCGATCATGACGATGTCTGCTTCCTTCACTTTCTCCAGAATCAGCGGCCATTCATCCTCTCCCCCCAGGTCAGCACTAATCCCGAAAGGAATATGATAATCGGCCAGCCGCACCATTTCCGTCTCTGCACCTTCGTCTTCCATTATATTTAATACCTCTTGACTGAGTCCTCCTGTATTAGAAGGTTCTCCAGCACTCGTCTGTTTTAAAGATGCATTGAGCACGAGGGCTTTTAATTTACTCATCTTATCTACCTCCTATTTATATATCCCCCATTCCCTTCGACAAAAGAATTCAATCTGAAATTCGCCTACCTTCTCGAGATCATACAATCATATAACATTTATATACTTAGGAAGCGCACGAACCGTCCCCACGCTTCCTAGTCACAAGTCTCTTACATCCACTTAAGCATGCGGTGGACGGTCTCTTCTATTTAGAACAAAAGAATCATTTCCATAAAATAAAAGATTAGAATCAAGTAAGCCGGGTATTAAAGTTTTTTAGAATAAAACAAAATACCTACTCATTCTCCTTACATCCATCACGGAAACCAGGTGCCTTCATAACCGTTCTGAATCGAATATTCGTAGAGATGTACCATTTTTTTCTCCTCATAATTCGAGAGGTCCTGATCTCGTATGACGAGGTCCTCGTAATTGAGCAGCTGTTCGTTCCTCGTAACCACATCATCCAGGAATTCCCGGACCGGGAGCCTGTCGTTCTTCGACGTATTACATGTGCTACAGGATAATACAAGGTTCCACAGGTGATCGGATTGTACAAACGACCAAGGGATGAAGTGATCGACATGGGTCTGCACGTTCCCCTTACCCAGAGACTTTTTACAATAGAAACATCTTTCCTCAAAATACTGCATTAACACCCGCTCGAACGGTTTCAAGGTAGAGCGCTGTGCAATGCTTTCGACTTTTCCTAAGAGATAGTTGATATGGGGGACAGCGTTTAACTGCTCAATCATTTTCGCCATATGGTAGTTAACGAGATCGACCAGTAGTCGCTGATATTTCCTCATGAACGTAAGAACATACCCATTGAAGCGGAATCGCTCCTTCTTATGATCGAACGCATAAAATGACCCTCGCGTATCTCCGTAAAGCGCGCCGAATACATTCGTCTTCATGACGGATTTTATTCGTTTCGCTGCCTTGATCTGGATGGGGGGATCCAGCCTGTCGAAGGTGATATCTTTCGGAATCTGGTGCTCCTCACTGATTTCTAACAATCTCTTAACGACAGCGGAGCCTCTCGTCCCCTGCTCCAAGTCGTGGTGGATGACGAGGTTCCAATAGATTTTGGCGAACGAATAAGCGAGCTGGTCGTACGTCACTTCGCCTTCGGAGTCGACCTGGTACAAGTTCTCAATCATCGCTTTCAACAGACCGTACTTATACGTAGCCGACTTCTTCGATTTGGTCGTCAGCACAATCGTGAAGAACCGCCACACTTCCTCTTCGGTCAAGTAGAAAGCTTGCAACTCTCCTACTCTCAATTTATGACTCATCTTCTACCTCGACCAGATAGATTCTCTCCTTAAAGGCGCCTCTTTCTTCCGCTTTACGTCTTCTTACGTCTTCGAGCTCATCAAACGAGCAACCGTGTCGGACAGCTAGAGCCCTCACCAGCTCTAGAAAGTCAGCAAGTTCTTCGACTGACTCCTCGTCATTTCCTGTTTCTAGATATTCTTCTGTTTCTTCGACCAACTTCCTCTCTAGTTCTTTAACATAGGCTTTATCAGATAGATGCTGGATTTCATAAGACTTGCCTGACTTTGCGATAATGTCCGGAATTTTGTCCCGGACGAGTTTATTGTAAATGGGCATCGTTATCCATCCTTTATGTATGGTCTTCCAATCATGGCGCGTGATTACTGGTTCAATGCGAATCGGAATTCCGTTGACTTTTCCTTCACCAATCCCGGCTAAGTGCCCCATCTGGTAGGGACTTAGGAATGCTTCAGGTACATTTGTTTGCCAGTTCTTCATATTTGAGTCGCATACAATCCACGTATAAGTACCTCATCATATTTGTCCCTGATTTCAGTGTAGAAATATCGTGCTGAACAATGGACAACATTAACAGGATCATACAACTATCTCATCCCGGTAGAGTACTGTGAAACCTGCTTCTGAATTTATATAATTTTGTGTTCACACACCAAAAGAAGCGAAATTTTAATCCTACTTCACTTCTTCAAATTTCAACTTCTTATTAACCTTATCAAAACTGTATTTGATAAGCCTTATGTTGTTCCATTCAGTCGGAATCACTGGTCTACGTCCCTTGATATAATTTCTTTTGCCATGCTTGTTTCTAAAATCTATAACTTCCTTAGGAATATCATGTGCTACAAGAAAAGCGTTGATCATTGAATAATCACCAAATGAGTATTCTTGATTAACCCAATCCACGTATTTCATCAGTTGTTCCACTGCATTTATAGAAGCTTTGCCTTTCTTGATCTCAATTATTAAATACTTTGAAATAGTAGAATAACCAGGAATGAATTTATATCCGAATATATCCATCTTATCCATATAATCAATAGGTTTAAATGGTGAAGCAACTACTTGGTGAGAAATATAATCCCATTTTCCCAAAACTGTTAATTCTTTTTTAGTCAATAAATCAATGATTCCCGCTTCTATTGCCATTTCATGTTTTATATATGTACCTTTTGAGCAAATCTCCAAGATATTCGATGATATTATCTAATACTCTTCATTTAGCTTTTTAGTGATTTGTGGATGGAGGGACACCATACTAGTGTACTTCCCACCGTTACCTATCAAGAATTCTTCGTTCCTTTTTAAAATTATATCTTTTAATGCACGGTTTTCTTCATCATCAACCTTTAAAAAAGATAGCTTCCAGAATGCTCTCAACATCCGAAAACTTTTTGATTAGAGGAGAGTACATCATCCATATCTATTCCATTACTAAAGAAATCTGGTGAAGGCTTAAAGGTGCATATAAACCTGTTATTCAAACTTTCTACTCCATTATCTAACAGAAGCTCTTTTCTAATAGAATTATAATCTACTAGTGAAGGAAAATCCGCTTCTGGGAAATTCAAATATTTACAATCGCTTCCGATATTAATTAATTCTCCAATGCCATATACTTTTCTATTCAAAAAAAAGTAAACATTATCACCTTTCTTCATACTTAAATAGTCAGCAAATGTACCTTCAATCGGAATATTCCAGATTCCGTTTTTAGGTACATTCAATTTGGTGCTATATACACCCTTTTCAATAATATCGCTCAATGATTCCTCACTATCAAGGTTAAAAATGTAACCCGCCATTACCTATCTTCCTTCTTGATTTGACTTATTACCCCGAGCGTTATTTTCATAATTCCCTACCATTAAACTGCTGTGTGATGTCTCTCTTTCATTATAAACATCGGATCTAACCATAGTAATCCACTCGATATGAGACAATGGGTAAGAGGTTTTTGCCAAAACGACGGAAACCCGACATTTATCAAACTTCTAGATTATTTGGATATACTATGAATATTACCTAACGTATTAAATAAAGTAAGTAAGAGACCTGTATTTAGTCAACTGAGTGAGTTAGTGGAGTAATTTTTATTGGAGATTCTTTCTATATATTTTTTATTATATTGTATGCAGTTAGTAAGGAAAATTAGTGCATAACCATGTTTCTACTGTTCCACGTTCCCTGAATCCCTGCCCTTCTAAAATAGCACCTATGTCATCCGCACAGATGATTATGACAGGATGTTCATCTATTTTTATCTCTTTATATGCTTGATCACTTACATATGAGGTCGTAACAAATATACCGAACTGACGATGTCTCAATCGACTAATTAATCTGGAGGTTTCAGAAACACCACAACCGCTCGTGAATATTTTGCACTTCGCCTCAAGTGCAAAATCCACTTTAACAGCGTTTTGGGGTAAACCTATTCTGTATTTCCCTACAGCGTCACGTCCATTGTCCCTCCACGGTCTAGTAACTATACACTCAACAATGTTACTATCCATCATCTTAACTATTTCAGCTGCACATTCTTCAAAAGCATACTCACCATTGGTATGTCCTTTAAAATACTCGATGATTGTCTCTACCATCTCATATCTTCTTGAAGAAGTCGGTATCTGTTCCTTCCTCAAACGATGTTCAATCGTTCTCTCAGCAGTCAGTGGTTTATATATACCTTCCTCAACCCACTTCACCCATTCTTCTGGAGCATTTTCTGTAAGGGTTTTTCCTTTATTAAGATCTTCTATCCACTCCCTACTGATTGTTGAAACATCAAGTATAGTGAAAACTGCTTTGTAATTCTGAAACCTCTTCCCTTCCCTCAATTTCCAAATTGCTACCAAGTCTTCATAATAATTGACATCTGGATGACCAGGCACTCCCAAACCTTGAAACACAACATCCCTTCTATTGCCTGATTTACTGAAAATAAAAAATGGTGGAATTTGGTGTCTCTTTCCTAAATGCAATTGGTCAAAGGAATATCTTAATAGCTCATTGCCACCCTTAGGAGTATCATGAAGTTCCGAGCCATGTTTGCGGTTATCCCCAAAGTAAATAAACTTTCCTGTTTCTTTTTCTATCATATCTGGCCAGTCTGCATTGACCATGTCTGTGTATATTCCACATAACTTGTATTTATGTAGTTTCTTTTGACCTGATATACGGAAACCACCCATGTTCTCACAATTCAGCAATTTACTTATAGGATCGGCAGAGACATTATCCTGTGGCCCTCCTTCATATATTGCTTCTACTGTAAGGTTTGAGTTATTCAATTCTGAAAATTTTACGATTGTTTGCATTTTAACACCACTTTACATTAAGAGATTAATTCAGTTATTTACTTCATTTAGTAAAGAAAAGCATACAGGTCAATATCTCCTGGTTATAGATAGGCGTGGCTCACTCTATTTTATTCTCGCCACTTAGTGAACCATCCAGGTTTCTTTTTTGTAGCCCTACCACCATTGGGGATAAAAATGAATCTAATGCCTCTACCAGCAAACTTATTCATTACTGAATCAAGCTCTGCCCCTCCTACGACCCATAAACATCCACCTTTCCGACGTTTATCAATAAACTGAAGGTCCATTCCCCTCAGTTCCTCAACAAGAGAATCCTCGTCATGAAAAATAACTCCTTTTTCAACATTTGTATTTTTCATCGCCTCTCGATCTCCCCTTGAACTTTCAATACTGAAATAAAAATTCAATGCTTCATCCAGTACCTCAGGGTCCATCGTTCTCATACATTATCACCTCTATATAAATACACTTGAATTTCTATATGTAATAAACTAGAACCGGGGGGATAAAGCCCCCCTAATTCAACCTGTTTATTTCAAGATAAGCCATGCACCAGCAGCTTACTGACATCAAACCAAGGTTTTCCTGAATCCTTTAGCCACATAGTCCTTATTATGGATATCCTTGATGAAAGGAGAAATTTCAATCTCAGCATTTCTGTCATAACAGTAATGGAGGACCAACTCTTTTTTAGCCCGGGTCATCGCGACATACAGTATCCTCTTTTCCTTTTGCAGAAGTTCCTCATAATCTTCTTTATAAGATTGAGTGGGCTGTTTTTTCTTTTCCAATTCTATTGTTTCTTCTAGGTGAGGATAATAGTTCTTATCGAAGTCGAGAATGAACACGTAATCGAATTCTAGCCCTTTTGCTGCTTTAGCTTCGATGAAATAAAGGCTGCCCTTTTCTACATTTTCTTGTATTGATGTCCTGACCTTGAAATGTTTGCTCAAATAACTTTTGGTGCTGTATTCGTTACCGGAATTGTTATATCTGTGAAGTACGGCTATATGGGACCCAGGGTTATCTTCATAAATGACATGGATTTTTTCTGCGACCTTATCGAGCATTACCCTTCTACTTTTCGAAGCGGTGATTTCAGGCTTATTCCCGCCTTTCCTGAAGTACTTTTCATTTTCATACTTTGTATCATCTGATGTCTTATCGAATTTGAGTGAATTAGCCACTTTCATGATTTCATAGGTCGACCGCCAATTCTTCGCCAGTACTATGTTATTCCGGTTCGTGATATCCAGGCCAAGGTCCCTATAAGAGAAAGGGCTGCTTTTGTACACGCGTTGCTTGTCATCTCCACTCATGATGAATTCTTCCTTACACAAATCCACAAGAACTTTCAGTTGCATCGGCTGGAGATCTTGTACCTCGTCTACGTATATGAAGTCGAAGAGGTCTTCTACATTCAAACGCTCCATATTCTTCAGAATGAGGAGGGCGTAATCGTCCTTGTCTATCCTGTTTGAAAAGTCCTGTCGTTGAAGTGCTAGGTATTCCTCGAACAATTTGAATACCGTCTTCCTCTGCTCCACTGATATGCGCGGCAGCCTTCCCCTCCCTTTACGTTCACACTCAAGATAATCCTCCAAGGACACGAAACCTGTCCCTTTCATCCAAGAGAACTCATCCATCAGGAACTCGATGTTCTTGTTCCGCTTTATAGTATGGAGTGGGGCGCAGTCCTTGAACTCCTCCCCTCCCAACTTATCGAGGAGTATCATCATTTTCGCTTTCATATTATCGTCATGTCTATAAAGGTTTTTGTGTCCTGTGCCGAATTTAGGTACTTCTTGGCCGCAACGCCCAAGCATCTGATAGGCAAGTTCATGGAAAGTCAGGAATTCGATACGGTTCCCAAGAGCCTCCAATTTCGCACGCACCGGAGATTTATTGTATCTGTATCTTGCATCCATGACCAATTGATAGTTGAAGGAGACGAATAGGAAATTACGTCGTGTACTCTCCGCCATCTTCTTTATCATCCTTGAAACCAGGGTGATGCTTTTCCCGCTACCGGCCGCCCCTTTTATCATGAGTTGGTTGACGGGAAGATGTGTGATTTTCATCTGTTCTCCACTAAGGGTGATACCTTCAAGGATTCCATCTCTGGCTCCCCTTATATATAGTGTTTCGTTTCCCTCGATACGCCTCTCCCCTAAATAGAAGTCGAGGGCTGAATGTAATGAAGAGTTCATATCAAACTTCCTCCTCCTGCCCTCTCATATCCGCATGGAAAATTGAAGCTTCACAATGATAAGAGTGAGGGCAATACTTGCAAAGTGCAGAAGGAGAAGCCTCGGGCATCGAATCAGCATCGAACTTGTCCTCAAGTTTCAGCTTCTTATAAGATTTCACTGGGTCTTCCCCCAAATATGTCATGGACTCCTTCCATTTTT
This sequence comes from Halobacillus aidingensis, assembly GCF_900104185.1. Lineage (GTDB taxonomy): Bacteria > Bacillota > Bacilli > Bacillales > Halobacillaceae > Halobacillus > Halobacillus aidingensis. Next base: position 181,193 of record NZ_FNIZ01000007.1, on the reverse strand, counting down.
CCTGCGTGAAGCCTCCTCTGTGAGTGAGGAATTGGAAGTAAGTGATGGCAGTATCATATTTAAAGCCGTCATAATCCCTTTTCTGTTTCCCGAAATGTCTTTGACTCTCTAACAATTTCTTTGATGAATTGGACTCAATAATCGATTTCAACCTGACTTCGCTGAAATGCGGGAACATCCCTTTCATCCAACTCAGTATTACACCTTTGTCCTTGCCTGAAGCTCCGGCCTGTTTGACTAGGTTACCGATCAGAAAAGATTGATGGAAGTCGTTTTGATAAGAGGAATGTGTTTGCAATACCGAACTATAATACACTCTTCTAGCGCATAAACTAGCTTCGGCCATTTCTTCACTTGGGTATTGGACCACATTCGAAGTCTGTCCACCTAGCAAATCGAAGTCGTAGTCGATATCAACAGGATTGAATTCTTGTGGTGTATCACTATGATTGGCTACCTCCAGATTGAGTAGGTCCATATAAACGTTCTGTGCAAGGTCCTCCTGATCGTTCCAGTTTTTGATCCAAGATAATTTGAGTGTTTTTTCAGAACTCAAAGCGAGGAAGAACAGATATCTGGAGATGGAAACTTGGTGCTTCTCTCTGAACAGATACATATCTGTCGCTTGAGTATCTAATGCCGCAATCGTCTTTTTGGACAATGGCCAAGGCATCGGTGCACTCTTCATAGGGTAACTTTTTTCATCGAAAGCACAAATGTGGACACTCCTGGAGCCGGACAATATCATACCGTCCAGCTGCTCCATCGGCTTGACTTTTCCTGGAGATCCGTCATCCCTCTTATCATCTGGACTTTTGAACCCATCACCAAGGTAGATGGTCAAGGCATCAGCCAAATCGGCCACATGGTAATCTTCATCATCCCCATATACTTTCAGGGCCTGTTCCAATTCATCCACAAGCCTTCTTTCCTCTTCCAGCAAAAGATTCTCTTTGACACCCGCTTCTTTAACAAGGTCTTGTATCTTAAGGAAATGATCCCTTATTGTAGAACGTTCCCGCTCAATATCCATCATCCAAGCCGCATCATCGATGATACGTTCCATGAAAGCTTCAATCAGCTTGATTTCTTTTAGAGGGACTGACAAGTAAGAGAATCTCTTAAACTGGTTTAATCTGACTTTCTTGAAGTGATTAGAGTCACCTAAGCCTTCTTCTAGCATTTCCCTTTCGTGACGTTCCTGCAACCCTTCTTTGAAATAAACCAGATCCTTCATTCTCCGCGTCCATTCCTCCGTAGTTTCACACCCGGAGAAATAAGGAAGGATTTTTTTCAATTGGTAGGTATAGTCTCTAGCGTTTTCCCCTTCCAAAGTCAACCACCCGGAAGAAAAGAACTCCATCAGTGTAGGACCTTGAAGAAGGTATGCTCCTCCATCTCCATAGTCCTCGTCATACATCGAATGGAGATGGAAAAGGTACTGGCCTATCGGATAAGATAGTAGATGTTTATTAGTGTTCAGCCCACTATTGAATTCCTCTATCCTCTCATTCAATTCATCTGCCGAAGGAGATACCATATTCTCTTTACCAGTGATTTTGGTCTTGTTGATATCTTCTACAAAATCCAATATAAATTCGTAAGATTTCGTGTCTATGCCTTCCATATCTCCTTGTCTATAAGATCCTTCGATTTTGGAAGCAAACTTATCTGCATTAGGCCGTGCATCATCACTTCCATAAATCCAATCTTCATCCGTTGCCCATCCATAGGTTTCTGAAAAATTCTCTTCCAAAAAACTGAATACGGAAGGGAACCTCCTGCTGTACATATTGAGGAAAACCAGATTGAATCCCTTTTCTTTCATTTTAGTTAATACATGATGCTGGACTGGTGATATATAGTAAAAGCCATGTAATACAATGGTTCTAGCTTGATTAGAATTCTGATATGGTTCAATTACGGATTCCATACCTTTTGGACTCAACCTGTATTCAGCCTCGGACATGAACTGGGCGAAGTGCGGAAGCATATCCTTCCATACCATACAAAAAATCTCTTCTTCTTCCTTTTGCACCTTCTGTAAAACATATTCCGGCCTCAGACCTATCTCTGTGAGGTTCCTCATAGTTATCAATAAATCCAGCTTGTTCCGTTTGAATGACTTGAGTATGTTCGGATTCAACCTTCTATACCCCTTGCGTAAAAGGTCTGAGAGCTTTGCATATTGACTGAACCTTTCATCCGGATTGTTCCATCCTGGGTAGAACGAGTCCACCAGTGCCTTCGCACTTGTGACCCGTGCTTTTCTCAATCGTTTTTCAAGACTTCCTTTCAATGACTGCGTAGCACATATGTGTAGACAACCCTCATAAGGCTCGAATTCTTCCATGAAATGAAAACCATTCGGGTTCTCATAAGTCAGAACTTTGACTGTGCCCATGTCCCTACCCCCTGTTGTAAATATCCAATATCCTGGACCATGTATAGTGATGTCTATCGTTCTTCCAATTCCTGATGATGCAAAGTTCCCTTTCCGCCCTAGTCATAGCTACGTAAAGAAGGCGAGACTCTTCCATTTTCATTTCCTCGTTTTCACCTTTGGACATGAATCCATGGTTATCATTGTATTTCTCACCTTCATTGATTTTCTTTATCCTCCAACCTACCTTGACCCTGTCTGAACTTTCATTTTTTCCGAAAAGGATTTCATTGAAGACATTTTCGAATATCCTGTCCGTGAAGGGGATGACCACTGTATGGAACTCCAAACCTTTCGCCCTGTGAGCCGTCAGAATATTTATCCGGTCGAGGAGACTGCTGTCTCCATCTTCTACAAAAACTTGGTCTTCATCCCTGTTAGTAGCGATATTTATTTCAAGCCAACTTTGTATCTGATTCAAAGTCACGAACTCTTCTGAAAATACTTGATGGATTTTTTCGAAGAGTTTCCCCAAATTCCGTTTGTATCTGAGAGTGTGTAGTCGAGCCATTTCCTTAATCTGTTCCTCGGAATATTCATCACTGTAACCATCCTTCTCAAGCCTTTTACGTTCCCTTGAAAAGACGAAATCATAAAGTTCACTTTCCGACAATATAGTCCTTAAAACAGACAAGACAGGTTTGAACTTCAATTCATCCACATACTCATACAGTTTCCGGGAATGATTCCGCAAAGAACTCTTTAGATCACGATGGAATCCACCGGGGTGGACCAAGCTCGATGCTCGGATACGTCCCCTTCCGTATGGACCATTGATAACAGGGAATGCGAACTTCGGTTCATCAGGGTGCAGCAGGAACAAAAGGAGGCTGTGAAACTCACGTACGGAAGGACTTGTGAAGAAATCCCCGCCTACTTTGAGGTCCGTAAACAGATTTTCTTCCCGGCACCACCGGTCCACCAACCTCGCTTCTGCAATCGTCCTCGTTAGGACAGCTACTTTATGCCCTTCATTCTTTTCCTTGTTCAACTGCTTTACTTTTCGAAACCTCTGCATAATCAACTGCATCGCTTCTTGCCGTAATTGCTTCTTATCCTTTTTATTCGTTTTGGTGATAGTCAAGTGTTCAGTGTCCACATCACCATCATTCATCCCTTGCAGCCTTTCCATGCTGTCATCCAACCAGCCTTTCTGTTTCCAGAATGAAAAAAACCGCTCCATTTCTTCCAACAACTGTGTCGTACTACGATAGTTCTTGAATAGTCTATAATCCTTATCGTTTATCAGAATGCCCCTGTTCGCCAGTTGCTTAGACAAGACTTTGAAGGCTGTATGGTTCGCCCCTCTGAAGCGATATATGGACTGTTTCGTATCGCCGACCACAAACATTTTTGACTGGAAAGCTTCTTGTATGGCTGAGAATAATCTGATTTGAGAGTCATCACTATCCTGGAACTCATCGACGAACAGATAGTCTACGGGTTTCTGGAGGTGGCCGAATATGGAGGATCCATCTTTTTTATGGATTTCATCAATATGTCTGGTCAAATCATTCAATGATAAAGAATTCGTCTTGTCCTTGACCTGGATATATCTCTCCAAAGTGTTCTTTATCATTTTTTCCACCAATTCATTCATTTCACTATAATTCGATGACTCTCCGAATTCAGCTGAAGCGATTTCATCTGTGGTAAAACCTTTTTGCTCGAACTTCTCCCAAAAATCATAGGCGCAATCTATGAACTCATGGAACTGTAAAGGTTTGAAAAGTGCATTGAGGTCATCTCCCACTCCACGGCCATCCAAAAGATCATCAAGGGCTTCTTCTAGCCATTTCTTCTTATCGCTTTTGAAACTTCTCAACTTGAAATTCAACCCTAGACCACTTAACTGTCCCAATTCCTTCAACAGGTCTTTACCGAAAGAAGGGATGGTCTGTATGCGCATATCATTCAATCCTTCAATGATGTGCAAGAAACGGGGATTGTGAGTACATTTATACTTTTTAAGGAGAGCCTCCTTCAATTTGTCGTACATATGCTTGGCTGCGTCCCTTGTAAAGGTGATCATGACGATGTCGACTGGGTTCACTTTTTCTTTCAACATCAGATATTGGAGTCTATCAATCATCACCGTCGTTTTCCCTGTACCAGCTCCTGCCTGTACAATCATATTCTCTTCTGCAGCAGCGTGTTCGATTTTGAATTGTTCGAAGTTGAATCCAGGGTAATCTGATGAGATTCTATGTACCTCATCGACCCTGTCACCATCGAACACCTCTGACAACCGGTTTAAAGTTATTTGCTCATTGATAAAAACTTGAAGCATCTTACTCTCTATATAAGAATCCCCGATTGATGTAATCGGGCCATCAGTGAAAATTAAGACTTTTACTCCTTCCTCCATCAAATAGCGGATGACCTCTTTTTTCTTATCGATTTCTGAGGTAGGTGCTTGTAAAACATAGGAGTATGCACACTCAGGGATATCAGGTTTACTTATGTACTTCTTTTTCTTCAAATCCCTCAATGTATATGGAGTCACGATGTAATGGTCATCTGCTATAAGGGAGAGAATCTCTTTTTCTATTTTAATGTTCACCGGTTTTTCAGGTAGTTGACGAGAGATAATCATGTCTACGCCACTTGACATTTCTCTACTACGAAGCCCTGAATTTCTGAATAAGCTATCGAACTCGATCAAATCGTCTGTAGTGTACCCCATGGTTTCAAGGAATTTCTGTAACTCCCTTTTAGAAATGATCATCGCTTCTATTTCTGTAATGTCATTGAATTTGATAGAGCGGGTGTCTTCAACTCCATCCCTGGTCTTCATCCACATCACATTATAGTGTGTTGTTACTTGGTTATGATCCAGGAACCATCCCTGCTTCATAACTGGCCCTCTCATATATGAGAGCTCGAAAGTGAAAGTCTTCAAATCCTTGTTGGCAAAATAGATTGCGCATTTATCATCAATGAAAACTTCTTCTTCCTGCTTTCTCATATACACGTCTATTCCTTTTTTTTGGCTGTCCTTATCGTACATTCTTTCGTAACGATAGCCTAGGAGGGAGTACATATATGAATCAATGAATTTGGAAACTTCTTTTTCTACATCTATATCAGAGTTGAATGTCGATCCCAAAACTATCACCTCACTTGCTTTATTTAACAAAATTATAACAAATCATGATAATATTTGGTATGGATTGAACAATAATAACTAATACTAAAGAATTAAATATATTCTAATCAAATGTTAACTTCTTACATCTACTGAGTATATATAATAAAATGTAAAATAGTGACTGTCAGTCCATGGTGCTCTAAGTTAGTTCATACGATGATGCCGGTATGGACAAAAAAAGAGAAGCAGAAGTCAGACAGATATTCGGCCAACGTTTAAAGAATATTCGTTTAGAAAAAGGATTATCACAGGAAGAAGTGGCCTTCCGATCCGGCTTCGACAGGACGTATATCAGCGGGATGGAACGGGGACTGAAAAATCCCTTTTTGATTACCATTGAAAGTCAAGCAGATGCACTGGATGTAAATACGGATTCATTTTTCAAAGATTGATGATAGAATAAGGAGGAGGCACTTCAAGCCAAAGGCAATCTACAAAGGGGGATCAAGTATCTTGCTCAGTAAATTTGAAATCATATATTTTCCGCTGAGCGGACATAAGGTCACTATCGAAGTAATGGAAGCTGACCTTTACATAGCTACTTGCAATTTCAACTCCATCAGCTACAAAGCAGAGTCTTCTTGCAAATCTTATGCTGTAAACGAAGTCTTAAGTTTCATAAGAGAAGACCATTCCATCTGATGTTGAACATTTCCTACATCATCTATGGTTTTCCATACTAAGAAAGAGAAGGATTTCATTCCTTCTCTTTCGCTTTGTCTATAAATTCCGATATCCTCTGTACCGTATCCTCGAATTCATCTTTCTTCAAGTCATGTTCCCATACTCTCAATATGTTCCAACCTTTATCCTCGTAATACTGGTTGTCACGTTGATCCCGCTGCTTGTTCCTCTCGAATTTATCTTTCCAGAACTTCGTATTCGATTTCGGGGTAGTACCGTGTACTGGGCAAGCATGCCAATAGCAGGAATCGATGAAAATGACGACTTTGTACTTCTGGATGACGATATCAGGTGTACCTCTTAATTTCCTGACATTTTTCCTGAATCTATAACCTCTATTCCATAAAGCTTTGCTCACTTTATCTTCTAGCTTGGACCTTGCCCTTATCCTGCTCATCGTCTTTTTCCGTTGCTCCGAAGTCATGATGTCAGCCAAGATATCACTCCTTTCGTACACTTGTATTCATGTTGCCTTTTTATCTGGCCCTATAACATTTGAATATACCGACACAAAAAAAAGCCGATCGCTCTCACCGATCGACTCCCGTTTCAAATAAATCCAGTTGTGAGACATGGTCCTCTGCCTCTTCTTCTTTATGAAGTTTGAGGATTTCATGTCCTATTTTTTCTATGATTCCTGTAACCAAGGCATTGCCCATACAGAAATACCTTGTCCGTTCAGGCATGAAACCTTTCGTCCAGTCAGGTGGGAATCCATTAAGCAGTTCCGCTTCGAGCGGAGTGATAAAACGGATTCTTCCGGTATTCAAGTCCTCTACGACATGGGAACTCCGATTTTTGGTCCCTTCACTGGTAAGCATCGTACGACTGGGAGCATCGAGGTTCTCAGGGAACGCCATGCCACCTTCCGTATAATAGTACTCATGTCCGGTCTGGGAGACCCTTTTCTCTCTCTTGGCACCTTTCTGATACTTCATCTCTTCGAAATCAGAACGGCCTTTTTTGTTTTCATTGTCTTCCTTAAGATAATACTTCTCATCCACTTCTCCCTGGATCGCATTCGCTTCTTCGAGTATTTCCCGCAATGTGACCGGGGAAACGTCCGAATCTGGAATGAGTTCTGCACTGTAGACATCACTGCCTATCAAAATACCGCTGTTCTTATATGGAAGCGAGAAGTGATCGGAAACTTCCACAATGTCTGTAGGGAGTATCGCTTCTTGATCAGGGTGGCGATGATTGTGTTCTTCCTTCACAGGGAATTGCTTCACGAAGAATCCTTTTGAATGAAGGATATCCTCAGGCCCTTCATTCTGAAGACGTTGTGCTATCAAAGTCGATTTGTGAAAGGCGAAGATGAATACGCGTCGTCTTCTCTGTGCGAAACCGTAATCCGCGGCATTGATGACTCTCCACTCCACATAATATCCTTCATCCCTCAAACTGGCGAGCATGACGGAAAAATCTCGTCCTCTTTGCTTTGAGGGGGACTTCAGGAGACGGTCGACGTTCTCAAGAAGCAAATACTTCGGCTTACGGGATTGAACGATATTCATGATTTGCCAGAAAAGGACACCTTTCTTACCTTGGATGCCACTCTCCCCTGACAGAGTCCGTGCTACCGAGTAATCCTGGCAAGGAAATCCACCTACGAGTAAATCATGCTCTGGTACTTGCGGCCAGACTTCTGCTATATCCTCGTTGGAATGCTCACCTGTATGAAACCGGTTCGTGTAGCACTCGAACGCTGGCTGTGATTTCGTTGATGGTTCCCACTGATTCGCCCATACTGTATTGAATTCGTGACTGGCTTTTTCCAAACCTATCCTGAAGCCGCCGACACCGGCGAATAGTTCTACTACGTCCATGACACCGAACATCCTTTCGGTTTTTATATCATTATACATTATAATCGAAATGTCTGTAAAGATCAAATCTTGTCGTCCAGAAGAATATTTTATCATAAATGAGTTTGCTAGACCATCATCTGATTGGAGGGATAATCCTTGAATTGAATCAGATAATCCTCACCGCCCGAAAGTATCCCGCATAAGAATCGCATCAGCAAGATGTCCCTCCTCTTTTGAGTACTGGAATGGTAGCCTGTACCTGTGATATAAGTGCTTCTCCTGTTTCCTCAAATGTCAAGACAGTTGGGGCGGACAAACATCATCCTATGATTGGTATCACTATCACTGACATCAAGAAGACCGGAAGATAGACTTCCGGTCTTATTCATAGTCTTTCCTTCATTGACGAAATATTTACGACTACCGGCATGGAGCCCTTCAGTTCACCATCTTTCCCCAGTACAGGTCCATAAACCACGCATTGTCCCTTTTTAAGGTTTTTGAGTTTTTCCTCCCATTGTTTTCGTGAAGGTGTGTCCTGGGAGAATGTAGCCGCGATACTGCTTATTTCATTTTCAGTAGGGTTGAAATAGATTTTCTGTGCAGCATTCTGCAAACGGCTCAGGTGGTCACTAGCAAAACCTTTGGTGAACTGTGTAGCGAACCAACCAGACCAACCGAATTTCCTTCCTTCGGTCAATATTTTGGATGTCGGTGCATCTCCGCTCATATCCAAACGCTGCATTTCGTCCAATACTATCGGAAAAGGTTTGTTTTTATTTCCGTGTTGCAATTTGTAGTACCACAGATCCCATAGTATGAATTCGGTAATCATGTTCTGTACATCCGGCGAATACCCAGTCAATTGGACGATGAACACTTTCCCCTCATCCCGGCCGAGGAATGACCAATCGAACTTTTCATCATAATCGAAAGGGTTCTTATCGATGAGAAGATTCATCTGTGAAAGAGCTGTCTTCGCAGTGGCCGATCCATCTTCTTCGAGAATCTCTCCGAGCCTCGGCAGACTCATCTCTTCGTCATACTGCCTCATCCCTTTGATGACCGCTTGATAGATGGAATTGAGCTGTTGGATACCCAGGGATTCATAGATAGAGCCGATGACGTTCTTAATCCGTTCAGCGACGTCGGAATCATCCTCGGGAATATGGATATCTTCATCAAGCATTTTCATATTGCGTTTGAACGGGTTCACAGGGAATTTCTTTGCACGGACGATGAACTGCTCGAGATCATCACCCAATTCTTCCTTGAACTCTTCCTCCAGCTGTGACTTTTTGTACCCGTCCGTATAATCGATGATGATGCTGGAAATCCCTTGCTTGGCCAATTCCAGAAGCATACATTGGATGAAATAAGTTTTCCCTTGACCGGATCTACCTACAGTGAACATGTGTCTGTTCGCCAAGCCTGGATTACCGAATTCCCAATGGACTTCCGCTTCAGAACCTTCCACTTTACCTATCGGAATCCGAATGTCTTCCAATTCAACTGCAGACTTGGGAGCAGGTTCCACTAACTCCCCATCTCCTTGTTGAGTAACCTCATCGCTTGTGCCATTCGAATATTTTTGTACATCTTGCTCTGGCGGCGTTGTACCTTCAAGCGAACTTTTCTCTTGGTCATCATTTCCTTTAGTTTGTCCATCGGTGGTTCCAATAGATCCACTTTCAATCGGATCATGATCATCCGCTTCCTGGGTTTCCTCATATGACACCCCCGTTTGATGATTAGGATCCTCTGGACAACTTGTATAAAGGCTTGATAATAACTTGTCTGCCGGCAAATCGAAATATCCTTTTTCCATCTTATCTCTGATTTCTTCTATAGGAGTCACTATTCCTTTATATGCATCATCCTCGAGAAGAGTCAGCATCAGGATATCTTCCTCTTTGACTGCGGAACGATAATGATGGTCTTTTCTGAAAGTCAGGACGGCGCCTTTGCCGATTGAATCTTCCAGATGTTCAGCGATGATGAAATCATCATTCAATAACATGGGTTTTAGGTCTTCGACAGAGTGGAACCGGGCATCATCCCATAAACCATTCGAATGCAGCTTTTTAGCATTAGCCAGCAGGATATGAGCAAAAAAGTTCCTATAGAATTTGTTGATGAAAGAATCATCCTCATCCTGCCTGAGGTGCTTATGAAACAGTTTCGCCGTCTGATCGATCTGCAATCGGGCTTTACTATTCTGGATTCCTCCTATTTTGACTTCGATAGGATAAAAGTGCACGTATAGATTTCCATCCCGTTTTTCTAAACCTATCAACAAGACGTCATCACTATGTTTCCCTCTGGATTGCAGGTTCGACGTCGAAAACAACCCGTCTCCTTTAGTCAAGTTGACTGCCCCGGCGACCCTCAGGATTTCTTCGAGAGAAACCGGAATCCATTGGATGTTTTCATGATGGAAGAAGCTTTCAGCATATTTCATAGCGGAAATTATACTCACTTTTTCTCTGGCGAATTGCCCTTTGCTACCTATTATCCTCAATAGCCATTCACCGTTTATCGCATTGAATGTCTGGATGGCTGAATCGATTCTTTCAGCGTTCACAGGTACTTTATGCTCTTTCAGGTACTCTTCGATGACCATTTTGTATTGGTCCGACTTATCCGTCACTGTTATAGCATCGTAACGATCCGATGAGGAGTACTGATCACTGTAATGGATGACCAACAAGTTGCTGGCAGGTTTCTGGAAAAACTCCAAATCCACTCCAGGGTCGATGAAAGTCACCCACGCTGAAGACTTGTATATCTCATCGAGCATCGCATAACCCTGGGTAGACGTCCTGATTACAATGGATTCATTTTTACTATAGGAATTGCTCGCTTCGTTTTTCATATTCGCTGCAAGCTCATTCACATAAGTCGCCGTCTCAATCAGAATGTTCGACCCAGCAGGACTATTCTTCAAACCGAAACCGGAACGGTAATCTGCTTCACTGGCGATCGAATTCACGGATGATAATAGACCGTCCAAGGACATCCCGCTCTCTATCTGGTCCACCCTGTGCAAGGCATCACTGTCTTGAGTAGGCATTTTGAAGAACGAAATATGGGCATAATCGAACTTGGTCTTCTCTTCCAATTCAAGTTTATAATAGGAGATGTTCTCTCTTATATGGCGTAAGACGTCGGATTTATCATAGTCCTTCGACTTCAGGGATAACCCGAATTCCTCTTCCACTTGTTCAGGATTCTCAAGGATGGAAAAGGACTCGAAAGCGCTCATGGAGTGTGTGTTCCTATATAAAGCCAATTTGACAGGGAAAAGGGAATGTGGTCCATCCTTTTCCAGTTTTCCTTTCAAATAATTGAATACCCCCTTCACTATTTCCGTATCATTATGGATTTGTATAATATTCAACAATAAAGGCGATTTTGAAGCATCCAGGAAAAGGTAATCGAAATGCTGGACGAATTGATTCATTTTTTCACGGACCACCTTGGCCATGAATTCATTCGCATTACCTACCGTCACTTGGTTCTCAGGCTTATAATCGATCCATTCTGGAGTATCCGATTCCATTGTAGGGCGATACAAGGAATCGCCTTGTCCATAAATGAAAGGTAAAAGGTTCTGAGGGTGCAATCTGTCCAAGATATGCGCATCCACTTCTTCAGCACCCAGAATTTCATTCAGATACAATTGGTATGAAAGGTTCAGAGGATGGAAAGGAGTCATCCAAATGTCTTCCTTATTCCTTATGAAGCCCAGATTCATAAGACCCTTTTGCGAATCGTCCAACAAGACATGTTCTTGGATTTCCGAGATTTCTTTCTGGTAACTGAAGACGAACTTCTCAGCCGCTTCTTTGATATCGCCATCCAAATACCCCAAACTAGGTAGGAATTCTTTTTCATCCATGATATCCAATAGGTTATCATATGCTTCCTTTACATCATGGGGCAAATTCAGTCTTATCGCCTGTAATTCTCCGAACTCCATCGTTCCTGATGCCATACCTTCTTGGATCCACTTCTGTTCTAATTCGACTTTCCCCTTGAAATCATTATGCATATACGCTTCGAAAGTACCTTGTTTGAGACGGTTTTCCACTAGATGGAAGGATTGCTCTCTCTCCCTCTTCAACTTCCATACATTCTTCGCTAGAATCGGCCTTGCGCGGGTCTCCTTATCATTGATTTGCATAGGTATCTGTATTCCATCAACGATGATATTCACAGGAAGTGGTCCTTCACCCCAAGCAGCAGTATCCACTTCCAGCTTCGTAACCGTATCCTCTGCCAATGCGATGCTTTCACCGGACTCAGTGATATTTCTCTCTACGACGTCAACACCCTCACCCAGCTTCATAAGTTGACCTTCATAGTTGATTGAGATATGTGACTTGCTTTGTGTGACCTTGACTTCATAGGAGGTTTCTATCCCTATCAACGTCTTTTCAGAGATAGGCAATACACAGAACATGAATTCATAAGTGGACTTGTTTTCCTCTTTGTGTTTATATCTCATTTTGAAGAAACCTGCGTGATCAGGATACACAGGTAATTTGACATTGAATTTCTTTCCGCTGGCATCCGCTTGAGCTTCTTTGTCTTTATTCTTGTTATCTACATAATTTTTGGACAGATAATCGTCGAATTCGAATGACATTTCCACTTTGGATTCCTCAGGTGAAGCGAAAATGATGATATGCCTCTTCCTGTTGCCCGCTTTCGTTTCTGACAAAGGTTTTTCCCAATAAGAAACATCTTTGTTCAATTTCTTAGTTTCAGTGTCCTTATAATTGAGGGTTTTGGACTTCCGTTGAGAATAAGAATCAATGATCGGCTTGAATTCTGTATTCTGCCAACTCTCTTTTTTCAAACTCGCTGCAATCTTATCATCAAAGACTTTTTCCAGTTCTGTTTCTTCATTTCCGTATTCATGTATTCTTTGTACGCGCTCGAACAGGCTCGAGTTGTCATCCAAACGCTTTCTGACTTCGTTCCGTTTCATGTTAGGTTCTTGGTGTATGAGATTATCAGGGAAAAGGGAAAGACTGTTGAAATCCTCCCTGTCGATACGACCTTTATGGAGTAGGCTCAGAACTTCTTCATAATCCCAGATTGACGGCTGGAGGAGAGAATCTTTGAGTTTCCTGTCCAAATGGAAATGAAGGACCTCTTTTTCTTGAACCGATAAGGTAGTATCCTTTTCCAAGTCACTTTTCAATTTATTGGCTATCGACTTCACATGGAAAGGCATGCCTTCTCTTTGTAAGTCGCTGCTCCCGCCTCGGATACTGTCAAGCGTTTCATGACAGATACTGAGCAAAGCTGTACGTTCCCATTCCCCTTTTTGTTCACTTACATTATTCCTCAAAGTGACGAGGAAATCGGGTTTCACTTCATCGATCGTAGCCGCTACCACAATCCTGACACCATCTATGTGGAGAGCTATCGTACGGTACAATTCGCCATGCTCATGTTGGTACTTGAATTCATGACTGAACTCTGACTGGGAAAGGCTATTGAAAAAATCAGCAACCTCAGGTTCTTCTTCGAGTTGCAGATAAAACCTTTCGCCACCTTCTAGATTCTGCCTTTTGAAGAAGTCCTTCAAGTTACCTGTAAGATAATCATAAAATCGGTTTGACATATTGAGCATCACCACTATCACTCTTCTTCTCTATTAGATTAAGTTTGTCGAACATCTCCTGTATCTCTTCTTGAGATTGTCTATCAAAGAACAGACCTCTTTTCTCCAGTTCTTTGAACATTTTTTTCAAGGAGATTTTCTCATCTTTCACTACCAATGCTGCCATCAGCAATAAAAAGTCCTGGGTCACATTCAAAGTATGTCCAAGGGCTCCCCTAGTTTTGAGGAAGTATCTTTTTCCGATTTCCTCGATACCCAATGCGTACCTCGACTCTGTACCGGCACGAGTGGATTGTCCATAAACTTTTTTGATGGTTTTGAACAATTCCCTCATCAAGTCATTGACTGTCATATCATCCTGGACACTTACCTCTTCTTTCATAGCGATAGAAGAATATTCCTTGATCCAATGGCGCAAAGCGCTTATGACCTCTTTCCGCTCATTTTCGTCCTTGTTTTCGAAAGTGGTCAACAACCTCAAGTAATCCTGGTTTTTCACATCGAAAATGAAATTCAGATGTTCAAGAGTGTTGATATGGACCAGGAGATTCCTCGCTGATTCCTTCACTTGGGAATACCCTCTCTTATATGCAGCTCTGTTCCTGCTGGAAGCTTCCCAATCGAGGTTATAGTATAAATCAGTAGGTCGATCATCTTCAGCCTTGTCAAATTGGTTCAATTTCAATGTCAGTTGCGAGATTGAAAAGAAATAATAATAGGCAAGGAAAAGCTCGATGTGTTGCAGGAAATACTCTTCATGTCTTGCCAAGAACAGCAAGTCTTCCTTGAAGTATCCACTGATGAAATCCAGTGGCTGAGGATAATTGTTCTGAGCTGCTTCCTTTTCCAATTCAGGCATATGATCCCGGACCAGTTTCGTAAGCACATGCCCTTTCTCTGAGCCATGCAGAATATCATGGAAGACCGATTCATCTCCCTTCAAAAGAGCATTATGCATATATAAAGCGATATTCTTTTCTCCGGTAGCTTCTTGCGAATCGGATAGAGGAACATAGGATAACATGAAAGGATGCAATATCCTGAAATTCTCTGATTGCAACAAGAATTTCTCCAGCACTTTTTCGAAGTGTGGAGCATCGGACTCATCCATACGGACTTTGTCTTTTATATTCTGTATGACTTCCCTATTGTCGATATCGGCTCCCAGCTTCTTTGAATCCGCGTATCTTACGAATTGGCCGATGACCGGAAGGAATCCGTTCTTGAATTTGGCACGTTCGGGGTTACGTGTTTGGAACGGTAGCATGTGGGCCCTTTTATTTATGATGTGTGATAATTCTTTCTTTTCGCCTTCGCCTTTTACTCTCAGCGATTTTCTCAACTCTTCCAATCTTTCCAAATGAATCACGACTCCCTGCTGAATGAATACTCACCGTAGCCTTCGTATTCCAATAAGAATTTCAGGCCTTCTTCATGATCCTGGATGAGGATTTCTTCTTTCTGGTTGCCAAGCGGCAGTAATTTGTCGATGAACTCCTCGAACTTGATAGAGTCCTCTTTGTCTTTTTTGCTCAATCTATATCCTTCACGAACCTTGCTCAATGTCTTGAACAATGGATAATCGATGTCTACTGGAATCGTCTCAGACCCGACTCTGTACCCGAGGACTACATACATGAGGAATCGCTTCAACGTCCCTTCCCTTTTTTCAATAGTGAAGACGTCGCTTTTCCTCGGTTTCAATTCTTCAGCAATCCTCATATTCTCCATCTCATCGTCAAGATAAATGTAATTCTTCTGAGGTGAACCTTTCCATAGGAAAATGGAATTCTGGACTTCGTAATACATGTCACTGAGTTTTTGCATATCTCCGCTATTGAAAGCATAGAGGTAACTCGTATATTTATCGTAGACGACGTCTTTGAATGATGAATTCAAAGTGGATCGGAATAAGAACGAGCATCTGATGAACATCTCCCCTATGCTCTTTTTGGATGATTTACTGTCAATGAAGTGCATAGGTTCGTAAGAAATCATATCGATCCATTCTTCTGCAAAGGGATCCGTTATAGTGCTCCTCATGAAGGCTCCCAAGTTGTTCGTGTTGTGAAGCCCTATTATCTTCTCATCCACTTCTTGACTGCGATAGTGAATCGGGTCCTGGTTTGATACGGCCTTCAACAACGTAGACCTTTGTTCCCCTTCGAACAGCAAAGCAGGAAGGAGATAAGGAATCATATCGAACATGTCCGAAGAATCTATGTCCTCGACGAATGTAGGTACCAGAATGTCGTATATGAAGTTCAATAAAGTACGGGTAGAGATGATGACTTTATCTTTCATGATGGTTTCTATAAGGATTCTGGTGATAGATGTACGGACACTTTCCGCTTTCAGGAACTTATAGTTCATGAGTATCGGATGATTCCAATCATTTTTCAGGTCCTTCAAGTATGCCTTATGGAAAGGGTTATCCTCTGTTTCTGCCACGATTTTCTCGAGCATTGTTTCTATATATGGAGATACAGGCCCATTTTCGGTCAACTCGAATTCATGATAATCTCCGAAGCTCACGAGACTGAAATTCTCATGTTCCACCTCACGGTTGATGGAAGTCTCATCAAAGACTTTCGCTTCTCCGATGAATGTCTTGAGGATTTTGTACCTGTCCTTTGCGTAATCGGTTTCCAAAAAGTTGTGCAACACGCCGAGATTTATAGCCAAAACCATTTTCTTCGAACTCGTATGGATATGTTCATCATCAAAGGGGGTCAGGGAGTCCGCTAGAGTATCGAGTGAATCTTTTTTCGGATCGAAACTCTCTGTAGCATCGTTATAAATCTCGAAATTGTCCATCAAGTCCGGATATGTCGACTGCAAGTATGCAAGCAGGTGCGATTTCCCATCTCCTACACTACCGCATAGAAAGACTAACTGTGATTGATCTGTAGACGAGGCATTTTCGAGCTTCTCTTCCAACTCTTCCTGGATAGGACGTTTTATATGGAGATACTTTTTAAAAGAACTCAAAGATTGATACCCTTCAATCGCTTCTTGGGATGATTCGCGTAATTTATTCAACTGATATAGAAGATGGCTACCATAATACTTTTTGTATGGACCTTCTGATGAAACGGAGTCTTCCTCAACTCCACTTTCCGTTTCTTCTTTGGTGGATCCTTTACTGAGGAAATCATTGAAATGCTTTTTCATCATTTCATACATCCTCTGTTCATCATCTTCCGGTTCAGGATCTTGGTAACCAGGTATATCTGCATCCAACGGTCCATATGTTTCCACATACCAGGCACAGATTTCATAAAGGCTCTTATGGACCTTCAACGCATCCATCATCGGGAGCTCCCTCAATTCATGGACCGCCTGATTTCCTCTTCTTCTCACTCTATGGAAAGATTTATTGACATCATCTGTGATGATACCCATATGATACAGCCTGCTCATTTTTTCGGCTGCAGTTGTCCGATCAGGCACATCTATTTCTTCATTTATCAGGATTTCTTCCAGCACTAGTTCAGCAAGCTTCCTGGACTTGAATATCGCCGTTTCTTTATCTTTATAAATCGATCTTTCAATACTTTCACCCATTCGTGCCCATGAATCTGAAACATGAGTCAAGAACTGGAAAGCATGATTCTGCTTTATCATATATGCCTACACCTCATTCTGTTGTCCTGAAGAACTTCCATTTCAATATATTTATTAACATTCTTAAGAATCATTGTAACAAAAATTCGACATCAAGATGAAAAACGGGAGGCCCTACTCAATAGGACTTATCATTCCCTAGTTGCGTCTTCCAATTTTCTCTTTATGAAATCTTTATTCAACATGAAACAATTTTCCTTTTTATCTTCAAAGAACCTTTCATATACCCCACCTTTATTGCTTTTGGTGGATATCACAAGGTCCAGACCATTCGAGATTTCAGAGGATGACTTCGGTAAGAAACTGATATCCCTTTGTTCTATCGCCTTCTTTATCAAGTCGTACGTTTTTCTGAAACTTTCTACTTCATCCTCTGTGAATGTAATTTTATATACTCGATCCAACAGCCTTTCTCCATTTTTCAACTTCACTCCGTCTTTTTGACCTACCCAAGTTATATATAGGAAAGTCACCTCTTCGAAGAACGTCTTCCATTCGGATTCTTCCCAGTCGGTCGAGAAATCCTCGAATTTCAATGTGCTGAAGGTTGCCTTTTCCATAGGAATCGTCCCATTTTTCACTGGAATGTTCTTGATCATATACGTGGATTTGCTGAAGACTTCATGTCTGTCAGCCAAATCTTTATCTTTACCTATCAAAGCGTCAGAGACCATTTTCCCGATTTGCTTCGGTACTTTTTCACTGACATCCCGACCGGTCAGCGATTCTAGGATTTCTAATTGGCTCATCCCTCTGAATCGGGTGATTCTGTTCCATACGTAACTTTCAGGGGTGACAAACTCAAGGTTCCTATGGTGATATGTAACACCCTTCAGATGATCCCTGAGTATTCCCCTGAAGAATGAATTTTTCAATGAAAATGCTCTCGTAGGGGCCAGGACATGGGAATTGGGCTGACCAGCCTTCTGACCTTTCTGGCCTTTTGTTGCTGCGCCGAGGATTACCGAATCACCTTCTGACAATTTATGGGCCTCGCCTTCAATGACTTTTTGTTTGATAGTATTGAAGTCATTCTCTATGATTTTTTCATCTTTCGTCATATCGTATATCTGGTAGTCTCTGATAACGAAATCAGCATATTCTACTCCCTTGACGTATTCATACCAAATGATCAATATCTTCTTATTTTTCGCAATCAGTTTACTGAACTCGAATTCCTCATGGATGATTTCATTGTAATTGATCATGCTCAAAGATAAGCGTTCTTTCGCTGACCATGAACCGTCTTTCAACCTATTGAAACCCGAAACCTTCAGCTCTATCCCCAGGTTATCGAAATCAGCTTCTGGATTACTGTTCAATTCATATCCATAAAAGCCCTCTTCGACCGCCTTACCCAACCTTCCTTTATCACTGTTCTTACCTTCCAAAATACCTGTTTTATCTATTTCGCGGAAAGTTCTACCTACAATGCCTTCAGTGTACTCAAGCAACATTCCTTCAGTTTCAAAAATCATTACATGACCCCCATTTATATAAATGAAAAGTGCCCACAATATCGCTCAGTGTTTCTGGCGACATTACAGGCACTTCGATTTCAAACTAATGAACGAAAGACTGAACAGCAACTCCGAGATATTCCCTGATGATCATCCATGAACAACTGATAAATCACAACTATTCTTTTTTATTGAATGATTAGTAAATTAACATTTATGTAACCTATGTCATTCAATTGTAATATGCTTATTTACATTCTATCATCTATCAATTAATGGAAAAAGGAGGCTCAGATGGCCTCCTTTAACTTCACTCTACCTTCGTCCATTCACCATTCCCCCACGTTTGGAAACCACGGTCAGATTCTTGAATCTCTACAATCGAAGAACCACCAGGATTATCATTCGCGATGATGGTATCAAGCTCTCCACTGAACCCGCTCAAACGAGCCCAGTAGCCTCCACCACTCTCACTCTTGTACGTGCCGGGTTCGATGTCTTTTCCAACCAGGTACGTGCCATCACCGAAACTCGTTTGTGTTTCCGGAGCATAGGTGTCATCAATCAACGTCCAGCTGCCTGTACCCTGAGTGCTGAAGGCGGTGTCGGATTCTTTCACTTCAACGTATTCTTGGCCTTGTGGGTTGCCGTTTGCGATGATGTCGTCGAATTCACCGCTGAATCCGGCGAGGCGTTCCCAGTAGTAGACGGATCCTTCTGATTTATAGAGGCCTGGTTCGATATCCGTTCCGACTTCGTGCATGCCTGTAGAGACTTTTACGGTGTCATTTTCTGCCGGTACTTCTTCTTCCGTCTCTTCCACTATAGGTTCTTCGGTTTCCTCTTCAGCTGATGCTTCGTTTTCTTCCGTTGAGGTCTCTTCGGCTTCTGTGCTGGCCGCTTCCACTTCCTCGACTGGAGTTCCTTCCGGTTCTGCTTCTGCCTGGTCCTGTTCTTCTCCTCCGCCTTGTGCTGCTGCGAAGACTACGAGGATTACGACTCCCCAGAACCACCATTTTTTGATGAAGCTTTTCTTTTGTTTTGCCATGTGTTTGTTCCTCCTTGATTTGTGTTAACTCAAGGATAACGGATGGGGTGATCAAAAATTTGCACTCCCAACACACGTTCTCTATTCATACTGCTTGGACATCTTTTGCACTTCTTCTTTCACTTGAGCGACGAGGGATTCTGGTGAGACGACTTTCGCTTTGTGTCCCCAGGTGAGGATCCAGCCAATGAGTCCGATGCTCATTTTCGCCTTCGTCGAAAGGATGAACCGGTCGTCACTGATTGCCTTTATTGAGGCGTCTTTTCCGAAACGGTCGAGGACTACGTTCAGTAGGCTTGCATCGAATTCGATTTTGATCCATGCCTCTTCCCCAGCGAACATGTGGAAGCTTTGGTCGACGTATTCTTTAACTAAGAAATCCTGCTTCCGTTTGAAACGTTCTTCCGATATTTCGATGTTCCGCATCCGATCCAAACGGTAGTGGCGCATTTCCCCGTTTCCGCGGAACCTTCCGATCAGATAATAGAAATCGTTCTGCCAGATGAGGGCATAGGGCTCGACATGATATGTATCGCCGTTCCGGTGGTATTCGAATTCCTTGTCCATGTTGTATTTCCCGTACTGGTAATGCAATACCTTCTGTTCTGAGATCGCCCTGTGCACATTATCGATGCTCAATTTGACGAGTTCATAATCGTCATTCGCAGACTGGGAGTACAGGAGCGGATCCGGGAGGGTCTTTGCGATATGTCTACTTGTGAGCTGTTTGTTCCGCTCGATCAGATCCTTCTTCTCTTTTTCTGTGATGAACTTCGCGGATAGGATGGCGTCATTGATGAGCCGCAGCTGATAGGTCTCGAAGACGCGGTCCTGATAGCTGTAATACACCTTACCGAAACGTCCGGTATTGCGGATAATTTCTATTCCCGCATCTTCGAGCACGTCCATATCACGCTTGAGTGTACGAGCATCGAACTTCGCTTCGGGTCCGAAGTAGAGCTTCAGTTTTTCACAGATTTCCTGGATGCTGAGTTCATGATGCTCATCCGTCTCTTCGAAAAGGATATCCCTCAGTTTGAGTAGTCGTGTGTTGTTGTTCAATTCCATGATACGGCCTCCCCTATTTCGAATCTCCTTCCAGTATAATACAGGAAGCAGCCGGAATAAATGGAGTTTTCTTGATATGTATAGAACCGTGAAGGATTGAACGGAGGATGTATTCTTCTCGAAGTACAACCGGTCATCTGAACATTACTAGACGTTTCATTTTATGACTCATCGAATCCAAATCACGCAAACCGCCCGAACTCTTTTTCAAACCCCAACATCACCGTCCCCACCGGACCATTCCTCTGCTTCCTCAAAATCACCTCCACCACATCACTTCCTTCCTGCGAATAATAGTCATCTCGGTACAAAAAGCTGATGACGTCAGCGTCCTGTTCGATATTACCTGATTCCCTCAAATCCGACATCATCGGCCGTTTGTCTTGACGCTGTTCGACACTTCGGGAGAGTTGGGAGAGAAGGATGATGGGGATGTCGAGTTCACGGGCGAGGAGTTTCAGTTCGCGGGTGATGGCGCCGACTTCGAGGTCCCGGCGTTCATAACGTCCTTTGACATTCATCAGCTGCAAGTAATCGATGATGATGAGGTGATTTTGATCGGGGTCGGAAGCTACGGAGGCTCTGATTTTTGCCGTGATGTCTTGGACGGTTTGTTGGCGCTCGTGGATGGAGAGGTGCCACTCGGCGATTTCCCCTATGGCGTGGAAGGAACGTTTGTAGTCTTCGGCGGAGAAACACATCGAGCGCCACTTCTGCCCGTCGATGCGTGCTTCTGAAGAAATCATCCGCTGCAGGAGCTGTTTAGATCCCATTTCCAGACTGAACAGGTCGACTGCTCCTCCGTTCTTGCAATGGTTCATGGCGATATTTAAGGCAAAAGCTGTCTTACCCATCGAAGGCCGGGCAGCGACGATGATCAAATCGCCACGCTGCGCGCCTCCGGTCATTTTGTCATAGTCTTCGAACCCTGTGGCTAACCCTGTCTGGACAGGTGAGGAAATCATCTCCATGGCGATGTCACTGAGCTGATCTTTCACCGTCTGCTCATCCGCTTCCGGGTCCTGATCCATCAGATGGAGCTGCTGCTTCAAGCCAAGCAGCGCATCAGCACTCGGATTCTCGATGTACTCCATCGCCGACTGTCTCATTTGCTGGTTCGTGTACGATTCGATGAGGAGTTTTTCATAGAAGTGGAAGTTCTCGGTCGTCGGGACGGATTCAGCCAGCCCGAGCAAGTAGCTTACTCCTCCCACCTGGGCGACCTCTTCCCCGAGACTTGTGGTTACCGTCACCATATCCACCGGTGTCCCAGCGTCGTCCACCTGCTGCATCGCTAAGAATATGCGTCGATGATCGTGTCGGGAGAAATGCTCAGGGGCGAGAGTCGTCTGCTTGATTTTCTCCCCGTCTACTAGAAAAATACCTAATACTGCCTGTTCTGTCTGTAGATTATGACTCATGGGACTTCTCCTCTGCCAGCGAACGGAGCTTGTCCATAAACCGCTGGCGGATCTCATCAGATACTTCCGCGGCTTCCGCCTCCCACACTTTCATCTGCTCCAAGTGATGGTTTTCCTCAGGTTCATAGACAGCGATTTCTCCGATGGTCGGCGGGAACGGACTGCGGACGGCGAAATCGGAAAGCTTGGCCAGCACTCCTCTATAATCCATTTCCAAAAGCTTCGGTATCAGCATATTCGCGACACGCTCGGTGATATCGAACTTCTGCGGATACAATTCACTGATCGTCTCGAGCACCTCTATGGCTTCTTCTCTCTTCATGCCTGTACCTCCTCTCTCAACTTTTCGAACACCGATTTGTTTTTCTCCTGCTTCGAATTGGCCCTCTTCTTCTTGTGATCCTGCTGTGCTCGTTCCGCTCCTCTCAGGGTGCGGACACCACCTTGCTGCCACTGTTTCAGAATGCCTTCACAATAGCTGAAGAAACGCTTGTTGCTCTCCACCGCAAGCTCCATCGATTGGATGACGAGTTCATCAGACATTTCCTCACACCACACGGAAATTTTTTCTGCGATGAACGGCGATAACGTTCCGATGTTGTTTTCGTAAAAATGGTGGGGATTGTCGTCTGGCTTTTCTACTACTACTTCTTTTTCTTTCGTTTCGTTTTGTTTAATTAATGTGTTCGTGTTGCCGGTATCACTGCCGTTCGACTTGCCGCCACTGTTCTCCTCCACACTGTCGTTCTCATTGTCCATTTCTTCATATAAAGGGAGGATCCGATAGATGGGAGCCTGGTTGCCTTGCCTCGAAGTGAACGTCACATATCCTTTCTCCACAAGTTCCTTGCGTGCTTTCCGAATGCTGCTCTCGCTCAAATTGGATTTCAGACAAAGGACGGTCATCGAAGCCGTAAATTCTTTTTTCCAACGGGATTTGTTGTTCACATGCATGAGGCTGTGCCAAAGGTTGATGGCGGCAGAAGTTAGAGGGTTGAATTCCTGGTGATCGTAGAAGGCGTTGATCGCTTTGATATAGTTCATTTGGATGCTCCTATTCTTATGGAAAGATGGAGGATTTGTGCATAAAAAAACACTTCCTCAATTCTATAATCGAAGGAAGTGTGTGTTTGGTGTCTATGAAATGGAAAGTTTTTTTATTTTTTTTGAAAAGGTTTGTCACTTATTAAAGCTGACTTTAAAGAACTTTCGTCAAAATAGGGAAAATGTATGGATTGGCCGGCTCAGGGATAGGATTGATTTCTTTTATCTCGATGATTGGAAGTTCGACACCATTATACTTTCCTACATCAATCACACCACGTACTTCCACCCACGTATTCTCACTAAATTGGGCTGCTTGGTCAGATTCGCTCAACCACCCAATGACCCTGGCATCGGCGACACAGTGGGTGATCAGAAACCTTGCCACAACGAGCTGATTGGAATCTAATCCTTCTTCTTTATACACAAAACCTTTCATTTGTATCGTTTTCCCTTTATATTTATGGGGATTTGCTTCTATTTCATGATAATACGAAGCGAAGATATCTTCGTTCATCTCTACCACATCATCGTTTAGACGACCCATTTTTTGTTCATATTCTTCATCCGTCAAATAATTATTGTTGGGGATCGGCTTGTTCTCATCGAGAGTCGGTGGTTTCGATGATGGTTCCTCTTGATAAGCATTTTCTCCTTGCGGGAGAAGGGATCCTTTATTTTTGGCAATCGTTGCATCCAGGGAGGTTAGGTCCAGTCCAAACCCTGTACATAAAGGAAAAAGGAGAACCAGGTAACTCACACACCTCTTTACATACGACTGCTTGTGATCGTGGTCCTCGGTGCACCCGGGAGCGCAGGAGGCATGTTCGTCGGCATTTCCCTGCCATACTCTTCCCAACTGGACGAAAAACAGGAGAACGATCACTCCTGCGGCCACCTGACTCATCAGGACATATTTGGGGTTGATCAATTTCACGATTTCCCCGGTATGGTGCAATTGGATAAGAAAAAATGCAAAGGCGGCTAATAGGAGTAGTTTCAGGAATTGATAAAAGTGAAAGCGCAACGCCTACTCACCTGCCCACCATAGATATAGTGATCGTACATACGAAAACAATGACCGTGATGGAAAGGAATAATGTAAACACGAACCTGGATTTAAACACACTCAACAGCATGATGGTATTTTTCAAATCAATCATAGGTCCGTAGATTAAAAAGGCTAAAACTGCGCCGGATGGAAACAGACTACTAAAGGAAGCTCCGATAAAAGCGTCTGCCTCTGAACATAAGGATAAAAAGAAAGCCAGCCCCATCATGACAACCGTCGCCCCCATCAATCCTTCCCCGAACAAAAAGAGGGACTGGGCTTGTACATAGGTTTGCACAAAGGCAGCAACGAAAGCACCAATGATCAAATACTTTCCCATATCAAAGAATTCGTCAATCGAATGGACACACATACCCTTAAGCTTTTTCATGAACGATACCTCTGATTGCGGGAGCGTTTCAGAGCCATACAAACCTGAAACCGAATGTTTGAGCTGGTTCGACTTGAATAAAGTGCTGATCAAGAGGGCGATCAGAAGCGCCGCAACAAAACCCACTCCCATCCGTAAACCTGCCATTTTCATATCATTCCCAAAGGCCATATACGTCGATAAAATGACAATCGGGTTGATCAATGGTCCAGTCAGAAGAAATCCTATACTTGCGTGCAAGGGCACTCCTTTTGCTACTAGCCGCCTGACAATGGGGACGATTCCGCATTCACAGGCAGGAAAAACAGATCCTACCAGGCAGCCCATCAGGATGGCCCGGTATTTATTTTGCGGGATCCACCGCTTCACATGTTCTTCTGTAATAAACATTTGAATGCACCCGGCAATGAGAACACCAATAAGTACAAAAGGAATCGCTTCAATGATGAGACTGAGAAAGATCGTGTTCAGCTGGTTGAAAGAACCGGGTAGAATGATTGAAGCACTCTTTCCAAGCCATTGACTATACGTAACAAAGTAAGCAACAATCACAAAAGCTAAAACGGCTGTTACATCCAATACTGTGTTGTAAAGCCTGAAAGTCATAGCTTCCTCCTATCCCATACTTTTTCTCGTTTTCC
Organism: Halobacillus aidingensis; assembly: GCF_900104185.1. Lineage (GTDB taxonomy): Bacteria > Bacillota > Bacilli > Bacillales > Halobacillaceae > Halobacillus > Halobacillus aidingensis. Next base: position 155,715 of record NZ_FNIZ01000007.1, on the reverse strand, counting down.
CTTTACCTTCGAGCATCCATTCTGCATCGTCTTAGCTGCTTCACCAATCTCAGACCTTTCCGAACCGGCTGAAGCTGTGCATGAGTTCTTTTCGTTGAAGCTGATTACCAATCAAAATGATAGCCGGGTGTATGCCTGCTGGATGTTGAATCTTCTCAAACTCGAGCATGTTTGAGGAAAATTGAAAGGAATAAAAGCCTTCATGACCTTCAAGGTTCACGACTCCTTTCCCTCTTAAAATGGTTTTAGGTAAGTCGCTCAACCAACTCTCCAAATCTCGTTTCTTCATCTTTGGTACGGGCTCGATTTTCACGGCACGCAACCCGGAGTAGTGATGGGAATGGGCTTCCTCTTCTCTCCTTTCCGCTGAAGAATGGATCGAAGGTTGTATTCGGCTCTTCCATAACTCCAGAGATGGGATACGCCCATAGGATGTTTGAAAGATCGGGACGGACTCCCCTGCAAGCCCCTTGATTTTTCTGATGGTTTTGTTTAAGGTCTTCCCTTTGGTCAGGTCCTGTTTATTTAATAGAATGAGATCGGCGCTGGTGATCTGTTCTTCCAGCAGTTTCCGTATGTCCGCCGTGCTTGAAAACACACTCTGATACTCTAAAAAGGTACTCGAATCTATCAAACTAATCATCGAATACAAACGGAAATGAGACAAATACATAGGATTATCTAATACTTTCTTTACTTCGAGAGGGTTGGAAACGCCTGTTCCTTCTATGATTAAAAGATCCAGTTCATTCTTTTGCGCCTCTAGTATAAATTCATCCAACGTCGTCTCTAAATCCTTTTTGATAGTACAGCATATGCAGCCGTTTAATAGTTCTTTCACGTTTTGTTTCTGAAAGAGAGGTTTTTCTATATTCACTTCTCCCAGTTCATTTAAAATCACGCCTACCCGTCGGTTCTTCCTCTCGCATTCTTCTATCATTTTTAATAAAACGGTGGTTTTTCCACTGCCTAAGAAGCCACTAATCATATAAGTCGGTATGGGCATGAACAACATCCTCCTCCATTCAATAAATCGTAACAGTTACTATTTAACCCAATATACTATTTGAAAATGAAAAATATACTCCTGAAAATTAACTCAAAGGCCTCATTCGATTGGAGAACTTCAAATTTAAGGGTGTAGGTGGGGGTTCAGTCAGAACGATAATCATAGGCCTCTTGGACATTGATGGAAACGATGAAAAACAATACATGAGCCTCATCAAGCTGGAGAATTTTTTTATCATCCCTTCGACCATTCTTTCCGGAGAGGATGGAACCACTACATAACAAAAAGAGCGACCCACAGCAGCATGGTTCGCTCTTTTCGTTATTACAATGTATGAAAAAGGCATGAGCCCTGCCCTATTCTTTCAGAGGTGTCAGGATCATCGCCTTCTCTACTTCTTCTATGTCAATATGGAAGCTTTTCAATCCTTTCTGTTCAAAGTAGGTACGGATTTCTTTCGGAAGGTAGATCAGCCCTTTTCTACCCACCGTGCTCATCACATCAAGGGTTTTATTGGAAGCGGGCTTTATAACGATATCATTATTCTCGACCTTAAACACGACTCTCATTCCGTCTTCTATTTGTAATTTCCTTCTCCATTTAACAGGCATGTTGAAATCACTTTTACGTGTAATATCAATCGTTTTTTGAGTTTGTTTCATGCTTATCTTTCTCCATCCTCCAGATTGGTGTGTTATTTAAAAATCAATCCCTGATCACCCTTATGGATTAATTTCTATGTCCAAAGGTAAAGGAAAGCTTAAGACCGTGATAAGCCCTCAGCTTTCACCTTTTCTATATAGAACAGCCAGCATTTTCTTAACGAGTATAGAAAGTTAATGGGCCATCATTTCATGGGCAATCTCCTGTCCATCCATATCTAATGGATAGTAGGTCGGCCAGTGCGTCACTTCCTCAAGCAAAGCCTCACGGTCATCGCCCCAGTATAGGTGATAGTGATCCGCTTTTGTTGGGTAGATACTGTGGTCACTAAACTGAATGTACTTCGGAAGACCTTCCGCTTCTTCCTCCAGTTTGAAGATATATCTTACCCCTCTATTACCTGCTTCGTAAGTTAAGATTTCATAACCATCCGAGACATAGTCCCCGGATCGTTCTTCTCCATCTTCATAAAAAGTGACAGTCTTTCCGTGGATATCAATGCGATTCACATCTGTCTTATACCCCTGCTCATAATATTCCTTGTATTCTTCCGCTGTCTTGTCCCCGTCTTCTGCTTTATGAGCATAGACTTCATCAAGCGTTCCGTCTTTATGGTAAGGGTACACCGACTGCCAGTCCCCTTCCCAATCGGAAAGTTTCCGGTTCTCCACCTGGCTGTCTTCAAAGTAGCCTTCATAAATTTTCTCCGCTTCTTCGTCATGCCCATGTTCATGGCTGTGGTCATGATCGTGCTCCTCCGATTCGTCCGCGTTGTCTGAAGCGGCTGAAGGATTCGCTAAAGCGGTTGAAAGGACTTCTAAGTTACGCTTCATAAGGCTGAAGTAATCCTCATCATTTTCGATATCTTCTTCTGTTAAGACAGATAAGTTGTGGATGCGTAACGTCTCGGCATTGATTTCCTGGCGTACAACTTCCGCTACTTTAGGGGTTACATTCTGTTCGAAAAGCACATGGTCCAAGCCATTTTCTTCAGCCGTTTTCACGATATTTCCCAAGTCCTTCTGTGAAGGTTCATTCGCAGGGCTTAGTCCAGACACCGCCACCTGTTCTATTCCGTAATTTTCTTCCCAATATCCATAGGCGGCATGGGATACGATAATCTTATTTCCAGGCAAGCTTTCCATCTTCGTATGGAACTGTTCGTCTAAACGTTCAAGATTCTCTTTCAGCTTCTCAAAGTTTTCATTAAGTACTTCTTCCTGCTCTGGGTTTATTTCAACCAGTGTCTCTTTAATATGTTCGGCCATTTCAATAGATCGAATCGGATCCAGCCACACGTGCGGGTCTTGGTCGCCATGATTGTGCCCCTCATGTTCCCCTTCGTGACTACCTTCACCATCTGCATGTTCGTCATGACTACCTTCTTCGTCAGCATGGTCGTCATGGCTATCTTCCTCGTCGTGGTTATGGCTATGATCTTTTAAATCAATTCCTTTGGATGCTTCAAGAATTTGAACATCTTCCGACTCGATAGATTCAGAGATTTTCTTCGCATAAGGCTCTAATCCTGCATCGTTATATATGAAAGCATCTGATTCAGCGATTTCTATCATTTCTTTCGTCGTTGGTTCATAAGTATGTGGATCGGTTCCAGGTGGCAGAATAGATTTTACTGAAGCTAGATCTCCAGCGATCTGTTCTGTGAAAAACTGAAGGGGATAAACCGTAGTAAACACCTTCATCTTTTCCGTTGTATCCTGAGATTCTTCTTCACTTTCATCACTGCTTGCCTCTTCTCCATTACATGCAGCCATGGTAAAGATCATGAAACATAAAGTAAATAATCCTAAAAATTTCTTAAACATCTGCTCTCCTCCTTTAATTCCAGACTTGATTTTATCGTAATGATTACGATTTGTAAATAGTAATAATTACTTTTTAGTTATTGTCTTTCCCTCTTCAAGAATGGTGATTGCAGAATTGTTGATTAAAAAAAGTGCCTGCCCCTGCTGGTTAACACTTTAACGCAGCGGGTGCAGGCACTATCCCTAAAACAGCATATTTTTTTATTTAAAAGGCATTCAATATCTCACCATTGTTATGATTGATGGATATTGAAGGTCATTTTTTTCAGGAAATGATCTCGAAACTGATTAATCCCTAGACATTGGAAAAGTGACCGCCCTTGCCTCGTTAATACTTTAACGACGTAAGGGTTAATCACTTTTCCGGGGTTACGCCCTGAAGCCAGGAACTTTTAAATCCGATTAATATTTGAGTTATGGCTAAACCTACGGGTATGGAGGTGATGGATAGTGGCAAAGAACCAGACAAAGGCAGGCACTGAAGTTGGACAAGGAAGAATAGAGAATCCGAAATCAGCGATGAACCCGGGTCATTCCGGAACAGACCCACAAAAAGTAAAGCAGGAAATTCAAAAGGATGTAAACGCAGGGATAGGCGCCATGACATCGCGTGAGGCAGGATCCATAAAAGACTAAAGAACCACTATTTTGTGGTTCTTTTTCTATACACATTCAAATATCTTCACTACATCGCAGCTCCAATAGTTCCTGCTAGAACAACCGAATATTTACTATAATTTTATAACTTGATTTCAAGGTGTTTTTTTATACTTCGCCCACTTTTTATAAGGGGTTACCGACAAAATATTGGCAAGCTTAAATGACCGGACAGTCTTACGTGTATAACAATAAGCCAGGACTGTTTCCTTTTTGATGGATACAACGCGGATGACCCTCTGTGAGATCTTCCCTTTGTCAGCCATGTAGATGAGTTCCAGTTGTTGCTTCTCCTCTAGAGCCCTTCTCAATACTCCATTCATTGATCATCACTTCCTTAACATAAATACGAACGTTTGTTCTATTTATGTATATGTTACCACACGCGCATTAGAAGTAAACTGGTAAATGAAGGTCTTTAATCATGCGTGAATAAGGATAAAATCCTGGGGAAAACAGCGCGGAAAGGTATGGATGCTCAAGCAGACCCTCTCCTGAAGCAGATAAATTTCAGTGGATGACCTGATAAATTCAATGAAAATTTAGAGTTTTCCGGTCTCATAATGACAACGAATATTACTCCTAAAAAGTCGACAGGACAAGATCGTCCCTGGCAGAGGCCAGGGCTTTTCAGATGTTTACCGATGCTTTGTATCAGTTATTCATCCATTTCCCGGTTATCGTCTTTATTGTTATTTTCTTCAAAAGGTTCCTCAAGATCAATTTCCCTGTCACCAAATTCGATCTCCTGATCCTCTCTATCGATGATCGGATAATCAACATCAGGCCTTGTATCCTCGCCGTTATCCCTGTCCAAACGGTTTCCTTGATCGTCCTGGTCATAGCGTGTCGGTTGGTAATTCACATCTTCCGGTTCATTTGGTTCGTTGCCTGCGCAACCGTTCAATACAGCTGCAATTAATATGCCTAATAAAATCGGTCCTTTTATTTTCATTCCTTCACCTCCTGTGTCCACCTCTAATATTTACTAAAAGCCACTATATAATGCTCCTCTAACGGAAAAAACAGTTGTGTACTCTCTTTAAAGTGAGAGGAGGTGGACATTCACAAAAAAAGCTTAAGGCTCTAATAGCCATAAGCTTCTCCTTTTTATTAGATATACACTTTTTCTTTCAGCTCTCTTCTCCAATTATGCAGAATCGATGCTGTATGTTTAAAAGTAAAGCCCACGATAGCTGAAGACTTGAATTCAGTACAGTTGAATTTATGCTGTGAACTTCAGCTATTTTCATTACAAGGACTATGCTGGATTCTATATCTAAAGTATATATAGTGGGAGGGTTTATTTTAATGACAATTCCCTTTATTCCTTTTTCAAATTAAAATCTCCCGATTGGGTACGGACTTTTAATTGGTTAGCAGCATTCCCTGAACCGGTCATTCCAATAACTTTGTGATCTGATTTATCCTTATAAACCATACTATCCCACTCTATAACCGGTTCACCCGAATTACTCCCAAAGTCTACGGCTAATGACCCAGCAGGTGATTGATAAAGAAAAGTCACATCCCCGCTGTTTGTCTGGACTTTTGTCCATTGGATAGGATGGCGGCGCTCCACTTCCAAATCTCCAGATGTCGTTTGATAATTTATTCTTTCCCCTTGTGTCCGTTCATCCGAAATTGAACCACTTGTTGTATGATAACTTCCATTAGGAATGGTATTCGAATTTACTTTCACATCCCCGCTGGTTGTTTTCAAAGCGAAGTCTTTCCCGAACACGCTCTCCTTTATATCGATCGATCCCGATGTAGAAGTTAGATTGGCTTCTTGCACTTGCACGTTCGAGATCATCATATCACCTGAAGTCGTCTCCATAGTGAGGCGATTGAACATTTTCTCAGGAACTTCCATTTTAAGCGTTGCATCCTTCGATCTAAAAAAAGAAAATAAATGGAACCCTTTTTGTTCGGTCTGCTGAATTTCCAGTCCACCATTTTCTAATTTCACTTGGTAAAAAGGCTCCTCTTCCTTCCTTGTTTCTCCTTTGGCAAAGACATTAATTTCATCTTCTTTACTAGGATACAATTCAACATCCATCGAGGACAATTGGATATCTATGTGCTGAACATTTTTTACAGGGTATGCTTCCATGGCACGTACCTCCTCTTTGAAACGATCCATTGTCAAAAGGGAAGCACCCAGACCAACGAGACCTACAATAAACACACTAACTACGCCAATTAAAAATTTCTTCAATGTGATTCCCCCATCATCATTTTTTTATTAAACCTTAAGTAAATGAGGCTAAGCAGATATAATTTTTTCCCGGCAAACCATAATCCCATCGTCAACATCACTCCGAGACTTCCTAAGACGATAGAGAGAAAAAATTCAGCAGGTATGAAAACTGCATTTTCCATAAGAAGCGAGAAACCAAACACAAATGGAGATAAGGAAAGGACAATGGAGCCCATAAGAAATCCTACATATAGAGTAAATACCCCGACCGCCGGGCCTAACACTAAAATAATGTTGAAAAAGCTTATACTTAATGATGCTGCCAAGGCTCGTAGAAATTGTGTAACCGAACGATCTTTCTCGGCGCTGTCCCAAATCGTTTCTGCTTTAATCTCCTGGGCGATTTTTTCAGGTTTTCCAAGATGTGAGATCACTTCTTCTTCGCCTCTTCCTTCCCCAACGGCCGAATCAATATACTCTTTATAGTCGAGGATGATCTCCTCCCTTTCCTCTTCTGGCAAATTTGATAATGCGTGCTTGAGTCTTTGTAAAAACAGTTCCTGTCTCATAACTACTCCCTCCCCACATTCTTTAATAGATGCTCAACAGAACTTGTGAAATCTTTCCACTCTTCCACCAGTTGATCCATCCTTTCTTTTCCATGATTCGTTATATAGTAGTATTTTCTTGCAGCACCTTCTGTGGAAGGAGCTAAGTAAGTCTCCAAAAAACCTTCCTTGTTCAATCGTCTTAACAAAGGGTACAAAGTTCCTTCAGCAATATTGATAGAACCCATGATGTCTTGAGCGAGTTCATATCCATATCGATCTTTCTCTGAGATCAGAGCCAACACGCATAACTCGAGTGCTCCTTTTTTAAATTGCGTATTCATCATCATTTCCTCCTACAAAAATGGAAGCATGTTCCTCCATTCCTCATCCATAATATACCATTCAGTACTGAACAATACAAGGTACTGAAATAAATATTAGTCAGAAACTTTCTGATTTCTCAATAAATAATAATCATAATAATAGAGGAAATATCGTGTGGATCGCTTAAACTTCCTGTTTTGAACCATCTGAAGGATGTCCTTCATTCAGTTTTTAGACGGATGGATTCTTGAAGGAATTCCATTATAATGAAAGGATCAACTATAGGGAAGTGATACGATGCAGGATCTCCAGGACATTCTTGACGAAGCCGTGCACTTGAAAAACGTTCCCGGAATTAGTATGAGTCTGCGTTCAGATACAGATCACATACTTTTACAGAGCGGGTACACATCCGCTCGCACCAAAAGACCGGTTTCTTCAAATGATCGTTTTCAAGTTGGCAGCCTGACGAAAATGTTTGTCGCGGCGGCTATATTGAAATTAAAAGACGAAGGGAGCGTAGACCTTGATCAAAAAGTATTAGATTTTGTCCATCTCCCAAATCTACATCCGACCTTAACGATCCGTCACCTTCTTACACATAGAAGTGGATTAAAAGATTACATATCCATGGAGCATGAAGGCAAAGCACTGGTTTCATATGGGTTGCAAGACTACTATCTGCCTCCAACCCTTTTAATTAAGACAGCAGCAGATGGATCTCCAAATCAAGAGCCCGGAGCTCCATTTAACTATTCCAATACGAACTTCATTATCCTCGGTATGATCATTGAAGAGATTACCGGTCAATCGGTATCCGACGTCTTAGATGCATTATTTATTCACCCTCTAGAACTAGAAAATACCAGTCTTCCCAAGCAGGCCATTCCATTATCCACTCATGGACATTCCCGTTTGACGGATGATTTAATGGAAGAAACAAGTGAAAGAAAAGAACTTTCCTTTTACAACCCTTCTATCCCCTGGACAGCTGGAGCAATGGTGTCGACCCCTGACGAGATTAATAAATGGCTTTATTCGCTCATGAATGGAGAATTACTTGAAGACGAGTCACTGAAGGAAATGATGAGTTTTTCATATACTGGCGATGAGACAGAAAAATATGGATTAGGACTAGCTCAGTTTGAATTCTATGATGGAACAAATGCAGTCGGTCACCATGGAGGAATCCAAGGATACGAATCGCTCGCCCTTTATTTCCCAAACGAGCATGCATGCCTAACCATCTTAATCAATCAAATGCCAAGCGGTGTTGGAATAATAGCAAAAAACATCTATAAAACTTTATTCTCAAAAAAAGAAGCACAGAGTTGATCACTCTGAGCTTCTTTTCTCATACATAAGTTAGAAATTTATTTATAATGAAAGCGCCTGCCCCCTACGCTAAAGTGTTAACGTGGTGGGGGTCAGGCACTTTTTTTAAGTATTGACCCGAATTCAACTCTGACGTCACATACCCAAGCTCCCAGTCCGCTAATGTGTCCAGTGCATAAATGTAAACATTCATCATCTTACGCCTCCTCAAATTCCTCTTGTTCCACTAAGGTGTTCAACAATATTGCTTGCCCTAATTCTTATATTCAGCTTACTTAGAAAAATGGAGAACAACCTATTGAGCATCGCCGTGTTTATGTATAACTTGATATCGTGATATTCGGTGCATAAGGTTAACTAATAGCAATGCAACCATTCATACCGTTTATAGAAGGTATTGTTGGTGACACGCCCAAGCCTTCTTTATATAAGAAATCAGTATATTTAACCTCTTCTAATTGTTCATCTACACTTTTATAGTTTGTAATCCTTGCAAAGTAAGTATCTTCTTTGGCAGTGCATCTGAAAATTTCATCAGTCACTGATTCAACTTTATTTATATTTACTGGATATACTCTGTTCAGTGATTCGCGTATCTTAGGCACCCCATTCACTTCCTTCTTTTTTACTGACAGGTACACAATTTCTTCCAACTATCTTTATATTTGGAGATATGGTTCTTAATGAATAATTCATATTCCATCCTTATCAACATGTTCTTCATGAAATGTTCCCGTTTCTTGAAGACTCGAAATAAAGATATTTTTCAATTCAAAGTTACTCGGCCAATGATGGACGAGGTACAATAAAGGCAAACTGTACATCAGCTGTCTTTTTTCCTTTTTCACTCCATTCAGCGTGAACGATGTAGGTAATCTTGGTATTTTCTTCACCCATGATTTCAATGACATTGTCCTGTAAATATTCTTGCACACCTGTTGCGCCTTGTTGTTTATGTATGGAAAGTCGTTTGGGAGCTGGGACATCTTCTGGAAAAGCAATTTTCACTTCATCTCCAATGTTGGCATTAACCTCAGCTGGATTTACCTCATCTTTCCATTCACTGTATGGATCAATAGCATTAGTAGGAGGTGCTTCGCAAGCAGTTTCATTTAAGCAGTTCACATGATATTCGGCTGGATAAGATTCTCCCTTATGTGTAAACGTTGTATCCTTTAGTTCTACTTCCTTAACTTCTTTACCTTTTTCCTTTTCCACGTCTAACACAAATCCTATTGTCTTTGATCCTTGAAACTTTCTTCTTCCGTTCGCCATTCGGCTGATAATAAATAATGCTGCTTCCCTTCCCCATAAACTTCTATCACTTGATCTTCCAAATATTCACTTACGACCCTGCTGTCTTCTTTCATTCTATAACTCAAACGTTCAGGTTGACTTCCCTCAAATTCAACTTTAATTTCAGTACCACTAAGAACCACAGTAGAAGGTATTCCTTCCGTTTCATTCTCTATTGATGTGCCTTCCATAGACGTTACTGTCCCCTCATTGCAATTCTCCGCCCAACATTCTAAAACAGTTTCAATATCAAGATCTTTTGAGTTCGTCTGAAGAATGATTGTTGGTATTTCTTCCAGTACAACTCTATCCTCAGAAATATCATCATTAGTTGGGGAGGATATTTCTTTTTCTTCCGTTTGACATGCGGATATAACAAGAACTATTACAAGTATCCCAAATACCCCCTTAAGGCTTTTCATCATTTTCACTTCCCTGTCTCTTTAATTGTATATATATTTAAAAGGGATTATCCTCCATAGCAATTATTAGTAGGTTTGTTCTTACCTTTAGCCATTCCAATTATTTCAAAATATAAGATATGCATCAATAATTAAACACTATAAAGGGGCCTACCCTATTAAGGATAAGCTCCCGTTTATGTAGTACTCGATTTAAAGATAATTCATTATCACGTGATTGCCGTTTAGCAGCTAAATACTTTTTGATACCCAAACAAGGAAGACTCCGAATAAAATAGCCAAAACAGAAATTAATAAAAACATTCCTCCAAGAATTATGGATGGAATAAGGTAACATGTAGCAACAACTACTACGAACCACCCGATGACATATGAAAAACTTGAGAATAAATCCATAAAGTATTTTATAGAAACGCCCCCTGTCGTGAGAAACTTAAATTCGAGATATCTCCTTATGAAAGTGCCTGACCCCCGCTACGCTAAAGTGTTAACGCGGTGCGGGTCAGGCACTTTTTCTTAAAACAGAACCCCTTAGTTCAATACATTGATGGAGTGATGGTCCCAACACCTATCAAATCAGCACCTTAGCGTAGTCAGGCATTTTCAAACCAGATAATTAATATTACAAAAAAGTACCATCCCCCTCGCATCTTTCTTAAACAAAAAAACCACACGGAAAGATTCCATGTGGTTCTAAAGAGAAATTATTTTCGATCAAGCCTAAACCTTTCAGACTTCGTATCCCGACTATTCGACCCTACAAAAACCTCAAACTCCCCTGCATCACTCTTGTGTTCCATGTTCGCGTGATAATACCTGAGCTGCTCTTCTGTAAGAGTGAATTGGACGACCTTCTTCTCACCAGGAAGGAGATAAACCTTTTCGAAATGCTTCAGCTCTTTCAGCGGGCGTACAACTTCTCCGACTAGATCTCTTACATACAATTGAACGATTTCTTCTCCGGCATAATCGCCTGTGTTGGTTACTTTAACAGAGACAGTCAAAGACTCATCTTGTTGGATCCGCTTCGAGGAAAGCGTAAGTCCCTCATATTCAAACCGAGTGTAGCTCAATCCGAAACCGAACGGAAATAGGGGTTCGTTCGGGATATCGAGATATTGAGATACATAGCGCTCCTGCGCATCTGGTGCACCTTTAGGACGGCCTGTATTATAACGATTATAGTAGATCGGCACTTGTCCGACGGAATAAGGCATCGACATCGTCAGCTTAGCTGAAGGGTTCACTTCGCCGAATAGGATATCTGCCAGCGCGTTCCCACCTTCTGTTCCTGGATACCAGGCTTCAATGACGGCATCGGCGTTCTCGATGACTTCACGTAAATCAAGCGGACGTCCATTGAAAAGAACCGCTGTAACTGGTTTTCCTAAGGATTTGATTTGTTTCAAAAGTTCTAACTGGACCTCAGGAATGCGGATGTCTGCACGGCATCCAGCCTCCCCACTCATGTCGGAATGCTCCCCAAGCGCTACGACGATGGCTTCCGCTTGTGCTGCTTTTTCCAATGCGACTTCCAATTGTTCGTTTGTTCCAGTCTCAATGCCGCATCCAGCTGAAGTTAGAAGCTGGTCTTCATTCAAATACTGTGAGAAACCGCTCGCAACCGTAACGGTGTCTTCGGCTGAACCTCCCCAAGACCATGGGCCGAGTATATCGGTATTGTCAGCGAAAGGACCGATCAAAGCGACTTTCTGATCCTTCTGCAGCGGCAGGGTCCCTTCGTTTTTTAAAAGAACCATCGATTTTGAGGCCAATTCACGAGAAGCTTTTCTGTTTTCAGGGGAGAGAATATAAGCCTCTTCCTCTTTTTCACTTGCACCCCGGTAAGGGTTATCGAACAGGCCGAGCTTTTGTTTCAATTGAAGGATGCGCAGCACGGCTTCATCAAGGATGTTTTCTTCCAATGTGCCCTCCTCAATTAGGTCCTCGACATGATTGACGTAGCAGGAAGTCATCATTTCGATATCGACGCCTGCTTTCATGGCTTTTTCTGCTGCCTGCTTTTCATTTTCGGCGACTCCGTGAGGGATCAATTCCTTCACCGCCCCCCAATCAGAGATGAGCACACCATCAAAGTTCCATTCATCTCTTAAGAGTCCCCTCATTAAAGGTTCATTGCCTGTCGAAGGCATGCCATTTAAAATGTTGAAAGCCGTCATTACCATCTGAGCACCTTCGTCTAAGGCAGCCTTGTATGCTGGGAGATAGTTTTCACGCAGCTGCCATTCTGACATATCCACGGTATTGTAATCACGACCACCCTCCGGCGCCCCATAGGCAGCGAAGTGTTTGACGCAGGAGGCCACTTTATAAGGATCATTTTCTAAATCTCCTTGAAAACCTCTGACAAAGGAACGGGCAAATTGGCTGTTGAGGAAGGTGTCCTCCCCTGTGCCCTCCATGACACGACCCCACCTCGGTTCCCGTGATAAATCCACCATTGGAGCGAATGTGACGTGAACGCCGGCGACAGCCGCTTCTCTAGCTGCAATCGAAGCACTCTTTTCAGCAAGGTCCAAATCCCAAGAGCAGCCTATGGCTAAGGGTACAGGAAAGATGGTCTTGAACCCATGAACGATGTCCGACATGAATAACAAAGGAATCCCTAAACGGTTCTCTTCCATATGAACCTTTTGAATATTGATCGTTTCTTTCGCTCCTGAAGCTCCTAATACCGAACCTGTACGTTTGATATCTTCTTCATCTATGTTCATGTGAACCATTGGACCTGTAATTTCACCTCGATCGGAAGCTCCTTTAAAGAAAGGTGTGGCCAATTGGACGAGCTGCCCTACTTTTTCTTCTACTGTCATTTGATTCAATAAGTTTTTCAATTGTTGTTCTCCCATGAATGATCCCCCTCAATTGAGTAATAAGTGAAACGTTTCGAATAAATGTAATTGAAGTATAATCCCGCCAACCCTTTCCGTCAACCTTTATATAACAGCATTAATTAAGGTCAAATTATTTTTATTAGAAAAATCAAAGAAGTAGTTGAAAGCGGATACAAAGTAAATTATAATACAGTTATCGAAACGTTTCAATAAACTTAAATTATTTAAAAGGGGTGCTTTAAGTGAAAGGAAAACTATGGTTGTTGATCGCAGTTGTTTTGACATCGTTGACATTGACAGGATGCTCGGATAGTTCATCCTCCGGAGGGGATGAACACACGGTAACGGTGTGGGCGATGGGTGAAGAAGGTAAAAAACTTAAAGAGTTCAGTAAAGATTTCGAGGAAAAGAACGAAGGTTTGACGGTTGATGTACAGGCTATTCCGTGGGATACAGCTCATGACAAATTGTTGACAGCCGTAGCCTCAGGGAATGGGCCGGATGTCGTTCAGCTGGGCACCACTTGGGTTCCGGAATTTGCAGAAGCAGGAGCACTATTAGACTTATCCGAACACATGGAAGACTACCCTAATTTTGCAAAAGAAAATTACTTTGACGGTTCTGTAACAACGATGGAACACGAAGACCAGGTCGTAGGAATTCCCTGGTATGCAGATACACGAGTCATTTACTACCGGAAAGATGTATTGAAAGAAGCGGGTTATGAAGAAGCACCTAAAACGTGGGATGAGCTTAAGGACGCTGCCAAAAAATTAGCAGACCGCGGTGAAGGTTCCTATGGTCTTGACATTGATCGAAATGATCAGATCACTCCATTCATTTTCGCATGGCAGAATGGTTATGAAGCGAATCTTGAGGAAGGAGATTTGAATTTTGATTCTCCGGAATTCAAAGAAGCGATCCAATACTATACCAGTTATTTTGAAGAGGGCATCAGCCAGAAACAAGAAGGAAAAGACATCGTCGAAGCTTTCAAAGATGGTTCTAAACCAATGTTCTTCAGTGGTCCCTGGATGATTAATATCATCAATGATCAAGCTCCTGACCTTGAAGGAAAATGGGCCACAGCTGTTATGCCGACAAAAGAAACGAATACATCGAGCATGGGTGGAGCCAATCTATCTATATTTGAGAGCTCTGATAATGTCGAAGGCGCATTGGAGTTCATTTCCTATATGACGGATGTGGAAACACAGTTGAGCTGGTTGGAAGAGTCCAATACTCTACCACCCCGTACGGAAGCCTGGGAAGATCCAGTGATGCAGGAAAATCCGATGTACGCGACATTCGGAGAACAGCTTGAAAATACGAAACCTGGTTTGCAGACCGAACAGTTTGAAAGAATTGCCCAGGAACTACTGGCTCATATCGAACGCATTACCGTAGGTGGAGCTGACGTAGAAAAAGAGCTTGAGGAGTTCAATCAGGAAGCTCAAAGCTTGATCGAGGAATAAAACACAACATGGAATGATGGAATGGAACCCCCATTCCATCTTCTTTTATCCATGTCACGACAAGATAGGTGGGTTTTCATGAAATTAAAAAATAGACACCCTTATATGTTCATATCTCCAGCTGTTCTATTGTTATCATTATTCAGTTTGATTCCGATCCTTATTGCATTTTTTATCAGTTTCACAGATATGAACTTGAAAGGTCTGGCCGATTGGTCATCTGTTTCATTTGTCGGTCTGGAAAATTACCAATCCCTATTCGCAGACGATAAATTTATCAAGTCCATTTTCAACACGATCTTTTATGTAATTATTGGAGTTCCATTAGTGATTATCTGTTCTTTGTCCATCGCTTTATTGCTCAATTACGGGACAAGCAAACTTTTCACCATGTTCCGTGCCGTTTACTATATGCCTTCAATCACAAATATCATTGCTGTCGCTGTTATTTGGGGTTATTTATACAACACAGAGTACGGCTTGTTTAATTATTTACTTTCATTACTTACGGTTGAAAACGTTCCTTGGCTGCAAGAACCGACCATCGCTAAAATCTCCCTGATCATCTTAGCGGTCTGGAAAGGAATCGGTATCAATATGATCATATTCCTCGCAGCATTGCAGGGAATTCCGAAATCGTATTATGAAGCAGCCGAAATGGATGGAGCGAACCGCTTGCAGGTGCTATTTAATGTAACGTTACCGCTCTTGCGCTACGCCACTTTCTTCGTGACCGTTACCACTCTGATCGGATGGATGCAGTTTTTCGAAGAGCCATTCGTCATGACAGATGGCGGACCTTTGGATGGAACGATTTCCATTGCTCTCTTCATTTACAAGGAAGGTTTCCAATTCAGTGAATTCGGCTATGCGGCCGCTGCCTCCTTTGTGCTTTTCGCCATGATCATCCTTGTAACGATGATCCAATTCAAGTTCAGAAAATCAGATACGGAATATTAATAGAAGGGAGTTCCAGAAGTTATGGCACTAGCGACTAAGAAAAACAAGTGGGAACAAGCGCTTGTCATCTTTATTATGGTAGCGGGAGGAATTCTCGTTTCGATTCCATTCATATGGATGATCTCAAGCTCCTTCAAGCCTGAAAGTGAAGTCTTGTCCATTCCACCCACCATTATCCCTGATAACCCGACCCTTGATAATTATATCAACCTGTTCACCAATATGAATTTTGCCGTCTACCTGAGGAATACGCTGGTCATTGTGCTCTTCTCTTTCTTAGGGTTATTATTTAACGCGATGGCAGGCTATGGCTTCGCTAAATATAATTTTAGAGGCCGGGATAAGGTTTTTTATATCGTTTTAGCTACAATGATGATCCCTGGTCAAGTAACCATGATTCCTGTGTATCTTTTGTTGAATGCTATGGGCCTTACGAATACGATGACAGGCATTATCTTACCGGGTTTAGCTGTCGCCTTCAGCATCTTTTTATTCCGTCAGTTTATGACGACCATCCCCGATGATTTAATTGAAGCAGCAAGGCTGGATGGTGCTGGCGAATTTTATATCTTTTTCAGGTTGGTCATGCCGATTGCCAAACCTATTTTTGCGGTACAGGGAATTTTGACCTTCATCGCGGGGTGGAACAGCTTCCTATGGCCATTGATTATCGCCAACGATGAAAGTCTTTACACCTTATCCGTCGGACTCTCCCTCCTTCAGGGACAGTATGCGAATAATTTTGCTCTTCAAATGGCAGGGGCTGCTTTCATGGTCGTACCGATTATCATCATCTTCTCTTTTTTCCAAAAGTACATCGTGGAAGGTTTTACGATGTCAGGAATCAAATAAGCCGGTTTTCTTGTAAAAACTGTTATAATTAAGTATATGAATAGACAGGTGGAGGATTTAAAATGGCTACAATTAAAGATGTGGCTAAGCGTGCAGGGGTTGCGCTTTCGACAGCTTCCTATGCATTGAATGGCAATCAAAAAGTGAGTGCCTCTACGATCGAAAAAGTGCTTAAAGCCGCTAGAGAGTTGAATTATCAAAAGAACGGGTTCGCTTCTGATTTGAAGCGCACCAAAACAAATACCATCGCCTTGATATTGAGTGATATGTCAGGGCCTTACTTTTCTGAATTGATCAAAGGTGTCCAGGAAGTGACAGCAAGCCATCAGTATGATTTGATTGCCTGCAGTTCCTTGGGAGGCGATCGTTCAACAGCCACGAAATTCCTGCGGGAGAAACGAGTGGATGGAGCGATCATACTCGCGAATAATATAAGCACCCAGCTCATTGAAGAATCAGCACGGGAAGACTTCCCTATCGTTGTATTGGATCGTGAAGTTCAAAATCCTTTTGCCATCCATGTTAAAGTCGATAACCGTCACGGAGCCTATCAAGCCACGGAGCATTTGATCGAGAACGGACACCGAACGATCGGATATATCAGCGGCCCCCATGATTCTCATGACAATGAAGAACGGTTCAAAGGCTTTTCAGATGCATTGAAAGACTATGAAATCCCGTTTCAATCCCGCTTTAAAATAAGTGGGAATTTCACTCGTGATGGCGGATACCGGGCAACTAAAATGCTCATTGCCCAGCAGCAATTGCCAGATGCGCTGTTTTATGCCAATGATGAAATGGCGATCGGCGGCCTTCAGGCGTTCTCAGAAAAAGGGATATCCATTCCGGATGACGTTTCTATCGTCGGATTTGATGACATCCAGTTATCTGAGTATGTAAACCCACCATTGACGACCGTCAAGCAACCGAAGTATGAAGCAGGCGCATTAGCGGTCCATACCATTTTTCAAATGCTCGCAGGAGAGCAGGTTGATCAGTCGTTTGATCTTTCCACAGAGTTTGTGAAACGCTCTTCTGTAAGAAGCAAATAAAATAACCCGGTGATTCTCTCTTGAGAGTCACCGGGTTATTTATTATTTTATGGAGAATTCTTCTTTGATCAGTAGATCTTCGGGGCCGTGTCCAATGTCCGATTCATGGAAATAGTCTCTGATTACCCCATCCTTAAGATAATTGATGATCGAAACCATCGTCATTCCCTGGTCTAGAGCGAGATAAGCGTTGGTCACTTCCCCTGTTTCTACATTAACAGAATCTAAGAAACCATACTTGCTATAAGTGTCGAAACGTTTCAATTGTTGGATGTTTTTGAATGCTTCCATCGGTGCATATTCAAGAGCCAGGAAAGTGGCATGAGGGGTTACTGTGCCGTCTGATTTATATCCATCCATACCAAGCGGTGTAGCAGCGAACTCAGAATAATCTTCCGGCGTCGCGGCAGGGGACATTCCCCAAGCGGCGTACCCTTCCTCTTTCGCATATTCGATTTGAATGTCAGCATGACGCTTATTGTTCAGTCCTAGTGCATCTTTACCCAGTTCTTTTTCTTTTAATACAAGAGGCGGCATGAGAGCTTCGAACATGCTTCCACCCCAGCTTGGTACATACTTTTTACCGTTGTACGAGTAGTGTCCTTCAAACACTTCCACACCATCATATGTGGCTGTATATCCTTCCGGCTTCTGGGCTTGCCAATCCCAACTGTCAGGCATCGTGCGGTACATCTTCCACCAGTGCTCTTCAGGTACATCCCCTTTACCAATTGCGATGTAGCTGGCCACACGAGGTTCCGTGTAGAAAGCTCCATAATGGTGGGACGTATAGCTTTCTGCCGCGACATCATATCCGCCTCTCATCTGCCCGACTTCAGGCGTATAGAGCGTGGAATAATCCATATCCTGTACGATTTCATTGGACTGATCATAGAGCTCCGGGTAAGCTTGTCCTACGACGATCAAACCCGCAGACAGCCAGCCATTGTCTACTGTTGAAATGAACTCCCCCCAGTCCGTATAAAGAGACCCATCTGATGTATTGTACCAGTTATAAAACAACCCATTCCATTTTTCCATGTCTTCGAGGGTTGTTAAAGTCGTCTGGATTTTATCAACGGCTGAATCACGGGAAATGTGCCCCGCTTCTTCTGCAGCAATCGTACTCATCATGTAAATTCCAATGTTGGTTGGTGAGGTATGTTTCTGTGCCGTCATTTCCCCGTCCTCATCATATCTTACAGCATCATAAGTCAGTCCTGTTTCCTCCACTGTAAAATCTTCAAAATACCGATACGTTTTCTTTGAAATCGCTTCCAATTGTTTGGATAAAGCAATTTCTTTTCCTTTCGGTGCCTGTTTCGCTAGAGAAGTGGTTGGTACAGCTACACTCAGCATCAGGATGAGTGATAAAAATAATAGAGAAACCTTCTTCTTCAAAAAAACACTCCCTTTCAGAAATTGGTGAAACGTTTCGATTAAAGTGTACAAGACTATAGGCTTTTGGTAAATGCGATAATAGTAGTAATTGTCGTAAAGTTCAGATATTTACTGGTATTAAAGTACTGGTTCATTTTTCCATAAGGACACTGGAAGGTCCAGCAGCCACTTTTGCAAATGACAGAAACATGACTGTTTGCAAAAAAAGAAGGTTCTGTCCCACATCGGAACAGAACCACTTCCCCTATTTCAAATATTCCTTGATAACACCTCGCACCTCTTTCCCTGTCGCATGTTTGTTCACTCTCTTCATCACATACCCCTGGACTTTTCCTGCATCCGAAGGTTGTTGCGCTCCTGTTTCTCCAATCGCATGCTTTACATAAAAATGGAGCTGGATCGAACTGAGCGTGTACTCTTTTTTCTTCAAATTCAGTTTCTTCTCAAGGAAGTCTATCATTTCGTTCTTGATTGAAACGAATGTCTCTTCTTTCTCCTCTATTTTCTCTTCTGCATCCTGATAGAGTTCGATTTTCTCATCAAGATCTTCGCCTGTTTGCAGATCCATCGCTTTCAGCTGCCCGAGGAGTTTCTCTTCTTCACTCAAGGCGACGGGGACGTTGACGTCATCCACATTGATATGACCCCAGCCCCCTTCGGCCTTGTCTGTGATGCGAATCAAGAGGTTTTCTCCCACATATTCAGAAGCATCCCATTCGACTCGACGGTACGTTTCCTGGTTTCTTCCTGTCGCTTGCTTCAGTACTTTTCCGTCCGAGGTCCGGATCAGGGACACAGATAGTTGATCGATGTTGTTGCCACCGCCGATCAGAAAGTCGATCTTTCCATTACCGCCAAGCTCAAAGGCCTGCGATTCTAAAATACCTGTGGCTGCGTCGCCACCGCTTGAATCAAGGAATCCCCAGAGGTGATAACGCTCAGGGTCTATGTGGTCTTCGGCCTGATCAAACGGGCCGCCCCAGCCCCAATCATCTTTCGTTGTTACATGTTCATCAGAAAAAGCATTCCCTTCTACGATGTTCCAGCCCGTTAAGTCACCGATTTGGAAATCATGGTTTTCAAGCTCCCCATGGGGTAGGACCGTTTCTGTTTCTTTTTCATAAACCGGAGCGGTCTCACCGAAGGCACCGTTCATTTCCCAGACATCCATGGACACGATCTCTGGATCGCCTCCCTCACTCCAAAGTTCTATGCCAAGCGCATCATAGCTTGTAGGATAGACGCGGGAGGTGATGCTCTTCTGTCCATTTGCGTATGCTTCAACCATCGAACGATCCAAGTAAAGATGAAGCTGAAAGCGGTCACCGTTCAATTTCAATTCTCCCCCTTGGACGCCTTTACTCACATCCGGGTCCAGACTGGATTGATTCCGGTCGATATTAAACGTTTCTTCTGTGGCATCGTAATACACGAGCGTTTCTTCTTCGCCATTTTCACTCTGACGTACTTTCAAGCCCACTTTCTCCGCTTCTTTCGGATTCACGTCTAAAATGATTTCAAGCATGTCGCCTTCCACATCCTGAATCATCTCATTCGCTTCTTTCATTCCTTTGTTTTCAAAGGATACCAGGGACTCCCCTCTTAAAGATTCCAGTTCCTCTATCGGCTGCAATCCGAGATCGTTATTGCCTCTCAAGGAAAGTTCCACAGGCAGCCCGGCATTGTGTGCCCAGCCTGCGTCGTAATGTTCCTGCTCGCTTCGTTTGTCCTGGGCAATGCTGAACAAAATCGGCGTGCCGTCTTCATCCACCATCCCGCTTGGACCTGTGAAATGCTCACCATAGTCAAACATTTTCGGTTCTTTATGGTCAGGGACAAATGCTAGATTTTCCTTATCCCACGTGCCTACCCAGTAGAAGGTGTATTTGACATTGTGCGGACTGTATCCATCGAACCATGGGTTGATAAAGAACGCATATTTTTCTTCTCCGGATTCATCTTTTCCGAGTGGAAGAAAGACAGGCAGTTCCCATACATCTCCCGTTTTTGGATAGGCTTCTGAATCTCCGGTAAAGAAAGGTTTCTCGTAGGTCCAGTTCTCTAAATCCTTCGAAGAATATAACAGCGCGGTTCCACCCACTTGATCAATGCCTGACCCCATCAGCTGATACCAGGTGTCTCCAACTTTCCAAACGAATGGATCGCGGAACTGTCCGTACATCACTTCGCCCTCTTCAGCCGGAAGGTTTTCTTCCTGTACCGTTACGGGCTCATCAAGCATGCGCCATTCCTTCAATTCAGGATCACTTGGGTCCTCACTAACGGCAAGCCCCGTCATTTGATTCGGAAATTTACTGTCATCCCCTGCCGTGAAGAATAGGACCGGTTCCCCGTTCTCATCGAGGGTCGCACTGCCGGACCATACCCCGTCTGGAGCCACTGAGCCCGCTTCAGGTGCAAGAGCCGTAGAAAGCTCTTCCCAATGCACAAGATCCTCACTAATCGCATGTCCCCAGTGAATATGGTGCCAATACGGTCCCTGCGCGTTCTTTTGATAGAAGATGTGATATTTCCCGTTGTAATAGATTGGTGCGTGTGGTTCGTTCATCCAATGTTCCGGAGGCATGAAGTGATATTGTGGTCGATGCTGATCGCCATCGTAACGCGTGCGGTCCCAGTCCAGTGCTGGTTCAGGGAGCGTCTGATCGTCGAAACTCTCTACCATCGACTGATACGCTTGCTGAATCTCTTTTGCTGTCTTCGCCTCATTTGCGATTTTCACTTCATCCATCAAACCATTGAACATATTGACATCAAATACTCCATTAACCAGGGCCGCCTGGTTGTGTTTCCCAATCAAAAGATCTTCACTGGATGCTGTTAGCTTTCCATTGGGCGTTTCTGTCTGGCCAACTAGTTCTCCATTCAAGTAAAGTTTCATCGATTGGTCATTCCGATCAAAAGTAGCGGCCACATGAGACCACTGATCCTTTTCCAACCTTTCGTCAGACGTTGTGGAAACCTCCTGCCAATCGCCATTGATCCCTGCCTGGAAGGAAAGTTTTCCGTGACGTCCCATTCCTAAAAGAAACCCTTCCCCTTTAGACTTGTCATGCTTGTTGACGATCGCTGATATTTGATTTAGGTCTCCCCACTCATACGCTCGTGGAGCTACCCAACCTTCTATCGTAAGGGCATCTTCGGGCTGGACAAATTGATCATCCTCACGTGTCACCCACGTAGAATATCCATCAAACAATAAGGCGTTTCCTACCAGTCCCGGCCGCCATAACGGATCAGAAGATGCTTTATACACTGCGTCATTAAACACGTAGTGAACAGGATCAGATTGTCCACTGACTTCCTCTTTCGTAACCTTCCCTTCCTGCTCATCAAATGACCAATGAGCAAGCGGGCCGGTCTGCTTCACTTGGAAGTCATCTACATTGATATGTCCCCATCCTTCTGTAGAATTGTCCACGACTTTCAAATACACTTCTTCCCCTACATACTCGGACGCATCCCAAACGATTTTCGAATACTCTTCGGTGTCGTTCCATTCGGTATTGGTTGCCTTCATCAATTCTTCATCATCGGCCGCCCGTACAAGGGCTACATACAATCGATCAGGGTCATTTCCCCCACCTATCAAATAAGAGATTGTCCCTGTTCCAGATAAAACGAAGGAAGAGGAACGCAGGATGCCGGTTTGCTCATCCCCACCATCTTTAGCACCCCAAAGGTGGTAGTCTCCCTGGTGGTTGAAAGGTCCACCCCAGCCCCAATCCGTATCATTGGTAACATCAGCCGGGCTGAAAGCATCTCCCTCAACGACAGTCCATCCTGTTAAATCACCCGTTTCGAAATCACCGTTCTCAAGCTCTTCTCCGATAGGCTCTCCTTCTGTGTACACTTGAAAATCATCGACGTTAATATGGCCGAATCCATCATTATGGTAATCCACGACTTTCAAGTACAGCGTTTCACCAAGGTAAGCACTTGCATCCCAGGAGACACGGCGGTATTTCTCGTCGTTCGCTCCTGTAGCTTTGAAGAGTTCTTTTCCATCTGATGCTCGGACAAGCGCTACATATAAGCGTTCCTTATCCTGCCCACCACCGATCAGAAAATCCACCTGCCCTTTTCCGCTTAATTGAAAAAGATCAGATTGAAGCGTCCCTGTCCTAAAATCGGAATCGCTCACGTCCTCAGAAAAACCCCAAAGGTGGTAGTTTCCTTCTTGTTCAAAAGGGTTACCGTCCCAGTACGTTTCTGTTTGAGAAACGCCGTGGGTAAAAGCACTTCCGCTCGGCGTCCATCCTGTTAAATCGCCCGTTTCGAAGCCCCCATTTTCCAAGGTGTTCGGAACGTCTTCAGGAATCATCCTTTTCATAGGTTCCACGTTCGCCTTGTTTAAATCCGTCACATTTAATTCACTAAGGTACACCTCTCCTCCAGTACTGAACATTTCCAGTGTGGAAGAGGACTCATCTCTGAAGATCTGATCGGTCAGAACGGTCGTCCCTTCATTTCCGAACACTTCCACAGACGAGCGATCCAGAAGGATTCTCATCTGAACTTTCCCGTCCTCGACTTTCATCGGTGCTTCATGGACGGCGGCAAAATCTGCTGAAAAGTCGTCCTCCCCTGATGACGTACGGTCAAGGGCGATCTTCTCCTCTTTGGTGTGATAAACGATTGTCGTCGATTGATCGCTTTCGTTCGTCAACGTAAACCCAAAGGAATCCGCTGACGACTGATCGATATCAAAAGAAGCGGTGATTTCAAGCAAGTCATTGACTGAATCGCCGAGCTTCTGACTTCCTTCTTTCACTACTTCATCTTTTCGCTCTACGGTTTCTCCTCTCAATTGTTCAAATTCAGCTACAGGCTGCTGTTGGAGTTGGTATGTTCCATCTTCTGCTGTACGAAGCTTTAATTCACGCGGAATGGACATCGCTCCACGGAAGTTTTCTGTCGGTATGTCCTGCCCATACTGCCAATTGTTCATCCAGCCAAGCAAAACCGTACGCTCTTGTTCTTTCGGCAGGTTGTTCCACGTGACTCCGGCATACATGTCTGCCCCATAATCCAAAGGAACCGGATTCATTTCTGTGGAAAAAGATTCTCCATTAAAATCTCCCACGACATACTCCATACCAGAACCACCGGCAGAAGAACCTTCACTCACACTCATGATGAGCGCCCATTTCTTTTCGTTTCCATCCCCGTCGACCAGCAGTTCTACAAGGTCCGGGCACTCCCAAACCCCTTCAGCATCTGCCGGACGTTGGAAGCTGTCGGTATGCTGCCAATCTTTTAGATTATCAGATTGGTAAAATTCGATGCTCTGCCCTGCGGACACAACCATCTTCCATTGACCTGTCTTTTCATGCCAGAAGACTTTTGGATCTCTGAAAACATCCGTATCGTCAGGCATGTCCATGACCGGATTGCCTTCATACTTCGTCCAGGTTCGTCCTTTATCATTGCTGTACGCAAGACTCTGGGTTTGGTGTCCTGCTTTTTCATGAGTGAAAACAGCGACCATAGGCGCTTCATCACCTGTCTGGAACCCTGCGGTATTCTGTTTATCTACGACGACACTCCCAGACCAGATAAACCCTTTTTCATCCGGATACAACGCGATAGGGAGTTCTTCCCAGTTGATTAAATCCTTACTGACCGCATGGCCCCAGTACATCGGCCCCCATTGATTCCCGGTTGGGTTATGCTGATAGAATAAGTGATATTCCCCGTCATAATAGACCATTCCATTTGGGTCATTCATCCAATTTTCAGCAGGTGAATAATGAAATTGGGATCTGTATGGATCAAGCGAAGTTTCCTGACTCTCCTGTGCCCCCTCCTCAGCCATTGGATAGGTCGGAAATAAAGCCAAGATTAATAGGGCAATCGTCAAAACGGTGGTGGAACGACGGATCGCACGTCTCAAATGATCTTCCTCCTTTAGAATTGTAAGCGCTGTCAAAAAATAGTGCGCGAATTTTTTAAAACCCATGTAAAAGAAAACCCGTCTGTTCTTGCATCCAGTCAGACGGGCTTGTGAGCTTCTTGTTGAAAAGGAAACAAAAGGACGGTTAACAATAGAATGATATTGACGGAATACAACGGCAGGATGCCAGGAATGAACCGAATACAGACGAGAAGCAGGGCAAACCCGGCGATAAAAGAAAGCAGACGACCAGGGTAAAGCAACAGAAGATGAAGCGCATTTTTCAAAGCTTCTTTTGCCTTCATGCCATGACTGAGAGGGTTGAACGTTAAGATGGCCGTCATCAACACCCCCGCGCCCAAAAACACGGTACCACTGAAAAAAAGGTAGAACCATACCCCTGTGAATTGAAGACTGGTATAGATGTTGAAGCCTAAAAGAATCATTAAAACAAACGTACATAGGAACACGACATTCGCAGAAAGAAAGGAGCGTTTGTAAACGTCCCAATAAAACGCTACCGGATGAGGGCGCCGGTCCGCGATCCACTCTTTCAATAAAGCGACACAGGCGGCAGAAGCAGGAAAGATACCGAAAACTCCGCCACCCATAAGTGTAAAAGTGATCCACAATACATTTAAAATCGCAAGCCGCATCAACCAGTCACAAACAAGGTAGATAAGGTTCCCCGTACCTTTCATCTTCATCCTCCTCTTCTTTCTTTAAGCGTTGGGCTTCCAGATCGATTTCAATTCTGAAACCGACGATTGTTTCACTTCTACCGTTCCGCGGACAGCTTCCATCTTTAATTTCGCTTCGTGATCAGCTGCCGGTAAGTATACATTCGTCATGCTTATTTCTCCATCACCTAGAAAGATTTCGACCGAGGAATGGTCACAAACGAGCTTGAGATGGAAGGACGAATGATCACCATTCAATGGTGCCTGACAAGTACATGCATATTCCTTGGAGAAATCAAGGTCCGCCCTGTCTCTTTGAACGTATAGCGTATTTTTCCCGCGATCAATGCGAACGCGGAGACCTCCATCCTGCTTTCCAAATAAGCGTGCTTCGAAAACGCCGCCCTTTTCGATTTCCACACCCCATTCCCAGATGAAAGGAGAAGCAGGCTGGTCCAGCTCGGTGGACTGCTTTTCTTGAAGGAAGAAAGGCTCCTTCTCCATTTTCTTTTCTATCAAGCTTGTAAGCTCTGCGACAGGTTTCTGAATCAGGCGTTCCTGACCTTCCACCATCGATAAAGTCAATTCCCTTGGGATCGTCATCGCACTTCTCCACGGATCTGTCGGCACGTCATTGGCGTATTGCCAATTGCTCATCCAGGCAAGGACTACTCTCCTCCCCGGGAGATCGGAAAAGGACTGCGACGCATAAAAGTCTTTGCCATAGTCAAGCCAGCGCACCGTTTCTTTTGACTGATGAGGAACAAAGTGCTTGCCATCAAAAGAGCCGATAAAATACTGCGTGCCGGATCCACCTGAAGGCGCACCTGCATCTATCCCGATCGGCAGCACCCATTTCTTTTCCCCGGTCGTTTCATTCGTGAGCGAAAACAGATCCGGGCATTCCCAGACTCCTTTCTGCTCGCCCCACCCTTCTCCAAATTCACTGACATAGGTCCACTGCTTCAAATCCGTTGATGTGTAGAATTGAACTTTTCTCCCTGCCGCAAGCACCATCACCCACTTCTCAGTTTCCTCATGCCAGAAAACCTTCGGATCACGAAAGTCTTTGATGCCGGGGTTTGGAATCACCGGATTGTCGTCATATTTCACCCATGTCCGCCCATGGTCTTTACTGTAGGCGATGCTCTGCCTTTGCAAATCTCCATCGGCGTGGGTAAACACAGCAACAAGCCCCGGTTTTCCATCGAAAAAACCACTCGTATCCTTGTGGTCGACCACAGCGCTCCCTGAAAAAATCATGCCGAGAGTATCCGGATAGAGAGCGACAGGAAGATGTTCCCACGTGATTAGATCCTTGCTGACAGCGTGGCCCCAGTGCATCGGCCCCCACTGCTTACTATCTGGATGGTATTGATAAAAGAGGTGATATTCCCCTTCGAAGTAAACAAGACCATTGGGGTCATTCATCCACATTTGTTCGGGGGTGAAATGGATGTGAGGCCGGTACCTCTCCTCATAATATCCATTCGTCGTTACAGGCTGGCTTTGAATCATATGTTATGGCACTCCTTCCAACAATCATTAGTCCTTATTATCAGTCGGCGTTTTTCCACTTTTCGCCTGACATTAACGATAAAATCATTTAGTTTTTTGAACCGGTGTGTGTTAAACCTTGGACGTAGTATCTTTGCAGAAAAGCAAATATCAACAGCATCGGCACAGTGGCAATCGTTAACGCAGCCATCACCTGCCCCCACTTGATTGGTGGTTCGTTCATGAAGTACTGCAGCCCAATCTGGATCGTACGCATACTCTCATCCGAAGCGACAACAAGCGGCCAGAGGAAATCATTCCAGTGGTTGATAAATAAGACGATCGCCACAGTCGCAAAGACCGGTTTAGAAAGCGGGACAATAATCCGGAAGAAAATGCCGATTTGAGAACAGCCATCGATTTTGGCCGCTTCCTCCAATTCTTTAGGAAAGTCGAGGAAAAACTGCCGGAATAAAAAAATGGCAAAAGCATTCGCGATAAACGGGACAATCAACCCTGTGTACGTATTCACCCATCCAAGGTCATACACCAAAACGTAGAGGGGCAGAAAGATACTTTCCGGCGGGATGATCAAGGTCGCGATAATGACACCAAGCCAGAAACCGGCCAGTGGAAAACGAAACCGTGCCAGGGCATAACCTGCCATGGAGTTGACAATAAGCCCAAAGACAATGATGCCGGTCGTATAAATCAAGCTGTTCAAAATGTACTTCATAAGGTCGACACGTTGAAAAGCGGCGATATAGTTGGCGAAATATCCCCCTTCAACTTCACTCGGAGCCGGAGGCAGAAAGGCTTTCAGTGATTTCATATCCCTGAAAATCTGAAACTCATCTTTCAACGATGAAACGAGCATCCATATTAATGGAAAGAGAAAGATGAATGTGAGTAAAGTCAAAGAAACATATAAGACGACTCGCTGGATTCCTTTCTTTCTTTTCATAGCTTTTACCCCCTCTCCTCACGAATAAGTACACGCTGAATAATGGTGATGGTAAGGACAATCAATGTGAATACGACAGCCATGGCTGAGGCATAACCGACATCACGGTAGTTGAATCCCGTTTCATAGATGTGATAGACGAGAGACTTGGTAGACCCAAGCGGTCCGCCCTGTGTCATGATCATCGGCTGAACGAGTAATTTAAAGGCAGCAATACTGATGGTGATAAAAATGAACAGTGCAATGTTTTTCAAACCTGGCAGAGTGACATGTAAAAACTTCTGCCAATTGCTTGCTCCATCAATATCTGCCGCTTCATACAAATGGTTCGGTATGTTTTGAAGGCCTGCCAGGAAAATCATCATCTGGAACCCGGCCCCCTGCCAGACAGACATGACAATAATGGAATTCATAGCCTGATCCGGGCTTGTAAGAAATGGTTGTGGGGAAATCCCTATAAGTCCGAGCAGCTGGTTGATCAATCCTTCGTTTGGATTGTACATGAACGTCCAGAGAATCGATACCACAACCAAAGACATCACGACAGGCGAGAAAAACGCTGTTCGGAAAAACACGCGAAACTTTAATTTTTTATTAATGAGCAAGGCTAGCCCTAACGCGACCGCCAGCTGGACAGGAACGACGATGACAGAAAAGTAAACGGTATTCCAAAAGGCCTGCCGGAATTGAGCATCCTGCCATATATAAGAAAAATTCTCGAACCCGATAAATGAAATATCATCCGGTTTTAAAATATAGAAATCTGTAAAACTATAATAGAAAGCGGCCCCCATCGGATACAAAAGGAATACACCCAGAAGAATTAATGCAGGAGCTAGAAAGAAGTAGCCTGTCACAGCTTCCTGGAAGGCCTGTGACCTTCTTCTTTTCTTCCTTTTTGGCGGCACCTTTTTGATCGATGGTTCTGACGGAGCCTTATAGTGATCGTGATCGGTCAGTGGTTTTGCAGAAGAACTGTTCCCTTTCATATGTGTTCACCCTCTCTTTCAAACCCGTAGACGGTCGTTAAAAATCAGAGGGAGCCTGCAGCACTCACAGGCCCCGTCCAATCGTTGGACTATTCTTCAAAACGTTTCAATTCACGCTCGACACGCTGGACCTGCTGTTCTACCACACTCTCGACATCTTCACCCAGAGCAGCAGCGTGGAAAGATTGAGCAAATGCATCTGTCAATACCGGATAAGCTGGTGTAGACGGGCGGGCATGGGCGGTTTGGATCACTTGTTCCTTCATAACGCTCCATGGAAGCTCATTGAATTTTTCCATGGTTTCGAACGCAGATTTCTGTGCCGGTGGCATGCCTGTGGCTTTCGAAATTTTGATCGTTGCTTCTTCATTCGTCATCCATTTCATAAGCTCGACAGCTGCTTCAGGATTTTCTGTGTTATTCGTTACCGCATAAGCCATGCTTCCGGATGGAGACACTTTTTCATCTTTGTAAGGGTACGGCATCATTCCCCAGTTCAAGCCGGCGTCTTCAGCAGAAACGGCAATCCATGGACCGCCTAAAGCAAGGGCTGCATTTCCTTCCTCAAACTGCATCTCCCCAGGACTATCAGTAACCACACCTTCAGCGAATAGCTCTTTTACATAGTTCAATGCTTCAATGGTTTCAGGACTATTCAGATAACCATCAACTGTCGTACCATCCTCGGAAATCAATGCGCCTCCGTTCGACCAGGCAAGCGGTGCTCCCATGAACGTCAGCCATTCACCAACGCCATAGTTCATGAACAAGTTCAGTCCATAACGGTCTTCGGTCGTCATTTTCTTGGAATTCTCCATCAATTCATCCCATGTCCACGCTTCTTCGATAGAATCAGCCGGCTCGATCCCTGCCTCATCCAACAAGTCTTTGTTGTAATAAAGCATGACGGAAGCTTCCATGGCGCCTAAGGAATACAATTGATCGTTGTATGTGCCTTGTTGAATGATCGAATCTACATATTGGCTTTTCGTTTCTTCGTCGATATATTCGTCAATCGGCTGAATCACTCCAGCTTCAGCAAAGCTTGAGACGTAAGGGCCGTCGACGGCCATCACATCTGGAAGGTTGCCTGCTACAAGAGCGGCATTGATGCTGTCACTGTAAGCACTTGCTCCGTCATCAATGATGACTTCTGCGTTGACATGAATGTCCTCATGCTCTTTGTTGAAAGCATCAATCAACTCAATGTACGCATTCGTCTCGTCTTCACCTGTCTGGTGAATCCAGAAATCAAGCATCACCTCTTCGTCCCCTGTAGCTTCAACACTTGTTTCAACAGAGCCCGTTTCTACAGTGTCACTTGTTGTGTTCTCCCCGGAACTCCCACTTTCGCCTTCTGAGTTCGCGTTACTGTCACTCGAACAAGCCGCAAGCATCAACACGACTAAAACCCCTGCCAACAACAATGATAATTTTTTCATCCTCCGTACCTCCCATTTCATAATTGAACGCTGACAACCAACCTTCCATTCCATAAAAACGTTTACGTAATCGTTTACTTTATGGTTAAAAAGAGAAGGTTCTCTTTAAAAGGAACCTCTCTGTACCAACTCTGAATCGAGCATGACTTCTGTATATTTCTCTTGTGATCCATTTATTCTCTTAAGCAGCTGCTCAACAGCGACTTTTCCAATCTCAAACGCCGGCTGCCTGACGACAGATAAAGGTGGTGACGTGATCTTCATCCAATCATAATCGTCATAGCCTATAATGCCGATTTCCTCAGGTATTTGAACCTGATGTTCCTTAAGGTAAGAAACAGCTCCCATCGTCATGACATTATTGGCGATAAACAAAGCCGTTACTCCTGCTTCATGAAGCTCTTTCGCTAACTGATAGCCTAGTTCAAAGGTGGCTGGCCCTTCTTTGATAAACTCGTTCCTTACGGGAAGCCCTTTTTCTTCCAGGGCTTGTTTATACCCATTCAAGCGTTCATCACTAGTCGTAATCCCGAGGGTGCCTGTGATAAAGCCGATCCGCTCGTACCCTTTGTTAAGGAGAGCAGCGACTGCCTCATACGACCCGCGAAGGTTATCAACAAGAACCATGTCCCCTTCAATGCCGCTCGGATGTCGGTCGATATAAACAACGGGATAGTCACCGGTTAATTCCTGCTTATACGCTGAATCTTTCCCGTTGACAGGAGCGATGATCAATCCGTCAATCAATTGTGTATTGAAAACGCGGATTTGATCTTTTTCCGTTCCTTCATCTTCATCGGAATTGCTAAGTATTAAGTTATATCCATTTTCTTTCAACACCTTTTCAATTCCATTCGCAATGCTCATGAAGAAGAAATTCGATGTATCTTCGGCAACTAACGGAACTAAAAGTCCGATCGTATTCGATTTACGGCTTCTAAGACTTCTTGCGATCCGGTTCGGCTGGTAATTCAGATCCTTCATCGCCAGGTAAACTTTCTGTTTGGTCTCATCGGCTACAAATCTGGTCTCATTGATCACATGAGATACGGTTGCTGTAGAGACTTGGGCTTTTTTTGCAACATCTTTAATAGAAACCATGGTTAATCCTCATTTCTAAAACTCACTTAATCGTTTACGTAATCGATTACCTTAAGTAGACTATACTCCATGTAAACGTTTTCGTCAATGTGTTTTATATATCTTTTTTTGCTTATGAAATAGAAAATGACTTTGAATTCATGAAAAAAAGTGGTCCCCTACCACGACACGTTAAAACTTTAGCGATATGGGGGCAGGCACTTTTTTATGCGTTATTTCGCAAAATTCCATTACTGTTTTTACGTGTGAATTAGTCTATTGTATAGTGAGACAAGAAAATATTTACCAGGAGGTTTTTAATTGAAATTGACTCTAAGTCTAATAGGCTTATTATTAATAGCAGCTATATCACTATATAACATTTTTAACAGAGACCTTCCTAGTACTCAGATTTCAGCTTTTACTGTACATGCTTTTACATTAGGTGGAGTAATAGCCATATATATAAGTTACCTTAAGAAGAAGAAAAGCAAATAATTTATTCCCAAATGAGCCTAAAAAAATGCCTTCCCCACCACTCAATCACTAGCAGTGGGGGCCAGGCACTTTTTTTGAATAGTAACACTCGGCTTTTAAAATAGATTTCATAATAGAATCGATTCCATTCTTACAGCCATGAGGTTTAAACATATCAATAATTTCACTTTCCGTCTTACTAAAAGATTTCAATCACCTTGTTTATCACTCATATTTTAGAAATAATTGTCTATTTTCAAAATCTTTGTTATATTGAAAAGGTCATAACTGAATATGTTTCAGACTCAGGTGCAAATAAGCTTGTTCAAGCTTATTTGCTTAAAAGGGAAATCGGTGTAAATCCGATGCTGTCCCGCAACTGTATTTGGGAGCAAACTGGAAAGACCACTGTTCTCCGTTAAAAACGGGAATGGGAAGGAGCCAGGGAGTGATGATCATAAGCCAGGAGACCTGCCTTTGTCAGCGAACATCCATACCTACGAGGATAGGAGGTGTTAAGTGCGAGTGAAAGAGTTTGGACCAGTGGGTGCTCTATACCTGATGTATTGGTTTTATACTCTATTAAATTGCAAATCTCAACTTAACAACTTTCTCTGAAAGTTGTTTTTTTATTGCCTTCATTTCCATTTGATTAGAGGTGTTTTTCTTTGACCATTGCAACCGAGTATTACGTCAATAGATTCAAAGCTTGTATTATGAATCACCTGTATTCTTCCGTTTCCTGTTCACTCGAATCGACCTATAACGAATTAAAAAAAGAGATACCCAGTGAGGACGGCCAAGAGCAGGAGATGGATAATCTCGATGCCGCCTATACCCTTGTTCATGAGGAAGTGAGTGGATATCCGCAGGTGCCTTCAAAAGTTTAAATACTTATTTTGAAAGCGTTAACAAAAAAGGAGGAATTTTCATGGCAGAGCAAACAGCCTACAAACCAGGTTTAGACGGTGTCATTGCAACCGAAACAAAACTGTCTTATTTAGATGTTGATGCGGAAGAAATCGTCCTTCGTGGATATGAACTCATTGAGCTAGCCGAGAACAAACAATATCTTGATTTAGTCCAGCTTTTACTTCAAGGTGTACTCCCTGATGACGAACAACGCTCCTCTCTTGAACAAGAATTGAAAAAAGAATATGACCTGCCTGCTGATTTCTTTTCCCTATTCAGCAAACTGCCTAAAGAAACCAACCCGATGGACGCTTTACGAACAGGGATATCTGCCCTTGCAGGGTACGAAAAAAATTTAGATGGACGGCGGGAGGAGGAAATCAGCAAGACCGCTCTCAGGCTGCTGGCAAAAATTCCAAATATCGTGGCGAACAGCTATCACATCCTTCATGATGAAGCTGTCGTCGAACCCAAACAGGAACTTCCCTATAGTACCAATTTCTTATACATGATTACAGGAAAAGAGCCGACTCAAGCGGAAGCAGACTATTTTGATCAGTCTTTGATGGTATATAGCGAACATGAAATGCCAAATTCGACCTTCGCAGCACGTGTGATCGCTTCGACAAACGCTGACATTTATGGAGCCCTCACTGGAGCAGTGGCTTCATTGAAAGGAAACCTCCACGGTGGAGCGAATGAAGCAGTCATGCACATGCTGTTAGAAGGAGAAACAACGGATGGATTCCGCCATCTTCTCTATGAAAAACTTAATAATAAAGAAAAAGTCATGGGTTTCGGACACCGTGTGTACATGAAGAAGATGGACCCTAGAGCAGCTCTTATGAAAGAAGCGTTACGTGAACTGGCTGTAGAGAGAAAACGCGAAGATCTTTTTGAGATGTGCGAAGCAGGAGAACAGCTGATGAAAGAAGAAAAGGGTTTATATCCGAACCTGGACTATTATGCCGCACCCGTCTACTATCTCTTAGGTATACCGATTGATTTGTACACCCCGATATTTTTTGCTGCCCGCACGCTTGGGTTGTGTGCTCACGTATCTGAACAATATACCAACAACAAATTGTTCAGGCCGAGAGTTCTCTATACGGGGCCTCGTGGTCTGCACCCTTAATCGCAAGCTGCCGGGCTGGTCCCGGTCGGCTTTTACAAACATCATTTTAAAAATAAAAAAGGTGGCGATGAAAATGACAGAAGTGAAAATAAATACGGCTCAGTCGACGGATCAAGTGATGGATCGCATTGCAGAGTACGCGGTTTACGGGAACATCACAAGCGAGGAAGCTTTAGAAACCGCCCAATACGTGCTGATGGACACATTAGGTTGCGGCTTTTTAGCCTTACGTTATCCGGAATGTACGAAGCACTTAGGACCTATTGTTCCTGGCACCGTCGTTCCGAATGGCTCCCGCGTACCCGGTACGTCCTATGAATTGGACCCCGTCCACGCAGCTTTTAATATAGGATGCATGATCCGCTGGCTCGATTACAATGATACATGGCTTGCCGCAGAATGGGGACATCCTTCCGACAACTTAGGGGGAATCCTGGCAATTTCCGATTACATCAGCCGTAAACGAATTTCAGAGGGGAAAGAACCGCTGAAAATGGATGATGTTCTTGAGAATATTGTAAAAGCTCATGAAATCCAGGGGGTCTTAGCTTTGGAAAACAGCCTCAACCGTGAGGGGCTTGACCATGTTCTCTACGTAAAAATAGCCACAACAGCAGTCGTAACAGCCATGTTAGGTGGCAGTAAAGAAGACGTAGTGAACGCAGTTTCCCAAGCCTGGATTGATAACTCGAGTCTTCGTACTTACCGCCATGCCCCAAACACAGGCTCCCGAA
Organism: Halobacillus aidingensis; assembly: GCF_900104185.1. Classification (GTDB taxonomy): domain Bacteria; phylum Bacillota; class Bacilli; order Bacillales; family Halobacillaceae; genus Halobacillus; species Halobacillus aidingensis. The sequence goes on along the minus strand of NZ_FNIZ01000007.1, from coordinate 121,007 downwards.
AATCATGGGCGGCCGGAGATGCAACAAGCCGTGGTGTAAGGCTCGCCTTGATGACGATGAACGGAGAAATGGGATACAAAACTGCCTTGTCTGCACCTGGCTGGGGATTTCAGGATGTACTTTTCGGAGGAAAAGAACTCACCTTAGCACGTCCATTCGATTCTTATGTGATGGAAAATATCTTATTCAAGATTTCATTCCCAGCTGAATTTCATGCCCAAACGGCAGCAGAAGCAGCTATACAACTTCATGACCAGGTCAAAGGAAGAATCGACGAGATCGAGCGTGTAACCATTACGACACATGAATCTGCTATCCGAATCATTGATAAAAAAGGACCACTGCATAACCCTGCGGACCGTGATCACTGTTTGCAATACATCACAGCCATCGGTCTATTATATGGATCTTTGAATGCAGACCATTATGAAGACGAGGTAGCCGCGAATCCTGAAATCGACCGTCTGCGAAACATTATGGTTACCATTGAAAATGAACAGTACAGCAAAGACTACCTTGATCCTGACAAACGTTCCATCGCCAATGCCGTTCAAGTGTTCTTTAATGATGGCACCTCTACAGAAGAGATCGCTATCGAGTATCCGATCGGCCATCGACGTCGCCGTGACGAAGGAATCCCGCTCCTATTGAATAAATTTCAAAATAATTTAAAGACACGCTTTCCATTCCGTCAAGTGAACCGTATCCTTAACCTTTGTGAGGATTATGATGAGCTGACGGATACTCCAGTCAACCAATTCATGGAGCTGTTTAGAATTTAAATGGTAAGGAGGAAAACCATATGTCATGGATATTCGAATCCACATCTACCCAGCCAGAAAGAGCAGAAGTTTTCAAACGCCTGATTGATCAACCAGAATTGTTGAAAATTCCAGGTGCTCACGATGGTATGTCAGCAAAAATTGCAAAAGATGTCGGATTCCAAGCCATTTATTTATCCGGAGCTGCCTATACAGCAAGTCGAGCGCTTCCAGACTTAGGACTCATCTATTCGAACGAAATGGCGGAAAAAGCACAGGAACTTATCCGAGCCTCGGACCTCCCCCTGCTTGTTGATATCGATACGGGTTATGGTGGCGTCATTAATGTAGCCCGAGCAGCAAGGGAAATGGTCGAAGCCGGGGTGGCCGCTGTACAAATCGAAGATCAGCTATTACCGAAGAAATGTGGTCATTTAAATGGTAAAAAGCTGATTGAATCTGAAGAAATGATGCAAAAAATCCGCACGATCAAAGAAGTCGCTCCAACCCTTGTCATCATAGCACGGACGGATGCCAAGTCTGTAGAAGGTATGGACAAAGCCATTGACCGTGCGAACCAATATGTAAAAGCAGGGGCTGATGCGATCTTCCCGGAAGCTTTAACGAGTGAGGAAGATTTTCGCCATGCCTCTTCCGCCATTCAAGCTCCCCTGTTAGCAAACATGACCGAGTTCGGCAAGACACCATATTTCACAGGCGAAGACTTCAGCTCGTTCGGGATGGACATGGTCATTTATCCAGTCACCTCCCTTCGTGTTGCTGCCAAAGCTTATGAACGAATCTTTACAGAGATTATGACTTCCGATACTCAAAAAGAAAAGCTTGAGGATATGCAATCACGTGAAGAACTATATGAAACCATTAAGTATTACGATTATGAAGCATTGGACAAAAAAGTAGCGAGAACCGTCCTTCCTGAAATAGGTAAAGAAAATAAGTAAACAAACAAAGAGAAAGGTCGTTCCTTTCTCTTTGTTTGTGTGATACTGTTGTTCCTCCTCAATTACCTTAAATATAGGTCACTGCCGATTCGGCTCTTAGAATTGGAAATCCCCATCCTCCATTAGCAGGACTTCAGTTCCACCTTTTTTAATACCTACTACTTTCATATCTTCGGTACCAAAGGTCACATTGACTGACAATAGTGAAGTATTCAGACCCGCTACCTTCAACTCTTCCTCGGATTGGTCAATGCCATTTTGGATATTGGAGGGCGATGCATTTCCGATTCCAATATGACAGGACGTATTTTCATCAAACAAGGTATTGTAAAAAAGAGTATCTGCCTGAGCAAGAGGAGATTTATTAGAGACCAAGGCAATTTCACCCAGATAGTGTGAACCTTCGTCTGTTTCGATGAGATTTTGTAACACTTCCTGTCCCTTTGCGGCATAATAGTCTGTAATCCGGCCATCTTTAAAAATAAGATAAAATTCATCGATGACCCTTCCCCCATAGATCAGAGGTTTAGTACCTACCAATTTGCCGTTCACCCTATTTTTATGGGGAGCAGTAAATATTTCTTCCGTAGGAATGTTCGGAAAGAAAGGTATTCCATTTTTATCTGTGACACCCCCACCGATATAGAAATGATTTTTAGGTAGACCAACTAATAAATCAGTTCCACGGCTATTTGTAAAATGCAGGGCTTCAAATTGGCTCTCGTTTAGGTTTTTTTTTCGAGACTCGAAGGCTCTATTGTGACTCTCCCAATCTTTTATAGGATTTTTCCCATCTGCCCGAGATCCTTTTAAAATTAATTTCCATAATGATTGTAAAGCTCTTTCTTTACTCAGGTTGGGATATACTTTAGTTGCCCATTCAACGTTTGGGACAGCTAAAAGACACCAGCGTATCTCGTGGGATCTAATTTTTGCATAATAATCCCTCAATTTAGTACGAGAAGCTTTTTGGAAACGATTGATCCTTTCTGTAGAAACTTCCTTAAAGACATCTAAGTTCTCAGAAATGATATGTATGTAAGCAGCACCTGCCTCGTCCCATTCCTTAAAACGAGCAGCCTGCCAATCAGGAAAGTGATCAATGACGCGATCTGCTGCCCTTAGGTAAAATTCTTTGGTAGACTGTTCATCTGTCCAATCTATAAATACATTTGAAGCTCCTGCCTCGTAGGCTGCCGTTTGGATTAGACGTGCAAACGCAGCATTTTGTATATCACTATGAATAATCAATAGTTGATTTTTTTGCAGATTTACACCAGCTCGTACAGCAAGTTCTGCATACTTTTTTAACTGTGCTTGACTTATACATTCATATATTCCATCAATCATTTAATATCCCCCTGTGATGTTCTTGTAAATATGTTTATTCAAGAAATGCCCTCTTTACTTGAAGACTCGAAGTCGAGATATCTTCGAGTTTACCTTGAATTAACGCACCCTTAAGTTATATACAAAGACTTACACAATGGTTGAATATTAAATAAATGATGTGTATTAAGTCATTATTTATTATGTATTCGTTCCAAAAATATGGGTGCTATATTTAGTAATATAGAAACAATTGTCAAAAACCAAAATGCCCTTGCCATAGCAGGTATGACATCCGATAAAGCTGCCCAATCTTCTGCTTTTACCCACCGAGATAGATAACTGTAATCTGCACAAATTGTTAATGCTGTAAATGATAATCCCATCGCCATAGCAAGTTTATAATCCTTTCCTGCTTTATACATGTAAAGATTTATAAAAGTCGCTACTATAGCAATAACCCCTAATATGATCCACATATTTAAAAATGGCCCCCTTTACTGTAAGACTTGATTCGAGATATCAGAAAATCTAGCAATAGCCACTCATGATTCACTTAATAATTCTGATCAAATCCACTCTCTTCCATGTTCACGAATGAATTCAATATCCTTTTCATAATGATCCAGGTGACCTTCGTTTATCATTTTTTGAAATGCAGTATCTCCTTCATTTGACTTTCTCTTCATGTATTTACATAACCCTTCTAACCGCAACAACACTATTTCTAAATAGCCTTCATCTATACCTTCAATACCGTAAGAATCAAAAAATATCTTAATTCTTGCTTTGATCCGTTCTGCATCATGTGAAACGTTATAATAGACGGCTTCACCTGCTTCATTATGATAAAGTCTGCTTAAAGGAACGCATGTATAAAGCGTGTAGGCTATGTCCCAAAGTCTTGGCCCAGGAGCTGCAACATCAAAGTCAATAATGCCTACTGGCTGTTCATGATTAAAAATAATATTGTACACAGCAAAATCATTATGGCATAGAACCTCTCTATTACTTGGAGTATTGTCAATTGGACTCCACTCATCTATCAACGGAAAGTCACTAACTGCGTCATGATAAAGACGAAGCATTTGTGCTATTTCTTTTAATACATCATTTGACCACATATATCTTTTCAGAGGGTAATTTCCAGCTTCTCCTTCAATGAAGGATAATATCTCCCTATTTTTTTCATCCATACCTAAAAACTTCGGGGCATAATTAAAACCTTTACTCTCTAAATGCTGTAACAATCTATGTATCTTCAAACTGCCAGGTTTTATTTCTCTTCGAACAGTATCTTCAAATACATATACATTTGAGACATTCCCTCCAGCTAGCTTTTCTTCTTCCTCAGAATTTGCCATTGAATTTCTCACCCCTTATTAAGAGTATCTACATTACTCAATCGTCCTTCGTAGTTAGAAAAAAGCGATTGCCTATATTGAACAATCGCCCCCGTTCCTATAAGACTTGGTTTCAAGATAAAATATATAAACGATACAGAATAAGTAAAGTTATTTCTTAAAAGATAATCCCTTCTCTTTCAAAGCTGATTTCAGCTTCGGTAATGACGCTGGACCCATGCCATGAAATTTTAAAACATCTTTTTCATTGTATGTTGATAAAATTTCCAAGGAAGTTACACCGTTGTTTTCCAAGGCTCTTCTAGCCGGCGCTGGCAGTAATGAAAGGAATCCACTTTCAGGCTTTCGCGCGTTTTCACAGATTGGACAAGTTGGACAATCGCTAGTTTTATAATATTTGTGCCCTTTGTCGCATATCCTAATATTTTGATTTGGAGTCATTGAAACATCTCCTTATTAAATATAAATTTGATTACCTATTAAATAACTTTTTCACTCTATATCCAAGATAAACAGTAACGTCTCGTCTTTTTTTGAAGGCAAGACCCCTTTACTTGAAGACTTGATATCGGGATAATAAGTAATAAGCGCATGATTAAGGATAGGATATTGTTAATCCAAGCATTTATTTGACTAGAGTGATCTATAATGAATAAACAACGGTTAACGATTCGATGGCCACGACCCTTGCAATTTTCTGATTTGTATAATTTGGCCTGTATGATAGGCGTCGTGAAGAAAAATGTCTAATAGCTTCTCTTCAAGTGAATTTTTCTCAAGCTTCTCAACAGAAGTTTTACTCAGTACCTCTCGTAACCGATGGTGAGCAGTCTCTGCACGTTCAACGACTATTTTCCAATCCTCATTTTCATTAGATAGTGGGATATAATAAAAGGTCGCATCACCATCAAGGTTGTGTGTCCACTCACGCCCTTCCAAGTTTGCAGCAAGTCGTTCTTTGTAGTAAATGAGATGATTGACGTTTTCCCAGATTGATTTGGTCGCCTCTCCAGCGGGCTTCCAATTGGCTTGTTCTGCTGTGATTCCTTCAATTGCGTGTTTGAATGGTGCATACCAATTCTCATTATCGAATGTTGAATCTAGAATGTTTAATAATAAGTTAATGTGTTTCAAAGTCATCTCCTCCTTGATTTTTAGAATTCCAAAAACCCAATAAATCAACCATTCTGACAAATGTCTTCGCTATTGCCCTAGAATTATTCAAACTACCGAAGTTTGATACGCATCACCACAGGTCTAATTATTTTCACTCTAGCCAGCTGCAATTAAGGAGCTGAATTAAAAAACCATTATCATTTCGACTTACCGAAGGTTGCCTCCGAATATAACTTCGACGTGCTTAAAAATTCCCCTCCCATATCCAACATGCTTTAACCAAAGAAACCACAAATCCTTATTCAAGATGTGCCCCCGATAGTTGAAAGACTCGAATTCGAGGTGTTTTGTGTAAATCTATAAATAGAGCATCAATATTTATAAAATTAAATATTTCTTAAGGTTTCTTACCGTTTTTCCCAAATACTTTACTGAGTTTATTTACAATTACTATCCCCCCGAGACTCATCCCAATGAATCTAACCCAATCAATACCATCCTTTGTGAATATATGAAGACTTGAATGCAGGATACCTCTGAATAAGTCTTTAACTAACACAGACTTTAGTTAAGTATTTCTTGATTAATTTAGCGTTTTTAGTAACTTCTACCTTGTCCTTATGTATGCCATAGATGTTAAAAAAATTAACTTTAGGTCTTATTGAATATCTTGTATCAAAAAAATGATCATATCTGCATTATGAAAACTGTTACTTATCCAATACTCATTGTGAACTCCTTCAATTACCCAACTTTCAGATTGTATTATACTATTTAGATCTTTTCTCTTTCTTGTTCAGTTCTTCTCATATCTAGACTTATGCCTTATCAAAACTACATTATTTAATTCGTAATATGGTATATCTAACTTTGAAGATAATTTTTTTGCTAAAGTGTTTTACTGTACATATGTACGCTTATGTAACTCTCCCTTTATTAAAAGAGTAGCTTCATAGAAAGGAATAGCTTCCCATTCCCTACCCTAAAGCAAAAATTTCTACATAGCCGCCTCAGCACCACCTCATAAGTTTATCTTTTCATGATGAGATGTTGAAAAATTTTTTATAGGTATTTCCTATCGTTCTGAGAAAACTCCCGAACATTCCTTGACGGGAATATTCCTTATAAGGAATAATTAATTTAACACCAAAGAGCGACATAGATTAAAGTGAAAAACTTGGAGGTGATCCATAATGTAACACCATACACTATTTATGAAAAATACACATGTTAGGAGAAAATTCATCATGAACGTACAAACATTTAGTGCACTGGCAGAACCCAACCGTCTTGCTATAGTCGACCTTCTACTTGACGAACCTCTTCCAGTGGGAGAGATTGCGGGGAAGTTAAACCTAAATCAGCCTCAAACTTCAAAACACCTTCGCGTTTTGAGCGAAGCTGGTCTTGTTGAGGTTCAGCCGCTAGCTAATCGTCGGATATATAAGCTAAGACCAGAACCACTTCAAGAGATGGATAAGTGGCTTGACTCCCACCGTCGAATGTGGGAATCGCGGATGGATCGGTTGGAAGGTTATCTCAATAGTTTAAAGGAAAAAAAACACTGAATTGATAATTAGGCAACGAAAACAAAAAAACATCCCGCAGTGCCCCCTTATAACTTATATGGAAAGACTCACAAGTAAAAATAGCAACTTTTGTGACTTATAGTCATCCTTTCCCTAGGAGTATTTAACTTTTACGATCATGAAGATAATGACTTTGCTGTACAGGTGAAGAGTAAATGGAAGAAACTTATACATTTCGAGGGAGGAATTATAATGTCAATCAATGAATTAAAATCTAGAGTAGAGAACGATCGGGTGCTAGTACTGGAGCGCAACTTCGATGCCCCGCGCGACCTCGTGTTTAAAATGTTTAAAGAACCTGAGCATCTCAGGCATTGGTGGGGTCCAAATGGCTGGGAACTTCCAGTATGCCACGTTGATTTCCGACCGGGTGGCACTTGGCATTTCTGTATGAAGTGTATGGATCAGGGTCAAGGAGAATATTATGGGATGGAGTCTTGGGGAAAAGTCGTTTACAAGGATATTATTGAACCAGAGATGATTACTTATACCGATTATTTCTCGGATGCTGATGGTAATATTGACGAAACGATGCCTTCATCCGAGATCACTTTGGAATTCATCGATATGGATGGAATGACGAAGCTAATTAACCGGACAGAGTATGAATCTGCGGAAGCTCTCAATAAAGTCATGGATATGGGCATGCTGCAGGGCATCACAGAAACTTGGAACCGCCTGGAAGAGCATCTGAAAGAAGTTAAATAACTAGTATAAAATCAGTAAGATATCATTCATAATGAAAAGGAGGAATATCAATCACCAATCAAAAAATTGTCCCCCATCTGTGGTTTAATCAGGAAGCCAAAGAAGCAGCACAATTTTATACATCTATTCCCCCTTATTCGAAAAATTACCAATATCACAACACTTCGTAACACGCCATCTGGAGATAGTGACGCCGTATCTTTTCAATGAAAGTGCCTGACCCCCACCACGTTAATACTTTAGCGAAATGGGGGTCAGGCACTTTTTCTTCAACAAATGAGCTATTCATTAAAATTAAAATTCTCTCTTTGTCTCTACATTAATTTCTCCACTAAAAACAGGAGATCTTCCAGTGACTATCATGTTTGTTGTTCTAACTTGATAACTCCAATGGAAACTTTCGTTGGGATAGGAAAGTAACAAAACAATATCCTCACTTTTATATTTCTCTTTTAAACTGTACTCCAGTTGTATTTTGGATACTGTGAGAGAGCTAAAGTACATAAGAATAATCATTAGACATACGAATGCTGTTCCTTTCTTTTTAGGAGTTATAAGGACAACAACCATGAACAAGGCAAGGAACATTATAAATATAAAATCCAATTTACTTACAATACTGAATATAAATTCCTCTTTAACAAAAGGATATAGTAACCGCGCACCATTTCCAATGAAATCAATAAATAAATGTCCAATTAAAATAATGGTAGAAAGCTTTATCCAATATATAAAGAAATTTACTCCTTTTGTAATATAAACATATGTAATCGAAAAAAACATTCCTAAAACGGGACACAGCCACAAAGCATGACTAGATAAAACTCCTAAAACTTTCAACACATCCGGAGACATTACAACAACACTACAAAATACAAATGTCCTTATTTTATTCTGAAAAGACCCATTATCATTAACCATAATTATAGAGGCAATCAAAGCTCCTATGAAAATATGGGGTAAAGACGACAGTATGATACCTAACATAACTTTTTCCTACCCTCCTGATATTAACGCGGATATACTGAATGCTTGAAAGTGCCTGATCCCCACCACGTTAACACTTTAGCGAAGTGGGGGTCAGGCACTTTTTATACTCATCGAGTAGACTCAATATCAAGAACAAGTTCAGGAAGGTCATTCTGAAATAAGTGTCCATAATTCTCAAAGACCCTAGTCTTCGCGTGTGGAAGCTTATATTCGTAGTGTTCGAAATGACTAAAAGGAACAACATCATCATTACGGCTTTGATATAGATAGATTTGCGTGATTTGTGAAACTCTTGAAGAAAAATCATTTGAGAGTTCAAATTCCCGGTTAAACCACTCTTTATCCAGGCCCCAGTATGGGGATCCCATCACAAATAAGCCAGAGATAGATAAATCACAAGCCTCTTCCGAGAGAAACTTTAAAAGGACTGAGCCACCCAGTGAGTGACCAATCAGAACAACGTTACCATTCAATTCAGAAAGTTTTTCTTTTAGTATAGCCTTCCACGAAGCATAACTCGGATTTTCAGGGTTTGGCATGGCCGGACAGGATAAATGGTAATCCTCACTAAGCGATTTTTGTAAGTAGGCGATTAGAGGACTACTTCCCTGCTTTCCTCCCTGTGGACCTGCACTGTGAATAAACAATACTTGCTTCTTCAATTAATAACCTCCCTTATACATTTGCAAACTCAGTTATTTATTCTATTTTGCTAATAAACACACTGCCAAAACTACATAGAATAAACGCCATATACAATATAGTTTTTGAGCAATCGTCCCCAATACAAGAAGACTCGAAGTCAAGATGAATTATTTGTTGTATGCCACATTTCCCCTAAGAATATAAGGTGCTGTTTTGTTTAATATTCCTCTTAATTCCATAGGCAGATGTAAAAACTCTGCTGCCAAATCTAAGTCCATCCAAGTCACTTCTTCAATTTCTTCTGGAAAGGAGATGTTTATTTCACCACCAACTATATTTCCTAAAAAAGTAAAAAAGACTGCATGATGATTTCTTTCTTCAAAAAAAGCTTCCATCACGGAAAAAATTCCACCTACCTTAACCTCTAACCCTGTTTCTTCTTTAACCTCACGCATAGCTGCTTCTTGAAGAGTCTCTCCATACTCTACTGCACCTCCAGGAAGGGTATAGTAAGAGGAATTTTTGCCAGTGTTTTTAACCATCAATATCTTTTCATTCTTTTCATCGGTTAATAATACATATGCTACATCAACCCTCTTCAAAAATTTTCCCTCCTTATATTTAGCATTTAACTAGAGTCACTTCTTTTTATATGTAATAGTGAGATCACCTTTTAAGCTATCGCCCCCTATAAAGGAAGAACCGAATTCGAGCTGAATTTTGACCCTCCTATCTCACGATAAGTGGGATGCTATGTTTAGCTATAGCCCCCTTTTCGTAAAAGACTTGAACTCAAGATAATTTGTGAAAAATAAAACTAACGAACCCATTAATTGAATAACAAACACTAATTAATTGGCTCTTCGGTTTCCCTTACCAACTTCCATTCATCATTAGCAGCACCTTCGAGGTACTTTTCGCACTGCCTTTCTACTTCAGTAAGATATATGAAGGATTTTAATAAAACTTCACTTTCTTATTTCTTATCGAGTTGCTCCGCCAAACCGATTAGAAGCCCTTCGATTCCACGAATATAGCAGAGCCGATACGAGTCCTCGTACTGAACCACTTCGCCAACGAGTTGAGCACCATACTTAGTGAGCCTGGATACCATTTCGTCAATGTCTTCAACGGTGAACATGACGCGCATATAACCGAGGGCGTTTACAGGAGCAGTCCGGTGATCTGATATAGTAGGTGGGGTGAGAAATCGCGAAAGTTCAAGTCGGCTGTGGCCATCTGGGGTAACCATCATAGCAATCTCCACGCTCTGAGAACCCAATCCGGTTACGCGACCAGCCCATTCCCCTTCGACTGTGGCCCGCCCTTCGAGGTTCAAGCCAATCTCCTCGAAAAAAGAGATTGCGTCATCAAGCGATTCTACAACGATGCCGACATTATCCATTCTAAGTAATTTGTTTTTTTCCATTCTTTTATCTCCTTATGTGTAAAAATTCATTTTCTGATTATCTTCATAATTTCTATTAAAAAGCTACAAATTCCTTTCAAATAAAAAATCTTGTCACAGTTCATAATCACAAGGAGAAGTCACAGTAGTAGGAAAATGTGAAATTGGATTTTAGAGTTTGCTTGTTAACGATCATTTACGATTACATCCACATGATCTATCTTATGGATCTTAATAACCCACCACTCCTATATCATGTATCTCCTAAAGAGTTTACTCTTAATTGCTTAACAATTCTCCTCTTATTCCACAAAAAGAGTATATCTTTTCTATAAATATCTTGAATTCAAGCCTTCCAGATAACTGCTCGTTTCTTTAAGACTCAGTTTCAAGATAAATTGAATAATTATATGCATTTATAACTCACTTATATTAAAAACTTCCCAAATAAACGTACTGACCTAAACACGACCTAAACTTAAATTGTTCCCTCTCGCAACATTAATTAAAGATGAAGCTTCCTTAGTAAAAGTATCAATATGTAATAGAGGCGATTACTTGATAAAGTAATCGCCTCTATTATTGGAAACTTATATTTGATATAACTTACCCTTCACTCATCATATGCATTTAACGCATTCACACTGTGAGCAATGGCCGAACCTGCTTTTAATGCCGTAGCCACAAAAATGGCTTCGGCTACCTCTTCTTTTGTAGCTCCCTGTTGCTTCGCGCCTTTCGTATGAACATCGATGCAGTAAGGACAGCCGGTTGTATGTGCGGAAGCTACGGCAATGAGCTCTTTGTCTTTAGCAGAAATAGCTCCATCTTTCATTGATTTTTGATCAAAATCCACAAAAGCATGGAACGCACCTTCATGATGATTGGAAAGTTCTTTGAGACGGCTGTATTGAAAGTGCCTGACCCCCACCACGTTAACACTTTAGCGAAGTGGGGGGGCAGGCACTTTTTCTTTTAAACTGACCTTGAATATCACCTTCTTTCAAAGTGCTTAGGATTAATTGTCTATTTCGTTTAGTGATCCTATTTTCGCGTTCTTTAATAAGATAAACCACAACTTCATCATACATATATGGTTACTTTAATGGATAAACTGAAGGTTAGACTATATTTGATTTGGAGTGTAGACAATGGAATTCGGTGCTTGTCCCCCATTCTGCTAAATCTTTAGCGTAATTGGGAACAGGCACTCAAAAAACTATAGCAGAGCCATTGACGGAAATATCCTTTATTGGTATAATAAAAATTAATTATTCTTGTTCGTTTAAAATGAAAGCAAAAGTAACTAGTAAGTCACTTTTCGTCTAGAATTAATATGCAGAGCAATAATAGTAATACATTGTGGATCAGTTCCACGCAGGAGGTAACATTTTATGTTACAAGGTAATGTTAAATGGTTTAACGAAAGTAAAGGTTTTGGATTTATTGAAGTAGAAGGGCAAGACGATGTATTTGTTCATTTCTCTGCTATTCAAGGCGAAGGTTTTAAAACATTAGAAGAAAACGAGACAGTTTCCTTTGAAATTGTTGAAGGTAATCGTGGACCTCAAGCTGCTAACGTTCAGAAATAATAGTTACTAGTTAAAAAAGAGACTTCCGAATTCGGAAGTCTCTTTTTTGTATCATTGGGCTTTGCTTAGATAAGATTTAGAATTTAATTCCAAACAGCGAAGATTATTTTTTTTGTAAAACTAATAAATAAACCGAGAATCCTAACGAACAACTTCATCACTGAATCATCATAGATGCAAAAAAACTCGTAAGACGTAAGCGTATTATTGAATCCATTTATGCAAAACAGATTTTTATTCTAAGTTTGGACTATCCATCTTCTGAGTACTGACAATGAATTTTACCACCATTGCCATACTTTTTCCCACCAAGTGACAATAATTTCACCATAAAATGACTGACGTTTTACCACTAATTACTTTTTGTATAGTTAAGTGAGCACATTACATTTGTATTACGAAGTAAACTGATACTGTACAATAAATGATTTTGTTTTCAAGTGACTTTGTGAAAAAGTGACGGGACCGATTCAGCCGTTTTCAAGGAAAAACTGATCTACATTATTAGAGATTTCAGAATATATGCAGGGAGATCAACCTCCCTTTTAGTGATCTGGCACGATGCCAATTTTTTTGCTTTTTCTAATTTTTAAAGAAAAATCAGTTGACTGTGAAGATTAAATTATGATATCATTTAAATTTGATAAAAAATAACATATATGTTAAGCTTAGCTAGGTTACCATATATGGAGGTGGATTTTTTGTTTCAAATTGGCGATAACATTGTTTATCCAATGCACGGAGTAGGTATAATTAAAGCCATAGAAGAAAATGATATCTCTGGGGAAAAACAACAGTATTATGTGATAAAAATGTTAATCAGTAATATGCAAGTCATGATTCCTACGGGTAAAATATCGAGTTCAAGTATACGCCCAGTTACTGACATAATTGCATTAAAACACATCATACACATTTTTCAGCATGGAGAATCAGATAGATTACTGCCATGGAAACAAAGGTTTAAAGTGAACACGGACAAAATAAAAACAGGTAAAATACAAGAAGGTGCTGAAGTCGTACGTGATTTAAAGCGTATGAAGAAAGAGAAAGCTCTTAACACAAGCGAAAAAAAAATGTATGATAACGCACATGAATTTTTAATTAGTGAACTGAGATTAATTAAAGGGATTACAGAAAATCAAATAAAAATCTTCAGTTAAAGTTAATTATAGATAATGCGTTATACGAGAAAATAGTTTTTTGATTATTAAGCTACAACGATTGTAAAATCGCTGTAGTTTTTTTTGATGTTCATTCACACATCGATTCGCAATCCAAATCACAATCCTACAACATTCTTGTGGCTGTAATCATCAATATCCACTACGCATCTATTGCCACCGATACTTGAAGACTTGAATTTGAGACTTTTTCATCTATAGTAAATAATATTTATAAAATCAAATTATTATTAAGCTCCATTGTTTCTTTGCCCCCCCCACTTGACCATATTAATTCATTACAGTATGGAATGAGTTTACCTATGATGATTTATCATTCTAATTTTCATACCTAATATGTAATAGAGGCGATTCCTTGATCAAGGAATCGCCTCTATTACTGGAAACTTATAATTGAAATAACTTACGCTTTATTCATCATCATATGCATTTAACGCATTCACACTGTGAGCAAGAGCCGAACCTGCTTTCAATGTAGTGGCAACAAAAATGGCTTCGGCTACCTCCTCTTTTGAAGCACCCTGTTGTTTCGCGCCTTTCGTGTGAACATCGATGCAGTAAGGACAGCCTGTTGTATGTGCGGCCGCTACGGCAATCAGTTCTTTATCTTTAGCGGAAACAGCTCCCTCTTTCATTGACTGTTGATCAAAATCGACAAACGCATGAAACGCCCCTTCATGAAGATTGGAAAGTTCTTTGAGACGGCTGAAGTAAGAAGCTTTATATAAAGCATCATCGCCTTTTTCATCGTATGTATTCAATGCATTTACACTATGTGCAATGGATGAACCCGCTTTTAGCGCTGTCGCTACAAGGATCACTTCTGAGACTTCTTCTTTTGTCGCTTCCTGTTTTTTCACATTTTTCACATGCAAATTGATACAATAAGGGCATCCCGTCACATGAGCAACAGCTACAGCAATTAATTCTTTTAATTTACCATTCAGCTTTCCCGGTGCGAGCGCTTTTTTATCAAACTCTACGAAAGCTTTGAACGCTTCTGGTGCCAAATCTCCAAGTTCTGGCAGCCTCTCAAAATATGATTTTGCATAGAGTACATCGTTCCCCATTGTCCTCACTCCTTTGTTTTCTTTCGTTCATTACAATGATAAATTTTACCATTCTAAGATCGCTTCGTAAATGAAATAAGAGGGAATTTTCTGTCTTTTAGATATTCACTAGTCTTTTAAACAAGTCATACAGAGCGTCCACTTTAATGATGAGAAAACAAAGAGTGGTTTCCTGTTCATGAATGGAACTTCTGAAAAAAAGCCCCTACCCTGAAACCTTACTTTTTCCTAAGCGTATAGAATAGAGATAATAAACGGAGCGGAGGATGTTAAAGATGGAATTTTTACTAGACGCCGTCATCCTGGCCGCAGGGATCGCCATAGCCGGCTACTTCACCGGAAACGGACTGAAAAATATTGGGGGGAAGAAATCCCATGGATGAGTACTTGGAACAAACCATTAGCGAACATATAAGAAAGGGGAAAGAAAAATGATGTTCGTAGGACTTTTTTTGACCCCTAGCTTTCTAATAGCGCTTTTTTATCTTCTACGCTTTACTTGGAGCCAGAAGGGAAAAACGGAAGAAGGAAAGGCGGTGCTGAACGCTTCCTATGCAAAAGTGGCACCAAACTTCTTAATCGGCTGGTTTGCCATTGAACTTTATCATGACTGGATCCAGCCCCTCTCCTTTTCTGCTTACCGAGATTTAATGTGGATCCTTGTGTTGATCACATTCATTTTTTTAGGGGCAAACCTGTTCCGATACCGGATAGCAGCGGTTGCCTAGATGAAAGTGCCTGATCCCCACCACGTAAACACTTTAGCTCATCGTGGGTCAGGCACTTTCATTAGGCACACTCATATAAAGAGTCTTCTTTTTGGTCGAAGTTCCTTTCCGTTTGTAAATAATACGGCTACTTGAGATCAATAGGAGGAATTTCAAAACCCTTTCCTCAACCTATTTTATTTTGTAATGGGAAGTGTATAAAAATCTTTGCTTTCACTATAATTTCCTGCAAATCTGCCCAAAGGCTTCATTTTTTCAAAGTTGACCTTTTCATTTCCTAAATAGTACTCCTCTTTGATGTGATACATAACCATTTCTCCAATAATCAAATTATCGGTTCCGAGTTCAATGATTCTGTCCAGTTTGCATTCCATGTTGATTGGAGCTTCCTTGACCCTTTTGGGTAAGACAATATCACTGTCTAATGGAGTCAGACCTGCAACAGAAAACTCATTTACATCAGGAGCATGATTTTCTGATGTCTTTTGCATCTGATTACCAAGGGCGGAAGGTACTACATTGATGACGAATTCCCCTCCCTCTCTAATGTTCACAAGCGTATCCTTGACCGTTCCTTCTCTTTCTCCTACTCCCGGTCCAATGGAAATACATAACATTGGCGGTTGCCGTGAAGCGACGGTAAAAAAGCTGAAAGGGGACAGATTCAAGGTTCCTTGACTGGACATCGTAGATACCCATGCAATCGGTCGTGGGACGACGGCTCCTGTCAAAAGCTTATAAACAGATTTTGTTTCCATTTGTTCAGGTATAAACTTCATGTTAATGCTCCTTTATTACAGAAAATATAAAATTTTGATTCTATAACTAGCTATTGCTTAAAACAGCTATGTTTAGTTGCAAATCAAAGTCCCTGGTCATTAGCAGTTTCGCCCATGAAAATCTAAAGTACCTCACCAAAGGTATCTACTCATCAAATGAGTCTTACGTTCGCTTCCATTTTCTATAAGACATGATTTGTCTTTTTCAAATGAAGCGATATCGCTATTAGCAACGAAAGCACGATGATCATCAGACCTGCAATAGTAAACCATCCGACCGTATAACCTCCACTGACATCAACCATAAGACCAAAAAGAGGAGGAATAATAATTACTCCCATTGACCCGAGCATAATACTGAATCCGGTCGCCAATCCTGATTTTTCTTTTGGGACAAGCTCTGATGCCACATTCATCCATATACCATTAAATCCAGAAATTGCGAAACCGAAAACAGCGACTATCGGAATCATCGTTACAAACCCTGTCGTTTCCGGAACGAGAGCAACTGTCGTACTGGAGAGAATCGTCAACACAGCAATGACTAAAAGTATCACAATGCGCCTCCCATCAAAAAAACGGTCGCTGATCACACCCCATCCGACTCTGCCTAGAGAACCACTTACTTCTGAAACGACGAATAAAATTCCGGCTAAATAGAGAGAGATGTTCAGTTTTTCATGACTGTAAAAGACGATATACGTATTCAAAGTCATCTGCGACCCGTTCAGACATAAAGCGCTCAGACTGACATAGAGTAGCGGTTTATTTTTCGTCATCGACCAGAGGGAGGCATAAAATTTTTTCAGCGACTGTTTCTCGTGCTGTCCCGCCTGTTCATGGTCTCTGTATTGGAAGTACGATAGCATACCCGCTCCCACCAGGAGAACGGCTGCTATAAAAAGAACTGGTCTCCATCCGTAGGTGACAGCCATCGGTAGAAGAATCAGCCCGGCCAATGCTGACCCGAGCGTGATTCCCATTTGTTTAATCCCCATAGCTGTGCCCCGACGCTTTTGTTCGAACCAGTACACAATCCCACGGTTCGTCGTCGGGTGCATGGCTCCGTACCCGACTCCACCAATGCCGATCAGAACGAGAAGGAGCCAGTAATATGAGTGTAGAGTCAGACCCATGAAACTGAGCCCCGTACAGAAAGCGACACACAATAGCAGTATTCTTGACCCGAGTCGATCGACCATAAATCCAGCCGGTACAGAAGCCAGCGCTTGTCCTATAAATAAAGCAGATGGGAGCAAGCCTACCTGCGCTTTAGATAACTCGAAATCTTCTCCTATCAACACTCCCAATGGCCCAAGGCTTCTTCCTAGGAATGCAACCATAATCTGTGCAATAAGTAGCCATACTAACATTTTCCAAGGATTAGATTGAAAGGATTGTTTTGTGAGCGTTTTGTATAACTGCATCATGTACTCATCTCATTTTCTATATATTACGCTTCTAGTTTAAGGGAAGTCATCTCTTCCACTTCTGATTCTTCTTTCGCAGATGTTGTGATAAACAGAGAACCGACGACTGCTATGAAAACGTTAAGTCCAAGGCCAAGGACTCCTCCGTGGATACCAAATACCGTTTTGTACCCTGTCAACGTCATAATTCCTGCGAGCAGCGCGCCGAGTAACATTCCCCAAAAGACGGGCTTGGCTGATAATCTCTTCCAGTAAAGGCCGAGAATGATTGCTGGAGCCACCTGAACTAGCAATTCAAATTTCAATACAAAAATTTCATACAGTGTGGCGGGAGGGTTCCAGGCGAGCCACAATAAAGCCGCCACTGCGATGATTCCACCAACTTTTCCAATCAGTACTTTCTTATGTTCGGTTGCTCTCGGATTTACGAACCTACCATATATGTCATTTGAGATCATAGATGAAAAGCTTAGTAGTACAGAATCCGCAGTAGATACAATTGCTGCAACTATCCCTCCGAAGAAAAGAATCATGATCCAGTAATAAAAGGAATTGATTGCAGCGATTTCATTTGCCATCATCCCTACTAGCTGCTCAGAATCCCCGCTACTTAGGCCTGGAAACATCATAATTCCGATAATCCCGATGACGAATACTAGTCCGGTCGTAAGCGGAGGCATCCATGCCATGCGGGAAAGCGACTTTTTCAACGTCTTCTCACTTTGTGCGGAATAGATTCGCTGTACTGCATGCGGGTAGATGGCCGCTCCGAATCCGACTAGAATTAGCATACTCATCCAGTTAATTGAAGCATCCATTGGCGGCACCCCAACTTTCGCAGGTTCATTATCCGCAATGAAAGACGTTACGTTTCCGAAGTTTCCCCCTACAAGATACAGCGAACCGGCAAGAAAGATGATGATCCCTATCATCAGTACGACACCCTGCATAACATCCGTGAATGCTACAGCTTTCATTCCACCCATCCACTCATAAGCGAGCATGACCAGAACAAAAGCTATGACGGCGAACTGATACGGAATGGTTCCGCCTGTAAGTCCTGAGACTGCCTGTCCGATAGCCACCAGCTGCTCGAGAAGGTAGTTCCCGAGCCCCCATAACATTAAAATGACGCTTAGAATCGTTACAGCACTAGACTTGAAACGGTGATGCACCCAGTCTGTAGGGGTGATAAAATTTTTTCTTTTCGAAACTACGTAGAGTCTGGGAGCGAAAAGCAAGTAGGCTGCTATTATAATCGTCATGAACGAAATGGATTGGAGCCAACCGAAACCCATACGGTAAGCTGCAGGAGCATATCCGACGATAGTATTCCCACTGTACTGAGTAGCGTACAAGGTGAAAAAAAGAGCGATGATCCCAAGGTTTTTCCCAGCTAAAAAATAATCAGATAAACTATTTTGAAGATTCTTCCCCCTACCCGAAAGGTAACCGATCAACAACATGACAATTGCGTAAGATACAAGAATAATGACACCATCCATACCTGAAAAAGCTAAATCCATTCAATGACCTCCCCGTTTATTTTCCGTCTTCCTCCAGGTCTTCGACGATGTTCCAATGCTTTACACAAACCCAACTTAAATAACCACATAAGATAAGGGAAAAAAACAGAGACACCAATGCCCAGGCAGGGAAACCCAATACGATTGTAATTTCTCCTCCTTTTGAAAAATACCACGGAACAATAGCAAGCATCATCAGAACAACCCCAACCCAAATCCACTTTTGTTGGATTGGCTCTTTCACTTCATTTTTTTCCATTTGGCACCTCCTGAATTTTCTTGAGAAGATAAATGAAAGGTTTCTCTAAGTAACAGAAAAAGGAGCTTACTTACTCATTCTTCCGTAAAAAAATAGGGGTATTGTGCTATATGTAAGCGTTATACAAGTAAATGGAATCGCTTACAAAAAACTTCTTATCCCGGGAGTCCTAATCTGAACTCCCTCGGTGAATTAAATGATTCCTTTCTCTTGAAATGCCTTAATGTCACGATCTGAATAATCAAGAATGTCTCTAAATATTTCTTCGTTATGTTGACCCATTTTCTCAGCACCCGGGAACTTCACTTTACCAGGCGTACGGCTAAGCTTCGGAACAACCCCGGGCATTGGGAAATCTCCTAGTTCAGGATGTTCAACAGTGACGATCATCTCCCTTGCCTGGTAATGAGGATCTTCAACAATATCTTTGGCAGAATAAATAAGGCCGGATGGTACTCCTTTTTTCTCCAAAAGACTAAGTAATTCATTCGATGGTAACTTCTTCGTCCATTCTTCAATGAGAAAATCTAATTTCTTCATGTTCCTCCCTCTTGCTTCATGGGTGGCATAATCAGGATCTTCCGCCAGCTCCTCCTGTCCCATCGCTTCACAAAGACGTCTGAATACACCATCCGCATTTGCCCCGATAACTACATACGTCTCATCCTCCGTCTGATAAATGTTGGACGGCGCTACACCAGGCAGGATGTTTCCCATTCTCTCCCTCACGAAATCAGCAAGCATGTAATCAGGAATCAAACTTTCCATGACGGAAAATACAGATTCATACAGGGCAGTGTCTACGACCTGTCCTTTCCCGGAAAGGTTCCTTTCATTTACGGCTACGAGACAGCCGATGGTCGCAAACAACGCAGAAAGCGTATCACCGATGGAAATACCTGTTCTCGTAGGCGCTCGATCCTTATACCCCGTGACGTGACGCAATCCACCCATCGCTTCACCGACACTGCCAAAACCAGCTCTTTCTTTGTAAGGACCTGTTTGGCCGAAACCAGAGGTTCGAACCATTATCAGCTTAGGGTTGATTTCCGACAATGTTTCATAAGAGAGATTCCATTTTTCCATAGTACCAGGCCTGAAATTTTCGATTAGTATATCAGCACCCTCCACCAGTTCTTTTAACAAGTCCTGCCCCTCTTTTTCCCGCAGGTTAATCGTAATCGACTTTTTGTTCCGGGACTGGACAGGCCACCACAGCCCAACACCGTCTTTTTCTTTCCCCCACTTCCTCATGGGATCTGCTTTTCCGGGTGGTTCCACCTTAATCACTTCCGCACCGAAGTCTGCCAACACCCTCCCGGTAAACGGTCCTGCAAGCAACGTTCCAAGTTCCAATACTCTCAAATTACCCAAAGGCATTTGTTTGTCCTTATCCATAACGTAACTCCCCCCTGACATACTTTTTCAACATTGAAAACATTTTATTGTGGTAATAGTGTTGCATATACAAGCTGTACACTATTTTCAGAAATGCTTTATTTCATGTTATTTAACCCTGAAGAAACAGGATTTGGTTCACGATATACAAGCATAAACTCTTGGAAACAATCATTCAGAATTCCTTTGAGGAACGGCATCTTTCAGACTGAAATGAATCGGATGTTTTCTTTCAAAATTTTCGATGGACTTTTCTTTCTGAAGCGTCATACTGATTTCATCCCATCCGTTTAGGAGCATCTCTTTAATGAATGGATCCAAGTCAAAGGACTCTTTAAATCCGTTGAAATCGGTGATCACCAGTTTTTCCAGATCAACTTCCAGTGGGTATATCTCAGATTTTTCTTCTCGATCGAATAGTTCTTCTATAGATTCCTGTGGTAAAACTACAGGAAGGACCCCGTTTTTGACACAATTTGAATAAAAGATATCAGCAAAGGATGAGGAAATGATCACGCGAAAGCCAAAATCTTTGAGCGACCAAACCGCATGTTCCCTCGACGACCCGCTCCCGAAGTTATCTCTGGACAAAAGTATGGAAGCCTTCTTATAATGGGACCGGTTAAGGATGAATTCCGGATTTTCTTCTTCTCCATCAAGATATCTCCAGTCATAGAAGAGAAACTTCCCATACCCTTCTTTTTTCATCAATTTCAAGAACTGTTTTGGGATAATCGTGTCGGTATCCACATTGGACCGATTAAAGGGGGCGACAATTCCTTCATGGACGGTAAAAGGATTCATGAATTCACCTCCTGAAGTTTGTACTCCCAGTCTCTGATGTCATAGAAATGACCTTTGACCGCTGCGGCAGCTGCCATAGCCGGGCTGACGAGGTGAGTCCTTGCATTTTCTCCTTGTCTTCCTTCAAAATTCCGATTCGAGGTAGAAGCACACCTTTCGTTCGGCCCGACAAAATCATCATTCATCCCAAGACACATGCTGCACCCGGAATTCCGCCATTCCAGTCCAGCTTCCAAGAATATGTGATGAAGCCCTTCAGTTTCTGCCTGGGCTTTGACTTGCTGCGATCCGGGGACGACAATGCCTCGGACGTCAGAAGATTTTTCATATCCTTTCAACACTCGAGCCGCCTCTCTCAAATCTTCTATTCTACTATTCGTGCACGAGCCTATGAAAACCACATTGATCGGGATGTCCTCCATTTTAGTTCCAGGTTTTAATCCCATGTAATCCAAAGCGTTTTCGACATTTGAACGCGCAAATCCAGAAGATGCTTCCGGATTTGGGACCTCTCCTTTGACGCTGACGACTTGTCCAGGGTTTGTCCCCCAGGTGACTTGTGGAGATACTTGGGTGACATCAAAATAGATTATGTTATCAAAATTGGCCTCCTCATCACTGTATAACTCCTTCCAATCTTCGAGAGCTCTTTCCCAGTCAGCTCCTTTAGGGGCAAAGGGTTTATCTTTAATGTAATCGAAAGTTACTTGATCTGGAGCCATCAGACCTGCCCGTGCGCCGAACTCGATCGACATATTACAAATCGTCATCCGCTGCTCCATCGACATGGCTTTGATCGGTTCTCCACGGTATTCAATGACATAGCCTGTGGCAAAGTCATTCCCATAGGCACCGATCAATGCCAAAATCAAATCCTTCGATGTAATGCCGGGTGCTAACTGTCCGGTGAATTGGATCGCCAACGTTTTAGAAGGCACCAACTGTAAACATTGTGTGGCCAAAACGTGTTCAACCTCACTCGTCCCGATTCCGAATGCGAGCGCTCCGAAGGCCCCATGAGTAGAGGCGTGACTGTCACCACAAACCATCGTCTGGCCTGGTAATGTCAGCCCCTGCTCAGGTGCAATAACATGAACGATCCCTTGGCGGTCGCTTCCCAGGTTGAAAAGAGGGATTTGAAACTCCTTACAGTTCTTTTCGAGTGCTTCCACTTGCAGCTGGGCCACGGGATCCCCAAATGGAAAACCCCGATTTTCAGTAGGGATGCTATGGTCCATAGTGGCCAGCGTCAACTCCGGACACCGGACGGTTCTATTTTCTTTTTTCAAACCGTCAAAAGCTTGTGGTGAGGTCACTTCATGGATCAAGTGAAGATCAATGTAGAGGAGATTCGGTTCATTCTCTCGCTTCTCGACTACATGGCGATCCCATATTTTTTCATATAGGGTTTTACCCATCTTGTCTCTCTCCCTTGTGAATAGACTGATCTCTTTACATTGGATTAACCGATAGGACCTAAACCGTTCAAACCTTTACCACATCCGCTCTGTTCCCGAAGTTGAACGCTTCTAAGTTTCCTCTTTGCCTTCGCATTTGATTCCTTAATTCCACCGTTTCTTCTCGTTGGATCTCCAACGTCGATGGATCAAAAACTACACCGTAGGATTCTTTGGCTTTTTCAAGACTGACCAATTCTCGCTTCACATCCATACAAACTTGTTCCGGTTTACGTTCAAGAGGATCTCCCCATCCCCCGCTCCCACCTGTAATGAATAGAATTTGATCACCAGGTTCCACTTCAATATTGTCCACTTTGGAATCAAGATCCTGTCTTGTGCCATCTTTTCTTATTAAAGTCTTAGAAGAAGACCCGCCTGGTTCTCCACCATTGATTCCCCAGGGCTGCAAGGTAGACCGGTCGTCGTGAATGGATATAGTCCCCTTCGCCAGACATGTATATAACTTCTCATTGCAGTTTCCGCCTCTGTTCATTCCTGCCCCACCCGAGTCTTTACCTGTTCGATAATATTCCACTCGTAAAGGATAATAGGTTTCTAGATACTCAGTCGGAATATTCACGAAGGCCGGCCACCACGAATGCCCGTCCAAACCGTCTCCAATCGGTCGTCCCGGAAGACCTCCATACATAACCTCCATGAGATTGAAATATCGACCGTCTTGATCATAGCCGGAATATATAAAGTAAGGGCTCGTGCCGTATCCAGCTGCCGGGCTGTTCTCTGGCGTATTGATAGAGAGAGCTCCACTTAAGACATCGAATAATCGGCTGAGGGCATGGGTACGACATCCGAGTGCTGCTGGTTCAACCGGTCTCATTAAAGTGCCTTCTGGAGATTCAATATGAAGGACATCATAGAAACCATCATTAAAATTGATTGCAGGGTCAAAGACTGAAATGAGGAAAGAGCCGATGAACATTTTGAACATAGGTTCACTCAAATAATAGTTGATGGGGCCTGGAGACTGCTTATCCGTCCCTGTCCAGTCAAAATAGGCATGATCCCCTTCCCGCCAAATGGTGAGTTTCATTTTAAAAGGACCGTTTCCAAGTCCATCATCATCGATGTAATCTTCGAAAGAGACCGGTTCCGTTGGTAGGAAGTTCGTGATCAGCTCACGCATCATTGTATTTGTCCGCTCAAGCAGAGCTTCCAAAGCTCCGAAATAGGTATCTATACCGAAACGTTCACATAACTCCTGAACTCGCTTCTCCGCTGTACGGCAAGATGCTACGATAGCCATGAGATCACTGTAATTTTCCATAGGTGTACGCGTATTAGCTTTAATGATACGGATGATTGATTCATTCAATTGACCTTTTTCAAATAGTTTGACCGGTGGAAAGCGGACCCCTTCTCCATAAATGGAAGTGGCTGTAACCGGCATGCTGGAAGGGACAGGCCCACCTACATCCATCACATGACCGAACATAGAAGAATATCCTACAAGTTCTTCGCCTGAAAAAATCGGAAGTATTACCATCCAATCATTCACATGCGATATCGATCCACCGCAACTGTAAGGGTCACTGACAAAAATGACATCCCCTTTATGAATACCTTCAGGGAACTGATTGACCACTTCGGGCACGTGGGAGCCAAAATTTCCAACCACCATTTGTCCACTAGCGTCTGTAATCATAGGAAAACAATCATGCTGCTCCCGGATGACCGGTGACATGGCAGATCTGAATAGAGTGACATCCATTTCTTCCTTTATGTTTTTTAAAGCGTTTTCAATAATATCCACCGTTATTGTGTCGATATTTTTCATAAGGAAGTCCCCTCCTCTATTAGAATGTTCAAGTTCTTATCAATGGCTGCTGTGAATCCCGGAAGAACTAGAGTCGTCGTGTCTTTTTGACTGATTATGGCTGGACCTATAATTTTATTGTTCGGTTTAAGTAAATTCCTTTCATAGATCGGGGTTGATTTGAATTCGCCATTAAAGAATGCTTTATGCTCATGGTCTATAATCGCTCCTGATGCATCCACCTCTCCCTCTCCCACCATTGGAATGGATGGAGATGCCACTTTCCCTATTGCAATTGCCCTAATGTTCACAAGTTCAACTTCCACTTCCATTTTGAATCCATAAATCTGCTCGTGTATCGAGCTGAAGCGTTCTGCCAAAATGGATACCCCGACGTTATCCAACTCTTCTTTCGTTACTTTTATAGGAATTTCATGACCTTGTCTGAAGTAACGAACATCGACTTCAAATCTGATCAACCTCTGGTCTTCCTCTACTTTCTCCTGTTCTAGCCATGAATGACAGTCCAGATAGAGGTCATTCAATGCTGCAATAAGATTTTCTCGATCCAGATTACTCAACTTGTGGATATATGTTCTTGAGTATTCATTTCGAATATCTGACTGCAGGAATCCCAGGGCAGATAATACTCCTGGGGTAGGAGGTAAAATGACCGGAAAACTACCCGTCAGTTTCCCGAGTGCATTCGCATGGAGCGGCCCGGCTCCGCCTAGAGCCAGTAATGAAAACTCCCTCGGATCATAACCTTTCTCGACAGAGACGACCCTTGTCGCTCCATACATATTTTCATTGACGATGTCATAAATTCCCTGAGCGGCATGGTATATGTCCGTATCCAGCTTTTCAGCAACTCTCTGAACTGCTTTTTCAGCCGCTTCTACGTCCAACTTCATCTCTCCACCTACTAGGCTTGGAGGCAAATACCCTAACACAACATTCGCATCCGTCACTGTCGGGTCTTCTCCTCCTGAACCGTAACTCGCCGGGCCCGGTTCTGAACCGGCACTTTGAGGGCCGACGCGTAACGCTCCAGTAGGAGGAACATGGGCAATGGAACCTCCCCCCGCTCCGATGCTTACCACTTCCAAAGAAGGAGACTTGACCGGGAAAACCCCGACTTTTGTTTCCCTGGATACACGTGGCGTGCCGTCATAGGTCAGGGATACGTCCGTGGATGTGCCACCCATATCGAAGGAGATGACATTCCGATTTCCCGTTTGTGATCCAATCATAGCCGCAGCAGTAACGCCCCCGGAAGGACCAGAGAGCATTGTATGCACAGGGAGAGAAGCTGCAGCGGGAATACTCATCAACCCACCATCGGAACGTACGATGCTTAAACGACTATTTAATTTCAAATCCTCTAGTTTGTTTTGGATATTCGTTAAGTACCTTTGCATAGGTGGTCTGACATAGGAGTTCATAACAGTGGTGAGAGTTCTTTCATATTCTCTGAATTCAGGTAAGATATCGTAGGAGATACTGACAAGGATATTAGGATCAATCTCTTCAGCAATTTCACGGATTCTTTGTTCATGTGTGGGATTCGCATAGGAGTTCAATAAACTTACAGTCAAACTTTCAATTCCTTCTTCATAAAGGGACTTGATTTCAGAACGAACTTGGTCCTCATCCAGTTCTGTCAAAACTCCCCCTTTTGCATCTATCCTTTCCTTAGCACCGCGCGTATAAATAAGATCTGCTAGAGGATCCGGCTTTATGAAACCCATCCAAGCACTTATCGGAGCAGGTGTCCATGACCGAGCGACATGCAATATTTGCTCGAAGCCTTCTGTCGTAATGAGACCTACTTTCGCCCCCTTCCCTTCCAATACAGCGTTTGTCGCAACTGTGGTTCCGTGCATGATGGATTGGATTTGTGATAACTCGATATCGTTTTCCTCACAAATCTTTTGAATCCCTTTCATCAACCCAATAGACTGATCTGATGGAGTAGAAGGTGTCTTCGTACCAATAATATTTCCTGTACTTTCATTTTGAAGCACTACGTCAGTAAAAGTACCACCGACATCAACAGCAACTCTGTACATGTCATATCCCTCCGAATATTAGATTAAATGGTTTTCAAGTAATTCCTGACATCCTCAACCGCCATGACTTCCCCATACTTCGTTTGAATATCATACAAATTGCTGTGATGCGCTTTCTCAGATCGATCCCCCACGCATTCTTTAGGAACAATAGCTTTGTACCCATACTGGAGAGCATCCACGACAGTTGCCCTGATACACCCAGATGTCGTACATCCAGTGATAATCAAGGTATCGACGTTTTTGTAGGCGAGTATGGAATGTAAACTTGTGCCGAAGAAAGAACTAGCAAACTTCTTTTCAATGAGCGGTTCTTCATTCTCTCTCCATTCCAAACGTTTATCCAAATCCACCCACCCACTATCTCGTAAAAGGCATTTCAATGCAGGAACCTTCTCTATAAAATGCCCTCCATCCAGATAATGAGGCTCGTACACAACCGTTGTAAATAGGATAGGCAGTCGACGTGACCTGGCTATGTCAAGCAATCGTTTGGTATGAGAAACCTTTTCGTCTAAATTGGATCCAAGGTCGCAGGATTCATCAGTAAATCCATTGATGAAATCAACGACCAGAACAGCCGGGTTCTTACCAAAATGTATACTTTCACCAAACCCCTGGAAAGTATCAGACATATAATCCCCCTTTAAATAATATTGTTTCCTTTCAACTCTTCCATTTCCTCACTTGTCATACCTAAGATGTCTTTAAACACTGTCTCGTTATCCATCCCCATCTTCACAGCCCCTGGTTTATGTATTTTTCCCGGGGTACGGCTTAATTTCGGGACGACTCCAGGCATTGGAAATTCTCCAAGCTCAGGATGCTCCACAGGTACAATCATCTCCCTCTCCTTATAATGAGGGTCCTCGACAATGTCCTTGGCACTATAAATCATTCCTGAAGGGACACCATGCGTTTCGAGTAAGGCAAGGCTTTCTTCCGCTGTCAACGATTTGGTCCAGTCTTCAATACGTAGATCCAGTTCCTTCATATGTTTAGCTCTTGCATCGTGCGTAGAATATTTTTCATCATCTGCTAACTCAGGTTCACCCATCGCTTCACACAACCTCATAAAAACACCGTCCGAATTCGCCCCGATTACAATAAAAGTCTCGTCTTTCGTCAGATATATATTGGAAGGAGCGACTCCAGGCAGGATATTTCCCATCCGTTCACGCACATAACCCGTAAGTAAATAATCCGGAATCGTACTCTCCATCACAGAAAATACCGCTTCATAGATGGCTGTATCTACCACTTGACCTTCTCCTGACCTTTCACGTTCATGTAACGCCGTCAAACATCCGATCGTAGCAAAGAGAGCGGCAAGCGTATCCCCGATACTGATGCCAATTCTTGAAGGGGGACGATCAGGAAATCCAGTCACATGCCGCAAGCCTCCCATCGCTTCTGCGACACTTCCGAACCCGGCTCGTTTATTATAAGGTCCCGTTTGACCAAATCCGGATGTTCGGACCATGATCATTTTCGGATTGATCTCAGAAAGTCTTTCATAGGAAAGGCCCCACTTTTCCATCGTACCCGGCCGGAAATTCTCTATGATGATATCCGACTCTTTCACTAAATCTTTCAGAACACGTTGCCCCGCTTCCTCTCTAAGATTCAGAGTAATAGACTTTTTATTACGAGATTGAATCGGCCACCATAAACCTACGCCATTTTTCTTTTTGCCCCAATTTCTCATAGGGTCGGACTTTCCAGGAGGTTCTACTTTAATGACTTCAGCCCCGAAATCAGCTAACAACCTCCCTGTAAATGGACCGGCAAGAAGCGTGCCCAATTCTAGTACGCGTACCCCCTGCAATGGCAGGTGTTCGGCATTGTCCACTGTTAACAACCTCCATTTCCATTAATTTGAATTCATCGTAGCACTTTGTATACAATAAATCAACTTAAAATTCAGAAAAATCAAATATTATGTATGAAAAGCCGGGTTTTTGTACTTTATTCAGAAAAATACAGCAATTTAGTTGCTGCGGAGATACCCTTTGTATACAATAGAACCAAGGAGGGATATAGTTATGGAAGCCTATGAACGAATAAAAAAGTCCATCATTGAAGGTGATTACGCACCAGGCACACGTTTAACAGAAGAAAACCTTGCAAAAGAATTACAAATCAGTCGCACACCAATACGCGAAGCCATAAAGCGCCTCGAAACAGAGAGGCTGATCTCTCCTTTAAAAAGAGGTGTCATAGTCAGTGAGTTTAATAGGGAGGACATCTGGCAGATTTACAATTTGAGGGCGTTGCTAGAGGGATATGCAGCTGCCGAAGCTGCTGTAAATCGAAGCGCAGAAGATATTGAGGCTATGGAAAGATGCAATGAACAGTTTAAGGATTTGCTTGAGAATCCCACCTACGGGAGAACAGAAATGTTGAATGAAATCACGGAATTGAACAACCAATTCCACAGTGCCGTGTACAACGCTTCTCATAACGAACATTTAAGGTTTCACATCACCAGTGTAACCGTTCTGCCTTTAGTCTTCCGGTCCTTTTATTGGTATAACGAATACCAGTTAAAAAAATCACTTGAATTGCACCAAACCATCTTATGCGCTATTCAGGCAAATGAACCGGATCGAGCCAAAACAGCTATGCAGGAACACATTTACCAAGGAAGAGACCACGTGTTAAAGAACATAAATAATGAATCCTGAATGAGGAGGAAAAGTTATGATTCATATATGTGAAGTCGGCCCGAGGGATGGCCTGCAGAATGAAAAACAGTGGATACCTACAGAAAAGAAGGTTGAGCTAATAGAACGATTAATACAATCCGGTTCAAAACAAATTGAAGCGGTTTCTTTTGTCAACCCAAAAGTAGTCCCTCAAATGCGTGATGCAGAGCAAGTCATGGAACAGGTTCCAAGAGTGTCAGACGTTCGTTATTCAGGCTTAGTACTAAGCAGATCCGGTCTGGAAAGAGCTCTAAGTACAAACATCGACGTCATCCATACCGTTTTAGCGACAAGTGATACTTTCAATCTCAAAAATGCTAAACGGACAGTAGAAGAATCCAAAGATGCCTTAGTCCAAGTTACAAAGGAAGCACAAGAAGAAGGAAAACCAGTGACAGGAGTTCTGGGAACTGTCTTTGGCTGTCCTTTTGAAGGGGAAGTGCCCATAAATAGAGTCTTAAAAATTTCCGAAGACTTCATTCAGGCAGGTTGTACTGAAATGGTATTAGCAGACACCACCGGGCAAGCAGATCCTCTTCAAGTAAAAAAAGTCGTCCACTCATTTAAAGAGGCTTTCAAAGATGAAGTAAGTCTCAGACTTCATTTCCATAATACTAGAGGGTTAGGACTTGCAAATGTGTTAGCCGCATACCAAGCAGGTGTCACTTCTTTCGATTCCTCTATCGGAGGACTCGGTGGGTGCCCTTTCGCACCTAAAGCCGTGGGGAATGTGTGTACCGAAGATATGGTTCATATGTTTCATCAAATGGGTGTCGAAACATCCGCCTCTCTGGATCAACTCGTTGAGACCACCCATTGGCTTGAAGGATTGATGGAGAAAAAGCTCCCGGGCATGGTTTCAAAATTATAAAATATGTTTAACTACGGCACTAATAAATACACATCCGTTTTGATAAACCCAATACCATACCGGAAAGCACACTTGCCCCTGCCCCTGAGCCTCTTATTCCAATGGAGGCTCTTTCCACTTTATCGTTGTATAGGATATGAGTTCACTCCACCCTCTCCCTTTCGAATCCATCAAACCGGTGACGAATGAAACCCAGTACCACATCCCCTGGGTAAGGATGACCGGAACGAACCCTAAGACGGCTCTTAGAAAGATCTGCAGGATGTTCGGCGGCTTACCTGAATTGGATTCGATGGTGAGATTCGTCAAAAGCATGCCGAGTGTTCTTCCTTTCGCCAGCAACGGAATGAGAATGAGAAGCGAGACATGGATGATGATGAATGCTTTCCAAAAGACTGGGTTCGGATCGAAGCCACGCCCTGTGTTCTGCGTTGCTGTGTAGAGGATCGCGAGGAATCCGGATACGATGAGTTCAAGTCCTGTGCCTATGAATCTGAGGAACAAGTTTCTTTCGGACATCGAAGTCCCTCCTTTCTGTACGATATCCTATGGGTTTTTGGTATCATCGGTTTGCCCATTCACCCAGGAAGGAGAAAAAGAGATGGAGCTTTTGCCCCATCTCTTTTCTCAACGTGGTGAAAATCCCCCGCCATATTGAATTTTATATGCCCGAAACTTTCGACAACTTTCCGTTCGATTGACGTTCAATTGGTGCATCACGCATTTGTTCCCGATTAAGTGGATACAATTCATACATGCACGAGACTCCCTATAGGCTTGATAGACCCCTGCTTTCTTCTTCATCTTTTTCAAGCTTTCTCCGCTATTTCGCTCTTTGCTCCTATTGTTTGAGGAGTGACCGACTTTCGTTCTTTTCAACTTTCTATTCTTCATTTCCTTCTTTTGTATGTATTCTTGGTCTTCTTTAAAGATCACTTCAGCTATGAAACTGGATCGCTTCAGCCGAAATGACTTTTTCTTGCCAAGTTCTACGCGTAAAAAAAGACGATAAGTCCCATCCTTAAATCTAGTCATTGCAGTATTGCCTTCTCTATGTTCCTCATTTTCTCTTTCATTGTTGCCATTTCGGATAAAATAAGCAAAATCATTTCTAAATTTACATAACACTTTGATTTCTTGTTTTCTAGCAAGTAAGTGGTATTCAAAGTTGGAGATTTTGACGAAATTACTTTCATTAATGCCTGATAAGAGGATAACAAAAAGTTGTTCTCCCTTTTCATTGGCCTTGAACCCATAGGTCATTTCCATCAGCGATACCTCCTGCAGAATTACTTATATTATCCCCATTTTATAACAGAAAGACTTTTCTGAAAATAACACACGTGCACATTGTGCGTTTTCTGTCATAGCATTCTCCTCTTACTTTCTTTATACTTAACTAGGATTCTATATAAAGATGTATGAAAGGATCGATACCATGAAAAAATTCAATTACGTCCCATGGGTCGTGGGACTTTCCATCGCTATCAACCTTATCGTTGTGGCTCTATTATTCTTACCGAAAATTGACGGGGATCTCGGATTCAACATTAAACTCCTTCCCCTCTTGAATGCCGTCTTGAATTCGTTTACGTTCGTTTTCCTGTCTGCTGCGTTGTTCATGATCATCAGGAAAAACGTTAAGTGGCATAAGCGGTTCATTTTCGCTGCTTTTACGTCTACCGCTCTCTTCCTCGTCTCGTACCTGACGTACCATTCAATGGCAGAGTCGACGTCCTTCGGCGGTGAAGGGATCATTGCGGGAATCTATTATTTCATTTTGATCACGCATATCGTATTGGCTGCGCTCATCGTGCCCCTCGCTCTACTTACTTTGTTCCGCGGGCTTGCGATGAAGGTGGATAAACACCGCAAAATCGCGAGATGGACGATGCCGATCTGGCTGTACGTAAGTCTGACTGGAGTCATCGTCTACTTGATGATTTCCCCTTATTATTGATGAACGACAAGAAGCGGCACTGCGCCTGTTTTTTTGTCGAAACTCTTCCCTTCCTTCTTGACCCTTATTATAGTAGAATAATAGTTAGAGGGAAGTCGTAAAAGGTATTTCTATGACATATGTTTCGGTTTTTGTTATTCAGGGAAAATTTATGGTTCAAGGTCAGATAATAAGGAGACTACAATGGATTTACTCCAATTTATGAAAAATGAAGGTTACACTTCGGCTAAGTTCTCCTCGTTGACTGGTGAAGACGTCCGATTGATTTTGAATGATGTAGCTTCAACAGAGGACCTGTATCAAATGATGGAAGTGAAACCGACATCCGTCAGTTATTACCCTTATGAACGCGTGCCGTATATCGATTGTTTCATAGATCAGAATGTGATGAAGTTACGCTTGTCGAAAGCATAAGGAATGAACCGGATCCCCCAGGGCGATCCGGTTCATTTGTTTTTTTACAAAAAAGATGGTTTACAAATCTATGACTCTCCGCTACGATGAAAGCAACGTACAAGAACTGCATACGCGTTTTGCACTGGGGGAGCTGCTATAAGCGGCTGAGAGGAGGAATTCCGACCCTTGGAACCCGAACTAGATAATACTAGCGTGGGGAAGTGCGGTCGTCATTCACAAGAACCTGACTGGTTCTTCCTTTATGATTGGTAGACTGCATTCCCGTGGGATGCAGTTTTTTTGTGCTCAAAAAAAGGAGGAATAAGAAATGGAAAACAATTGTGGAACTTCAAGGATCGCGGGGTGCTCTTTTTCCGTGCACCCGATGTCGGACAAATTCGTGGATTACATCAAGGCGAGCCTGAATGAGGTGGACAGCTCGAAAGTCTGGATGAAGACAGATGATGTCACGACTACGGTCCGCGGCCGGATGGAGCATGTCTTCGATGTCACCGAAGCGATTTTATTACATATCGCGAAAACAGGGGTCCATGTCGCTTTTCAAGGGACCTTTTCCATCGGCTGCCCTGGAGATTCATCCGGGGATGTCCATATGGATGAATCGGAGGAACGGTTGAACAAGCTTCAATCCAAGGAAATCGAACAGAGGATCGCAGCGAAATTCTCCCTTTATCCAATGGGTGGCGGCGATTATATGGACACGATCTACCGTCAAATCGAAGCGATGAAAGAAAAAGG
The DNA here is from genome assembly GCF_900104185.1 of Halobacillus aidingensis. GTDB lineage: Bacteria > Bacillota > Bacilli > Bacillales > Halobacillaceae > Halobacillus > Halobacillus aidingensis. The sequence continues at coordinate 87,365 of NZ_FNIZ01000007.1, read as the reverse complement.
CGTAGAAGTCACGCCCGCACACTACTCCACCCGCCTCGACGGAGATACACGCGACATTTTCACAGGACTTGAGGATGTGTTCAGGGAAACGGAGGCGAGCGGCTCTTCCCATACAGTAATGACTGTGACGGTTTCTGCCAACAGCCCTTCTCATAAGGATAATCAGTTATGAACAACTGGAAACTGAAAGAGATCGTCGTCATGTCCGTGCTTTCTGTCGTTTTTGCGGTCGTTTATCTGGCATTCCTTCCGGTCGGAAAAATCCTCGTCGGCTTTTTCGGACCGATCGGCTATGACCTCATCTTCGGCATCTGGTTCATCGTGTCGATCATCACGGCTTATATCATCCGTAAACCCGGCGCTGCCTTTTTGTCAGAAACGATCGCTGCGGCTGTCGAAGTGCTGCTCGGCAATGCGGTCGGTCCGATGCTCCTCGTCTCTGGGATGATTCAAGGGCTCGGGGCAGAATCGGCCTTCGCCATGACGAGGTACAAACGTTATGATCTGTTCACCCTCATGCTTGCCGGTGTCATGGCTGCCGTGTTCAGCTTCGTCTGGGGTTACTTCCTATCCGGTTTCGCAGCTCTCAGCACAGGGTACGTCCTCGCCATGTTCATCGCCCGCATCATCAGTGGTGCCATCATTTCAGGTGTCGCAGGGAAAGTCCTAAGTGACGCTTTAGCGAAAACGGGTGTCCTTTCAAGCTTCGCTCTTGGAAAAGAATACCGAAGGAAGCGAGCCGCATGAGTCAAGATGTGATACGAGTCGAGAACCTCACCCTCCATTATGAGGAAAGGAAGAAACCTGTTTTGTCCCGTCTGAATTTTTCCATGGAAGAGGGAGAAAACATGCTGATCCTTGGTCCGAGTGGATCGGGGAAAAGCTCCCTCACCCACTGTTTGAATGGACTCTACCCGAGAGAACTCGACGGTTCCATGGATGGAGAAGTCTATGTACAGGGACGACGGACCGTCTCTTATCCTGCCGGTGAAATGGCGCAGCACGTCGGCGTGGTTTTCCAGGATCCGGAGACGCAGTTCTGCATGATCACCGTTGAGGATGAAGTGGCCTTTGGGTTGGAGAACTTGAATACCCCATATGAGTCGATGGTGGAAAAAGTGGAGAAGGCTTTAAGCTGGGTCGGGATGGAAGATTACAAGAACATCTCCGACCTCTCCGGAGGACAGAAGCAGAAAGTCGCCCTTGCCTGCATCCTAGCGATGGAACCGGAGGTGTTGATCCTCGATGAACCGACAGCGAATTTGGACCCGGTGGCGAGGAAGGAATTCATCCAGCTTTTGAAAAAATTGAAAGAGGAACTGTCTTTCACCCTGCTTGTGATCGAGCATAAGCTGGAGGGTTGGCTGGACTTGTTGGAAAGAGTCCTCATCATTAGCGAAGAGGGAGAACTCGCCTACGATGGTCCACTCCACGACCATTTGAAAACGTACGCCCGGGAAATTCATGAGATGGGCATCCAGCTTCCTTACGCTACAAGGACAGCTCTGGAACGGGGTTGGACGCCTCCCTATCCGCTTCACATCGAAAAAATGCCGTCCGCCGATTTACCAGCGAATCCTCATCGAGAGGAACCTGCGGGTGAGGTATTGTTGAAAGCAGAAGATGTGCATTGGAAATCGATTTTGCGAAACATCAACGTTACTTTTCATGAGGGAGAATGGGTTGCAATCGTGGGGGAAAACGGGAGCGGGAAATCTTCCTTATCGAGAATCCTTGCGGGCATCCAGCCTCCGGGAAAAGGGACGGTTTCTTTGCACGGCCGCTCGTTAAAGAAATGGAAAGAGAATGACCTTCGGCAAGAGATCGGTTATGTTTTCCAGAACCCGGAACACCAGTTCATTACGGATGCGGTCTATGATGAAGTCGCCTTCAGTCTCCAGCATGCCGGGATGAAGGAAGCGGAATGGACCAGGATCGTTGAAGAAACATTGAAGTTCTGCCGGTTGGATGGACTGGAGGACCAGCATCCTTTTCTTCTAAGTCAGGGACAAAAGCGGCGTTTGAGTGTCGCAACGATGATTGTCGAGGATCAGGGTATGCTTTTCCTTGATGAACCGACGTTCGGACAGGATGAAAAGTCGACCTCGGATTTGATGTCGCTCTTGAAAGAAAAACATGAAAACGGGACGACGATCGTCATGATTACGCATGATATGGAGCTCGTGGACAAATACGCGACAAAGGTGCTTGTCATGAACGAAGGCGAAATCACCTTTGATGGTCAGCCGGAAAGACTCTGGTCACGTTCAGATTTGGCAGACCATCACCTGGAGCTGCCTCCAAGAGAGCAATGGAAGCGATCCGTTTTGAAGCGGAAGGAGCCTGCGTATGTTTCTTCATAACGTAAATCCGACGGTCAAAGCGTTGACGATCATCGGTACTGTCTTCCTCCTCGCGTTCGTGTTCGATCCTGTCACGCCAGTGCTCTACATCGTTTGGACCGTGATCGTCACCTTCCTGTTCGGGACGTTCAAGAAAAGATACTACCTGTATTATTTCATTCCGTTCACGCTGTTTGCTTTCGGAATGTTCTGGACGACGATCGTGTTTTCGGACACCGCTTCTGGGACTACCGGAACCGTCTCATTCCTCGGGATGGAGTTCCCAACGGAAGACATCTGGACGGCGGCTGCTCTAGGTCTCAGGGTCCTTGCGTTCGCCAGTTTGTCACTGCTGTTTTTGTTCACGACGAACATGGTCCATTTCATCTTGAGCCTGATCCAACAGTTGAAGCTGCCACCGAAAATCGCTTACGGGGTTATGGCAGGATATCGTTTTTTGCCTATGTTGAAGACAGAATTCCAACAGATCCGTGCGGCTCACCGAATCCGCGGTGTCAACCGGCCGGATTCGTGGAAGGAAAAACTCCTTCAATACCAGCGCTTCGCGATTCCCCTTCTGGCTGGTGCGATACGGAAAGCGGAGCGGACAGCAATCGCGATGGAATCGAAAGGGTTCACCGGTGCGAAGGAACGCACGTTTTACCGCCCGATGAAAGTGCGGCGGAAGGATTGGCTTTTTCCTGTGATGATGTTCGGGATGCTCGGGGTGACGATTGCTTTTTCCCTCTATTTCGGATACTTTTCCTGGTATGATGGACAGCTTTAAAATTAATGGTCATAGAAAACCGCCCTTAGTTTCCATTAAGGGCGGGTTTCCTTGGCTTTATTTTCCTCATTCTAAGGCTGTGCGTATATCTTCGAAGTCACTACTATATTGAATACTCGTTAATTTATCATCTTCATTCGTTTGTGCGTTTCCTTTCACATTCATCGTATTCGTTTTGTTACTTTTGTTATTTGTATACGATAAGTCCACAGTGAAGGTGTAATAGTTTTCTTTTTCTTCAATCTCTATATCATCGACTTTCACCTCATAGTCCGGGTGCGCTAAACGCAGGAATGATAAAGCCATATTGCTGTTTACTATATAACTCTCGAAAAAACGATCGCTTAAATAGGGTTTGAAATGTTCCATGTGGTACTCACCTAACTCCTCAGCGTACGTTTGCAATTGGCCATCAGGGCCGTTTAATAACTTTTCCTGTTCCTCGCTGGGACCCGTAAAAGTATTCTGCAAAACCGTGCGAATGTTCTGTTCACTTTCAGATTCTTCTACGTTGCTCCCTACGTCCTCTGAACTGGTGCAACCCACAGATAGTAATAGAATTCCTAACAAAAATAATGGCTTTAGATATTTTTTGATGATTTCCATAAACTACCCCTCCGTTCTTTCTTCTTACTCATTACATACGAAAAAGCAAACGATGCCGTTTCAAAATATTAGCAATTCCTTTCATAGGATCCAAAAAAAGACAGAAGAGGACTCCCTCTCCTGCCTTCTCTCCTTATGAACCACTCGCCTCAAGGACGATTTCTTCAGGTGATTTCCTCCTTAGAATCGCCATTCTGGAAAAGTGGATCCCAGCGAACACAAGCCCGACATAAAGCACAGCCATACCGTAACCTCCGATGACATTACCGATGATGATCCCTAGAGCTCCGAGTATTTTTCCGAACTGAAAGACCAAACCGTTGAAAGCCATGTACGCTCCCCGCCTTGTATCATCGACGATATCAGCTAGGATGGACTGCCGCGTTGGCACATACAGCAGTTCACCAACCGAAAGGACGATGACAGCGATGAAAAGGCCGGGGATATGATTACTGAACGCCAGGAACGCGTATCCCAGTCCGAACAAGGCGAAACCGGCATACATGATCGGTTCTTCTTTTTTCCCTTTGATCCATTTCGAGAAAAGCGATGTGAACAGCACGATGAACAACGTGTTCGCGACCGTCAGCAGGCTGAGCAGCCGGATGCCGTCCAGTTCAAAAGAAAACAGGCCGAAAAAATCCATCATGTTTGAAGTGATGTCCTGCTCTAATCGGACAGAAATGAAATTGTTGCGCTGGAATTCGATACCTAAGATCGCAATCCCTCCGATTGTGAATGCGAGGAACGGGACATCTTTCATGACGAGGCTGTAATTTTTCAGAACCGGCTTTAGTCCGTATCCTTCCCTCACTTTCTCTTCACTCACGACGTATGTATCGGTGATTTTCGTACTCGTCATCCAGAGCGTCAACAAACTGATGCCTAAGAGGACGGCGATCAATTCGAACAGATTCCGCTCGAAAAACCAGCCGCCGATCATGAGTCCGATCATCATCGACATGTTGATCGCCCAGTAGTTGATCGCATACATGAACGCCCGCGAATCTTTCGTGCTGACATCAATGAGCATTGCCTCGGCCGCTGGGTTCACGAGACCTCCAGCAATTCCGATGAGCAGCAGCATGAAAAACGTCATCCATGCGGATTGGAGCCACGGAGAGTTGGCGATAAACATGCCGATGAAAGCCGTAAGCTTCAAGATCTCCCCTGTCACCATCAAGCGTTTCCGGCCGATGATATCCGCCAAGTACCCGCCATAAAGACCTGTAAGAAACTGGGCCTCGACTTGGATCAGCAGCAGCACGCCTGCGACCGTCGCATTGATTTCTTTTGTAAAATAGATGGCCATGAATGGAAACACGGCCGCCCCTACGACCCGGCTCAGAAATGATGTATAAATGCGGATCCGGATGTTGGGATGCAATTCTTTGAACATGGAACCTCCTCCTTCGCTCCCTCTATTATGAGGTTTCCAAAAAGGGGTAAAAAGGGTATGATTTAGAAAAATCTGTCCCCTTTTAGGAGGTGCGCTGATGCTCGACGAACGTTATTTTTCATTGAGGGCCCATTTGTATGAACGGGAAGAGGCCCAAACGATCGCGTTCAAGTTACAGGAGCTTGAGACGATTTGGTACTGCTCTCAAAAAAATGCGAAAAGAGTTTTGAAAGAACTAGTAGCGAATGGAAGGCTGACGTACATTCCCGGCAAAGGGCGCGGAAAACCGTCCACCCTCCTTTTTCCGAAACCGTTCCAAAAGGAAGTGGAAGATTTCGTCACTGCCTGCGTGGAGCGGGACGAGCTGGATGAAGCGGCCCACCTCCTGCGCCTGCCGATTCCGAAGTCCTGGATCGCCAAAGCGTCTTACGATATCCGTAAAATGTTCAGCTACAGGGAACAAAGCAGCCCGAAGGATGTGCTCCATGCTTTCATTGCACGGTCGCTCACGACACTTGATCCACTTGAAGTTTCCATCACATTCGAAGCCCATATGATCGAACAGCTCGGGGACCCGCTGCTGAAATATGATGCTGAAATAGATGAAGTCCTCCCCCATATCGCCCATCATGTGGACGTGGACGACTCGGCTCGGACGTGGACGTTCCATTTGCGGAAAGGGGTGCGGTTTCATAATGACGAAGAGCTGACGAGTGAGGATGTCTACTCCACATTATCGAGAGCGATGAATACGGAAGCATCTACATCATGGCTGACAGAGGGCATTCGGAGCATCGAATGTCCAAGCCGTTATAAAGTCATCATTCATTTGGACGAACCGAATCCATTTTTCCCGAGATACATGGCGGCATCGAATTTGTGCATCCTCCCTGCAGGAACGCCCTTCGATGAACACGAATGGATCGGGACAGGGCCTTTTTACTTGAAGGAGCTTACGGAGCACAAACTCGTCCTCGCCGCATTCGATGGGTATTTTAAAGAACGCCCGTTACTCGATGAGGTCCAATTTTTCAAAGTTTCTCAGGAAGCTGCAAGTATCATTAATTTCACGGTGGAAGACGGCGAAGATGTGAACCCTGCTCAAAAGCATGAAGTCGAGACCGGCTTCCGCTTTCTGACGTTCAATTTTCATAAAGACAACATCGTAGAGGATCCTCATTTTCGGGAAGCCATCTATCACATTCTGGATATCCAAGAGATGGCGGACTCTTTTGGCTGGCATTCCTTCGGTGATCCTAATGATTTGCCCGGTGAAAATCAATACGTGGAGGCCAGCAGTTTCGTTCCTACTAGATCAACACACTTGGAAAAAAAGAGCTCGCTGATTCCAGAGCTGCTGAGAAAATCCGGCTATGAGGGGGAACCGTTGAAACTGTTTCATCTTGAATTCCCAAATGCCGTGAAAGAAGCCGAGTGGCTCGAGAAAAAAGGAGCGGAATATGGTATCCACTTCGAACGCCACCCCTTCAACTTCTCCAATTTCTATACAGAAGAGATGGACAAGGACGTGGATTTGATTTTCATGGGGGAAGTGTCATCACTGGACCCACACCTTTCTTTTTTAGGAGCTTTTTATAATAAAAACTTATTTTTCCGGCGCTTCTTCCCGGATTGGGGATTGCAGTGGATCCATGACAAACTCGAGGTTTTCAAAAGACAGGATACGGCTGAAGAACGCGAGCAGGTCATGGATGAGATTGAAACGTACATACGAAAGCAGAATTTGTTGATTTTCCAATACCATCCCGTGAAAATCCGCACGTTCCACCCGATGATCCAGGACGTCAGATTTCAGTCATTCGGTTACTTCGACTTTTCAAAGATATGGATTCCACGATAAGCGAAAGCCCATTCCTCGTTGTGAGAGATGGGCTTTCGCAGTATGTAAATCTTTAAACTTCCGCCTTCATTGCTTTATCCAAGTCGACCCAGATGACCGCTCCAAGCGGATGAGTATAGGGGATCGGTTCTTCATAAAAGAACGGATTCCGGAGCACCCATGCATAGGTACGTTTGTAGGGCAGCTGCTGACAGTTTTCTTCCGGGATGCCGTGCAGGCTTGTGCTCCTCTCATACTCTGCTTTCGTCAATGGTTGGCTGTCTACGATTTCCACCGTTCCGAAAACATGACCGGTCCCACTTTTGATCAACCCGGTCGTTCCTCGGTGCTTCGTGTTCGTACCACGGATTTCCCATGTCTTTTCCCCGCTCAGGATCAGGTCGATCCACGGCTCTTTCACTAACAAACCTTTCAAAAGTCATTCCCCCTATTTTTCACGAACGTCCCGATGGATTCGACGACTCTTTTCATGACCTCGATAGAGCTTGCCGTATCCCCCCCAGATACGTCCAAAGAGTGATTCGCATTTTTCAGGACTTCCATTCGAATGTTCGCCCGACTCTCCAAACTTTCCACGACACTTTTGATATAGTGATGATCCTCATCTCCTACAAAAATCAACAACTCCGCGTTTGTATGTATGAGAGGTTCTTTGTAGAAGTCATACTTGAATAAAGGAGTCAGAAGGACAAACCTTGCTTCAGAGTATTTTTGGATCAGCCCTTCTGCTATAGGAAGTGTCCCGATCGATTTCCCAAGGAAAGTCAGATGGCCATAATCCCTCTGCATGAATACATCTTTTATGACCGAAGAGACATCCCGTTCCATCCGTTTGGCTATAACCTCCCATGGTTGTTCAAAAAAGGAGGAGTCATAATCATAATGCACATGCACAATATCCCACGTATCCTCCATCAATTTCATCGTCGTATAATAGAAAATCGGGTGATCGTAGCTGTATCCTCTTCCCGAAAACATGAAACAAACGCGATCGGATCCATTTTGGATATAGGTATAAGCGATTCTACCTTCCGCTCCATCGACGCCTTTCTGTTGTACTTCCATCGCCTCACCCCTTCAGGATGATCTCATAACTCAATCCAGTACCTTTTGACGACATTCCCATCTTTTTCGATAAAATCTTCATCTTCCACACCACCATTATTCAGGATGGTCTTCATCGATCCAGTGTTGATTTCATCGCAGACGACGAGAGCTCTCGGAATGCCTAGCTCTTTGGACTTTTCTAAAGACAAACGTAACAATTCCGTCGCATAGCCTTTCCTGCGTTCAGAAGGGCGGATGCCGTAGCCGATGTGACCGCCGGCATTTCGCAGCGGTTCCGTCAGGGCATGGCGGATATTCACAGCTCCGATGACCTTGTTCTCTTGATCGATGAGCCAGTAGGTCGAGCCCGGTACAAACCCTTCAGGCAGATCGATCCCCTTGGCGTCATTATGTAAGCCCTGAACCATGGCTTGAAAATTCGAAGGATCTTTTTCAATCACCCATGGAATCATCGTTTCCCCGCTATCTTTCCACTCTTTATAAAAACTAAGGTAGGATTCTTCTAGTACTATGTCAGGTTCAACCAGTTTCAATGGTCTCAATATAGGCCCCCTATTCTCAAAACAAATTTAAAAGCCTCTCATCACTTCTTTTCTTTTTTTACATCGCTGACATTCGATGATTTCCCCAGGTCCATCCTCTTTCCAACGAACGCGTTCATATGTATGGAGGCCCAGTCTGCACCTTATGCTGGTCTCTTCCTTTTCTAAGAGAGCATTCACCATGACGATCAGAACCCCTGGTACCATAAGGGAAAGGATGAGAAGTGTATTCTGAACGCCAGAGAGAATGAGCACAGGTCCGGTTACAACGAGAAGCGAACCTACGACATGCCACTTCCGCATCCAATCAAATCTCCTTTTTCAATAAAAGTTCATCAACGATCGGGATGCCATGATCACCGATCGCCGGGATCTCCGGTTTCATTTCTCGTGCTCGCTGAACAGCATCGTGAAAGATTTCCCGGATACGGAATTCGCGCTTTTGATAGAAAGCAAGGGCTCTTATATTGTCGTTCGTCGTAATGACGTTCAACGAACGACACCCCATTCGTTTTGCTTCACCTTCTACAGCCTTGATGAGCGACGTTCCGATGCCTTTGTTTTCTATCAAACTGTCGAGGGAGATGATTTCACACTCCCTCTCCTTTTTCACATAGGTGATCAACCCTATGATTTTTTCATTTTCCAATGCTGCATATCCGGCAAGCTCCGGGCATTCATAAACACCGCTTGAGATGACCATCGTTGTTCCACCCCAATGGGTATGAAAAAAATCCACCTTGTCATCGGTGGAAATGTGCTTCAAGTCTATGATTCTCATTTCTTTTCTCCTTTGTTTCAATTGTGAACAGCCCCTTGAATGACAGGATCCGATGTCACTCCGGCAAACGACCGAAGGCTTTCAATTTCTGGTAGCGATCCACAGCCAAGATCCCCTGCCACTGCCTTTTGCTGACGGCGGAAGCTTCGGATCCATCTCCCCAGTCCCATGTTAGGTCCCAGACCCCATCCTCATTCATCGTTTCCAAATAAAAATCCAGGTTTTCTTTCAGCAGCTCTGGGTGTTTTTCAGCAAGGATATGTTTCGGTGAATGGATGAGATCGAGCGGCAGCGGTTTGTAGCTGCTGCCCCAATTGTGCGGATCTTTCTCTATGCACCTCTCAGCAAGAAGCACCGTTTTGGCATTCACTTCTTCGAAAGTAAAAGGGGTATGGGCAGCGACTTTGTCCTTATGACGGAACAGGACATTCATCAACCGTTGAAAACAGTTGACTTCATGAAAATCCATCAAATCGATGGCCATCAAATGAGCAACGGCTTTTTCTACACTCGCCCAACCCGTTTTTGCTGCTTCACTGTCTTTATAGGACCAGTGGATGAGAAAGCCTGCCAGTTCCGCACCAGGGTTGAACATCCAATTTTGCTGGACGCCTTCTTTCCAATGCCACCACGGGGCATGAGGGTGATTGTTGTGTTCAGGAAGTACTGATGGCCACATCCCTGTCTCTTCATCGTACGTTTCAAGCAGGTAGGAAATCATATCAAGGACGACGCGTTCTTTAGAAGCGACATCCAATTCGAACAAGTACTGTCCGGCGGCCCATGTCGCCATCGGAGAAGATTCCGGAAGCCAAAAGTCCGGTTCAATGTCATGCCCGAAACCACCATCTTCATTTTGGAAGGCGCGTATGTAATGGATGACCTCACTCTTCAAACCGCCCTCCATCAAGGCATGCCAGCGTGCCGCTTCCAGTGGTCGTGCGTTCCTTTTGATCCACTTGCTTGTAAGTGCCACCGTCTCTTTGTCCATCCTCATCACACACCCTTCTAGAATGTTTTCCCTCCATTGACGCTGATGTTCTGACCTGTAATGAATGACGCATCATCGCTGCTTAAAAACCGTACAGCATTCGCGATATCCTGGGGCTCCCCCATTCTTTTCAAAGGGACATTATTTAAATAAGAAGCTTTTGTCTCATCTGTTACATCTCCATGCCGTTCAACCGGGGTAAAACCAGGATGGACAGCATTGACAGTGATTCCATGTTCGCCGAGTTCACTGGCCCACGAACGCGTCATGCCGACGACCGCAGACTTCGCCGTTACATAATTGGAAAAATGCGCATTGCCGAGATCTACGACTTCACTTCCGATATTAATGATCCGTCCCCACTTTTCTTTCTTCATCGAAGGAATGACGGCTTTCGTCAACAGTAACGGGGCTTTTGTCGTAAATAACAGTTGATCGAGATAATCGTCCCAAGTCACTTCCTCAAGAGAATATTCGGGTTGAGGACCTGTGGCGTTGTTTACGACGATATTAACGGGACGGCCTGCTTGTTGTTCGGCTTCTGCCACGAGACGGTGCACTTCTTCCTCTTTCGTCACATCGGCCTGAATAGCGAAAGCCTGTCCTCCATTTTCACGGATATGATGAACGACCTCATCGGCCGACTCCTGATCACGATGATAGTTTATGATCACGGTCACACCAGAGGCCGCCAGATTTTGGACAATTCCCTTTCCAAGAACCTTGGAGCCTCCTGTAACTAAAGCCACTTTCTCTTTCATAGAAATTGTTTCTCCTCCTCTTATTCTCCCATGGCCAAATGATAACGTTTCGTTTTGCCGTCATATTCTGAAATCAATATCGCTGGGATTTCTTTGGATTCATATAGGATGGTTCCAACGGGTAGATCGCTCGCCATCCCTTTTTCCACTTCTGCTATCTTTGCACCTTTGGTCAGGCTCTTCTCATAGACCCACTCTGCTCCATGCGTGTAGACCTCTCCGTTCTCCAATTCTACATAATCAGCGTCAGGATTCATGTTGAGCACCTGCTTTTTTTCCAAAAGCCCTCCTTCGCCTGCACCAGGAGAACAGGCTGGAAGGAGGAATAGAGCAACAAGCAATAAGGCAAGAATGCCTTTCATTCTGCGTCTTCCCTTTTTCTAATGGAATGAATCAGGGTGAAGCCGAAAATGAATCCAAAAAGGATGGGACCGTTGATCGCATGCATCGCAAAAAATTTCGTCACCGGATTCAGCGGAAAATTTGTGAAGTACAACCAGTGTGATACGGCTACGAACAGGCTCGGTACACCGATACCAATGAACTCCGGCCACATGAAACCTTTCCATTTATGTTCTCTATATCTGCGCCATAAAAAAGGAAGAGCGAATAACATCCCAAACACCACCGGGAATACCAGATCAAAAATGATAAGAGGCACGACCTCGAATTCCATTTCCGCCTGATCAACAAGTCCTCCGCGAATACTCAACATCCCCATCATCGCGGCGATGAGAAATACAGCAAATCCCAGATGAAACAAAAGTCTTTTCATAAAAACACCTCAACTATATGTATGACCTTTATTCAAGGACCGTGATTTCCTTCGCTGTCACTTTCCTGCTTTCAGGATCTTCCGTGATTTCTGTACTTTCACTGAGCTGCACTCGAATTTTGAGAAGTTTCTCCTCTCTTGCTTGTTCTCTGAACGTTTCCATTTTCAAGTTCTCGCCATCATTGGTATAGACCGGGGTATCATGGGGAACGAGAACGAGGCAAGGCCATCCTTCTTCTGTCCCATCATCCACCTCTCCATTTTCCACTGCCGATGAGCACTCGACTTCCAGACCGCCGACCTTGACTTCTGTCACATGACCTTCGAAAGCATTGACGTCTTTCCCTGCTACACTGCACCCCACGACTAAAAGTAAAAGAACGACAAATAATTTCTTCATGATGTCTCACCTTTCTGTGAATTCGAGCACACTACGACAGCGCTCTCCGTTGTATTATTACTAAAAGCGTACCATGTCTGGAATAAATTGAAAATACTGACATGGGTTTATAGTCATAATTTGTAAATGTTTATAGGATATAAGATTTATTATTGAAGTTAATGATAAAGGTTTGAAAGTCACCGATAAAATGGCGAAAGCGACTGATAAAAGTGCGAAAGTCGCCGATAAAATTACCAAACTCACTGATAAAAGCTCAAAAGCCATTGATAAATCCTTGTTGCTTTGTTTCCTTGAAGAGATTCACCTGTCCATCTCTTCAACACATAAAAATCTTGATCACGGATCCGAAGATTCATTCTTCTCCCTCATAGGCTCTGGACCAGTGATGGGGCTGAACTTCAGCAAGTGTTTTAAACATGAGTCCTTCACCATCGTGTGTGACAGCGACTTTCACATCATCTCCCCAGTAAAACAACCGTTCCTGACAAACCCCGCAAGGCGACAACACTTTGAAGGAAGAACTTTCATCGTCACGAGCGATACACAGGGAATGTGTGACCCGTTGGTTCCGTTTGTGAGCTTCAAGGATCGCCCCTGTTTCCATGCAGAGATTCACGGCATCATTGATCACATCTGGAGCGACACTCGTCAGGATGGTTCCGTCCTCAATCCTCACCGCCGCAGCCCCTCCCCAACCGCTTGGATACCTATGTTCAACTAACATTCTCGCTTCATCATATAGTCGTTGTTCCTTGTCCATTTAAATCGACCTCTTTCATTTACAATCTATCTTTGTATACGACTGAAAATGGCAAAAGTTTCATAAGCATCCGCTCAATTATTATAATTATCTTAAAATTTGGTTAACCTATGGAAAAAGGATCTTTTTCTCACTTCAGAGTCTATATAATGGAATCGTTCGAGAAATTTTATCGTCACAAATGCGAAGCGGATGGATGATCTTGAAGGAGTACCATCAGGAAAGGAGGAGCAATATGTCTGAGTTGAGGCTTGGGGATCGTGTTCCAAACTTTATTTTGCCTACCGTCACCGGAGAACAATTTTTATTAGAGTCCCATAAGGAAAACAATGAAGATTGCTGGCACTTGATCGTTTTCTTCCGAGGATCATGGTCAAAAGAGTGCGTACGTGCGTTGAAACAAATCGAGGACCATCTCGTAGAATTTTCTAAAGAGAATGTCACGATGATAGCGATTGCAGCAGAAAACACGCGGGAATTGAAGAGGATGGTAGAGAACGAGAAGCTTACCTTTCCCATCTTAGCTGATGAATTCCTCTCCATTATTGAAGCATTCGGGGTTTTTACTGAACATAGACCTGGTCACAAGGAAGCTATCAGCGCCTTCGGTGAGCCTGCCTGTTTCCTCATCAATCACTCGGGAGAATTGCTTTATCAACAAAAACAGACCGGTCCATTCGGCAGGGCTTGTGCAGGGGATTTGTTGAGGACGATTCTTCACCTTAAAAGTCAGGAACAAACAAAGGGGAGCGCATCCTAGCGCTGCCCTTTTCTGTAAGCCTATGGTGCTCAATTTTGAGATCAGACTATGTTATACTGGTCTGAAGTAAGAAAAATCAGACAAAGCGGTGAACGGGTTATGTTAGAAGATACAGGCGAACGGGTCATACCGAAAAAAATGGACCCGATGAACAACATGCTCCTTGAGCACATTGCGCGGTACATGTTTTCCACCCCTTATGTAAAAGGAAGGGTGTTGGATATCGCGTGTGGAACCGGCTACGGTAGTCTCAAAATAGCCAAAGAAACAAAAGAGAAAATTGATGAAATCATAGGCGTGGATATTTGTGAGAAAACACTGCAATACGCGGTTCACAACTACTATCATCCTTTGCTCACTTTCAAACAAGGAGATGCGTTGGATGCTTCCCTCCCTCAGGAAATCGGGACATTTGATACAATCCTCAGTTTTGAAACGATCGAGCATGTGAAGAATGATCGCTTGTTTGTTAAACGTATGTACGATTTATTGAACCCTGGCGGAACGCTCATCCTTTCCACTCCATTCGGCGAAGGAAGGGATTACGCATCCGGGCAACCCTTCCATTATTTTCAATTGACACCGGAGGAATTCGAGGAATTGTTTGAAGGCTTTTCTGAAAAAGAAATCTATAATCAGCGCGGTGTCACCATTGAGCCTCCGAGAGAAGGAGTCTATTATCCTTTGGGTGTTGCTGTATGTAAAAAGTAGGGCCTCCCTGATCAGGAGTCCCTATTTTTTTATCTTCTATATGCAACCACCAAAGACAGCCCGACGTGATTTTGCTAACGCTTGTCGCGTCTATCAGTGTGTCCCCACACTTCCTCTCCGGCCAGCTCCAAGGCCTAGCCCCTCGAGGTCATAAGTGTTTCAGCTGCGTGAAGAACGTACACTTCACTCCGCTGAACCTCTTATGCTTGTCGGGGCTGAGCAAGGCCTCTGCGCATTTGTATTTATCCGGTTCCGCCACCCAGATGCTCGAGACATAAGCAACCTCACTCTGTGGCAAAGACCGCCACGACGTGATTTTGCTTATGCTTGTCGCATCTACCGGGGTGTCTCCACACTTAGAATTACCAACTGGATTTTTTCACGCCTGGGATTTGGCCTTTGTGGGCGTATTCTCGGAAGGCGATGCGGGACATGTTGAATTTACGCATGTACCCGCGTGGTCTTCCTGTGACTTCACAGCGTCCTGTGAGGCGTGTGGGTGAGGAATCTCGGGGTAATTTTCTTAACGCTTCGTAGTCCCCTTTTTCCTTCAACTCTTTACGCAGGGCTGCATATTTTTGAACCATCGCTTGGCGTTTCTTCTCTTTTGCCACTTTTGACTTTTTAGCCATATCTTCACACCTTTCAACAAATAGTAATTATTACGATTTAAAAACGTTCAAAAAAATAGGATGCTCTTTCATTAAGAAACAACACCTCAGTTGTAATAGTAACGATTACGAATTACATCTTATAACAGGATTTTGATTTTGTAAAGGGGGAAGCTTTCATCTATTTATCATCCAGCTTCACCCTTGTCCATATATGCTAATTCACATCAGTTCACCTTACCATTCTCTACGGAGCAGAGAATAAGTATAATGGTCATAATAGCTGCCTTGATAGTAATGTTTATCCCGGAATATACCTTCACAAGTGAACCCTAATCGTTTTAGCAAATCGGAGGAACGTTGATTCTCAACCGCTACATAAGCGTGGATCCGGTTGAGGCCCATGTTTTGAAACCCGCTGTTGATGCAGGCCACCAAAGCCTCTTTCATCAGACCTTTTCCCCAAAAATCAGGATAAAGGTCATATCCGATTTCCGCCGTTCGATTCTGACGGTCCCACAAATGGAAACCGCACGTCCCCACAGGAATCCCGCCCATCTGTTTACTTTCCATTACCCAGCGGTTGTATCCTTTTTCTTCGGGGTTTGCGAACCATTCGACTAAGGCATGAGCCTGGTCATAATTCTCCAAGTCTTCTTCATCATATAAAAACTCACAGACTCTGCTGTCACTGAAGTGTTTTAAAATGAAGTTCGTATGCTTCCGGCTCACATTCACCAGGTTGAGGCGTTCGGTTTCCATTGGCGGAAAATACACAGCCTCCCCCTCCTCTCTTTATTTAAGGTCTTAAAGTTATGTATGGTCAGTCGTGCACATGCCAAGTATATTCCTTGCTAATGTTTCTGCTTCACCCTTTTATGATTACTCAATTCGCGAGCAAGTACAGGACGCTGCCACCCTCTCTTTTTCCAATCTTTCCATTCAGCTGTTGTTTGGTAAGACAGGCGAATATGATAATAATTGATGTGCTCACCGATAGCAAAAACAAGCAGGAACAACGCCCACCAGTTAGCTGAGTTTGTGAATACCCATTGAGTTACCCAGAGCCCTGCAGCAAGGATAAGCAGCACAAGGTTGGTCTTATTCAACCTCCCAAACCAGTCATATTGTGACTCATGAAGTTCTGTCTTTTTCTTTTGAGCAATCCTTTTCCATTTCAAAAACCAGTAAACCGTCCCTTGAAGTAAAACCCATTCCAGGAGAAAAAAACAGAATACGGACAAAGGAGTAAAAAGGATTGCCTCAATGAGAGCTATTCTTTCTAACATAAAAACATACATCAGGAGAAATAGGGCGAGAGCCGTCCCCTCCCCTGTGAATAATCGAAAAAATCTACTCTCTAATTTTCTCTTCACGATTCAGAGCTCCCATTCTCCTGCCGGCTCTCCATAAAAGATGAAGGATCCCGGCTGTAATCGCTCCATAACCGATAAAATAGAAAACGATGAAATAAAGAAAGGATCCATAATCATCGAGTTCTGAAAAAGGATTCGAGACAATGTAGCTTTCATTTCCAATGGCAAATAGATATAGAGGAACAAAAATCAACCAGAACCGCTTCCAGAAATAACGTTTGAATTCGTCCTTCATTCCCAAATCCCTCCATCCTTAATACGTGCGCTTTGTACCCGTACGTTCGCTTTCGCTTGAGTCGTCCTCCGATAACTGTTCATTCAATACTTCGACTTCCTGCCTCAGCATCTGAAGCTCCTGGTGGATGCCTTCCAGTTCATAGGAATAATCTTGCTGTTGGATTGTAGGGCCGTTATTTCCGCTTGAAGCGGCACAGCCGGCGAACAGGATACAGATGCCGAGAAAATAGATCGGACCGCGAAGTCTTTCCATCTCCACGTTATTCTTCCTCTCCCTGTATGATTGATTGTATATACGATGCATCTCTTTCTGAAATCGTGAAAAAGACGGCATCCTGCCATGTGCCGTTGCGTTCCTCTGCCAAGACCGCCCTATTGTCCGTGAACCATATTCTGTGCTCTGTCAATCCGATCGATCTTTGCGGGCTCATCAGTTTAAGGGAGGCATCGGGTTCATTTATATTTACCGTGACCCCTTCCGCAGGTTGTTTTTGCAGAAGAATGCCGAGCAAAGAATCCAACTTTGCCGGTTGGTCGACATCTGTCAGAACCGCACCGTTTGGAGGCTGACTTTCTCCCCCCTCTTCCTGAATCATGATTTGATAGGAGGGTTCATCAGATGTGACGACACCAACGAGATACCCTCCACCGAAGACAACACCAACGCCTATTACCCAAAAAAGAAATTTCCACATATGTATAAATCACCTTTCTTTGTTCTTTTGCCTCCACAGGAGAGCGATGACAAGAATGAGGAGGCCTGCCAAAGCGCTCAGAAGATGAGCGATGAGGTATTCACCACTGCGAAGGTATCGAATCAAGAAAACGCCTCCAAAAATCAGCATCATCGTTGTAGCGAACATGAGGAAGAAACGGTTGATCTCCATCAATATCCCTCCATCAGAAATTCTTGCCGCAAGCGGGAAAACATGAGCGCATCATGATTGTGATCGTTCTGGAAGAGGTATCCTCTCAAAACCCCTTCCTCTTTGAATCCCAATCTTCTCAAAAGCCCTGAAGAAGCTTCATTTTAAGGAAAAGTCACGGCACCCAGCCTATATAGACCTAATTCACGAAAAGCATAGTCGACGACAGCGGATACAGCTTCTGATGTCATTCCTTTCCTCCAGAATGCGGGATCGAGTTCATAGCCCACTTCCGCCTTTCTACTATAAGGACTCCAATTGTTCAGTCCGACTGTTCCGATGAACGCATTCGTCTCTTTCCAGATGATTCCCCAGCGGATACTCTTTTTCACTGCAAAATTGTCCCTGAAAGAACGAACAATATTTTCCGCTTGTTCGCGTTCTGTGAGGGAAGGCATTCCATAATACTTTGTGACCTCATCTTTCGACATGATGGCATAGTAGCGGTCAATATATTCGTCCGTGATTTCAACCAACTTCAAGCGATCTGTTTCTAATTCGTAAAAATCCATGTTCCCCACACCTCTCAGTAAAGTCGTTTTGTGTAACTTTCGTGTAAACGCTCGGTGACCGCTTCTTCATCCAGATCAGGAAGTTTGGCGTGCTCCGCCAGCATTTTTGCAGCGGATGGACGTTCTTCTTTTGCAAGCCATGTGCCCGGATCCCATAAACCTGAACGTTTAAATGCTTTTGCACAATGGATGAAACATTCCTCGACTTCTACGGCGATTCCGAGAGAAGGAACCTTTCCTTTATGAGCCATTTTCCCAAGGAGATCCTCATCAGCAATGATGCAGGCTTTTCCATTGACCCTCAACGTCTCCTCAAGTCCAGGGATGAAAAAGATCACACCTGCATGAGGGTTAGCTAACAGATTTTTCATCGAATCCACACGCTTATTCCCCGGCCTCTCTGGGATGATGAGGTATTTTTCATTCAGGATATGAACGAATCCTTTCCTGTCCCCTCGAGGTGAAACATCACAGTTCCCTGCTGAATCTGAAGTCGCCAATGTTAAAAACGGGGATTGTTTAATGAACTGGACACAGTTTTCATCCAAATGGTGGATCACCTTATTGTTCACAAGTTTACTCGGTTCGCCTGTGATCCTGCGCAGTTCTTTTTCATCTGTAATCACATGCTGGAACATCATCCACTTCCTCTCCATCCCTTGGAATCTATGAAAGTTTCGCTTACATGAAAAAACTCATTGCATGGGCACTATTTTTTATGTAAATTAAACAAGTATGTTTTTTAGGAGGGATCATCTATGAATCAATCAACAACGACGCAACGGGTACAAATGACAACCGCAGACCCTTCCGCGATCGGACTCTTTGGACTCGCTATGGTTACACTTGTGGCTTCTTCAGCCAAACTCGGATGGACAGACGGGGTATCTTTCGTTCTTCCATGGGCGATTTTTCTCGGCGGTCTTGCCCAGCTGTTCGCAGCCATTCAGGATGCGAAACATAACAACACGTTCGGGACGACGGCTTTTGCTGCATTCGGACTCTTCTGGTTCGGTGTCGGAACGTCCTGGCTCATCGACTTTGGTGTCTTCGGAGAAGCAGCGGCCCAAGCGGTGGATCCCCATCAACTGGGCATCGCCTACATCGGTTACCTGATCTTTTCCATATTCATGACGGTGGGCGCAATGGAAACGAACAAAGTGTTGTTCATCATTTTTGTTTTGATCGACTTCTTGTTCATCGGCCTTTCCCTGTCTACGCTGGGAGTTGCTCCACATGCCACACACATGGTAGCAGCCTTAGCGGAATTACTGATTGCGATCATGAGCTTTTACGGTTCAGCAGCAAGTGTTTTGAATGTCCATTTCGGAAAAGTCACCCTGCCGATCGGCAAACCGTTCGGCATTTTCAAATAAAAGCAGGCCGGGAGCCCTTCCCGGCTTTTTTTAATTGCTCAGTCGAATGTACAAATTCTTGAGTTCGTTCGAAAAAATAAAGACGAGACCCACGCTCATGAGAACCCAACTGAAAATCATCGGAAACATGAGACGCCCCTGTTGAATCGCACTCCAATACTTTCCTGGAGGATTGCCCCACCCCTCTAAAAAGGACATAGATACAACCGTTCCTACGGATGTGAAACCAAAAAGGATCACGCCGCAGATAAAAAATAAAATACCGCACCAGTCTTTTTTCGCCATTCTACATTTCTCCTAACTATGAATCGCTTCTTCCGCTCTATGACGCTCGATTTTCCTTACATAAAATTTGAATTCTACGCTGTAATCATACCTGTGATCAGGTGAACCGACGGATGGCGTATTGCTGACCGTAGCCACCCGATACTTCACGCCATCTGCAGATAATTTCGAAGCTGCTTTATAATATTCTTCTTGAATAAATGTCGTATAAATGAGTGTCTTTTTATTGGAAAGGATGTAATGGAGTAAATTCATGATGCCATCCATGGAACGTCCCCCTTGTTGATGTATTTACTTTATCATAGATTTTTTCCAAGATTAACCTCTATTCATGTAATTTATAGTCGGTTGCTGAATTTTCGAAAAATGATTGACGGGAGGTACACGCTCGAATATGATACAACTATAAATTGAAATGATAGAGTTCAAGGCTAGGTGGGTAACAGCCGTTTTGAACGATGGAGATAAGGAGGCGTTGACAATGTTAGCGAAGCTATTTAACTGGTTCGGACCTGGCCTGCCCAAGGTCGACTTGGTTCTCTCTAAAACAGAATATGTTCCCGGAGAAAAAGTGACCGGATCCTTCCATCTAATCGGTGGATTGAATCAACAGACCATCCAGCGTCTCGAATGTGACTTGATGAAAAAAAGACCAGGAGAAAAACCAACCCTCTTACAACCGGTAACGACGGTTTTAATGAACCGTGAGCTCGATCCAAAAGAAGAAAGTGAGTATCCGTTCCATTTCGTCCTTCCGGAAGCCCTTGATTTGGAAGACCTGGAAACGACTTATCTTCTACAAACGAAACTGGTATTGAAAAATGATGTCAAAACTTCGGATACGGATGAAATTCATATCGTAATCCGTTAAAACTGTAAAGAAGCGGAACCTATGGTCATGTGCCGCTTCTACCTCTCGCCCGGAGTTTACATAATAAATATATCGTCAATTATTGCAAGAAGCTGCCATGAACTCATTTTTTTGTGAGTTTATAATAATCCATTGTAGAAGTCTCTTCGAAACCACAGGACCGGTATAAATTTAATGCATGATTGTTCTTCACTGCCACTTGAAGCATAATCTGCTGAACTTGTTTTTCTTTTAATATCTCTACCGCTTTCATCAGGATATCTCTACCGTACCCTTTTCTTCGATATTCCGGAAGAACTCCTAATCCATAAATTCCTCCTACACCATTGTGAACTTCGAGATGGACTTTTCCAATAACCGATTGATTTCGTTCAACCATAAAAGTATCCACTCCGTGCATCGATTCTTCTTCCGGTAGTTTCAAACCGTCCTCTGGAGCACTTACTTGAAAGAATATAGCATTTTGTCTGGCGATTTCTTTTGCATCTTCGTTTTGGGCCTTCCTAAGTTTTATACTTTCAATGGCAGCGGATGCGCTGCCTTCATTTGTAAAAAACATCTCATATTCCGAGTGTTCATAAACGGCTCCCATCCGTTTTATAAATTCAATTCCAGATGAAGAATGTCGGTCACACAACAAAAGCATTTGTTGCGAATCCCTGTGCAACCACTCATCTCTAACCAAGGAAAACAAACGTGTAAAGATCCCCATTCTCCTATATTCAGGATGAACCATCCCATTCACTTCTAATGTTTGCGCACCGAATTGACAGATGCCAATATATCCAATAAGCGTTCCTTCATCATAAAACATAAATTCATTGATCCGATCTATCCCTTTTCTTTCATTCGCAGCTTTACTTAATTTATAATCCAGTTCTAGTTTTAGTGTCACATTCTCTTTTTCAAGGCAAAGATTTTTTAAGGCCAGGATATCCTCGTAATCGTCCTGATCTACTATAGATTTTAGTTTTATAAAAGGATTTATTATTTTTTTCATTCGATATCTCCCACTCTATTCTTTATACGAGTCGACTTCCTATCTTATATAGAAAGCACCCGTCCTTTAAGACTAGAAATCAATATTCCCGACCATCTATCTTCCACGAGTAAATGGTTTCCATAATCCTTTTGCCCTCAACTGAAATGGAAACCTCTTCTACTTTCTCAGCTCCCATCTTTTCATAAAAGTAACGAGCAGGATTTTCTGATAGTACTTTTACAACCAGATTTCTATGCCCTCTCTCCTTGAGCTCCCGGAAGGTGGAAGAGAGCAAAAGTCTCCCTGCCCCTTGGCGATGATATTTTTTAAGTATGTAAAGCGAGCTCAATTCTGAGTCATATTCTCCACCACTGGACCCACCATCCCAAGTGGCAAAGCCGAAAACCCCATCTTCTTCCGTTTCTATGACAGATATGTTGTATTTTTTTATATTTTCCTCCCACAGACGCTCTCTTTTCTTATAGCTCAGGCGGTTCAAGTAAGGATCAGGAACGATTCCACGGTATGTTTCCAGCCAGGCATCCACATGGACCTTTGCAATCGCTGGAACATCTTCAGGCTTCGCTTTTCGAATCTTCATGCTTCACCTCCATGTTGATCGCTATAGACTCTCAACCATTCAGGGTCAATACTGCCTTCAACAATTTCATAATAGTTACCGACCAATAGGTGGACACCTGTTTCTTCCCCGTGCACAATGATCGGGTTCCTCCCTGTATGGTGTATCTCGAACTTGAACCTTTCTCCTTGATTCAAATCCTCATTATAGCGACCTTCGTTTATTTTCTTCACTTTAAAGTCCCCAAGATACTCCAAGAGTTCCCGGGCCACCTGTTCATCTTCTGTCGACCACTGATAAATGCCGCCACTTTCAGGTGATTGCTTTCCTACTGAAAAATGCATATACTCAAATGTCTCTCGATCGTCAGGGATCAGCCAGCTGAGCTGTTGCACACGATGGTTTTCATACATTTTCCCTACAATGATGATTAAGATCAAAAGAGAGAGAAGAACCAGCCATCTACTCTTCATTCTTTTTCCCACCGTAGTCGAACCCTGATTTTCCCCAGTAAATTAAAAACACCGCGGGTGCTACAATCATCGCAATCGCAATAACAAAATTCATAAGATCCCTCCTTACTAAATGCTCAGCTTGGAAAAGCTTTGTATAAAATCGTACGTTACTTCAATACAGTTGATTACCTTAACGAATTCCTCCTATCAAAAGACGAGTGACCTTCATGTTTCAGGTTTCAGTATTGTACGTTGAGTCGGTACGCGGGCATTCGTTACAATTTGCGGGTGTAGGATGTAAAGTTTCCCATCAATCTCAAATCGGAAATTCCCCAAGTAATTTACCTTTTTCCCTCGATCTCTTAATTCTATTTCAATAGCCTTCACATATTTATTGTAATCTTTGTACCAATCATCCAAGTGCATGACGATATTACCTTTCTGGTATCCTGATGATTGGTATGCAAAATATCCAATTAACAAAAATGGAATGAAAAGCAAGAGAAAGATAAAGATCTCCACCAACGCCTCTCCTTCCTTTTATGGTGTGAAAACCATCTAGTTATCTTCTTTGTTCTTTTCAGGTTATCACCCATCAAAAATCATAGCCTTTACCTTACTAACGAATGAGGATGCGGTTACGTTTCAATTGTTTTTAGAATTTTCTTCATCTTATTTTATTGAGCAGTTCTCTCGTGCTATGGTGACGTTTCTAATGCTCTTTGGCGTATTCCACCTGGCCTTTGGCGCGTTCCACTCGTCCTTTGGCGCGATTCGAGCACTCTTTGGCGCGTTCCACCCGGCCTTTGGCGCGATTCGAACACTCTTTGGCGCGTTCCACCCGGCCTTTGGTGCGATTCGAACACTCTTTGGCGCGTTCCACCCAGCTTTTGGCGCGATTCGAACACTCTTTGGCGCGTTCCACACGTCCTTTGGCGCGATTCGAACACTCTTTGGCGCGTTCGACTCGTCCTTTGGCGCGATTCGAGCACTCTTTGGCGCGTTCCACCCGGCCTTTGGCGCGATTCGAGCACTCTTTGGCGCGTTCCACCCGGCCTTTGGCGCGATTCGAGCACTCTTTGGCGCGTTCCACCCGGCCTTTGGCGCGATTCGAGCACTCTTTGGCGCGTTCCACCTAATTTGACCTCGTGATGAGCACCATAGCCAACACAAAAAAACGTCACCTAAATCGGTGACGTTTTCCACTTATGCAGCTATTTTTTCTTCTTGTCCTTTTTTAATCTTTGAAATGGCATGGATGTTGATCAGGATTCCGGCGGAGAACATCATCATGAGCAGTGATGTTCCACCATAACTGACGAACGGAAGTGGAACTCCGGTCAAAGGTAGAAGACCGGTTAAACCACCGAGGTTAATGATCGCCTGGATGCCGATCAAACCAGACACTCCGATGGCAAGCAGGCGTCCGAACGTATCATGGCTCTCCATACTGACATAGAATCCACGCAGCACGATCAATCCAAGTAATAATAACACCACGCCGACACCAATCACGCCTAATTCTTCGGCGATGACGGCCATGATGAAGTCGGTATGGGCTTCAGGTAAGTATCCGAGTTTTTGTACGCCAGCTCCAAGCCCTGTGCCGAACAAACCTCCATTATGAATCGCAAGGTAAGAATTGATCAGCTGGTACCCGGCATCATCGGCGTATTCAAACGGTTGATATGCTCCGTCGAAACGGGAAAGCTGTTCTTCACTGAGACCGAAATTGTACATGAAGATCGCCCCTGCAAGAGCAATCCCGATCATGGAAAAGAGGTGAACCTTTTTTAATCCGCTTGACATGATGATCAGTCCTGAAACAGCGAGGGCAATCAGGGCTGTCCCTAAATCCGGCTGTTTTAAGATCATTGCAACGACCAGCATCATCAAAATGATCGGCGGCAATAAGGCTCTCGTGAAATCTTCGATATACCCACTCTTCTTCGTAAAAATCGTCGCCATGTAAATGATCAGTGACATCTTGGCCAATTCAGCCGGCTGGAATTTTCCAAGCCCTGGAACAGGCAGCCAGGATTGAGCATTGTTGGACGTATGTCCGAATACGAATACCAAGGCAAGGAGGATGACCGTTCCAAGCAAAATCAGCTTGAATAAGCGGCGGTAGTTTTTGTAAGGAAAGATGATCCCTATAAAGAGGGCGAACAATCCAAGCCCCCAGGACATCAGCTGCCTTTTGAAAAAGAAATCAGGGGTTACTTCATAAACCATGACACCACTGACCATACTGGCACTGTACACCATCACTGTGCCGAATGCAGATAAAGCCAATACGGCGAATAGGATTGTAAAATCAACGTTCTTCAAAATTCTGCGTATCATGCGTAACCCTCTTTCGTTTGGTACTATTATGTAAATTATAAGGCTTCTTGCCTTGTAAAAAAAGCATTCCTTTCAAATTACTCCGAAAGTCTATATAATAACGATTAGGTTTGTAGGAGGTTTGTGGAATGATTTATTTTTATGTCGGAATAGGTGGGATGATTGGCGCATCTCTTCGGTTTCTGATCGGTGAATGGCTGAAGCATCCGGACCAGTGGTTTCCTTATTCCACGCTGACGGTCAACTTGACCGGAAGCTTCATCCTGGCGTGGTTCACCATGGGGATTGTTGAGAGGTATTCCCTTTCTGCAAAATGGAAAGCAGCGCTCGGAACAGGGCTTGTCGGTTCGTATACGACTTTCTCCACCTTGAGCATGGACGCCGTTTCTCTCTATGAACGTGGAGACCTGTTACTCAGCCTTCTTTACATAGCCATCAGCATTTTTGGCGGTCTAGCCTTCTCTATGCTCGGATTCACCCTCGGCCGAAGGAGGGCTTCCTGATGCTTACTAAACTCTTACTTGTTGGCGCCGGAGGGTTTATCGGCGCGATTCTCCGGCATGGGATCAGCCAGTGGATCAGTAAGCGTACGGTTTCCCCTCTCCCTGTCGCCACCCTTTTTGTCAACCTGCTCGGCTCTTTTGTCCTCGGTCTTATCACAGGACTTGATCTTTCGAAATTCTGGGTACTCTTCTTGGGGACAGGCATCCTCGGTGCATTTACAACCTTTTCTACCTTCAAGTTGGAATCGATCCAGCTCCGTTTCAAAAAGAACTGGAAAACGTTCATCTTGTACACCGTCCTCAGCTACACGCTTGGAATTACTTTAGCCTGGACCGGCTTCCAATTGGGTGGATTATTCGCCGGTTGAAAGCCATCAAAAAGGACTTCCTCACAGGGAAGCCCTTTTTTTATTCACCGAAATCATACGCTTTGATGATCCGCATCGTCAGCTTTTCATACCCTTGTTCATTCAAATGGACAGCATCACTAAAATAACGCGACGACTTTTCTTCATACAAATCGTTCGTTGGTATAAACGTGACACCCTCATAAGACGCTACGATCGACTGACTCGTTGCGTTCCAGTCTTTGATGATTTCACTGATCTCAGGTTTGTCCGGATAAGGATTGTACAAACCGAGAAACAAAACCGGTGCCTCTTGATTTTCCTCGCGGATCTGATCCAGGATTCGTTTGACATTCTTCTCATAATCCTTTTTCCCAATGGCGATTTTATCTTCATTTAATGGAGAAAGGTCTCCTCCATTACTTTTAATGATATCGTTCATTCCGATAAAAAATAAAATGTAGTCCGCATTTTCAATCGATTTCATTACGGTTGCTTCGTTCATTTGGCCGAGCATTCCATCACTTTGCTGGCCGGGAATGGCATAATTATCAACAGTGACCGGATCGTCGTGGTTTTTATCGAACCACTGTTGTAGATTTTCGACATACCCATGGCCGCTTTCATCTCCCACTCCGTAGGTCAATGAATCACCGAGAGCGACGATTTGTTCTTCTTTTTGATGTGACATCGATGATTGGAACCCGAAGACTCCGAGGCCAATGGCAACCAGTACAAGCAATCCGATCCACCATTTCCGATGTTTTTTCATAAGCTGCACCTCCGAATACGCCACTATTTCCCCGCATATCAATCGCCAAAACATAAACAAGAGAAATAGAACAAAAGCACGATGAATGGATACACTTGTTGTAGTCCGTTCTTCGTGCTCGTTTATGAGTCCGAGTGAATGGTTTTATGCTTGGTCTTTTGCCTTGTGACAATCCTTTTTCGAACTTAGTGGTACAAATCACGAATCTGGTTCAAGTCTTCTATAAATTGACTCGATTCTTCTTGACTCAACCGAACGAGCATCTGTTCATTCAACGTAAGAATTTGGCCATCTTCTTCATCTTTATGATTATTCAAATACTCATAAATTGTATCCAATTGGTCTTTATTAAGAGTGGATTGAGTCGTAAAATGCTTCACTTGATTTAGTACAAACTCGTCGTTGACACGATCAAACTCTCCTCGAATTATTTTTCCGTTAACATCCACGCTACCAACTCCTTTATGGAGATAGTTTATTCCAATCGACAAAATAATATAAACGCTTAGTCAGAAAGGACCTACCTTTCTTTGAGTGCAGAAACCAAAAAAGACCACCCATAGCCATACAGAATTTGGTTGACTATGGGTGGTTTATATAACGCACTGCTATTTAGTGTAAATGGCATTGGAGAAGAGGCGGAATAAGTAATCCGTGTGATCACGGAAGCCTGCTTCAAGTCCAATGAGTGTTACGTCCTGCTCCTGTTCTTTAATGATGACCGGCTGTCCTTGAGCACCCGCGCGGTCTTCCCAGTGCCCCGCCATAAAGAAGTTACTACTGTCTTTATAAGTGGCATGGACATCTGCTCCTTCCACATCCGTATACCAAACAGGGCGATAGACGAAACCATAATCGGTTTCTTCATAACCAGAAGTCAGAGAACCAGAATCGTAATTCACTCGGACGATCCCATTACTATTGTAGCTGCCTTTATGAACAGTCACATCCGTCAACCCCAGTTGTTTCGCGGCATCGGAAGCGCCGGCTCCAACAGCAATATATTTTCCTCCATCCTCAACAAATGAGTGGATGTTTTCTTTAAAGGCCTGGTACTGTGCTTCATTTTCGAGCCCGAATTCAGCGTTCGCAGACCAATTGTTATATGAAATCAAGCTTGATGTGCCACTGTAGAAAAACACATCTGTATCTCCTAATCCTTGCTCTGCCAGTTCTCTTGGTGTGACTTCTTGAACATCAAACCCTAATCGTTCCAAAGCTAAAAGGGTGCCTGCGTGGGATTGAGCTTTGTTCATACCGCCGTCTTTTAGAATCGCTACTTTCTGAGAAGTTAATGGTTCACCATCAACACCCTCGACCGATTTGACGGTAATGCCAGATGCTTCCACAAGTTTCCTCAATTCAGGCGACTTGTTTGCATCCACATAGAATTGCTCACCATCCATGGTCACCTTAAACCCGTTCTTGACCAAGGAATTCACAAGATGAATAGCTTTTACAGAAGAGTTAGGAATCACATATGGACCGTTTCCGATTAACTTCCCATCGGCTTTTACTTTGTTCACATCGTTTGTCTTTACATTGAAGGAGCTGTCCGCTTCAACCTCTACCGCATCAAAGCCCCATAGTTCTGGTAAATTCCAGGCAGAAATATCATACATCGATGGTGTGATGTCGGTAATATCTTCTCCATCCCACAGCATCGTGTTTGCAAGGCCAGCTTTCGCCTGGCTCATGTCTACGATATACGTTCCCGCCGGGTACGAGACACCATCATATTCGAATGCTTTCTTCGACTCAGAGACTTCAATATCATTGAACATCAAATGCTCAACGGCTTTTTCGGTTGCCGTCGGGTCTGTTTCATCTACGGGTAAAATATACGCCTGCGGGAAGAATCCTTCTTTATGGTACGGGTGATCAAATTGGATGCCGCGTTTGAATACTTCGATTTGGTCTTTGATCATTTGTTCTTTGTTATCATTGGAAAATTCAAGTGCTCCCATAACCGCGTCATAATGCCATTGGACACCATCCCAATCATTCGTCGGTGCTTCAAGCGTATATCCATAAGCCCCGTGGTACATCGCATACATCGGTGTAAAAATCGGTGGATAATCATCCCAGCCCGCCTGATCATCCCGCTGTGGAATGTATGTACCTGTCATCGATTGGTAGTCGACGCCTGAAGTATTCGTATTTTCATAATCTGTACGATTGTCTACAATGCTTCCTTCCATGGCTTCAGCCTGATCAAGCGCCCACTTCGAGAATAAATCATACTCGTAGTTCGGATTGTGCGGAGGTGTACACGGCTCGATTAAACCTGGATGACCTGGCCCACCATAGCCTTTCACATAGCCATGCAGATCAAGGAACACCATGGGATTCCACTCTTTGATCAACTCCACGGTATGTTTGGTTTCTGCTTGAGACTGTGTAATAAAATCTCTGTTCAAGTCAATACCATTGCTGTTAAAACGTGTCGCATCGATCCGACCGTCTGGATTCGCGACGACATTAAAAATAAGAATATGATTTTCAAGGAGCTCCTTCGTTTGCTGATCATTGGCTGTCGCAAAACGCTCAATCAATTGCAGCGCAGCATCTGAACCTACAAACTCCGTGCCATGTATAGATGCATTAATCATCACCGGCACTTTAAAGTCAGGATGTTTTTCAATAAATGCCTGCGCTTTTTCAGGGTTCTTGAACATTTTCTTTCGCAACGATTTTTGGTACCCATACTTTCCTTTGGCCGATGGATCGGAGATGGTTACCGTATAAAGATCATGGCCGCCGGATGATTCCGCCGAACTTTCCACTGTAATCCGGTTACTTTGTTTGGCGATTTCCTGTAATTTGTCGTCCACCTTCGAGTACTTCAAAAAATCATAGTTTTCACTGTTAAAAAGACTGCCATCTTCCTCCTGCAGTGTTTCATTCACGTTGACATTGTGCCATTTAGGCGCCTCTGCTGCGGTTGTTAGAGGAGCAGCAAGCATCGTAATGGCTGCCATTCCAGTCATGACTGTTTTTTTCATTATTGACCCCCTAGTCTAAAAGATATAATTACTAGTTTATACCATTAGTAGAATAAACTGTATAAACCGATTCTACTGTTTAAAGGGAGTCCTTTTGTACTACGTTAATCCATTAAACTGTTAGTCTATCCCTTCTATTTTTTCCAATACTCTTTTTTTTAGCCAAAAATAACGCTTGCGGAGAAATGTTGGCTTTCTCCGCAAGCTTCGATTTTTTCGTTCCGAGGGATTTCCCTCTCTTTTCTCTATCGACTTCAATTCATTAAGGGAACTCATACATCCAGTCTCTTCGAAAGTTCAGTTTTTTTGAGCTATACAAATTAAATCTGAAAAATCATTCGTCACCTTCTTGTCAGGGGATATTTTTAAGTCTTGCTTCATCCGATAAAGGCCTTGGTTATATTCCTCATCATCAATCAGGGTAAGCACAGATATATCCCTATTTTCCACGAGTTCTAAATAGTCAGCTATTTTAATGTTTTCCATTTGATACTTACAATCTATCCTAACGTCAAAATCTCTTTGAGATAGCTCTCTAAATAAAACTTCCTTACTCCAAAACCTCTTATAATCTTCTAATAACGCAGATGGAAAGTAACGATAAACCCACCAATTTTTCATTCCGTATATATCGATCGTATGCAATTTAAAAACTCCATCTCTTTTTAAAACTCGATGAATTTCGTCCAGTCCTTTCTCTTTCCCAACAAAGTGATGAAAAGCATAATTATTGGTTATGACATCAAAGTTCTCATCTTCATAAGGCATGCTCTCCGCAAACCCTTTCTCAAATGCTGCACCTTCAACTTTGTCTTTCGCTTTATTAAGCATGGCTTGTGAGGCATCAAGACCATGCCAGTTAATGTTAAACTCCTTGAGTGAGATGGATTGGTAATTGAGGTAAATACCTGTTCCACAAGCTAGATCCAAAAATTTGTAGGATGTTTTAGGGTTATTTTGTATGTATGCTTCTAAGTCGGTATCTAGCTTCATTTCTTTGGATCTATAAGAGTTGTTATCATAAACTTTCGCTACTTTTGAGTAATCCGTAACCTTCATGGAACCCCTCTTTTCGTAGTAATTATATGAACCACATTAATACAACCATATTGATGAAATGAGACGTTCCTTTACACTTATTACGATGGTTTGCCTTGACTTAAGTCTGTGACAGTTCCTTGGTGAAATGTCATTTGCCACCTTCCATCATTAAACTTCCACACAGAGCTTCTTAAAGAGTGTTTCTGTTTACTTTCTATAAATACCTTGAACGTAGTTAGTACGGCTTTTGGCGATAGGTACTTAATTTCAAAATCACGCATTGTTATCCCAGGATCGTTTTCACTTGGTAAACGATTCAAAATGTTCTCTTTGTCGTATATTTCTCCTGTGCTTGAGTACTCAACAAAATCATCGGCTAATAACTCATTTAATGTATCAGCAGACTTTCTAACGTCATCCTTTAGTAAAGTTGTTTCTAAAGTATATAAATGTTCTTTAAGTTCTTTCTGACTGTCCATTCAATCTCTCCTTCTCGGATTATTACAATGTTTTGATGCATTCCTAAATTCATAAAAGATATTTCTCACCTGAATTTATCGAAAGTGGAAGTGCTCTCTTCACTTTCTATAGGTAAAAAAATTCTTACTATCTAACCCTAGAATAACTTGAGGGTGATGCGACGAAATAACAGGGGCATTTTCTTTGATTACTTTCCATCCCTTGTTTTTATATAGGTTGATAGCTGGTCTGTTACCTACCGCTGTGGTCAGAACAGAAGTCGTATATGGAACTCTATCAAGAATCTTATTGTGGAGTGAGCTTCCGATGCCCATTCTTTTATGTAATGGATCAATAGCTAATTCTACAAATTCGAAACAATCACTTAACCAGTAAGCAACTTCTTTATAATTTAACTGTTTTTCTAATTTCCCTCTATAAAATTGACCTGGTAGACTCTTATAGCCATAAGAAAAGCCTATCAATTTACCTTTTAAATCTTTTGCTGTTAAACCAATAAATCCTTCATACTTCGTATGCTTTTGAATATTCTCTTCTGCAGCAGCTAATTCTACATTAGAATACTCATTACCCATAAAAGTACGACAATACAAATTAGCAACTTCCTGCAAAGTTTCTCTTTCAAAGAAAGAAGTGTCAAAAAACTTTTCTTCCATATAATCCTCCTAAATAGTCAAAAATGTTCACATACCAATTATTTCAAATTGAATCGATTAACTCAATATTAGTTATGTACGATCACTAAATCGAGTCCTTGGCTCTCCTGCCAATTCTTAAGTAATGAAAAGGACACAGTTTTTATGGAATTATCGCCCTCTATACCTGAAAACATGATCTCGAAATTATACCGTTTTTTCATTAAAGACCGACCCAACTCTGGATTACCCTTCAATCATTTTAAGATATGGTATATGCTTGTCATCCACAATTGCTATGCTTACTGGTGTGTTTGTGTCGTATATTTTAACTCCAACTGGTAATTTATTTGCTGTACCGTTAGAAAAACTACTAGCCTTATCTGTTTGCTTAGTTACTTCTCCTATTTGTTCACCTAATCTATAATCTAGTTCTCCAACCCATTCCACATCCTGAGCATTTGAATAAACAATCCCCCCAAGAAGAAAAATATCTGCATTTTCATTCTTCAAGAAATCTTTTGGTGTTGGATTGCCTAGAGTCTCGCTCTCATTAATGCTGCTATTACAGCCAGCTAAAAGTAAGAATAAAAAACACAGTAAAAATAGGACTTTTGAAAGATTCATTAGTCTCTCCCCCTATACATAAGCAGACGTACCAAATCAACTCATATTCGATGTCCATTATTTAGAATTCGGCAATGAATTAGAATACTTTATTAATAGACTTACACATAGTTTGTGGAGGGCAAAACTCTATTTCCAGGCAATGCCGATGCAAGTACAATCCCATGATTAAACTTGCCCAAGTTGATCCTTCAATCAGCCTTTAAGCGGCCTTTTTCACCTATCCATTTCCCAAACACCAGTCACACCACACATGTTATCATAATGTTAACACTATTCAGAATTTAAAATTAATTCTGGATAAAAATTAAAGGAGGAATTGGATGCATAAACACATGTGGAAAGTAGCCGGGTTTATGTTAGTGTTTGCTTTAGCTTTAGTCTTTTCATTCAATAACATAGCCCAAGCTTCCGTTGAAAAAGCGGCTGAGCAAAAGGCACAGGTGGAAGAATACTTAATTGGCTTTAAATCAAAAGTGAACCAGAATGCCGTCAAAGGCGCAGGAGGGAAAGTACTTCATGAATATAAATATATGAATGTTGTACATGCCAAGCTGCCGGAACAAGCAGTAAAAGCCTTATCCAACAACCCTAATGTAGCTTATGTAGAGAAAGATCATACCGCACAAGCAACAAGTCAAACGACGCCCTATGGAATCTCCCAAATTAATGCGGATGATGTCCAAGCTCAAGGAACGACTGGACATGGCGTAAAGGTAGCTATTCTTGACTCTGGTATTGATGGAACACATGAAGACTTGAACGTAGCTGGCGGAGAGAGTTTTGTTAGCGGTGAACCGAACGCCTTAGTGGATGGAAATGGTCATGGTACCCACGTAGCTGGAACGGTTGCAGGTGTAAATAATACACTAGGTGTGCTTGGTGTAGCACCATCTACTGAGCTCTACGCCGTTAAAGTATTAAGCAGCGAAGGCAGCGGTTCTTACAGTGGAATTGCTCAAGGAATTGAGTGGGCCATTAGCAATGACATGGACATTATTAATATGAGTCTCGGCGGAAGCCGCGGTTCGGCCACTCTAGAACAAGCGGTAAACAATGCTGATGCTCAGGGTCTATTAGTCGTAGCTGCTGCTGGAAATGAAGGATCTAGAGGGAAGAAAAACACCATCGGTTATCCTGCAAAATATGAAGCAGCCATGGCTGTTGGTGCTGTAGATAGTGCCAATAATAGAGCATCATTTTCCAGTGTCGGGGATGAACTTGAAGTAATGGCTCCTGGTGTTGATATTTTAAGTTCTGTACCAGGCAATGATTATGAGCGCTTTAACGGTACTTCCATGGCAAGCCCGCATGTCGCAGGGGCAGCTGCTTTACTATTAGCCGATGATCCTGCATTGACGAATGATCAGATCCGTCAAACATTAATTGACACAGCTGTTCCTCTTGGTGATTCCTTCTATTATGGAAACGGAGTGATCGACGTACAGGCTGCTGTTCAATAATACTCAACTGCAGCTCGGATATAAGTATAAACTGTTCACGGTTCTAAACTAAAATGAAAAAGCGTATGAAATCAGATTTTACATTCTTGATTTCATACGCTTTTTTTATAAGGGATACAGTAAACTTAGGCACATAATATAAGAGTATTAGGTGAGTAACCAAATGATCCCCCCTAATAGTGATGATATTATCTTATAAAGTAACGAACTTCCATGCGATTGGAAGTTCGTTTTTAGTATTGGGCTTATTAAACTAAAGCCCCGATTATTTAAGAATCGATTTCAAACTTTAAATATCTTTATACAAAGAATGCATCACTTGTTTTTTCTAGCTTTCATCACTTCAGCCAATTGTTGAGAGTTTAAATCTTTCTCCTTATATAGTTTATGAATAATGTTGTCATAATCCTCTTCATTTCGATTTTGACTCAATTTATATGCGGCTTGAACCTCTTGCACTTTTACTTTAAATCCAACAATGCCTTTGGTTTGGTTTTTCGTTTTTGGAGAGAAGTTCTCCCATAACGCTGCATTTTCACGGTTTTGCTCATATTTTTGCAGTAGAGCTTTCAGGTCATCCTGTAATTCTTGTTCACTCATAAGACTAGCCGTTCCATATACATGGACAGCCTGATAATTCCATGTAGGCACATTTTCAGTCTTATACCATGAGGATGAAATGTAAGCATGAGGTCCTTGATACATAACAAGAACAGGGTCATCCCCGAAAGTTTTCCACTGCGGATTCGCATAAGCCAAATGTCCAGTAAGATAGTAATCATCCTTTTGTTTATGTAACTCCAAAGGTAAGTGAGTCGCTATAGGTTTTCCTTGGTTGGTCGTTACGATCGTTCCAAAAGAGTTCCTCTGAATAAAATCTTTGATTTCATCGAAGTCTGTGACTTTAAAATGCTTAGGGATATACATCATCAATCACCTCTTTCCTTAGTATTGGAGTCTTTTAACCATTATTAAGTCCGTTTGTTCTTCATCGCCCATAAAAAAAGAGTGCGCTCCAGTTTGAACAAACCCCAATCTCTTGTAGAAAGAAATGGCATTTTCATTCTTTTCCCACACGCCCAGCCAGATTTTATTATTATTCTGTTCCATAGCCATTTCCACAGCTTTATTAAACAGATATTTACCAAGTCCATGCTTTTGAAATTTATTGAGAATATAAATCCGTTCGATTTCAAGAGAGTCATCATCCATTTCTTCAGACTGAGCATCGCCAGTATTAACCTTTAAATATCCAGCGATCTCATCATGAAAAGTTACAAAAAAGAATTGCGATGAAGGATTGGATAACTCTTTTTCTACTTGCTTTATGTTGAATGCCTCTTCCAAATAGGCCTTCATATTTTTATTTGAATTTTGGTCCTCAAACGTTTCTTTAAATGTTTTAGAACCAATTTCTTGAAGTGTTTCTGCATCTTCCAAAGTACACCTTGTCATATTTATATTCATTTAAACCTTTCGCTCCTCTCTATACTCAATAACTTCTCTTGTTTCCTTTTTTAACAAATTCCCAGTCTTTTTCTATATTTCTTCTTACTCTTTGAAGAAGGTCGAAAAGGATTTCTATTTCTTCTTCGGACAACCCATCTAGGGCTACAGCATTGGAATAGTCATTTTCTCTTTTTATAATAGGAAAAATCTTTTTCCCTTTCTCGGTTGGATAAAGCTTTTTGATTTTTTTGTTATGTTCGTCTTCTTTCTTCACAATAAACCCATTCATTTCAAGTTTCTTAATAGAGCGGGCTGCTGTGGTACGATCTACTTTTATCAGCTCAGCTACTTTTTCTTGAATGCTTCCTGGGTTTTCACAGATTCGCACAAGATATAAATACTGCCCTCTTGTGAGGTCATATTCTTTGAATTCTATATTACTTATTGAATCTAACGCCCTCGCTATCATTCCAATTTCACGTAGTATTTCCTTCATATTGAACCCCTCTGTGATTATTTTTGTTGCAAATGCAACATTTATCATCATATACTCAACTTAACTTACTTTTGTTGTATTTGCAACAAAAATACGGATGAAGAGATGGATTAATATGAAATTTTTCTTCTATGTATTTGGAATCTTGCTATTAATCCTCTGCTTTGATAGCAAGCTTTCATTATAGAGTGTTTTCTAATTTATCTCGAAACTAAGTCTTCCACCATCCTGCCCAACTCTTTAATAAAAAAAGGCGATCATTCTTATTGAATAATCGTCTCCGATTGTTGAAGACTTGCTTTAAAGATATCTTGAAGTAGATCTCACACTAACTCCCACTTTAGTTGATCAAAAGTTCACTTAATCTTCTTTTCAATAGTTTTGTAATATTCAATACCTAAAATAACTAAACCCAAGACTGTAATGATTACTCCTAATATGAATGGAAACCCTAAGAATAATGACTGTACGACTTCATCACCATATTGTTTATCACCAAAAATTGCGTGCCATAACTTTGACTTTCCAGACCATGACGTAATTTGGGTTGCATATATAGCTCCAGATAAAATAATTGTTAGTGTTATTAATAATCCACCTAACATTATGAATCCGCCAATTACGATTCTTTTCATAAAAAACTCTCCTCCCTCTCTCCTGTTCTATTAGTGAACATATTCTATATTGAACAGACGCCTCCGTTTCGTGAAGACTCAAGTTCGAGATATATCTTGTGGAATCATTTACTTTAGCACCCGTTAATACAGTAAAGATGACTTTTCCCTATGTATTATGTTTTCGCAAATGTTGAAGGTGAAAATGAAACTTTATATTTTCCTTCAAGTTCTTTCTGTACTTTTTCTGTTAATTTCAATCCTTCTTTATTATGCTCTTCTTCAAGTTCAACGCCGTTAGGAACTATTCCATCTTTATCCCAATCAATCCATTCCCCATACTTCTTAACCCATTCAAATAACTCCAGCTTCAAATCGAGTTTTATTGGAATTTCTTCTATGTCAAGGTTACAATTACAGCGATTACACCAGATAGGTTCTGCGCCCACATCTCCTTCAACTTTTAATTCATTCGTTTCTTTTTGTTTACATAAACATCTCATATTATATCCATCTCCATTAATGACCTTAATTTAAATTTTTTCAGTACCCTCTGCCCCTTCGAAAGACACCTCATATAACCATTTGAAAAATGTAGTAAAAAAAGAGATCCCAATAATGTCAACGAGTGTCTGGTTATCAGATGAGGACAATACATTCCATAGCAAAAGGCCGACAATCATGCAGAGGAAGAATTTAATATAACTTATCACTTTGACCACCTCTAATCTTTACACGAAGATTCGTTAACAGTCCTACTTCGATATTTTCATTTCGTTTCTAATATATCTACGAAAGAAGACCCTATCTCGTTTCATACTAATTATTTTGTAGTTGATTCCTCCACAATCCTTTCCAACTCTTCACTAAAAAAGGCGACCATTCTTATTGAATAATCGCCCCCGTTTCTGTCAGACACAGATTCGAGATATCTTTTACTCTTTTTTTATTTAGCACCATACAATATGTATTAGAGCATTTTTACATCCGTTCAAATACTAGCATTACTACGGTAATACTCTACCGCTTCTCTCAATCGTTCATTTTCCTGCTTAAGTTCTTGTATGTTACTCTCTTGTTTCCTTTTGTAAATTAGTAACCCAACTACGACTAATAAAGATATCCCCCACCCTATTAAATAAATGGTATCTGGTTTTTCTTGAGTAATCCAAATTAAAAATCTATACTGCAATATCGTAAATGTAATCAACATCACAAAAGAAATGTAAAACCATCTCCACCAATTCTTCAACTAATCACCCCTTATATACCTATTACACCAACCTTGTTTAGTTCAATTTTTTTAAAAAACCAACTATTGTTCAAGATTAGCCACCGTTTCATTAATACTCGAATTCAAGATAAAATTAGTAAATAAAAATGACCGAACTATTTTTCTTAATAACGTAATTAATTCATAAAGGCTGAACTTGAAAATGCCGTTCCGTCACTAAAATTAATTACAACCAGATATGAAATTCTATCACCTGATTGATTGTACAATTGAAGTTGTTTCACAAGTTCTTTTTCAAATCGCAAGCCTTCCTGAAGATCGTCTTTTGTCAAGGTTGATTCAATAGAAATAGCCTTTTGATCTTTGTCAAAATAAACATTCTTTATTTTGTCGTGATTTGAAAATCCATCTTTAATATAGCTAATGATTTCAGCAACTTCTTCTGAGTCTTCTCCGGTTACTTCACTTTGGGGATTTTTTGACACTTGATTTTCCTCATTTTCGAAAACAGATAAAGAAACCAAAAAACCAGCAGTGACGATACCAATTAACAGAATTCCCGTCCAAATTTTTTTCAATGTAAACACCCCTGTACTGTGAGTGTATGTCCACATTGAAGAAAACTTTATTCTTTTTCTGAATTCTTATAGAGCTTATACAATAATTCCGACTTATTAAAACAGTACCTTATGTAACAACCGCCCCAATTTGTTTAAGACTCAGTTTTAAGGTATTCTTGAAACGTTATATAACTCTAATTACCCTATTTGCACTGATCGATATTATTTTTTAATACAATTGGACCTAACTTTTTGGTTTTGGTATTCGAGAGTCTCACTTGTACCTCCACGTTTTTCATTTCCGCTGTAATTAGATCAAATCTTCCTGCCCATGTTGGACTAATTTCTTCAGGAGTAGGGAATAGTCTAAACCTCCAACTTATTTCTTCGCGAATATAGGCAAATCCTTCGTAACTATCAAAAGCCCCATAGTTTGAGGGTTCTGGAAGATGTACAGCAAGAATGCTGATATTAGTGCGAGCAAAACTTGGTGGGAATAGCTGGACTTTGTATACTAATGCCGTTCCCTTTGCATTTATTAAATTTTGATCAACAGGTTCTAAAACCATACTGCAGGGCATAGAAATTGCATTTACTTGACTTGGAGATATAATAAGTAAACAAATAATCATTGGAACCAAAATAAATCGTCTCATAAAACACCTCAACCAATTTGTTTTGGCTAGTATCCCCTATTTTAAAGTCATTAATTATTTTGGTTACCCGCTTTAACTGTTTATTTCATAAGTAAAGAAAGAGCGACCACTCATATTGAGTAATCGCCCCTGATACAAGAAGATTCGAAATCAAGATATTATTTCATAAGCTACGTAATTAATGGCACAACATTTATTACAGGCTCCTCAAATGGATGGATACTTTTTATTAAATTCCTAATCTTCTCCATATTCTCATAAGACGACTATACATATATAGTTACATAATGGATAAACTGAAGGTTAGACAACATTTGATTTGGAGTGAAGACAATGGAGTTCATTCAACAAAACGTCAAGTTAACATCGGCCGAGATAACAAATTTATGGGCTACATACATGAATGACAGTGGTTCCCTTTGCCATTTAAAATATTATCTCAATACAGTAGAAGATACTGAAATTAAATCTGTTATTCAATATGCATTAGACATTTCACAATCGCACGTTAACACAATAACAGAGATATTTACTCGGGAAGGTTACCCTGTTCCTCATGGTTTTAAATTAAATGAAGACGTTGATGTGAATGCACCAAGGTTGTTTTCTGATACATATTATTTAAATAATGTTAATCAAATGGGTAAGATTGGTTTAAATGCATATAGCACTGCTTTACCTGTTGCAGTAAGGGAAGATGTTTATAGCTTTTTTAGTCAATGTATAAGTGAATCAGATAACCTTATCAAACAAACGAATGATATATTATTGGCGAAAGGACTGTATATCAGGTCACCCTACCTCCCGAAACCTGAATCATATGATTTTGTAAAACAGAAAAGTTTTTTGGCAGGCTTTTTTGGAGAAAAAAGACCCCTTATAGGTACCGAAATCACAAACCTATATACCAACTTTCAAAGGAACGCATTAGGGGCAGCCACCTTAATTGGTTATAGCCAAGTTGCCCAGGATGAAGAAGTAACACAATTCCTATTAAGAGGAAAGCAAATCGCAAATAAGCATTGTGAAATATTTGGTTCATTTCTAAAAGAAAGTGATTTACCTTGTCCTATGACATGGGATACAGAGGTTACTGATTCTATTACGTACACTTTTTCTGACAGGAAAATGATGTTTTATACAACAAGTTTAATTGCACTTAGTATAGGATATTACGGAGGAAGCATGTCCATGAGTCCAAGAAGGGATATTGGCGTTATGTATAGCAGGTTAGTTGCGGAAATATTAAAATATGCTGATGACGGGGCTAAAATCATGATTAAAAATGGGTGGATGGAAGAACCGCCACGGGCATTAGACCGTGATGAACTATCCAAAAAATGAAATAGTAGAGGATAAAAGCAAAGTTCTTGAAGTAATTTTTTGGAGTATTGCATTGCCTGGCATTGCACAAATCCTAAACGGAAAGATAATAAAGGGTTTTATATTTATTGTTTTAGAAATTTTCATTAATGTTAAATCAAACTTTAATGAAGTTATTTATTTAAGCTTTCATGGAAAAATAGAGGAAGCTATTGTACAAACAAATTATCAGTGGTTAATGTTTTATCCTTGTTTGTATATATTTGTTATGTGGGATGCATTTAATGATGCTGGGGGCGGAAAGGAACCATATGCATTTATTCCCTTTGCCTTTTCTGCATTTTTTATAACAATTGGTTTGATCTATTCATCAACGTTTGAAATTGGTGGTGTTCTTTTGGGTTCAATGTGGCTACCTATACTATTCTTACCTATTGGAATAGTGTTTGGAAAATTGATTAGGTCCATTATTCTTAAAAATATTTAAAGCCAAAGAGGATATTTTTGGTATCAATTCAAAATATACAAAATTTATGTTTATATTTTTGTATAAAGGGTACATCACCATAAACACAGGATTGATAAGGGGCTATATGCCCCTTTTTTTATGAATTTTATAACATAGCAGGGTCCTTTTTAATCTTAAATGTTTTTGAAGTCTGTTTCATTACATATCTAAAAAGCAAAAAATTAATGATTTTGGATTTTTTTCAGATGACCTGGCCAGTAAGTTGCTGAAGGTATTTTAAAGTGGCTGCATTTACTTGAAAGACATTTTTTTCATTTACTGTACTTAAGATAAAATCTTACAGGTAAACATTTTTCCTTCTTACCAATCCTAAAACATATAAGAGAAACCGCATTCAGAGAGACTTTTCTCCCTGAATGCGGGGTATATACTCTATGCCCCTATCTTAACAATCGTCCCCGTTTACATAAGACTCAGTTTCAAGATAATCTATAGGTCATACTGTTCTTTTACTTCCTTCATCTCCCTCCTTATATCTTTGCTTTTATCCCTAGACAAATTGTTTATAATCCCGTTAAGAATTTTCAAAGAAGGCTCTGGAGATTCATAAAGGAAATATTCTGTTTTAACTCCTATGACACTTGCCACTGCTTCCCTAACTAATAAACTTGAATGCTCAGTAAGTTGCAATAGCTTGGCTAAATACCACTCAATATCTTCCGTGTCCTGATAGCTAAGAAGCACCTCTTCTATCAGAAATTCCTCTTGACCTAAAAATATTGTTTCAGCTTCTTCCTTCGACCAACTGTCTTTCTCATATTCTTGGCTCAATTCTTTATAAGTAAGTTTTTTCAGAAACTCTTCAAAGCTGGCAGCTACTTTTATTACTTCTTTACTATCTGCTTCAATATATATGACATGGGGTGGTTCAGAGGAATAATCTAAAACAAACCAAGCGTTTCCTTCTCCATTAAAGACTAAAATATTTTGAAGAAGGTCCCACTCCTTAATCAAATATGGACTGTCTAATAACCCAGGATGGCAAATTCCATAAATGTGGTTAATTTCTAAGTAAACGTCCTCTTCTGGAAAGCCACTTGCATGAATTGAGTTATATTTAATAATTCCGCCGTTTTAATTTTGTAGTATCCTCTTATAGCTAAGTGGCAACTTAAGGTTAAGATTTCTCTCATAAGCATTAATTGTTTGTTCATCAATATCCTCTAATTTATAAGGATCAGCATCATAATGTGTAACCCAAATATCCAACTAATTTATACCTCCTCAAATAGTACAAACTTAATAACCAGCTAATAACCGAGCTTTCTCAATGACGATTTCCTTTATTGAGGAATTGCCCCCGTTTTTATAAAACTTGATTCCGAGATACTCTTATACTTTCAACCTACTCAGTTGCCGTAGCATATGTAGTACATTTGCGTGTTTTCCTTCACTAAATGCAAAAATAGAGATCTGCTAAAAGAAATTAATACAAATAATCTTTAGCCATTCATCTTAACTAGAGCGTCTTATCCAATTTCTGAATTTTTGATTTAGAAATTAAATATACATTGCCAATAATGTCAATTTTGTCCCCCTTTATACGAACAGCGCAATCTTTGTTCGATGCATAAATATTTATTTCTTCTGACAAGGGAGACAGTTCTCTTTGAACAAGCTCCATGTTATTTTCAAGATCAAAATGAGATAAGACGGAAAACTCGTCAAGGCCGATTCCTTCGTAAACAGAGCTTACTTCAACTTCATCTCCGAAGTTTTTCGAGCATAACCATTTAGCGGACATGTTGATTGCACCAGCACTTGCCCCCATCACAACTGCTCTGCTTTTTTTAATCCAATCCGATAATTCATATTCCATCAAAAAATCATTTTGTTTAAGAATATTTCCACCCAATAAGAAAATAACTGAAGCATTGTGAATTAACCTTTGGGCATCTTCCTTCTGGACGCGATAATTAATTAAATGATATTCATCAAACATAATGCCAGCCTGATCAAGCCACGACCGTTCAGTAGCACCATCATCTTCATACAGAGATGGATTTGAGCTAATCATAACAATTGATTTTCTATCTGTTATGTCCTCCTGTAAAACCCTTTCTAGATTCTCTGGAAAAAAGTTTCTAAACCAACCTAAATAATAGTGAATTTTCATAAGTACCCCCGTAGAAAAATGTAAATAATAATTTCCTTAGTTACTCATCCTGTTTTCTTGTAACAGCCACAATAT
Source organism: Halobacillus aidingensis (assembly GCF_900104185.1). Classification (GTDB taxonomy): domain Bacteria; phylum Bacillota; class Bacilli; order Bacillales; family Halobacillaceae; genus Halobacillus; species Halobacillus aidingensis. The sequence continues at coordinate 44,336 of NZ_FNIZ01000007.1, read as the reverse complement.
TCTCAATGTTGCCTCAGAAAGCAATAATAGGCGCCTTCTGTATTTCGTGAAAGCCCCTGTTACTTGAAGACTCGAATTCGAGATGTATTGAAGCAAATCTTTCACTTTTCCTTATTACAATAAAAATTTAGAAGCTAAATAGATAAATAACAAAAATGGAGATGTAAATTACATCAATAACAGCCAGGTACAAGGGATTTTACCGCGCAGTAAATAAATGAACCATCTTCGAAAGAAGTTAAATATCAATACAATAATAAGTAAGGACATAGATTTGGTGTCGACTTCCAACTCTTCATCAGAGGAAATATCGCTAAGTCCTTTTTTGATATTTTTAAAATCCCTTAAGTAATCAAGGTTAATTATCAATGCAATTAGGGAGTACGTAAGAATATAAAAATTTTCATTACCTCTAATAATCTCCCACAAAGATAAACACCTCTCTTTCAATTTTCATTGCACTAATTTGCCATGCCAGCTAAATACCACACCATAGTCCCTAAAGCTTATGTATTTAGAGCGTCCGTATTAAGCAAACGCCCCCGTTTATGTAAGACTTGAATTCGAGATATCTTGAAGTAGATCTTAAACTACCTCAACTGTTTGTTGAATAAGGTTTATTGAATATCAATTATGCTTTTTAGCACTTTTGTATCTTCTGAAGAAACATTGAATCCATTCTTTTCGTGTCCAATATGCATAACTATACTTTCTTCCCCTTCGTTTCCAAGCACAAGATGTAATCCATGAGTTTCCCCATTTTCATAACGAACTAATATGTCGTAGTCAGGTTTTTCGTTATTCACATCAACCTTCCTATTTACTCTTTTTGCATTTTTTAAAATACCATTAAAAGTCGATATATCTTTTGATTGGTTAATGGAAACAGAATAATTTTCATTTAATCCCCCATAACCATTAGATTTGGAAATTGAAATATCAGATACACTATCTAATAAAGTACTCTCTTCCATATGAGACTGACAAGCAATTAAGGTAATACTACAAAAAGCTAAATGAAATAACAGTAACAACTTCTTCACATCAAACTTCCTCCTACTAGTCTGGTTTGCGAAATAAAAACAGTTCTTTTTTAAACTTAATACAATGAGCGATAGCCAATGTGCAGCTAAAACCCCCGTTAGTTATACATGAAGTTCAACTTAATAATTGCATATTATTTAAATGAAGTGACAATTTATTAGACCATTAATACGTCTGATCTTATTTCACAGTAACTGCTCATTCTTTTTGTGATTTAAACTTTCCCCCATATTCTTTCAACATTCACCAATTGCTGTTCGTTGAATTCCATTCTATAAATATCAGGTTTGGACGTACTATGTAAAAAATCCAAGTCATAAGTGCTGTCGAAATACCTCATCATCAGGGTCATAACAGCACCGTGGGTACCTATCACTATTTCCTTTTCTCTATAAGTGTCTAATAGTTCTTTTAAAACTTTTATTGATCTTTTTTGACAATCAGCATTTGATTCTCCTCCTTCGAAAAAATAATTCGTATCTAGAAACGACTCTTCCAATATTGGTCGTAGTTCCGAATCAGTTAATCTTCTGTCTTTAGATGAAAAATTCCTCTCTCGTAAATCCTCAAAAACTAAAACTTCCTGCCCTATCTGTTTTGCTATCTCTTTAACAGTAGAAATTGAACGTATGTATGGACTTGAAACAACTACGTCAATTCTTTCATCTTTCTTCAAAATATCAGTTACTCGTTGAGCATCCATATAACCTTTTTCTGTCAAACCTCTTGTTCTTTCATTTCCCTCTTTCGGCGATTCACCATGCCTCACCATATAAACCACTGTACTCAATATATCTCCCCACCCATATGCTACTCATATTTTCTTCTTCAACTCTAATGTTACTTAACAATCTTTTATTACGTATACGATACTAATCAAATTTAGTTTCAAATCTAAAATTATTTCGAAACTGAGTCTTCCACAAACCTGCCCTTTAGTGGAAGACTCAGTTTCGAGATAAATTAAATAACCAGTAACATTTTCCCCTCTTTAGAAGAGAACGTTACTGGTTTCAACTTTTCCATAATAAATGGAAAGGTCCTCTTTGTTTTTATGCTGCAATTGTTGAAAAATCAGGGTTTTGTCCTTAGCATGTCATGCTGTGCACTTCCTTCCATTAAGAACGGAATTGCTTCGCATGCTCCTTGGCAAAATTGATGATCTTATTATAGGTTTTCTGTTCAAAATCCTTTTTGGATGGAATGTGTAACGTAGCATTGTCTTCATCAATGATTTTGATTCGTGCGCCTCCCCTGACATAAAGGGTGACGTACAAAAATGGCTCTCTCATCCCTAATGCTACCCGTAATTCTTTCGGAAAGTCTGCCGTTATGATGATACGATCTTCCACTTGCTTCAAGCTTAACTGACTATGAAACTTCAAATGTTCGATCCCTTTTATATGCAAATATACCGCACTCCCCGTTTTTCATTATACATACCTAATCATACGTTCTTTTAAACCCATTATCTGTCGTTTGTTGCTTTTTTCACAAAGCTTTAACAAACCGTCCAGCTTACACCTAGGATAACCGTTTTCATTCGTTAGTTCCTAAACTACATGTAAAAATTTCTACATCCATGTGAAACACTGAGCATCAAACCCGGCACGAGGCGCTCGTGTGTGGGTACCGGGTACGGCAAAGTTATTTTTCGTACCCGGTACCCAACAAACAGGAAACTGTACCTGGAACCACAAAGAGAGGAACCACAAAAACAAAAAAGACCAGACAAATGTCCGGCCTTCTCCAAAAACCTACGCCTGTTCTCTTATCACAACCCCACGCCTCATCATTTCATCAATATAAACATCACCTGGGACGATCGTTTCCGGTGGGCATACCCCTCGTTTCGTAATCGTTCCTCCGCCGATCAATTGTGCGACGACAGAGATGGTGTTGGCTGTTGCGCGGGCCATCGCTGTGACGTTGGTCGCCCTGTCTTTATAGGTGACCATTTCATATTCACATGTTTTCCGCACCCCCGCTTTCTCTCCGCCGACGATGACGCGGAGCAGGACAGCATCGTCTTTATCCTTCAGCTCAAGAAGAGGATCGATGCTCTTCAGCAGCACTTCCCTCGTCTTGATTTCCGTTCCTCGGATATTTACGACTTGATTCGCTCCGGTCAGGTTGAGATCAACGAGCAGCTTCATTTTCTCTGCATGTCCGGGATAACGGATCGTCTTGTATTCCAGACTATCAATGTGCGGGTACGATTTCAGCAGCGTCGACGTCCCGCCGGAGGTATGAAAAGCCTCAAGTGGACCGAATCGTTCAAAATAGATGTTTTCAATTTCCGTCAATGACTCGACTTCACGTAGTTTTCCATCTCTGATAATTGTAGAAGGATCGGAGTAATGGTCCAGCAATCCTTCCATAGAAAAGACGTGATTGTACTCAAGTGGCGGATCCGGCCTTACCGGAATGCCGCCCACAAACAGGCGGATCGATTCAAGTTTATCCAGTTTCCCTGCACCGTATCCTGACAAAATGTTGATCATGCCGGGAGCGACACCGAGATCCGGGATGACCGTGACTCCTGCTGCTTTCGCCTGTTCATCGAGCTCTAACACTTTATCGGTAATGTGACCGATGTGTCCGCCCAAATCGACGGAATGGACCCCGACTTCAATCGCTGTTTTCGCGACGATTTCATTGAAAGAGTAGAAAAGGGCATTGATGACGACATCATATTGTTGGATGAACTCAGCAAGTTCGGTCTGGTTTCCGGCATCCACTTTGAATCCCTGTATTTTTGAAGAGTTCAATGAATCAGAGACGCGCTGTGAACGGTCGAGGTCGATGTCTGCGAGACCGACTTTCTCGACCCCCGAACTGTGGACGAGATCGCGCGCGGCTTCTTTTCCCATCAATCCAGACCCTAGAACAGCTACTTTCATAGTCCGCACTCCTTTTTCTCTATAAAATTACTCGACATCGATTTGTGCACGCTGCAGTTTCCCACTGAAATCGACGTACACGGCTTTCCATTCGGTGAACACATCAAGGGCAGCCACTCCAGAATCTCTGTGGCCATTTCCGGTCCCCTTCGTACCGCCGAAAGGAAGGTGAATTTCAGCCCCTGTCGTCCCTGCATTCACATATACGATGCCTGTATCTAAATCCCGCTGAGCGGCGAATACTTGGTTCACGTTCTGTGTGAAAATCGAACTCGACAAGCCGAATTCCACACTATTGTTGATTTCAACAGCTTCCTCAAAACTTTTCACAGGGATCAAGGAAACGACCGGACCGAAAATTTCTTCCTGGGCGATGCGCATGTCCGGTTTCACATCCGTAAACAAAGTCGGAGCGAAGTAATTTCCCTTTTTGTGATTCCCGTTTTCCATGATATAACCGCCGGTCAGAAGTTTGGCTCCTTCTTCTTTGCCGATGCTGATATAGCTTTTCACTTTTTCAAGACCCGCACGATTGATGATCGGACCGACTTTGATCGATTCATCCAGTCCGTTTCCGATTGAAAGTTTGGCGATTTCCTTCTGAAGGCGTTCTTCCAGTTCATCTTTGACCTTTTCGTGGACCATGACACGGCTGCAGGCGGTGCAGCGCTGGCCACTCGTTCCATAGGCACTCCAAAGAATACCTTCGACGGCGAGAGACAAGTCAGCATCATCCATGACGATTACGCCGTTCTTTCCACCCATTTCGAGTGAAACTTTTTTCAGGCGTTGGCCGCATTTACCTGCAATACCGCGACCGACTTCATTCGATCCTGTAAAAGAAATGACGCGGATATCTTCTTGCTCGATCATTGCTTCTCCAACCGTGGAACCTGAGCCGAACACGACATTGATGACCCCTTTTGGCAACCCGGCTTCTTCAAAAATTTTCGCCAGTTCATACGCCATGATCGGGGTTTCTGTTGCGGGCTTCCAAACGACAGCGTTTCCGGCAACGATCGCAGGGAAAGACTTCCATGTCGCAATCGCAATCGGAAAATTCCACGGAGTGATGATGCCGACGACGCCGACCGGTGCGCGGACGCTCATCGCAAATTTATCCTTCAGCTCTGAAGGTGTCGTCTGCCCGAATAATCGGCGCCCTTCCCCTGCCATATAGAAAGCCATGTCGATGCCTTCCTGTACTTCACCACGCGCTTCTTCAATGACTTTCCCGTTTTCCATCGTCAAAAGCTGCGAGAGTCTTTCTTTACGTTCTTTCATGATCAAACCGACGCGGTACAACACTTCTGCTCTTTGCGGTGCTGGAACGAGGGCCCAGGTTTTCTGCGCTTTTTTTGCGGCACTTGTCGCTTCCTCCACATCAGAAGCCGCCGATAACGGGACGTTTACCAACGTTTCAGATGTCGCCGGATTAATGACGGCTGTCGCCTTGCCAGAAGAAGGCTCCACCCATTTTCCATCAATGAAATTCTTTAACTGCTCCTCATGAATCAATGTCACTTTGATTCTCCCCCTTTTTTTCTTAATTGAGTGATCGTTTTTGATAATGATATTCGTTCAGGATCTGTTTCCACTTCAATCACCACAGGCTTGTCCAAAACCAGCGACTGATCCAGAGCATGTCTGAACTCTTCTGCCGTTTTCACATGAAAACCTGCAGCACCTAGGTTCTCTGCCACTTTCCAAAAAGCGACTTCCCCTAAATCCGTACCGATGACTTCGCCCGGATAATGGATTTCCTGATGCATGCGGATCGTTCCGTACATGCGGTTGTTGAAAACGATGCTAATGACCGGAATGTCATATCGGACCGCCGTCTCTAGCTCCTGCAGAGTCATCATGAAACCACCATCGCCAGATAGAGAGACGACACTCTTATCAGGATTCGCAAGTTTCGCTCCCAACGCTGCCGGCATACCGTACCCCATCGCCCCTGAAGTTGGTCCTATATATCGATGTTTCTTAAATTGAAAATACGTGTGCAGCCAGCCGGCGAAGTTTCCAGCATCATTCGTCAAAATACTGTCTTCCGGCAGGTTTTCCTGAAGAAGTGAAATCACTTCCCCGTTCAATGTTTTGCGACCTTCTGTCACGAGCGTCGCCTCGTAGGCTTTCCGTCTCGCGCTTGTCCATGAAGTCAAATCTCTTCCGTAGGCGGCATCAGCTAAAGCTTCCAGCATTTCGTTGGCATCCGCTACGATACCCACATCCGGAGGGTAGACTTTGCCAAGGACGCTGTCATCGATATCACAGTGGATCAGCGTCTGCCCTTTGAAGAGCGAATAGTCCTGTGTCGTCACTTCAGAAAGTCTTGTCCCGACAGCGAGCACCGTATCCGCTTTAGCTACCGTCTCGAGAATGTTCGGATGGATTCCCAAACCTAGGTGTCCGCAATAGTGGATATCATCGTTCGGAAAAACATCATGACGTCTGAATGCACTCACAATCGGCGCGCCCCATTTATAAGCGAGCCTTTTCAAAGCCATTTCTGCACCCGCAAGCTTCACTCCCCCACCTGCTAAAATCAGCGGACGCTCAGCTAAACGGAGACGGTCGACCACCTCGATGACTTCTTGATCCGAAGGCTTTGGTGCCGGCCTTTTTATTACAGGACCGAATGACATGAGTGCTTCTTTTTTCAAAACATCTTCGGGCAGAGCAATGACGACAGGCCCCGGTCTTCCTGACATGGCGATCCTGATCGCCCGTTGGATGAGTTCCGGCGTCCGGGGCGGTTCACGGATTTCAGCCACCCATTTAGCGATCGGTCGGAAGAAAGCTTCAAGATCGACTTCCTGGAAGCCTTCACGTCCACTGAAGTTCGTGTGCACCTGCCCGAGGAGGACGACCATGGGTGTGGAGTCCTGGTACGCCGTATGAACACCGATCGCAAGGTTGCCCGCACCGACGCCCCTCGTCGCCATCACAACACCCGGGGTGCCGCTCGCTTTGGCGTACCCTTCCGCCATGAAAGCGGCACCGCCTTCGTGTCTGGCCGAAATGAGCTCAATGTCCGGTTCTTTCAAAATGGCATCCATCACGGGAAGATAGCTCTCCCCTGGGACACAAAACACTTTGGAGATGCCTTGTCTTTGAAGACAGGATACGATGGCTTCCGCGCTCGTCATATGACGTTCGTCCATGGAATTCAGCCTCCTTTCATCGCTTTTTTCATACGGATCGAAGCTTCATGCAGCCGCTCGATCGGAACAGAAAGGCTCATCCGGAAATAGCCCTCTCCTTTTTGACCGAAGGCTGTTCCAGGAGTCAAGATGATGCCAGCTTCGTCGAGCATTTTTTCAGAGAATCCTTGAGACGTATATCCTTCAGGAACTTCAGCCCAAATGAAAAAAGTACCCTTCGGTTTTTCAGCGTGGATATTCATTCCGTTGAAAGCATTCATCATAAGATCGAGCCGCTGTTCGTAGGTGCGGTTTTTCGCTCTGACCGATGAAAAATCACTTCGCAACGCTGTGACACCTGCTAATTGAATCGGTAAAAACTGACTTGTATCCATATTGCTCTTGTACACGCTGAGCGAGCGGATCAATTCTTTATTGCCGACGATGTAGCCAAGCCGCCAGCCAGACATGTTGAACGTTTTTGACAGCGAACCAAATTCGACGCCTATTTCTTTCGCCCCCGGCACCTGCAGTAGACTAGGAGCTTTGTAATCTCCAAAAGTCACTAGATCATATGCGGCATCATGGATGAGTGAGAGTTTATGTTCTTTAGCAAAGCGGACGGCTTCCTCGAACGTGTCTAATTCGACTGTTCCGCCTGTCGGATTGTTCGGATAGTTGAGCAGCATCATTTTCGACCTGGAAACATCCCTTGGAGAGATTTGATCAAAAAGTGGTGCATAGCTGTTTTCCTCATCGAGCGGAAAGCGGACCGTGACGCCATGGGCAAGGTGGATCCCCGATTGATAGACCGGATAGCCCGGATCCGGAGCAAGTACCCCGTCACCCGGGTCGAGGACGGCACTGATCAAATGGGCGATGCCCTCTTTCGATCCGATCAGTGTCAGGACTTCCGTCTCTGGGTCCACATCCACGTCATAGTGAGATCTATAGAAATCCGCAACGGCTTCTCTGAACTCCCGGCAGCCGCCGTACGGGGAATATTTGTGATTCTTCGGTTTGCGCACTTCTTCTGTCAAACGATCGATGATGAATGGCGGGGTCGGCAAATCCGGGGCCCCGATGCCAAGATCGATGACATCGACCCCTTGAGCGGTCAACGCGAGTTTCTTTTTATGAAAAATCGAAAACAGATAAGGTGGCAGGCTTCGCACCTGCTTCGAGCTTTGGATCATAGAAAGACCCCCTTCAAACGTTCTGGTTGTCCCATCGCTCTATCCTATTAATTCATTTCTCATTCTATGATACAAAGTTTCCAGGTCATCTTTTCCAAATCGCTGCATATAGTGTGATATAGCCCGTCAAGGACAACTCCCCTATCTGAATTGATCCGTGTTTCCCAAGCCAGTTGGATTCATACGTCGTATGGGTTCTTCTGGCTTTTTCTATCGTGAAAGGGTGTGATGAGTGGTGACCGCCGCATTGGAAGGCATCCGCGTCCTCGATTTGACCCGGGTTCTCGCGGGACCTTATTGTTCGATGATCCTCGGAGATCTCGGAGCTGACATCATTAAAGTCGAAGCCCCCGGGGGCAGTGACGAAACCCGTACGTGGGGACCTCCCTTCAAAGAAGGGATGAGTGCCTATTATTTATGTGCCAACCGGAATAAGAAGAGCTTGACGCTGGATTTGAAATCTCCTGAAGGAAAAGAAGTGATGGAAAAACTCGTTAAAGATAGTGATGTCGTCATCAACAATTTCAAGACAGGAACGATGGAGCGGCTCGGATTCGGGTATGACCATTTGAAAGAGATTAACCCACAAATCGTGTTCTGCTCGATTACGGGTTTCGGAGAGACAGGCCCTTACCAGCACCTTCCCGGCTATGACTTCATCATTCAGGCGATGAGCGGCTTGATGAGCATTACGGGGGATGACCAGTCCGGTCCGCAGAAACTTGGTGTGGCGATCACGGATATCCTCACAGGGCTGTATGCCTGTATCGGAATTCAAACAGCTCTCTTAGAACGGGAACGATCCGGAAAAGGTCAGAAAATCGATCTATCTCTATATGATTCTGCCGTCAGTTCCCTCATCAACATCGGGAGCAATTTTTTAATGACCGGAAAAGTACCTGAGCGGCTCGGAAATCATCACGCCAACATCGTGCCATACCAAACGTTCCGCTCCCTTGACGGTGAAATGGTCATCGCTGTCGGGAATGACCGTCAATTCGCTCAACTATGCGCGATCGTCGGACAACCTTCGCTTGCTGCGGATCCTCTATTTTCTACGAATGCAGGAAGGGTGGAAAACAGAGCAGAACTCTCGAGGATTTTACAGGAGCTGCTTTTAAAAGAAGATACCGCTTACTGGCAAAGCCGGTGTCAGGAAAAACAAATCCCCTTCGGCCCGATTCAATCGCTCGAAGAGGTTTGTAAAGATGAGCAGCTGAAAGCCCGCGAAATGTTCCTCACCTGCAAACATCCAAAAGCAGGTGATGTTGGAATGATCGGCAGTCCATTGAAATTATCCCGCACGCCGGTAGATTACAAGCAGCACCCACCGGAGGCAGGTGAACATACAGAAGAAATCCTTACGAGACTCGGGTATGACAAAACTACGATCCAAGAATGGAAAAAGGATCACAAGGTTTAAGGAGTGAACGAAATGAACTTTGATTTCAGTGATGAGCAAGTGATGTTAAGGAAAGCGGTCCGAAGTTTCGTCGACCATGAAATCATGCCCTATATCGGAGAATGGGACGCGAAAGGACACTTCGATCAGCAGACGTTGAAGAAGCTTGCGGAGCTTGGGCTTATGGGTGTGTGCATTCCTGAAACTTATGGCGGGAGTGGAATGGATTACAATTCCCTTGCGATTGTTTGTGAAGAACTCGAACGTGGAGACACCGCTTTCCGGACAGCCGTTTCCGTCCATACCGGCTTGAACAGCATGACACTCCTTCAGTGGGCGACAGAATCACAGAAGCAGAAATACTTAGTTCCGCAGGCGAAAGGAGAAAAAATCGGAGCTTTCGGCCTGACGGAACCTGCGGCCGGATCTGACGTTGCGGCATTGCAGACGACCGCGACACTCGACGGTGATCATTATGTCTTGAACGGACAGAAAACATGGATTTCCCTATGTGATGTGGCCGATCACTTTTTAGTATTTGCTTATACGGATAAAAGCAAGAAACACCACGGCATCTCCTGTTTTATTGTTGAAAGAACTTATGAAGGATTCTCATCGAAAGCGACGAAAGGAAAGCTGGGGATCCGTGCAGGTAACACGGGCGAGTTGTTTTTTGACGGGATGAAGGTACCGAAAGAAAACCTGCTCGGAAACGAAGGAGACGGCTTCAAGATCGCCATGTCAGCCCTGGATAGCGGACGGTTCACGGTGGCTGCAGGAGCCTGCGGGCAGATCATGGCTTGTCTTGAAGCGAGTGTGGACTATTGTCAAGAAAGAGAAACGTTTGGAAAAGAAATCGGTAAACACCAGCTCGTCCAGCAGATGATTGCGAAAATGGAAGCAGGCCTCCACATGAGCCGCCTCCTCGTGTACCGGGCAGGTGCGTTGAAAAACAAAGGCGTGAGAAACACGAGGGAAACCTCACTAGCTAAATGGCAGGCGTGTGATTTTGCCAATCAGGCGGCAGACGATGCTGTGCAGATTCACGGCGCGTATGGGTATTCCAATGAATATCCGGTCGAGCGTTATTTAAGGAATTCCAAAGCTCCTGTCATCTATGAAGGAACTCGTGAGATCCACACGATTATGCAGGCGGAATATGTGCTCGGTTATAGGAAAGATAAACCGCTTAGTCAAATGCTTCCGGCTTGGGAAGGGTAAGTCTCACTAAAAAAACAAACGTGCGTATATCAACGCACGTTTGTTTTGCTTGTTGTTGTATCGTTCTCTATCGTGTATGAATTAAATTCGAGCTATTGACTTTCTCTCACATAGAGTAACCCTTTTTTATCGAGTTTCGACTCAATCTCGTTAGCTAATGGAACATCTCTTCCAATCATAAATTTCCAATCTTGTTCCTTCAGAAACGCTTCTCTTTCCCTTATTTCCCTTACTTCTATTAAGTCTTCCACAGACCTTTTCACTGGTTCCGCCGTACTCTTTGCTAACTGATTTCGATAATGCCTTCGAAAATCTTTCTCTGTACATTCATTGACCTTTATAAAATGTTTCTTTAAATTTCGCATGACAAAGTTATTTTTCTTACTTCTATGTCCAACATGGTGAATATGCTTTAAATCATGGCAGGACCTGCACAAAGACTGTATATCTTTTAGAATCAGCAGGAACTTTTCTTCGTCATATTCCCAGACTTCATGCGCATGCAGTTTCTCTTCATCATGAAAGCCACATATTCGGCATTTAAAATCGCTTTTCTTAAGGACATGGTACCGTACAGAATTCCATAAGGAACGAGGAATTGAATCCCTTACCGTTTTATTCTGCGCATAAGAAGGCTTTCGGATCTCTATGGTTAACCTAAAATCAGACATAGCAACCTCCCTTAGAACCTAGTTGATAAATTCCGATACAATAACCATTCCTTTCCATTATACCATGCTGAATCTATGACACCATGTCCGGCAACCCGTTCTCTATAACCGTATTCTCTTAGATGGAATGAGCATTCTACACTCTTACTCCCATAAAAAAATGCCCCACCTCCTACCAAGCGCATACTCAGTAGAAGTGGGGCATCTTTCCTTTCTGTCCACATTTAATTTGGAGCATTTTATGTAGCCTTCTGCATAAATGTTTAAGAAGGAGGCGATGCGTGTGGGAGATTTAATTCCTTTTCCTAAAAAAGAACCTGCAGAAGTCATCGTTCTGACGCCAGAAGAAAGACAGGAATTCGCTCATCTGACTTATGAACTGATGAAAGAAGACAGACTCATCCCTTTTCTAAGAATCAAACGTCGTCTGAAAAAATTGATCAAAAGAGGCCTTGAACGTGCGAAACAAGGAGATTTTCATAAGTGAGCCTGCTCCAATAGATACCTAATCTTTCCAAATAAACGAACTGTCATCCTGCATCTCTACGTTCGGGTGCTGCTTCAGCTCTTCTACAAGACGGAACAGGGCTTCATCTTTTTGTTTCGCTTCAATCATGCAATCGATTTGCTCTGTTGAGCCATTCGTTTTCTTTACAAATTCAAGAAACATATCAAGCTCGACGAAATCGGCATGACTTTTAAAGTCCTTTTCGCTCTTGGGGCTTGAAATATGCATTTTCACAGGATGGGGGGAATGGCTCCACGTACCGACAACCCGCGGCCAGTGTTCTTCCCAGTTCTCTCCCTCATTGTTCGCATAATGATGGTGGAGGTCAAAGACAAGCGGAATGTTCAATTTTTCACAGACATAAAGACCATCTGCTAACGTGTAGGACGTATCATCATTTTCAATCATTACAGTTTTTTGAATGCCGGATGGGACCATTGCCCAATTTTCGATGAACCGCTCCAGCGACTTTTCTTTGTCCTTATACCTTCCTCCAAGGTGGAAAACACATCGATGAGTCGGATCAAGTCCCATATGATGGAGGAGCAGATAATGATATTTGAGCACTCCCATCGAGGTCTTAAAAATTCCTTGAGTCGGAGAATTGATGACCACAAAGTGATCGGGGTGAAAATCCAACCTCATTTTGTTTTCTTTCGCAAAAGCACCTAATTCTGCAAGTTCTTCCTTGATCGGATTCAAATAATCCCATCCTTGCAACTCTTCATGCGTAGCAAGGGGGACAAGTCGGGAACTCAGTCTGAAAAAATGAATATCATGAGCTTTATTATGTTTTAATAACCGTAGACAGTTGTGAAGGTTTGATTTCGCAATCCGTTCCAGCTTCCGCTTGGCTGCCTCAACATCACGAATTTCGGAAAATCGTTTGTAGGTCATCGTTTGAGATGGTGAAGCGTTCTGCAGATTCACACTCATCGCTACATAACCGAGCCGGTACAACGTCATCGTTTCCACCTACTCCCTGTTTTCCCTTAGTTTGCACAAAAAGCACTTCCTTATGTAGAAACTCCTTTTTCCAACTCTCTCATCCACGTATCATTTTTCAGTCGGTGCCAGAGTAAAATCGCATCTGTCCTATAAGAATGATGACAAGATAAAGATTCAATTAAATGATAAGGAGATACACAACCCCATAACTAACAGAGGCAAAAAAACAAACAACATGATCCACAATTTCACATTCCGCTCATCAGAAAAAAAGCTTTTTCTTGTGAAATATACGTAAACAATCAACCCTAGAATTCCTACTAAAAGAAATAAAGCAGACATTCACAGACCCTCTTTCTTCACCAGTAGTATAAAAGGTTTTATGCCCTTTGACATTTAAAGGGTGGGGATTCACCAGTAAAAGAGCCTGGATCCGTGCCTGTGCAGGATTCAGTAAGAACAGAGGAGCCAAAGTTCTTCCGTTCAACACTGTTTCATTCTATTTCCTGCACATCGACTAACCTTGACTGTACAATAAACCTTTCCGGGGCACTTCCTATGAAATCGAAAGGGTAACATGTAGTAAGTGTAAGAGTCGGGTCCTCGTGGTCGACGATGACGGATCGATCGTCTTCGTCCGTGACCCAGGTTTTCTCAACTTCATACTTGTACCGTTTTCCCTCATATTCATAAAAAAGCGGTGCTCCTTTCTCAATTTCCCCAAGCTGTGTAAAAACGGTCTCCCGGTGACCGCTAAGGACCGTATGACGCTTTTCATCAGGTGTCGTCGTCCATTTACTAATGAACATTCCGACCCCTTGATGAAGCGACTGTTCATCCGTGCCCCAATAGGTGGAATAGCCTTTATTCAAAAGTGGAATAATCAATCGCCCCACTTTCTCCCCATTGTCAAACTTATGTAGTTCATTTGAATATCTAGGTTGTTTCGGTTTGTCATGATTTTTCACCACCACTTGAGGCGGTTCCTCTCCCTGATCATGGGATTCCCATTCATTTATTTCCTCTTCTGTCACCTTTTCAACAGCCTGGGTGGAGTCCCACCATTGAAATGTGAAGTAAGCGGCACAAGAAAACCCTATAACGACAAGCATGAACAGAACTTTATTTAGCATAATGGCCTCCTTGTCAATTGAAGGATGAAAGAGCCAGGCCTAAGCCCAGCTCTTATTTTATTGTACAGATCTTTTTCTCATGAATAAAACACTTCCAGCAAACAGCACCAGTGTTGCGCCAAGTAATGCATACATTGAATGCGGGCTTGCTGTATCAGGAAGTTCGCCTCCGATTGCATCTTCAATCGGTTGAGCCTTATCCAACACTTCTTGAGGGATTTCGATTTCTCCGACGCCATTAAAATTATCCAATGTCATTTCTGTCTCTTGAGTGACAGGCATCGGCGGTCCTTCTTCCGTTTCTATTTCCATTTCCAATTGAACGTGGGTGGACGTTAAATAGTGGTTCTCTTTGTCTATCGTCATTTTATAGGTCACGTCATTGATTGTGATTTTATCAAGCAGTTCTTCACCCAATTCCTTTAGACCACTTTCACCTTCACTAGAACCCATTCCCTGCTGAAGCATCTTCATCGACATTTCCAAAAGCTGCTCTCCATCTCCTTCATATTGAAGAACATAGGAACCATCACTTTCTTCCACACTCATATCCTTGGCTAGAGGTAGCGCCTGCGCCATTTGACCTTCAGCAAGCATCGACATCATCATTTCCTGGCTGGAGTCATCGGATAGCTGAACCCAGCCTTGCCCTGAAAGTTCACTATAGTACCCTTCTTCTGTAAAATAAGACTCCGTCGTCTCACCCGCCAATTCTGTCTTCAAATAAAAGGCGAAGGGATCCATAGTAACATCGGCCATGGTTTTTGTTTCCATTCCCTCTCCTTCATTCATCATCGGCATTTTCGATTTTGATACTTGTTTCATAGAATAGCTATCCAGATTCTTCATCGCTTCATTCGATTTCTTCAACACTTCCTCTGCCGACATGTCCGCCGCGAATACTTGAAGCGGAAACAGGAACAACACCAAAAGACTCAAAAACAGCAGGTTACACTTTTTTAACATCCAAACACTCCCGAATTGTATTCGGTAAAAAAAGAGGCTGGTTTATGTAGAGACAGAAGCTGACTTGTACATCCCACTATTTTCCACCTAGGCTTCTATAACCTTTCTCCTACAAAAATAAACACATTTTTCCAAATTACATCAAAGGATTTGTGAAACTTTACAATAAAAGAAATAAGTTTCCCATACAAAAAAAACAGACAACGCATCGTTGTCTGCTTTCTTCCCATTATTCTCCACTCAAGTAACCATTCTCGCTTAGGAACGTCTCAGCCACTTCTCTCACCGAACGTTCCTCAACATCTACTTGATAGTTCAATTTACGCATCGTTTCACTATCGAGTTCTGTCAAAGGTGCAAGGATTTCTTCAATTTCTGATTTGTTTTCGTGCGTTTCGTTCGTCATGACAAGAGCGGCATTATAAGAAGGGAAAAAGCTCTTATCATCTTCCAAGTTCATCAAGTCCAATTCTTCGATACGGCTGTCTGTAGAGAAACCGACAGCGACATCCACTTCATCATTGGCAATGGCATCGTACTGCAAACCGTATGTCATTTCTGAAACGTTTTCGTCCCCGAATTCAAATCCGTAAAGTTCTTCGACGCCTGGGAGACCGTCTTCACGCTCAGCGAACTCTGCATCCGTACCGAATTTCAATTCTCCTGGATTTTCATTGATGTATGTGGCGAGGTCACTGATGGACTGAATGCCCAACTCTTCTGCCTGATCTTGCTGCATGACGAGTGTATAGGTATTGTTGACATCAGATAGGTTCGTCCAATAAACGTCGTTACGTTCCATGTCCATTTTTTTCACAGTTTCAAAGGCTTCCTGCTTATCTGCAATCGGCTCTTCTCCTAAGTACGTGACAAGACCTGTCCCTGTGTAATCCCAAGAGACGTCAACCTGCCCATTTGTCAGCGCCTGACGTAAAGCTGAGCTTCCTAGATTACTTTTTTCTTCAACGGTATATCCATTGTCTTCAAGCATGATGGTAGACATTTGAGCAAGTAGGAATTGCTCTGTGAAGTTCTTCGCACCTACTGTCACTTTTTTCTCATCTCCACCACAAGCTGTCAAAACGAATGCACTTAGAATGAGTGCGGTCACAACGATCCATAATTTTTTCATATAATATTCCTCCTGATTAAACAGATTCCATTGCTGATTTACGTGCTAAGCGAATTCCTTTTGGAACGAGCAAGTACTCGATACCTCTGAACAATAGGTCAACTAAGACGGCGAGCAGCGTTACAGGGACAGCTCCACTGATCAGTGTCTGGTTATCGAACAATTGGATTCCTGTAAAAATCCAGACACCTAGACCGCCGCCACCGATCAAATAAGCGAGAGCGGCCGTACCTATGTTCAAGACGACGGCCGTACGGATGCCTGCAATGATGGATGAAGCGGCCGCCGGCAATTCGATTTTGAATAAAACCTGTGCCGGTGTCAGCCCCATCCCTTTGGCTGCATCCTTCATTTCCGGACGGACGGAATCAAGTCCGGCAATCGTGTTTTGCAGAATCGGCAATAATGAATAAATATAAAGCGCCACGATGGCAGCTTTCAGTCCAATTCCTAAGAAACCCATAGCAAGGGCAAGAACGGCCAGACTCGGAATCGTCTGGCCCAAGTTGGCAATGTTTACGATGAGCCATTCTGAGCGACGGAACGAAGGTCGTGTAATCAATATTCCGAGCGGCACGGATGTCAAAATCGCAAGCCCTGCGGAAATGGATACGAGCTCCAAGTGTCTGCCAAGCAGCTCCATGAACTTGCCGGGCTCTTCGAAAATTTTGCCGAACATGTTCTCACTGATCGCCCAAAAGAAGAAGGCGATGACGAGGGTCCAAAGGATGAGCCGGATGACATAGGATGTCACTTTTTTTGCGTTCATCTTTTTTCCTCCTTTATGCGCCTTTCACTTCTTGGTGCAGAAATTTCTCAATCAAATCGAAAGTCAGGCTCCCTTTCGCCTGCCCCTGGCGGTCGACGATCACCAATTGATCCGCTTCCTGATTGAGCAGCATGCTGATCGCAATCCTAAGGGAAGTATCAATGGAAATCTCTTTCGTATCCGTAATCGTGTCTTCCTTATTTTTCAGTCCGAAAGTCGTGACAAGATCTTCTACGCTGTAAAGGGACATGCTGCGAAGAACACGATCTTTCCCTACGAAGTCGGATACGAAATCATTATTTGGACGGATCAACAGCTCAGATGGACGATCGAATTGCTGCACCTTTCCGTCACGAAGAAGCGCGATTTTATCCCCCATACGAACCGCTTCATCAATGTCATGACTGACGAATAAAATCGTCTTCTTCACTTCTTTCTGAATCGCTAAAAATTCGTCCTGGACTTTTTCACGGATGATCGGATCCAGAGCTCCGAATGGTTCGTCCATAAGCATGACTGGTGGGTCGGCAGCCATCGCACGGGCGACACCTACACGCTGCTGCTGACCACCGGAGAGTTCATGAGGAAATCGTTTGCGGTAATCATCAGGGTTCAGACCAACAAGGTCCATTAAGTAATTGAAGCGATCTTTTTTCTTTTTCCGGTCCCAGCCGAGCAGATCAGGAACGATCATCGTATTGTCTTCAATCGTCATGTTTGGAAACAGACCATTGCTTTGAATGACATAGCCTGTATTCCGGCGCATTTTGATTTTGTCCATCTCTCGTACATTCTGACCTTGAATTTTAATATCTCCTTGGGAAATCGACTCCAACTGGTTGACCATTCGAAGCAATGTCGTTTTTCCACAACCGGAAGGCCCAAGCAGGATGACGAATTCTCCGTCCTCCACGGTCATCGAAATGTCATCGATGGCTTTTACATCGCCACCGTAAATTTTCGTTACATCATTGAATTCAATCATACGTCCACCTCTTTCTTTTATTTGATTCCTTTTGGCGTAATCCGCGCTTGAATAAATTTAAGTATGAAATCAGCGACTAAGGCGAGTAACGATACGAAAACCGCACCAGCCAACACCATGTTGCTATTCCCACGGCTGATTCCGGAGTTGATCAATACCCCTAGGCCACCAGAGCCGATAAAGGCTGCAATGGCACCAATCCCAATATTCAAAACCGTAGCTGTTCGTACACCAGCCATGATCAATGGCAGAGCGTTCGGGATTTCGACCTTCGTCAAACGTTGGAATGTCGTCATTCCGATTCCCTTCGCTGCATCTCTGATATTCGGGTCTACGTTTTGAATGGCTGTATATGTGTTTCTGATAATCGGCAATTGGGAATATAAGACTAAAGCGATCAACGCCGGTAAAAATCCTATCCCTTGTCCGATCATAGAAAGGACAGGAATCATGATCCCAAAAAGAGCGATACTCGGAATCGTGATGATGATGGATGCCACTTGCAAAATGGTTTCTGCCAAATACTTATTCGTTGTCAGATAAATTCCTAGTGGAACACCAATCAAAATCGCGATGACGATTGCAATTCCTACGAGCTGCAAGTGTTCCAACGTATAGGAAAAAATGGTTCCCCACTCTCGTTGGACATAATTTAAAAAATCGGTCATATGTGATGAGCACCTCCTAAATCTATGACGTTTCATCAGTCATTCTTTAGCAAACGCTATCTATGTTACACATAAAAAAGTTTATACACAAATAAAACTTTGTACAGAATAACCTGTACAAAGTTCAATAAAACGCTTTCACCATATGGTAAACTCCATATTTCGACGTATTTCTCCAATTTTCTACCTATTCCGTTTTTTCGACAAATAAAGTCCCGTCATGATTGACTTGTGCAACGAGGACATCTTTCAGATTTGACACTCCATACGACTGCAATCGATCCAGCAACCAGGCTTCACTGTAACCACTGGCATTCAACTGTTTCTGTAGAATTTTCCCCTGCACCATAACCACATGCGAATACGAAACAGGAGCGGTTTCGAGCTTCATATCACGGGTGGTAACAGGAGAAGCATCTGACTTTCTTAAAACGCTTACCGTTCCGTCCGTTTCCAAAATCGCTGTCTGTACATCACTGAACTGGAACACCCCCGCTTTCCTTAATTCAGCAATCAGTTCGTCGACGTTAAAACGAACTTTTTTCATATTTGTTATAAGAATTTTCCCATTGTCCATTAATAGAGTGGGCTGGCTGTTCACAAGTTTTCTTATCGTCAAACTCTTGAGTGTAAGATAGTCGATGAGAAGCACAAGGGCAGCGAAGGTAAGTAATCCAAGAGCCCCTTTTGAGAGCGTAACATTATCGGAAAGGAAAGTCGTTGCTGTCATTGATCCAAGCGTGATGCCAGCGATAAAGTCGAAAAGCGTCATTTGTGAAATCAGCTTTTTGCTTAGAATCCTTGCTAAAACATACAATAGAATAAAAACGGTGACTCCTGTTCCAACGAACTCCAACCACTCATCCATAAGCTCCCGCCTCCTCTCCTCTTATTATTTCTTTTCCAGTCACATTTATGTTGAAATGGAAAACTTAATTGAAACGCTTCCGCTGTACCAATAAAAAAACAGTAACCCTTGAATGGTTACTGCTCTCTATGACTCAGCCTTCTCTTGGCTCAGGCAAATATTTTGTGAAAAATGCTCCTGTGATAAAGCAAATACCAAGGATGAACCAGGTGATCATGCCACCAAACTCAAATAGATAGGAAAACAAGGCCACTAATGGTGCCACAACAAAAGCCCCTGGCGTCACATAACTCTTCCATCCATAATCTTTTTTTAACTTTTTCCTCTTCGTATAGATCACATAAATATATCCTGCTACTAAGACTGCCGTTATGGTCAGCATGAAAAATTCCAGCATCGAATCCCCCGTCACTCATGTTTTTTCAAAAATGGTTGTAGATAATCACGATATTCCTTCGTTAAACCGGCGGGGAGTTGGTTCATAGAAAAGAAAGTGACTTCACGAGATTCATCCCCATCAACTTCTACTTTCCCTTCGTAATCATCCGCCCTATAGACCGCCGTAACTGAGTACAATTCATCCCCATTGGAAACTTTAAAGAAGTAGTCCTCACCTGAAAAGATATCCAAGAGCCTAAGTTCACCTAACTGGAGACCTGTTTCTTCTTTCACTTCACGCCGCGCTGTTTCCTCCAAACTTTCTCCGAGTTCCATTAAACCACCAGGAAGTCCCCACCCGCCGTCCTTGCGGTGTTGAAGAAGAATTTTCCGCTGTTCATTCTCGATGATCACGACAGCCCCGGGCAGAATTAACGGTCTTGTTCCGACTTCTTTTCTGAGCTCTTTGACATAATTCATCTAAATTCCCTCTCCTTAATGAATCATTCTAATCTAGGTCCAGCCCCCCTACTAATTAGGAAGTCTTGATTTCGTTACTTTCCAACTCCCCCTATATCGTTTCATTATTCAAAGCGAATCATCGTTTATGTAGATTTGCCCCACCCAATATATAAACTGGGCCATATTGTACATAATCATCTTTTCGAAGGGTAGAGAATGGTGATATGATCCCCTCTCCCTTTTCGTTCATGGAATCAATAACGCGCCGAGCACGAAGACACCTGCAATGTAAAAACCGATCAGCGACCCCCAGGATAATGGTTTTCTCATGAAATCAACGACTTTCCGTAACCACCGGAACAAGGCATACATCACCAGAAACAAGATGCTGTAGCCAATAAAGCTCCAGCCCTCACCGATGAGGATGACCATCGTGTTATGAAAAAGGGTGAACAAAAGCATGAACAAAAGAAACCATAGTTCTTTGAACTTCGTAAAGTCACTTTTTCTCTGTTGTTTTTCCTGCTGCATCAGTAATCTCCTTCCTTGTTAAAACGCTGTCATCATGAGTAACTTTACCACTTCCAGTTTATGCTAGTCAAAGTGGGCTTTGATTACTTGTTTAAACTTCTGCCCCTCTTCCAGATGAGGGTAGTGATTGCTTTGAAGGAACCTGTGAAGAACAGCACCTGAGATTCCTTCGGCGATTTCCTCAGAATAAGTAGGCGGGCATTGAACATCATATGAACCGGATATGACTATCGTTTTTGCAGTTATGAGAGCTAGCTTCCTCGTCACATCAAAGGTGTGAAGCTCCCGTGCAAAGAAGTTCATCCGGACGGCTGACATCTTCTTTTCAATCGATGTATGAAAATAGTGGTCATAATTTTGAGGATTCCATAAAGAAAGCTTTGTCCGTTCGACCGTTAATTCCTTTCTTTCTTCATCAGACAGGTCCTGCTTTTTTAACTGCTCGATCAGTGATTGCATCCTATCGAATTTCGGGTGCGACTCATTATAGATGCAATCCTTTGAAAAAGTCATATACTCCCGCGCCGCGGCATTCGCAATGACTAGTGTATCAAGGCTTTCCGAAATATAGATCCCGTAAACGACGGCAAGCATTCCTCCCGTAGAATGACCGGCAAAATTCCAACATTCATACCCTAACTCTATCCGGATGGCTTCAAGGTCAAGGACGCTCTCAAGCATTGTCAGTTCATGAGGGGATGATACCTTCTCAGACCTGCCACACTCTTTCAAATTGATTAAATAGACCTTGTGAGTCTCCACGAAAGCTTCTGCAAAATAATCTCCCGTTTCGTTGAACTCTGAATATAAATGGGTGACAGCAAGCGGGGAACCTTGTCCTTTTTCAAAAACTTCGAAGGTACCGCGGCTTGTTTCTACCATTGTTCGTTTCCAAGTCATTTTCCTATCCCTCCCCGACTTTACAAGTACCTTTACGATACCATACATGTAAGCGTTTCATTTTTTGATGGAATGCTTTTTTTGACCGATTTTTTGGTACCGGGTACAGAAATCCGAGAGCGGGTACCAGGTACCCACTTCCCAATAATTGTACCCGGTACACCAACGTAAGGGATGTGTACCTGGAACCACCCCGAAGAGTCCAGGTGCCAGGTTTGCTGCTCAGTCATGAACATGGAAGGCGAAACGTTTGATAGAAAAGACATGCTCTGAAATAATAAGATGAAAACCATTGAACGGGGGTTCGATCATGGAACGATTCATCCGCACTGATCAGTATCATTTCATAAAAAATCAGGCTCACAACCTGCTGAATGGCCATATGACAACGAACGATGCCTCTGTGACACAGGCACTCAAATCGATCACGAACGAAAAAGTGTTGGAATTATTTACGGATCTTTCACCAAATCAGGAACAATTGATAGCCCAAGCGAGTGAAGTCAAAGATGAAACCGATGCGATTCTTTACTTCTCCAGATTGAAGCAATATGTGGTTCCTTTTCCTAAACTCACAGAAGCTGATATCCAAACGTTGTTTCCGAAAGTGAAGAAACTGAGAGTCCCTACCATCCCTGATGAAGAATGGACGGAGCTTTCCTATATCGGATGGAACGATGCGTCAGCGAATCGAAAATACATCATAACGACAGTGGATGGTAACCTTACAGGGTTGTACGGTCATTACAAACCGCTCCAGCAAAAAAGCATTTGCTCGATTTGCCACGAGCATGAAAAAGTAGGCATGTTCACCGCTACCTTCAAGGGAAAAAACAATGAAGAAACGATCAGCCGCGGCAACTATATTTGCCATGACAGTAAGAAATGCAATGAAAACATCCAGTCCCGTGAACCTCTCGAATCCTTTATAAAACGAATGAAAGCATAAAAAGAAGCAGAACCTTTCCTCTTGGAAAGGTTCTGCTTCTTTATGATTGCTGTTCCGGGGAATAATCCGGAGCCACGGCTTTTCTAATGAACAAAGAAACGATAAATGTGAGGACGGCAAGACCTAAAGCGAACCAATACGCCTGGTGCACCCCTGCTGTCATAGCCTGGTCCATGACTTCACCTGTCACTTCTCCTGATACGTTGTTCAAATAGCTTCTTTCTCCCTGACTCATGATGCTTACGAAAATAGAAACACCGAGGGCCCCACCGATTGGCTGCAATGTATTGGCAATAGCCGTTCCGTGAGGGTACAAATGCTTTGGAAGCTCATTCAAAGCATTGGTTTGAGAAGGCATAAGCACCGCTGAAACCGCCAGCATCAATAACACATAGGCAAGAATAAAGGACCAAACAGGAATGGAAGGTCCGATATTGCTGAAGAAAATCATGACACCTACAAGGACTAATGTACCCGGAATAATTAATTTCCTTGGACCGAATTTATCAAAAAGTGTCCCCATCACCGGCGACATCAAACCATTTAATAGAGCTCCAGGAAGCAGCAACAACCCGGCGGTCTTGGCTGAAAACCCTAATGGGCCCTGCAGATACATCGGCATGACGATTTCTGACGCGAACATCGCCATAATCACGATAACGAAAATGGTGATGCCTCTCGCATAGCTTTTATACGTAAATACGCGCACATCCAACAAAGGTTCTTCCAATTTCAATTGTCTCAGAACAAATAGAATCAAACTAAGAAAGGCGACGCCTAAAATGATAAGGATATTAACAGAAGAGAACCCTTCTCCACTTTCCCCGGCGCTGCTGAACCCATAGACGATCCCACCAATTCCAATGGAGGACAAGACGATCGAAAGGACATCCGCTTTCGGACGCGTCACTTCACCTACATTTTCCAAATACTTGATGGCGAACAGAATCGAAAACAATGCAAACGGAATGACGGTAATGAACAACCATCTCCAACCCAGCACGTCTACGATAACACCGGAAAGTGTTGGCCCAATGGCTGGGGCGAACATGATGACAAGACCGAACGTCCCCATGATCCGACCACGTACTTCCGGTTCATAAAGCAGTAACAATGCGTTCATGATGACAGGAATCAATAACCCTGTTCCTACCGCCTGAATCATCCGTCCTGTCAACAGCATCGGAAAATTAAAGGCAGATGCTGCAATGATCGTCCCTGCTAAGAAAACCGTCATGACACCGATGAACATTTGTCTCGTCGTGAACCATTGGATGAGTAATGCAGAAACCGGCATCAACACACCCATGACCAGCATGAAGCCGGTGGCCATCCATTGGACCGTGGGCGCTTCCAGCCCGAAAACTTCCATTAGTTCTGTGAGTGCAATATTAAGTAACGTCTCATTCAAAACGGCAAAAAATGCGCCGATCATGAATGTAGCGAGTATGATTTTTCTATTGTAGTGCTTTTCCATCTCTATCCCTCTACTTCTCTTTATTTAAAATCCGAACATTCTACTTCTTCCATTCGTCTGCTAGAATTCCATAGATCGTGTGGTCGACATAATGGTCATACAACCATTCTGCACACCTGATTGTGCCTTCCTCCTTGAACCCAAGCCGTTTGGGGATCGCAGCGCTTTTTTCATTTCCACTTGCCACACGAATCTCCACTCGGTTCATGTTCAATTCCAATAAGGCGTAATCAGTCAACGCTTTGGCCACTCGTGTCATGATTCCCTTTCCCTGGAACTCTTGCCCGAGCCAGTAACCGATTTTCACGATTTTATTGGTGTGGTCGATTTCATTGAACCCTGCCGTACCAGCAATGTCACCATTATAGATTACCATAGTTGTCATGCTTTTGTTTTCTGAAAAGCCTCGCCTTCCAGATTCAATAAATGATTTCGTGTCTTCCACTGTTTTCGTAAAATCAAGCCATGGCAGCCACTCACGCAAATACTCGCGAGATCCATCTGTCAGTTGAAATAATGCATCCGCATCTTCTGGACCTGCAAGTTTGAGTGAAAGCTCACGATCAACCTTATGTACAAACATACTTTCTCCCCCTTTTTCATCATTTTACCATGAACCTTTGACAACGGAACAAAGATAAGGTAAATTACAAATGTACGAACAATAAAATTAATTAACCATAAAAATATTCGGTTTTAGGAGTGACATCCATGGAAAATGTATTTGATTATGAAGATATTCAACTGATTCCCGCAAAATGTGTCGTAAACAGCCGTTCGGCTTGTGATCCATCCGTAAAGCTCGGCAACCATACATTCAAACTTCCTGTCGTACCAGCGAACATGCAGACGATCATTGATGAAACGATCGCTACTCAATTAGCACAGGACGGTTATTTCTATGTCATGCACCGCTTTGAGCCGGAAACTCGTTTGTCTTTCGTCGAAAAGATGCATGCACAAGGATTGATTGCTTCCATCAGTGTCGGTGTGAAGCCAGAGGAATACGAGTTAGTCCAGATGTTAGCAGCGAAGGAACTGGCGCCGGAATACATCACGATCGATATCGCTCACGGACATTCGACGGCTGTTATTGATATGATTCAACACATCAAACAACAGTTACCGGAAACGTTTGTGATCGCCGGAAATGTCGGAACACCTGAAGCTGTGCGTGAACTTGAAAATGCAGGCGCCGATGCCACAAAGGTCGGAATCGGCCCGGGGAAAGTATGCATCACAAAAATTAAAACCGGCTTTGGTACAGGTGGCTGGCAGCTGGCAGCGTTGCGCTGGTGTGCAAAAGCAGCAAGCAAACCCGTCATCGCTGATGGAGGCATCCGCACACATGGAGACATCGCCAAATCCATCCGTTTTGGAGCGAGGATGGTCATGATCGGATCTCTTTTCGCAGGCCACGAAGAGTCCCCTGGTGATACGGTTGAAAGAGACGGTAAGCTTTACAAGGAATACTTCGGCTCCGCTTCTGAGTACCAAAAAGGGGAAAAGAAGAACGTGGAAGGTAAGAAAATGTTTGTGGAACATAAAGGGGCCCTCCAAGATACGTTGACGGAAATGGAGCAGGACCTGCAATCCGCCATCAGTTACGCAGGCGGAACTGATCTTGACAGCATCCGCCACGTCGATTATGTCATCGTCAAAAATTCCATTTTCAATGGAGATAAAGTCTATTAAAAAAGAGCCCTCCCAGGGCTCTTTAAGTTTTGATCGGAATATAAATTTCAAAATGAGGGTCATCAAAATCCCGGTCAATCGGATACTTTTCGAATTTCAATGGCAGCCCATCGTAATATTCCGTGTCAGATTCAAGGTACGGCTCCCCATTTCCATCTCGGAACCATTGGTAAATCGATGCATAGGTTTCACCGATCTCTCTGCCTTTGGGATGATGAACGTTCATATATGTATGATGCGGTACGTTCATTTCCTCATACTCTGCATGACTCTTCTCATTTTCCACCTCGAAACCGCTAAAATGGACAAAGCCATTTTCAATCGTATGAAAAGATAACCCCCATTGGTAATCCGGATCCACAGGTTTTATTTCTTCTTTTTCGCTCCCCACCTTTTTAATCACTTCTTTTAATCCAGGGATTTGTTCATAACTTCCTTCCCATTTACGTCCTCTTACCTTGAACGCAGGTAAAGCAACAATGTTGACTTCCACGACATGACCTCCTTTATTCATTAGATTCTCCATGCCTGAAGCCATTTCCTCCAGAAACCTGTGTAACTTAAAAGTATTTGATTGAAAGATTCCAAGGCAATGCGGGACCTAAGAGTCTTGCGATGAACCTCCTATACCCATCTTTCTATCTATTCCTTAAAACATAAAAGAAGGACCTCCGTTACAGAAGGTCCTTCTTTTTACTCTTCAGCAGCCATAGCGTCGGCTTTCGTTTTATGAACCGTGCCGAAAGGATGCTCAGGCGGTGCATAGATGGAATAAAGTTTCAACGGCTGTTGACCTGTATTTGTCAGATTATGCCACTTACCTGCAGGTACCATGATAGCGAAATCATCAGACACTTGCTGCTGGAAATTCAACTGATCTTTGGTATCCCCCATTTGGACGAGTCCTTGCCCTTCTTCAATCCTCAAAAACTGATCCACGTCAGGATGGAGTTCTAAACCGATATCATCCCCCACCGCGATACTCATCAACGTCACCTGTAAATGGTCTCCCGTCCATAGAGCTGTCCGGAATGTACGATTTTGTGTCGTCGCTTCTTCGATATCGAGGACGAATGGCTGCCCGCCATAATCTTTGATTACAATCCGGCCTTCTCCCCGAGACAGTGCTACGATTCGGTTGGTCGTAACAGCCTTATCGTGACAGGCTCTGTAGAATACATCCCCCAGCTGATTCCCCTGGTTTTCCATATACGCTTTTTGATACTTTTCAAATTCTTCGACCCCTTGGTCATACCCGGCTCTCAACCCTTCTTCAAACGTGCGGAAGTTCGCTTCTTCTCTTTCATATTCCGGTTGCTCGCCAGTGAATGATGTATATAAATTCTTAAAATGGTCCAAGTGCCTTTTCTCATTCTCTAATGCTTGACGGATTTCGCTTTTATACGACTCATCTGGTGCTACATCAACCAATTGACTGAAGATTTGAATGGCAGAATCTTTCTTTTTGATTCCTTCTAAAATATCTTCGGTGTTTTGCTCAGCACTTCTAAACGACCCAGCATTCGGGTATCCATACCCATACGGAATGTGACTCATACACCTCATCCCCTTCTCCAAACTATAAACATTTCTATGCAGGGAAAGAGGAAATCATACGTGTACACATTTCCATATCATGGACAAGGCATAACAAAACCCGTCCTCACACGGGTTCTTAAACGTTCGTATGCGTCGCTTCTTTTTCAACACGATCGAGAAATTCTTCTACGACACGCTCATTCCCCTTTTTATTCGCCAGTTTCATCATGGCCTTTCCGACGAAGTTTACACCTTTGTTTTGGCCGGAATAAGTGAGCCTTGTATGTTCTTCATCCACTTTCTCCAGTAAAAAAGAGGCGGTCACTTCAAAAGCTCGTCCGATGACGAAAGCGATTTTCTTATGCTTGCTCTCAGGAGATTCTTCATAGGCAAGCGTCTCTACCGTATAGGTTTCCAGGCGCTTTCCTTCCCGATACGTTTGGCGGTGTTTGGCCCCTACTTCTGTTTCCGTTTTTTCAATCAGTTCATGCTCTTCCACTTTTGGCATGATTCGTTTGATGTTGTAGTCTCTGAAAAGCTCCCACACTTCATCGATGGGTGATGCAATCACTCTATCATTTTCCCATTGGATCATTCATCTTCCTCCCTGCCAGATTCTAAAAATGCATCAATATCAGCAAGTCTTTCTTGGAGATCATGAATCTCTTCATGGATCTTTCTGCGTTTTTCGAGCAGAAGTTCTTCCATGTGTAAAAAGGATTCATCCTCCATCACTTTTACCATTTCCTGAATGGTGAAACCAAGCGCCCGGAGCTTCCCGAGCATGAGCGCTAAAAAGTAACTGCCATCATCATAATACCTGTAACGGTTATCTGGATGAATGTACGCAGGCTCAAGCAATCCGACCTCTGCATAGTACCGGAGCGTTTCTTTACTGAGCCCGGTCAGTTCTGAGAATTCGCTGATTTTATACACGGTGTGCCCTCCCACTTCCTATAGTAAACCGTGGGGTGCACCACAGAGTCAAGTCCGTACCGTTTCCCAAAGTTCCATGTGGAGCTGTTCCTTGTCCTGCCATGAATGGTAAACTTCCACATGCCAAGCCTCCAGGTCTCGGGGATATCCCTCCCGCTCCATCCATTCGTGCAGCGAGGCATAAGCTTCTCGTATTCCATCGTTTGAACCTTTATATGTAGTCATAACATACGTTTGTTTTTCTATTTTCAAATGGTCCATATCATCTGGAATGGTTGCGTCCTGATCCATAGGGACTCCGATCCAATACCCATCATCCTCTTCCTTACACTCTCCCGGGATAAAAGCTCCCACTTGGACGTCCGCATCAGGAAAACGCCGGCGAAGTTTTTCAGCTGCTTTTGGAATTTCTAAAATGTAATCTTCTCCATCACACACAACTCTGTAACCTATGAGAGTGAAGGCTTCTTTTTCTTCCACCTTGTTATTCATTTTCAAAAAAATGACATCCTTTCATGGTATGGTAGTAATATAAACTTTTTATAGGAGGGATCGATTTGAAAAGTCCGATCGACAACCGCCTCAATACGACATTCATCCCTGTCACTGACATCAAACACTCCGCTCAATGGTACAGTGCATTGATTGGAGAACCTTATACTGAGGAAAATGTCCATCCCCCTGTTTACCATCTCCCGATGACGACTCATACAGGCGTCATCCTTGATGCAGGGTCAGAAAATGTTGAACCATCGCCGCATCCCCTTTTCAATCTTCATACAGATGATATCGATGCATCCTACCGCTTCGTCGAGCAGCTTGGTTACATCATCAAGAGTGATATTCAAAGGTTTGACGACATTTCTTTTTTTAACATTCAAGACCCGGACGGGAATGTCGTTATGGTTTGCACAGGATAAAACTCCCTATCCGTACACATATTGAAGCGAACCGAAGAACAAATAAAGCATGAAAGTAGCTAAGGAAAAAACCACGGTGGCCCTCCCATGTTTCACGGCCCTTCTTATGTAAATCACAACAGGTGCACAGAGCAACGCCAGCCAAAAGATCATAAGCACCAGCGGCACCTGTATTTCCCATATGTGTTCGATGCCGTATAACAAAGGATAGTTGGCGATCAAGCCGCACAACAAGAAAACCCCCATCCCGTTCTCTCTTACTCTCCACCACCGCCATCTTCGATCAAACTCCTCACCTTTCATCTATCTCATCCTTCAGGAAAGGACTTTTTATAAACATAACTGACCCGGTCGTAATCCACTTTTCCTTCATAAAACCGATGAGCCATCAGCCTGCTGATCCCAGAAGAAAGAGCGACACTTCCCAGTCCATGTTCTTGTGCCCAATCTTCAACGAAAGTCAGCAACTCCTCCCCGTATCCTTGAGAACGATGCGCAGAAGATGTAACTAAATCACAAACCCAGACGAAACGACCATAATATAAGGTGGTCATCTCTTTGAAACCCGTAACGGCAACCACCTCTTCCCCCGCATATAGAGCAAAAAGATGATAGCGGTCCACGTCCATCGCCTCTTCCACCAATTCCACATACTGCTCTTCACTTAAATGTGACCTCAATTCCTTCATTACCGGATACGCAGATTTAATTTCTTCTGTAGTCTTCAACTCGATCACTTCACTACCTGTCATACCTTTTCCCTCCTCAATGATTGATGATGGCTATTACCCATGGAGATGCTAGAAGCAGCACCGATCCGAACACAATGATTCTAGTCATACTTCTGGAGAGTTTCTTTTTTCCTTTCCCCTTGTACCAACCAGAAAACTGCCAGCGGTTTCTGTAAAGCACGAATAGAATTCCATACACACCGACGGCGCCAAGCCATTGGTACTCTCCGGATAAAGGATGGACGTTATAGAAAGGACCAAGAACGACCCAGACCAGCGCACCTCCGAAAATGAACAGGAAAACGATCCGCACCAACTCTAATAAGACTCTCATAAAATAAAAACCTTTCTAAATAAACTTAAAGACTCATACCGATGTAGATGACCATCGCCGCGACGAAAAAGCTTGCCAGGAACAATCCTCTTTGGATGCGTGTCCAATTTTTCATCCATCCCCACCGCTTCCGATCATGATCGAACCAAAGGTAATCTAGAAGAATGGCGATCGCTAAAATGATTACGAACCCTGCCGTTTCCACATGAAACCCTCCTTTATTCCTTCACATGCACAAGGATTGTCCCGAACGACTCCCCGTCAATTCTCGTATTCAACTTCCATTCTCCGCTCTTTGGTAGAGACATATTCGATGGAAGAGACGCATCTGCTCCATTCACCGGCCCCGCGATTTCTGAAGCTTCCAGAACGGTGACTGTTTTCCCCGTTTCCGTATGTGTGCCTGTTACTTTGAATGCACCCTCTAGTTCTTCTTCACTTCCCCAAAAGTGCCACATGTACTTTTGCGTTTCACCTTCGATCCATGGGGCATCGATGAAAGCGACTCTGTCAGGAATTCCTCTCATCGTGTAGGATCCGGCTTCGAACTCTTCGGTTTTTGTGGTAACGGGAGACTCTTCATTTCCGGTCTGCTGACAGCCTACAAACATCATGAATAAAGCCATCCATATAATTTTTTTCATAACATCCTCCTCTGCAATATTCCCTAAGAAAGGAAACTCTTTCTTAATGACTGAAGTGACCCCCGAAGAAGGAATTTTAAAGGACTCTAATCAAAGGCCTTCTTTTCTTAACTGCCATTCAATAACTCATTTGAAGCATCTCATCCCCAGAAGACGGACTGTACACAAAACGCCCACCCCCTCGTTCAATCCGCAGGTTCTCTTTCATAAAAACGAAGAGTTCTTCCATCTTTTCTTCATCATCATCCAATGCAGCCCGGTCCAAGTCTATAATGACATTTGGAACAAGGTTCAAGTCTTTGAAATCAGGCAGCGAATCCTCCCCCTGGTACTTGCCAGGTACATCAGAGATATGTACCAAATGGGACACCACATCTTCCATATCCTTAACAAATGGTTGAAGATCCCTCTCTAGTTGTTCTTCATAATAACTACTTGCATAGGTATCCTTCATGACTTGGGAATCCCTTGTTTCATAGATTAGAAAATTGACCCCTGTTTTCTTATGCGTTACTTTTGCAGCGTAATCGAATTCGTGATTTCCCATATTGTCATAGAGCACGTCGTAGACTTCCGCCTGTCCATCAAAATGTTTTTGTATATAATCTTCTCCAAGCTCTTTCGCCTTCGTTTCCATACTCGCATTTGGGGCCATTTCATAAATGAAAAGTAAGATGATCGCTATTACGATGGTTCCGATACTCCCGATGATCCAAAGAATTGCTTTCACCTTCTCACCACCCTTTCTCAATTATACCAAAATATGGGTATCTTTTTCTCTTATTCATCTAAACGGTTATCCACCTTGCTCCTTTTCATAGAATGAAAGGCTGAGCTCCTTTTGCATTTTCAAGGAAAGAAAGGGTATGTCAGTTTTTTCGTTACAACAAATCCATTAGGTATGTCACGCCCTTCCTAATGAATTCAATACAACACTTGTAAATCCTTTAATAAGAAAACAACCCATTACTCCTACATGTCTCTCCTAAGTACACTAGATGAACGAAACCATATCATTGGATGTCGAAAAAAATAATTACTTTTAACTAGAAAAGGGTATGGGGATGTATGAGCGATAAAAATGAAAAGGGAGTGTCATTCCATGAGCTTTAAATTATATCAGCATGCCCCGGACTTCAAACTGTCTTCCGTCCAGGGAGAAGAGTTCCATTTTTCCGAGGACTTAAAAGGAAATAACCATTGGTACTTATTCGTATATTTTCGCGGTTCGTGGTGCCCTGTGTGCATGAGTGAGCTGGACGAGTTCCAGAATACGTTAAGTTACTTTGAAGAACACGACATCAAATTCGCCGCGATTACACATGAAAGCAAGGATAGTTTGGAAAAAATGGTGAGTGAACATGACTTCACCTTTCCGATTCTAATGGATGAGAACCTTGAGTTTCTCTCCAACTACCAGGTTCATTACCATGATGAGCATGCACCCTATGAAGATCACGGAACGCATGGAGAGCCTGCTTACTTTTTAACAGATGAACAAGGGCGCGTCCTTTACCAGCAGCGACAGACAAGTCCGTTCGGCCGTCCGCATCCGGATGAAATCAGAAAGATCATCAAGTATATCCGAGAGAATATGAAATAATGAAGAGCGAGCTTCTATCTTGGAAGCTCGTTTTTTATGCGTAAAGAGCTCCTTCTGAATCAAGCATCCGCTTCATATAAAAAAGTAGGATGGAATAAAAGAGGGTGAATCATTGTGGACGAAAGGATCCATGAAGCAATTGCTCAACTGACTGCTGAGATTCATGCACACCAGACGGACGACGGGATTTTTCATTTTTGTTTTGAAAACAGTCTGATGACCGATGCCAATATGATTCTTCTGCTCCAAACGTTTACGAAAGAAAAAGAGCTCATCAAACGGTTGTGCGCACGTCTCTCTTCTCTTCAAAACGAAGAAGGGTACTGGAAGCTCTATGCGGACGATGAAGGGAACCTTTCCGCAACGATTGAAGCGGTTTTCGCTCTTCTTTACGCTGGATACTATACAAGTGATGACCTCCAGATCAAGAAAGCCAAAGCATTTATCCGGAAGCACGGCGGGCTGAACCGTGCTCATTCTTTGACCAAAATCACATTGGCCATCCACGGACAGTATCCATGGCCGAATCTATTCCATTTGCCTGTTCACATCATTTTACTACCTCCTTCTTCTCCCATTTCTTTCTTTGATTTCAGTAGTTACGCTCGCATTCACATGGCACCGATTCTCCTCTTATCCGATCAACCCTTTGTGATGAAAAACAAACAAATCCCTGATATGAGTGACTGCTTCATTCGGGAGGATCAAGAGCTGCTTCCTGAGGAAAGCCGGTCGTTATTGACAAGTGTCCAGGATGCCGTCAAATCCCTGGCTGGACTTCCTCATAAACTCTATCTGCTCTCAAGGCAGCGCCTGCTCACCTACATGCTGCAGCGCATCGAGTCGGACGGAACACTATACAGCTATTTCTCTTCGACTTTTTATATGATTTATGCTTTGGTGAGTTGTGGTTATCAAAAGCATGACCCTATAATCAAACAAGCCATCCAGGGGCTGATCCATCATGCTTGTTCCACGGAGCGTGGTCTCCATATTCAAAACTCACCTTCTGATATATGGGATACGGCATTGTTGAGCCATGCCCTTCAAGGGCCTCCCGCATCCGATGTCCCTTTACATGAAGCAGAACAATTTCTTTTGAAGCACCAACAGACCAAATTCGGAGACTGGATGGTAACGACCAGTCATACAGAACCCGGCGGATGGGGATTTTCTAAAAGCAACAGGATTCATCCGGATGTCGATGACACCACAGCAGCTTTACGAGCCCTTAGTAAAGACCCATCCCTCCAGAGCCACTACACGAGAGGCTTGAAGTGGGTACTCGCGATGCAGAATGATGACGGCGGTTGGCCTGCTTTTGAGAGAGGGAAGACGAACCCTCTCATGACGTTTGTTCCCATGGACGGGGCGGAGTACGCAAGCATCGACCCTTCGACAGCGGACTTGACGGGACGGACACTCGAATTTCTCGGTACCGACGCACGTTTCCCTCTAACGGAACCTCGTGTGCAAAAAGCTCTGAACTGGCTGCGCTCCCATCAGGAAAATGATGGGTCCTGGTATGGACGCTGGGGAATCACTTACATTTACGGAACCTGGGCCGCCCTCACGGGTATGCGTGCCGTCGGAGTAAGCAAGGATGACCGTTCCATCAAAAGAGGCGTTCAGTTTATTGAAAGCATTCAGAATGAAGACGGTGGATGGGGAGAATCGTGTAAAAGTGATCAGGAGAAAATCTACATTCCTTTAGGAGATAGTACCCTTTCGCAAACCTCCTGGGCTCTGGATGTCCTGATGGCGGTGTACGAAAGACGGGTACCGAGCATTGATAGAGGAATCGCTCGTTTGCTTCGAAAACTGGAAGAGCAGGATTGGACGTATGAATACCCCACAGGAGCAGGTCTTCCAGGAAACTTTTACATCTACTATCACAGCTACAACTATATTTGGCCGCTCCTCGTATTGAAGAAATACTTATCGCTCAGTCCTTAGTTACTGGGAGGTGAGCGATTCAGAAAAGTTGCTAATATACCGCAAACCATTATTGGGCATACAAACCTTCGCCTCTTTTTCCAACGAATGATGCCTAAAACGGAGGTTTGTACATATACATCATTAAGTGAGACTACCTGCGAAGGGAGCAGAATGAATGAATTCTCAAAACGTGTCTATGAATTCCGCCATTGATCCATATGTGTACCAGACGCTCATGTCCATTCAAGGCACCCCTGTCGTCGTCCAGACGACGCAAGGGTCAGTACGCGGAGGATTGAAGACGGTCATGCCGGATCATATTGTCGTCGAGGTGAGTGGGACCCCATTTTTCGTACGGACCCAGCAGATCGTCTGGGTGTTTCCTGATCAACGCTACAAGTAAAAGGAGGATGTCATGTTTAAGCGACTCGACCGGATGCAGATTGCTCTAACCATTCCTGAACACGGCGACGCGAATGCGGCGGCTGCTGTTCAAGAACTTTTAGGTGGAAAGTTCGGCGAAATGTCTACGTTGAATAACTACATGTTCCAGTCCTTCGCTTTTCGCCAAAAGAAAAAACACCGTCCATTTTACGATCTAGTTGCAAGTATTACAGCGGAAGAATTCGGGCATGTCGAACTCGTAAACAATTCCATCAACCTGCTCACTCGCGGAGTGACTTTTACCGGGGATCCTAATATCGCTCCCCTTCAAAACGGCTTGAACAAAAGGAATTCGTATCAATTCATTGCTACAGCACAAACGGCCCTCCCAGGCGATTCAATGGGACGGGCCTGGACAGGAGACAATGTTTTTTCAAGTGGTAACCTGGTGCTGGATCTATTACACAACTTTTTTCTCGAGCTCGGTGCACGAACACATAAGATGCGTGTCTATGAAATGACCGATCACCCGACGGCACGTGAAATGATCGGCTACTTACTTGTCCGAGGAGGTACGCATGCCCTTGCTTATGCGAAAGCTTTAGAGATCGCCACAGGTGTCGATGTAAAAAAAATGCTCCCTGTTCCTGATCTCGACAACTCTAAGTTCGATTATGCCCGCCCCTACATCGACCAGGGACTGGATAACATCCTGTACACATGGAGCGACTATGATTACCAGGAAATCAAAAAGATATGGAAAGGGACGAACCCTGAGAACGGTGAGCCGCTTCAAGTCATTCAAGGTACTCCAAAAGGCGCTCCGATTCCGGATCTCGATGACCTGCCGGAAGAATTCGCACCTGGCATCGACCGGGATGATTATGAGCGGATTGCCAAGAAACTGATGGAGAATATGTAACGAAAAAAAAGCGTGATCCTCCATTTGAGGTCACGCTCTCATTTGTTCCATTTCCTCTTCTTCTTCCACAGGTGGTTTTTCCAATTTATACACTAGCACCCCACCGATCAACAAAGCGATTCCCACAAGCTTCGTCACCGAAAGAGGAGCAGCATCGAAGCCAAACCATCCTCCCGTATTGACGGCAAAAGCGATGACGATTTGTGATATGAGAGCTATAGAAATCGCATAGGCAGGGCCGATCAGTGTAACCCCGCGCATGAGGCAGAACACGATCCCTACTCCGAAAACGCCACTGAACAGAAAGATTTTGTTCACATCTCCGAATTCAAACAAGCTCCTTTGTTCCATAGCATAAAAGACGGGCAGAGAACAGACAAGCCCTAAACCGAGTACAAGTGATGTCGTCGCCCACGCTCCTGTTTTTTCACTGACGCGCGCATTGAACACATTCTGCATACTGATCAAAATACCTGCCACGACAGAAAATAATACGCCAAGCATTATATCCCTCCTTATTCATAGATATTTCCGTTTGCCAAGTTTCGGAGTTTTTCCAAATCTTTAATCTTAATCGACCCATTCGCTCGTACGATAATCTCATCTGAGACCATTTTTTTCAGCACTCTGTTCAAATGGCGGTAACTCGTCCCCACCCATTCGGCGAGTTCTGTCAGATTCGCCGTCCGCATCTCCTGATGAAAAAGTGTCCCTTCCCCATCTGAAGAAATCGATAAGAAATAACTGGCCAGCCGCACTTCGACAGGATAGAGCATATGCAGGCTAGACGCTTGGGATTCGGAATAAAACTTGTGCGCCACCGTCTCCAGTAAAAACCGAATGAATGGAGGATGATTCCTTTCGAGATCCTTCAAGTCCTCAAAGGATGCAGCAATCATCACTCCATCAGATACAGCCTCGACAGAATTGATGACCGAGCTACCTTTTACATATTCGACATCACCGATGACTCCAAGCGGACGTTTGAACCGGTTGATTAAAGACTTCCCTTCCGGCGTCAGGGTGAAAATTTTGATCTTCCCCTCAACGAGTAGATACATGTCATTCAACGTTTCCCCAGGTGCAAAAAGAACATCACCTTTTGTAAATGTGAACACGTTGATTTTTGGAACGAATTCTTCAGGAAAGATCCGTGCCAGATCGTACTTTTCGATATATGGATGTGGATTGATTTTTTTGTTTTCTTTCATAAAAAACGAACTCCTTTTTACAACTGGAAAAGGATGACACCCACGAGCATCATAGCGATACCGATTCCCTGCCTTTTCGTCACAGGAATTTTGTTCTCACCGAACCAGCCTTTGGATTCGATGACAAAAGCCGTGCCGATTTGTGCCACGAGTAGAATGGCGATGGCACTCGCCGGGCCGATCATTTTGATTGCCGTCAATTCTGCAAAAACGACGACAACTCCAAACGTCCCTCCAATCAAATAAAGGAAGGGCACTCTTTTAAAGCTTTTCCCTTTTCCATCTCTGACATAAAAATAAACGAGAATGGATATCGTGAAGGCGACCAGATGGACCATCGAAGTGGTATGCCAGCCTCCTATAGAATCACTCATCCTCGCATTGAAGATGCCCTGCATCGTGATGCACAAGCCTCCGAGTAGTGAAAATAAAGCACCTTTCATCGTTCATCCTCCTGTTCTGAAATCCATTTAAAAGGATGAAGGCGATTTCGGAAAGGACATATGTCCTAAAGCCTTAAATTCATCACATATTCAACAAAATCCCAGGGTTGTGGAAGACTCGATTTTGAGATGTTCCGGGGTTCGTTTGCCGTGTTGAGCATAAGGGGTGGCTGGGAAGCAGCTCGCTTTCCTGTGGGGGAGCGCCGAGCTTCCTCGGACTGCGTCCTGCGGGATCTCGCCTGTCTCCTTCTCCCACGGGAGTCTCGCAGCTTCCCAACCACCCCATCCAATTTATGTGAGAAACGAACCCCTTTCCTGTACAGCGCTCTATAACAAGCTTTTCGCATGAAGAATAGCTTCCTTAGGAGGTCATTCCCCACCAAATACCATGTGTATAAAGGCAGCTTATTCCGGAAGTGGTTTCGAGATAATTATATTGGCAGAGGGGCGGAGGAGAATGGCGAGACTCCTGCGGGAAAAAAGTGCTTGGTGAGACCCCACAGGACGCAGTCCGAGGAGGCTCACCGCGCTCCCGCGGAAAGCGAGCCATTCCCCGCAGCCCCTATCCACTCAACAAAAGTCTCGAAACTGACCCTTCACAAAAGGGACCTTTAGTGGAAAAGATGCATCCATAAGAAAAAGACGCTTTAGGAAGAAGCGTCTTTTTCTTTCATGAGCTGTTCACTTTTTTGTACACGCTGCTCCAACGTTTTCTTCAGCTGTTCCTTGTACTTATCTTCCACAAGAATGTACAGGAAGTCTCCGGCTTTGATTTCCGTTTCTCCATAAGGCGTGATGACTTCATTGTTCCGGATAATGGCACTGATGTTGGCGCGATTCGGGAAGCTGACTTCGTGAAGCTTTTTGCCGACGACGGCTGATTCGTCATTTGTTTGATATTGAATCATTTCCGCCTTGGCATTCCCCATGGAAATCAATTCAATGCTGTGGTGCGGGATGTCTTTTTTCGGTCCGACCAGGTTCATTTTTTTCGCCACAAGCGAAATCGTAGATCCCTGGACGAGTGCTGAGGTCAGCACAACGAAGAAGACGAGATTGAATAAGGCCTGACTGTTCTGCAGCCCCTCCACAATAGGAAAGGTTGCAAGGACGATCGGTACAGCCCCGCGCAAGCCTGCCCAAGATATGAACAGTTTTTCTTTCGTTGAATAGTTCATCTTAATCATCGATAAGAAAACAGCAATCGGTCTTGCGATTAAAATAAGCACGATCGATAGCAATATCCCGTTGACCATGATAGAAGCTGTAAACAATTCACTTGGGAATACATAAAGCCCTAGGATAACGAACATGAGAATTTGCGCCATCCAGGCAAATCCTTCATTGAACTGGAAGATCGAATAACGATACGTCAGTTCACTATTTCCGATTACAAGTGCCGCTACGTAAACGCCTAAGAATCCACTACCTCCACTAAAAGCGGTGATGCTGTAGGTCGCCAAAGCAAAAGCAACGGAAAAAATCGGATACAAGGCACTTGAATCCAATTTGATGCGATTGATGGATGCAGATGCCAATCTCCCTAATGCTAGACCAATAATGATGCCAAGGCCCATTTGAATGAAAAACGTCGGGATGAGCATCCAGAACGATGATTGTTCTGAGGTAATCAATTCAATGAGAGACAATGTCAAAAAGACGGCCATCGGGTCGTTCGTTCCAGACTCCGCCTCGAGGGTGGCCCCCATTTTCGCCTTGATGTTTCTTTCTTTCAATGCCGCAAAAACGGCCGCTGCGTCGGTTGATCCAACGATGGCACCGAATAAGAACGATTCCAACCAACTCAATTCGAACAATAAATAGGCGGCAAGCCCCACGATAAGCGAAGTGATCAACACCCCAAAAGTAGCGAGGGATAACGAAGGTACAGCAACGGAGCGCACCGTCCCCCATTTCGTATGTAGACCACCTTCGAATAAAATGATAACGAGGGCAAATACACCGATGACCTGGGCCGTGCCGGCATCACTGAAATAAACGATTCCGAGTCCTTCACTGCCAAAAGCCATGCCGACCATGATGAACAAGATCAATGCAGGGATGCCCCAACGGCTGGAAAACTTCGCTACAAGCACACCGCTGAACAATAATAATGCAGTAAGTAATAAAAATGAATCCGTCCCAAAAGCGTCAAAAAACATGTAGGTTTCGATTCTCCTTATGCACTCAATTTAATTTGAATGATTTGGGTTTCTGTCTTTGAAAACAGTAGATGGAGCGTGGGTAGATGAAACAAAAGTAGAATGTTCATGATAGGAAATGTAAATGATATATCCATCATTATCCTATATCCATGAGTTGAAATCAAAGAAATCACCTTCTCTCTTTTAACCATTTGTGTATCCATACACTAGCCTGTGCCCCGTCCCCCATAGCTGTCGTCACGAATTGAGAATGGTCTACCACATCCCCCGCTGCCCATACGCCTTCCATACTGGTCATTTTTGTCCTTGGATGCACAACGAGGTGTCCTTTCTCTGTTGCATCAGCTCCGAGTTTGACCGCTAGATCCGATTGCACCCGATTCCCACTGAAAGCAAGAAAAGCTTTTTTGATCTCCCAGCGATGGTCGTCCGCTGTCAGAACGGCTTCTAGTAAGCCTTGGTTGTGCTCGAACTTGCTGACTTCCACCTGCTGAACAAGGATTCGGCGGTCTCGAAGCTTCCCTTGCATCTCAAGAGATAAAGGCGCCCCGCTATGATTAAAGAAAATGATATCGTCGCTCCAGTCTTTTAACGTAAGCGCCAGTTGCGCCCCCGCTTCTCCACTCCCCACAACTGCGGTCTTTTTGCCTGTGATTTCATACCCATCACAGTCCGGACAAACATAAATGGATAAGCCTAAGCATTCTTTGATGCCGGGAATAGGTGGGAACTTTTCATCAATCCCTGTAGCAAACAAGACCGTTCGAGTCGGGATTGCTTCCCCCTCTTCTGTTTCAACGATGAAATTTGAATGGACATCGACGACTTTCCCTTCCAGTGTTTCCACCCCAAAGGATTCCGCTTGTTTTTTACCGTCATGACGGAGCTGTTGGCCACTGACTCCATCAGGAAACCCGATGATATTGTTATACCTGTGGCACAGACTGGACCGCCCTTGGCCACTATCGATCATTAACACCCTATGCTGGTACCTTCCGAGCATGATTCCTGCCTGCAAACCTGCGATTCCTCCACCGATGATGATGCAATCATAAGACAAACCCACCCACTCCTTTCCTCAACTCTTCCTACTTTTCCCCTATCGTTTCCCCTCATTCCCCTTTATAATATAGAAGGACGAATCTAACGATAGAAAAGGTGTTAACTAAAATGAGCTTACTCACAGTGAAAAACTTGAGCCACGGCTTCGGGGATCGTGCGATCTTTGATGACGTGTCTTTTCGTTTGTTAAAAGGAGAACACATCGGCTTGATCGGAGCGAATGGTGAAGGCAAGTCGACATTCATGAATATCATTACAGGAAAACTTGAGCCGGATGCCGGGAAGATCACCTGGTCGAAGCGGATCCGTATCGGTTACCTCGATCAGCATGCTGATTTAAAACAGGGCATGACCATCCGTGATGTTTTGCGTACAGCATTCCAATACTTGTTCGATATGGAACAGGAGATGAACGATCTTTTTGCAAAGATGGGCGAAGTCGATCCGGATGAACTTCAGGATCTATTGGAAGAGACAGGTGTCCTTCAGGATATGCTGACGAATAATGACTTCTATACGATTGATGCCAAAGTGGAAGAAGTGGCGAACGGACTCGGTCTGAATGAAATCGGACTCGAGCGTGATGTGCATGACCTTAGTGGCGGGCAGCGTACGAAAGTCTTACTTGCAAAACTGTTACTGGAAAAACCGGAAATTCTGCTTCTCGATGAGCCGACCAACTACTTGGATGTCGAGCATATCGAATGGCTGAGAACGTATCTTCAGGAATATGAGAATGCCTTCATCCTCATTTCCCATGACATTCCGTTCCTGAACAGTGTCGTCAACTTGATCTATCACATGGAAAACCAGGAGCTGAGCCGCTACCCTGGCGACTATGATGAATTCCTCCGCGTTTATGATATGAAGAAACAGCAGTTGGAAGCCGCTTATAAGAAGCAGCAGAAAGAAATCGCCAACC
Source organism: Halobacillus aidingensis (assembly GCF_900104185.1). GTDB lineage: Bacteria > Bacillota > Bacilli > Bacillales > Halobacillaceae > Halobacillus > Halobacillus aidingensis. The sequence goes on along the minus strand of NZ_FNIZ01000007.1, from coordinate 2,630 downwards.
TGAAGGATTTCGTCGCCCGCAACAAAGCCAATGCTGCGACAAGTAAAATGGCGATGAGCCGTCAGAAGAAACTTGATAAGATGGACGTCATCGAACTGGATGCCGAAAAACCAAAACCGCAATTCAACTTTAAACAAGCCCGGACACCCGGAAAATATTTGTTTGAAACGAAAGACCTTGTCATCGGTTATGATGAGCCTCTGTCCAGGCCTTTGAACCTATCGATGGAACGCGGTCAGAAAATCGCCTTGTCCGGGGCGAACGGAATCGGTAAAACGACTTTGCTGAAAAGTATTCTCGGTGAAATCCAGCCGGTTTCAGGATCCGTCGAACTTGGGGAACATTTGCACATCGGTTACTTCGAGCAAGAGTTGAAGGAAATCGGTGACAACACGTGTATCGAGGAAGTATGGGAAGAGTTCCGTCACTTCACCCAATACGAGGTGCGAGCGGCGCTAGCGAAATGCGGATTGACTCGTAAACATATCGAGAGTAAAGTCCAAGTATTGAGCGGAGGGGAAAAGGCGAAAGTGCGCCTCTGTAAATTGATCAACAAAGAAACGAACCTGCTCGTACTCGATGAGCCGACGAACCACTTGGATGTAGATGCCAAGGCTGAGTTGAAGCGTGCGTTGAAAGAGTACAAAGAAAGCGTCCTGCTCATCTCACACGAACCTGAATTTTATGAAGATGTCGTCACAGATGTGTGGAACTGCGAAGACTGGACGACAAAAGTCTTTTAAAAGAGGAAATCCTCCTATGGTGGGCGTCCATTTTCTTTCCAAATTTTTTTGATTGACCTATAAAATAATCGCTAATAAAATGTGGTCACGATTTAGAGGAATCCTCTACTCGTGACCACTTTTTTATGGAAAGGAGGCATTTGTCATGCTTTATCGTGCCACGGTTTACCTTGTCGGGATGTTCATCAATTTCTTCGGGGTCGCCCTTCTTATCAACGCGACGCTCGGAGCTGGATTTTGGACTTCGTTTTTCATCGGAGTCTCCGATCACTTCGGTTATACCGTCGGTTTTTGGTACGGAGCTTTTCAATTGATCATCATCTTCATCAATGCCAAGTTGATGAATACACTCCCTGAATCGAGGGCGGTCGTACCTGTGTTTCTGGAAAGCTTGATCTTGGACTTCTGGCTGGAAATTGTTTTTACTCCGATCAACTTATCAAGCGCCCCTTTCGCTTTGCAAGTCTTGGCGCTGCTTGCAGGAGTCGGGTTCATCGGATTGGGAGTCGCGATCTACATCCTCCCTCAGTTCCCGAGAGCTCCAGTCGATCAGCTGTTCCTTGCCGTAAGTTCCAGGTTTCAATTGAGTCTTCAGACAGGTCAAACGTTGGTCGCGGTGGTCATGACAAGCTTTGCTCTTGCCATTGGTGGACCGGTCGGACTAGGAACCCTTGCACCGATGCTCTTTCTTGGACCCGTGATTCAATACTTCTACACAAGGGCATATCCGATCTATTATCGTTTACATCCTGGTGGAGAAGCCGCTTATCAGGAAGCTGTGTAAAGCATAAATCATGAATTCTCTCCCTCCCCTGTGGTATATTATTTTGGAAATCAAAGAAGGAGGGAAAGAAAGATGAGTGACAAAGAAACGAAAAAGCAGGAAATTTTAGACGCGGCCAAGTTCAGGCATGCGACCAAGCAATTCGACCCGAATCAAACCATTCCAGAAGATGATTTCAAATTCATTCTGGAAGTCGGCCGCTTATCTCCGAGTTCGTTCGGTTTCGAACCATGGCGGTTTGTCGTCGTTCAGAACCCTGAACTGAGACAAAAAATCAAAGACACAGCCTGGGGTGCGTATGGGAAACTTCCGGATGCCAGTCACTTCGTTATTTTCCTCGCAAGGACGAGGAAAGATACCCAGTATGATTCCGAATACTTGCAAGATCACTTCAAAAACGTCAAACAACTACCTGATGATTTCCTGGAAAAATATTTGAGCCGGATCGAAGAATTCCAAAAGGAAGACTTTAAACTTCTTGAAGGCAACCGCCCTCTTTATGACTGGGCTGGAAAACAAACGTACATTGCTCTATCCAACATGATGACAGCCGCAGCTGAAATCGGCATCGACTCCTGCCCGATTGAAGGCTTTAACATGGAGAAGATGAACAATCTTCTGGAAGAAGAGGGTCTTCTCGAAGACGGGAGCTTCGGCATTTCGGTCATGTGCGCCTTTGGATACCGTGCCCAAGAACAGCCTGAGAAATCACGCCGCTCTCTTGACGATGTAGTAAAATGGGTCTAATAGATAAAAAAGAGGCTGGGACATAACCAGTCGAAAACGTAAAAAAGGGTTCCGGTCATCGAATTTTGATGACCGGAACCCTTTTTTACTGAGTTTATCTTATCATTGGTTAGACGGTTTCCGTTTCTGGCCGTGTACTTTCTCAAGTTCACGGCCAGGAAGGCAAATCCTAATTCATTTTCCACACACTCTTTGCCCCTCACGGACATTCGAGTGAAACGCAAATTAGCCTTCAAAAATCCAAAAACTGGCTCTACGTCTACCTTACGTTTTCCGTAGATTTCACCCGTTTTCTCGTCTGAAAGCTTCTCCTTCACGCTATTCTTTTGTTGCTCCCACTTCTCGTTGTAATAGAC